>NZ_JANUCT010000001.1 GCF_024808875.1 Methylohalomonas lacus
CACTCTTTCCAGGGCATCGGAGGTCTCCCTCAAATGCCTTTATTGTGTAACCCATGTCTCCGGAATACGCTGTCACCTATGTATCGGGAAGCTCATCCAATTTAACTCCAGCTTCCTGAAGATTCCCTTGAGGCAGGTTGCCGGATTCGAACCTGCGACCATCAAAAAAATATAGGTTCGACAGCCGCACCACGTGCGGCTGAACGTCGCCGCGCAGCGGCGGCGGCCCGAAGGGCGAGCGGGTCAACACTAATTTCCCTGCCGGGCGCACGATTATCGGTTTGACGCGTCTGAATGACTGTCCGATAGTGCTGTTCAATTCGTTTCGTTTGAGTCCCTATATAATATGTCAGCAGTGCCACCATCGTTACAGTCAGCCAGACCGATGTTCGCTTTCCGGAACAGTTACGCGCAGTTGCCCGAGGCGTTCTACCGGCTCTGCGAACCGACGCCGGTCGCGCAGCCGGCGCTGGTGAAGCTCAACCGGCCGTTGGCCGAGGGCATCGGCCTGGAACTGGGCGACGCTGACGAAGCGGTCCTGGCCGAGCTGTTTGCCGGCAACTGCCTGCCCGCAGATGCCGCACCGCTGGCCACGGCTTACGCCGGCCATCAGTTCGGCAACTTCGTGCCGCAGCTCGGCGACGGCCGTGCGATTCTGCTCGGCGAGGTCGTCAATGACGCGGGCGAACGCCATGATATTCAGCTCAAGGGTGCCGGCCGCACGCCGTTCTCCCGTGGCGGCGACGGCCGTGCGCCGGCCGGTCCGGCGATCCGCGAGTACCTGCTGAGCGAGGCGATGCACGCGCTCGGCGTACCGACCACGCGCGCGCTGGCGCTGGTGACCACCGGCGAGCCGGTCATGCGCGAAGAACCATTGCCGGGCGCGGTGCTGACGCGGGTCGCCGCCAGTCATGTCCGCGTCGGCACGTTCCAGTTTTTTGCCGCGCGCGGCGATACCGACAGTGTCCGCCAGCTGGCCGACCATGTGATCGCACGCCATTACCCGGACGTTGCCGCCGCCGACAATCCTTACCGGGCGCTGCTCGAGGCGGTCAGCCAGCGCCAGGCCGAACTGATTGCCGACTGGATGGCTATCGGCTTCATACACGGCGTCATGAACACCGATAACATGAGCATCTGTGGCGAAACGCTCGACTACGGCCCCTGCGCCTTCATGGATCATTACCACCCGGAGACGGTGTTCAGCTCCATCGATCGCGGCGGCCGCTACGCCTATAAGATGCAGCCCGCCATCGCGCAATGGAACATCACGCGGCTGGCCGAGTGCCTGCTGCCGCTAATTGACGACGACGAGGAACAGGCGAAAACGTCGGCGCTGGAAGCCATCGAGGCATTCATGACGCATCACCAGACCGCCTGGCTGACACGCATGCGCGCCAAGCTGGGCCTGGTCGACGAACACGCCAACGATCAGGCCCTGATCGACGACCTGCTGGCCATCATGGCCACCAGCCAGGTCGACTTTACCGTGCTGTTCCGCGGTCTCGCCGACGCGGTCGCGGATCCCGGGCGCGCCGATGTGCGCGCGCATTTTACCAACGAACAGGCGTGGGACGACTGGGCAGCGCGCTGGGCCCAGCGGCTGCAGCAGGATTCGGCCGACACGGGCCGCCAGGCCGCGCTAATGCGCGCCAGCAACCCGGCCATCATCCCGCGCAATCACCGCATCGAGCAGGCCATCGACAAGGTCGTCGCCCACGGCGACTTCAGTGACTTCCACCGGCTCGACGCGCTGCTGGCCAAGCCGTTCGCGGACCCGGCACCGGCCGACCGCGACTGGATGGCGCCGCCGGCGCCCGAGGAGCGCGTCCGGCGCACCTTCTGCGGAACCTGATGCGGCGGCCAATGCCCCAACAGGCGTAGGCCGGGCGCATGGCGGCGCTTCAACCAGGGCAGACCGGTCGCAAGATATAGAGCGATCCTGCCTGGCAACCCCCACATTTAGTTTTTACTCGCCAACGCCGGCCATACACGTTACAGTTTCCTTATCATCCGATGCGGCCGTGACCGGCGCGCGGCACCGCCCCTGTTTCTGCAGGCCGGCGGTTCGCCCAAGCGCTCATGCAAATCGAAGCGCCGCCGGCCGCCGGCCCATCGGCGATGAATTCGACACCTTGCCATGATCGATAACCTGTAAAAGCAACAGGGGGAGACCGGGACCATGGATCTACCACTCCAGGGCGTTTCGCAGGACGTTCTTAATACCAAGTACATGAAGGACGGCGAGACCGATCTGTCGCAGATTCACGATCGCATCGCGCGCTCGCTGGCGGCGGTCGAGTCCGATCCGGCGAAGTGGCAGCCGGTATTCCAGCGCGCACTCGACCAGGGCTTCGTGCCGGCCGGGCGCGTCGTTTCGGCGGCCGGCACCGATCTGCAGACCACGCTCATCAACTGTTTCGTTCAGCCGATCGGCGACTGCATGCGCGGCATCGATGACGATGGCTATCCCGGCATCACCGACGCGCTGGCCGAGGCCGCCGAGACCATGCGCCGCGGCGGCGGCGTCGGCTACGACTTCTCGCGCATCCGGCCGCGCAACGGCATCGTGCGCAAGACCCGCTCGACCGCCTCGGGGCCGATCTCCTACATGCGCATGTTCGACAGCATGTGCAAGACGGTCGAGTCGGCCGGCGCCCGGCGCGGCGCGCAGATGGGCATCCTGCGCTGCGATCATCCCGACATCGAGCAGTTCGTCGTCGCCAAGAGCCAGCAGGGCGAACTGACCCAGTTCAACATCTCGGTGGGTGTCAGCGACCCGTTCATGGAAGCGGTCGAACAGGATCGCGACTGGCCGCTGCTGCACAAGGCCGAGCCCAGCGACGAACTCAAGGCCGAGGGCGCCTATCAGCTCGACGACGGCCGCTGGGTCTACCGCACGATCCGCGCCCGCGATCTGTGGGACACGATCATGGAGCAGACCTACGACTTTGCCGAGCCGGGCGTCATCTTCCTCGATCGCGTCAACGCCGATAACAACCTCTGGTACGCCGAAACCATCGAGGCGGTGAATCCCTGCGTCACCGGCGACACCTGGGTGCACACGGCGGAAGGCCCGCGCCAGGTGCACGAGCTGATCGGCCGCCCGGTCGACCTGCTGGTCAACGGCCGGCGCCAGCGCTCCACCGATGCTGGCTTCTTCGTCACCGGCGACAAGCCGGTGCTGCGGCTGATGACGCGCGAGGGCCAGAGCCTGCGCCTGACCGCCGATCATCCCGTGCTGCGCCGGGTCGAGCCGGCCGCCCGCAACGCGCTGCCGCGCAGCGAATGGGTAGCGGCCGGCGATCTGCAGGCCGGTGACCGGGTGATATTGCACGACCACGGCGCCGACATCGCCTGGGCCGGCGAGTCGAACGCCGACGAGGGTTACCTGCTCGGCCTGCTGCTGGGTGATGGCACGCTCAAGGCGCAGACCGCGACCCTGTCGGTCTGGGACGAAGCGGTCGCACCCGCCGCCGACGGCACGCTGCCCGGCAATGCCGTCATGCGCGCCGCCGAGACGGCCGCGCGCAGCCTGCCGCATCGCTCCGACTTCGGCGGCTGGCACGCGATCGAGGGTCGCAACGAATTCCGTTTGAACTCCACCTCATTGCGCGATCTCGCCGGCCGCTTCGGCATGGCGCCCGGCCGCAAGGCCGTGACGCCGGCGATCGAACGCGTCTCCAGCGATTTCTATACCGGCTTTCTGCGCGGCCTGTTCGACAGCGACGGCAGCGTTCAGGGCACGCAGGTCAAGGGCGTGAGCGTGCGTCTCGCGCAGTCGGACCTGGCGACGCTGGAAGCCGTGCAGCGCATGCTCGGCCGGCTCGGCATCGGCAGTACCATTTACCGCGAGCGCCGGCCGGCCCGCCGCGCCCAGCTACCGGACGGCAAGGGCGGCCAGGCCGAATACGACTGCCGTGCGCAGCACGATCTGGTCATCAGCGGCGGCCACCTGCCGCGATTCGCCGAGCGCATCGGCTTCAACGATACCGCCCGCGCCGAGCGTCTGCGCCGCGCGCTGGGCAGCTACCGCCGCAACATCAACCGGCCGCGCTGGTACGCCACCGTCGACAGCCTCGAGGCCGACGGCACCGAGACCGTCTACGACGTCCAGGTGCCGAACGTGCATGCCTTCGACGCCAACGGCCTGTACGTGCACAACTGCGGCGAGCAGATGCTGCCGCCGTACGGCTGCTGCGATCTCGGCAGCCCCGACTTGACGCGGTTCGTGCGCGATCCCTTCACGCCGGAGGCGCGCTTCGACTTCGATGCGTTCAGCGAAGTGGTGGCGACGGCCACGCGCATGCTCGACAACGTCCTCGATGCGACCTACTGGCCGCTCGAGTCGCAGCGCGAGGAGGCGATGAACAAGCGCCGCATCGGTCTCGGCTTCCTCGGCCTCGGCGACGCGCTCATCATGCTGGGCCTGCCGTACAACACCCAGGCCGCGCGCGACAAGGCCGAGCAGATTATTGCCGCCGAGCGTGACGCCGCCTATTGGGCGTCGGTGGAGCTGGCGCGCGAGAAGGGCGCCTTCCCGCTGTTCGACGCGGACAAGTACCTGGCCTCGGCCTTCACCCAACGTCTGCCCGAGGATCTGCGTAAGGCCATTGCCGAACACGGCATCCGCAACAGTCACCTGCTGTCCATCGCGCCGACCGGCACCATCAGTCTGGCGCTGGCGGACAACGCCTCGAACGGTATCGAGCCGCCGTTCGCGCTGGCCTACAACCGCCGCGTGCGCCAGCACGACGACACACACCGCGACTACCTGGTCGAGGATCACGCCCTGCGCGTGTTCCGTCACGTCAAGGGCATTGCCGATCCGCGCCCGGGCGAGGCCATCGGCGACTGGCTCATGGCGCTCAAGCCGCAGCTCGGTCCCGAGTGGGTCACCGCGCTGGAGATGTCGGCGGCCGACCACCAGAAAATGGTGTCGGTGATCGCACCGTACGTCGACTCGGCGATCTCGAAGACCGTGAACGTGCCGGGCGACTATCCGTACGAGGACTTCAAGCAGCTGTACACGGAGTCCTGGAAACACAACGCCAAGGGCCTGGCGACCTACCGGCCCAGCGACGTGCGCGGCGCCGTGCTGTCAACCCACGACAGTAAGACCGAACAGGTCAGCGACATGGACGAGTCGGACCCGGACCGCCGCCTGCGGCTCGACGAAGTGCCGGAACCGCCGCTCGCCAGCCTGCGCTGGCACAAGCGGCCGCGGCCGGCCGCCGGCAACATGGCGTGGACGTATCTCATCGATCACCCGAACAGCTCGTTCGCCGTGTTCATCGGTCAGCTGTCGGGCGGCGACGGCCGCGAACAGCCGTTCGAGGTTTGGGTCAACGGCGCCGAACAGCCGCGCGGCCTCGGCGCGCTGGCCAAGTCACTGTCGATGGACATGCGCTCCGCTGACCGCGCCTGGCTGAAGGCCAAGCTCGAGTCGCTGGGCAAGCTGTCTGCCGACGACGCCTTCGACATGCCCATGCCGCCGGACGGCGAGGTCATGCGCCTGCCGTCACTGGTGGCCGCGTTCGCGCGTCTGGTGCAGTACCGCTGCGAGGCGCTGGGCGCACTGAACGACGACGGCGACACGCCGGTGCTGAACGCGCTGATGAGCGCCAAGGAACCGAAAACCGGCACCGACGGCACGCTGTCTTGGACTGTCGACATCAACAACCCGGCGACCGGCGACGACTTCATGCTGGGCGTCAAGGAACTGGTGCTGCCGGACGGCCAGCGGCGGCCGTACTCGCTGTGGCTCTCCGGGGTCTACCCGCGCTCGCTGGACGGCCTGGCGAAGAGCCTGTCATTCGACATGCGCATCATCGACCCGGCCTGGGCCGGCGCCAAGCTGCGCCAGCTGCTCAGCTACGCCGAACCGCAGGGCGATTTCCTCGCCTGGGTGCCCGGTGCCGATCGCCAGGCCAGCTACCCGTCGACGGTGGCCTATATCGCCCGACTGGTGATCCACCGCTACGCCATGCTCGGCATCCTCGACGAGGAAGGCTATCCGATGGACGCCATGGGCGTGCTCGCCTACAGCCAGGACCATGACAACGTCGTGCCGCTACGCAACGCCGGCGCCCAGGAAGTCATGCCCGGCCGCGGCTGCACCGAATGCGGCAACTACGCCGTCATCAAAAAGGACGGCTGTGACTTCTGCACCGCCTGCGGTGCTATGGGTGGGTGTGGCTAACGTTAGCACTGCGCTCGGCCATACTCCTGGCGATGGCAGCTTGAGTCATTAAAACCGAGGGTTACAGCTTGGCAAGGCCCTCAAGCTGTCCAAAAGAATGGATCCACTTCATCTATTCATAACCATTAAGACTTTTTAACTTTCTGATTTAATTGAAAAAATAAAGCCAATTTGTCGCGCTAATACCACACCCCGGTTTGCCCCTGGGGGGGATATCTCTGTATGGTTGGGCACAGGATTGATGAACATTCAGCCACTGGTTCAGGCCTGTGGTTGACTTGTATTCAATCAAATCAATACAAAGAATAAGGGGAATTGCCGTGGACGCAGGCTCAACTTTTTCATCATTTCAGGAAGTCATGGGCATGCAACTGCCCCGCATTCTGGGTGCTGTTATCGTACTGGCGGTCGGCTGGATACTGGCCATTATCATTCGCGCCGGCAGTCAAAAAGCACTCGCCGCCCTCAAGCTGAACCAGCGCATCACCAAGGAGGCCCACACCAAGCCTGACGTTGATCTGGAGTCGGGCATATCAGCCGGTCTGTTCTGGCTGGTCATTCTGGTGACGGCGATTGCGATTCTGGACGTGCTCAGCATGCAAGTGGTTTCGACGCCACTGAATGCGCTGGCGACCCAGATATTCGATTACATGCCGAATCTCATCGGCGGCACGTTGTTGATTCTTGTTGCCTGGCTGGTGGCATCGGCTATCCGTTTTCTCATCAATAAGACACTTACCTCGACCAGTCTCGATGAGAAGCTATCCAGTGAGGCCGGGATCAGCTCAGTCAGTGACAATCTTTCAAATGCACTCTACTGGTTTGTCATCCTGCTGTTTTTACCCGCGATACTGAGCGCCTTCGAACTGCAGGGATTGCTGGCCCCGGTAGAGCGCATGCTGGACAAGGTACTGGCGTTTATTCCGAATATCTTTGCCGGCGCGGTGCTGGGTGTGGTCGGCTGGTATGTCGCCAAGGTATTGCGTGATCTGGTCACCAACCTGCTTATGGCAACCGGCGCCGACAGACTGGGTCAAAAGGCCGGGCTGAATGAGGATTTCAGTGTCTCGCGGCTGGCCGGCATCCTGGTGTTCATCTTCATCTTCATTCCGGCGCTCATTGCGGCGCTGAATGCGCTGGAGATACGCGCAATCTCCGAACCGGCAACAGAAATGCTGGGTGTCATCCTTAATACCATCCCGAACCTGTTCGCAGCGGTCATTATCATCTTCGTGACCTACTATGTCGCCAGGCTGGTTGCAGGGCTGGTCGTTAATCTGCTGGACAGCATGCAGTTCAACACCCTGCCGGAAAAAATCGGCTTGGCGGGTGTCTTCGACAGCAGCCTGACACCGGCGACCCTGGTCGGTCGTATCATCGTGTTCTTCGCCATGTTGTTCGCAACGGTCGAAGCCGCCAACAGTCTCGGTTTCGATCAGGTTAGCGAGATTGTCTCGATGTTCATCGAGTTCGGCGGTCAGATCGTGATTGGTGCCATCATCCTGGTTGTCGGCTTCTGGCTGGCCAATCTCATTCACCAGGGCATTATGCGTGTCAGTGGTGAGGATTCCAGGGCACTGGCCGGTCTGGCCCGGGTGGCTATTCTGACGCTCGTGATTGCCATGGGCCTGCGCTCGATGGGTATTGCCAATGACATCGTCAACCTGGCCTTCGGCCTGACACTCGGCGCCGTTGCCATCGCCGTGGCCCTGTCTTTCGGTCTGGGCGGCCGCGAGGCGGCCGGTAAACAGATGGAATACTGGCTGAGTAAACTGCGCAAGGAATAGTCATTACGGCTATCCAAACCAGGAAAGAATCGGCCTCGCAGGAAGGAGGCCGGTTCTAACATTCCACGACAACGTGGTGCAGCAGCGTAACGCCGGCGCCAGGGAAGGCATGCCGGCCGCGGCTGTTCGGAGTGTAGCAATTACGCCGTCATCAAGAAGGACGGCTGAGATCTGAACCTGACTCTGCCCCCAGTTTCCTCCCCAGTTCCCTTGGCATTCGTTGTAAACGATAGGCGCTGTTCCGGAGCGTTCTGGACGCGTAGACTGGCCGTTCGATTCAAGAGGGGGCAGGCATGATTCAATCGGTAAAAGGCAATGGTCGCGGGCAACCCGGACCACCCGATCTGTTCGAGTTGATGAAAAAATTCACGCGCCGACTGCCGTCCGGCAAGGGCCTCAGTAGCGGCATCGGTGTTGTCATTCTCATCCTGCTGGTCTGGGCTGGCCTGACCTGCTTTTACACGGTTCAGCCCGAAGAGCGGGCGGTGGTCAAGCGCTTCGGTGCCGTGATCGGTATTACCGATCCTGGCCTGCACTTCAAGATCCCGTTCGGCGTGGATCAGGTGCAACTGGTCGCCACTGAACGCGTATTGAAGCAGGAATTCGGTTTCCGTACCCAGGGCACGCACAGCAGTGGTCGTACGAACTACAGCGAGCAGGCCTTCGAGGACGAGTCGCTCATGCTGACAGGCGATCTCAACATGATCGACGTGGAATGGGTCGTGCAGTACCGCATCGCCGATCCGATCAAGTTCCTCTATGAAACGCGCGAACCGACCCGAACTCTGCGCGACATCGCGGAATCCGTCATGCGCCGCATCGTCGGCAACATGCTCGGCTCCGAGGTGCTGACCATCGGTCGGGTGGAAATCCAGAAGCAGGCGACCACCGAAATCCAGGAAATCCTCAGCGGCTACGACACTGGCATCCACATCAATACGGTGGAGATGCAGGATGTGGTCCCGCCGCCGGCCGTACAGCCCGCCTTCAACGAAGTCAACGAAGCCCGCCAGGAACGCGAGCGTATGATTAATGAGGCCCAGAAACAGGTAAACCAGAGAATCCCCAACGCTGAGGGTACCGCTCTGCGAACCGTTGCCGAAGCCGAAGGCTATGCGACGGAGCGTGTCAATCGGGCCGAGGGTGAGAGCACGCGCTTTTCCGCCGTATTACGCGAGTATCGCCAGGTACCGGAAGTGACGCGTACGCGGCTCTACCTGGAAACGCTTAACGATATCCTGCCCAACATAGGCCAGGTCCTGGTTGTTCAAGACGGACAGGTCGGGCCATTGCCTTTGCTGGATGTGAACCGTCAAGGTCGCCAGGCCATTGGAGGTGACCAATGAAAACGACATTGCTTGCCATCATAGTGGCCATTGCCGCCATTCTCGGCTCTACCATGCTCTATACCGTGGATGAAGCCAAACAGGCCATCGTCGTTCAATTCGGCGAACCCATCGGCGATGTCATCAATGAACCGGGCCTCAAGGTCAAGTTGCCCTGGCAGGACGTGCGCTATTTCGACAAGCGCCTGCTGGTCTGGGATGGCGACGTCACGCAGATTCCTACCCTGGGGCGTGAGTTCATACTCGTCGACACCACCGCGCGCTGGCAGATCACCGACCCGCTGCTGTTTCTCACCAGCGTGCGTGACGAAGCCGGTGCGCGTACGCGCCTGGATGACATCATCGACTCGGTCGTCCGCGACATGGTTTCCTCCACCGAACTCGAGGAAATCGTCCGTTCACAGGACTGGGAAGTCGACATGGATAACCTGGATGATCCGGCACTGGCCGAGCGCAGCGACGTCAACCTGGAAGAACAGCCGAAGCTGGGTCGTGAACTGCTGGAGCGCGAAATCCTGGAGCGGGCACGACAGTCCATGCCCGACCTCGGCATCAAGCTCGACGACGTGCGGATCAAGCGCGTGAACTATATCCAGTCTGTCAGAAAACAGGTGGAAAGCCGCATGATTGCCGAGCGCCAGTCCATCGCCGAGCGCTTCCGCTCTGAAGGCCGTGGTCGCAGCCAGGAAATCCTCGGCAACATGGAACGCGATCTCCGCCGCATCCAGTCCGAAGCGGCCAAAACGGCCGAAGAAATCCGTGGTGAGGCCGACGCCGAAGCCACGCGGATCTACGGTCAGGCCTTCGGTGCCGATCCGGAGTTCTACGCCTTCTTCCGCACCCTGGAAAGCTACCGCGCCCTGGGCGAGAACAGCACCCTTATGCTGCGCTCGGACTCGGACTTTTTCCGTTATCTGGAAGAATCCCAGCGCCAGTAAACAGGACCGCGACCCGCCGTGCCACAAAGCCTGGCATGGCGGGTTTCTTTGAAAAGCCGGGATACCCTGCCAATTTAGTCACTCCGGCGCCAAGCTGCGCCAGCTGCTCAGCTACGCCGAACCGCAGGGCGATTTCCTCGCCTGGGTGCCCGGTGCCGATCGCCAGGCCAGCTACCCGTCGACGGTGGCCTATATCGCCCGACTGGTGATCCACCGCTACGCCATGCTCGGCATCCTCGACGAGGAAGGCTATCCGATGGACGCCATGGGCGTGCTCGCCTACAGCCAGGACCATGACAACGTCGTGCCGCTACGCAACGCCGGCGCCCAGGAAGTCATGCCCGGCCGCGGCTGCACCGAATGCGGCAACTACGCCGTCATCAAAAAGGACGGCTGTGACTTCTGCACCGCCTGTGGTGCTATGGGGGGATGTGGCTAACGCTTTGCTCTGGAAAAACCGAGGCGCAGCGCAGGTTTGTCTCTAGCAGCATTTTGTTATGCACGAATTAAATTACTCCGACCCCTTTTATTCTTTTGGTATTGCCATAACTCCACCTTCCCTGTTTCCGATGACGCTCAACGTTCAGTTGAGCGGCGCGTTACAGCGGGCTTGTCGGAAGTGAAAATGCGAAGCCGCTAGAGGAAGGCCCGCTGTAATGCGTCCGCCTCGAACCGATGGTTAGATTTCACTATTTCGGCCTCCGCGCAACGATTTTATCTATGTCACCTGCCGTGATCTTGTTGAACATAAATTTATGGCCATCCAACGAACTGTGGCATAGAGCGCATAGTGCACTCAAATTCGATTCATAGTTGTTCTTGGGATTTCTATCGTGGTGATGCACATGCAGAAGTTCTCGGCAGTCTTTCAAGTCTGCCTTACACCTCTGGCATCGGTATCCATTCTTCTCCCGGAAATTCGATGATATCGAAAATGACCATTCAAGTGTATAGGGCCCTTCGTCAGTTTCCGTACCTTGTACGAACGCTGCGTGTTCTGGATCGGGCCGCGAACCTTGGCCCAGACGATATGGATCGGTGAGTTCGGGATCGTGGAACTCTTCGGACCAATCGCTTCCATCCCAGTCGTCTTGCGAATACTCATCGGATTGACGTCTGCGGGGAGGCATCGGGAAATCTAACGCCCGCCATAAACGGCGCGAGGAACGAGCGCCCGGCGGCAGAGAGCGAATTTGATGGCTTTGTTAGCTGACTTCCGCGCTACACGCCGGACACTTAGGTTTTGTTGCACGCACTGCCTCCGAGTAGCTCATTTGAACTGGTTTCTCTACTTGTTTTGAAATGCAATCAAGGTTGTTGAAGGTCCAAATCCCATAGGAGGAATAAGGGTTGTCTTCTTCTCGGTAATAAGCGGATGCGATATAACCGCATGAACACGTAATCTCTTTTATTTCTGCTACGGAAAGCTACCTTTAACGATGCTCGATAATAATATCGCTATCTCTCCGTTCATCAGCACGGATGAAAGCAGGATGATCTTCATCAAGACAGCGAAACTCAAGAACCGTTTCACCTGCTTCATTGAACCACCGGTCATTTGTCATGCTGGATTTCAATAAACGCTTACCTTGAGACATGCAGAACTCTCCAGCCTCTTTATAAGCCATAGTTGTTGATTTTGTGGTTCCGCCACAAGCTGGACAGGCTACCGTGCTAATCATGTATGAATCTGGCCCGGTAGGGACAATGTCGCCAGTCATGGTGCAAGACACAACTAAGCCAGCAATTGGCAACAAAAATAATTTCTTCACATTTTCTCCTTTTGTACAACTAGCGTTTTCATTAACCGGCGCCGACTTTGCCGGCGTCCGAATTGCATGCATAGTTAGCCGTCATTTAGCTCATCCTTTTACGCAGATTTGAGATGTTAGGGAATCCACGAATGGGTACAGAGTCTATGTTAATAAAACAATTTGCAACAGGCGAAATAATTGCAAGAAGTGAACCGCCCCGGTTGTCCCGGAGACTGATTTGTGTGAGTCAGGCGGAAATGGCCTGACGGTTCAGGGTTTCATGGTACTGCTGTTCCAGTTCGACCGGTGGCCGGTAACCATTCGGTTCCAGGAATTAAGGGGTCGGAGTGATTTAATTTTCATCAGTTATTCGTTACTCTGACACTTGGCTCCATACACGGCAAAGGAACTGCCATGCCCCGTAAGCCACGGATGTATCTACCCCATATTCCGGTCCATCTGGTCCAGCGTGGGAACAATCGGAACGCCTGCTTCTTCGCCGAGGACGATTATCACTTCTATCTCGACTGCCTCGGCCGGGGCCTGCGCCGCTATGGCGTCCAACTGCATGCCTATGTGCTGATGACCAACCATGTTCATCTCCTGCTCACACCCCAGGATGAAACAGGGATTTCGCGTCTAATGCAATACCTCGGTCGTCAGTATGTTGGCTATATTAACAAGACCTACCGACGTAGCGTCACCCTCTGGGAGGGTCGCCACAAGGCCAGTCTGGTGCAGGCGGACAATTATCTGCTCACCTGCATGCGCTATATAGAATTGAACCCGGTCACAGCGGGCATGGTGGAAAGACCGGAGCAGTATCCATGGACTTCTTATCACCACAATGCCTGGGGCAAAACGGATAATCTCATCAGTCAACAATTGGTATATCAGGCACTGGGCGCATCATCCACCGAGCGCCAGCTCGCTTACCGAGCGTTATTCCGCAATCAACTTCCAGACACCGACATACACGAGTTGCAGGCGTGTCTGACGTATAATTATCCCCTCGGCAATAGCCGGTTTAGGGATGAGATTGAGGCCATGCAAGGACGACCCATCGGCAAGCGTCAGCGAGGCAGACCGAGCAGTCCATCAACTGGCGAAGATTAAATCACTCCGACCCCTTTTTCCCCTTTCCTTCTATGCCGCGGACAGGTAAGGCTGGAACAGTGATTTGAGTTCACGGTTTTCCTCTGCAAACCAGTCTACAAGTGCCTCGATGTTTTCTTCCGCCGTGGAGTACTGGCGATCGTGCGAATTATTCTTCTCTCCGTCAATTCGATCAACGAGCCTCTGCATCTTCCAGGCGTTCTGAACGAACTGCTTTGCTTTGTCTTCTACGTCAGGCATCTCGAGATGTCCGTGCTGTTCGATCTCCCACTTGAACGTGTCGATCCGAGCCGCCAGTTTCCGGCTGCGTCTAACCTCTCCCATGTGATACAACGTCCAGTACGTGGAGCAGTAGTGCGAAAAGTGGTGCATCGCCTGAAACACCTGCAGTCGAAGAGGCCGCCGGCTTTCTCGCGTGGAAATCTCGTTAGCTCGCTTAGCCGCGTTCCGTGCGCCACGAGAGTAGATTGTGGAAAGCACCGCGACAAGTAAGGCGGCCAAGGCAATGAAATCGGTTGGCGACAGTGCCATCTTAAGCGGCATAACGCCTGTCTTCAGCCAGCAGCGGCATAGCGTAGCGAAGCCGCTGTCGGCTGCAAGGCATTGTTATGCATAAAATCACGACAACGCACCCCGGACCACCTGCGAGAGAGCGATCTTTAGCGTCTCAATCGTGAGCGCAGACCCGCGCTCTACAACAATACTCTTGGCCTTTTCCCAAATAGTATTGTTCCTGGCCGCATCAAGGAAGTCATGCCCCGCGGATGTCAAAGAGGTCGCCACCCACTCAGGACCATCATCTGTCGACCAGTTCTGCGCATCGATAAGACCGGCCTCGAACAAAAGCTTAATGTGGTAGACAACCTCGTGCTTCGATCGATCCGGTATATCTGGAATGACAGGCTCATCAAAGCTTTCCAGCTCTTCTAGCGCAACCAGAATATCCCGAGCGAGCTCGATATCACGTTTCATTCAGCCAGCCTCTCCAATTCTCGGCACGCATTATCGCCTTTGCTTAGCATCAACAGATTTCGAACCACACACATTTCAACCCAGCCGGAAATGTTGTTTGGCTGCACTGAAGCCTCAAACGCCTCATGATTAACGGAGCCATGATCACTGAACTCATATAACTCAACCCTGTCTCCAGCCCACTCGCCGCTCCATCCATCATTAGCGCCAACCATCTGAAAAATCTGCTGCTCGTCCTTCTCAAATCCTGCTACCTCCGCGCCATCGATTGACAAATTCTCTGCGGCTTGCCCGCAACCGAACAGAGCTAACAAGGCCACCAAAACTAGCGGATTCATCCTGCGCATGGCATTACCTCCTTATGCATAACGCTTCACATAAACGGCGCGAGGAACGAGCGTCCGGCGACCGTAGGGAGCGAATTTAATGTGATTGTTATATGCCATTCGGCACCCTCTCCAAGAACTTTCTTAGCAGGCATGCTGAATGCGTAAAATTTTCAAACTGGTCGTGCAGATCGTATGCCCACTTGACGCCATGAAAGAAATTATTTCTGAAACGATAAACTATGATCAGGCAACCGATCAGCTGAGAAGCTGAATCTACATTCTCACCGGTTAGCACCATACGCACCAAATCGGGGTTGTCATTGTTACGTAGATGGAGATTCTCAAAGCGTTGGTTCGTATTACCGCCATCAACATATCGGTTGGAGAAGTAGTCTAAATGTTCAGCGAACCAACCGCCGCGAATGATCTCCGGCTCAGCATTTTCGACTTTCTCAGAAATCTTCCTGACGGATGCATTGCTCCCCAACATTTGAGCCTCGAACAGCGTCCAGAGCAGCGTAAACCTTTGCAGCGCTTCATGCTCTTCAGGCGACAGGTTCGCAACACCAGGAGCGATCCTTTCAATATCGGCTAGCTGAACCACAGACCCTCCTTTGGCATATAACTTAAATTCGATGCCCTAAATGGCGTAATAAATCACCCCAATTTTGGGATCTAACATCAATGTTAATGCTCCATGTTGTTGTTTATACGTGCCTTTAATGAGTGTCTTAGAGCAAAATCGGACAAATAACAGAAGAGAAAACCAGACACGTATAACGCGTTTTCTCGCGCGTCACCACGTTGATGATTTCCCATCCCCCTGATTCTGGTGTCATGACCTTAGTAATTAATGGTTGCTCATAGGGACCATAGCGTCAATGTGATGCTCGGATGATGCAGCGCGACATTCCTGCTTATAGCTTTCTGCTTGGCGCTACCAGGCTGAAACCACGCAAAATCCTATTGTTTCCAGGTTCTGCTTTTTCCTGTGGGTGCCGGTGATGGCCATGCAGTGCGGTGACATACTGGTAGCGGTGTCACTCAGCAACCGGCAAAGCATCATCCTCGTCGAGTGTCGTTAACACGCGCAGGAAGATGCGGCCGTATTGCTTCAGCTTGTGCTGGCCGATGCCCGGCACCTGCGCCAGTTCATCCAGTGTGGTGGGGGCGTGGCGCAGCATCGCCGCTAACGTCGCGTCGTGGAATATGACGTAGGGCGGCACGCCTTCTTTCTGTGCCAGGTCGCGCCGGCACTGGCGCAGAGCTTCCCAGGCCGGGTCGTTCGCGGGTCGGTCGTCGTCGGCTTGATCGCTGCGGCTGTGTTTCTTCCGCGGCAGCTGGTCGCGGCGCAGCAGCAGGCTTTCCTCGCCGCGCAGGAGTGGTCTGCAGCTATCAGACAGTTGCAGGCCGCCGTGGCCGTCGGCGTCGGTCTGCAGGTGACCGCGCGCGAGCAGCTGCCGGATGACCGAGAGCCACGTCGCGCGCGGGTGTTCGCTGCCGATGCCGAACGTGCTCAGCTTGTCGTGGCCGAGCTGGGCCACGCGCGGGCTCTTGTGGCCTACCAATATATCGCTGGTATGGGCAGCGCCGAAGCGCTGGCCGCTGCGGTAGACGCAGGACAATGCCTTGCGCGCCGCCTCGGTCGCGTCCCAGCTTTCCGGCGGTGACTGACAGTTGTCGCACTGGCCGCAGTCGCCGGGATGGCTCTCGCCGAAGTAGCGCAGCAGTTCCTGATGGCGGCAGGCGCGGCTTTCGCAGAAGGCCAGCAGCGTCTCGAGCCGTTCGCGCTCGACCTGCTGCTGGTTGGCGTTGACCTCGGAGCGGGCGATGAGCTGGCGCACCTGGACGATGTCCTGCAGCGAATACACCAGCCAGGCATTGGCGGGCTGGCCGTCGCGGCCGGCACGGCCGGTTTCCTGGTAGTACGCCTCCAGGCTCTTGGGCAGATCGAGATGCGCGACGAAGCGCACGTCCGGCTTGTCGATGCCCATGCCGAAGGCGACCGTGGCAACAATAATAATGCCGTCCTCGCGCAGGAAACGCGTCTGGCAGTCCTCGCGCGCCTGCGCCGACAGGCCGGCGTGGTAGGGCAGCGCGGTCAGTCCCTGGTTCGTCAGCCACTCGGCCACCGCCTCGGTGCGCTTGCGGCTCAGGCAGTAGACGATGCCGGCATCGTTCGGGTGGTTCTTTCTAATGAACGCCAGCAGCTGGTCGTTGGCGCGATCCTTGATGCCGACCTGGTAATGGATGTTGGGCCGGTCGAAGCTGTCGATGAAACAGCCGGCGTCGTCGTCGAGTAATTGCTGCTGGATTTCGCCGCGGGTGCGCGCGTCGGCGGTGGCGGTCAGCGCCAGTCGCGGCACCGCCGGGAAGCGCTCGCCCAGCTGGCTGAGCTGCATGTACTCGGGTCGGAAGGCGTGACCCCACTGCGACACGCAGTGGGCCTCGTCGATGGCGAACAGGGCCAGGTCGATGCGTTCCAGTCGCGCCAGCATCGATGCACTGAGCAGTCGTTCCGGTGCGAGGTAGAGCAGGTCGAGCTCGCCGGCGTCCAGTTGCTGCTCGATGGCGCGGCGATCGTCGTCGTCGAGACCGGTATGCAGGCAGGCGGCGCGCACGCCGTAGCGTTCCAGCGCCGCGACCTGGTCGCGCATCAACGCGATCAGCGGCGACACCACCACCGCCGTGCCCGGCCGCAGCAATGCCGGGATCTGGTAACACAATGACTTGCCGCCGCCGGTGGGCATGAGCACCAGCGCGTTGCAGCCTTCGACAATGGCGTCGATGACGGCGCGTTGCTGGCCGCGAAACTCGCGCAGGCCGAAGACGTCGCGCAGCAGCGTCTCCGGTGTCGTCGGGGATGTGCTGGCGACGGCTTCAGGCATGTTCGGCTGGGCTACAGAAGGAAGGCGGCTGTTGTAACAGATTCATGTTTAATAATCGCGCGCGTGGGTTGGTGTTGTCGCTGCCTTCATTGTTGCCGTCCCTGTGTCCGTAGCCGGACCAAGTGTTCCATATACAGTACAGACTGTACCGCGGCGGTCCGCAATGACCCGTTCTTTTAGACGGTTGCAGCCGGCAACGCAACCGGTTTGTGCCTGTAAACGATTGTTTTACTGAATAATAACGCTATTGGCATTGCCATTGCATTTCCTGTTGCCACTGACTGCAGGCCCACAAGGGCTGCCGTGCCGCGTGGCCCGGTGGCCGGGGAGTTGCCGGTCTGCACGAACATGAATGCCCCGCACGGGGCGCCCATAAGGAATAACCGGAGGAATAGAGTAATGGCAAGCCCGACGAGAGAATCCGTACTCGATGAACGTCATCGCCAGCTGGGTTGCAACCTGGATGGCGAAATGTGGAACAGCATGGTCATGCCCTGGGACTATCACACCGATCCCTACGTCGAGATCGCTGTCATGCGCACCTGGGCGGGACTCTACGATGTCTCGGGTCTGTACGTGAAGCACGTCAAGGGTCCGGACGCCGAAGCGGTGGTCGATCACCTGGTGACCTGCGACTGCACGGCGCTCAAGCCCGGCCAGGCCGCGCTCGGTTGCGAGCTCAACGACCAGGGCCATATCGTCGACGATATCATGATCAGTCGCGATGGTCCGGATCATTTCCGCCTCACCCATGGTGAAGGCGCCACGCCCGAGAACCTCGACGCCAGCGCCGAAGGCCGCGACGTCACCATCGAGGACGACAACGACACGCATATCCTGTCGCTGCAGGGACCGCGCTCGCTGGCGATTCTTGATGCCGAAGCCGACGTCAACCTAGCCGATCTGAAGTATTTCCATCACACGCCGGCGAAGCTGTTCGGCAAGTCGGTGATCATCGGCCGCGGCGGCTACTCCGGCGAACTGGGCTACGAGATCTATTGCCACGCCGCCGATGCGCTGGAAATCTGGGATTCGATCCTCGATTCCGGTGAGGACGAGGGCGTTATGCCGTGTTCCTGGAACGCGCTGGATATTTCACGCGTGGAAGCCGGCCTGTTGTTCTTCCCGTTCGACATGCCGGAAGGCGACACCACGCCGTGGGAAATCAACTACGGCTGGTCGGTGTCCGACAAGGGCGACTACCGCGGCAAGGATGCAGTCATGGCGTCCAAGGGCAAGGAGCGCTTCAAGCAGGCCGGTATCTCGGTCGATCACACGGAAGCGATGGAAGTGGGTGACACCATCTACAAGGATGGCAAGGAAGTCGGCCGCGTCAACAGCCCGACCTTCAGCCAGCACCTGGTGCAGTCGATCGCGCTGGTGCACCTGGCCCATGAGGCGGCGGACCTCGGTACCGCCCTGGAAGTGGAACATGGTGGCAAGCGTTATCCGGCCACCGTCGTGCGTACGCCGTTCTATGATCCCATGCGTCTGCGTACCAACGGCCTCAAGTAAAGGTCGTGCAACCGCGCTTGTCGTTGCCGGAGATGGCGCGACACGGCGCGGTTGTTCTATGATTTGTCTAATCGCGCCCCGTTACGACGGGGCGTTCTGTTTGTGCCATGGCATGCCACGCTGCATGCCGGAGAGATCATGATGTCCAGCCGCTCGTTGGCCGAGGCCATGCGTAACGAACCGGATCACGCGCTGTTCGCGCTGCTCGAGGCTATCGGCAGTGCGGTGGTCGTCTGTGATGATGACGGCCGGACCGTGTTCGCCAATGCCGCGGCCCATGATCTGCTGGGTGAATCCATTGCCACGGCAACGTCGCTGGCGGGCAGCTTGCCGGCAGCCGAACAGGCGTCATTACGGCAATTGCTGGCCGACGCGGCCGGGCAGCACGACCTGCTGAAGCGCACGCTGCAGTTCCGCGATACCGGCGGTGCGCGGTCGCGCCTGCGGATCAGTGTGCGCCAGTTGCCGCGTCCGGATCGCTGCTGGCTGATCTGTACCCTGCAGCCGGAAGCCGCCGGCATGGCTGCGCCGCCGCCGGCCGTGGCGGCCGACGACACCATGCTCGCGCGCCTGCTCGACGGTTTCCCGGGGCTGGCCTATCGCGGCCGCGCCAGCGGCGACTGGGACATGACGCTGGTCAGCCAGGGTGGCCGGACATTGACCGGCTATCCACCGCAACAGCTGCAGGCGGGCGGCTCGGTCAATTATCGTGATTTGATTCATCGTGACGACCGCGCCCGCGTCTGGCAGGAACTGCATTCGGCCCTCGGCGAACAGCGCTGTTATCAATTGACCTATCGCATTCGTGCCGGCCACCAGACCGAGAAGTGGGTCTGGGAGCACGGCGTCGGCATCTACGACGGCGCCGAGCCGATGATCGAGGGTTTCATCGTCGACATCACCGACAGCAAGCGCGCCGAGTTCCGCATCCGCGAGGGCCAGCGCTCGCTGGCGACGCTGGTCAGCAACCTGCAGGGCATGGCCTATCGCTGCAGTCACACGCGCGAATGGGACATGTACTTCGTCAGTGACGGCTGCGCGCAGCTGACCGGTTACGCGTCGTCGGAACTGCTCTACAGTCGCAAGATCGCCTACGGCGATCTGGTGCATGCCGATGATCGCGACGCGGCGGTCGCCGAGGTCGAGCGCGCCGTGGCCGAGCACCGGCCGTTCCGCGTGGTCTACCGCATCATTACCGCCGGCGGCCAGGAAAAGCTGGTCTGGGACCAGGGCTCGGGCGTCTTCGCCGAGGACGGCAGCGTTACCGAGCTGGAAGGTTTCATCACCGAACTCGACAGTTCGATGTACCGCGCCGGCATCAAGCCGGACACGACGACCGCCGGTTCGTAACCCGGCAATCCGTCATCCCGGAAACGGCGTAGCTGTTATCCGGGATCCTGTCTTCGTTGTCATGGACCCCGGATAGCCTGTGGCTTCCGGGGTGACGGATTCTGAGGTTGTGTGCGTTTGGTGACGGCCTGGGTGCCTGGATTAATTACTGCTGTTCGCGCGGTGGTTTGATGTTGAAGGCGCGCATCTTGCGGTAGATGGTATTGCGGCTGACGTTGAAGCGTCGTGCGACACGGGTGATGTTCCAGTAGTCCTGTTCCAGTGATTGCAGCAGCGCCTGGCGCTCGGCCGACTGCAGCGGATTGATGTTTGTCGGCGCGGTGTCTTCTTCCCGGGTTGTGTCGGCCGGCGGTGTCGGCACAGGAACGGGGCAGACGTTGGCGGGCAGGTCCGCCACTGTAATGCGCTCGCCGTCGTGCAGTACCAGCAGGGTGCGCAACACGTTGCACAGCTGGCGCAGGTTGCCGGGCCAGTCGTAGGCCTCGAGCTGGTGCAGGGCGTCTTCTTCTATGGCGATCGGCTGACCCTGGTTTTCCAGGGTCAGCAGCTGTTCTATCAACTGGCGCTTGTCCTGGCGATCGCGCAATGCCGGCAGCGTGATCGGAATACCTTCCAGCCGGTAGTACAGGTCTTCGCGAAACTCGCCGGCCGCGATCATCGCCGGCAGATCGCGGTGCGTGGCGCTGATCAGGCGGATGTCGACCTTGACCGGCTGGTCGCCGCCCAGCGGCAGGACTTCGCGCTCTTCCAGCACCCGCAGCAGCCGGCTCTGCAGTGACAGGGGCATGTCCCCGATCTCGTCGAGAAACAGCGTGCCGCCGTCGGCCTGGACGATCTTGCCGCGGCTGCCCTCGCGGCGCGCACCGGTGAAGGCGCCGCCCTTGTAGCCGAACAGCTCGCTCTCGATCAGGGTCTCCGGTATCGAGGCGCAGTTCACCGCGATGTAGGGGGCGTTGGCACGGCCGCTGGCGTTGTGCAGGGCTTTCGCGAACAGTTCCTTGCCAGTGCCGGTTTCGCCGTACAGCAGCACGGGAATGTCGTGGTTCACCACGCGCCGGGCCTGCTGGATGTTGCGCTGCATGCTCGGGTCGTCGAACGCCAGATCCTCAAGCGCGACACTGCCGTCGCTGTGACGGGCGCCGCCCGGCGCGGTTGCCGCTGTGGCCGCAGCCTGCCGCCGACCGGTGCGAGCCGTTGCCTCGGGCGGATGCACCAGGGCGTAGAAGCGGCGGCCATGACCGGCTTCGTAGAGGGTCCGCGGGCGATTGTCATGGCCCGGTTCGTTCAGCGATTCCGGCGTCACGTTGAACACCTCGCCGATATTGCGGCCGAGCAGTTCCGCCACGCCGGCATGGCCGAGCTGATAGGCGGCGCTGCGATTGGCGGCCGTTATGTACCCCTCGTTATTGATGGCGATCAGGCCTTCGCCCGGAACCTGCAGCTGTTCGACGTGGTTGTGAAAACGCACGGTCAGCGCCGTGGATTGCGTTGTAAGCAGGTAGCGGTCCTCGATCTGCTCGGCGAGCATTTCCAGCAGCACGAGCGTGTGATCGGCGATGTGATCGGGTTTGCTGCAGGCGGCTAAAACACCCAGCAGCTCGCCGGCCGGATCGTACAGCGCTGCGGCGGCGCCACCGAGGGTCTGGTAGCGGGTCAGAAAGTGTTCCTGGCCGCGGATGATCAATGGTTCGCCTTCAACCAGGCAGGTCCCGAGGGCATTGGTGCCGCGGTTGGGTTCGTCCCAGAGCGCGCCCAGCGCCAGGCCGTGCTGGCGGGCGTGGCTGTTGAAGTCGGGATCGCCGGAGTAGTTGAGGATCACGCCCTGCGGGTCCGCCAGCAGCAACACGTGGCCGGTGCCGGCGGTGTAGCGTTGCAGGTTGGTGATCACGCGCTGGCTGATGGTCAGCAGATCGGCCAGCTGTTCCTGGCGGGCCTGCAATTGTTCGCCGGGCACGCGGTTGACGTCGGCCTCCGCGCCCGGGTCCAGGCCGTGCTCGTTCAGGCAGCGCCCCCAGGATCGGCTGACGTGCTGGGCCGCCAGCTTTTGCCGGCCGGCCACGACCGCGCGCACGAAGTCAGCATGGCTGGCGGTCTGTCGGCTCATCGTTCTGCCCTGTCCCGGGGCAGGGCCATGCGGTTGTGACGCAGTACAAATGTTCCGTTCATGGTACAGAGTGTGATCATTTGCATGCGTTTGTCACCCCCTTCAACCCGCCCTTGTAACCCGGCCGCCTGGGGCATTATCGGGGGAAATCCCTAATAAATTATATGAATCAAATAGTTATTTTATTATCCGGAGACGATTGTGCGCCCCGACGCCGGTCGGGTGTGACACAAAAGGCCGTCGCTGTGACTGGCATATTAATTGTATGTGAAATTATAGTAAAAATATTTTCCTATAAGTGAAGCATGCGTCCTGCCGTGCCCGGCAATACGCAGCTGGAGTTCAGTGGGAGGTTTTAACAATGATTGAAGGCATCAAGAGCAGACCCGTCTACAGCGATCTGCGACCCGACCTGGATGGTTCGCACCATCTCCTGGTCGCCGAGGGCGCCGGCGCCGAGGCGCTGGTGCGATTCTGCCACGCCTGGGACGCCGCCGGTGACCCGGACGCAGACTATGACATTCTTTATCACCCCGACGAGGATCGCCGGTGGATTGGCACGGTGAACGAGCTGGCCCGCGAGGCGGTGGCCGTGTTCGTCAACCGCGTGGGTCTGGAAAGCGTGCTGGCGCGACGCCTGGCTGCGGCCCGCATGGGACTGCGCCTGTACGTCGCCGGCAGCGAAGGTTTTATCTGGCGCGTGGTGGCGATCGCCCGCGAAGCCGGTCTGAGCGAGGACGCCATCCAGAAGGAACGCTGCGGTACGCAGGCCCGGCCGGTCAGCTGCGTGCATTGCAAGACCATAGCGGATGACGTCACCACGAATGTCTACCAGTGCCCCGGTTGCGGGCTGCACGTGTTCGTCCGCGATCATTTCTCGCGTCTTCTGGGCGCTTACCAGTCGGTGTGCGTCGACGCTGAAAACCCCGGCGAACTGCCCGAGATCGAGGAGGTGTACGCATGAGTCATCCCGCCCACATACCGGTCCGCGTGGCCAACGTTGAAACCGTCACGCCGTTTGTCAAAACGTTTACTTTCGAGCCGCGAAACGGCGCGACGCTGCCGCGGTTTTCCGCCGGCAGTCACGTCGTTGTCACCATGCCCGGCGACGAGCGTCCGTATCGCAACCCGTATTCGCTGATGAGTTCGCCGTTCGAACTGGACTACTACCAGGTATCCGTGCGGCGCGAGGACGAAGGTCGCGGCGGCTCGCTGTACATGCACGAGCGGGTCAGCATTGGTGATGAACTGGATATCTCGGCGCCGACCAACATGTTTGCGCTCCACCCGCTGGCGCGCCGGCACCTGTTGATCGCCGGCGGCATCGGCATTACGCCGTTTCTCGCCCAGCTGCACGAGCTCGAGCGCATGCAGGCCGATTACCAGATGCATTACGCCTTCCGTAACCAGGACAACGCCGCGTTTCACGATTATCTGCAGGACCACTACAGCGATCACCTGCATTGCTACGAAAGCGATAACGGCGTGACCCTCAATCCGGCGCGGCTGCTCGCCGACCAGCCCCTGGGTACGCATCTTTACGTCTGCGGACCGAAGGGCCTGCTGGAGGCCGTGACTGACACCGCGCGGCGCCTCGGCTGGCCGGAGAGCTGCATTCACTACGAGGAATTCGCGGCGCCGCCGGTGGGCAAACCGTTCACGGTTGAGCTGGCCAAAAGCGGCCGCAGCCTGGAAGTCGCCGGCAGCGCAACGGTGCTGGAGACGCTGGAGCAGGCCGGGCTGGAACCGAACTGCCTGTGCCGCGGCGGCGTCTGCGGCGAATGTGAAACGGTCGTGCTCGAAGGCGACATCGACCACAACGATCATTTTCTGTCCGACGAGGTCAAGGCCAGCAATGAACGCATGATGATCTGCGTTTCCAGGGCGCGCTCCGAGCGCCTGGTACTGGACCTGTAAACCGCCCGTTCACGATTGGAGAATTAATTATGTCCGCTCAGCTGCAAATCAACGATCCGAAGATCAAGCCGATAGAGACCTTTCGCGACGACTTCACCTATAGCAACAGTCCCGAAGCGATCCGTCGCTTTCCGTTCCCGTTCCACGAAGACAAGTACATGTACTCGGTGAATATCGAACCGCATAACGTCGGTCCGGCCGGGTCGGTCTTTGCACCGGCGTTCGATATCGACGAGCACTACCTGTCGGAAATCGAGGAACGCCGCCGCGTACTGGAAGAGGACCCGGGCCGCTGCGCCGTGCTGCCGCACATGATGGAAGCGCAGTGGGATACGCTGGAACTGCTGATGACCTCGCTGGCGCGTGATTACCCGCAGCACTTCAAGCTCGAACGTAACGGCGATCGCTGGACCTGGGAAAACCGTCTGCTCGGCATCAAGGATACCTTCACGTTCGACGATGCCAGCACGCTGCCGTACGAACCGTTCGAATACATCACCCGCCAGGTGCAGGGCGATTTCACCCTGCACGGTCAGCGCAACAACATGCTGTACATGGACGGTGGCATGGTGACCTGCCAGGCCGACTGGTCGCTGCAGTTCGACCTGGGCATGGATTTCTACGAGTGGCACGGGCCGGTACCGAAGGCGCACGAGATGGGTATTTTCGAACGCGCGCTCAAGTACCTGCTGAACCTGCAGGTGGGCCAGCCGGTGCGGCGCCTGAACTGGACCATGACGGTGCATCCGCGCATGGACACCTCGCCGGAGAATTATCACAAGTGGGGTATCGACCGCTCGCAGGTGACGGCGGACAACGTTGGCGAGCTGGCGCATCTGCGGGTCGAGCTGCAGTCGCTGTTCCGGCTGCCGCGCAGCAACGCCATCATCTTCAGCATCCGCTGCTATCTCATCAGCCTGAACGAGCTGGTGACGGTGCCGAAGTGGGCGCGGCGCTTTCACCGCGTGCACAAATCGCTGCCGCCGGAGCTGGCCGACTACAAGGGCTTCAGCGGTTACCAGCCCTACGTGATCGACTTTCTGTCACAGTACGACGACGGCGCGCCGACCTCGCCGGGGACGCAACCCGACTGAGCCTGACCGCTTGCAAAGCACCGCCGGTCCGAGCCTCTCCGGAGCCGGCGGTAACCACCGGGCCGCCCGGCGACAGTCTCCGGCTGTTCCGGGCGGTCTTTTTTTGTCCTGCCGGCGGTTTTCTGGCGGCAAGCGGCTTCCTCAAGATAAAAAAATATTCACTACAGTAATAATTTTTTCTTGAAGTTTCCTCATAGCAAAATTATTATAATCATAGTAAACACGGCCCGCGACCGGGTCGACCGGCGGCCGGTCGGCACGCCGCGCACATGCAGCGATTCGATGAAAAGCGAACGATTACAGGAGCTTGAGGATTAATGCCATTTGCATTACTGAAATATGGGCTCAGCGGTAAATACCCCAGCCAGCGCCATTTTCCGGTCCGTCCGGCGCTCAAGTCCAGCTACGACGTCGTCATCATCGGCGGTGGCGGCCACGGTCTGGCGGCAGCCTATTACCTGGCGAAGGACTGGGGCATCACCAACGTCGCGGTGCTGGAAAAGGGCTATCTTGCCGGCGGCAATACCGCCCGCAACACCACCATCGTGCGGTCGAATTACCTGACGCCCGAGGGCGTGCGCTTCTATGACGAGTCGCGCCAGCTGTTCAGCGACCTCAGCCACGAACTCGACTATAACATCCTCTATTCCGAACGCGGCCACCTGACCCTGGCGCACAACGACGCGGCGATGCGCACCAGCCGCTGGCGCGCCGAGGTCAACAAGCATATGGGCGTCGATTCGGAACTCGTCTACCCGGACGAGATCGCCAAAATCTGTCCGCAGCTCAACCTGTCGCGCGACGTGCACCACCCGATCGAGGGCGCGCTGTATCACCCGCCCGGCGCCATCGCCCGCCATGACGGCGTCGCCTGGGGTTACGCCAAAGGCGCGACCGAGCGCGGCGTCGAATTGCACACCCATACCGAGGTGACCGGCCTGAAGGTGAATAACGACGAGGTCACGCAGGTGGAAACCGACCGCGGCACGATCAAGGCAGGCGTGGTGCTGCAGGCGGTCGCCGGCATGAGCTCGGAAGTCGCGCGCATGGCCGGGCTGAAACTGCCGATCAAGACCATTCCGCTGCAGGCCTGCGTATCCGAACCGGTGAAGCCGTATCTCGACAGCATCGTCGTGTCCGGCTCGCTGCATACCTATGTCTCGCAGTCGTCGCGCGGTGAAATGGTCATGGGCTCGGCCGCCGATCCTTACGGGCTCTATTCGACGCGCTCGACGCTCGAATTCAAGGAAGACCTGATGATGAACATGCTCGAACTGCTGCCGTGTCTGGCCAGTCTGCGCGTGCTGCGCCAGTGGGCCGGCATGGCCGACATGACGCCGGACTTCAGCCCGGTCATGGGCGAGACGCCGCTGAAGAATTACTACATCGACGCCGGCTGGGGCACCTGGGGCTTCAAGGCCACCCCGGTGAGCGGCAAGCGCATGGCCGAGACGATCGCCACCCGCCAGGTGCCGGATCTCATCAAACCCTTTGCCCTGTCGCGGTTCGAGCGCTTTGCCCAGGTGGGCGAGCGCGGTGCCGCCTCGGTCGGACATTAAAAAGGAAAGACGCCATGAAGATCATGCCCTGTCCCCTGAACGGTCCGCGCAACATTGCCGAGTTTGTCTGCGGCGGCGAAGTGAAGGCCATGCCGCACCCAAGCCAGGCCGGCGATGCCGAGTGGGCCGACTACCTGTTTCTGGAAGACAACACGCTGGGCTTCGTCACCGAGTGGTGGCTGCATGTGGCCAGCGGTTACTGGTTCATTGCCGAGCGGCATACGGCCAGCAACGAAATCATCCGTACCTATCCGGCCAGCGAGTTGTTCAGTCAGCGCGTCGAATTTCAGGAGAATAATGAATGAGTGACAGTACCCGCCTGCCGGCACCGGCCGGCAGCCTCATCGATCGTTCCGCAACGCGCACGTTCACCTTTGAAGGCCGGCAGTACACTGGCTACGCGGGCGACACGATCGCCAGCGCCCTGCTCGCCAATGGCGTCAATGTACTGTCGCGTTCGTTCAAGTATCACCGGCCGCGCGGGCCGCTGGTGTTCAACGGCCAGGACACCAACTGCTTTCTGCAGGTTGGCAGCACGCCGAACGTGCGCGCCGATCGCGCGCCGTTGACGGAAGGCCTGAACGCGACGCCGCAGAATGTCTTTGGCAGCCTGCGCTTCGATTTCGGCAGTGCGGTCGGCCTGCTGGCGCCGTTTCTGCCGGTGGGTTTCTACTACAAGGCCTTTTACAAGCCGCGCGGCGCCTGGCGTTTCTGGGAGCCGGTCATCCGCCGCATGGCCGGGCTCGGCAAACTCGATCACGACGCCAGGCCTGCCTATCGCGACAAGGCCTACCGCTTTGCCGACACGGTCGTCATCGGCGCTGGTCCGGCCGGGCTGGCGGCGGCGCTGGAAGCCTCGAGTCACGGTGCCAGCGTCATGCTGGTCGAGGCCGGACCGCGGCTTGGCGGTTCGCTGAACTATGCCCGCTTCATGGTCGAGCGCGATCGCGTGGTCACTGCCCGCGATGAACTCGTCGCGGCGGTTGAAGCAGATCCCAATATAGAAGTACTGACCGACGCCGCCTGCACCGGCTGGTTCGACGACAACTGGCTGGCGGTGATGCTGGAAGAACGTCTGCTGAAAGTGCGGGCGAAGTCGGTGGTGATCGCCAGCGGTTCGATCGAACAGCCGATGGTCTTTCGCAACAACGATCTGCCCGGCGTCATGCTCGGCTCGGCGGCGCAGCGGCTGATGCGCGAGTATGCGATCCAGCCCGGCCGGCGCGCGGTGGTGGCAACGGCGAACAGCGACGGTTACGGCGTCGCGCTGGATCTGCTCGACCACGGTGTCGAGGTTGCCGCCGTGGTCGATCTGCGGGCGGTGCCGCCGGACTGTGAATTGTCCCGGGCGGTTGCCGAGCGCGGTGTGCGCATCATCACCGGCCATACGCCGTACGAGGCGCTGCCAGCCGGCGGCAAGCGCGGCATCCGCGGCGTGGTGATCGATGCCCTGGGTCACGGCTCCGGCCTGGTCGCCGGTCAGCCGCAGACGATCGACTGCGATCTGCTGTGTACCTCGATCGGTTATACGCCCGCCGGCCAGCTGGTGTGTCACTCCGGCGGCGCACTCGCCTACGACGAAAAGCTCGCCATGCTCACCATCGAGCAGCTGCCGGGTGACACGGCCGCCGCGGCCGGCTCGGTCAATACCGTGTTCAACCTCTATGCGGTATTCGAGGACGGCCGCCATGCCGGCTGGTCGGCGGCCCGCGCCGCCGGTCTCGCCGTCGGCGCCGAACCCGGCCGCGAGCATGAATCCGATGCCGGGACGCAGAATCATCCGTGGCCGATCTTCCCGCATCCGAAGGGCAAGGACTTCATCGATTTCGACGAGGACCTGCAGGTGAAGGACATCCTGCACGCGATCGAGGACGGCTATGACGACCTGGATCTGGTCAAGCGCTACTCGACCGTGGTCATGGGTCCGTCGCAGGGACGTTATTCGGCGCTGAATACATTGCGCGTGGCCACTAGGGCCACCGGTCGCGAACTGCACGGTGCGCGCGTGACCACCCAGCGGCCACCGTTCGAGCCGGAGACGATCAACAATCTCGCCGGCCGCGCGTTCCAGCCGGTCAAGTACACACCCATGCACCAGCGTCATGTCGATGCCGGCGCCGAGCTCATCAGCGCCGGTGCCTGGCTGCGCCCGGCCTATTACGGCGACCGCGATCAGGTGGCGGCGGCGATCGAGCGCGAGGCGCGCGCGATCCGCGAGGGCGTCGGCCTGATCGATGTGTCGACGCTGGGCAAGATCGAGATCCGCGGCCCGGACGCGGCCGAGTTTCTCAACCGGGTCTACACCTTTGCCTACGTCAAGCAGCCGATCGGCAAGACGCGCTATCTGCTGATGACCGAGGCCAGCGGTGCCATCACCGACGATGGCGTCGCCTGTCGGCTGGCCGAGGATCATTTTTACGTGACGGCCACCACCGGCGGTGTCGATGCGGTCTATCGCAACATGATGCGGTTGAATGCCGAGTGGTGCCTGCAGATCGACATCACCAACGTCACCGGTGCCTGGGCGGCAGTCAACCTGGCCGGGCCCGAATCGCGCAAGGTGCTGGAGAAGCTGACCGACGACATCGACTGTTCCAGCGAGGGCTTCCCGTACCTGTTCTACCGCGAGGGTCACGTCGCCGGCGTGCCGGCACGGCTGGCGCGGGTCGGCTTCGTCGGTGAACTCGGCTACGAGATTCACGTGCCGGCCGGTTACGGCGAACATCTCTGGGACGCGATCCTGGCGGCCGGCGCCGACCACGGCATTCGCCCCGTCGGCGTCGAGGCGCAGCGCTTGTTGCGGCTGGAGAAAGGCCATCTGATCGTCGGCCAGGATACTGACGGCCTGACGACGCCGCACGAGGCCGGCATGGCCTGGGCGGTCGCCGGCAAGAAACCCTTCTTCGTCGGCAAGCGCGCCGTCGAGGTGCTGGCGCGCGGGCCACTGACGCGTCAGCTGGCCGGCTTCGAACTGCCGGCCGGCAGCCCGGTGCCGCAAGAGTGCAACATCGTCGTGCGCGGCGAAGAGATCACCGGCCGGGTCACCTCGGCGGCGGCGTCGCCGACGCTGAACAAGGTTATCGGCCTGGCCTATGTCGCTCCCGATCAGAGCGAGCCGGGCACGACCATACAGATCAAGCTGTCCGACGGCCGGCTGCTGCCGGCAAAGATCGTCACCGCGCCGTTTTACGATCCGGACAGCGAACGCCAGGCGCTGTAACGAGGAATGGAGATCATGAACCAGAATACCGTCACTCCCGAAGCGCAGCCGTACCGGAGCTTTGTCTACCGCCAGCTGCAGGCCGCCGGCGCGCATTTCAGCCACTGCCGGCAGGCAGCCATCGCCGCCGGTTACGCCGGTGCCGACATCGAACAGGCGCGCCTGCAGCGCCTGGCGCTGGCCGACCTGTCGCCGTTGCCGCGGCTCGGATTCAAGGGCGTCGGCGTGCCCGCCTGGCTGCAGGGTCAGGGCGTCAACATGCCCGAGACGGCCAACACGGCCGTGGCCGATCCGCAGTACGGTCTGGTCGCGCGGCTCGGTTATAACGAACTGTTGTTGCTCGGCCGTGACGCGGCGCAGGGCGACGCCCAGGAACGCCTCGCCGCGACCTGGCAGGCCGGCGCGGATATCCCGGCGCAGGGCAACCTGCTGCTGCGCGCGCACAGCCATGCCTGCTTCGGCCTGTACGGCGCGTTCGCCGACCAGGTGCTGGCGAAACTCTGTGCCGTCGACCTGCGGCCGCGGACATTTGCCCAGCACGCTGCCGCCCTGACGTCCGTAGCCCGTGTTGGCGCCATCATCATTCGTGACGACGTCGCCGGGGTGACGGGCTATCAATTGCTGGTCGACGGCAGTTACGCGGTCTACCTGCTGGATTGCCTGAGCGATGCCATGACCGAATTCGACGGTGATTTTATCGGTCTTGATACCCTGGCGGCGGCTGCCGGCTGAGCGGCTCCGGCCCCAATTGCCACGGGTAGGGGGCGATACTATAGTGTCGCCGATACTTACCAGCCAGGATGCCCGGAAAAGGATGACGGAAAAGAAAAAGAGTCGCGCCAGAAGCGTTCCTGCCGAGGCGGATACCGAACAGCAACTCGACGATGGGCAGGGCTCGGCGTTGTCTACCGCGGACGAGGCGTCGCGGCTGGAAATGGCGATCGGCCGCGAAGTGCGGGCGTTTCGTACCCATATGGGCATGACCGTGGTGGAACTGGCCAAGGAGGCCGGCCTGTCCTCCGGCATGCTGTCGAAGATCGAAAACGGCATGACCTCGCCGTCGCTGTACACTATCCAGGCACTGTGCCGTGCCCTGAACATTCCCGTGACCTCCCTGTTCCGGCGTTTCGAGGAACAGCGTGACGCCACCTTTGTGCGCGCCGGCGAGGGCCTGATCACCGAGCGCCGCGGTAGCCGGGCCGGCCACCAGTACCAGCTGCTGGGCCAGTCGATCGGCGGCGACGTCTACGTGCATCCCTATCTCGTGACCATGACCGAGGAGTCGGACGTCTTTCCGCTATTCCAGCACGAGGGGGTCGAATTCATCTACATCCTTGAGGGCGAAGTGGCGTATCGCTACGCCGACAAGACCTACCAGATGAAACCGGGCGACTCGCTGTTTTTCGACGGCGATGCCCCGCACGGGCCCGAGCACTTGACCCAGTGTCCGATCCGGCTGCTGTCGATCATCTGCCGGGCCGGTACCGACTAGGGCAGCCGCCCAGCCCGGCAGTCGCGGCGGTAAAAACAGGCCGGCAGCAGCGATCCTGGCGATCGCATGTTGCAGTGCATTTGTTCAGGTCACGGGCAATTTTTTCACCCGCCGTTCCCGGCCGGATTCCCCGTCTGGCTGTAAAATCTTTTTTATTCAATACCCTGCAGCATATTCCCGCTTTTTCATTTCAGGAATTTTTTTTTCATCACAGGTTGTTTTTTCACTGTTGTTAAAGTATGTTTCCTAACAGTGTTTTTTGGTAACTAGCCCGTCCGGCCCGACCGGGGACCGGATCAACGACAATTTAGGTGAGTCTATGTGCGGAATAGTAGGTTTATTCATCAAGAACCCGGCCATGGAGGCCAACCTGGGAAACTGGCTGTCGGACATGCTGATTGAGATGACCGATCGCGGCCCCGACAGTGCCGGTATCGCTATCTACAGAAATCCGGTCGCCGCCAACCAGACGAAAATAACCTTGCTCAGCCGGGACGAGGATATCGACTGGAAAAAACTGGGCGAGCAGCTGAAAAAAGATTTGCATGCAGCGTTCGAGATCGAACCCGTTCTCAATCACGCCATTGTCACGACAGATGCAAACGCTGACGACATAAAAACCTGGCTGGAACAGAACCGCCCGGAAATACTGGTCAATGCCTCCGGCAAGGTCATTGAGGCCTATAAGCAGATCGGTCTGCCCGAAAACCTGATCGAACGGTTCAATGTCCGCAAGATGCAGGGCACCCATGCGCTGGGCCACTCCCGCATGGCCACGGAGAGTAATGTGACCACCGAACATTCCCATCCTTTTGCCACGGGTGAGGATCTTTGCCTGGTTCATAACGGTTCCCTGTCCAACCATAACCGTCTGCGTACATTTCTCAGGGATCAGAAAATCAAATTCCAGACCGACAATGACAGTGAAGTGGCGGCGGGATATCTGACCTGGAGGCTGCGTGAGGGCGACAGCCTGGAACAGGCGCTTGAGGCAGCGATGAAAGACCTGGATGGCTTTTATACATTCGCCATCGGTACACAAGACGGCTTTGCCGTGTTGCGGGACCCGATTGGCTGCAAGCCCGCTGTTATGGCGGAAACTGATGACTGGGCCGCCATGGCTTCGGAGTTCCGTGCCATCGAGTGCCTGCCCGGCGCAGAGTCCGCGAAGATCTGGGAACCCGAGCCCAGCAGAATATACAGCTGGCAACGGGACTGATTGTCGTTATGGCGATTTTTGCGCCATACAGTGGTTATTAGAACTGATATGAGTTAACGGCAAGTCCGTAAGGCAATTCGGTCAGTACATGACTGATGGTGGACTACAAAAAATTGGTGAACAAATGATTGAAATCGATCTTGATAAGGTAACGATTCGCGAGTTTAACCAGCAACTGCATGATCTGAATGGCACCGATAAAAAGGAGGCCTATAAGATTATGAATCCCAGAGGCAAGCATTCTGTTGCTGTTGGTGCGGATGCCCCCGTCGACATTACTGTTGAAGGCCACGTTGGCTATTACTGCGGCGGTATGAACAAGCACGCGAATATTGATATCAAGGGCAATGCCGGACCGGGTGTTGCCGAAAACATTATGTCGGGCTGCGTGCGTGTACAAGGGAATACGTCGCAGTATGCAGGAGCAACGGGTCGTGGCGGCATGCTGGTTATAGAAGGCGACGCGAGTTCCCGTTGCGGCATATCAATGAAAGGTGTCGATATTGTGGTAGGCGGCTCCGTCGACAATATGAGTGCATTCATGGGGCAGGCGGGAAATCTTGTTGTGTGTGGGAATGCGGGGCACGCTCTTGGTGATTCACTTTATGAAGTCAAGATTTACGTTCAGGGTGAAGTGAAAAGTCTCGGGGCCGACTGTGTTGAAAAAGAGATGACCGAAGAGCATGTTGCGAAACTCGCCGAGTTACTGGAAAAGGCGAAGATCAATGCCGACCCGAGAAAGTTCAGGCGTTATGGCTCTGCAAGGAAGCTATACAATTTCAAGATTGATAACGCCAGATTGCCCGAATAATTCACACCGCGAATATTACTGTTGCGTAGAACCCGGAGTATTACCATGAGTGATTCAACCGATAACGAACATAAACCACAAAGACCTCTGCCCCCACTGGTAGAGTCGTTTACCTGGAATAGGGGCACGATCAGTGAAATACAGCGTGCGGCCGAAGAGGGTATTTACAGTATACGTGGTGGCGGTGCCAAACGTTATGTGCCCCATTTTGACGATCTGCTGTTTCTGGGCGCCAGTATGTCCCGTTATGCGCTGGAGGGTTACCGTGAGCGCTGTGATACCGACGTAGTACTCGGTAGCCGTTTTGCCAAGAAACCGTTGCATCTGGATATCCCGATTACCATTGCCGGCATGAGTTTTGGTGCCCTCTCGGCGGAAGCCAAGGATTCGCTGGGTCGCGGTGCGAGCATGATGGGGACCAGTACCACGACAGGTGACGGCGGCATGACACCAGAGGAACGCAAGTCGTCGAAGACCCTTGTGTATCAGTTGCTGCCTTCGCGCTATGGCATGAATCCGGACGACCTGCGAAAGGCCGACGCCGTCGAAGTCGTATGTGGTCAGGGTGCCAAGCCCGGTGGCGGCGGCATGCTACTCGGCCAGAAGATCAGTGATCGCGTTGCCGAAATGCGTACTCTGCCGAAGGGCGTGGATCAGCGCAGTGCCTGTCGGCATCCCGACTGGACCGGTCCGGACGATCTGGAAATCAAGATCCAGGAGCTGCGTGAAATCACTGACTGGGAGAAGCCCATATACATCAAGGTCGGTGCGACGCGAACATATTATGACGTTAAGTTGGCGGTAAAGGCCGGCGCAGATGTCATCGTGGTAGACGGCATGCAGGGCGGGACTGCTGCCACACAGGACGTATTCATCGAACAAGTGGGGATTCCGACCATGCCGGCAGTGCGTCTCGCCGTTAAAGCATTGCAGGAGATGGGCATGCATCGAAAAGTGCAGCTCATAGTATCGGGCGGAATCAGAAACGGCAGCGATGTTGCCAAATGCATGGCTTTGGGTGCTGATGCTGTTTCTATAGGTATGGCCGCATTGTATGCACTGGGCTGCAACGATCCAAAATACGATGAAGACTATCGCCAACTGGGTACCCGGGCCGGCTTTTACGATGCCTATCATGAGGGTCGTTGTCCCGCCGGCATATCCACCCAGGATCCGGAACTGTCCAAACGACTGGATCCCGAGCTTGGCGGCCGCCGGATAAAGAATCTTCTACAGACCATGATGCTGGAAGCGCAGACCCTGGCCCGGGCCTGTGGCAAATCGCATCTGCACAACCTTGAACCGGAAGACATGGTGGCATTGACGGTGGAATCCGCAGCTATGGCCGGTGTGCCACTGGCGGGTACGGACTGGATTCCCGGCAATACAAGGTACTGATCAATTAATCAAATGATAGCGATATCAATGTAAGTCTTAAGGGGAATAACGATGGTTGACGCATTCAAAGAAACGAATCCCAAGGGGATTAACCTCAAGGACGTGGCGAAGGAAAAAGGGATTGAGTACTTTCTGGTCAGCTTTGTTGATTTGTTTGGTGCGCTACGCTCCAAACTGGTTCCGACCCGGGCCATAGAGCAGATGCAGAATGACGGCGCCGGCTTTGCCGGTTTTGCCACCTGGCTCAACATGACGCCGGCACATCCGGACCTGTTCGGTGTGCCCGATCCGGAAAGCCTGGTGCAGATCCCGTGGCAGAAGGAGATCGGCTGGCTGGCCTCCGATCTGTACATGGACGGCAAGCCGGTTGAAGCGTCGCCGCGAGTGGCCCTGAAGAACCAGCTGAAACGCGCCGAGAAGATGAACCTGCGCATGAAAACCGGCGTGGAATGCGAGTTCTTCATTATCAACCAGAGCGGCACTGCGATCGCCGACACTGCCGATGAGGCCACCAAGCCCTGTTACGACCAGCTCGCATTGATGCGTCGATTCCCGGTGATTCGCAAGATTTGCGACGCCATGATCGAGCTCGGCTGGAATCCCTATCAAAACGATCATGAGGATGCCAATGGCCAGTTCGAGATGAACTGGGACTTTGACGATGCGCTGAAGACGGCCGACCGGCATGTATTCTTCAAGTACATGGTCAAGGCACTGTGCGAGAACGAGGGCATGCGGGCGACTTTCATGCCCAAGCCGTTTTCGCATCTCACCGGCAACGGTTGTCACGCCCATATTTCATTATGGGATCCGTCCGGCGAGGAAAACCTGTTTCTGCATGGGCCGAATGAGCTTGGCCTGTCGGAACTGGCCTACGATTTCCTCGGCGGCATCATGCACAATGCCGAAGAGTTGTGCGCCTTTTTCAACCCGACGGTCAACAGTTACAAGCGCATTAACGCGCCACGCACTTCGTCCGGTGCTACCTGGGCGCCCAGTTCGGTCACCTATTCCGGTAACAACCGCACGCACATGATCCGCGTGCCCGGCGAAGGCCGTTTCGAACTGCGCCTGATGGATGGTGCGGCCAACCCCTATCTGCTACAGGCCTCGGTACTGGCTGCCGGTCTCGACGGTATCAGTAACAAGCGCGATCCGGGCAAGCCGCATTACATCGACATGTACGAGGAAGGTCATACTGTCGAGGCGGACAAGAATCTGCCCAAGTGCCTGCTCGACGCTATTCGTTTGCTGGACAAGAGCACCATCCTGCGCAAGGAAATGGGCGACGATCTGATCGATTCGTTCGTATTTCTCAAGAACCAGGAGTGGCGGGATTATGCCACCCACCTGACGGAGTGGGAACGGGCCAATACGCTGGATATTTGATGCCGGCCATGTAACGCGTCCGGCGGCAAACATAACAATACGGTCGCCTCGATCAGGAACGGGGTCCGGTATAGATAATAATAAAGGGATTCTGAAACCTGTTCGGACAGGTGACTTACCTGGCCAGTCGGCCAATCTTTGATTTTTTAACGGGTTAGTGGGAATTGACCTGGCCAGTTTTCGACCTGGCCCGTACAGGGAGGTACATCGTTGTAATCAATAATTATTAAATAAAAAGCGAGTTCTCAGGAGGTTGATGATGCATAAGCGAGGAAGTTGTCTTCTTGCAGGCATGCTTGCCTGTGTTGCCAGTGGTGCAGCACAGGCGAACAGTCCGCATTCTTTCAGTGCCAATGTCGGTTTGTTCTCCGACTATATCTATCGTGGCATATCCCAGACTGATCGGGGCCCTGCGGTTCAGGGCGGTTTTGACTATGCCTATGATGCCGGCGATGTTGATGCCTATCTGGGTGTCTGGGGATCCAATGTCGAGTTTGGCGGCGGTGATGATAACAGTGTAGAACTGGATGTTTATGGCGGTCTGACCGGTGAGCTTCTGGATTCCGGTGTTGGCTGGGATCTCGGTGGCATTTATTACATCTATCCCAAGGATGACAACGATCTGGATTTTGGCGAGGTCTATCTGGGGCTGGACTACACCTTTCAGAATGCGCCATTGAGTCCGACGCTGGCGACCTATATTTATTACTCGCCTGACTTCTCCGGTAACACCGGCGATGCCTACTATATCAATCCCAGTCTGGGGTTGAGCCTGCCACATGAGTTCAGCCTGAACCTGTCTTATGGCTATCAGGATGTTGACGATATCGGTAACTATTCGAACTGGAGTGTCGGCGTTTCCCGCGATATCAGTATATTTACACTGGGTTTGAGCTACTCGGATACATTCGATAATGAAGATTTCTGTGCCGGTAGCTCCATCTGTGACGATACATTCGTATTCAGCGTTTCAAGCAGTTTCTAGGCAACAGGAAATAACACAGAAGTATTGCCTGAAGCAGTTTGGATATTCCATCAACACTTAGTTCGGGAGTGAGGATAAATGGATAATGAATTAACAGCATTATCAACAATATTTACCGAGTTCTATTACTGGGTAACGGTCGTCATGATGTTTCTGATTCATGTCGGCCTGGTTGCCTATGAGTTCGGCGCGACACGACCCAAGAATGTCAACCAGACCCTGATACGTCATATCATGAGCCTGGCCATTGTAACCATCACCTGGTTCCTGTTTGCCTGGTGGATCTACTGGGCATTCAATAACGGGCCGTTCCTGTTTGGCGGATTAATCTCCAATGATCTGACAGCCGCGGCATTACCATGGGCGAAGGAGATGGGACCGCACTTCCAGGATCATATCTGGGGCGTGTTCTGGGCCGCCTTCCTGCTGTTCTCGTGGGTCATGAGTGCCATCCTGTCCGGCGTCGGTATCGAGCGCGTACGTACCGGTGCCTTCATGATTCTGTCCGTGCTGGTCGGTTCGGTGACCTGGATCTGGCATGCCTCCTGGGGCTGGCATGCGGAAGGCTGGACCACGCAGTTGCTGGGTTATCACGATGCCTATGCCTCGGGCGTGATTCACGCCATCGCCGGTGGTGCCTGTCTGGCGCTGGCCATTGTGCTGGGACCGCGTATCGGCAAGTTCGGCAAGAACGGCGAGGTCCGTGACATCAAGCCGCACAACTCGTTCCAGGCGGTTATTGGCCTGTTGATCATCTACACCGGCTTCTGGGGCTTTTATGCAGCCTGCAATATTCCGATCATGGAATTCACTGCCGGTGGCGAGGCCATCTTCACGGCAACGACCATCTACGGAACTCCGACGACGCTGTCGGCCATTACCTTCAACTTCCTGATGTCGCTGACCGGTGGCCTAATGGCCGGTTACATCGTCAGTAATCGGGATCCGTACTGGACGGTATCCTGTGGTCTGGCCGGCATTATCGCCGCCTCGGCCGGTAATGATCTGTACCATCCGCTGATCGCCATGTTCGTCGGTATCGGCGGTTCGGTTATCGCCTACAAGATGCATCACTATGTCGAACGCCGTTTCAAGATCGACGATCCGGTTGGCGCCGTCGCGGTACACGGTTATGCCGGCACCTTCGGTCTGCTTGCCTGTGGCTTCCTGCTCTGGGGTTACCCGGCAGCACCGGCAGCACCGGGCGTTCAGGACTGGGCCGGCAGTGTCGGCTGGCTGGGCACGACGCCGATGGGCGACCCGGCGATCAATCCGCTCGGCATGTTCATCGGTGCGATACTGTGCTTCGGTGTGTTCGGTTTCCTGGCGACCTGGATCGTCTGTCGTGTACTCAATGCGATGGGCATCCTGCGTGAGCCGGCTGAAGTCGAGGTGGCCGGTGCCGATACCTGGCTTGAACAGGATATTTATCCCTACAGTGCCGGTGCGGTAACCGAGTTCGAGGCCATCGAGCTTGCAGAGATGAATAAAAGGGACTAAATGACAAGTATCGCCTCTCCCGCATGGCGGGAGAGGCTGTCCTAAACTGACTGTAATCAGATCGAGGAAAAGATTATGTCGACAGGAATACAGGATTGGGTGAATTTTTCGGAAATCACGGCTATCTATCCCTTTCAGGGATTCGAAGGCATTCTGGTCATCGCCGCGGTAGTGTTCTGGCTGTGGTGGCATTTCCGGGCCATTCGGGACGAGGACCGGGAAATGAAAGAGGCGGCGGAATACTATCGCCGGGTGGGTCTGGAGAATGTTCTTCATCCGGATGGCAAGGCCCGCAAGAAGAAGTTGATGTCGGACGATTAGCTATCTTCCGAATTTCCAGCTGATCGTTAACACGGATGGTTAACGAGGATGGCCCCGCCAGGGGCCATCTTTTTTTGTGCCCTGCCAATAAAGCCCCGTAATCCTGCCCCTGACAAGGCTGTGCAGACAAAACGGTAGCCGGATTGAGCTGTTGTGATGGCGGTCACGGATTTGCCTGGTTTGTTACACAATCACTGCATCATTCAGGTCTGTAATGACTATGGGCATGCTGGTTGTACTGCATGCCCGTCCATTCTAAATGAAGGAAGGTGATTGCCATGAAAACCAGACTGCTGGCCTTTTTGGGCCTGATACTGTTGTCAGCCCCTGCGTTTGCCGATCACCGCCACGACCAGAGCATCGATTCTGCTATTGGTGGCGGCCTGGGCGGTGCGCTGGGTGGTTTCCTGGGTGCCGAGCTGGGTGATCGCGACGGCGGCATTATCGGCGCCGGCGCGGGTGCCGCACTGGGTGCGGCGTACAATACCCGCGATACCGAACCGCGGCGTTATTATGCCCATGATCGCAAGCGCTACGGCAAGTACCATCACGAACCGCGTTACAAGCGACACGATCGCGGCCATGGTCACGGCCAGCATTTCTGCCCGCCGGGCCAGGCCAAAAAGGGTCGTTGCTAAGCAGGGTGGCACCTGCATTGCCCCGGAAGCGGGTGGCTTCCGGGGCATCAGGATAGTATCGAGATAGCTCGTACTGTTTATGCGATGACGACGCCGTGCCAACGGTTGCGGTCATGATGGTTGCCTAACCGGCATCCGTTTGTATTTGCTGCATCAGCAGGTCGCGCTGGAAGACCAGCACCTTGCCCTGGGTGAGGGCCAGTTCGCGACACTGCGCCAGTGCCTGTTCCGACTTGGTGATTTCAGCGGCCAGCGTTTCATAGGCTTCCTTGTCCAGTTCCTGGTAGAGCGCGGCGTCCGGCCGGTCGCTCTGGCTAAGCTCGTCGGCCTCGTTCAACTCGGCGCTGCTGAGCGGTGTCAGGGAATCGGTGGCGATCATGTGCGGCTACCTCCTTGTTCGCTGTTTGGGGTTGATGCGTTTGTATACGACATCCGGGTCCAGCGGTTAGGTGTTGTTGTTCCCGGAATTTTTGTCATCGGCTTCGAGTGACTGCGTGGCCGTGTCGTCGCCCGCCTGACTGGTCCAGTCGGCCGACAGGCGCTTTTTCGGCGTCAGGCCCATGTCGCGCAACTGTTCGATCTGGCGGACGACGTTGCCGGAACCATCGAACAGGCGCTTGCGCGCATCGCTGTAACTTTTCTGGGCACGGTCGAGGTTGGTACCGATCTGATCCATGGCCTCGCTGAAATTGACGAACTTGTCGTACAGGTTGCTGGCGCGGTCGATGATCGCCTGGACGTTGTTGTTCTGGCGCTCGTACTGCCAGATGCGTTCAATGGTCTTCAGTACGGCGAACAGCGTTGTTGCGCACACGGGAATCACGCGCTTTTGCATGGCCAGTTGCACGAGCCCCGGGTCCTCCTGCATGGCGGCAAAGTAGGCCGGTTCGATCGGTACCCACATGAGTGTGTAGTCGAGCGTATGAATGGCCTTGATGTGGTCGTAGCGCTTGCCGGCAAGTTCGTCGATATGGCGGCGCATCGACTGGACATGGGCTTTCAGCTGGGCGTCGCGCTCGGTGGCGTCGTCACTGTTGGCATAACGTTCGTAAGCGGTGAGTGACACCTTGGAGTCGATGACGATTTCACGCTGCTCGGGCAGATGGATGATGACGTCCGGACGCAGCCGGCCGCCGCCGTCGGCATCATCGGTGGCGTAGCTGGTCTGCACCTCGTACTCTTCACCCTTGCGCAGACCCGAGTTTTCAAGAATCCGCTCCAGCACGATCTCGCCCCAGTCGCCCTGGCTTTTGCTGTCGCCCTTGAGGGCATTGGTCAGTGCGCTGGTCTCGCTGACTATATGCCGGATCTGTTCGCCCAGGGTGTGGCGTTCCTTGCTGGCTTCGCGGACATCGCGATGCAGGCTTTCGACTTCGTTGCGGAACGGCTTGAGCAGATTCTGCAGCTGGTCGGCGCTGGCCTTGCGGAACTGTTCGGATTTCGAATCGAACAGCCGGCTGGCGATGTTTTCGAATTGTTCGCCGAGTTTCTTTTCCGCCTGCTGCAACAGTTCGAGTTTCTCGTTCAGGCTCTTGCGCTCGGCGTTGAAGCCGGCTTCCTGGCTCTTGAGATCGGACTGCAGTGTGCTGACCTCGCGCGCCAGGCGGCTGGTCTCCTGCTTGTAGGCTTCGAGTTCCTGGCCCAGTTCACGCTGACGCTGTTCGGCATAGTCGCGTGCCTGTTCGGCGCGCTGCCGGGCCGCTTCGGATTCGGCCAGGCCGGCGGCGATTTCGGCACGGCTCTGGCGGCCACGCAGCCACCAGGCCAGCAGGAATCCGGCGATGAGTGTCGCGATACTGATCAAGGGCCATTCGATGGCCATGTACGGCTCCCTGTCTTAGTGAACAATGAGTTGATAGTGTAACCGATCGCGTGCAACGGACTGTACCGTACGGCCTTTCATGCCGACGCTGTACTGACCGGGCCGCGATAACGCAGCGGTGCGTGGCAACGGCGACAATAGTACTGCCGCTCGCCGCGTTGTTGTCGGTTATGGCGCACCGTGGTGAGTTGTTGCTCTGTGTCGCAGTCACAGTGATAACTGAAGCGCCGCTGGCGACGTACGGCCACTGCACTCAGGTCGTACTGGTGACAGCGTTCGGCCGGCTGACCGAAGTCGGCCATGATATGTTGCCATGTCTGGCCGTGTCCCAGTCCCTGGCGGCCATGTCGCAGAACCGCGACGGCATGGGCGATTTCATGAGCGACGGTTGTGTGGATATAGGTGTCCGCATTGTGTCGGGCGATGGTCAGGTTAAAGCGAATGGCAAGCGGTCGGATGCGTCGCGGCCGGCGTGTAAACTGGACCTGACCGGCGCTGCTGCCACCGAGATCGAAGCGGATCGCCGGCAGTGCCTGACCGTGTAGAACGCCCGGGTAGAGCCGATCGGCCAATTGCCAGTAATAGCGGGCGGTCTCCAGGATGCGGTGACGGAGTGCCTCGCCGTCAGACACCGTGCCTGGGCTTGTGGGCGATTTGACCATGACGCCTATTGTACCGATCAATAATATTGTCTGGCAGTGTTCGGCGGCGCGCAAACAAGCCGCGCGGCTGTCTATATAATGTGATGGGTCGCCACGATGCGGCACTTGTTTAACCTGAAGGAGTGATCACTATGCCTGTGCGAAGTCTTTTGCTGCCCCTGTTGTTGATTGTGGCGGCCTGCACAACGTCACCGACCGGCCGCCAGCAGTTATTGTTGGTCGGTGATGACCAGATGCAGCAGATGGGCGCGACCGCGTTCGCGCAGATGCGCGAAGAGATGCCGCAGACGAACGACAGCGGCAAGCGCAATTACGTCAATTGCGTGGCCGACCGGATTATCGAGCAGTTGCCGCAGGGCAGCGGCCAGAACTGGGAAGTGGCGGTGTTCGAGGATGACAGTGCCAATGCCTTTGCCTTGCCGGGCGGCAAGATTGGCGTGCATACCGGTCTGCTCGATACGGCCGAAAACCAGGATCAGCTGGCGGCGGTGATCGCCCATGAAGTGGCGCACGTGCTGGCCCAGCACAGCGCCGAGCGCGTCTCGCAGCAGTACGCCACGCAGGCGGGCGTGGACCTGGTCGGTGCGCTGGCCGGCGGTGAGGGTCAGATGCGCCAGCAGTTGCTCGGACTGCTCGGTGTCGGTGCCCAGGTCGGCATACTGTTGCCGTACTCGCGCCTGCAGGAGAGCGAGGCGGATGTCTATGGACTGGAACTGATGGCCAAGGCCGGTTTCGACCCGCGGGCCAGCGTGCCGCTGTGGCAGAACATGAAAAAGACCGGCGGCGGCTCGCCACCGGAGCTGTTGTCGACGCATCCGGCGCCGGACACCCGTATTCGTGAGCTGCAGAATCAGATCCCGAAGGTCATGCCTGCCTACGAGGCGGCGCGGGAACGCGGTAACCGGCCGAACTGTCAGGTCCGCTAGATATCCGCCGGCGGCAAAAAAGACCGCGGCCATCCCTGACCGCGGTCAGCCTCCTCTTCTATCGTGAACAACGCGGGTGGTGGCATTTGCCTGCGTTCGTCATCAAGGGGCATGACGACTGCGCTGCCGGCTCCACCCGTGACCGTTCACGATCATCTCTACGTCGTTTGCGTCTCGGCAGATGCAGTGTCGCGGCGGTCGATTATGAGCGTTCTAGGATTTGAACAGGCCGTAGAGGAAGCGTGTCAGGCGGCTGGTTTCCGGTACCAGCTCGCTGCGGATGAGCAACAGCGCGCCGGTGGCGGTGAAGAACTCGGCCTGCTCGACACCCTTGCGGGCGTACAGGTAATCGCCGGCGTTGAAGGTTTCGTCGCCCATGCTGATACTGCCTTCCAGCACCAGGCATTCTTCCTCCTGGATGTGGCTGTGGCCGGGAATGCGGCTGCCGGGGGCCAGCTCCCAGAGACTCGTCTGCGTGCCCTGGTCGCGGTCCAGCCGCAGGTTCTTGATGCGAATGCCGGGCAGTAACGGTCGCCATTCGCCACTGTCGGCGCGCACGATTTCGGTCTCCGGCTGGCCGACATGCTGCATGATGCGGCCGCGCATGCGTGCCCGTGCCGCGGCATCCGGCGATACCGGCGTCAGCGCCTCGGCCAGCGCCTGCTCCAGGCGCGGGTCCAGATCGTCCGGTGAATGCTGCGGTTCGTCAGCCATGCTGCCCGTTATGCTCGTCGAGTAGTTCGCGCAGCCTCAGCAGACCGCGACGAATATTGGATTTAACCGTTCCCAGTGGTGTGGCCAGGCGCTCGGCGATTTCCTGGTGCGACAAATCTTCGAGAAAGCTGAGCGAGATAGCCTGCCGCTGGGCGGGAGTCAGTTCAGCCAGCGCGGCATGTATATGCTGGCTGGTTTCAGTCAGGTCCAGCAGGTCCACCACCGGGACCTGTTCATAGTCGCTATACGTCGGCGATGACGCTTGCAGATGCTGCTGGCGTTGCTGGCTATGACGACCCAGTTTGCGCAGTCGGTCCAGTGCCCGGCTGCGGGCCATGGTCAGCAGCCAGGCCATGACCGGGCCGCGTTCCCGGTCGAAACGCTGCGCCTGGTCCCAGACCTGGTTGTACACGTCGACGGCCACTTCCTCGGCATCAGGCGGCTGGTGCAGGATGCGCAGGGCCAGCCCGTAAACGCGGCCGATCGTGGTTTCGTAAAGTTCGGCCAGCGCGGTGGCGTCGCCCGACTGAATGCGGATGACCAGTGCCTCGAGCTGGGCGTCAATGTCGGTGTCGGACGCGTCCCGGTTCATGATTGCGTCAGCATAACAGAGACCGTGCCGAGGTCCGTTGCCACGGTTGCTGGCTGTGCCTCGTGCCGGCAGCGGTTTTTGCTAATGGTAGTGTCAGGTTTGGTGACGGCAAATCGAACGTCGTCTCAGCCGCGCTGTACGAGGTAGACGCCCAGGGCCAGCAGCAGCAGTCCGCCGAGACGCGTCAGTGACACGCTTTGTACCGGCACATCGAAAAAGCCGAAGTGATCGAGTATGACCGCGCCGGCCATCTGCCCGGTCAGCATCGCTGCCAGAAACGCGGTGCCGCCGATCTGCGGTACCGCCAGCAACGAGCCGGTAACAAACAGCACACCGAGCATGCCGCCGAAAAACAGATACCAGGGAATCTTGCGCAGGCTTTCGGCCGCCGGCAGCGCCGGCTGCAGGCACAGCAGGATCACGGCCAGAAACAGGGCGCCGCCGACAAAATTGATCGCCGAGGCCTGCAGCGGATGGTGGAGATACTTGCTGAGCAGGCCGTTCATCGCGGCCTGATAGGGCACCAGCATGCCGGCGCCGACGGATATCAGCAGAAAAACGGGGGTGGCGGTCGAACTCATCAGGGCTGTCCGGATGTAAAAAAGTCGATTTTACAGGCTCGCACGCGCCTGTCATCCGGCTTTGGCCATGATTGCCATGGCGGATCAAAAAACCCGGCTTGCGCCGGGTTTTTTGATGCTGCAGTAATGTCGTCCGTGCTGATTACTGCGGCGGCGGGGTGCCACCACCACCTTGCTCTTTCTGCATCTGTTCCATGCGCTTGCGCATCTGTTCCTGCCGCTGACGCTGCATTTCCTCGAGCTGGTCGCGCTGGTCGGCAGTCAGGACATTGTTGATGTCTTCCTGGGTCTGCTGCTGCAGCTCCATCTGTTTTTCGCGCTGTTCCTGGATGATGCCCTCGATTTCGCTCTTTTGGTCGTCGCTCAGGCCGAGCTGCTCAGCCAGGCGGTCCATCGGGTCACCGCCGGGGGCACCGCCGCCAGCGCCCGCGCCCGCCAGCGCCACGCCCGGGGCCAACATGGCAGTGAATACAACCGCACTGAGTAATTTTTGCATAACTGAATCCTTGGAGAATGTATTTATATAGAACAATAACTTAGTCAGTCGCCGTCGGCCATCGTTCCCTCCGGCGCCGCGGCAGGCATGACCATGACTGAGATGGCGCCTGACTGCAAGAGTTCACGGCGATTCGCGTTTGCCGGGCTATTGCGAGCTGTCCCCGGCCGGGCTGGTTTCGACCGTGACCGGTACCACGTCGGCCGGTGGCTCGACGACCAGCTTTTTCAGCGGCTGTTTGCTCGCCGCCTGCAGGCGGCTTTCCAGCTGCGCCTGGCGATCGCGCAGCTGCTCGATGCGCTGCCGGGCGTTGGTCAGTGCCGCGCGTTCGCTCTGCAGTTGTGCGCGCAGCTGCAGTTGCTGCTGCTGCAGTCTGCTGACCTGGCTGACGCGCTCGATCTCGGCCGCGGGCAGGTCGCGCGTTGTCGCCGCTGCCTGGGCGGCCAGCAGGTCGTGCTGGCGTTGGGCCTCGGCGCGATCCACCACCTGTACCAGCTCGGCTTCAACAACCGCGCGAACGGCACGGCTATAACGCTGGCTCAGCGTTTCATGCTGCAGCTCGAGTGTGTCGTAAGCGTCCTTGGTATTTTGCAGGCGTTCTTCCAGCGCCTGGTAGCGCTTTTCGGCAAGCTCGCGCTGGCTCTCGGCCTTGGCGTTCAGGACCTCGATGGTCTCGTCGAGGCGATCATTGTCGTCCTGCAGCTGGCTGTAATCCTGCTCCAGCTGCGCGTGGTTCTCTTCCAGGCGGGCGTAGCGTTCGGGCCAGTTGGCTGCCTCGAACTCGGCCAGCTGCTGTTCGCTCTGTTCGAGCCGGGTCTCGAGTTCGTCGATCGATTCGCGGCTGTCGGCCAGTGCCGTCTGGCTGTCCGCGTAGCGTTTTTCCAGCGCGGCACGCTCGTTTTTCTGTGCCTGCAAGGCGGCGCGCAGCTTTGATTCACGCTGCTCGAGGGTATTGATGCGTTGCTGCTGGTCGGCGTCGTAGCGCTGCCAGAATTGTGACCAGAATACCGAGGTGATGCCGGCCACGGCGACCGCCGTGACCAGCAACAGCGCGATAGGAGTCCGTTTGCCTGTTGCCCCCTGCATGCAGCGGATTTTGAGTCAGGCGCCGGTGCGGGTCAATTGCCGGGCGCTGTTATTGGCTTTCACGCTCGATCAGGTCGTTCATGACCCGGATCATGCCCTCGTAGGTACCGGCCATCGGGCCGCTGGTCTGGTACTTGCCGTTGACAATGACCGCCGGTACGCCGGTTACCTCGTAGCGGCGCAGCATGGCCAGAGAGCGCTGGAGCTGCGATTCGACGCTTTGCGAATTGTAGGCCTTGGTGAAGGCGTCAGCGTCGATGCCCTGGGCGACGAAGAATTCCTTCAGCTCGGCTTCGCTGGCCAGGCGCTTGCCCTGCTCGTGGATGGCCGCGAACATCGCGCCGTGGATCGGGTCGATCGCATCGAGCTCCTTGGCGGTGTAGTAGGCCTTGGCGTGCGGCAACCAATCCTGGCGGAACACCGCCGGCATGCGCACGAATTCGACATTGTCCGGCTTGTTCTCCAGCCATTCCTCCAGGTGCGGCTCGAAGTCGTAGCAATGCGGGCAGCCGTACCAGAAGATTTCGACGACCTCGACCTTATCCTCGGCGGTACTGGTCGGCTGCGGCTTGGACAGGCGCTTGTAGCCGTCATTGCCCTGACTGCTCGCGGTCAGGGGTGCTGTCAGCAGCAGTGCAAAGAACAGCGTTATCAGTAACGGTTTGATCAGTTTTGGCATGGGGTTCCCTGTAGCTGTAAACATTCCGGAAGTTGCTAGGTAGGACTACAGCTCGCCGTAAGAGTGCAGTCCGGAAAGAAACATGTTGACGCCGAGAAAGGCAAACAGCGTCACAAACAGGCCGACGATTGCCCACCAGGCCATGGCGGGACCGCGCCAGCCCTTGGTCATGCGCATGTGCAGCCAGGCGGCGTAGTTGAGCCAGACGATCAGCGCCCAGGTTTCCTTCGGATCCCACGACCAGTAGCCGCCCCAGGCTTCGGCCGCCCACAGCGAACCGAGGATCGTGGCCAGGGTGAAGAATGCGAAACCGAGCGCAATCGCGCGGTACATGAACTCTTCCAGCAATGCCGGTTCGGGCAGCAGTTGCGCCAGGCGACCGGCCGGTGCGGCGCGGTAGCGCAGCAGCGCGGCCACACCGATCATCGCGGCGAGGCTGAAGCAGCCGTAGCCGATAAAGTTGGCCGGCACATGGATCTTCATCCAGTAGCTCTGCAGCGCCGGAACCAGTGGTTCGATCACGTGGGCGCCGCGGCTGTGACTGTACCAGAGCAGGAAACCGACCGCGGCGCTGATCACCAGCATGGCGAAACCGCCCAGCGCGCGCGTCTGGAAACGGCGTTCGTAGAACAGGTAGATGAGCGCGGTGATGAGGCAGAACAGGACGAACACTTCGTACAGGTTACTGATCGGAATATAGCCGATGTCGGCGCCGACCAGGTAGGTCTCGCGCCAGCGGACCAGCAATCCGGTCAGGCCCATGGCCACTGCCGACCAGGTCAGGCCCGAGGCCACCTGGCCGGTGAACGGCGAGCGTGCCAGCAGGGCGGCGAAATAGGTCGGCGTCGCCAGGATGAACAGGGCACTCATCCACATGATCGCTGACTGGCTGGCGAGTACGTAGACCAGCAGGAAGCGAGTGTCGGCATTGGCAAGCTGGTCGCCGTACTGTTGTAGCCCGACCAGCGTCAGCACGGCGACCGCCAGCGTCAGGCCGCGAAAGCTGGGCCAGGCATGGCCCAACCACAGCGTGCCGGCAGCGGCCAGCAGCAGGATGATCACCTCGTAGCCGTTCATCAGCGGCTGCAGGCTGAACAGGGCGTAACCGGCGGCGGCGAGCACCGCCACGGCCCAGGCCAGAAAACCGGCACGGCCACCGGCATACGACGGGTTGGATAGGGAATTAACAGCGCTCGTCATAACTTTTTACTTGTTGAGTGAAATGGCGCGGGCAGCGATTGGACGCCGGGTTCCTGCCAGGGTTGCAAGTGCCTGTACATTTTAACGGCTGGCCTGCTCCGGCGCCTGTCGCGCCTGGCTGGCCAGTTGTTCGAATTCCTGCCGGAACTCGTCCTGCAGCCGGTTGCTTTCGCCGGCAATGTCCACCTGAACGCGGCCGTCGTCGGCTTCGCGCAGCTCGATCCAGACGCGCCGCTGGGCAATATAAAACAACAGGAAGATACCGGCCAGCAATAACGCGAAGCCCGGATACACCAGTAGCTTGCCGGGACTGCGGGCGATCAGCAGACCGGAGGCCTGGCGCTGTTCGTAGTCGTTCAAGGCAATATAAAACGGCGCACCATAGTTTGGCACCCCGGCCAGTGCGCTGATGGCGTCGTCGAGAAACAGCGACTGTGACTCGCTCAGGCCGCTGTCGGCAGATTGATCCAGCACTTCCAGGTAAAGGCTGCGCAAACCGCCATGCAGCAGCTTGATGTAGGCTTCGCTGGCGAACTGGCGCTGGTCTTCCGGTACGCTGGTGTCCATGTGTTCGGCGATGGCGCCGTAGCCGCCGTCACGGAACAGCTTGAGGATCGTCAGGGTGGCGCCGGTCAGCTGTTGCGTCAGTTCACGCTCGTCTTCACTGGGCCGTTGCCCGGCGCGGTCGCGAATGACCTGCGCCAGGCGGTCGTCGTCATGTAACAGGTGTAGCATCTCGAAAAACGTGTCGGCGCTGCCGGCGGCATCGACCGGAATATACAGATAGCGGAATGGCTCGGCCTGCGAGCCGCGCGTACCGCTGAGCAGGTAGTCGCGGCCTTCGAGCGTGACCGGGCGCATGTAATTGCGGTATTCGCGGGCGCTGCCGTCAACGCGCCGCAGCTTGAACTGGAAACTTGGACCGTCGTCGCGGAAATCCTGGCCGCGCTCGACACTGGCCGCGGTGCGATTGATGTTGTACGCGCGGAAATCCTCGATTTCCAGTTTCAGTTCTGAACTGTCGGGCGCCGTGACTTTGACGCTGTCGTTGACGCGCACGCTGACGTCCAGAGCCTCGGGATTGGCGGCCGGCTCGATCAGTGGCCGCAGGGTCAGGTCGAGTTTTGAACCGCCGTCCTCGAAACTGGCCTGGTAGATATTGAAACCGCGGTAACGCAACGGTTCATTGACGGAAATGGTTTTCTCCAGCGTCGTGTCGCGTTCGGGATCGCGCAGCACCAGGTCGCTCTGAAACGATTTCGGCTGACCGGTGCTGTAGTGTTCGATACGGAAATCCTTGAGCCGGATCTGGAACGGCAGCTCCTGCAGGACGTAACCGCGACCGACGTTGATAAAGGCGAAGTCCGCCGCCGAGCCCTCGGGAATGCTGATGTTGGCGCGGAAGGCGCTGTTATCGGTGTCCAGCCGGCTGGCCGCCGGTACCTGCGAAGCCGGCAGGTCGCGGGTTTCGATCGCCAGGCTGCCGAACAGACTCTGCCATTTCATCGGGATGTTGCCGTCGAGCAGACCGCCGATGCAGATTACGACCACCGCCAGATGCGCACAGATGTAGCCGAAGCGGTTGGCCGAGCCCTTCTTGGCCGCGATCAGAACGCGCTCGCCGTCGGCGCGGCTGCGCAGCCGGTAGCCGTATTGCTGCAACAGCTGCTGCAGCTGCCCCTGGACCAGGCTCAGCGGTGCGAAGACCCGCCACTGCTGGTGTTCGGGCATGTGTGCGAGGATCTTGCTGTGCAGATGCTCGCGGTAGTCGCTCGCGCTGGCGACGATGGCCGGACCGTTCAGCAGCAGGCAGACGCTGGTCGAAGCGACCAGAAAGGCGAGCAGCAGCAGAAACCACAGTGAACTGTAGACATCGTACAGCCCCAGGCTCAGGTAGACCTGGTGCCAGAACGGCCCGAACTTGATGAGATAGTCCTGGTAGGGCTGGTTCTGCTGGAGCAGGGTGCCGATAACCGAGGCGATCGCCACCGCGCTGAGCAGCGTGACCGCCAGCGGCATGGAACCGAGAAAGCGCAGTAGACGCGACGACATGATGTAACTCTAGTGACAGCGACCGGCGCTGCGGGCGGGGGCCACGCGCCGTCCGCGGGCCGTATCGGCAGACAGCGACAAGGGAATCAGTACAGGCCGCTGACGTATTCCGCCAGGGCTTTTATCTCTTCATCGCTCAGGTGCTTGGCAACCGCGGTCATCATGTCAGCCTGACCGCCGCCGCGCTCGCCGGCGCGATAGGCCTTGAGTGTGGCAGCGGTGTAGGCGGCGTGCTGGCCGCTGATCCTGGGATAGCCGGCCCCCGGCACACCGTTACCCTTGGGCCCGTGGCAGGCGATACACGCGGGCATGCCGGCGTCGGCCTTGCCGGCGCGATACAGCGTCTCGGCCTGCTCGATGGCCTCCTCGGACGCCGTTTCCAGGGTTATTTCCTGGCTGGAAAAATAGGCCGCCAGGTCGTGCATGTCCTGCTCGCTCAGATCCTGCGCCATGGGCGACATCTGGGGATTCTCGCGCGCACCGGACTTGTACGCCTGCAGCTGGGTGACGATGTAGTCGGCCTGTTGGCCGGCGATTTTCGGCCAGTCGGCATTGCTGCTGTTGCCGTCGGCGCCATGGCAGGCGGCGCAGGACTGGGCCTTCTTCTTGCCGGCATCCGGATCGCCGTTGACGGCGGTCTCCGCCGTTACGGCCATGAACGGGGTCATGATAAACAGCAGCGCAGCGTACAATCTCAACATCGTCTTGGATTCCTGTTGTAACGGTCAGATTCAAAGCCGCCTATTGTAAGCGGCCAGCAGCCGTGATGCGAGTGGACAAAGTTTCCCGCGGCTACACCGTGATGATGCCAGTGCGCCGGCAGGCAGTGCATGGCCGTCGTTATCGGGCTAGACTCGGCAGGCTTTTTACTAGCCCAACCATGGATCATTGCCTCATGCCGGCCCAGCTTTTTCAGGACAGTCGCTTTTTACTCGCCGCCACCCGCCTGGCCCAGTGCCCGGAGGACGCCGGTATCGAGGTGGCCATTGCCGGCCGTTCGAATGCCGGCAAGTCGAGCGCGGTCAATGCCATTTGCGGCCGCAAGGCACTGGCGCGGGTGTCGCGCACGCCCGGACGCACGCGTGAGCTGCTGTTCTTCGAACTCAAGCCGGACTGTCGGCTGGTCGATCTGCCCGGTTACGGTTACGCCAAGGCGCCGGCAGCCCTGGCACGCCAGTGGCCGGCGATGATCGAGGACTACTTTGCCCGGCGCCAGGCGCTGGCCGGGGTTCTGATTATCATGGATAGCCGCCATCCGTTGACCGATCTCGACTGGCACATGCTCGAGTTCTGCCTGGCGCACGACCTGGCAGTGCATGTATTGCTCAACAAGGCCGATAAAATGTCGCGCGGTAAGGCCCAGCAGACACTGGCGGCCGTACGCCGTGAACTGCCGGAAGGTGTCAGCGCCGAACTGTTGTCCTGTCAGACGACGCTTGGCCACGAGGCCCTGCGCCAGCAGCTGGAAAGCTGGTTTGCGCCGCATACCGAACAGGCATAAAAAAAGACGGCCCCGGTACGTTCAGGGGAAGGAGGGCACACCGGGGCCTAAGGTTACCCGGCTGGGGAGACCGGGTCCGGCCGCCACTCTGGGAGAAGAGTGGGCTTGCCAGGAAAATGTTGGATGCGGCCTGACGGCCAAAGTTCAAGGCTTGACAAGGGCCTTTTCCCCGGCATTTTTATGCACAATTAATTTTTGCCGCCCTGATGTGCGCTGCAACATCCCGGTCTGGCCGCACCAACCCCGCCGCAAGCCCCGGGTTGTTTTGTAACTAATTGATTTTTTTAACAAAAAGATTACTGGTTAAATTTTAATAAATCCGTCATAAAGTCAGCAATGACGCCGGATCAGGCCGCATGACCGCATATGTTCCACAGAGTTATCCACAGATTCTGTGAATAAAAACCCGAACGGTTGTTGTGGCAACGCCTTAATGTCCTGAGGTTAGAATTGACATTAACTCTGGCGTGTAACTGACAGCATGGAGCAGTCCCGGTCGGTGCCCGGGCGGGTGGCCTATTCGACGATTTTCAGACGCTGTTCCGGCGCCGGCCGGGCGTCGGGGTAATCGCCGTTCAACAGGCGCAATTGCTCCTCGGCGTAGTACGCCAGCGGCGATTCGGCAGCCAGTTCGGCGTAGTCCCGGTCGTTCGCTGCGACGATCCGCAGGCGCAGTTCCTGCGCCAGCTGCCGTTCGTCGGCGTCGAGTTCACGGAAGCTGCGCATGGCCGGCAGGAAGGCGTCGTCATGCGCCCCAACCGCATCGGCGTCACGGCTGATGCCGATGAGCGTGTAGGCCTTGTCGCGGAAGAACAGCGTCGTGTAGCGCGCCGGCCGCTGGCCCCACTGGGTACGCACGCTGGTGCGCAGCGTATGCGCCGGCAGGCCATTGATGGTCAGATCCTCGGCCGCGCTGGTTGAGCCGCTACCGAGGTTCTTGCGCAGGTAGTCGCCGGGGCTGGTGCGCTTGTTCAGGTCCTGGGCGCTCAGCACCAGCAGGGCGCCGCCGTCGGGGGCGGTGGCGATAACCTGGCTGGGCTGATTGTCGATGCGCCAGCCGGCGGGGAAATCGAGCGCAAAGCCGAGATCGGCGTGGTACAGGCTGCTGTCGCGGACGATACCGTCCTTTTCGCTGTCGCCGTAGACCAGGCCGTCGATGAGTTCCAGGAATGCGTCGCGGCCGATCAGTGGTTCGCCGGGGGTGCGCAATGTACGCGCGGTGCCGACGATTTCCTGCAGGCGCGTGTCATTGTCCGGGTGGGTGGCGAACAGACCGTGATAGGTCTGCGGTTCGCGGCCCTCGCGTTCGGCGATCTTCTGCGCGTAGACCTGCTGGTCCTTGAGCACGCCCAGCACGTCGAGAATTTTTTCCGGGTCGTAGCCGCTCTGCGCCATGTACTCGGCGCCGAGGCGGTCGGCCTGCAGCTCGTGTTCGCGACCGTAGCCGCGCAGGATCGCGGTGCCGGCGATGTTCATCAGCGAACCGGCGGCCTGGTTGTTCATGCCCGGCACGAAGATCGCCGTCAGGGTGGCGCCGATGTTGGCCATCTGCGCGGCGCTGTACTGCTGTACCGAGTGTCGCGCGGTGACGTGGCCGATCTCGTGGCCGAGCACGGCCGCCATCTCCGCTTCGGAGTTCAGATAGGCGAGCAGGCCGCGGGTGATGTAGATGTAGCCGCCGGGCAGCGCGAAGGCGTTGATGTCGGCGCTGTCGAGCACCGTGAAGCGGTAGATGAGCTCCGGCCGGTGGCTCTGCGCGGCCAGGCGCTTGCCGATGTCGTTGACGTAGCGCTGCAGTTCGGGATCATCGTATTCGCCAAACGCATCAATGATTTCCGCGTGCGTCTGCCGGCCCAGCGCCAGCTCCTGCTCCTCGGACATGAAGACGATGTCCTGCTCGCCGCTGACCGGATTGGTGGCGCAGGCGCCCGTCAGCAGCAGGGTCAGCAGCAGCAGCGGCAACAGTGATGTACGCCAGAGGCGGGTGTTGGGCACGACGGTTGTCCTCGTCCATTGAGTCCTTAGTTAGGACCGGTCGTCGGGTCGGACGTTCCGCGTCATCAGTACAGTGTCCAGGCGTCGGGATGCGACAGGGTCAGGCGCAGCTGACCGCTGCGCCGGTAGATCTTGCCGCGCGCCTCGAGCCGCTGGCCGACCAGTGCATCCCAGTCCGTTATCCCGAATCGGCTGCTGTCGTCACGCGCGATGCGCAGCGCCACGTCCTCGGTCAGGTTCAGCCAAATGCAGCAGCGGCTGTGACCGACGCGTTGCACCGTGCCGGTGACGACGCGGTAGCCGCGCGTGTCCGCCGGCAGTGCCGCGGCCGGCTGCGGCTGGTAGGCCGGTAACGCCCACAGGCCGCGGCGCTGTTCGCGCGCCTGGCGCGCGGCGGCGCGGTAGCAGTCGCGGTGGCCGAGATTGGGGGCGATGGTCAGTGGCGTGGCCAGGCCGGCGCGCAGCAGTTCAGCCTGGATATTGACGTCGTCGGCGTAGAGATGGCCGAGCAGGCGGCCGTAATGATCGCGGCGTTCCGCGCCGTAGCGCACGCGCAATGTATCGGCATTGGCGACGATGGCCCGCAGGCGCTCGCGGGCACGCCGGGCGCCGGCTTCGGCCGGTCGATCATCGCGCGCGAGTTCCGGTGTGTCGATGCCGATGAGGCGCAGGCTTTCGCCATCGGCGCGCTTGACCGTATCGCCGTCGTGGACATGGCGCAACGCAATGGTTTGTGTGGCGGGGCTGAGGCAGCCGGACTCGGCGGCGGCCGGGCCGGCCGCAGTCAGGCAGAAAAGCGCGAGCAGCCAGCGGCCGCTGCGCCAGCGCCGTGCCGGGGACGGCACGGCGGTAGAACGGTTACATGCCGTACTTGCGGCGGAACTTGTCGACACGACCGGCGGTGTCCAGCATCTTCTGCTTGCCGGTATAGAACGGGTGGCACTTGGAGCAGACATCCAGGTGCAGTTCCTCGGTGTGGGTCGAGCGCGTCTTGAACGTCTCGCCGCAGCTGCAGCTGACGCTGATTTCTTCGTACTGAGGATGAATGTCCGCTTTCATGATTCTGGTCACATCTTGCTGTAAGACGCCCGCGGGGCGTCGGTGGTTCGTATAATCGGTTTCATTGACCGCAACCGATCCCGGGCGGTCAAGGGCGAAGCAGTCTAGTCGAAAGCGCGCGCCGACGCAACGCCGACGCGCGCGTCAGGGCTCGAATTCGGCCACCACCGGGGCGTGATCGGAAGGCCGTTCGAGGCCGCGCGGCGCCTTGTCGATGTGGCAGCCGACACACTGCCTGGCCAGCGCCTGGCTGGCGAGGATGTGGTCGATGCGCAGGCCGCGATTGCGCTTGAAGCCGTTGGCGCGGTAGTCCCACCAGGAGAAGTCTGCCGCCGGCTGCTCGAACAGGCGGTAGCAGTCGATCAGGCCGAGCGCGGTCAAATCGCGGAACGCCTGCTTTTCCGGTTCGCTGAACAGCACCTTGCCGCGCCATTCGTCCGGGTCGTGGACGTCGCGGTCATCGGGCGCGATGTTGAAGTCGCCGACGACGATGAGCTGGCGGTACTGCTGGCGCAGTTCGCCGACGTAGGCCTGCAGCCGGTTCAGCCAGTCGAGCTTGTAGGCGTACTTGTCGGAGCCGACTTCCGAGCCATTTGGGATGTAGAGGTTGAGAAAGCACAGATCATCATCGGCGACGCACAGCACCCGTTTCTGCGGGTCGTCACTGCCCGGCAGCGCGGTGGCGCGTGTCGTGAAGGCGCGCTCGCGGAAGGCGACGGCGACGCCGTTGTAGGTTTTCTGACCGGAGAACAGAACCTGGTAGCCGGCGGCCTCGAAGTCGGCGACCGGGAAGTCGGCGTCAGCGAGCTTGGTTTCCTGCAGACCGATGATGTCGACCGGGTTCGCGGCCAGCCAGTCGAGCACCTGCGGGCCGCGCACGCGCAGGGAATTGACGTTCCAGGTGGCGACGCGCATGGCGTTTCAGATCCGGAAGCCGCCGTGACGACGGCGCTGGCGGTAGTCCATCAGCCAGCCACCGACGAGCATGCCGATCAGCAGCAGCACGGCCGCGGCCGCCAGCAGGTAGCGCGGCGTCAGCCAGACCGGCGCATGCCCGGCAGCCGCGCCCGGATCGCGCCGGCTTTGCTGCTGTTGCCGGAGTTGCTTGCGCAGCTCGGCGACTTCGGCGCGCTTGCGGCCGAGCTCGGTCTCCAGCCGATCGTGACTGGCGCGCAGATCGGCCAGCGTCGCGCTGGTGTCGTCCGCGGCTTGCGGTTCGAGCTGACGCAGCCGCGCCAGCTCGGCGCGGCTGGCCTCCAGCGCCGCGCGCGTTGCCTCCAGCTTGGCGCGCGTCGGTTCGTCTTCCATGAGGTAGCGGGCGTCCAGCCAGCCGACCTGGTCGTCGGCAGTGCGCACCTGCACGCGTTGGTCGTCCGCGCGCGCCAGTATCTCCACCTCGGTGCCGGTGGGCAGCAGTTCGATGATCGGGCTGGCGGTGCTGTTGTCCTCATGCAGCCCGGCCTCGACGCGGTCGATGATGTAGGCGCGCTCGGCCGGCGCTGACAGCGGCAGCAGCAGCAGTGTGGTCAGCAAAGTGCGTCGCAGTGCAGTCATGGCGTCAGGCGGCGATACCGCTGTGGCGCAGCAGGGGCTCGATGCTCGGTTCACGGCCGCGAAACTCGACGAACAGGTCCAGCGGATCGCGCGCGCCGCCCTGCTCGAGAATGCTGTGCAGGAAAGCCTGGCCGGCAGCCTGGTCGAACAGGCCGCGCTCCTCGAACAGCGAGAAGGCGTCGGCCGACAGTACCTCGGCCCACTTGTAGCTGTAGTAGCCGGCGGCGTAACCGCCGGCGAAGATGTGTGCGAAACCGTGCTGGAAGCGGTTGAACGCCGGCGGCTTGATCACGGCAACCTCGTCGCGCACCTGGTCGAGCAGCTGCTGGATGGCGGCGCTGTCGTGGTTGGCGTAGTCCAGGTGCAGGCGGAAGTCGAACAGCGAGAATTCCAGCTGGCGCACCATCTGCATGCTCGACTGGAAGTTTTTTGCCGCCTGCATGCGCGCAAACAGATCGTCCGGGATGGCTGCCCCGGTCCGATAATGGCGCGCGAACAGGTCCAGCGCCGCGCGTTCCCAGCACCAGTTCTCCATGAACTGGCTTGGCAGCTCGACCACGTCCCAGGGTACGCCATTGATGCCGGCCACCGCCGGGTGATCGATGCGCGTCAGCATGTGATGCAGGCCGTGGCCGAACTCGTGGAACAGCGTCTCGACTTCCTGGTGCGTCAGCAGCGCCGGCCTGTCGCCCACCGCCGGGCTGAAGTTGCAGGTCAGGTAGGCGACCGGCAGTTGTACTGCACTCGCCGAGCGCCGGCGCACGCGGCACTCGTCCATCCAGGCGCCGCCGCGCTTTTCCGGGCGCGCGTAGAGGTCGAGGTAAAAGCCGGCGCGCAGGGTGTCGTCGGCATCGTAAATGTCGTAATAGCGCACGTCGTCGTGCCAGACGGCGACACCGTCGCGTTCGCGAATGCGGATGCCGTAGAGCTTGTGGACAACCGTGAATAGGCCCTCGATCACGGCATGCGCCGGGAAATACGGCCGCAGGTCTTCCTGCGACAGTTCGTACTTCGCCTGGCGCAGCTTCTCCGTGTAGTAGGCAACGTCCCAGGCCTCGAGCCGGTCGAGACCGTCGGTTTCGGCGGCGAATGCGGCCAGCGCCTGGTATTCCTGCTGCGCGGCCGGCCGTGCCCGTTCGGCCAGGTCGCCGAGGAAGTCGAGCACGGTTTCCGGCGTCTTCGCCATCTTGCGTGCCAGCGAGTAGTGCGCGTAGCTGGCAAAGCCGAGCAGCTGTGCCAGCTCGTGGCGCAGCGCGAGGATCTGTTCCATGACTTCGCTGTTGTCCCAGCGGCCGGCGTGCGGTCCCTGATCCGAGGCGCGCGTGACGAAGGCCGCGTAGACCTCACGGCGCAGTTCGCGGTTGTCGCAGTAGCTGACCACCGGTACGAAGGACGGGAAGTCGAGGCCGATCAGCCAGCCGTCGCGATTGTCGCGGCGGGCATTGTCGGCCAGCAGGTCCAGCGCCGAGTCGGGCAGGCCGGCGAGCGCTTGCGGATCAGTGACGTGCTTGTGCCAGGCGTTGGTGGCGTCGAGCAGGTTTTCCTCGAACTTGGTCTGCAGTTTCGAGAGCTGCTGCTGGATCGTCCGGTAACGGGCGCGGTCGTCGCCCTCGAGATCGATCCCGGACAGGCGGAAATCGCGCAGGGCATTGTCGACTATCTTCTGCTGCGCCGTATCCAGGCGCGCGTACTCGGCGCTGTCGGCGACCTGCTTGTAGGCCTGGTACAGGCCGCGGTGCTGGCCCATCTCGGTGGCGTAGTCGGACAGTTTTTCCAGGCAGGCGTTGTAGGCACTGCGCAGGGCCTCGTTGTCGGCGACGCCGTGCAGGTGACTGACCGGCGACCAGACACGGTTGAGCTGATCGTCGAGTTCCTCCAGCGGCTGCAGGGTGTTGTCCCAGCTGTAGTCGGCGGTCGCGTTCAGCAGTTCCTCGATGCGCTCGCGGTTATACGCGAGCTGTTGATCGATGGCCGGTTCAACGTGTTCCGGGCGGATGCGATCAAAGGCCGGCAGGTCGCCGGTTTGGAGTAATGGGTTGTCGCTGTCGTTCATGAATCGAATGGCCTGGCTGGAGGACGCCACACTTTAACCGACATGCGCGGCTAATGGGAGACGTCAGCCGGCCAGTCGTGTCGTGATGAGAAAACTGGCCAGTGCGCCACCGGCCAGCGCCAGAATGAAGTAGCCGAACAGGCGGCGCTGCAGGCGCCGGACCAGGTCCGACTGCGGCAGGGCGGACAGCAGGTACGGCCGGCGTGCGTCATGCGTGTCGGTCAGCGTGTGCACTGGCGTGGCGTTCTGCAACCCGGTGTGCTGAGCGACGACCTCGGCCCAGGCGGCGGCGCGCACCGCTTCCCATTCGGCCAGGCATATCTCGCCGTCGTTATTCCGGTCGAAGCGCTCGACCAGCATCTGCGTGTCCGCCTTCCATTCGCGCAACAGGCTCTTGAGCATGGTTTGCGTGTCACTGCCGCCGGCGCCACCGGTGGTCTCGAACAGGCCGATGGCGTACAGCGGTTCGCCCGGCTTGAGCAGTGACTCGGTGAAGCGGAAGCGACCGCCAAGCAGGAACCAGCGGCTGCCGGTGGTCCGCGGGCGACTGTCGCGGTTCGGGCCGTACCATTTCTGCCGCTGGCGCGGGGTCACACGGGCACCGTCCGGATCGATGACGCATTCGCCGGTACTATCGACGAGCAGGAACAGGTCGTCGCTGGTACCGGACTCGAGCGTCACCCAGCGGCGGTTCTTGCCGCTGCCGCGACGCTCGTGGATGGCGTACTGATACCAGGTGCAGTGCAGGCCGCTTAGCGGCGCGATAATCGGCGGCCCGTCCATGAGCTCGCAGCGGCCCTCGAGCTCGACGTAACCCTGGGCCGCCGAGCGGATTTTCGAGGTCGGCACATCCTCGACCATGCGCTTGCGCAGCAGATGTATGAAACCGCGGAACAGGCCGAAGCCGCAGGCGGCGACCGCCAGCGCGGCCAGCAGCCAGAAATCATCGGTCTCGGCATGCCGGATCCAGGCGCTGAAGTCCATCGCAGCGGCTGCCGTCTAGTCGAATAGCGCCGTCATGTCGACGTCGCGCACTTCTTCCTCGGAAAACTCCAGCAGGGGTTTGGCCTCGAACCTGAACACTCGGGCGATAAGCACGTCGGGAAACTGTTCGATGCGGATGTTGTTCAGGTTGACCGACTCGTTGTAGAACTCGCGGCGGTCGGCGATGGCATCCTCGAGCCCGCTGATACGGCCCTGTAGATGTTTGAAACTCGCGTCGGCCTTGAGATCGGGGTAGTCCTCGGCGACGGCGAACAGGTTGCCCAGGCCGAGGCGCAGTTCCGTTTCCGCCGGCCCCAGTGCGCCGACGTCGCCGCGTTCGCGTGCCGCCGAGACCTCGGCGCGGGCGCGCATGACGCGTTCGAGTGTCGCCTGCTCGTAGTTCATGTACTGCTTGCAGGTCTCGACCAGCTTCGGCAGCTCGTCATGGCGTTGCTTGAGCAGGACATCGATGTTCGACCAGGCCTTGTCGACGTTATGCTTCAACGTCACCAGCTGGTTGTAGAGGATGACGCTGTATAGTACCAGCGCCGCCAGTACACCCAATACGATGTAATTGCCCCAGTCCATGCCTTGCCCCCGGTCAGTATGGTTGTTGTACGAAACCGCCGATACTTTGCCCCAGTATAGCAACGGCCGCCACAGTGTAGATCGAAACGCGAATGATTATTTCCAAAAATCAAAAGCTTATGTCTTGCTTTGGGCGCCTGCGCCACCTAGAATCTAGCCTGATTTTAACCTTTCCGGAGTAACCGCCATGCAGGGCGACAAGAAAGTCATCGACTATCTCAACAAGGCGCTGACCAACGAGCTGACCGCCATCAACCAGTATTTTCTGCATGCGCGCATGTACAAGAACTGGGGCCTGAATCAGCTCAACGAGATCGAGTACAACGAGTCGATCGACGAGATGAAGCATGCCGACAAGCTGATCGAGCGGGTGCTGTTCTTCGAGGGTGTGCCCAATCTGCAGGATATCGGCAAGCTCAAGATCGGCGAGAATCCGAAGGAGATGCTGGAGCTGGACCTGCAGCTCGAGCACGAGGCAGTGCCGTTGCTGCGCGAGGCGGCCGCCTACTGCGAGTCGATCAAGGACTACGTCAGCCGTGACCTGTTCACCGAGATTCTCGACGGCGAAGAGGAGCACATCGACTGGCTCGAAACCCAGCTCGATCTCGTTAACCGGGTCGGCCTGGAGAATTACCTGCAGTCGAAGATGTAGCCGCCGGCCCCGGCACACGGGGGTCCGGAAAGCCCGGTTGCCGGCCGGGCTTTTTTTATTGAATTTTTATTGCAAACGTTTCTCATTAGTACTAATATTCGAATCAAGGTTGAGAATATTAATACCGGCGACAGGCCGCTTCGCGGACGGCGCCGCACCCATGGTGAGAAAGTGATGATTGTCTGTGTTTGCAACGCCATAACCGAACGCGATATCGACGAGGCCGTCGCCGACGGCGCCACTTCCATGCAGGCGCTTCAGGACAGCCTGCGGGTCTCCAGCCAGTGCGGCAGTTGCAGCGGTTGCGCTGAAGCCTGCCTGGAACGCGCCCTGAGCGAGAGAGGCCCCGCGCGGCCCCTGCCGCTGGTTGCCACCAGCGAGTCATTGCCAGCCTAGACGCCGGCTGTTTGCTTCGGCACCACGCCGGAGCGCGTTCTTATTTTATTGAATAAGAATCCTTAGCTTTTATTTTTCATTTTACAAGTCTGGTAAGGACTTACCCGGTGGGGTACCGGGCAATCGATGGGAGAGATGATGTATGTATAAGTACCGATGGGCGCCCCTCGCGCACTTGTTGGCGGCAGGTTTTGTCGCCGCCGTCCCGGCCGCTGTCCTGGCGCAGGACACTGCGGACAGCGACAGTGCCTCGATTCTTAACCAGGTCGATGTCATCGGCGATCCGACCGCGATATACACCATCCCGGGGTCGGCCGATTACGTCGACGCCGAGGAATTCCGCGAATTTGGCTATGACGATATCAACCGCGTGCTCCGCCGCACGCCGGGTGTCTATCTGCGCGAGGAGGACGGCTACGGCCTGTTCCCGAACATCAGCCTGCGCGGTGTCGATACCAGCCGCAGCGCCAAGGTGACGCTGATGGAAGACGGCGTCCTCGCCGCTCCGGCGCCGTATTCCGCACCGTCGGCCTATTACTCACCGACCACCGGCCGCATGAGCGGCATCGAGGTGCTCAAGGGCAGCAGCCAGATCCAGTACGGTCCGCAGACCACCGGCGGTGCCATCAATTACCGGTCAACACCGATCCCGACCGAGGAGCGTACCTACCTGCGCGGTCAGTTCGGCAGCGACCGCGAATACCGGGCGCATGCCTACCATGGCAACACGGTCGACACTGACATCGGCCGCGTCGGTTACCTGGCCGAGTTCTACCTGCGCGATACCGAGGGCTTCAAGTCAATCGACACCACTCCGGATTTCCAGGATGGCGACGAGACCGGCTTCCACAACATCGAGCCGATGATCAAGCTGGCCTGGGAGCCGAACACCGACGCCTACAACCGTTTCGAGTTCAAGTACGGCTATACCGATAAGGAAGCCGACGAGACCTACCTCGGTCTGACCACACCGGATTTCCGCCGCGATCCGAACCGGCGCTATTCCGCCTCGCGGTTCGACAACATCGACACCGAACATCATCGCACGCATCTGCGTCACTTCTTCTCGCCGCATGACGACTTCGATCTCGTGACGACGGCGTACTACAACGAGTTCAAGCGCAACTGGTACAAGCTGGCCAGCACCAGTGCCGGCGATATTTCCGAGGCGTTGGCAGGCGGTGCCGGTCTCGACTGCCTGCGCGGTGACGCCGCCTGTGACCTGAACGTGCGTGCCAACCGCCGTTCCTACCGTTCCTACGGCATCCAGACCGAGGCCACCCAGCGCTTCGATACCGGTACGCTGGCACACGAGGTCACCGTCGGTCTGCGCTACCACGAGGACTACGAGGAACGTAAGCAGGAAGAGGATACGTTCAACCAGGCCGCCAACGGCACGATCACCGACGCGACTTTCCGGCCGTTCGGTAGCCGTGACAACCGCAAGGACAGCGCCGAGGCGATCGCCGTGTTCATCCAGGATCGCATCGAATACGGCGACTGGTGGGTGACGCCGGGGCTGCGCTACGAGCACATCGACTACGAGCGCGACGATCGCCTCGACTCGACCAATAATGGCAAGGAATCACTCGATGTCGTCGGTGGCGGCATCGGTGCCGGCTACAACTGGACCGACGAGTGGCAGACCTTCGGCGGCATCCACTTCGGCTTCTCACCGCCGGGACCGGGCGGTGCCATCGGCGGCCAGGAAGAGGAAACCAGCATCGCCTACGAACTGGGCAGCCGCTATGCCAGTCGCGATGGTGTTCTGACGGCCGAGGCGGTGGCCTTCCTGACCGAGTTTGACGACATGATCGTTGTCGACAACATCGGTGCCACCGGCAGCGGCGATTCCGAGAATCTCGGTGAAGTCCGGTCCTATGGTCTGGAACTGTCCGGCCAGTTCGACCTCGGCCTGGCGCAGGGCTGGTCCTTCAGCAACCCGTATCATATGGCCTATACCTATACCAATGCCGAGCAGCGTAGCAGTGCCGCCTCCGCGGATGCCGAATCGATCTTCAGTTTCGGTGCCAAGGGCAACAAGGTGCCGTATATCCCCGAGCATCAGCTGAATGTCGGCACGGCGCTGGAATTCGCCCGCTGGGGCACGTCACTCAACGTGACCTACGTCGACGAGACCTTTACCAGTGCCAACAATGTCAGCACCGAGGTCAATGGTGACGGTGATCCGGATGCCCGCTTCGGCAAGACCGACAGCTACACGCTGGTGGATCTGGGTGCGCATTACAAGCTGCAGCCGAACACCAAGCTATTCGGTGGCGTGCATAACCTGCTCGATCGCGAATACATTGTTTCACGGCAGCCGCTGGGGCCGCGCCCGGGTATCGACCGGACCTGGTTCGTCGGCATCGAGCTTGAGCTGTAAGATAGACTCAGCCTGTTTAGCGACAGTTGTCTGACAGCCTGGCTGATGAGCATCAGCCAGGCTGTTTTGTCTGAATTCATCGTGGTTGTTAATTGAACAAGAGGTTGTCCGGTATGAAACAACGTTTGTGGTTGATGCTGTTCCTGTTAGTCGCGCTTGTGCCGAGTGCACCGGCGGCTGAGGTTAATGTCTACTCGGCGCGCATCGAGGATCTGATCAAACCGTTACTGGATCGGTTCAGTGAGGAAACCGGTATCGACGTCAACCTGGTGACCGGTAATGCCGACGCCCTGTTGCAGCGGCTGCAGCTCGAAGGCCGCAACACGCCGGCCGATGTGCTGATCACCACTGACGTCGGTCGTCTGCACCTGGCCGAGGCGCGCGATCTGCTACAGCCGGTGTCCTCGGATATTCTCAATGAAACGATTCCGGCACAGTATCGCGATCCGGACAATCACTGGTACGGGCTGTCGCTGCGCTCGCGCGTGGTGGTTTATTCGAAGGAACGGGTCGACCCGGAAGAACTCAGCACCTATGAAGCCCTGGCCGATTCGAAATGGGCCGATCGCCTGTGCGTGCGTTCGTCGTCGAATGTCTACAATCAGTCGCTGGTGGCCAGCTTGATCGCCCATAACGGTGAACAGGCCACCCAGGAATGGGCCAACGGCCTGGTCGAGAACTTCGCCCGCAAGCCGCAGGGTGGCGACCGTGACCAGATCAAGGCCGTCGCGGCCGGCCAGTGCGACATCGCCCTGGTCAACACCTATTACCTCGCCGGCATGCTGGGCTCGAACCAGGAGGCCGAGGTTAACGCGGCGATGGCGGTGGGCGTGTTCTGGCCCAACCAGCCCGGCAGCGGCTCCGACCGCGGCGCGCACATGAACATCAGCGGTGCCGGTGTCACCAAGGCGGCCAACAATAAAGCCGAAGCGATCAAACTGCTGGAGTTCATGCTCAGCGACGAGGCACAACGCTGGTATGCCGACAAGAACTTCGAGTATCCCGTCAAGCCGGGCGTCGAGGCCAATGCCATCCTGCGCCAGTGGGGCGATTTCAAGGCCGACGAACTGGCGCTGGAAAAACTCGGCGAATACAACGCCGAGGCCGTCCGCATCATGGATCGTGCCGGCTGGAAATGACTGTAGCGCGCGGCGCAAGCGCCGCGCGCGTATCTCGTCGTTCGTGAAGCGTATCTCGTGGACGGGATTCGGGATTGACAGATTAGCCCTGGCGGCAAAGTCTCGTTGACGAACGAGATACGAGATACGAGATACGAGATACGAGATACGAGATACGAGATACGAGATACGAGATACGAAGCCGCCACCATCCGTTATACTGGCCAGCTTGCGATTGATAATCCTTACGATGTGTATTAACGCGTGGCCACGTCTTCTCTTTCTGTCGACAATCCGCTGAATCGCCGCCTATGGCCGGCCGTCAACGGCTGGACGCTGGTACAGGTCGGGCTTGCCCTGCTGCTGGCACTGCCGCTGATGACGGTGGTCGCCAGCTGGCTGTGGCCGCGTCCGGAAACCTGGCAGCATCTCGCCGATACCGTCCTCGCCGATTACATCCTCAATTCGCTGGGACTGGTCATGGGTGTCAGCATCGGTGTCCTGCTGCTCGGGCCGGTACCGGCGTGGCTGGTGACCATGTACCGCTTTCCCGCTTCGCGCCAGCTCGAGTGGGCGTTGCTGCTGCCGCTGGCCATGCCGGCCTACATTATTGCCTATACCTACACCGGCCTGCTCGATGTTGGCGGACCGGTACAGTCATTCATCCGCGACAGCCTCGGTTACAGTTACGGTGACTACTGGTTCCCGCCGATCCGTTCGCTGGGCGGCGCCATCGTCATGCTGTCGCTGGTGCTGTACCCGTACGTCTATCTGCTGACCCGTACGGCCTTTATCGAGCAGTCGGTCTGCGTCCTCGAAGTGGCGCGCACGCTGGGGCTGAGTCCGGCACGCCGCTTTCTGCGCGTCGCCCTGCCGCTGGCACGGCCGGCGATCATCGCCGGGCTGTCGCTGGTGCTGATGGAAACCCTGGCCGACTACGGCACCGTGCAGTACTTCGGCGTGTCGGTGTTTACCACTGGCATCTTCCGCACCTGGTTCGGGCTCGCCGACGGCCTTGCCGCGGCGCAGCTGGCGACGCTGTTGCTCGTATTCATCGTCGTTCTGATCGGGCTGGAACAACACTCGCGCCGCGCCGCACGCTACCATCACACCAGTAACCGCTACGCTGCTATCGTCGCCCAGCGTCTGTATGGCTGGCGCGCGGCGGTGGCGTTCACGGTCTGCGCCGTGCCGGTGGTGTTCGGTTTCCTGTTGCCGGCCGGGCTGTTGCTGAACTGGGCGATCGACAGCTGGCCGCGTATCGACCAGGCCGGCTTTCTGCGGCTGATGGGTCACAGTCTCGGCCTGGCGGTGTTCACTGCCGTTCTGGCAGTGGCGCTGGCATTGTTTTTTGCCTACGGCCGGCGCCTGTACGACAACATCGGCACACGTTTGAGCGTGCGCTTTGTCGGTCTCGGTTATGCCATTCCCGGCACCGTGATCGCCGTCGGCGCGCTGTTGCCGTTCGCCTGGTTCGATAACGCGCTGGATACCTGGCTGCGCGCGCAGTTCGGCATTTCCAGCGGCCTGCTGCTGTCCGGCAGCCTGTTTACCCTGGTGTTTGCCTACCTGGTGCGCTTCCTGGCGGTATCGACCAATACCATCGAGGCCGGCCTGGCGAAGATACGGCCGTCCATGGACGAGGCCGCGCGCAGCATGGGACTGCAACGCTGGGCCGTGTTGCGGCGCGTGCACATGCCGATGCTGCGCGGTACCCTGCTGACCGCGCTGTTGCTGGTGTTCGTCGATGTGCTCAAGGAACTGCCGGCGACACTGTTGCTCAGACCTTTCAACTTCAACACGCTGGCGGTGCGCACCTATGAACTGGCCAATGATGAGCGCCTCTACGAAGCAGCCTGTTCGGCGCTGGCGATCGTTGCTGTCGGCATTATTCCGGTGATTATCCTGAGTCGTATCATTTCCCAATCGCGGCCCGGCCATGACGGCGAAGCTTGAACTCGAACATCTAGGCGCCGGTTATGACGGCCAGCCGGTCATCAGCGGCGTGTCGCTGGTGCTCGGCGAGGGCGAGATCGGTTGTCTGACCGGCCCCAGTGGCTGTGGCAAGACCACCCTGCTGCGCGCGGTGGCCGGTTTCATTCGGCCGCTGGCCGGCGAGGTCCGCATCAGCGGCGAGGTCGTCAGCCGGCGCGATTACCTGCGCCCGGTGGAACAGCGCCGGGTCGGCATGGTGTTCCAGGATTACGCGCTGTTTCCGCACCTCGACGTGCACGCCAACATCGCCTTCGGGCTCGGCCACTACAGTCGGACACAACGCCGCGAGCGGGTCGCCGAGCTGGCCGAACTGCTCAGCATTGGCGAGCTGCTCGGCCAGTATCCGCACCAACTGTCCGGCGGCCAGCAGCAGCGCGTGGCACTGGCGCGGGCGCTGGCACCGCGGCCGCAGCTGATGCTGCTGGACGAGCCGTTTTCCAGCATGGATGTTGAGCTGCGTGAGGATCTGGCGCGCGAGGTCGGTGCCATCCTGCGCCGCGACCGGGTCACCGCCGTAATGGTGACGCACAATCAGCTGGAGGCCTTTGCCATGGCCGACCGCGTCGGCGTGGTCCACGCCGGCCAATTGGTGCAGTGGGATACCCCGTTCGAGCTTTACCACCGTCCGGCCAGCCGCTTCGTCGCCGGCTTCATCGGTGAGGGCGTGTTCATTCCCGGCCGGGTACGCGATGCCCACCGCGTCGAGACCGAGCTGGGTCTGCTGGCCGCGCGCGAACCGCACGGACTGGCGGCGGCGTCCGAGGTCGAGGTGCTGGTACGCCCGGACGACATCATCCACGACGATGCCAGTGACAGCGCGGCGGTGGTCGTCGAGAAGGCTTTCCGCGGCGCCGAGTTCCTCTACACGCTGGCGCTGGACAGCGGTACCCGCCTGCAGAGCCTGGTGCCGAGCCACCACAACCACCCGGTCAACCAGGCGATCGGCATTCGCGCCGACATCGAGCACCTGGTGGTGTTTCCGCGCCAGTCGTGAAGGGCAGACGCTTTATGCGCGCGGGCCGATGGACTAGAGTAATGACACCGGCGCCGGCAGGGCGAATAACATCAATCTATAAATCGGGGTAACAATCATCATGGCACAGCTGCCCGAAGAACTGAGATACAGCAACACGCACACCTGGACCGAGCTGCAGGATGACGGCACAGTCAAGGTCGGCATCACCGATCACGCGCAGCAGGAGCTGGGGGATATTGTCTTTGTCGAACTGCCGGAAGAGGATCGCAGCTACGCCAGCGGTGACGAGTGCGCCGTGGTCGAGTCGGTGAAGTCCGCCTCGGACATCTACTGCCCGATCAACGGCGAGATCGTCGCGGTCAACGAGGACCTGAAGGACTCGCCCGAGCATATCAACGAGGATCCGTATGGCGGCGGCTGGATCTTCCGGCTGCAGCCCGATGACGAGGCTGAGCTCAACGAACTACTGGATGCGGCCGGCTACGAGGAGTTCATCAATTCGTAACGCGCGCCCGCTACATTGACACCTGGGAGGTAGAACATGGCTACAGTGACGTTACAGGGCAATACCATTCACACCAACGGCGAGCTGCCGGCAGTGGGCAGTCCGGCACCGGACTTCGTACTGGCCGATCGCGACCTGAAGAACCGCACGCTGGACGATTTCGCCGGCCGTTACAAGCTGCTGAATATTTTCCCCAGTGTCGATACGCCGACCTGCGCCATGTCGACGCGCAAGTTCAACCAGGCCGCGGCCGAGCAGACCAACGCCGAGCTGCTGATGATCTCGGCGGATCTGCCGTTCGCGATGAGCCGCTTCTGCGAGGCCGAGGGCATCGATCGGGTGACGCCGCTGTCGATGATGCGCTCGCGCAATTTCGCCAAGGACTACGGCGTGCTGATCGAGGACGGTCCACTCGAAGGCATCGCCGCCCGCGCCGTGGTGGTTGTCGATGCCAGCGACAAGGTGGTCTATACCGAGCTGGTTGCCGAGATCGGTGATGAGCCGGACTATGACAAGGCGCTGGCCGCGTTGAAAGGCTAGCCCTTGCGTACCGACCGCTTCGTGGTGGGCCAGTCCGGCCTGAAGCGCCTGTGGCGCGCGTTGCACTATTCATTGCAGGGGCTGCGCGCCGCCTGCCGCCACGAACCGGCCTTCCGCGAAGAGGTTTTGCTGTCGGTCGTAATCATCCCGCTGGCGCTGTACCTGGGTGACAGCGGTGTCGAACGTGCCCTGCTGGTCGGTATCTGGCTGCAGGTGCTCATCGTCGAGCTGCTGAATTCCGGTCTTGAGGCGGTGGTCGACCGGGTCGGCGCCGAGTACCACGCGTTATCCGGTATCGCCAAGGACGTCGGTTCCGCGGCAGTACTGCTGGCCCTGCTGACGGCCGCCGGTGTCTGGGGCCTGATCCTGCTGGGCTAACGTTCGCCCGGGATTCAACCGAGAAACAGCAACAGGCCGCCGGCGATCAGCATAGCGGCCAGCGCCAATATCAGGCCGCCGGACTGGCGCTGCCGCGCGTCGACCCTATCCTGATAGCGGGCTGTTACGCTGTACTTATCGGCCATGCCGCCAGCCTCCTGGCGTGTCAGTGCAAAGACGCGGCCGGGCCGTCGTCGGCACAGCGGACGACGCTGGCCGATTCCGCCAGCTGGCGCCAGGTATCGAGCATGTCGCGGTAGATTGCCTGTTGCGGCGGCCAGTCCTTGAGATCGGGATGCTGGATCAGGGCGCCAAGCATGCGCACGATCGTGCGCGCCTTGCCGAGACAGGGCATGACACTGTACAGCGTCATCAATCGGAATAACGAAGCCTGCAGGGCGCCCAGCGGCACCGTGCCGGGGTCCGTTTCGGTAAACAGGCGTGTGTCGGGTGTTGCCATGTCAGTTCCTCCACTTTGTTTTATTAAATGATAATCATTATCATTAGTAATTGCAAGATGGAACAGGCTCGATAGCGTCGTCGTCGCATGGAAATGTGTGACGGTTCACAGAATCTCGCCAGGGCCGTCACCGGACCGGAATTCGGTCCGGGACAGACTGTCCGTCATGACAACGATTGGTTTTATGAACCCAAGGAGTTGACGATGAAAACGCTGACGATGTTACTGCTGCTGGGTGGCTTCACGCTTGGCCTGGCCGGCTGCAACACGATGGAGGGTCTGGGCCAGGATATAGAGCGCGGTGGCGAAGAGCTCGAGGAAGAGGCCAACGAGGCCCAGCATTGACCACAAACGGGGGCTGAACGGCCCCCGTTTATTTATATTTCCTGCCTATTCGTTCTTTTCCCTTTCCGCCTTGTCGGACATCTTGCCGCCGACCGTCTGCAGGTCCTCGCCGAAGCCCGCGACCGTATTACAGGCGCTCAGCCCGATAAAACCGCTCAACACTATCACCAGACAGAAAAACCTTTTCATTGCCGTAACCCCGGTTGGATGAAACATGATGCTGCTGTCGTCATTCTAGCCGTTTTACCGGGCGATGCTAATTGTCAACTTGTGGGCTAACTGCCAACCGCATCGGCGCTGATGATGGACGTGGCGTGAAAGTCACGGCCGTCGTAGTAAAACGCCGCGGTTTCCGGTTGCCGCCTGGTCAGTGAGGTAATGAGGTAATACACGTCCGGGTAGGCGGCCGCGGCCCGGTCCGTGGCCGATGGCCGCGCGGCGCTGATCGGGTGCGAATGAAATACACCGCGCAGTTGTTCGCCGCACTCGCGCATCGTGCGCATGGCGGCGATCTGGCCGCGTGCATCGAGCAGGAAATGCCGCGCCGGATCGGTGGCGCTGTTGGCGACCGGGTAGAAATGCCGCATGACATTCTCGTCGCCGCCGAGCAGGCCGCAGACCTCGACCTGCGGATTTGCCAGCGCCAGGGCGATCAGCTGGTCAGCGATCAGCCGCGGCAGTATCAGCGTGGTCGGCATGGTATCGGTTGGCGCACACGGGACAACCGCGATCGCGCGGCAGGCGCGCGCTGTGCCACTCCATGCGCAACGCATCGAACAGCAGCAGGCGCCCGGTCAGCGGTGTGCCGATGGCCATGATGAGCTTCATCGCCTCGAGTGCCTGAATGCTGCCGACGATGCCGAGCAGGGGCGCGATCACGCCGTTGGCGGTGCAGGTTTCGGCGACCGCCGCCTCGTCGGTATACAGGCAGCGGTAGCAGGGACTGTCCGGCTGGCGCGGATCGAATACGCTGATCTGCGCCTCGAAGCGAATGGCGGCGGCCGAAACCAGCGGCCGGAGGTGCTGCTGGCAGGCACGGTTGATCATGAACCGGGTCTGGAAGTTGTCGCAGCAGTCGACGACCAGGTCGGCGTCCGCCACGGCCGCGGTCAGCGCCGTCTCGTCGAGTCGCGCGTTGATCGGGGTAACGGCAATCTCCGGATTCATGGCGCGCAGCCGTTCGGCGGCGGCCTCGACCTTGGGCCGGCCGATGTCGGCCGTCGCGTAGATGATTTGGCGCTGCAGGTTGGACAGCTCGACGTCGTCATCGTCGACGATCGTCAGCCGGCCGGCGCCGGCGGCGGCCAGGTACATGGCCGCCGCGGCGCCGAGGCCGCCCATGCCGATGACGAGCAGGTGCGCCTGGCCGAGTCGCTGCTGGCCGGCGGCGTCGATCTCCGGCAGCATCATCTGGCGGCTGTAGCGCAGCAACTGGTCGTCGTTCATGGCGGTGTATTCAACTCAAACGTAATCGTCAAATGTAATGGGCCCGGCACACGGGCACTGGAACCGGCATCATCGATCAGCCGCCGGGGTTCTGCAAACGGCGTGGCCGCCGCGCCAGGCTGCTGTTCAGTGATCATGCCGGCCGCCGCTGACGCGCGGCTGGCCGGCGGCGTCATGCCAGCAGTCGATGCGCTCGAAACCGTGCTGTTGCAGCAGTGTGCTGACGGCGGTGGCCTGGTCGTGGCCGTGTTCCAGCAACAGCCAGCCGCCGGCGTTCAGGTGCCGGCCGGCCGTGGCAATAATCGTGCGCAGATCGTCGAGACCGTCGCTGCCGGCAGCTAGGGCGCCGCGCGGTTCGAAGCGGACGCCGTCACCGGCCAGCGCCGGATCGCCGGCGGCGACGTAGGGCGGGTTGGCGACAATCAGGTCGCAGCGCTCGTCGGCCAGCGCCTCTAACCAGTCGCCCTGGCGAAAAACAATATGGCCGCAGTCGTGACGCCGGGCGTTGTCGCGGGCGACGGCCAGAGCCGCGGCGCTGCTGTCGGTGGCGCTGATGTGCGCGTGCGGACGCTCGCGCGCCAGCGCGATGGCGATAGCACCGCTGCCGGTGCCGAGATCGGCGACGCACACGGCCGCTTCGGTCGGCATCAGCGCCAGCGCGCGTTCCACCAGCAGTTCGGTTTCCGGGCGCGGTACCAGGGTCGCTGGCGTGACTGTCAGGGCCAGCGACCAGAACTCGCGTTCACCGGTCAGGTAGGCGAGCGGCTCACCGTTACTGCGCCGTGCCAGCAGCTGTTCGAAGGCGGCGGCCTGTTGCGGCTGCAGGCGGCGCTGCGGGTGCGCGTAAAGGCTGCTGCGTGTTTCGCCGAGCACGTGGGCGAGCAACAGCTCGGCGTCGAGCCGCGTCGGCACGCGGCTGCCGGCGCGCTCAAGCAGTGCACGTATGCTCAGGTCAAGGGTGCTCGTTGTCATGACGCCTGTCGCGGTCAGCCCTGTTGCTGGCCCAGCGCCGCCAGCTGATCGGCCTGGTATTCGCTGATGAGCGGGTCGATGATGCTGTCGAGATCGCCCTGTATGAAGTTTTCCAGCTTGTACAGAGTCAGGTTGATGCGGTGGTCGGTGATGCGGCCCTGGGGAAAATTGTAGGTGCGGATACGCTCCGAGCGATCACCGCTGCCGACCAGTAGGCGGCGCGCCTCCGACTGTTCGTTGAGTTGCTTGTCACGTTCGGCGTTGAACAGCTTGGCGTGCAGGAAGCTCATCGCCTGGGCGCGGTTTTTGTGCTGCGAGCGTTCCGACTGGCTTTCCACGACGATGCCGGAGGGCAGGTGCGTGATGCGAATGGCCGAATCGGTCTTGTTGACGTGCTGGCCGCCGGCGCCGGAGGCGCGGAAGGTATCGATGCGCAGGTCGCTCGGGTTGATTTCAATATCTTCCTCGTCGACCGATTCGACTTCCGGCAGCACCGCCACCGTGCAGGCCGAGGTGTGAATGCGGCCCTGTGACTCGGTAGCCGGTACCCGCTGCACACGGTGGGCACCGGACTCGAACTTCAGCCGTGAATAGGCGCCCTGGCCGATGATGCGGATGATGATTTCCTTGTAGCCGCCGGCCTCGCTCTCGGCCGAACTGATGATTTCCGTCTGCCAGCCGCGCTGTTCGGCGTATTGCAGGTACATGCGCGCCAGATCGCCGGCGAACAGTGCCGCCTCGTCACCGCCGGTGCCGGCGCGGATTTCCAGGAATACGTTGCCGTCGTCGGCCGGGTCGCGCGGCAACAGCAGTATCTTGAGCTCGTTTTCCAGTTCTTCCGCCCGGGTCTCGGCGGTTTCGAGCTCGTCCGCGGCCATGCTGCGAATCTCGCGATCCGGATCCGCGGCCATCTCGCGGGCCGACTCGATCGCCGCCAGGGTATCGTGGTAGCGCTGGTAACAGCCGACGATTGGCTTGATGCCGGCGTATTCGCGCGACAGTTCACGGAAGCGGTTCTGGTCGGCGAGCACGTCCGGTTCGGCCAGCAGGCCCTCGATTTCCTGCAGGCGTTCGCTGAGGTGTTCGAGCTTGGTGTGAAGACTGTCCTGGAGCATGAATTTCGGGCCTGTAATGAATGCGTATGGCTTATAGGGAAAACGCGGCTTAACAGAGAAACGTGCCGGGGGCGGTGCCTGACAACAGGCAACCGTGCTAACGCTGCTTGTGGTTCTTCAGGTCGTAGAGTTCCTGCACGGCCTGCAGCAGATCGTCGCGGCCGCGGGCGCTGGCGTCGCGCAGCTGGGTGGTGGGCAGGTGCAGCAGCTTGTTGGTCAGCGCGCGCGTGACCTCGTTCAGCAGGCGTTCGGGATCTGCGCCCTGGCTGAGCTTGCGCCGCGCATTGTCGACCGCTTCCTGCTGCACCATCCACGCCTGGCCGCGCAGGGCGCGGATCGTGCTGACCGCATCGCGCGACAGCATCCAGTCCATGAAGGTGATGACCTGGTCGTTGATGATCTCCTCGGCCTCCAGTGCGGCCTCGTGACGGTTGCGCAGGTTTTCCTCGATGACTTCGCGCAGGTCGTCCACGGAATACAGGTAGACGTCGTTGAGATCGCCGACGGCCGGATCGATGTCACGCGGCACCGCCATGTCGACGATGAACACCGGCCGGTGCTTGCGGGTCTGGATGGCGGCCTGCATCTGTGCCAGGTCGATGAGCGGCATGGGGCTGGAGGTGGAGCCGATAATGATGTCGGCCTCGGCCAGATGCTGCGGCAGATCGGTGAGGCTGATGGCGTAGCCACTGTAATCGGCGGCCAGATCCTGGGCACGCGCCAGGTTGCGGTTGGCGACCACCAGGCGACCAAGACCGTTCTTGTGCAGGTGGCGGGCGGTCAGTTCGATGGTTTCGCCGGCGCCGAGCAGCAGGGCGGTGTAGCCGCGCAGGTCGCCGAAAATGTGCTGCGCCAGACGCACCGCGGCGAAGGCTACCGATACCGGGTGGTGGCCGACCGCGGTGCGTGAGCGAACTTCCTTGGCCACCGAAAAGCTGTGCTGGAACAGGCGATTGAGCAGGTTGCCGATGGCGCCGGCCTGCAGGGCGGTGTCGTAGGCGGACTTCATCTGGCCCAGCACCTGGGGTTCGCCGACGACCATGGAATCGAGGCCGCTGGCGACACGCATCATGTGCTTGACCGCGCTGGCGTTCGGATGGCTGTACAGGTGCGGCCGGATCTGTTGATCCGGCAACTGGTGATAGCTCTGGAACCAGTCGACCACCGCGGCCGGATCACCATCGCCCAGTGCGCAGTAGACCTCGGTACGGTTGCAGGTCGACAGGATCGCCGCTTCCTCGGCGCCGCTGGCCGCACGCAGCCCGGCCAGTGCTTCGGGCACGGCTTCGGGACCGATGTTGACGCGCTCGCGCAGCGCCACCGGTGCGGTATTGTGATTCAGGCCAACGGCAAGGAGAGACATCAGGTCAGGATCCTGTCTGGACAACTGAAATTTTCGGTGATGACAACATTTTATACAAGTTGTCCCGATAACGTCCCGGAACACGCGCGCCGGGTGACGGTCTGCTGTTAGGCTCGATTATATATTTCCGGCCACCATGACTGATACGGTTGGCGGCCAAGTGTGTAAAATCGTGTCGTGCGCGAACTGTAATCAGGACAAGACTGCAAGTTATGAACGTTATCAAGCACCGCCACTTCCTGCGTTGTTGCGGGCCCGCTGCCGCCCTGTTCCTGGCCACGGGCTGCGCCCTGCAGCCGGCGGAGAAGGCCGCCGAAGCGCCTCCCAGTGAACTGGATGGCATGTCGGTGCGTACGGCGGCAGCCAGCGACAGACCCGTTCAGGGGCTGGATTCGGAGACCCTTTACAAGTTGCTGGTGGCCGAGATCGCCGGTCAGCGCGAAAAGCTCGACCTGGCGGTAGAAAACTACCGCGACATTGCCCGCAGCAGCCGTGACCCGGCCGTCATCGAGCGCGCCATCCGCATCGCCGTCTATGCGCGTGACGATGCCGCCGCCGCCGATATCGCCGAACTCTGGCTGGAGGTCGAGCCGGACAACAGCGATGCCCATCAGGTCCTGGCCGCCGTCGCCATTCGCGCCGGCGATGTCGACAGTGCCGTCGCGCACCTCGAGGCGATTCTCAATTCAGGCAGTGGCGCGCCGGGCCAGAAGCTGTGGCTGATCGCGAACATGCTCAGCCGCGAGGACAATCGCGAAACCACCCTGGCCGTCATGGAGCGGCTGGTGGCCGACTACCGCGATAATCCGGATGCGCTGTTCGCCTATGCCCACCTGGCCGTGCGCGTCAACGATCTGGAACGCGCCGAAAGCCTGCTGGCGCAGTTGCTCGAACTGCAGCCGGACAACCTTAACGCGGCCATGAACTACATCTCGGTGCTGCAGAAAAGCGGCGAGAAGCAGCGCGCGATCGAGTGGTTTGAAGAGAATCTGGACAGCTACGAGGATAACTTCAACCTGCACCTGATGTACGCCCGGCTGCTGACCGATGCGCAACGCTTCGCGGCCGCGCGCGAGGAATTTCAGGCATTGCTGGAGAAAGCGCCGGAAAATGTCGACGTGCTCTACGCACTTGGACTGCTGTCGCTGCAATCGGATCGACTGGCCGATGCCGAGGAGCATTTCCGCCAGTTGGTCGAGATCGGCCAGCGCAAGCCGGAAGCGCGCTACTATCTCGGCCGCATTGCCGAACAACGCGGCGATCTGGATGAAGCCGCCGGTTATTACGACGACGTCGACAGCGGTGACAATGCCATCGACGCGAAGATTCGCTCGGCGCTGATTGAACACAAGCAGGGCCGGGTTGCGGCAGCGCTGGCCCGGCTCAATGCCATTGACGCCAGCGGCGAACGTGAACGCGTGCTGCTGGCGCAGGCCGAAGCCGAAATCTTCATGCAGGAAAAGCGCTACGACGAGGCACTGGCGGTTTACAACGAAGCGCTGGAAAAGGATGCCGGCAACACCGATCTGCTCTACGGCCGGGCCATGCTGGCCGAGAAAATGGACAAGCTCGAACTGCTGGAGCGCGACCTGCGCGCCATCATCGAGCAGGACCCGGACCACGCCCAGGCACTGAACGCGCTCGGCTACACGCTCGCCGATCGCACCGACCGGCTCGAGGAGGCGCGCGAGCTGATCGAGCGGGCACTGGAAATCAGTCCGAACGACTTCTACATCGTCGACAGCATGGGCTGGGTGCTGTACCGCATGGGCAAGCTGGACGCGGCCGAGCGCTATCTGCGCCGGGCGCTGGAATTGCGTAACGACCCGGAAGTGGCCGCACATCTCGGCGAGGTGCTGTGGGTCAAGGGGGAACGCGATGCCGCGCGCGAGGTCTGGGAAACCGCACTGCAGTCGACGCCCGATGACGAGCGGCTGCAGGATGTCATCCAGCGTTTCAATCCGTGAATCTCAATATATGTCCCTGCCGTTCCGGGCGATTCCAGACGCAGTAAAAATGTCCTGCAATAACAGTTAGTTATTGTCCTTAACGTTCCTGTACAGTCCAGCCAAAGCCGGTATACTGTGTGTAGCTACATAAGTAGCTTCCTGAACCAGCTACACAGGCGCCGACTATGGGCAAACTCTCAGATACTCGCCTCAGAGCCATTGTGAAGGCCGGCAAACCGGTTGCCGGCGTTGCCGATGGTGACGGCCTCACCTTCACGCTGTCAGCCAAAGGCACGGCCTCATGGGTGCTCCGGTACCGTTTCGGGGGCCGCCAGAAGGAAATGACCCTCGGGCGATATCCCGACATGACGCTCAAGATGGCTCGTGAGGAAGCCAGCAAGGCCCGGGTGAGAATTGCCGCCGGGACCGACGTCGGCAAGGAAAAGCAGATACAGAAGGCATCCCACCGGACCGCGGGGACAGTGAAAGATCTCTGCGACGAGTTCATGCGCCGGGTCGTAGAGAAGGAGCGGAAACGGCCTGAATACGCCAGGCGGATGCTGAAGAAGGATGTTATCCCCACTCTCGGTAAGTATTCCGCCCGGGAGGTAACAGACCGGCAGATCATCAATCTGCTGGATCGGATCGTTGACCGCGGCTCACCTACCCAGGCCAACCACGCCCTGCGGCTACTCAAGCAGTTGTTCCGCTACGGGGTCAGCCGCCGGTATCTGGACAAAAACCCCTGTGCGGAGATCACGGCGGCCGCTGCCGGCGGCAAGGAAAAGGCCAGGACCCGCGCCCTGTCCAAGGATGAGCTGGGCAAATTCCTTAAGGCATTGAATGAGACCGACATACACGCCGCCGACCGCCTAGCGCTGAAAATCATTCTGGCTACCTGTGTCCGCGTCGGCGAGATGGTTAAGGCAGAGTGGTCAGATATCGACCTCGAAAACGGGGTCTGGCATATCCCTGCCGAGCATACAAAGACAGGCGAAGCCATCGATATCCCCCTGGTGCCGAAGGTGATCGAGTGGTTTGAAGCCTTGAAGCCATACGCTGGAGAGAGTCTTTATGTGCTGCCAGCACGGCGGCGACGCAACAAGACACACCTCAAGGAACAGACGTTGCGGGCCACTCTCAGAAAGGCAGACGGGGCGCTGCCCTATTTTACGATTCACGATCTGCGCAGGACCGCTCGCACCCATCTAGCTGCGCTTGGTATCAGCCGCGACGTGGCTGAACGCTGCCTGAACCACAAGATTGAGGGCCTCGATCGGGTTTATAACCAGCACGATTATTTCGACGAGCGGCGACAAGCCCTCGAGCTTTATACAAGCCTGCTGCAGGCTTTGGAAAGTGGGCAGGCATTCAATGTGGTTTCGTTGGCCCAGGGACAGTCAGCGTCTGCCTAATTTAAGTATTAGTAGCGGATAATTGCATGACAAATAAACAAAGAAAAACCACCAAAGCCTCAGAGGCAGTCTCGATGTTTGATGAGTTCTGGGCAGCGCTGCCTACAGATAGACAAGCTAATAGAGCTAAAGCCAAAGATATATGGAATACAAATAGTCTTGACGATGAGCGGGATCTTATAATTAGCGATGTTAAAAAGCGTGTAAAGGCGGGTTATATACCATTTCCTTGCAGCTATCTTCGCCAGCGGCTATGGGATGAAGGACACCAAGAAAATTTAGACAAAGAGGTTGATGAATTAAGAAATGTTAACGATATAGAAGATCCGTGGAGTCATATAGAAAAAGGCCCTGATGAATATTTATTGGAACAAGTGAAAGCTGCGAAGGGTGGGGATAAGTCTGCATTAGAATTAATTTTAACAATATTTCGTGAAGCAAATATTGGCGATCCTGAATGCTCCCAGATAGTAGTTGACTTTATACAGGATTCAATTGGTAAATTTCTTGACAGAAACGTCGAGTCATTAGACCGGGCATTTAATTTGACTCGGGATAAGACAGGCTCCACCTCCACCCAGTCTACAGTCGATGTTCTGCGTGATTCCTATGCCGCTACGGTAATTTTAAAAATCTTAAGTGGAAAAAAGTCAGCGCTTAATGATGGTTCTGAAGAGAAGACAAATATTGAAGCAATGTTTAAAGAGGTCGCCAAGGAAAAGAATGTATCATTTTCTACTGTTAAGAATGCTTATTATGATTTTCAAAAAAAACATCCCTCTCTTTTTCATGGGGCCGAGCGTAACGAGCGTAAAGAGTTAATAACTCGCCTTGATACAGAAAATGAAGAAATTAAGCCTGAGCCAAAGAATATAACCAGAAAGGAACTATGTGCGCTGGCTGACGCCCCATCGTGCTACCGGCTAACACCATGTCGAGGGATAAGTAACATATGGTTGCCCCCACAATTGGCGATTAATAAATCCGAAACTGATAAGAAGGGCAAAGTAGAGACAAAAACAGCTTTTCTAACTATTTACGGCTAATTATTTAGAAAGGAAAATCAATGACTTAAGTATTTTTCCCGCCTATAGTCCTTCCCAGATTCAATCGGAAGGATGTCGCAGAATGGCAAGCGAAAGATTAATACGGCGGCCGGAGGTCTTGAAGATCACCGGACTGTCTCGTTCCTCGCTCTACGAGCGTATCTCAGAAGGGGCTTTCCCGTCCCCAATACGCATCGGCCCAAATCGAGTTGCATGGATAGCGAGCGAAGTCGACCAGTGGGTACAAGACCGCATTCAAGAGTCTCGGTCTGACGCTGCATGACGGCTCGTATTATCCCTCTTAATCGGCACGGCCGAAGTGCACCGTGCAATGCCCGGTGCATCCAGTGCCGCGACACAAAACGTGAGCTAGACCACCGTGGGTTATGCCCCAAATGCGTCAATTGGGACAAGAAGGTCAGTGTCCTAGAGCAGCTGCGGGAGTGCCACTAATGTTCGGAAAGATCCTCGACAGCATGTATGACGGTACCCTGGTCGAGGACTGTCGTGCCCTTATCGCTTTCCAAGAGATGAGGGGGAGATAATGAGCTTGCCATGGTTTCGGCTATACGCTGAATTCGCGGCCGACCCGGTGATCCAGTCCCTAGCCTTCGAGGATCAGCGCCACTATGTGATCTTGCTCTGTCAGAAGTGCAATGGCGTGCTTGATCGTAACATCGCTAAGCCAGCGAAGGATCGAATTATCGGCAAGGCCCTGGGACTGGATAACGCTGTCAGGGATGAGGCGAAACGGCGACTCATGGAAGTGGACCTGATCGATGATAAGTGGCAACCAAAAGCCTGGAACAAGCGCCAATTTCTCAGCGACAATTCAACCGAAAGGGTTCGTAAGTATAGGAAATCAAAGGAATCAGAAAACGTTCCAGAAACAGACATGAAACGTTCCGGTAACGCCCCAGATACAGATACAGATACAGACACAGATCAAGACAAAGATCTTGCGCAAAAACGCTTTGATGAATTCTGGTCTGCCTACCCTAGAAAGCGATCCAAGGGTCAAGCTCGGAAAGCCTGGAACAAGATCGGACCAGGTGAGCAGTTGTTCCAGCAAATTATGGCTGGGCTGCAGCAGGCCAGGAACTCGTTTGACTGGCAGAAAGACAACGGCCAGTTCATACCGTATCCGGCGACGTGGCTGAACGCTTGTGGCTGGGAGGACGAATACCAGACCCAGGGCGGGCAATCAGAGGACGTGATCCTTGACTGACCTGCTTACACGAGATCGCTCGGGGGATGCCCTCAAAATACCGCCGCACTCACTGCTGTCGGAACAGTCTGTTCTTGGCGGCCTTCTCGTATCACCAGGTTCATGGCATGAAGTGGCCGGCATACTGCATAGCGATGATTTTTACCGCAAGGATCACCGGCTGATTTATGCCGCTATGGCGGCCAAGATGCTAGCGGGCGATCCGGTTGACATGGTGACGCTGGCCGAGGAACTGGATCGCGTTGGCAAGCTTGATGATGCCGGTGGCCATGACTATCTGGCAGCCCTGTGCGAAAACGTGCCGAGTGCTGCGAATGTTGCCTACTACGCCAAAATTATCCGCGACAAGGCCACAGCCAGGCGCCTGATCGATGCGGGATATGACGCTGCCGGTATGGCGTTTAACCCGGAAGGTCACAGCATTGACGAAATTATTGCCATCCACCAGCAGAAAATAGACTCGCTCTCCGAACGCTGGACCAAGCGATCGTCGACGTGGATGGACCTGGTCTCTGAGGGGTTGGCAACGCTTGAAGAGGCCGAGAATATCTGTAAGGCCGGTGGTCATCAGGGTATGCAGTTCGGCCTGCCGCGGTTCGATGACGCTATCGTCGGCATTTACGGCCCGCGCCTGGTATTTGTCTGCGGCCGACCATCCCTCGGCAAGACTGCCCTGGTGCAGCAGATGGCGATGCACAATGCCGCCAAGGGCATGAAGTGCGGTATCTGTTCACTGGAAATGAGCCAGGGCGAGCTGGCATTACGGTCATTCGCGAATCGTTTCAGTATCGATTTCGGGCAGCTCGTGCGCGGCGACGAGGATGCCAGAAAAGAGGTCGACCGCCAGCTGGAGGCCCACCAGATGGCGCATTACAATATCTTCGTGGATACCGATACGTTCAGTCTTGACGGCATTGTCGCGCAGATCAGCAAGTGGAAACGCGACCACGACATCGACTTCGCTGTTGTCGATCACATCGGTCTCGTTGAGGCTCAGGGCTTTAACACGCGCAACGACCAGCTGGGCGGCGTTTCCCGGACACTTAAGAAACTCTGCAAGAGCCTGGATATGCCGATCATCGCGGTATGTCAGCTATCTCGCGCGCTGGAGAAGGAGAGCCGCCGACCACGCATGTCCGATCTTCGCGACTCAGGAAATCTCGAGCAGGACGCAGACGGCATATTTGCCGTGCATTCCGCTGACGAGGATGACCGTAAGAAGAAAGACGTTGAGCTCGGCATTCTAAAATGGCGACTTGGTCACAAGGGCTGGAAGCAGGGATTCGTATTCAACGGCCAGTACCAACGTTTTGAGGATCCAGTCAATATCAACTACTGATCTTTTGATGAATCACAGACAACAACATAACGAGAATAATAATGAACAAGACAATTGTAACCTATCTTTGTTCGCAAATAGCCACTACTGGCTGGCTGTTGCCCGGCTCGGCAAGGGCACACAAGTTTAACGGTTTTTTTTAAAGCCCGGTGCAATCACTGGCTTGCCGCTAAATTTCATGACATTGGAAAAATTGCGTGTGGCGACACCGTGACTAGTCGCAATATGCTGGAGCATATCGAGGACGTCGTGGGCGAGGAACCAGAAATAAAATGGCTGTCCGCATCAGATATGCCAATGAGCGACAACGCCCCCAGTATCGATCTTGATCGGCTTTTCCGCTGAAGCCTGTAATTTTCAGGAAATTATCAGGGCATGCCTAAATTCAAGAAAGGGGAGTCGGGTAATCCATCAGGTAAGCCTAAAGGCGCTAAAGACAAGCGAACGCGACTTAAAGGGCTTTTGGAACCGTATTCCAATGACCTGGTGGAAAAAGCTGTGGAGCTCGCCATGGACGGTGACACCACGGCATTAAAGCTATGTCTCGATCGGCTTATGCCGCCACTGAAGCCTGTGGATAAAGCGCTCAATGTGGAGATAGCGGGAGAGACCGTAACAGACAAATCTGAATCCGTAGTCAATCTGCTATCCAGTGGCGACCTGACGCCTGAGCAGGCTTCAAAAATACTGGCGGCAATGTCATCACATACCCATATTCGCGAAATGGATGAGATTGAACGGCGACTGGTAGAATTAGAAAAGAGGTTAGAATAATCATGCGTAAACAAAACCGTATCAACAGGGTTGAAGAGCGTATGCGCACGCAATCGAACGAGCCTGATCCGATAAAACGCGCCGTAAGGGAATTTCAAATGAAACACGGTTACGATCCCATCAAGGTAGCCTTGAGAGAAATCGCGGCGAAACGAGATATTGGTCCGCCATGCGTTGCCCCTGAACACGAAACCGGAGAAGAATTATGACTGGGATAGCAACATCGCCAATATGGCCAATGTGTGTACCCCGTTATTTGCGCTGCCTATAATTAAGACCATCTGACAATACTGCACTGGCATGCAGCTTTCGCCAAAATTCCATCCCGTCTTTTCTGTCCTGTTCGGCGTACCAGGGGATCTGGATTAACCGAGTCCGGAGATTCCGTGCAGCTTGTTCGCGTCGTTCCCGCTCATCCGGTGGGATCGTCGGCAGACTATCTAGCAGTTCTTGCAAACTTTGTACTTGGTGTTTTGATTCCGCGTCGGTCATAGCCGGAGTTTTATTCCGTGAACGGGTTACTATCTGGAATTATGTTCCCTTGCCAGATACTCTGGCAAATTCGCGCAGCACCTTCAACGTCGATTGTGCCTCCGACTCTCCCCGTTCGGCCTCCCGCTTCCATTGGGCTGCTAATTGCTCATACCAGTGTATCGCCACTGTATCGTTTTGAGGGAAGCCCCAGCGGCCGAATTGGTACGCATAAGCCAGTAGCCACATGGCCCGTGTATGGCCGTTTGAGGCCGCCTGAGATAAGTAGATGCCTGTTTGATTGGAGACCCATGGGGACACCGCCGCCGTCGCGGTAATGCTTAAACAGGGTCAACTGGGCCGCAGGATGACTCTCGACTGCCCATTGTCGAAGACACGTTGGCGTAACCTCGGCAACCATGCTTGGCTGGCCTTTCTTCGATGCTTGCACAAGAAGAAATAACTAAATCATCCATTTTTCGCGGTTATCCCATCGGCTATGTAAAGATGTTGCATTGCAGTATGTATCCTTCGTCACAAAACCGTTTATATGAGGAAAAATTTTTAAGCCAGTGAGGCAATTAGTTTGATCCTATAATCAAGGAGTTACTGTAATTAGATCGCGTAACTTCTTGAGATCGTGGACAAGATTGGGATTTACAACTGGAGGTTGTATGACTACTATCTGCACATCATGTAGAGGCGGCCACCGCCCAGTACCACTACTTATTAGCAGTTAGGCGAAGAGCGGAAGTGTTGGCGCACACGCTCTTTTTGCCCAAACCGCTTACGAGTGTATGCGTGAACAAACACGCTTTTCTCTTTGCGATACATGGCAAGTCTCCATTGTTCGGCAGAATAAGCTACCACTCCGATTCAGGCCCATTCCTGCATCGGGCCGTGGCAATGCTCAGAACGGAGCCTCCGGAGCCAACAAACAGAGAGCGGTGACCGCCAAAAATCGATCTTAGATCAATAAATTACAACCCTCAAGCCAATCCACCACATATAGAGTTAGCAAATACTAACATCTACTAGATAGGTTGACTCACTACAGGGGGGATTAGTGACAACTGCGAATTTCACAGTCGTCTATAACGGCGACAGAGTTAAGAACAACACGATGGACGTGCGGGACTTAGCCCCCGCTTTACTATCTATCGGGTCGTTAGTAGATGAAGCTAATAGAGTCCTGAACGGTGATAATGCAACGGTAAAGTTGCACGTAGATACTACTGCGCCTGGCTGCTTTGAAATAAATATGCTCCTTGATCTGGCTTTTTTAAGTCAGGTCAAAGATTTCCTAACTAGTGATCTAGTCAATTCTGCAATCAACCTCAATGACCTTATTTGGGGCGGAGTAGGTGCTACATGGGGGTTGATTGGTTTAGCGAAATTACTTAAAGGCAAAAAACCTCCAAAAGCTGAAAGGGTTGACGATCATACTGTCCGGATCCAGGTCGATGGACAGACATATGATGTCCCACTCAAGCTGTTACGTCTGTATCAAGATTTAGGCGTAAGAAATGCGTTAGAAAAAACAATTTCCCCCCTAAAAAAGGAGGGGATAGATTCATTAGAAGTAAAGCAGGAGGGGAAAGCGATAGCTTTTATTGAAAAAAAAGAAGCTGACTATTTTGATGCCCCACAGGCAGAAGACGAAGAAATTTTAGATGAAATTGAGAAAGGCGCTTACTCCATATTATCTGTAGCTTTCAAAGAAGATAATAAATGGAGACTTTATGACGGTAATACAACCATAACGGCCTCAATCAAGGACGAAGACTTTATTTATAGGGTAGAGCATGGTTTGGAATCTTTCACTAAAGGCGATGTATTGATATGCGAAGTTCGGAAACGACAATACATAACTGGCTCAGACCTCAAAACTGAATATGAAGTAGAACGAGTTATAGAGCATAAAAAGGCTGCTAGGCAGATTAATTTAGATTTGGATTCGCACGGTGATACCTAAGTGTCAGTAGGCAAATATAAAAGAACGACATATCCGTGTCTTGGGTGGTGCGCCGCGCTATCGACAAATATCTCGACAACCACCGGCATGAGGCCGAACCTGTCCTGCCGTTGCGTGTATCGCAAAAGGTTGAAAGGTCGGCCCGCAGCTTGGGGAAATCAAATGCTTACGAGGAGGATCAATGAAACGCGGCAGTAAGGCGACAAACAGGCCGGGCCTCGACGCTCTCTATGAGCGTGCGCTTCCTGCCAAACGCACCGGTCCACTGTATGGAGCGTTTCCTTATCCAACCAAAATATCCCCGGAAGCCATCGCTCTATACATCGCCTCGCACACAAAACCAGGTGACATCGTGTTCGATGGGTTTGCGGGCAGCGGCACCACTGGCCTTGCAGCTTTGCTATGTGAAAATCCTTCCAATGAGCTGCGTGCCGAGGCAGACAGGCTCGGCCTCCAGGTTGAGTGGGGCGCGCGAAACGCTGTTCTCTACGAGCTTGGGGTGCTGGGTGCATTTATCGGGAAGACGCTGACCCGCCCTCCTGACACCCAATCGTTCCGAGAGGCTGCAAATAGGATTTTGAATCAGGCCGAACGGGATACCGGCTGGATGTATGAAGCCATTGACCCTGATGGCAACAAGGGGGCGCTGCGTCATGCGGTCTGGAGCGACTTGCTGCGGTGTCCGGCCTGCCAGCGTAAAGTGACTATGTGGGATGCTTGCGTTTCACTTGAGCCGGCGAGAATCGAGTCCGCGTTTCACTGCCCATACTGCGACCACCAAAGCAAATTTGACCAAGTTGAGAGGCTTATTGAAACCGTCGCGGACGATGTGACCGGCGATGGGACGGAACGCCGGGCACGAAAGCTCGCGCGCATTTACGGCGTTACAGGTAAAACACGGTGGTCGCGTTCGCCCACCAAAGCGGACCTGGCTTTGCTGGACCGCATCGCAGACGAGCCTATACCGGATTGCGTGCCGAACGTATTTATTCCTTGGGGTGATCTTCATCGGAGGGGGTACCATGAAGGCATTACCCACCTGCATCACTTCTATACTCGCCGGAATTTGATTGTGTTCGCGCGGCTCTGGGAGTTGACCGAAGACTATGATAGCGGATTGCGCGATGCTCTACGGTTTTGGCTTCTCAGCTACAATGCGGCGCATGCGACTATTATGACGCGCGTAGTTGCAAAGTCGGGGCAGAAAGACCTTGTAGTTACGAGCGCACAGCCGGGTGTTCTCTATGTCAGTGGCCTGCCGGTCGAAAAAAACCTATTCGCCGGCCTGCAGCGCAAACTCAAGACAATAGCGGAGGCGTTTTCAGTCGTTCACGGACGTTCCGGCAAGGTTGAGGTTCTTCAGGCATCGAGCTGTGCTGTAGACCTGCCCGATGGCAGTATTGACTACGTCTTCACCGACCCCCCGTTCGGGGGCAACATCCCCTATGCAGAAATCAGTTTCATCAATGAAGCGTGGCTGGGTGATTACACCAACCGTGCGGAAGAGATTATTGTAAGCAACAGCCAGCGGAAAACCCTGAAGGAATACCAAGAGCTTTTTACCACTGCTCTTTCAGAAGTGCGGCGTATTCTAAAGCCACATGGGCAGGCGACACTCGTGTTCCACTCCGCATCGGCAGATGTATGGAATGCCCTCCAGGCCGCCTATAGTGATGCGGGATTGAACGTGGAATGCGCCGGCGTTCTCAACAAGACACAGGGCAGCTTTAAACAGGTCACATCATCGGGCGCCGTGCGCGGTGATCCGGTATTGCTCCTCGGGAAAGACCCTGCGGCCGAAGAGACGACGCCTGAATGCGTCTGGACCATTGCCGCGAAACTCAGCGACGCCGCTCTCACACTCGATCCGTCAGAGCGGACTCCGCAGCGGCTTTATTCGCGGCTCGTGGGCCACTTTCTGACGAAACACCAGAAGGTGCCATTTGATGCCGACGATTTCTATCACTGGCACGATACACACCATTCGGCAAAGGCAACCGGTAGTGCTGAAGATTGAAGCGGACAAAGCCATCAGAAGCGAGGCACGCGCCTTTGAAAAGGCTCTGCCGGCGTCGCAGCGGAAGGAGCTTGGCCAGTTTTTTACTGGCATGCCGCTAGGGCGTGTTCTCGCCGCGCTTGCGGTTGACGCCGAAACGCAATGCATTCTCGATCCCATGGCCGGAAGTGGCGACCTTCTAGATGCCGCTAGTGAAACGGCTATCGTGCGTGGAACGCGGCTGCTACGTCTGGATGCAATCGAGGTCGACAACGCCACTGCGGCATTGTGCGAGAAAAGGCTGCGGCGAGTGGCCGTTGGAACCGAATATACACCCTGCACCTCCTGCGGAGATGTTTTTCTGCCGGCCACGCACGAGAAATTGCCGGATACCGGCTACGATCTGGTGATCACCAATCCGCCCTATGTGCGCTATCAGGTCCTCAATGGCCGTGTGGCAAAGATTCGGTCCGGGCTGTCTAACATTGTCGAGCAATGTCTGTCCGGCGCCGCGCAAGAGGTTTGGGGGGCGCTGACTGACGGCTATTCAGGGCTTGCCGATCTTTCTGTGCCATCATGGCTGCTAAGCGCGCTGCTAGTCAAGCCGGAAGGTACCCTCGCGCTCGTTGTGCCTGCAACATGGCGATCCCGCGCCTATGCCGACGTTATCCGTTACCTGATGCTCCGCAGCTTTCGGCTGGAGCTAGTTGTTGAGGATACGCAGCAGGGCTGGTTTTCCGATGCGCTCGTCCGCACACATCTCATAATAGCGCGTCGCCTGTCAGATGCCGAAGTGGCCGAACCCCTGAGTGCACGCCAGAATTGGCCCGGAGCTCAGTGGGTACAGGTTGCCCCGGAGGCTGGATGCCCGGAATCTCTTTTGGGCGGCGCATTTCCCGGTCGGCAGCCGGAAGAGGATTTCGCAGCTTGGTGCCGCACTGCCGGCCGGCCTGACGTTCGAGGAATACGGCCCCGCGTATTTTCTCTTGAAGAAGAATGGACTGCATTGCGGGCACAAGCTGGCACACGTCCCTGGATGAAGTCATTAGAGCGGGCTGGTACAGCTGTTTCCACCACTGTTCAATCCTATCCAAGTGTGGTGTCTGTGCCCGAAGCGTTGCGCGACCTCTTACCGCCATCATTTGACTGGCACGCGCTCCGCCCTCTCAATGCGGTCGGTATACACGCCGGCCAGGGGCTACGAACGGGCTGCAACCGGTTCTTCTATGTCAAACTAATCGGCGATGAAAACGACGTGATGCGCATCGAGACCGACCCGATATTTGGCGGAGGGCGTGTCATGCCGATACCTGCCAGCGCACTGATCCCGGTAATGCACCGTCAGGCTGATCTTGAAGCATGGCGAAACGGCATGCTTCCCACCACCCGTGTTCTCGTTCTTCGTGACATTGTCCTACCCGAAGACATGGACAAGGTGCGTGAATATGCCGAGCTTCAATTCCTGCACACCGACCAACTACCGGCAGTTATGCCCGACGAACTGGCCGCACATGTCCGTGAGGCGGGCGAGACGCCAGTCGGAAACGGCACGCAGGAGAAGCGGGTCCAAGAGCTATCGGCGGTCCGGACGAATGTCCGCTCCGGCCGCGGAGGCACTTTGCCGCGCTTCTGGTACATGCTCCCCGACTTCAAGCCTCGCCATCTGCCACAGGCATTCGTACCGCGCATCATTCATGATGTTCCCCAAGTTTACGCCAATTCCAGTCCGGCCATCCTTATTGACGCCAACTTTTCGACCTTCTGGACCGAGGCTGACGAGTGGACGGCTGCAGGGCTAGCCGTACTACTGAACAGCACGTGGTGCCGTGCCGTGATGGAGGCTACCGGAACCCCACTTGGCGGCGGCGCGCTTAAACTTGAAGCTGTCCATCTTCGCACAATGCCAGTTCCATATCTTGATCCGGAATCAATCGCCAAGCTGAACGATGCTGGAGATGGGCCTCAGGACCCACAGCTGTGCGACCGGATCGTTCTGTATGCGGTATTAGGGAACAAGGCTTCCGCTGCTGATATCGACGCTTTCGCAGAACACCTGAACGAACGCCGTGCTGCACTGGGCGCGGAGCGCCAGCGAGGTGCAGCATGAGAACAGATCTCTATCAGGCTCGCGAAGCAATCGCACGCTGCCGCGCCCTGCGGCAGAAAGGGGTTGTGGAAGCCGTCCTGCGCAGCGAATTCCAGTCTCGGTTGCGCCGTATATTTCCGGACATGGAAGATGAGAGCTGGATCAATCACTACGGTGAAGGTACCGAAGCGCACACGAGAGTCGGAGTTGCGGGAGGTGTGGCGGCTGACCGGTTCATCGATAATCTGATCGGTTCGACCACGATCGAGTACGAGGCGGACCTGCGGATCGCAGCAAAGCGTGAAGAAGGTTACCGGCAGGTCAAAGAACATGCAGCCGGCCTCATCCGTCGCGGGACTCCCGTATCCCAGGTGCGCGGCATCCTCTCGGATACCGTCGACTGGTATGCTTACGATGTCGTCCTTGTTCCGGGCGTAGAGTCCGAAGCCTGTACCCTCGACCACATCCAGCTTGTCGAAGTCGAGACCTTTGAACCGGAGGCGGATGACGAGCCGACTGCCGAAAGACTCACGCTCTTTCTACGCCGACATCTCGCGCGCGAGCAGTCCCGGCCCCTAATTGCCGATAATCTCGCCTTCGATCTCGGGCTCGACAGTCCCGCTTACAGGCGCAATGTCGAGGCATTTACCGAACTGGTCCGCACTGGTCGCGAAGCCGACACGTCAATCGCGCTCGCGTCTGATCTCTGGTCGCATTTTGTCGATCATCTAGAGGGCGAAGGGGGAGCCTTTCGCATCGCCCCGTATGTCGATGAAGTCTATCTCAATATATTGGCACGCCTTTTAAGCGCTAACGCCCTTGCGGGCTTTGCAATTTTGAGCGATGACGATGAGCTGAAGGCAATACTAAACGGTGCATTTTTCCGGGAAACATACCAACTTAATAATCTCGTCGAAAAAGACTATTTCGGCTGGATTGCCGAACCCACGCATATTGGCGGTTTCCTTCCGGTTGCCCGTGAAATTCAGCGCGATCTGTACGCCTATGATTTTAGCTGGCGGGCAGAAGAAGATCTGTTCGGACGCCTTATGGTGCAACTCGCCCGCCGCAGCCAGCGCAAGCTTCTTGGGCAGGAATGGACACCTTCCTGGCTGGCTCGCCATCTTGTCGAGCGTTGTCTGGACAATGTGCCAAGCGGGGAATCCCCGGAGATCGTCGATATGTGCTGCGGTTCCGGTGCGATAATCGCCGAGGTAATTAAAGCCGCGAAGGAGCGCTACGGCTATGACGACATTGCCCGTCTCGGGATAGTTGCAACAGGATTCGACATCGATCCGCTTGCGGTGGCGTTCGCGAAGACTACGTGGGTGATCACGCTGGCCGACGAGATCAACGCCGCTGCCGCACCGGTGACAATCCCTGTCTATCACGCGGATTCCCTATTTGCCGTCACGCCGGTTTCGGCGTCGCTTCCCATGCTTGGTGAGAGCGAGGCCATTAACATCACGCTCGACGACGAAACCGTACAGTTGCCTGCCGGTCTCATCCAGCCGGAATACCGCGAACTGTTCGATGCCCTAATTGACTGGGCTTACGATGAGGCGCAGCAGGGCGGCGCCCCGCCAACGGCGGAGGATGCGAGGACCACGCTCGATACGGCAGCTGCCGCGTCCTATGTCACCCTATCTGCTGAACTCAGGGAGCCAGCCGCGGATGCGGTGCTGGCGCTTGCCAGCCGGATGAAAAAACTCGCCGATGCTGGACGGAATGGCATATGGGCCTTCATTCTCCGCAATACATACAGGCCCGGCCTACTCGTAGGGCAGTTCAACGGCTTGGTTTCAAACCCGCCCTGGCTTGCCATGAGCGCCCTTGCCGAAAATCCTTACCGCGACATGCTTTCGCGGCGTGCGGGTCTCTACGGCGTGAGACCGAGCGGCCAGTCTTTTCTCCATCTTGAACTGGGGACGATGCACCTGCTGCACGCTGTCGACCGGTATCTTAAATCGGGAGCCGCTGTGGCGTGCCTTGTTCCCGGTACGATTCTGAACGGGAATCACCATGAACGCTTTCGACAGCGCGGTTACATCGGGAGCGACCGCCCGGTGGCTTTCTCCGTTACCGAAGTCTGGCAGGTTGCGCCAGGCACCTTCAAATATCCAGGCGCGGCGCTAATTGGAAAAAAGGAAAAGAATGTGGCCGCCGCAGACAACCCGCCCGGAGTCGCGTCTGTCACATACCCCGACCGGGTCGAACCCGTAGACTTTGCCATACGCCAAATTAACAAGGCGCGGACGGCCTGGGTTCTTGAAAGCGATGGCATGCCGGCCGCAGCAGCGGGCGGGGATGAAGTCTCCCGGCAGGGTGCTGACATTATGCCCCGGAGCGCCGTTTGCATCGAAATCCTGAACGAGACCGGTCAAGAGTATCGTGTCAATACACCACAAACTGGATCGGAGTGGGGTTTTACCGTCAAGCAGGCGAAGGAGCTGAAGGGAGAGCGATTTCCGGGTCATGTCGCCTCCTGTTTCATTCATCGACTGGCTCAGTCGGAAAATTTACTTCCGTTTAGGCTGGGGCGGCATCGTGCCCCAGTAGCTATCCCGGCTTGCCGTGACGATCATGGTACGTGGCAGATTTACGAACCCGCCGATATTCGCCGCATGGGTTTCACGCAGACAGCGCGCCGCTTCACGCAGATTGACAAGAAGCTCGCTACGATTGGCGGCAGCACGCTTGCGCAACGGATCGATTTTCGGCGCAAGCTTTCGCTCCAGAAATTCGGCGATGAGGGATTCATTGTGATCTCAGGTGCCGGTGGCAAGTATATTTGCGCCGCGTGTCTTCCGATCGATGAAGCGGCTAGGCTGGTTATAGATCAGACGCTCTACTGGCAGATTGTGGCCGGTGAGGACGATGCTTGGTTCAGGACCGGTATTCTCAACAGCACCGCGCTCACCGAAGCTATACTGCCGTTCAATCCCGAAGGCGATTTCGGTCCTCGCCATATCCATACTTTGCCTTACCATCTGATGCCGCCTTATGATGCTTCGAGCGATGATCACCGCGCCGTTGCGGCTGCTGCGCGAACGGTAGCGGCGGATGCCGAGGTCATCGCGGCAGGCGACGCCTATATTAGCGATCCCAACCGCTCGCTCTCAGTGCGCCGCCGAAAACTACGCGAGCATCTTGCCGGCAACGTGAGCTTTCATGAGCTCGACAGGCTTTGCGGCACTATACTCGGCATCAATACGGCGATGGGGTAGGTCATGCGAGCTTAAACTGATGAGAGATTATTACAATTTGGGTAAATATACTTTAAGTCAGGCCCCTATTTACTGCTTCCGACAATACCGCAGATTATGTAGCTACACGAGTAGCTATAAATATTATAGTTTAATATTTTGCATATAAAACAAATAGTTAAATATTTTTCATCAGTTCAATCCGTGAGCCGGCCATTCAGGGTCTGGCTGGCGCTGCTGCCGGCGTTGCTGCTGTGTGCCTGCGCCACCACGCCGCCGCCGGAAAAGCAGGATTTCAGCGGTAACGTCTGGCGCCTGCACGCCGATAAGGTGGTGTCGCTGGATAACTGGTTTCTCAAGGGGCGTATCGCCCTGCGCACCGAGGCCGATAGCTGGAGCGCAACCCTGCACTGGCGTCAGAACACCGATGATTTTCGCCTGCGAGTCATCGCACCGCTGGGCCAGGGGACGATTGAACTGTCCGGCAGTTACGGCAACACGATCACGCTGGTCGACAGCGACAACCGGCGCTATACCGCCGACAATGCCGAAAGCCTGATGCGCGAACGGCTCGGCTGGTCGGTGCCGGTCGAGGCGCTGGCCTACTGGGCGCGCGGCCTGCCGGCCCGGGGCGGTGACATCAGCGCGGCTGAACCGGATACCGAGGGCCGCCTGCGCTATCTTGAACAGATGGGCTGGCAGCTGGAGATCGCCGACTATACCGAAGCTCTGGGGCGAACCCTGCCGCGCAAACTGACGGTGCATAACGACACGGTCGAAGTGCGGCTGGTCGTGCAGTCCTGGGAACAACCGGATGCCTGAGCAACAGCGGCCGTGGCCGGCGCCGGCCAAGCTCAACCGCTTTTTGCACATCACCGGCCGGCGGCATGACGGCATGCACGAGCTGCAGACCGTGTTCCAGTTCGTCGACGCCTGCGATGAGCTGTATTTCACGCCGCGGGACGATGCTGAAATCCGGCACCTGAACCCGCTCGCCGGGGTCGCGCCGGATTCCGATCTGTGCGTGCGCGCTGCGTGCCGGCTGCAGGCCGAGACCGGCTGCCGGCGTGGCGTCGACATCCGTATCGACAAGATCCTGCCGCTTGGCGGCGGCCTCGGTGGCGGCAGCTCTGATTGCGCGACGACGCTGGTGGCGCTCAATCACCTGTGGGCACTGGATCTGTTGCCCGATCAGCTGGCCGCGATCGGGCTCGAGCTGGGTGCCGACGTACCGGTGTTCGTGCACGGCCGGGCCGCCTGGGCCGAGGGCGTCGGCGAGCAGCTACAGCCTATCGATATCGATGAGCCCTGGTTCCTGGTTATCCGGCCGGACTGCGAAGTTGCCACCGGCCAAGTGTTTGCCGCCGCTGATTTGACACGCAATACCCCGCCCACGACAATACGCGACTTTTTAAGGGCCCCGGAAGACAGCCGCAATGACTGCGAGGCCGTCGTCCGGACGCTGTTCGCACCGGTGGCCGAGGCGCTGGACTGGCTGCAGCAATTCGCTCCGGCGCGCCTGACCGGCACCGGTGCCTGCCTGTTCGCGCCATTTCCGGATCGCGCGGCGGCGGCAGCTGTGGCGGCGCAGTTACCCAGCCGCTGGCAGGGCTTCGTCTGTCGCGGATTGAATGAGTCGCCATTACGCGCGCGGTTGCAGCAGGAAGTGCGTTAGAATCCGCACCGTCAAGGCTATGCTTTGACAAGTGAATAAGCTGACGGCCATGGACGGCCGTCAGCGGAACAAATGGGGCGTAGCCAAGCGGTTAAGGCACTGGGTTTTGATCCCAGCATTCCCAGGTTCGAATCCTGGCGCCCCAGCCATAATTGCAAATCGCCGGGCAGACGCTGTCGGGCTTTGGGCGCCAGGATGACGCGGATCCCTGGGCTTGCCCCATGTAGTCATATTCAGGCTGTGCAGCCATCGGCTTGCCACGCCTCGTAGCGATACACCAAGCGGCGGACCTAAAAAACTCGGGAGGGTGGCCAATGTCTGCGTCCAACATGATGGTCTTTACCGGCAACGCCAATCCGCGGCTTGCCATGGATATCGCCGGCTACCTGAGCATGCCGCTGGGCAAGGTGACCGTTGGCCGTTTCAGCGATGGTGAGGTCATGGTCGACATTGGTGAGAATGTCCGCAATCGCGACATTTTCATCATTCAGTCAATCTGCGCGCCGGTGAACGAAAGCCTGATGGAGCTGCTGGTCATGGCCGACGCCATGTACCGTGCCTCGGCCTCGAGTATCACCGCGGTCATCCCGTACATGGGCTATGCGCGCCAGGATCGCCGGCCGCGTTCGGCGCGGGTGCCGATTTCCGCCAAGGTGGTGGCCAACATGATCGCCGGCGTCGGCATCGACCGCGCCGTTACCGTCGACCTGCATGCCGACCAGATCCAGGGCTTTTTCGACATCCCGCTGGACAATGTCTATGCCTCGCCGGTGCTGCTGGGCGACATCTGGAAGCAGAAGCACCCGAACCTGATGGTCGTGTCGCCGGACGTCGGTGGCGTGGTCCGTGCCCGGGCGCTGGCCAAACGGCTGGACGACACCACGCTGGCGATCATCGACAAGCGCCGGCCGAATCCGAACGAATCCGAGGTCATGAACATTATCGGTGACGTGCGCGGCAAGACTTGCGTTATAATTGACGATCTGGTCGATACGGCGGGCACCCTGTGTCATGCCGCGAACGCCCTCAAGGACCACGGCGCCGAAAAGGTATTTGCCTACTGCACCCACCCGGTGCTGTCCGGCAACGCGGTCAAGAATATCGAAGGCTCCGCGCTGGACGAGATGGTGACCACGGATACCATTCCGCTCAAGTCCAACGCTGCCGCTTGTAAGAAGATCCGTCAGCTCAGCGTCGCCGCGATGATGGCCGAGAGCATGCGCCGCATCTGCGAGGGCGAGTCGCTGAGCTCGATGTTTGTTGAATGACGATGCGCAAGGCGCGATGCGCGGCGCGCGTATCTCGTCGTTCGTGAAGCGTATCTCGTGGGCGGAATTTGAGTTTGACTGGCTGGCCTTGCCGGCCAAGTCTCGTTGATAAACGAGATACGAGATACGAGATACGAGATACGAGATACGAGATACGAGATACGAGATACGAGATACGAGATACGAGATACGAGATACGAGATACGATTTTTACTCCAGCCCTGGTCGCGGGGCTGGCCTTTAAACGCTAACTCAGGAGTTACAAACCAATGTCCGATGAATTTGAACTGCTGGCCGAGAGCCGTGCAGACGTGGGGAAAGGTGCGAGCCGCCGCCTGCGTCGTGCGGGTCGCCTGCCAGGCATTGTCTATGGCCATCACAGTGAGGCCACACCGATCACGCTGGATGCCGATACCGTCAAGCATCAGCTCGATAACGAGGCGTTCTATTCGCACATTCTGACGCTTAAGCTGAACGGCAAGAGCGAACGGGTGGTGCTCAAGGATTTGCAACGTCACCCGTACAAGCCGCTGGCATTGCATATCGATCTGCAGCGTGTTTCCGAAAATGAAGCGTTGCACATGAACGTGCCGTTGCACTTCCTGAACGAAGAGGACTGCAAGGGCGTGCGTCTGGGCGACGGTATCATCAGTCACGTCTATACCGACGTTGAAATTCTCTGTCTGCCGAGAGATCTGCCGGAGTATATCGAGGTCGATGTGGCGGACCTGGATATCGGCGACAGTGTGCTTATGAGCGAGCTGAAGCTGCCGGCCGGTGTTGAACTTTATGCCGCGCATCATGGCGGTGATATCGAACAGCCAATCGTTACCGTGCAGGCACCGCGTGTCGTCGAGGAAGAGGAAACCGAGGGTGAAGAAGAAGCGCCCGAGGAGCCGATCGCAACATCCCAGAAGGGTGATGCGGAAGACGACGACGAAGCCGAAGCCGACAAGGACTGATTCAAAGCTAACATGCCCGCGGCGCCATTACTTATCGCGGGTCTGGGCAATCCCGGTGCGGAATACGCTGAAACCCGGCATAATGCCGGGTTTTGGTTTATGGATGCCCTGACGCGCGAACACAGGATCAACCTGCGTTTCGACAAGCGCAGCCAGGGCGAGATCGGCCAGCTCGATGGTGACGGCGAACGCTGCTGGTTGCTGAAACCGCAGACATTCATGAATCACAGTGGCCGTTCACTGGCCGCGCTCGCCAACTATTATAATATCCCGGCCGATCGCATCATCGTGGTCTACGACGAGATCGACCTGCCCCCGGGCACGGTGCGTTTCAAGTTCAAGGGCGGTCACGGCGGCCATAATGGCATGCGCGACATCATCCAGCATCTTGGCACGGCGGATTTCTATCGCGTCCGCGTGGGCGTCGGTCATCCCGGCGACAAGGATCGCGTTATTCCCTATGTATTGGGCCGTCCGTCGCGGGATGATCGCAAGCTGATTGATGAAAGTATCGACCGGGTGCTGACCGAGCTGCCGGGCATTCTGCGCGGCGACTACGAGAAAATCATGCACCGTCTGCATACCAAGGAATAGATCACTTATGGGTTTTCGTTGCGGTATTGTCGGTTTGCCGAATGTCGGCAAGTCGACGCTGTTCAATGCACTGACCAACGCCGGTATCGACGCGGCCAACTACCCGTTCTGTACCATCGACCCCAACGTCGGTGTCGTACCGGTCCCGGATCCGCGGCTGTACAAGCTGGCGGAGATGGTCCAGCCGAAGCAGACCGTGCCGGCGACCATGGAATTCGTCGACATCGCCGGTCTGGTCGAGGGCGCGTCCAAGGGCGAAGGGCTGGGCAACCAGTTCCTGTCACATATACGTGAGACCCAGGCGATCGCCCAGGTCGTGCGCTGTTTTGATGACGAGCAGATCGCACATGTTGCCGGTCGCGTCGATCCGATCGCCGACATCGATACCATCAACACCGAACTGTGCCTGGCGGATCTGGATACGGTTGCGCGCGCCTATGACAAGGCCGAGCGTACCGCCAAGAGCGGTGACAAGGACGCCAGGGCGCGACAGGCGTTGCTGGCACGGCTCAAGCCGCAGCTCGATGACGCGCGGCCGGTGCGCGAGATGACACTCAGCGACGACGAGCAGGTACTGCTGCGCGACTATCAGCTGCTGACCGCCAAGCCGATGCTGTACATCGCCAACGTCGAGGAAGGCGACGGCACGGGCAATGCCTGGCTGGATAAGGTGCAGGAACGTGCCGCTGCCGAAGGTTCAATTGTCGTGCCCGTGTGCGCCGCAATCGAATCAGAAATCGCCGAACTGCCGGATGCCGAACGCGATGAATTCCTGCGCGATCTTGGATTGGCGGAACCGGGCCTGAACCGAATCATCCGTGCCGGCTTTGATCTGCTCGGCCTGCAGACCTTTTTCACCGCCGGCCCCAAGGAAGTCCGCGCCTGGACCTGCCGCCGCGGCGCCAACGCGGCACAGGCCGCCGGCGTCATCCATACCGACTTCGAGCGCGGCTTCATCCGCGCGGAAGTAATCGCCTTTGACGACTACGTGCAATACAACGGCGAGCAGGGTGCCAAGGACGCCGGCAAATGGCGGCTGGAAGGCAAGGAGTACAAGGTCGCCGACGGCGATGTGATGCTGTTCCGATTTAATGTCTGAATTTGCGTGAAATCGTCATTCCGGGTACGCCGGAGACACCCTCCGTCTTCACGGCCGGCTGGAAACAATTCATTACGCCAGCAGTCGCTCGCCGCAGCCGGTTTCCAAGGGATGCAAGCCATGACCGTACAATAGAAGTCCGCAAATGCACGCAAATCAACGCGAATGAAAGGGATATGAAAGTCGGCAGTTCGGGATCTTGTCGCTTACTTTTAATTGTTCTGCGCTTAATGCGCGGAAACATGGAATCATGGTAATGATTCAGAACACGTGAAACTGACCATGCGCTGGGTATTACGCTCCAAGATCCACCAGGCCCGGGTGACCGACGGTAACGTCGATTACATCGGCAGCATCACGGTTGACAGTGATCTGCTGGACAGGACCGGCCTCTGGCCGAATGATCAGGTTCAGGTGGTGAGTAACACCTCGGGCGCCAATTTCATCACCTACGTCATTCCGGCCCCGGCCGGCAGCGGCGAGATTTGCATGAACGGCGCCGCTGCGCTGTACTGTCAGCCCGGTGAGGAGATTATCATCATGGGTTATGAACTGACCGACCGGCCGTTGACGGCGCAGGTCATCCTGGTGGATGACCGTAACCGTTTCGTGCGCTACCTCGAGGGCGGCCATGACTGATGCCGGCGACGTCGAGGCCGACCTGCGACGGCAGCTGTTGTCGACCGCACAGCGGTTGCCTATCATCGGCCTCAGCGCGGCGGCGACCGGTAACGTCAGTGTGCGCTGCGGTGACGACCTGCTGATCACGCCCAGCGGCATCGACTACGCCGAATTGCAGGCCGAAGATATGGTGCGACTGGATGCAACGGGCCGGGTCTCCGACGGCCAGCGCCGGCCATCCAGCGAATGGCGCGTCCATCGCGATCTGTACCGGGCGCGGCCGGAGTTTGGTGCTATCGTGCACAGTCATTCGGCCTGTGCGACGGCGATCGCCTGTCAGCGCCGGGCCATACCGCCGTTTCACTATATGGTGATCCGCGCCGGCGGCCATGATATCCGTTGCGCCGAGTATGCGACCTTTGGCACGCAACAGTTGTCGGATAATGTAGCCACGGCCATGGCCGGGCGCAGTGCCTGCCTGCTCGCCAACCACGGCCAGATTGCCGCCGGCCCCGACTTGCCGGGGGCATTGCGGCTGGCCTGGGAAGTCGAGGAACTGGCCCGCCAGTTTTGTTATACCCTGCAGCTGGGTGAGCCCGTGCTGCTCGACGATGCCGAGCTGGCGCGGGTCAGCGCGCAGTTCCGCGACTATGGTCAGCAGTGCTGAAAAACCGATTGCCTGCGGCCGGCGCGCCGCTGTTAATCAATGATCAGGAGTTTGTTGCATGAGTGATGCTGTTGTTGAAACCGATGTGGTAATTGTCGGTGCCGGCCCCGCGGGTTTGTTCCAGGTGTTTGAGCTTGGCCTGCTGGGGATCAAGGCGCATGTCGTTGATTCATTGCCGCATGTCGGTGGCCAGTGTGCCGAGCTGTACCCGGACAAGCCGATATACGATATTCCGGCAATCCCGGTATGCAGTGCGCAGGAACTGATCGATCGGCTCATGGAACAGATCAAGCCGTTCGAACCCAGCTTCCATCTCGGTCATGAAGTTTCGGGTCTCAAGCGGCTCGACGATCAGCGCTTCGAACTGACCACCAGTCGCGGGCAGCAGTTTGTCACGCAAACGGTCATCATTGCCGGTGGTCTGGGGGCTTTCCAGCCGCGGCCGCTGCGGGTCAAGGGGGCGGAGCAATTCAATGGTTCGCTGATTCAGTACAAGGTCAAGGATCCGGAGCGTTATCGCGACAAGACTGTGGCGATTCTCGGTGGCGGCGACTCGGCGCTGGATTGGGCGCTGGAACTCGAGAAGATTGCCAGGCGCGTCATTCTCATCCACCGGCGCAAGGAGTTCCGCGGTGCCCAGGCGTCGGTCGACAAGCTGATGCAGCTGTGTACCGAGGGTGACATCGAATTCATTCCGGCACAGATGAAGCAGGTCAATGAAGAAGAAGGCCGGTTTGCCGGTCTGACGGTGAAGCCGCTGGACAGCGACGAGTTGCAACAGGTCGATTGCGACGAGGTGCTGGTATTCTATGGCCTGTCACCGAATCTCGGTCCCATCGGCGAGTGGGGACTGAACCAGCAACGCAACCAGATCGAGGTCGATACAGAGACCTTCCAGACCAGTATCCCGGGTATTTTTGCCGTCGGTGATATCAATACCTATCCGGGCAAGAAGAAGCTCATACTGAGCGGTTTTCACGAGGGCGCGCTGGCCGCGTTTGCGGTCGACAAGTATCTGAACCCGGACAAGAAGCAGTTCCTGCAGTACACCACGACGAGCCCGGTGATGCACGAGCGTCTCGGGGTCAAGGAAACTGACGACGCCTGATGGCCAGTCCGACTGTAGTAACCAACATTTTGCGAGGAGATGGATTATGAAACCGTTGTCAGCACTGATGCTTTTCATGGTCGCATTATCCATCAGCGGCTGCGCCCTGAGTCCGCAGACCATTAATATCCAGCCGCAGGTGGCGCTTGATGATGCTGTTGCCCGGGGCGACGGGCGGACACTGGCCCTGACCGTGACCGATGAACGTAAAACCCGCGTATTGGGTACACGCGGCGGTGTTTACGCGGCAACCTCGGAGATCAGCACAGCCGCGGATATTCGCCCGGCCATCCGCGACGAGCTGGCGCGGCAGCTGGACAAGCTCGGGTTCAGGGTCGTGGATTCCGGGGCGGATGCGGACGCGGCACTGAAGGTCATTGTCGACAGCATCGAGTACCAGGCCAGTGGTGCGCCCGTGGTCAAGTCGGTGGAAACGGCGGCCACCATCCGGGTTCAGGCACGAGTGGACAATCGTGAATACTCCGGCCGCTATCGCGGTACACGAACCACGGACGTGTTCACGGCACCGGATGTCGAGGAAAATGAAGCCATGATCAATGCTGCCGTCGCGCGGGTGCTGGAACGGCTGCTGCGCGATACGGAATTACAGGACTTCCTGCGCGGCGCCTAGTCCCTGTCGTGCTCCAACAACAGGGATATTGATCCACTTCACACAATACGCATGTCCCCAGTGACGGAGGACGCCCAGGCTACGCTTTATGCCGGAGAGGCTGTATAGTTGCCGAAAAAATAAAATACAACATACGTATGGACAACACTACAACTAGAACAAGTCCATTCAGTCCCGACGAAAATGGCGACAGCGGCAATACACCGCAACGACAATCCAGCGATCAGCAGCTGCGTCTTATTGCAAACGCGCTACCGGCGCTGATTGCCTACCTCGATACCAAATACCACTACCGGTTTGTCAACAGGACCTATGCGGACTGGTTCGGCTATGAGCCGGATAAACTGGTCGGCAAGTCGGTCCGCACCGTACTGACCGCTGACCAGCTCGAGCAGCGGCTGCCGTATCTGGAACGCGCGCTGACCGGTGAAACAGTGCGTTTCGAGGCCGAGGTTGACAGTTTTAACGGTCACAAGCGGGTGCTTGTGACCTATATTCCCGACATCAACAATGCTGGCAGTGTCGTTGGTATTAATTCCCTCGTCTGGGATATCACTTCAAGCAAGGAAGCCGAGGCGTCACTGCGCAAGCTGCAGCATGATTACGCGGCGCTGATCAATTCCATTGAGGGTATCGTCTGGGAAGCCGATGCCAAAACCTTCCAGTTCACCTTCGTCAGCGCCCAGGCCGAGGCCATACTCGGCTATCCGCTGGCCGACTGGCTGTCGGAAACGGATTTCTGGAGCAACCACATTCATCCGGATGATCGCGACTGGGTGGTTCGCAGTTGCCTGGAAGCCACGGCCAATCTGCGCAACAACGATTTCGAATACCGGATGATCGCCGCTTCCGGCCAGGTGGTCTGGTTGCGCGATATCGTCACGGTCCGTGTCGAGGACGGTGTGCCCAAGCTGCGTGGTGTCATGATCGATATCACCAGCCAGAAGAAGAACGAGGAGCAACTCGAATACCTGGCGAATAACGACAGTGTAACCGGTGTGCCGAACCGGAACCTGTTGCTGGATCGCCTGGAACAGGCGTTGGCCTATAGCGGCTGGCAGAAACGCCCCATGGCGGTGGTCTGCATCAGTATCAACCGTTTCAAGCGCATCAATGAAAGTCTCGGTCATGAAGCCGGTGATGAACTGCTGCGGCAAATGGCTGCCTATCTGCGCACGATCCTGCGCGAACGCGATACCGTAGCCAGGCTGGCGGGTAATGAATTCGCATTGATACTCACGGAGATGTCCCGCGATGCCGACGTCGCGCGCATCATGCAGAAGATTTGTCACGGCCTGGAGGCGCCGTTCAGCATCGCCGATCAGGAGGTGGCCGTTGACGTCAGCGCCGGCATCAGCATGCCACCGAACGATGGCCAGCAGGCGGTCACGTTGCTCAAGCATGCCGAGTTTGCCATGCATTCAGCCAAGAAACAGCATAGCGGCGGCAACGCTTACCAGCATTACTCGGAATCGCTGGGCAGCCAGATATCCGACACGCTGGCACTCGAGAATGCGCTGCGTCGCGCTATTGAAGAGGATGAATTCGAGCTCTATTACCAGCCCCAATACGACATGGGCACGGGTCGGATCGTTGCGGTCGAGGCCCTGTTGCGCTGGCCGCGGCCGGACACCGGCGAAATGGTGATGCCTGCAACCATCATCCCGATGTGCGAAGAAAGTGGCCTGATAACACCGCTGGGATTGTGGGTACTCAGGCGCGCCTGTCGCGATTACAGCCGCTGGCAGCGTCAGAGAATCGCGCCACCACGGGTGGCGGTAAATATTTCGGCGCGACAATTCCAGGCCCAGGATCTGGTGGAAACCATCCGCGAGATACTGCAGGCGCAGCAGATGCGCGCCGCGCAGCTGGAACTGGAGCTGACCGAAAGCGTGTTGCAGACGCAAAGCGCCACCGAGCAGATGCATGCCCTGGCCGGACTGGGCATTCAGATCGCGATTGATGATTTTGGTATCGGCTATTCGTCACTCAGTTATCTGAAACACCTGCCGGTCAGTAAATTGAAGATCGATCGTTCGTTTTTGCGCGGTATTCCGGAAGACGAGGATAACAAGGCCATTGTCGAGGCCGTGATCAGCATGGCGCGCAGCCTGAAGTTACAGGTTCTGGCCGAGGGGGTCGAGAATGCCACCCAGCGGCGCTACCTGCGCGCACGCGGCTGCGACCAGGTCCAGGGCTATCTCTATAGCCGACCGCTGCCGCTGGCGGATATCGAGGCACTGTTGCAGCAAAGCGACTGACACATGCTGCGGACGTAAAAAAGCCCGGCGCGGCTGCCGGGCTTTGTGCCAGCAAGCCTGGCGTCAGTCTGCGTGTATGCGGTAGGCCTGCAACGTGCCGTCGTTCATCATCGGGATCAGAATGAGACTCTTGCCCGGGATGTATTCCAGATCGGCGCTGCCCTGATTCAAATCCAGAAGCTGTTCGGCTTCACCGCGGGGTGTGACATGCAACAACTTACCGGCCATCCAGTCGGTAACGTAAAAATCACCCTCGAGATCGACCTCGACACCGTCGAGATTGCCGATGGGGTCGCCGGAACCGATACTGCTGATGGACTTGTCGGCCAGTGCGACGGTCTTGAGGTGGCCCGGGGTGTCCGTGGCGAAACCGTCGGTCATCACGCCCCAGCTGCCGACAACAAGCTGGTCGTGCACGACCTGCAGGCCGTTCGGATTTTCCAGCTGATCGTTTTCCAGCCAGATGGAAAACACGCCGTTTTCCAGCCGGTGAATACGGTTCAGCATCATGTCGGAAACATAGATGCTGCCGTCATCGGCCGCGGCGACATCATTCAGGAACTGCGCATCTGCCACCACATAGCGGTTGAGTATCTCGCCGCTGGCAATATCGATCTCGACCAGTGTGTCGATGTCGGCGACATAGAGCCGGTCACCATGAATGGCCAGTCCCTTGGGCGCATTCAGGCCGCTGACCCAGTCACGCTGTTTGATTGTCCCGTCCATGGCAACCGTGGCGATGAAACCCTTGCCGTTCTTGGCATCAGGCTGCCCATTGACGTTGGAAACGTATAAAAGGTCACGCTGCTCGTCGTAAACGACCGACTCCGGGTTCTTGAAACCGGCCGTTTCCCAGACGGCCTCCACTTCGCCGGCATGCGCCGACACCGGCAACGGCGCCAGCATGACGGCGGTTACGATGAAAGCAACCAGTCCTGTCTTCAGCATTGGATTCTCCTGCGATGAAATGAAATTAGCGCAACACAGTTACGCGTTCTTGTAATCGAACAGTTCCGTGAGTTTGTTGCCCGGATCCGGCGCACTCATGAACGCCTCGCCGACCAGGTAGGCATTGACACCGTGCTTGCGCAGCAGGGCGACGTCGGCGGGGCTATGAATACCGCTTTCGCTGATTACGGTGCGATCATGAAATACGTCAGGCAGCAGGCCAATGGTGGTCTGGATGTCAGTGTTGAAACTGCGCAGGTCGCGGTTGTTGATACCGATCATGGGCGTGCGCAACATCAGCGCGCGCTCGAGTTCCTCGCGGTCATGCACCTCCACCAGTACGTCGAGACCGAGATCGGCTGCCAGCCAGGCCAGCTCCTGCATCGGTTGGTCCTCGAGCGCAGCGACGATCAGCAGGATGCAGTCGGCGCCGATGGCGCGCGCCTCATAGACCTGGTAGGGATCGATCACGAAATCCTTGCGCAGCACCGGCAGGCTGCAGGCGTCGCGGGCCTCGGCGAGATGCGCGTCATTGCCCTGGAAGAAATCGACGTCGGTCAGCACCGACAGGCAGGTGGCGCCGGCGGCGGCGTAGGAACGCGCGATCGCCGCCGGATCGAAATCATGACGCAGCACGCCCTTGCTTGGCGAGGCGCGCTTGATCTCGGCGATCACCGCCGCCTGGCCCTCTTCCATGCGCGTCCTGATGGCGCGGTAAAAGCCGCGTGGTGCCGGTTGATCGCGCAGCCGCGCCTGCAGGTCCTCTATGCTGGACTGGCATTGGCGTTCGCTGATTTCCTCGCCTTTGCGTGCGAGGATGCGCTTGAGGATATCCGGCGTATTCATGGCAGAAGGGCGTTTAACGGACGGTTTAGAGTTCATGACTGAGATCGATCAACTGCTTCAGTCTGGCGGCGGCGTCGCCGCTGGCGATCACCTCGCCAGCCCGGCGCACACCGGCGGCCAGATCGTTTTCCAGGCCGGCGACGTAGATGGCGGCGCCGGCGTTGAGCTGGACAATGCGGCTGGCGGCGCCGTGACTGCCGTCCAGGGCGGCGCGGAACAGTTTCAGACTGGACGCCAGGTCAACGGCGGCCAGATCGGCGGCGTCGCACGGCGCCAGATCGAAATCGGCCGGCGTGATTGAATAGCGCGAGATGGTGCCGTCTTTCAGTTCGGCAATCTCGGTGGTTGCGGCCAGGCTGATCTCGTCGAGTCCGTCGGCGGCGTGAACGACCATGACGTGGCGGCTGCCGAGCTTGTGCAGAACCTCGGCCAGGTGCTGCAGCCAGTCGCGGCTGAACACGCCGAGTACCTGGTTGGGCGCGGCAGCCGGGTTGCTCAGCGGGCCGAGCAGATTGAACAGCGTGCGCAGGCCGAGTTCCCGGCGCGGGCCGACGGCGTGTTTCATGGCACCGTGATGGCGCGGCGCGAACAGGAAACCGACGCCGATGCGATCGATGCAGGTGCCGACCTGGTCGGCCGTCAGTTCGAGATTGACGCCGGCGGCTTCCAGTACGTCGGCACTGCCGCAGGTGCTGGAGACGGCGCGGTTGCCGTGCTTGGCGACGCGGCCGCCGGCGGCCGCGACGACGAAGGCCGCCGCCGTGGATATGTTGAACGTGTTGGCGCCGTCGCCGCCGGTGCCGCAGGTATCGACCAGGTGCGTCCGGTCGCGGACCGCAACCGCGGTGGCGAGCGAGCGCATGACCTCGACCGCGGCGGTGATCTCGTCGACCGTCTCGCCCTTCATGCGCAGGGCGACCATGACGCCGGCGATCTGCGCCGGCGTCGCCTCGCCGGTCATGATCGTTTCCATGACCGCACGCATGGAGGCGCGATCCAGGTCGATGCGGTTGACCAGCTTGTCGAGGGCGGTGCGAATGTCCATGGCGATGTCGCTCAGTGCAGGTCGAGAAAGTTCTGCAGAATATCGTGGCCGTAGCTGGTCAGGATCGATTCCGGGTGGAATTGCACGCCGTAGATCGGCAGCGTCTTGTGGCGCACACCCATGATCTCGTTGATCGAGCCATCGGCCTTCTGTGTCCAGGCGGTGACTTCCAGGCAGTCCGGCAGCGAGTCCTTGTCGATGACCAGCGAGTGATAGCGCGTCGCCGTGAACGGGTTGCTGAGGCCGCGGAAGACGTCACTGTCATTATGATAAACCTCCGACGTCTTGCCATGCATGATCGCGCCGGCGTGCACGACCTTGCCGCCGAACGCCTGGCCGATGCTCTGGTGGCCGAGACAGACGCCGAGGATCGGCAGCTTGCCCTGGTACTTTTCGATCGCCGCGACCGAGATACCGGCCTCGTTGGGCGTGCACGGCCCCGGTGAAATTACCAGGCGTTCCGGTTTGAGACTGCCGATTTCGTCGACCGTTATCTGGTCGTTACGCACCACGCGCACGTCGGCACCCAGCTCGCCCAGGTACTGCACCAGGTTATAGGTGAAGGAGTCGTAATTATCGATCATCAACAGCATGGCGGTGATCCCGGTCGTACGGCTAGGTGTCGGCCAGTGTGTGCAGGCCCTGTTCGGCCAGTGCCACGGCGCGGAACATGGCACGGCGCTTGTTCAGTGTCTCTTCCCATTCAGTTTCCGGCACCGAGTCGGCGACGATGCCGCCGCCGGCCTGGATATGCAGCATTTTATCCTTGATCACCGCCGTGCGTATGGCGATCGCGGTGTCCATGTTGCCGTTCCAGGCGAGGTAGCCGACCGCGCCGGCGTAGATGCCGCGCTTGACCGGTTCCAGCTCGTCGATGATCTCCATGGCGCGGATCTTCGGCGCACCGGATACGGTACCGGCCGGAAAGGTCGCGCGCAGTACGTCGATCGCCGACAGTTCCGGCCGCAGCCGGCCGGTGACGTTGGAGACGATGTGCATGACGTGCGAGTAACGTTCGATAACCATTTTGTCGGTCAGTTGCACCGAGCCGATCTCGGCAACGCGGCCGACGTCGTTGCGGCCCAGGTCGATCAGCATCAGGTGTTCGGCCAGTTCCTTCGGATCCGCCAGCAGTTCCGACTCCAGCGCGCGGTCCTCGGCTTCGTCGGCGCCGCGCGGCCGGGTGCCGGCGATCGGCCGCACCGTGACTTCGCCGTCTTCCAGGCGCACGAGAATCTCCGGCGACGAGCCGACGATGTGAAATTCGTCGAGGTCGAAGTAGAACATGTACGGCGACGGGTTCAGCGTGCGCAGGGCGCGGTAGACGTCCAGCGGTTCCGACTGATGGCAGCGGATCGACATGCGCTGCGACGGCACCACCTGCATGACGTCGCCGTCGACGATGTACTGCTTGATGCGCTCGACCGCGTTCATGTAGCCCTCGCGCGAAAAGGTCGAGTCGAAGTCGTTCTCGTCCACGGTCACCGGCGCATGGGCGTGGCCGTAGGCCGGGCGGCTGTCGCGCAGGCGCCCGGCGATCGCATCGAGGCGTTGCTGGCCCTGGTTCAGGGCATCGTCAGTGGCCGGGTCGACGTGGATGATGATGTACAGCTTGCCGCTGAGGTTGTCGAAGACGACCACCTCGTCGGCCACCATCAGCAGGATGTCCGGCAGGTCGAGCGGGTCCGGGTTGGCGCCATCGGCCAGCCGCGGCTCGATGTAGCGCACCGTGTCGTAGCCGAAGTAGCCGACCAGACCGCCGCAGAAACGCGGCAGGTGATCGATTTCCGGGACCTTGAAGCGTGCCTGGTAGGCTTCGATCCAGGCCAGCGGATCGTCGGTCTCGACCTGCTCGATCACGTCGCCGTCACGCGTGATGGTGACGGTGTGATCGTCGACGCGCAGCAGGGTCCGCGCCGGCAGGCCGATGATCGAATAGCGGCCCCACTTCTCGCCGCCCTGAACCGACTCGAACAGGAACGAGTTCGGGCCTTCGGCCAGCTTGACGTAGGCGGACAGCGGCGTGTCCATGTCGGCCAGTACCTCGCGCAGCAGCGGGATGTGGTTGTAACCGGCAGTGGCTAGCGTGTTGAAACGATCGGCGTTCATAGGGATTCGCGGCTGAAAGTTCAGGCGGCGGCACGCGGCAATAACGCGGACAGCTCGGCCAGCGTGTCGATGACGTGGTCCGGTGCGGCCGCGCGGATGTCACGGCCGTTGTTATAGCCGTAACTGACGCCAACGATATCGACGCCGGCGGCACGTGCCGCACGGACGTCGGTGATCGAGTCACCGACCATCAGCATCTGTGTCGCCGTTACCTGCAGCTGTGCGCCGGCGTGCTGCAGCGGCAGCGGATCCGGTTTGCGCCGCGGCAGCGAGTCGCCGCTCAGGACCAGGCTGAAATGATCGTAAACGCCCAGTGCGTCCAGCAACAGATCAGTGAAACGACTGTGCTTGTTGGTGATGCAGGCCAGCTGGTAGCCGGCCGCCCGCAGTTCGTTCAGGCTGCGCTCGGCGCCCGGGTAGAAGCGACTGTGCACGCATGGCCGCGCGGCGTAGGCTTCGAGAAACACAGGCCAGCCGCGGGCCAGCAGGTCAGCATCCGGCTCGGCCGTAAGGTCGTTTGTCAGGGCGCGCCGGACCAGCCGTTCCATGCCGTTGCCGACCCAGTCACGGACCCGCGCCTCGCCGCGTGCCGGCAGGTCGAGCGCGGCCTGCATGGCATCCACCGCGGCGGCCAGGTCCGGTACGGTGTCGACCAGTGTGCCGTCGAGGTCGAAGGCGATCAGGCGCTTGGCGGTGAACACGAGGGTCATTCCGGAGTGTGGTCAGGCCGTAGCAAGTTGCTGGCGCATGGCCGCGATGGTGGCGGCGTAGTCGTTGCTGCCGAAGATCGCGGAGCCGGCAACGAAGGTGTCGGCGCCGGCGGCGGCGACTTCGGCAATGTTGTCGACCTTGATACCGCCATCAATCTCCAGGCGCACATCGCAGCCGCTGGCATCGATGAACGCGCGTGCCTCGCGCAGCTTGGCCAGCGCCGAGTGAATGAAGGACTGGCCGCCGAAGCCGGGGTTCACCGACATCAGCAAGACCATGTCGATCTTCTCAATCGTGTGTTTGAGATAGTCCAGCGGCGTTGCCGGGTTGAACACCAGGCCGGCCTTGCAGCCCTGGTCCCGGATCAGCTGCAGCGTACGGTCGATATGCTCGCTGGCCTCCGGGTGAAAGGTGATGTAGCTGGAGCCGGCGCGGGCGAATTCCGGGATCAGCGCGTCCACCGGCTTGACCATCAGGTGCGTGTCGATGGTCGCAGTGATGCCGTAATCGCGCAGCGCCTTGACGATCACCGGGCCAAACGTCAGGTTCGGCACATAGTGGTTGTCCATGACGTCGACGTGGATGAAATCGGCGCCGGCGCCGAGCACCGCCTCGGCCTCGGCGCCGAGTCGGGCCAGGTCCGCGGACAGGATGGACGGCGCGATGATGTAGTCTTGCATAGTCGTATGCTTACGGGTTGCTGAATCGTCCAAAAAAGGACCGGAAAATCCGTTTGTTGCGCCGTTATCGCGAGCAGCGGCAGGCGACCGGCGCAAAGACAGCAACTTTACCCGATCGCGCCTGTTCAGGCCAACGCCGCACCGCCATGTCTGGTACGGCACCGGGTCGCTCTCTATACTGGTCGGCCAGTTACGGGGGACCTGCCATCATGCTTTTATCCGGCCGCTTGCTGGCATTACTGCGTCTGTTCGTGCTGGCCTGCAGCCTGCTGCAGGCGCCGGGTGGATTCGCGGCCAGCGAGCGTGAACAGCAACTGGCCGAGCGTCTGGCGGCGCAAACGGGTTCGGGCGAGCAGGTCTGGCTGACCGCCGGCGATGAACCTTTCCTGGCGTTACACAACGCGGTGCTCGGCGCGCTGCCGCGCCGTGCCGTGCTGCTGGTTCACAATATGGGCGGTCACGCCGACTGGCCCGAGGTCATTGCGCCGCTGCGCCGCGGTCTGACCGAGCTGGGCTGGAGCACGCTGTCGCTGCAGATGCCGCTGCTGGCTGCCGGCGCCCTGGCCGATGACTACGGGCGTACCTTGCCAGCCGCCGGCCGGCGCATCGACAGCGGCATTGATTATCTGCGCGATCAGGGTTACGGCCAGGTCGTGCTGCTGGGGTACGGTTTCGGCGCCAGCCAGGCGCTGGCCTACCTGGCGGAAAATGACACGGCCGACGGCCTGATTCTCGTCGGTATCCTGGCGCGCGAATTCCTGCAGCCGGCGCCGGACCTGCCGGAACTGCTGGGTCGGCTGGACCAGCCGGTGCTGGATGTCTACGGCCGTAACGATTTTCCCGAGGTGATCGAGCGTGCCCAGGCCCGGCGCCGCGCCGCCACCGGCGCCTACAGTCAGCGGGCCGTCGCCGGCGCCGATCACTATTTCACGGGCCGGGAACAACGCCTGCTGGCTGTGCTCGGCAACTGGCTGAACGAGACATTCGCAGTTGCCGGCGACACATCTTATGATGGGCAGGCTGACGGCAGCGCGTCACGATTGCCGGACTAGTCATGCCGGCATGTTTCAAGGACTGGCAACAACATTAATACGCTATCAATTAAGGGGAAGACGACCATGCAAGATACAGTGGAAATGCAGCCCGAGCCGAACAAGGACGAACGTACCTGGGGCATGTTGTGCCACCTGAGTGCCTTTGCCGGCTTTATCATTCCATTCGGCGGCATCATCGCGCCGCTGATCATCTGGCTGATCAAAAAGGACGAGATGCCCTTCGTCAACGATCAGGGCAAGGAGGCAATCAATTTCCAGATCACGGTCTTTATCGCCGCACTGATCTGTTTCGTGCTGATGTTTGTCGGTATCGGCTTTCTGCTGCTGTTTGCACTGGCCATTTATGCCATCGTCATGATCATCATCGCGACCATCAAGGCGAACGAGGGCAGCTATTACCGTTATCCCCACGCCCTGCGCCTGATCAAGTAGCAGCCGTGCCGTCGGTTCATGGACCGGGCGGGGGACCGGTCCATGGCCCTAGCGGCCGTGCTGTGCCAGCGCCCAGTCGACGTGTTCGCGTACCATGGCCGAGGCGTGGTTGCGGCGTGACTCGAGTGCGCCAATGACCGCGTCGCTGGTCGGTGCGTTGCCCAACGCCACGGCGATGTTGCGCAGCCAGCAGTCATGACCGATGCGGCGGATGGCCGAACCGGCAGTTTTGCTCTGGAACGTCGCTTCATCCCAGGCGAACAGGTCGACCAGCGCAGCGCTGTCGAGACCGTGGCGAACCTCGAAATCGGCCTTGTCGCTGGGGTGGGCGAACTTGTTCCACGGGCAGATCAGCTGGCAGTCATCACAGCCGTAGATGCGGTTGCCGATCGCCTTGCGGAATTCGACCGGGATCGAACCGCGTAGCTCGATGGTCAGGTAGGAAATGCAGCGTCGCGCGTCGACCTGGTAGGGACCGACGATCGCCTGTGTCGGGCAAATGTCCATGCAGGCGGTGCAGCTGCCGCAATGATCCGTTGCAAATTCATCATCGACCGGCAGTGCCAGGTCGGTGTAGAGCTCGCCGAGAAAGAACCAGGAACCGGCCTGCGGGTGGATCAGGTTGGAGTGTTTGCCGATCCAGCCGAGCCCGGCATTGCGGGCCAGCGCCTTTTCCAGCACCGGCGCGCTGTCGGTGAAGGCACGGTAGCCGAATGTGCCGACTTCGTTCTGCAACCAGTCGGCGAGTTTCTGCAGACGGCTGCGCATGACCTTATGGTAGTCACGGCCGAGCGCGTAGCGCGAGACGTAACCGCGCTGCTTGTCCAGCAGCACCCGGTGTGGCGCCTCGGCCTGTGGCGGCAGGTAGTCCATGCGCACCGAGATGACGCGGATCGTGCCGGGTACGAGTTCGTCCGGGCGCGAACGCTTGCGGCCATGGCGGCTCATGTAATCCATCTCGCCGTGGTAGCCGGCAGCCAGCCATTTTTCCAGGTAGGCCTCGTCCCGGCTCAGGTCGACGCCGCTGATCCCCAGCGCCTGGAAACCCAGCCGCTCGGATTCGTCGCGCAGGCGCCGCGCCAGTTCCGTGCTGTTGACCGGGTTGTCGGTTGTCGGACTCATCACACCCAGTCTAATCGTTCGCGCCGATCGTGTCCGTGGTCTGCCGCCAGTTTGTTATGATGGCACTAAACCCGGGACACCGCCGCCGATGTTCGAATACCTGAATTCCTGGTACCGCCGTTATTTTTCCGATCCGCAGGCCGCGCTGATGGTCGTGCTGCTGGTCGTCAGCCTGATCATTCTGCTGACCCTGGGGACGACACTGGCGCCACTGCTGGCGGCTATCGTGCTGACCTATCTTCTCGAAGGGCCGATCCAGAGACTGGAGCGCCGCGGTCTGTCGCGTGTGTTGTCGATGAACCTGGTGTTCTTCACCTTCATCGCGTTTCTCATCTTCATCGTCCTCGGCCTGATACCGATTCTCTGGCGCCAGCTGGCACAGTTTTTCCAGGAACTGCCGCGCATGATCAACAACGGCCAGGATCTGTTGCTGCGTCTGCCGGAACTCTATCCGCAGATTGTCAGCGAAGAGCAGGTGTGGAATTTAATCAACGCCCTGCGCAGTGGTATTACCGATATCGGTTCGAACTTCCTGTCGCTGTCGCTGGCGACGATCCCGGCGGCCGTGACCATTCTCGTCTACCTGTTCCTGGTGCCGTTGATGATGTACTTCTTTCTCAAGGACAAGGCGGAGATTCTGGATTGGCTGAGTCGTTTCCTGCCGCGCGAACGGCGGCTGGTGCGCGACGTCTGGCAGGAGATGGACGCGCAAATGGGCAACTATATCCGCGGCAAGGTCTACGAGATTCTCATCGTCGGTGCCGCCGCCTACATCCTGTTTACCGTGCTGGGACTGGCGTATGCGCCATTGCTGGCGGCGTTGGTGGGGGTGTCGGTACTCATTCCCTATATCGGCGCCGCCGCGGTGACGGTGCCGGTGGCACTGGTCGGCTACTTCCAGTGGGGCTGGAGCCACGAATTCACGGTGCTGATACTCGGCTATTTCGTGCTGCAGTTTCTCGACGGCAACGTGCTGGTGCCGGTACTGTTTTCCGAGGCCAACGCCCTGCATCCGAACGCGATCATCGTTGCCATCCTGGTGTTCGGCGGTATCTGGGGCTTTTGGGGCGTGTTCTTCGCCATTCCGCTGGCGACGCTGGTAAAGGCACTGATCAATGCCTGGCCGACGACGCAGGAGCTGACCGGGCAGTCGGCCACAGCTGCCGGTGGCGATGACGCAAACAACGGCAGCTGATTCCGAAAGATCGCCATGCCCGGCCGGCCAATCAGCCGTTCGGCTGGAACTCCGCGACGATCGCGGGGCGACACAGGCGCCAGGCAATCCAGCCACACAACAGGCTCAGCGCGACGGCCAGGACGAGCGACAAGATATCCAGCCCGCTGGCGAAATCCTGCCGTGCCAGCGTGCCTGTCGCAGGCTCGCGCGCAGATTGTTGCTGCAACAGCAGTGAGGCGATATTCCAGACGATAACCAGGCCCATCAGGGCGACGAACAGGCGCCGGCCCCAGTTGCGCCGCTTCAGCAGGGCGATCGCTGCGGTCAGCGTGACCACCGCCAGCAGTAACAGGCACAGGAACAGCGTGCCGATGTGCCGGGCGGTGAAGGCGTTCGGCGCCATCTGCTGCAGTTGCTCCGCACTGAGCAGGAAATGAACGGCAATGTTCTGCATGACGGCAATAAATGTTGCAAAGCCGCCAAGCACGATGAAGACCCAGGCGACCACGCTGACGAAAGCTGAGCGTTGTGTGTGCGAGTTGACTGGTGACGGGTGATTAGTGATCGACAAGGTTCGACTCCTGTGGGAGTGCATTAACTAACAGCGCGTAGCGCCCCTTCAATCCCTCCCCCGTCAAGGGGGAGGGAATATGACTTGGTGGCTGGTTAATTGGTTATCGAAATTGAATTGTTTCTTGACATCGAAACAAGGTCGCTCACGTTTTTTTAGTCACCAGTCACCATCAAAGCATCTCGCTGGCGAAGTCGGCCAGTCGCGAGCGTTCGCCGCGCGCCAGCGTGATGTGGCCGCTGTGCAGCCAGTCGCGGAAGCGCTCGACGACAAAAGTCAGGCCCGAGGTCGTTTCCGACAGGTAAGGGGTGTCGATCTGGCTGATGTTGCCGAGGCAGACGATCTTGCTGCCCGGACCGGCGCGCGTGATCAGCGTCTTCATCTGTTTCGACGTCAGGTTCTGCGCCTCGTCGAGGATTATGTAGCGGTTGAGGAAGGTACGCCCGCGCATGAAGTTCAGCGACCTGAGCTTGATGCGTTTCTGGATGAGGTCGTCGGTGGCGGCGCGGCCCCACTCGCCACCTACCTCCGACTGCGTCAGCACTTCCAGGTTGTCCATCAGTGCGCCCATCCACGGCGCCATTTTTTCTTCCTCGGTACCGGGCAGGAAACCGATGTCCTCGCCGACCGGGATGGTTACGCGGGTAATGATGATCTCGCGGTAGCGGCGCGTGTCGAGGGTTTGCTGCAGACCGGCGGCGAGCGCCAGCAGGGTCTTGCCGGTGCCGGCGGCGCCGAGCAGGGAGACGATATCGACCTCCGGGTCCAGCAGCAGGTTGAGTGCAAAGTTCTGTTCCGTGTTGCGCGCGTTGATGCCCCAGACCGAGTTGTGTCCCTTGCGGTAGTCGGTTGCCAGCTGCACGGTCGTGCCGTCGGTGTCGTGGTCCTTGACGATGGCTTCGAACTGTTCTTCGCCCTCGGTATACAGACATTGCTGGCTGTGCGGTCGTTCCACCAGCGGTGTCTTGAAACGGTAGTAGGTGCGTTCACCCTGCTGCCAGGACTCCAGGTTGCGGCCGTGCTCGGCCCAGAAGTCGCCGTCGATGCGGGCGACGCCGGTGTACAGCAGGTCGGCATCGTCCAGCACTTTGTCGTTGTAGTAATCCTCGGCCTGGATGCCGAGCACGCGCGCCTTGATGCGCAGATTGATGTCCTTCGACACCAGCGTGACCAGGCGATCCTGGCGTGTCTCCTGCAGTGACAGGGTGGTCGCGAGGATGGAATTGTCGACGTTCTTGCCCGGCAGGTAGGCCGGTAGTTCATTGGCCAGGTTGTGGGTCTGCAGATATAGGCGACCGGCCGGTGGCAGCGGCTGGTCGTCGTGGCCGTTACCATTGCCATTACACGGGCCGGGTAACGGCAGACCCTCGTCAATGCGTTCCTTGTCGGCGTTGCCGATCAGATCGTCGAGGAAGCGACTGACCTGGCGGACGTTGCGTGCGACCTCGGAAACTCCTTTTTTGCCGGCATCAAGTTCCTCGAGTACCACCATCGGCAGGAACAGGTCGTGTTCCTGGAAGCGGAACAGGGCGGTCGGATCATGCATGAGCACATTGGTGTCGAGTACGAACAAACGCAGACTATCGGCGTCGGACATCTGGGCGGATCCCCCGTTAGATTGATTTGACGGCTTCAAGAACCTCCGCGACGTGACCATCGACCTTGACCTTGCGCCATTCCTGTCGCAATACGCCGGTTTCGTCGATGAGGAAGGTGCTGCGCTCGATGCCCATCACTTTCTTGCCGTACATGTTCTTTTCCTTGAGTACATCGAACATGCGACAGAGCTCTTCCTCGCTGTCCGATAACAACTCGAACGGAAAGCATTGCTTGTCCTTGAATTTTTCATGCGACTGGATGCTGTCGCGCGAGACACCGAGAATGACGGCGTTGTGGCTGATGAACTTGCGCATGTTGTCGCGAAAATCCTGACCTTCGGTGGTGCAACCCGGGGTGTTGTCCTTGGGGTAGAAGTACAGTACCAGTTTGTGACCCTTGAGATCCTTGAGACTGATTTCCTGATCACCGGTGGCTGGCAGTTTGAAATCGGGAACTTTTTTGCCGACTTTGACTTGGCTCATGGTTGTATTGTCCGCGATTGTGAATGAATGTATTTGGTCGTTGTTCTATTTGACAGGTTCCATGATGGCATCGAGATTGAGTTGATCGCAGAAATCCATGAAGTCGCCGCGCAGCGCGGCGATGGACACATCCGTGGGTATGTTGATGGTCATGTGCAGCGACAACATCGGTGTGCCGGTGTTCGCCGCGCTGTAGCTGTTGCTGTAGAGCGCCTGGATATTGATGTTGTTGTTGGCGATGAACTTGGTGATGTCATGAACAACACCGGGCTGATCGAAGGCGACCACATCGATGGCATACGGCATCAGGGTCTGCTTCGGTCGTTCCGGACGGCTGCGGGTCGAGGTGATCGTCAGCTGCAGGCGCTCTTCCAGCCGTGGCAACAGATCCTCCATCTTGGCGATGGCGTCCCAGGAGCCGGTAAGCATGAGGATCATGGCCAGACGGTCACCGAGCGCCGCCATGCGCGATTCGGCGATGCTGCAGCCGCTATCCTTGATGGAACGGGTGAAATGTTCGATGAGCCGGGGGTCGTGGTCGCCGAGGGCGGTGATAACCAGATAATTCTGCATGGACTGTGTTTGATAGAGCCGGGCGGCTGAAACGGGCCGGTACAGCGTTTAACCGGCATTGTCTTGATTTGGCCGGCGAGCCGCAAGCATATTTTTCCGCGGCGGCCGGCCGCCGCGGAAGTGCCATTTTGCCTTGTCTAATGCGGACGTGCTCAGTACCATAGACCTTTGTTTCCCCAGTTACACGTACCCTAAAGGTTAGAAGTCTGCATGTTTAAAGGCAGCATGGTTGCTATTGCCACGCCGATGCAAGCCGGCGTCGCCCCCGATACTGCGCTGGACCCGGACGCCATGGCGCAGCTGGTTGAATTCCATATAGAAAATGGCACTGACGCGATCGTCGCCGTCGGCACCACCGGCGAATCGGCGACGCTCGACGAGACCGAGCACGGCACTGTCATCAGGCAGGTGGTCGAGCAGGTGAACGGCCGTGTGCCGGTTATCGCCGGCACCGGCGCCAATTCGACCACTGAGGCCATGCGCCTGACCCGCCACGCGCGCGACGTCGGCGCCGATGCCTGCCTGCTGGTGACGCCGTACTACAACAAGCCGACCCAGGAAGGCCTGTACCAGCACTACCGCACCGTTGCCGAGAGCGTCGACATCCCACAGATCCTCTACAATGTGCCGGGCCGCACCGCCTGTGACATGCAGCCGGAAACCGTCGGCCGGCTGGCGCAAATCGACAATATTGTCGGTCTCAAGGACGCCAACACCGATCTGGACCGGGTCCGGAAGATGCGCGAGCTGTGCGGCGACGACTTCATGCTGGTCAGCGGCGATGACGCCACGGCCATGGATTTCATGCTCGCCGGCGGCGATGGCGTCATTTCGGTGACCGCCAATGTCGTGCCGAAAGCCATGCACGACCTGTGTGTCGCCGCCACGGCAGGCGATAGCGTGGCCGCCGCTGAAATCAACAAGTCTATCGAGAAGCTGAACCAGGATTTGTTTATCGAATCCAATCCCATCCCCGTCAAATGGGCATTGCACCGTATGGGGCTCATTCAGCCCGGCATTCGCCTGCCGCTGACCTGGTTATCGGCCAATTACCAGCCGGTCGTGACCGAGGCCATGCGCGAAGCCGGCCTGCTCAACTGAAATGATGACTATGTATCGATTGAAAAGCCTAGTTTGCATCCTGCCGCTGATACTACTCGCGGGCTGCCAATTTCTGCCCAACCTCGACAACGTGCTGCCCGACCAGCGCGAATCCTATCGCGAGGCACGCGACATGCCGCCGCTCGAGGTGCCGCCGGACCTGACCCGCGAGCGCATCAACGACAGCATGGCCATCCCCGGCGAGGAGGATGATCCGAATACGCTGTCGGCCTATGAACGCCGGCAGCAAGCGGGTGGCTCGGGGAGCAGCCTGAGCTCCGCCATGGCCGACGAGCAGACGGTGGTCGTGCAGGGTGACAAGCGCAGCGTCTGGCCGGAACTGGCGGCGTTCTGGAGCGAGCAGGGCCACGAACTGGCACTGAACGATGTCGAGCTGGGCGTGCTGGAAACCGCCTGGTCACAGCCGCAAACGGGTGCCGAGGGTGAAGTGCGCGAACGCTATCGCATCTTCGCTGAGCCGGGTAACGACGCCGATACCACGCTGCTATTCGTCTCCCAGGAGCAGCAGCAGCGCGCCAGCGCCGGCGATGAATGGCTGGATGTCGGCGGCGACGCCGAGGCGCGCGAGCGCATGGCGGCGGATCTGAACAGCTATTTCGGCGGCAGCGGCGGCCAGCAGGTGGCAGCCGCCGGTGGCGACAGCAGTGCGGCGTCCGGCGGTAGTAGCGGTTCCGGCGGGCGGAGCGAGAGTATCGCCCGGGCCGAAATCAGCAACAATGATGACGGCCAGGTTTACATGTCTCTGCCGAACGACTTCGACACGGCCTGGGATCGAATCGGCTCGGCACTGATTGATGTCGGCATGGAAATTCGTTCCAGTGACGCTGACGCCGGCGAGTACCTAGTGGCCTATCAGCCGCCGGAAGAGGAAGACAAGGGCTGGTTCGACGCACTCAAGTTCTGGAGCAGTGGTGACGAGCCCGAGATCTACCGGATCAGCCTGACCGCCGACGCCGACCGTACCGAGCTGATTCTGCGCGACGAGGACGGCGACTGGCTGTCGGACGACAACGCCCGCAACCTGCTGTATCGCATCCAGCAGCGGTACAATCGCTGAGGTGCGGCGCTTCGCGCATAGCGCGCGTATCTCGTCGTTCGTGAGGGCTGCGCCCGTATCTCGTCGCTCGTGAAGCGTATCTCGCGGGTGAAATTCGGCCTTGACAGTATGGCCCTGGCGGTCAGGCTTCGTTGACAAACGAGATACGAGATACGAGATACGAGATACGAGATACGAGATACGAGATACGAGATACGAGATACGAGATACGAAGCTCGCTTACTTTCTCCGTCTTGACCGGCGTTCCCAGCGTGGCGGGTTCTTGCGCCCGGCGTAGGGGTTTTCACCCTGCTTGAATTCCAGCAGTAGCGGCATACCTTCCAGTTGTAACTGTTCCCGCAGTGATCGGGCCAGATAGCGCTTGTAGTGATGCGGCAGGTGCTCGACCTGGTTGCCGTGGACGATTACGCGCAATGGCCGGCGGCCGCCCAGGTGGGCGTAGCGCAGTTTGATGCGGCGGCCGCGCACCAGCGGCGGTTGGTGTGCCTCCAGGGCGCGTTCCATGCAGCTGGTCAGAAGCGCGGTATTCAGCGGCATGTCGAACAGTTCGCCGATGTGCGCGGCACTGGCGAACATTTCACCGACACCGCTGCCGTGCAGCGCCGAGATGAAATGCACGCGGGCGTAGTCGGCAAACACCAGCCGCTGATCCAGCTGGGCCTGCACCTGCTGACGCTGGTCCGGTCCCAGCCCGTCCCACTTGTTGATCGCGATGATGATCGCCTTGCCGCGGTCGACGGCCATGCCCAGCAAATGGGCGTCCTGCTCGGTGATGCCGGTGTGTGCGTCGACCACCAGGATCACCAGATCGGCACTGTCGATCGCTTTCAGGGTGCGGATGACGCTGATTTTTTCCAGTGCCTCGCTGACCTGGGATCGCCGCCGCACGCCGGCGGTGTCGATGAGCGTGTAACGGCGGCCGTCGCGCTCCAGCTGTGCATCGATACTGTCGCGGGTTGTGCCGGGGCGGTCGAAAGTGAGCATGCGTTCCTCGCCCAGCAGTCGGTTGATCAGGGTCGACTTGCCGGCGTTCGGCCGGCCGAGCACGGCGATGCTCAGTTCGCCGGGGCGGTCGGCATCGGCGGCTGCGCTGTCGGCGGCGGGCAGGGTGGAGAACAGCGTGTCCAGCAGTCGCGGTATGCCGCTGCCGCGCTGCGCCGACACCGCCAGCGGCTCGCCGACGCCGAGCTGATAGAACTCGGCGCAGGCCAGTTCCGAGTCCGTGCCTTCGGTCTTGTTGACGACCAGCCGCAGCCGCTCGCCCAGCGGCCGCAACTGCCCGGCCAGTTCCTGTTCCTCGACCGTGGGTCCGGTCCGGCCGTCGACCAGCCACAGGACCAAGTCAGCCTCGTGCACCGCCTGCAGGCTGTGTGCCGTGACCCGCTCGGCCAGCGCCGGATCCTCGGCGGCGGCGTGGCCGAGACCGCCGGTGTCGACGAGCAGGCAGCGCTGCTGACCGTGCCGGATCTCGCCGGCAATGCGATCGCGGGTCACACCGGGCTGGTCGTCGACCAGCGCCCGGTCGCTGTTGGTCAGGCGGTTAAAGAGGGTGGATTTGCCGACGTTGGGTCGGCCGACAATAACGACGACGGCGGTCATTGCGGTCGTATCTCGTATCTCGTCATGCGTATCTCGTTAGTCAAGCCGGCTTGTAAAAGCCAATGTGAAGCAGTTCGCATGAACGCAAAATACCACAATCTTGCGTTTGCGCCCGTCGGTGTCGAGATACGAGATACGAGCGACGAGATACGCTATTTATAGGTATACGCGGCGAGCTCGCCGTCGCTGCTGTAGAAGTAGACGCTTTCACCGTCGCTGACCGGGGCGGCGAGCAGCGGGCTTTCGTCGATGCGCGTGCGGGCGACGAATTCGCCGCTGTCGCGATCCATCCAGTGTACGTGGCCTTCGATTCCGCCGACAGCAACATACGGACCGAGCACGACCGGTGCCGTTGTCGCACGCGCCTGCAGATCTTCCTGGCGCCAGACCGAGGCACCGGATATCTGTTCCAGCGCCCAGACATGGCCATTATCGGCGGTGACATAGACGTTGTTCGCGTCGACGTCCAGACCGGCGTACGAGGCGACGTCGCGGTTCCACAACATGCGGCCAGCGTCGACGCTGATGGCGGCGACGCGGCCCTGATAGGTGGCGACGTAGACGATGTCGTTGCGGACCACCGGCGTGGCGTCGATGTCGACCATGCGTTCGAGGTCGGAGCTGCCGGTTCCCATGGCAATGCGCATCTCCCACAGGGGCTTGCCGGTCGACAGTTCCAGCGCCAGCAGGCGGCCGGCATCGAAACCGGCGAGGATGACGCCATTGTGGATGACCGGAGTGCTGGTGCCACGTAATGACAGCGCCGGTACGCTGCGGTCATAGATCCACAGCTGGTCGCCACTGTCGGCGTTGAGTCCGGTCAGCTTGCCGTCGACGGTGCGCACGACGACGACACCGTCGGCAACCTGCGGCGCCGCCAGCACCTCACTGGAAACACTCTGTTGCCACAGCGGCTCGCCGCTGTCGGCGTCCAGAGCCACGACCTTGCCATTGCTGCTGCCGACCAGCACCAGACCAGAGCCAGCACCGGTGGCGCTGGCCAGCGGCTCGTCGGTGTCATGGCGCCAGGCCACGCGGCCGCTGTCCAGTGCCAGGGCGGTGACGTCGCCATTGCGGGCGGCGGCGTAGATGCGGTCACCGGCGATCGCCGGGGTCATTTTCAGGTATTGTTCGTCACTGCCGTTGCCGATGCTGCGCGTCCAGCGGTTGTCGATGTTGGCAGTGGTTTCGAATTCCACCAGCGGTGCCGGCGGTTCGGCGTTATCCTCGCCGCCACTGAAATAGTTGGTCAGCGTCGTGCAACCGGACAGCAATAATGCCATCCCCGTGAGTGCCAGCGATCGTGCCATCATAGGTTGTCCGCCGCGCTGTCGAGTTCGGTCGTATTCACGGGTGTAGCCTTGCCGCCGACGCTTTCCAGTTTCATCTGCAGCAGTTCACGGCCGCCGGCCTGCGGTGACGTGTTGGCCAATGCCAGGCGGTAGGCTTCGCGTGCGCCTGCCGTGTCCTCCCGGCCCAGCAGTATATCGCCGCGCAGTTCCTCGTACTCGGCCGTGAAGCGGCCAAAGTCGGTCGACTGCAGCAGTTCCAGCGCGGCATCGTACTGTTCCCGGGCGGTCAGTACCCGCACCAGCCGCAGGCGGGCAACGTGCTGCAAGGAGTCCTCGTCGAGGCTTTCCAGCGCCTGGCGCAGACGGCTTTCCGCCGTTTCCAGATCGTCTGCAGCCAGCGCCTGCCGGGCCAGAGCGAGCGCCGCGAAACCGGCGTAGGGCGTGGCCGCGTAGTCCGCCAGCAGCTGGGTACCCTTGTCCTGCAGCTGTTCGCTGTCGCCAGCGGCGCGCGCGGCGAGCATTTCCTGGTACAGGCTGGAGGCCTCGCGGGCGCGGTTTTCCTGGTACTCGCTCCAGCCACGCCAGCCGACCAGCGCGCCGATACCGACCACGATGCCGATGACCACGGCCATGCCGTTCTCGCGCCACCATTCCTTGATGGCTTCTACTTGTTCTTCGTCGGTTCTGTCTGCCACGCTCACTTCTCCACTGGGGCCGATCGTCGCCTGTGGCGTTGTGATCGACGCTTAATCTACCCAAAACAAAACATTATAACCGGCTAACGGTGGCCGCGCCGAGCCCCGTCTGCAAGGCAACATGAAATCCGGCCACCGCGGCCACGGTCGTTTTGCTGCTGTTTGTTATTGCGGCGTTGAATCTGTCTCTGGGAGCGCCGCGGCTGCCAGCAGTTCCTTGACGGTGTCGGCGGCGGCAGCCTGCGCGACGCTGTGCTGCTCGCCCTGGCCGCGCAACGGTTTCACGGTCACACGGTCACTGGCAAGTTCGTCATCGGCCAGGATGAGTGCGAGCAGGGCGCCGTTGCGGTCGGCGCGCTTGAACTGGCTTTTCAGGCTGCCACCGCCGCAATGACTCATCACCCGCAGCCCCGGCAGGGCGTCGCGCAGTTGATCGGCTAGCTGCAGCGCGCGGGCCGCGGCGCCTTCGCCGGTGACGATGTAGACGTGCGGCTGGCGCGGTCCCGGGTCGAGACCGAGCAGTTCCAGCAGTCGCTCGAGGCCGATGGCGAAGCCGATCGCCGGTGTCGGCGGACCGCCGACCTGTTCGATCAGGCGATCATAACGGCCGCCGGCGCAGACGGTGGCCTGCGCACCAAGCTGATCGGTGGTCCATTCGAACACCGTGTGATTGTAATAGTCGAGGCCGCGTACCAGCCGTGGGTTGATCACGTAATCGATACCGGCGGCGGTCAACAGTTCGCACAGGCCGGCGAAATGCGCCCGCGACTCGTCGTCGAGGTGATCGGCCAGTGCCGGAGCATCGGCGATCAGCGCCTGCATGTCGGGATTCTTGCTGTCGAGTATGCGCAGCGGGTTGTGTTCCAGCCGGCGCCGGCTGTCGTCGTCAAGCTGGTCGCGATGTTGGCCGAAATAGTCGACCAGCACTTCGCGATAGGCCGCACGCGATTCCGTGCTGCCGAGCGAGTTGAGTTCCAGTTGCAGGCCGTCCAGGCCAAGCTGGCGCCAGAGCCGCTGGCACAGCAGGATCAGTTCGGCATCGATGTCCGGACCGGCCATGCCGTAGGCCTCGACGCCGATCTGGTGGAACTGGCGGTAGCGGCCCTTCTGCGGGCGCTCATGGCGGAACATCGGGCCCAGGTACCAGAGTCGCTGGGTCTGGTTGTGGAACAGACCATGTTGCAGGCCGGCACGCACGCAGCCGGCGGTGCCTTCCGGCCGCAGGGTGATCGAGTCGTCGTTGCGGTCGGCGAAGGAGTACATTTCCTTGCTGACGATGTCGGTGTGTTCGCCGATGGCACGGGCGAAGACCTCGGTCTTTTCCATGATCGGCAGGCGGATTTCCTGGTAGCCGTAACTGTCGAGGACATCGATCAGGACCTGCTCGAGCTCGCGCCAAGCCGGGCTGCGCTCCGGCAGAATGTCACTCACGCCGCGAATGGCTTGGATGCGATTGGCCACCAGTGGATCCCTGAAGTTATCGGCTAGTCGCCAACGCGGAACTGGGCGACGCCGGCTTGCGATTGTTCGAGGGTGTCGATGGGGTTGCCGTTGTAGCTGACGTTGACGCCGGGCGCATAGCCGAGCAGCACTTCCAGCGGCGGCTTGCCGTTGACGCGGATGGTTTCGCCGGTCTCGGCCAGACCCAGATACAGGCGCTTGCCATCGGCGTCATAGACTTCGATCCAGGACTCTTCCTCGATGCTCAGGCGTAAACCGCGGTCACCGCTGTTGCCGCGCCCGGATTCGCCGACCTCGGGCAGTGTCTCCAGCAGTTCGGCATCCGCGCCGGCGTCGTTGCCGGTTGCGCGACTGTCATCTTCGGTCTCGTCTGCCGTGGCGGTCAGGGGCGCCGGTGCCAGCTGTTCCGGCGTTGCATCGTCGCCGGTTGCCGCCGCTGGCGATTCGGCCTGCGTTGCGCTGGCATCCATATCCGGCCCGCCCGGGTGACGGACGATCGGGATCGGGTAGCCGAGTGCGCTGTCGACGGTTTCCGCCTCACTGTCGTCCGCCGGTTCGTCCACATCCGCGATCGGCTCAACGGACTGTTCTTCCAGCTGCCAGCTGTCGAGATCGATGAGGCCTTCCTCGCCCAGGTGGCGGCTCTGCCACCAGGCCAGCAACAGTACCACCAGGCCCAGCGTCAGCAGATAGGTGACCGCGCGAACCGGCTTGTCGGAGCTGCTGACCTGGCTTTTGGCCGCGACCGGCGGTTTCAGTTCCGGATGCTGGTTGTCACGCGCGTCGTAGGCGGCCAGTACGGTTTCGCTGTCCAGGTCGAGCAGACGGGCGTAATTGCGCAGGTAGCCGCGCACGTAGATTGGCGTCGGCAGTTGTGTCTCGTCGTCGCGCTCCAGCGCTGCGACGATCCGCTGGTGCAGGTGTAGCTTGGTGGCGGCCTCCTGCTGGGTTAGGCCACTGGCTTCACGGCCCTGGCGCAGCAGTTCGCCGGGCGTCGGGCCGGTACGGACATCATCGGCGGCGTTGTCGTCGGTCTCACTCATAAAAATAGTCGGGGACGGTGCCGCCTAGCGTATGCCGGACTCGCGCAACAAACGCACCTGGTCGGAATCGGGGAAATTGGATTTTAGCGACAGAGCATAACTCGACACGGCATCCTTGTTGCCAAGCTTGTCCTCGATGCGGATGCCGAGCCAGAGGCTGCTGGCACTGTGTCGGGCGACGCTGGCGTAGCGCTGCAGATAACCGCGTGCCGACAGATATTCCTCGGCCTGGTATTGCAACTCGGCCATCTGTAGCAACGCCAGCGGCTGCTCCGGGTTGCGTTCCAGTGCCTTGCGGTAATATTGCTCGGCCTTGTCGGGCCGGTCGCTGACCGAGGCACAGGTGCCGGCATTGGTCAGTGCCCGCGCCGGGTTGTTGTTGAGCGGGTTTTCACTGGCTTTGACGAAGGCCGCCTCGGCTTCCGCGAAACGATCCTGGCCGCAGAGAAACTGGCCGTAGTTGTTGAGGATGTTCGGCTGTTTCGGTGCCAGCTTCAATGCTTTTTCAAAGTTGGCCTCGGCCTTGTCGTAGACCCCCATGCGCTGATGTAGCAAACCGAGCATGTTATAGGCCATCGGGTATTCCGGGTCGGCCTTACGTGCACGTTCGAGCTTTTCCAGTGCCTTTTCGAAATTGCCGTCCTGCATGTAGGCGACACCAAGCCGCATATTGGCCTCGGCAATATCGTTGGCGTCGTGTTCGCTGCGCAGGTCACTGCCGGTGGTCGCGCAGCCGCCGGCCAGCAACAGCGCCAGCAGTGGCAGGATTCGGATCAGGCCGCGTTGTGTCATGGACGTCGTTCCATTCTGTGAACCGAAACGGGTTGCCGTACTGCCTGATGGCGGCGCGCCTTGGCCCGCACCTCGCCGACCAGCTGGCCGCAGGCAGCATCGATATCATCCCCACGGGTCTTGCGGGTGATGGTAAACAGCCCCGACTCTAGCAGAATCTCGCGGAACTGATTAATTTTTTCCGGCGCCGAGCAGTGGTACTGCGTGTCGGGAAAACGGTTGAACGGAATCAGGTTAATCTTGGCCGGGATGCCGTTGAGCAGCTTGACCAGCTGGCGGGCATGCGCCGGCGAGTCGTTGACGCCGTCGAGCATCACGTACTCGAAGGTGATGTACTCGTCGCCACGGACCTCGACGAAACGCCGGCAGGCGGCCGTCAACTCGGCCAGCGGATAGGTCTTGTTGATCGGCACCAGTTCGTCGCGCAGGCCGTCATTCGGTGCATGCAGCGATACCGCCAGCGCCGCGCGCGTGTCGTGCGCCAGAGCGTCCATCTGCGGCACCAGGCCGGAGGTGCTGACGGTGACCCGGCGCCGCGCCAGGCCGTAGGCGTTGTCGTCGAGCATCAGCTCGATGGCGCGGACGACGTTGTTGTAGTTGAGCAGCGGTTCACCCATGCCCATGAAGACGACGTTACTGACCGCGTAGCGGTCATGGTCGGTGCGCGGCAGCCGCTGATTGGCCAGCCACAGCTGGCCGATGATCTCGGCCACCCCCAGGTTGCGGTTGAAGCCCTGGCGGGCGGTGGAACAGAAGCTGCAGTTCAGCGCGCAGCCGACCTGCGACGATACGCACAGCGTGCCGCGGTCCTTTTCCGGGATGAATACCGTTTCCACCGAGTTGCGCTCGTCGACCCGCAACAGCCACTTGTACGTGCCATCGGCCGAGGCCTGCTCGGTAACGATCTCGGGCACGGTCACGCGGGCGCTGTGCTTGAGGTTTTCGCGCAGCGCCTTGCTGAGGTTGGTCATGGCATCGAAGTCGCTGATGCCCTCGTGGTGTAGCCAGCGGATCACCTGCGTGGCGCGAAACGGTTTTTCGCCCTGCGCGCTGAAATACGCCGCCAGTGCCTGGCGGTCATAGTCGAGCAGGTTGATCGGCGTTTCGCTCATCGGCTTGCGGTCCCGGCCCTAGCGCGGGCAGATCTCGTCGGCGGCGAAGAACTGTGCGATCTCGGCCTTGGCGCTGTCGACGCCGTCGGAGCCGTGCACGGCGTTGTCGGCGGAGTCGGGGTTGTCCGGGTCGTAGGCCAGATCGCGGCGGATGGTGCCGGGCTCGGCGTTCTTCGGCATCGTCGCCCCCATCAGCTCGCGGTTTTTCGCGACCGCGTTTTCGCCTTCCAGCACCTGGACCATGACCGGTCCGGAGGTCATGAACTCGACCAGCTCGCCGAAAAACGGCCGCTCCTTGTGCTCGGCGTAGAATTGTTCCGCCTGCTTGCGGCTGAGCTGCATCATTTTTGCGGCGACAATGCGCAAGCCATTATTTTCAAACCGGGAGTAGATATCACCAATCTGATTACGGCCAACAGCGTCGGGTTTGATAATGGATAGCGTCTGTTCAATTGCCATGCACGGAACTCCGTTTGGAATGGGTCAAAATTAATAGCTGCACCGCAGCCCCGGCGGCGGTAGCGGTAGTAAACCGCTAATTATACGTGCTAATCGTGACCCTTGAAATACAAACCGGGGCCGGTTTCGCCGTGCCGGTCCGGCTTTTTCAGTCCCAGCGGTCGTCGCGCACCTGGATGCGGCCGGCGCTCACGCGCACCGGGAAGGTGGTGACCGGCTCGTAGGCAGGGGGCGTCAGGGCGTCACCGGTGCGCAGGCAGAAGCGGGCACCGTGGCGCGGACAGATGATCTGGTCGCCGTCGAGCACGTCCTCGGCTTCCAGGCCGCAACCGAGCATCGGCGCTTCGTCGTGGCTGCAGGTATCCTCGATGGCGCGATACTCGCCGTCGATGTTGAACACCGCCACCATGATGTCGTCGACGTCGACCAGTCGGGCCTGGCCGGGGGCGAGTTCGTCGCTGTCGGCAACATCCACCCAGTCGCTCATTACAGCATGCCCGTTTCGAGTCGCGCCGCCTCGGACATCATCTCGAAGCTCCACGGCGGGTCGAAGGTCAGCTCGACGTCGACTTCGGTGACGTTGTCCACCGCAGCGACCTTGCGCTGCACGTCGTCGGCGATGAACTGGCCCATGCCGCAGCCGGGTGCGGTCAGGGTCATCAGGATGTGCACCTTGTTGCCGGTCAGTTCGCCTTCGCCGTAGTCACTGTCGGCACGCTGCGGGATGATTCGGCAGTCGTAGATGAGACCGAGGTCGACCATGTTGATCGGGATCTCGGGATCGTAGCAATCACGCAGCGCATCCCAGACCGCTTCTTCGTTTACCGTACCGTCGCCGGTCAGTTCCTTCTTCTGCGCTTCTTCCTCGGCCTCGAAACCGAGCGCATCGGCATGCTTGCCCTCGATGCGGGCGAGGTTGCCGTTGAAGTTGACCGTGTAGCTGCCGCCCAGTGACTGGGTCATGAAGACGACGCTGCCTTGCGGCAGCACGATCGGCGTGCCGTCGGGAATCAGCGCCGCCGGGCAGTCGCGTTCCAGGGTGATCGGTTCCGGTGTATTCATCTGGTTCATGGTGCGTCTACTCGGTGGTGACCGGTTCGTCCTTGCCTTCCAGGGCTGAATGCAGGGTATGCCAGCATAACGTTGCGCACTTGATGCGCGTCGGATAGTCGCGCACGCCGGCCAGTGCAGCCAGCTTGTCGAGCTTTTCAACTTCGGCTGCTATGGGCATGTCCCGGGCGGTCAGCAGCTCATGGAAGTCATTGAAGATCCGTTCGGCATCGGCTTTGGTCTTGCCCTTCAGCGCCTCGGTCATCAACGAGGCCGAGGCAACCGATATGGCGCAGCCGCTGCCGTCAAATTTGACGTCGCTGATGCGCTCGTCATCGAATTTTACATACAGGTTCAGCTTGTCGCCGCACAACGGATTGTAGCCCTCGATGACGCGGTCGGCGTCTTCGAGCGCGCCGAAATTACGCGGGCTGCGGTTGTGATCGACGATCACTTCCTGGTAGAGGTCTTTCAGGTCGAACATCAGGCGAGCACCTCGTGGGCGTGTTTCAGCGCCGCGATCAGACGGTCGATTTCCGCATGCGTGTTGTAGAATGCGAACGACGCGCGCGCTGTTGCCGGCACGCCGAAGTGATCCATGACCGGCATGGCGCAATGATGGCCGGTACGAATGGCAATACCCTCGCTGTCGACAATCGTGCCGAGATCGTGCGGGTGTACGCCGTCCATGATGAACGACAGGATGCTGGCCTTGTTCTGCGCTGTGCCGATCAGCTTCAGCCCCTCGACTGTCAGTGCCTGTTCGGTGGCGTACTCGAGCAGGTCGTGCTCGTAGGCGGCGATCGCCTCGAGGCCAATGTCCTCGACGTATTCAACGGCTGCGCCCAGACCGATGCCGCCGGCGATGTGCGGCGTGCCGGCCTCGAACTTGTACGGCAGGTCGTTGTAAATGGTGCGGTCCAGCTTGACCATTTTGATCATGTCGCCACCGCCCTGGTAGGGCGGCATAGCCTCGAGCAGATCCTCGCGGCCGTAAAGCACGCCGATACCGGTTGGACCGAACAGCTTGTGGCCGGAATAAACATAGAAGTCACAGCCCAGCGCCTGGACGTCGACCGGTGTGTGCGGTACCGCCTGGGCACCGTCGACCAGCACCAGCGCACCGGCTTCATGCGCCTGGTCGATGATCGATTTCACCGGGTTGACGGTGCCGAGCGCGTTCGACAGGTGATTGATAGCGACCAGCTTGGTACGCTCATTCAGCAATTCTTCATAGATATCGAGTTGCAGTTCGCCGGCGTCGTTGATCGGGATAACTTTCAGTTCGATGCCGATCTGATCGCGCAGCATCTGCCACGGTACGATGTTGGAATGGTGTTCCATTTCCGAGATGATGACTTCATCGCCGGCCTTGAGCTGGCTGCGACCCCAGGACTGTACGATCAGGTTGATCGCCTCAGTGGCGCCGCGCACGAACACGATTTCGCGGGTTGACTCGGCGTTGATGAAACGCCGCTGCGCTTCGCGCGCATTTTCATAGGCACTGGTCGCCTGTTCGCTCAGGTAGTGTACGCCGCGGTGAATGTTCGAGTTCAGAGCGCGGTAGTAATGATCCACCGTTTCGATCACTTTAGCCGGTTTCTGCGAGGTTGCGGCATTGTCGAAATAGGCCAGCGGTTTGCCACGGACTTCCTGATGCAGAATGGGAAAGTCGGCGCGCACGCGCTCGACATCCAGGGCCGGCCGGTTGCCGCCTAACAGTTCTGCTGCGGTGCTATCGACGGGCTGGTTCATACGAACTCACCGATCTGTTCAGTCTGCGGCAGTTTGTCGAGCACGATGTGCTCCAGCCGCTCGCGTATGGGCGCCAGCTTGATCTGGGCAACGACTTCGCTGGCGAAGGCGTACGTCAGCAGACTGCCGGCGGTAGATTCGTCGATCGCGCGGCTGCGCAGGTAGAACAGCGCATCCTCGTCGAGCTGGCCGACGGTAGCGCCATGGCTGCACTTGACATCATCGGCGTAGATCTCGAGTTCCGGCTTGGTATCGACCTCGGCGGTCTTCGACAGCAGCAGGTTGGCGTTCGACTGCTGGGCGTCGGTCTTCTGGGCGTCACGGTGAACGTAGACCTTGCCGTTGAAGACGGCGCGACTGTTGCCGTTGAGCACGCCGCGATAGGTTTCGACACTGTTGGTGTGCGGTACCAGGTGATCGACCCGGGTGTGATGATCGACGTGTTGCTTGCCGTCGACCATGTACAAGCCGTTGAGGATCACGGTGGCACCCTCGGCTTCCAGACGCGTGTTGATATCGGTACGCGTCAGGTTGCCGCCGAGGGCCAGCGAGTGCGACTCGAGGCGCGAATCGCGTGCCTGCCTGGCATTGATGCTGCCGATATGGAAATTCTTGCCGCCGCCCTGGACAATCTTGTAGTGGTCCAGGCGCGCGTTGTCGGCCAGATCGATCTCGGTCACCTGGTTGGTCAGGTTTTCGGAACTGTCATCCAGACCGGCGAAACTTTCCACCAGGGTCGCCGCGGCGTTCTCGCCGAGACTGACGAAGGTGCGCGGATGGCAGGCCGTCGGCGTATCGGTGGCCGTGTCGAGATACAGCAGCACGATCGGTTTGTCGACCTGCACGCCGCGGGCGACCTCGATCACGGCACCGTCCTGCAGGAAGGCGGTATTGAGTTCGGTGAACGCGTGAGTGTTTTCGCCCAGGCAGTGGCCGAGCCGTGCCCCGATGCCGCTGTCGCTATCGGCCAGCGCCGCAGCGAGACTGCGTATGCTGATGCCCGAGGCGGTGTCGCCCAGCCGTGACAACTGTGCATTGAAACGGCCGTTAACGAATACCAGCTCATGGCAGTCGAGATCGCCGAAGCGTACCGCGTCGACCTGACCGACATCGATCGGCGGGGCCGCCTGGGTCGTATTGAAATGGCGCTTGGCAATAGGCTGCACGTCGGTGTACTTCCAGGCCTCGACCTTTTTCGTCGGCAGGCCGGTGGCGGCGAAGCGTTCCAGCGCCGCCTTGCGTTCATCGCGCAACGGGTCGTTGTCGAGTTCGCCGATGAGACGCGCGTACTCGGACTGGAAATGCTCGACGGGGTTGTTGACTACCGCATTCATGCTGCCGCGGCCTCCTGCTTGACCCATTCGTAACCGCGCTCCTCGAGTTCCTTGGCCAACTGCTCGTCGCCCGACTTGATGATCTTGCCGTCGGCCAGCACGTGGACGTGATCCGGCTTGATATAATCGAGCAGGCGCTGGTAGTGGGTGACGAGGATCATGGAGCGTTCCGGGCTGCGCATGGCGTTCACGCCCTCGGCGACGATCTTCAGCGCGTCGATGTCGAGGCCGGAGTCGGTCTCGTCAAGGATGGCAAGCTTGGGTTCGAGTACCGCCATCTGGAAGATCTCGTTGCGCTTCTTCTCGCCGCCGGAGAAGCCCTCGTTGACCGAACGGTTCAACAGGTCCTCGTTGAGCTTGACCAGTTTCATGCGCTCGCGTACCAGTTTCATGAACTCGACGGCGTCAAGCGCATCCTCGCCACGGCTCTTGCGAATGGCGTTTAGTGCCGCCTTGAGCAGGTAGATGTTGTTGACGCCGGGGATTTCGACCGGATACTGAAAGGCAAGGAACAGACCGGCGCAGGCGCGCTCTTCCGGCGCCATGTCGGCCAGGTTCTGGCCCTCGAACAGGATCTCGCCCGCGGTTACGGTATAGTCATCGCGACCGGCCAGCACATTCGCCAGCGTACTTTTTCCGGAACCGTTCGGGCCCATGATGGCATGAATTTCTCCCGGTTTGATTTCCAGATCGACACCCTTGAGGATGTCGGTGTCGTCGACCTGGGCATGTAGATTTTTGATACTCAGCATTTGATAACTCTTTCAGTTCATGAATCCAGTGTTTGTGAAGAGTGAATAGTGATGAGTGAAAAGCAGAGAACCGATAGCTGCCTATTCACATTTCACCATTCACGTTTCACCTAAAATCAGCCAACCGCGCCTTCCAGTGTGACGCCGAGCAGCTTCTGCGCCTCGACGGCGAATTCCATCGGCAGTTCCTTGAACACGTCCTTGCAGAAACCGTTGACGATCATGTTGACGGCGTCTTCCTCGGTAATGCCCCGGCTGCGGCAATAGAACAGCTGGTCCTCGCCGATCTTCGAGGTCGTCGCCTCGTGCTCGACCTTGGCGCTGTTGTTGCGTACTTCCATGTACGGGAAAGTGTGCGCGCCGCACTGGTCACCCATCAGTAACGAATCGCACTGGGTGTAGTTGCGCGCATTGGTCGCCGTCGGTGCTATCCGGACCAGACCACGGTAGGCCTGATCGCCGTGCATGGCAGAAATGCCCTTGGAGACGATGGTGCTTTTGGTGTTTTTGCCCAGGTGGATCATCTTCGTGCCGGTATCGGCCTGCTGCCAGTTGCTGGTGACGGCCACCGAGTAGAACTCGCCGACCGAGTTGTCACCGCGCAGGATGCAGCTCGGGTACTTCCAGGTGATGGCCGAGCCGGTCTCGACCTGGGTCCAGGATATCCTGGAATTGTTGCCGCGCGCGTCGCCGCGCTTGGTAACAAAGTTGTAAATGCCACCGACACCGTTTTCATCACCCGGATACCAGTTCTGCACCGTCGAGTACTTGATGTTGGCATCATCCAGAGCGACCAGCTCGACCACTGCGGCATGCAGCTGGTTCTCGTCGCGCTGCGGCGCGGTGCAGCCTTCCAGGTAACTGACCTGGCTGCCTTCGTCGGCGACGATCAGGGTGCGCTCGAACTGGCCGGTGTTCATGGCGTTGATGCGGAAGTAGGTCGACAGCTCCATCGGGCACTTCACGCCCTTGGGGATGTAGACGAACGAGCCGTCAGTGAACACGGCGGAGTTCAGCGCGGCGAAGAAATTATCGCCCTGCGGCACGACCGAACCCAGGTACTGCTTTACCAGGTCGGGGTGATTCTGCACAGCTTCCGAGAACGAGCAGAAGATGACACCGGCCTCGTGCAGCTTTTCCTTGAACGTGGTGGCGACCGAAACGCTGTCGAACACGGCGTCGACGGCGACGCCGGCCAGCATCTTCTGCTCGTGCAGCGGGATGCCGAGCTTTTCATAGGTTTCCAGCAGTTTCGGATCGACCTCGTCGAGGCTCTGCGGCGCGTCGTCCTTGGACTTCGGCGCCGAGTAATACGAAATCGCCTGGTAGTCGATCGGCGCATGCTTGATGTGCTGCCAGGTTGGCGTCTTCATTTTCTGCCAGGCGCGAAACGCCTCCAGGCGCCACTGCAGCAGCCAGTCCGGTTCGTGTTTCTTGTTCGAGATGAGACAGATCACATCCTCGTCGAGGCCTGGCGGTACCGTATCGGTCTCGATATCGGTATGGAAACCGTGCTCGTAGCGCTTCTTGATGAGGGCTTCGACATCGTGGGATTGCGTCGCCATGAAAACTCTCCTGGTTGCTCCCGATTAGACCTGCGCTGACGGCTGCTTGACACTGAAGCTTTCGCCGCAGCCGCAGGTCTCGCTGACGTTCGGATTATTGAAATGGAAACCTTCGTTGAGGCCCTCGCGGCGATAGTCCAGTTCGGTACCGGCGAGGTAGTTCAGGCTCAGACTGTCGACCACGATCTTGACGCCGCGACTTTCGAATACCGTATCGGTGTCGTTGACCTGTTCGGCCGGTTCGATGACGTACTGGTAGCCGGAACAGCCCGTGGTCTTGACGCCCACGCGCAGGCCGATGCCGTTATCGCGTCCGGCGAGGAAATTCTGTACGTGTTCGGCGGCGCGTTCGCTCAGGGTGATCTGTCTGCTGTCAGTGCTCATATATAATGTGTCCGCATATCGTTTGTCTTAAGTAAACACTCACTGCGCCCGTGCATGAATTGTCACAGTATCCTGACGGGCGGAAACCTGCTGTACGGCCTGCTTGCGGACGAGGTCCTCAAGGCTGATGCTGTCGAGGTACTGCGAAATCTGTTCGCTCAGGTCCTCCCAGAGATCGTGAGTCAGGCAGCGCAGCTCGCCCTGGCAGTTTTTCTGGCCGCCGCACTTGGTCGCGTCGACCGACTCATCCACCGCCCTGATCACGTCGGCGATGGAGATATCGGTTGTCGCGCGCCCCAGCGAGTAACCGCCGCCGGGCCCGCGGGCGCTGTACACCAGGCCGCTCTTGCGCAGGCGCGAGAACAGCTGCTCCAGGTAGGCCAGCGAGATACCCTGGCGCTTGGAGATGTCCGCCAGCGTATTGGGACCGCGGTCCCTGTGCAGCGCGAGATCCAGCATGGCGGTCACGGCGTAGCGGCCTTTGGTGGTTAAGCGCATAATCGATTTCCGGCTCCCGCGAGATACTGAAGTCTGTTGGCTCTTGCCTGTCGGCGTCCGACAGGGTCGGCAAGATTTACATAGCTGAGTAATTCAGTCAAGAATTTCCCTGACTGTTTAGGTCGGGAATTGACTGTTCGGTTCCGTCGCTTCGGCAGCCGCCGCGCCGAGTCCCGGCATCGGCGTCATGACAAGGGCGTGTGGCGCCTGGGGAACTATCGCGCCGGCTCCGGCTCAGACCTGTAAGCCGCTCAATTTTAAGCAAATTCCAGAGGAACCCGATGAATCGATTAAAAATTAACCGGCTCGCCGGCGTATTGGCCGCGCTGGCCACTGCTGCCGTGCTGGCTGCCTGTTCAACCTACGGTGAGCGGGTTGCGCCGCTGCCGGTACCGGGGGCCCAGGCCAATGCCGTTTCCGTCCACGGCGCCGATATCGTCGCCAGCGGCTATCTCGACCGGCAGGCCGCCGAAGACGCCTTTGGCTTCAATATACGCCGGGCCGGTCTGCTGCCGGTGCAGTTCGTGGTCGACAACCAGAGCGGCAAGGAGATATCCATCGACAGCCGTGACGCGCTGTTGCTGGACGACGCCGGCAATGCCTGGCCGTTGCTGTCGGGCGACAAGGCCACCGCAAGGGTGCGCGACTCAGTCCGTGCCGGCGAGAGCATTGCTTCCGGTGCCCGCGCCTCGTTGCTCACCGGCCTGGCCGGCGCGATTGCCGGTGCCGCCATCGGCGTGGTAACCGGTGGCGATGTCGGCGAGGCTACCGGCCGTGGCGCGGTGGCCGGTGCTGCGGTCGGCGCGCTGGGTGGCGGTGCCAAGCGTTATACGGAGCTGGATCGCGAGATTGGCCAGGACATGCTGGAAAAATCGCTGACCCAGCGTCCGATCAAGCCCGGCGCCCTGGTACACGGCTTCCTGTTCTTCCCGGGGCTGGAATCGGAGGCCGATTCCCTGCGCTCGTTGCGCCTGCGTATCCAGGTGGGTGACGACGAGCAGGTCGTGTCGGTCCCGGTCAGCCCGGCAACGCGGCGCTGAAGCACCGGTCGACTGCTCGTCATCAGTCGACCGGTCCGGTCAGTCCGGGTAGCGAATCAGGTGCGCCACGGATGTTCGGGGAGATCGCAGACGCCAATGGTTTCGGCGCCGGCGCGGGCAACCTTGTCGTCATTGTCCACGGTACTGCCGCTGACGCCGATCGCGCCTGACATGATGCCGTCGTCATCGACGATCGGTACGCCTCCCGGAAAGGTGATCAGGCCGTCATTCGAATGCTCGATGCCGTACAGTGGTTTGCCGGGTTGTGACAGTTCGCCGATCTCGCCGCTGGGCATACCGAAATAAACCGCGGTACGCGCCTTCTTGATGGCAATATCGATACTGCCCACCCAGGCATCGTCCATGCGGTGAAAGGCTTTTAATGTGCCGCCGGAGTCGACCACGGCGATACACATGCGGGTGCGGGTTTCCGCGGCTTTTTTGAGTGCGCCTTCTAGCGCTTTTTGCGCCTGTTCCGAGGTAACATGCATGTTGACTTCTCCTTGAGGGGAATTGTCCGGCCAGCCAGTAGAAGCCGGGCCGGGGAAACCAATGATAGACCTGCCTGTTGGTTGTCACCAAGGTAGGCTGTTATTGCTCGCTGTGTCACGTGGATTCGTTGATCTGGTTTGACCGGCTATAATTGCTTCTGTTCGCTTGCCACGGGAGTGATGGAAAATGAATCGTGTCGATTGGCTGATCGAGGGTGTCGAGTTCAGTAACTGCAATTGTAATTATGCCTGTCCCTGCCAGTTCGAGTCATTGCCGACCGAAGGCGATTGCAAGGGCTTCGGCGTCATGCGTATCGATCATGGTCACTTCGGTGAAGTCTCGCTGGACGGCCTGTATGCGGCCATGATCTTTGCCTGGCCGGGTGCCATTTTCGAGGGTGGCGGCGAGATGCAGATCATCATCGACGAGCGTGCCAGCGAACCGCAACGTGCGGCGCTGGACCGCATCATGCACGGCGAGGAAGTTGTCGAAGCCGGCAACCACTGGTGGGTGTTCAATGCCATGTGCGATACCCGTCATGAAACCCTGTTCAGCTCGTTCACTTGTGATATCGCTGTCGATAAGCGCACTGCGGACGTACTGATACCCGGAGTGGTTCGGGCCAGCGGCAGACCGATCAGGAGCCCGGTAAGCGGTGCCGATCACCGCGTGCGCATCGATATGCCCGAGGGAATCGAATTTGAACGGGCCGAGATCGGCAGCGGCAGTTCGACCACTGAGGGCGCGATAGCGATGACCCTGACAGATACCTACGGCCAGTTCAGCCTGCTGCGCCACAGCCATAACGGTATCGTACGCGACCACGAGCGCTAGTCCATGCAGTCGATCGAGTCACTGCTCAGGCGTGATTTCTGGATCAGCCTGGGTACGCTGATTCTGATTATCGTTATGACCTGGGCCTGGCTCGTCACTGGCGCCGGTATGGACATGACTGCGCTGGAGATGACACGCATGGATCCGGCGATGGCCATGCCTGCGGCAGTCTGGAATCGTGACTACGCTGTGCTCATATTTTTCATGTGGTGGATCATGATGATCGCCATGATGCTGCCGAGTGCTGCACCGGTCATCCTGTTGGGAGCTGCGTTGAACAGGCGCACCAGCCCCGAACACTCGCCCTATGGTTCAAGCAGCTGTTTCCTGACAGGGTATCTGCTCGCCTGGGCCGTATTTAGTGCAGTCGCAGTTATGGGGCAGTGGCTGTTGCAGACAAACGGTTTGTTGACCGGTTTTTTACACCTAAACAGTCAGAGCATGGCCGGCGTGTTATTGATAGGCGCAGCGCTATGGCAGTTGACGCCCGTCAAGCAGGCCTGTCTGCGCCATTGCCGCAGTCCCGTGGATTTTCTCATACAGCGCCGCCGGCCCGGCACGACGGGGGCACTCCGCATGGGTGCTGAGCATGGGATCTATTGCCTGGGATGTTGCTGGTTCTTGATGCTGCTTTTGTTCGTCGGTGGCGTAATGAACCTGTACTGGATTGCTGCGTTGGCACTCTATGTGCTGGCGGAAAAGCTGTTGTCGACCGGCCGATCCATAAGCTACGTCGCGGCCGGCCTGCTTGCCTGCACGGGCATATACCTGCTACTGAACGCCTGACGGCCGCCAGCCATTCCGAAGCCGGTACTGTCAGCATGGCGGCTCGAACATACTGTTCCATCTCACATATGCGCCGACTATACCGGACAGATTATCGATAATCCAGTCGGTCAGAAAAGCCGCCAATAAAACCGCTATGTTTCGTATATCTGGAATAACCGGCTATATCCTGCAGTAGCGGTCGCTAATTCAGATAGACGGCCTTGACCAGCTTCCAGTGCTGTTCCGCCCGATCAACAAGCACACGGCTGCATCCCAAAGGTTGGGGCGCATCTCCGGCGTTTAGCCTGACTACCGAACGCCCGCCTTGGCGTACATTCATGAAATAGCGCTCGAGTTGTGCCTCTATGTCCTGGCTCGGATGATTGTTGTGCACGACGACAAGTTTACCGCCCCGGGCTTCGCAGTCGGCATCATATACGGCATTCAGTATCACATGGCTACTGGCCGTATCTTTCGCCATAGTAGGTGTGCCGAGGCAACAAAACAGAATCAGTGCTAACAATGATCTGTCCAGAATGCAGGTGTTGCCTGAAAGATCCGCTATTGTTTTGTCTCTCTGTTTCATGTCTGCAGTTTCGTGGTGATTTTAAAAGCCATGCATTGAACCACATCGGTTGTTGCCACGAAATGGGTCGTGTGGATCAGGAATGAATAACACTGCTGTTGTGATCATGATGGACATTATAGGAATAAGTTGCCACATGATTGGGAATTTAGTCTCTGGTCAGTGGCGCGGGCATGACGTATAAAAAATGAGATGTTGGCAGATGATTCAGTATGACCATGTCGCACAAGGCACAGCGTGCCATGAAGCCAATATCATGTCCGGTCGCCGTTTTGGCCTTGCTGGTACTGTTCGCCTGCGATCAGCCGGAAAGCACGCATCAATCCGCGATCAATCCGGCAAATGATGCTCGGCAGGAAGATGCGTCAAAAACCATGTCAGTGCCTGACTGGCTTGAATGGCATCACGATATGGATGCAGCGGTCTGGCTGGTCAAGCATGAAGCGCAAATACATATGGAACCGGCTGATCGTTCAGAGTACGCACGAATTCTGGACAGCCTCAGCAAGCGTTTCCGGGAAAACAGACGCATGATCGCCAACCGAACGGTCGATATGCAGGCGCAGCTCATTTCTGCCGGCATAAATGATCCGGTCTACAAAATCATGCAGGGCATCAATTCGATCCCCCTCAATGTTGAGTCAGCCAGTTATGGCGAGCAATGCATGCGCTATCGTCAGCAACGATTGCAGGGGCGCTCGCATGAGGCCGCAATTGCCAGGCTGGCTTCCTATATGCAATCCGATCAAGGGTGATGTGTTCACCACTGCTTTCAATTCACTACTCTGTTCATGGAATCCCGTAGGGCTTCTGCAGAGACAATCAGGGGATACTTTAAATGCAATCTTTTAGCAGACATATCCTGCCGGGCGTTGGTTTGATCCTGGCGTTGCTCATGGCAAGCGCGGATGTTTTGGCAGAACCACTGGCGGAAAAAGATTTTGTGCGTCAGGTGATGGGACAGCCGCAGGAGGAAGTACGCGGCGTAATGGGTGAGCCTGACAGCATCAGAACGGAAGGTAAGTACGAGTACTGGATCTATCATGATGCAGTGCGCGACATGATATCGGACAGAATATTCCGGCAAACCCAGGTGCTGTTTGTCGACGGTCGTGTGGCTGATTCGATCCACAGTAATTCAGAACCGGAAGACTGACGGTGCCGATTCTGGCAACCGATGTTCTGGCTGGAGTATTTGGCAAATTTTTCCTGGCAGGGATGGGAAATATTGCTCTCTTTTCAGGACTGATTGCCAGAATCATGGTCATGCAAAGCCAGCTTATGTATGAAACATTGCTCTCGCATCAAACCGATTTATAAAACATTATCACCATGGCTTTGTATCCAGTGTTGTTTTGCTTGTTCGAGTCATTGTCTTCTTGTGGGGGCTCATGGTTGAGCAATGATTTGTTCGAAGACCGACGACGGGATAGCCCGCAAATAATATAAAGAGAACTTTAGAGGAGGTTCTTCTGATGAAGATTAATAGCATGCGGTTTCTGAGCGCCATTGCGTTGGCGCTTATGGTGGCGTCGCCATATACCATGGCCAATCAGAAACTTGACAAAATGTCGAAAGAGGACAGCAACTGGGTCATGCCCGGCGGCACCTATGACTTCAACGTGTTTGGTGAGCAGACTGAAATCAACGTCAACAATGTTGACCAGTTGCGGCCGGCATGGTCGTTTTCAACAGGTGTGCTGAGTGGTCATGAAGGTACGCCATTGGTAATCGATGGCATGATGTATATACATGGCCCGTATCCCAATAATACGTTTGCTCTGGATCTGGATAATCCGTCGGAGATCGTCTGGCAGCACAAACCGAAGCAGGATCCGGCTGCACGGGCAGTTGCCTGTTGTGACGTCGTCAATCGCGGTCTGGCTTACTGGCCCGGTGACGGTGACACGCCGCCACTGGTCATCAAGACCCAGCTGGACGGTCACCTGGTTGCCCTGAATGCCAAGACCGGTAAGGAGTACTGGAAGGTCGAGGTGATGGATATTTCCGTCGGCCAGACGCTGACCCAGGCCCCTTATGTCGCGAAGGACCTGGCTATCGTCGGCTCCTCCGGCGCCGAACTGGGTGTGCGCGGCCTGGTCAGCGCATTCAACGTTAAAACCGGTGCGATGGAATGGCGCTGGTATGCAACCGGGCCGGACGAGGATATTGGTCTGGCTGACAACTTCAACAGCGAAAATCCGCACTACGGCCAGGAAGGTCTGGGTCAGAAGACCTGGGAGAAGGATGCCTGGAAGATCGGTGGTGGTACCAACTGGGGCTGGTATGCCTACGACCCGGACCTGGAGATGTTCTACTACGGTTCCGGTAACCCGGCGCCCTGGAACGAAACCATGCGTCCCGGTGACAACAAGTGGACCATGACCATCTGGGGACGTGACGTGAATACCGGTCTGGCCAAGTTCGGCTACCAGAAAACACCCCATGACGAATGGGACTATGCCGGTGTTAATGTCATGGTGCTGACCGAGCAGGAAATCGACGGCGAGATGCGTAAAGTGCTGACACATCCGGATCGCAACGGCATTGTCTATACGCTGGACCGCGAAACCGGTGATCTGCTCCGTGCTGACAAGCTCGACGAGACCGCCAACTGGGTCAAGTATGTCGATATGGAAACGGGCCTGCCGGTACGTGACCCGGAATATTCCACCCGTATGGGGCACCGCTCACGTGATGTCTGCCCATCAGCCATGGGCTTTCATAACCAGGGCGTGATGTCTTACGACCCCGAGCAGCAGAACTTCTTTATCGGTATCAATCATCTGTGCATGGACTGGGAGCCCTTCATGCTGCCTTACCGGGCCGGTCAGTTCTTCGTCGGTGCCAACGTCTGGTCCTATCCGGGTCCGAAAGGCAATCGTGAGGAAGGCATTGGTTCCGGCCAAGTGAAATCCTATAACGCCAAAACAGGTGAGTTCGAGTGGTCCGTTATGGAGAAATTCTCCGTCTGGGGCGGCACGATGGCCACCGCCGGAAACCTGGTCTTCTACGGTACGCTTGATGGTTTCATCAAGGCCCGCGATTCACGCAATGGCGAGCTGCTCTGGAAGTACAAGCTGCCATCCGGTTCCGTGGGTTATCCGCTCACCTATACCCATAACGGTACGCAGTACGTCGGTATCAACTACGGTGTTGGCGGCTGGCCGGCTGTGGGGCTGGTGTTTGACCTGGAAGATCCGTCCGCCGGTCTCGGTGCCGTGGGCGCATTCAAGGAACTGCAGAACCATACGCAGATGGGCGGCGGCTTCATTGCCTTCTCGCTGCGTGGCCAGGGTCCGTTTGATGATTTGAGTGTTGGCGAATACAAGCCAAACAATTAATGATCAGACAGACGTAAATCTCTCTTCCTAACTTTTGATGAGTGAGTTTCGGGAACAGGCGCCATCTTTAATGGTGGCGTCTGTCTCCCGATTTTTGCTAGCGGAGGATGTATGAACAAGTTGTTGAGCCTGCTTATCGCAGTGCCGCTGAGTATGGCAACACCCGTAATAGCCCAGGCTGAAAGTGAAACGTTGCGTGTCTGTGCAGCTGAAGACGAGATGCCCTATTCGAATAGTTCCGGTGACGGTTTTGAAAACGAAGTCGCCAAGGTTATTGCCGATGAACTTGACTGGAAAGTCGACTTTGTCTGGCTGGACCGTGCCGCAATATTTCTGGTCAAGGATCTTCTGGAGCCTGGAAATTGTGATGTGGTCATGGGGCTGGATGCGGATGATCCGCGTGTGCTGACCTCAGACCCCTATTACAAGTCCAGTTACGTGTTTGTGTACCGGAAGGATAGTGGTTTGACCATCAAGGATTGGGAAAGCCCCGACCTGAAAAAGGTGCAGAATTTTGCCATTACCGCCCATAGTCCCGCTGAAGCGGCATTGCGGGAGATAGGCAAGTATGAATCCAATCTCAACTACATGTACTCACTGATTGGTTACAAGTCCAGACGTAATGAATATGTTCGTTATGAGCCCGCAAAAATGATCTCCGAGGTTATCAACGGCAATGCCGGGGTAGCTATTATCTGGGGGCCCTCGGCTGGCCGCTACGTAAAGAACTCGAGCGTGCCGCTGGAAGTACAGCCGGTACCCGACTATCAGACAGGCGAGGGAGAAAACATCAGGTTTACTTATGAGCAGTCTCTGGCCGTTCGTAAAAATGATATCGACTTGATGAAGAAGCTAAACAGGGCCCTTGAGCAGGCCAGGCCACAAATACACAAAGTGCTGAAAGCCGAAGGTGTACCGCTGGTCAAGGATGGCGAGTTGCAGACAGCAAACAAACTTGAATCCAAATAGAGCTGAAGAGACGTTAGAAGTTATGAACAAAAAAATTATCCTGATTCCGTTATTGCTTGCCTTGCCCTTCTTGCTGATTTCAGCGCCTACACTTGGTGATGTTCTGTTCCGGAATGTTATTTCCGGCCAGGAATTTGACCTATCCAAGGCCAAAGAAGGTGAGGAAACCGAGGCCGTCAAGCATTTCAAGGAGACCGGTGAAAATCTCTATAACGATGATGAGGAAGCTTGGCGTTCCGGTTACGACCTGTTTGCAACGGCATGTGCTGGCTGTCACGGTCATCACGCCGAAGGCAAGCTCGGTCCCGCGCTGGTTGATGATTACTGGACCTACCCTACCGGCAGAACGGATAAGGGCCTGTTTGAAATCATATATGGCGGTGCACGTGCCATGATGGGCCCCCAGCGGGGCAATCTTTCCATCGACGAGATGCTTAAGATTATGGGCTGGTTGCGTGCCGCCTATCAGGGTGACCCCAGTGAGGCCAAATGGATGACACCGGAAGAGCAGAAGAATTTTGAGCCGATCCCGGTGGATCATTTCGATGACAAGGAATCTGGTTGAAGATTGTCGGACCGGCAGGTGACAGTACACAGGTGATTGATGAAGTAACTGTCTTTTGATGAAAGCCCCCACACATCATGCGCTGTGTCGGTCTACAAGAAGTCGGCGAGTCCGGCTGGTATTTTTATAACAACGGGAGTTAACAGGAGGACTTAAGCGTATGGTCAACAAGATGAAAATTATTGCTGCATGTGGCGTCATGGGACTGTCGATTGCGTCATTCAGCGCGGCTGTGACGGCCTATGATGGTACTAATTGTGATGCGCCGGGTGATTGCTGGCAGCCCAAGCCGGGTTTCCCGGAAAAGATTGAGGGCACAAAGTACGATCCCAAGCACAGCAAGGAAGAACTCGGCAAGCAGCAGAAAGCTATCCAGGCAATGGAGCGCCGTAATGCCAAGCGTGCCGAGCACTTCAAGAAAACCGGCGAATGGGTTTATGACATTTCAAAACTTGAATGAGGTTTTCACCGTATGACATCAAGCCCCGGTCATCGGCCGGGGCTTGATTAATAATGATTTACAGAACGGATTATGTAATCCGTTGGAGAAGTGAAGTGAACGAATCCGTGGCTTCTGACGCCCTGCAATCCCGCCTTGGCGACTGGCGCGAACAGGCACTATCGTTGGAGAGTGCCGTCAATGCAGCGGTGATTGGTCAGGAGCATGCCGTACGCATGGCAACCGTGGCCATTTTTGCGCGCGGCCATGTTCTTCTGGAGGGCGATGTCGGTGTTGGCAAGACAACCCTGCTGCGGTGTGTCGCCCGTGCTGTCGGTGGCGCCTATGAGCGTATAGAAGGCACGGTCGATCTGATGCCAACCGATCTTGTCTACCATACATACATTAGTTCAGACGGCAAGCCCTGTGTTGATCCGGGCCCATTGCTGCGCCATAGCGAGGAGCTGGTCACGTTTTTCTTCAATGAAGTCAACCGCGCACGACCACAGGTACATTCGCTGTTGCTTCGGGCAATGGCAGAGCGCAGCGTTAATGGTTTCAATAGGGAATACCATTTCCCCCATTTGCAGGTGTTCGCCGATCGCAACCGTGTCGAGAAGGAGGAAACATTCGAATTGCCGGCCGCTGCCCGGGATCGTTTCCTGATGGAAATCAACATCGAATCCCCCGCCGACGAGGACCTTCAAAAGGCACTCATGTTTGACGTTCGTTTCCATGATGCTGATGCACTCGTTAACTCCGTACCCGAAGCCGTTGTCCCGTATCAGCAACTGAACTCTATTGCCGAGCATATCCAGCAGAGCATCCATGTCGCTCCGGCCCTGCAGGATTATGCGCTTGGCCTGGTTCGTGCCCTACGTCGGCCGCAGGATTATGGTATTGAGCTGGAGGATGTCGATACATCTAATCTGGTCATCGGCGGCGGTAGTCCACGCGGCATGAGTGCACTCATGCGGGCAGCACGGGTACATGCCTGGCTAAGCGGCCGGGATATGGTTGTGCCCGAGGATCTGCAGGTTCTTTTTCAGGAGCTTATGGCACATCGCGTATTCTTTAATCCGATATACGAGTATCGACGTGAAACCCTGGCTGTTCAGCTGATTGATGCTGTAGTCAAGACTGTCGCCGCACCCTGATAAACGGGACGGGAGTTTAGAGTGGCGTCGAATAATCCGGCATGGCCCCGGTATTCCAGTAACCGGCATTTCGACAATAATTATGCCAGCGTCGAACCGGAAGAATTTCATTATCGCATCAGACAGCCGGCGTCTGGTTTGCGCCCCGGGTTCCATCGCAGTATACAGATTGGGTCCGGCGATCAGTTTCGTGAATATGGTAGTTTGCTGCGCCAACCGGACCCCAGACGTCTGGATTTGCGCGCCAGTCTGCGCGATCCGCTACAGCAGTTGCAGGTCAGGATTTATAATCAGCGCAGCACGCTCACAGTCTGTCTCCTTGCCGATCTGACTGCTTCCATGAGTTTTGGCGGCACTGGCGGTAAATTACGATTGCTGACTGAAATTGCTGCCTCTATAGCCCTGTCTGCCTTTCGAACCGGCGATGCATTCGCCTTTTACGCCGCCGATACGATACTGCGTCAGGAGCTTCTGATACCTCCCACCCGGCGCTCGGGCTTGCCCTGGCAGATTGCCGGACAGCTGTATCATGCAGCGCCAGCTGGCAACCATGCGCGCGGCATGCTGGCAGCCGTGCAACGCGTGCCGGCGCGGACCTCATTGATTTTCCTCGTCAGTGATTTTCACTGGCCGAATGATTTGCTTCATGAAGTCCTGGGACGCCTGTCCGGACACATTGTAGTGCCGTTGGTTTCATGGAGCGCGCACGAGTATGTCCCGGCTGCCACATTTGGCCTGGTTGCAATACGGGACCTTGAAAGTGGCCAGCGTCGTCTGCTGCTGGCCCGTCCCGGCCTCAGAGCTCGTCTGACAAAAGCACAGCATGGTCGTCGCAGCCAGCTGCACAGAACTTTTGTAAGCCATGGTCATGAGCCGGTTTTTTTCGAGGGGCATTATGATCCCCGGCAACTAACCGAATACTTTCTGGCCCGGGGATAGCCATGCAGCTGATTCATACAAGGTGGTATTACAGTCTGTTATGGCTGCTGCTCTTCCTGCCAGGTGCGGTTGTTATGGCCGCCGAGCCATCCATACAGCGTTTCGCCCCCAAACCATTCGGCTATCAGATGGGCGATGTCATCAGGCACCGAATTGTGGTGCGCACCGATGAGAATTTCGCTCTGGTCAGGGAGGCGCTGCCGAGGACCGGGGCACTGGATTACTGGCTGGAATTGCAGTCCGTCAGTGTCGAGGAGTCTGCCGGAGGTCAGAAGTATGTCATTTTACTGGACTACCAGGTTTTCTATGCGCCGCTTGATGTAAGGGCATTGGAACTGCCAGAGCTGGAGATCAAGCTGGCCAGTGAGACGCAAACCAGGAGCCTGAAACTGCCGGCCTGGGAATTCACGATATCACCGATACTGGAAACCATGGGTGCACGTTTCAGCGAGTCCGGCGTCTACATGCGCGAGGATGCCGCACCGCTATTACGCACTGCGAGCAGCCACAGACAGCGTCTGTTCATATGGTTGGCGACCGGTCTCGTACTGGCTGCCACGGCAACAGGCCGTTCAATCTGGTTGCGTGGTTCACGCCAGCCGTTTCGACGCGCCCTTGTACAGTTGCGTCGTCTGGCTCGGCATGGCGATACCGATTCCATGTATGAGGGCGTTCGCTGCGTGCACCGCGCATTCAATGAAGTCGCCGGCGAGTCCGTGTTTGCAGACACGCTGGACCGTCTGTTTCAGAAACAGCCTGGCCTGGAGGGGCTGCGGCAACGTATTGAAAATTTCTATCAGCAGTCGCGCAAGCTATTTTTTGCCGATCCTGCACTAGCAGATAATGCGTCGGACAGGATGGGTTTCGCTGAGCTTAAGCATCTGTGCCGTGACTGTGCCCGGGCCCTGAAATGACACTGAATCTGGGCGTTAGTTATCCATGGGTATTGCTGTTGTTGCCCCTTGTCGCGTTGCCATGGCTGCAGATGCCCCTGGACAGCCGTGACCATTCCTGTGTTGCTGCATTGCCGGCCGATAGCCTGTCGCGAGCTCTGCAGATTGGCCTGGCGGTGGCAGGTTCGGCCGCGATTCTGGCAACGTTGCTCGGCATCGCGGATCTGCATCGCGTGGAACACAGCATACCGCGTGTGGGCACCGGGGCCCATCTGGTTCTCTTGCTGGATCGCAGCAAAAGTATGGACAACACGTTTGCCGGGCGGCGCGCGGATGGTGACGAGGAATCGAAAGCGGAAGCCGCCCGGCGTTTGTTAAGTGAATTCATGCAGAAACGCGAGCATGACCTGTTTGGCGTGGCCGCATTCAGTACCACCCCTTTATATGTGTTGCCGCTGACGGATCGGCGCCAGGCCACACAGGCGGCGATAGATACCCTGGCGACACCGGGCCTGGCCTATACCAATGTCGGTGATGGTCTGAGTCTGGCCCTGTCCTATTATCGCGATCTCCCGATGACAGGTTCCCGTGCCATTGTCCTGGTATCCGACGGTGCCGCCACGATTGACTTTCGTACCCAGGAGAAACTGCGACAGTATTTCCCTGAACTGGGTGTACGCCTTTATTGGGTGTTCCTGCGCACCAGCGGTGATCGCGGACCATTCGATGAGCCCGAGAATGAGCAGGAAGACACTCCGGAGGCTATGCCCGAACGCCACCTGCACAAGTTTTTTCAGACCCTGGGCGTTCCCTACAGTGCCTACGAAGCGGAAAATCCGCAGGCACTGGAACAAGCCATCCTGCAGATTGCGAGACTGGAAAACGAGCCACTTGTGATCCAGGAAAAGGTGCCGCGGGTAAACCTTGCCCATCTGTGTTATGCGCTGGCCCTGGGGGCGCTGTTGCTGTTGTTGTCGGCAAAACTCATGGAGGTGCGTGCATGGCAGGCGTAACCCTGAAATCAGCCAGTCTCTGGCTCGGAGCCTGCAGTATGCTGCTGCTCGTTGCCGTTATTGTGGATGCAGTACCGGTCCTTAACGCCTACCGCATTAACAGCAACGTCGAACGCATCATGCAGTCATCGATACGTGAGCCGGCACCGGAGGATCTGTCGCATGAAGAACGCCTGGCCTATGCCTGGCGTTTGAATGAACTGGGCGAGGAAGAACTGGCCGTGGCGGAATATCGATTACTCGCCGGTTCGACGGGTGTTGCAGAGAAGATACGCATTGCTGCCCACTACAATCTGGGCAACATCTACCTGCGCGATGCATTGGCAGAAGCGGAAGATATCAACGTTGATCAGGCCCGCACCCGGGGGCAGCTTGCCAAGGCGCAACTGCGGGATGCGTTGCGGCTGGATCCGGAATACTGGGATGCGCGCTACAACCTGGAACTGGCCCATCATATTGTGCCGGACCTGCCATTGGGTGAAGGTGGTGAAGATCCCGAGGCTGTCGAGCGCGAGGATGTCTATTCGGACATGTCCGGGTCACCTTACGGGATGCCGTAATGAACAGGTTGCGTGGCTGGCGTCTGGTTTGTCTGTTGCTGGCAGTCGTGCTGCTGGCTGTTGCCATAACCGATCCGCATTATGAACTGGAGCAGCCGGTTTACAGCTTCATGGCGGTTGTCGATATCACGCGCAGCATGAACACGCGCGATTACCGGCTTGGTGATCTTGATATAAGCCGACTGGAAACAGTGCGCCGTACGTTGAAGGAAATGTCACGAACATTGCCCTGCGGCTCACGTCTTGGCGTTTCCCTGTTCACTGAGCGACGTGCAGCCGTACTGTTAATGCCGGTAGAAGTCTGTGACAACTATGCACCGTTAGCGGAAACGATTGACCATATAGACTGGCGCATGGCGTGGGCCGCCGACAGCAACATCATGCAGGGGCTGTATAACACACTGGAACTGATGCGCGATCTGTCCGTCCGCGAGATGTTGAATGCAGACCTGTTGTTCATTACGGACGGTCATGAGGCGCCACCGCCAAACCCGAATTACATGCCCGATCTGAAAGACTTTCAGAACCAGGGCGAATGGCAGCCTGGCGGCCTCGTTATCGGCGTGGGCGGCGATGAGTTGAGCCGAATTCCCAAGCATAACCAGGAAGGCGAAATGATTGGTTATTACGGTGCGGATGATGTTACCCAGGTGACCAGTTTCGGATTGCCCGAGGATCCCGAATCAATTGAAGGCTATCATCCGCGTAATGCGCCCTGGGGAAATCGTGACACCAGTGGTAACGAGCATCTATCCAGTCTGAAGGAAAGTTATCTGCTTGAACTGGCTGGGCAAAGTGGTCTGGATTATATACGTCTGGAAACACCTGCCCAGCTCGCAACCGACATACAGGAGCAAGTCACGGCCAGGCGTGTCGAACGGCCGGTTCGTATCCATTTTATTCCGGCAATGCTGGCACTTGCCGCCGTACTTGCACTCTACGTGGCTGTCTGGTTCCGCCATATTGCGGCGTTGTTGATTTCATACACCATAATCAAGAGGTATTTGCATGAATAAAAAACTGTTGGCCACTCTGGTATTGTTCCTGCCGCTGGTTGCTCATGGCCACGGCCCGACACCGCAGAAAATCGAGGAAACCATTGTGATAGATGCATCGCCGGATGCTGTCTGGGCAGTCGTAGGCAAGTTTGGCGAGATTGAAGGTTGGCATCCTACGGTCAAAAAATCGGTTCCCAGTGGCGAACATGAGCAGGCGGGCGCCAGCGAACGCGACTTGACACTGGAAAATGATGAGGTGGTTGGCGAAAGCCTCGATCAGTATGAGCCTGAACAGCATCATCTGGCCTACCGGCTGCTGAGAGAAAATCTGGAAGCGCTGCCGGTCAGTTTCTATTCAGCCGATATGCAGCTGACCGCTACGGACGGCGGCACTAAAGTCAGCTGGTCGGCCCGTTTTTATCGTGGGGATACCGGTAACTTTCCGCCCGAGGATCTGAACGACCAGGCGGCAATCGATGCATTAACCGAGTTTTTTCAAAGTGGACTCCAGGGATTGAAAAAACGGGTTGAGTCCGATACATGAGGCACAGTTATCGGCAAGCAATCATGTTCATCAGCCTGTTGTTGGCCAGTATGCTGGTGAATGCAGACGAGTTGTATGTGATCAATCAGGCGGCCGCTACAGTCATAGTTATTGATGAACGTACCGGCGAAAGACAGGAGACCATCGCGGTCCCGCCAGGTCCCGTAGGTCTGGCGTTTTCAGGCGATGGCAGCAGGGCTTATGTCACCCATCCGGAGCAGGGTCAGGTCAGCGTCATCGATACCGCCCAGCGGCAAGTGCTGCGCAGCATTGATGTTGGTGGCATGCCGTTCGGCATCGCCGTGGATGAAGGTACGCACCGGCGGTTGCTGCTAGTGACCGACTGGCAACGCAATGCCCTGGTGTTTGTCGATCCGCAGCGTGGTGCGGTTATCGATCTGCTGGCGACCGGTGATGCACCGACTGGCATCGCCGTGGACGAGCGGAACCGCCGTCTGTATGTGGCCAACCGTGACAGCGGCACGATTACGGTATTGTCTGCGGATACACCGGAACTGTTTGCCACAATCGAGGCCGGCAGGGCGCCCTACGCCCTGCAACTGTCGGCCAGTGGGGGCAGGCTGTACGTGGCTGACCCGGGCGGCAATGAAGTGCTGACGATTGATACGTCCAGTCACGCGGTCAGCGGCCATGGCGAAGTGGGCCACGCTCCTTACGCACTGGCGTTGACGCCGGATGAGCAACGCCTGCTGGTGACCAGCCAGGGCGATGACATGCTGTCGATACTGGCGCCGGATCGCGACCTGGAAAAGCTCGCCGGGATTGAAGTGGGTCGTGACCCGGAAGGTGTTGCCGTAGCCAGTAATGGGCAGCGAGCCTGGGTGGCCAACTGGTTCGACGAGACGCTGTCCTTGATCGATCTTGAGACCTACGAGGAACTGCGCCGTATTGCCTGTGATCCCGGTTGCCGGACAATTGTACCCGTGCCGCACCAGGATGAAGCAGGGTCATGAGCATTGCGGTTACAGAACCAGTTCTTCCGAATTGGTGATGGACGTCCGCCATTTTCTGTTACTTGTAGGTCTATTGGCCTGTATGTCCGTATTGGCCGAGACTGATGATGGCCGGCGCGCGGCCTCGGAAAGAGTCTGGAGCGACAGCCTGAAACCGGATAATTTTTCAGGCCGTGCCGTCATTCTAGATAGGGCGCACGATATCATACGGATTCAGGCACCGGAGTGGGTGGAGGATCCGACGGCAGTGCCGGTGTCTGTACATGCAGTTCGGGCACAGAGCGATGAATTTTCAATTCGTAGGATGTGGCTGTTTATCGATCGCAACCCATTGCCGCTGGTAGGCCGATTCGAACTGACGCCGCAAAGCGGGCGGGCGGATCTGGCGCTGAAAGTCCGGGTTGATGATGCCAGCTTCGTTCGGGTTGTGGTCGAGACGAATGATGGTGAACTGTACATGGATAAAACCTTCATGCGCAGTGCCGGTGGCGGCTGCTCGGCGGCGCCCGGTCCCGGTGCGCAGGAATCCATGGACAGGCGCGGGGAGATGAAGCTGAAATTCCTGGCGGATCCGACACTGGGCGCACCTGTGCCCGTCCAGTTGATGGTCCGGCATCCGAATATTACCGGCCTGAGTATTGATGTAGAGACACGCAACCGGCCCCCGGCCTATTTTCTGAATGAGCTGCTCATCAGCTACGCCGGCAGAACGGTACTGAAAGCCCAACTGACCTTTGCGCTGAGCCGGGACCCGGTGCTGCGTTTCCATTTCCGGCCACAGGGGGTAGGCGCCCTGACGGTTCAGGCCAGTGATACCAGGCAGGGACAGTACGCGAATCATTTTCCGGTTCCTCTTTAACAGGTATGGACCGGCATTCAAATAGGTATGAAATAGGATATGCCTGCCAGACAGACGGGCATGATTGGAAGTGAGAAGAGGGAAAAATGCCCTGTATAGGAGATGTATTGTACTGATACTTTAGACCATTCAGCCTGCCTGAACAGTCATGGCCTTCGGCTGGGGTGCATTCCAGATTCTGTGACTGTTCCAGGCGATGAAACTGCCCTTTGTAATGTGAGCCTGCAACGTGCCGTATGACGGTAAATTATCCTTATCGCCAGCGATTGTCGCTACGCCTGCGTTCATTATTGCTGATAGTTGCAGTCATGCTGCTGATGCTAGTGGCAGGTAGCGTTGTCCTGCTTTACGTGGCGCGCGGGGCCGTGGAAGAAGAAATGGAGGCCGGCGTCGGGCTCGCCAGCCTGCTGGTGGATGGCACACTGCATGCCGCCGATCCCCGCGGGTTCCTGCCGGTGCGGGACGTTCTGCAGGGTCTGCAGTCCCTGCGGCACGTGGATGTCATGCTCGACAGCCAGCCGGTCAAGCTGACGCATATCGAGCCACCCCAGGACGCACCGCAATGGTTTTATAACCTGTTGCGTCCTGAGGACTCGGTGCCGACCTATCGCCTGCCCATAGAAGTCGGCAGAAATACGGACTACGTCACTATACGTCCCAATCCCGGCGATGAAATCGATGAGATATGGAAGGACTTCAAGCTGCTCGTCGGTATTGCTGCCGTTGCCACGTTTCTGACGTGCTTTCTGATTTATCTGGCCATCTGGCGTGGACTGAAACCACTGCAAGCTTTACAGGATGCTTTTGTGCGTCTGGAGCGTGGATATTTTGAGACCCGTATTGCGAGTTCCGCGCCGCGCGAATTGGCGAAGTTGCAGGATGGATTTAATCACATGGCCGAGGTGTTGCAGTCCAATATTGCCGAACGCCGGCGTCTGGCCGGACGAGTGGTTGAAATGCAGGAGAATGACTGGCGCGGGCTTGCCCGGGAAATACATGATGAACTGTCACCGCAGATTTTCCGTCTGCGGGCAGATGCAGCCGCCTTGTCCGATATGCTCGCTACAGCAAGTCAGCCGGCGGCGCAGAACATGGTGCGTTCTATTGCAGAAAGCGTGGAAGTATTGCAGACACAAATGCAGAGCCTGTACAAGCGGCTGCGTCCCCAGGCCCTGGACGAACTCGGACTGAAAGGTGCCCTGGAGGACATGGTCAATCGCTGGCGCCGGTTGTATCCGAACGTCGAGTGGCTGCTGTATATGGATAAGTTGCCGGAACCCCTGCCGGACATGGTGAACGTTACCGTCTACCGTTTCGTGCAGGAAGGCTTGACCAATGCAGGCAGGCACTCAGGTGCCAGCAGGATTGAAACAAGTCTGCAGCACGTGGCCGAGCGGGAAATGCTCCTGGTCACAATAAGCGATAATGGCAAGGGACTGGCCGAGGCAACGGGCGGTTACGGGTTTGGACTATCCGGTATGCGTGAGCGACTGTCAGCACTGGGTGGCGTTCTGGAATACGATCATATTACGGGCGGTGGTCTCCTGCTGCGGGCGGAAATCCCGTTGCTTACGGACCAGGCGCCAGTGCAAACGGAAGGTGTGTTATGAGCCAGTCAGAAGAACTGAATGTGTTGATTGTCGACGATCACCCCGTTGTAAGAGAAGGTTGCCGAAGCCTGTTCAAGTCGGCCGGCGACCTGCGGCTTATTGAAGCCGAATCGCCGTCCGCCACGTTGACCTTGTATGAACAGGAACAGCCGGATGTGGTGCTGCTTGATATCAACCTGCCTGAAACGGGCGGACTGGAACTGCTGGCGATGCTGCTCAAGGAATATCCGGGTGCTAAAATATTAATGTTCTCGATGTACGATAATGCGGCGCTCGCAGCCCGTGCCATTGAGCTCGGTGCGTCCGGCTATATAACCAAAAATAGCGCTGTACCGCATCTGATCAGTGCGATCAGGCAGGTGGCCAGAGGCAAACCGTTTCTCGATCCGAACCTTGTTCAGGACGTGCTTTTCATCAATCTGGATATTCCCGGTTCGCAGGGCGACAAGCGGGATACCATGATCATGGATCTGCTTGGGCAGGGCAAAACATTGCGCGAGATCGTATCGATTACCGGCATCAGCTACAGGACGGTTTGCCGTATATGTACACGCCTGAAGTCGCGTCTGAACGTTACCTCGATTAATGCACTCAGCCGACTGGCAGTATTGCGCAATATCGTCAGTAGCCACCCCGACGGTAGACAGAAAGCGCAATCATAGTCCCGATTAGGGCTTGTCCGTATCCTGGTCCTGGCCCGAATCCTCCTGCGCAGGCCGGTTTTCCTCGTCGGGATGTTCCAGTTGCTCGAGCCGCTGTTCGACCTTGTGCATATGATCAAGCAGCCGGTCCAGTGCATTGGCAACCGGGTCGGGCATATCCTGACTGGCACCGTAGGCGTCGAAGCCGATTTTCTTGGCCATTTCCGCGCGATGCGCCTGCATTTCCTTTTTCACCACCACGCGACCGGGAATACCGACGACGGTGGCGCCGGGCGGCACGTCCTTGACGACGACGGCGTTGGAGCCAACGCGCGCGCCCTCACCGAGGGTAACCGGGCCGAGTATCTTGGCACCGGCACCAACGACGACGTTATTCCGCAGGGTCGGGTGGCGCTTGCCCTTCTGCCAGGTCGTGCCACCGAGCGTGACGCCATGGTAAATCGAGCACTCGTCGCCGATCTCTGATGTCTCGCCGATGACGATACCCATGCCGTGATCGATGAAGAAGCGTTTACCGATTACTGCGCCGGGATGAATCTCCACGCCGGTCAAGAACCGCGCCAGGTGCGCAAATATGCGTGCCAGCAGACGCAGCTTCTTTTTCCACAACCAGTGATTGAAGCGATGCATGACTATGGCCTGGAAACCGGGGCAGGTAAAAATCGTTTCCAGAACCGAACGCGCGGCCGGGTCGCGCTCGAAAACGACCTGAATTTCCTCTTTAAACCATTTGAACATGGCGTCTTACCTTGAATGAATCCGCGAATGAACGCGAATGTACGCAAATAATATGGATACCTGATAAATAGATGCCGAGCAAAATCCTGATATCAATGCCAACATCGTAGTATTGGCATATCGTATTCGCGTTGATTGGCGTTTATTTGCGGACTATTCAATTTAGGCTTTCAATACGTTCGTACTGCTGTTCGAGTTTGACGATCGCGGCTTCGATTTCATTGCAGCGTTGCCGTTCCTTGTCGACCACCGCAGCCGGCGCCTTGTCGACGAAGCTGCTGTTTTCGAGCTTGGCACTGATACGCTGGCGATCATTGCGGTACTTGTCCAGTTCTTTCTGCAGCCGCGCCAGTTCGGCCTGCGGATCGATCAGCCCGGCCAGCGGAATGGCGATGGTCATGTCACCGGCCAGCGCCGTTGCGGCTTCGTCCGACTCGTTCCAGGGTTCCAGCGATTCAATCTTCGCCAGACTGGTCAGGTAGGGACGGTATTCATCGAGCCAGGACTGCTCCTGCGCGTTGCCGCCGGTGAATCGCACCGGTAATGGTTTTCCGGGGGCGATATTGAATTCCGCCCGAATGCGCCGGACACCGAGAATGAAGGCCTTGACCCATTCGACCGCCGCCAGCACCGTCGCGTCGATACGGCTTTCATCGGCCTGCGGATACGGTTGCAGCATGATGGTTTCGCCGTCCTTTATGCCGGCGTAGGGGGCGACGCGTTGCCACAGTTCCTCGGTGATGTACGGAATGATCGGATGTGCCAGGCGCAACAGGGCTTCGAGCACCCGCACCAGAGTCCGCCGGGTGCCGCGCTGTGCCGCCGCACTGCTGTCGCCGGTCAGGGTCACCTTCGACAGTTCCAGGTACCAGTCGCAGTACTCGTCCCAGGTAAATTCGTAGATTGCCTGGGCGGCAAGATCGAAGCGGTAGTGTTCGAGCTGCTGGGCAACCTCACGCTCGGTCTGCTGCAGCCGGGCAATAATCCAGTGTTCGGCCAGACCGAGTTCGACCGGACTGGATTCATCGAGACCGGTATCCTGATCCTCGATACTCATCATGACATAGCGCGACGCGTTCCAGAGCTTGTTGCAGTAGTTGCGATAGCCCTCGATGCGGCCAATGTCGAACTTGATGTCACGACCCGGACCGGCCAGTGAGGCAAAAGTGAAACGCAGCGAGTCAGTGCCGTAGGCGTTGATGCCGTCGGGGAAGTGCTTGCGGGTCTGCTTCTCGATCTTGTCGGCCTGTTGCAGCTGCATGAGACCGCTGGTGCGTTTTTTGACCAGTGTGTCGATGTCGATGCCGTCGATTAGATCAATCGGATCGAGCACGTTACCCTTGGACTTCGACATCTTCTGGCCCTCGGAGTCGCGCACCAGGCCGTGGATGTAGACCTCGCGGAACGGTACCTCGCCGGTGAATTTCAGTCCCATCATGATCATGCGCGCGACCCAGAAGAAGATGATGTCGAAGCCGGTTACCAGCACGCTGGTCGGGTAGAAGGTTCTGAACTCGGGCGTGTCCTGCGGCCAGCCCAGCGTCGACATCGGCCACAGCGCCGACGAGAACCAGGTGTCGAGCACATCCTCGTCGCGGCGCAGACTTATGTCATCACCGAGCTTGTACTGGGCGCGCACCGCCTGCTCGGACTCGCCGACATAGATGTTTTCCTCGGCGTCGTACCAGGCCGGAATGCGATGGCCCCACCACAGCTGGCGGCTGATGCACCAGTCCTGAATATTGCGCATCCACTCGAAGTAGGTCTTGCTCCAGTTCTCCGGCACAAAGCGGATACGGCCGTCCTCGACGGCCTGGATCGCCGGCTCGGCCAGTGGCGCGACTTTCACGTACCACTGATTGGTCAGGTAAGGCTCGACGACGGCATTGGAACGGTCACCGCGCGGCACCATCAGCTTGTGCGCCTCGGTTTTTTCCAGCAGGCCGGCCGTTTCCAGATCGGCAACAATGCGCTTGCGCGCCTCGAACCGATCGAGGCCCCGGTATTGCTCCGGTACGCTGTCGTTCATTGCCGCATCGATGGTGAAGATGTTGATCAGGCCGCCGTTGTCCAGCGCCTGGATTGCCGCTTCATGACTGTGCCGGTTCCAGACCTCGTAGTCGTTGAAGTCATGCGCCGGCGTAATCTTGACGCAGCCGCTGCCGAACTCGGGATCGACATAGTTGTCGGCAATGACCGGGATCGTGCGATCGGTCAACGGCAGTCTGATCGACTGGCCGATGATCGATTGATAGCGTTCGTCATCCGGGTGTACGGCCACCGCGGCGTCACCGAGCAGTGTCTCCGGCCGGGTGGTGGCGACGATGACGTGGCCACTGCCGTCGGCCAGCGGGTATTTCATGTGCCACAGCTGACCCTGTTCCTCTTCACTGAGCACTTCCAGATCGGAAATGGCGGTATGCAGCACCGGGTCCCAGTTGACCAGACGCTTGCCGCGATAGATGAGTCCCTCGTTGTACAGATCAATGAATACCTTCTGTACGGCGGCGGACAGATCCTCGTTGAGCGTAAAGCGTTCGCGCGACCAGTCCAGCGATGAGCCCAGGCGTCGCAGCTGGGTGGTGATCGTATTGCCGGATTCCTGCTTCCATTCCCAGACCCGCTCGATGAACTTCTCGCGACCGAGATCGTGACGCGATTTGTTTTCGCCCTGCAGCTGGCGTTCGACCACCATCTGCGTGGCGATGCCGGCGTGATCGGTGCCCGGTTGCCACAGTGTGTTATAGCCACGCATGCGGTGGTAACGGGTCAGGCTATCCATGATGGTGTTGTTGAAGGCGTGACCCATATGCAGCGTGCCAGTGACGTTCGGTGGCGGCAGCATGATGCAGAACGGTTCGGCGCTGTCATCCATGTGCTGGGGCCGGAAATAACCGGCACTTTCCCAGTAGTCATACCAGCGCGTTTCGATCGCTTTCGGGTCGTAAGTCTTGTCCATGGTCTTTCTATCGGTCAGATCGCCGGCCAATGTCCGGCAGTGGCATACAGGTGGTTTCAGTACTTACCCGCTGATGGGACAACAGCGGGTAACGAATGGCGTCAGCGCCTGGTCAGCGGACGGCAGAATCATCGTTGCTGTCCTGATCGGCGCTGTCGAGTTGTTGCGGGTCGAGCTTCAGTGCGGCGGCCAGCTCGTTGCGGAATTCGGTCAGTACGCTGTATTTGAGCATGCCGACCACGGTCTCCAGTTCGGTCTCCAGTTGCTCTGCGAGCTGGTCCAGCAACTGCCGAATCTGCTGCGGGTCCGGCCCAGCTGCCGCTGGCACTGCGGACGGCGCGGCAGCATGATCGTCCGCGGCTGGTTCGCTGTCGTCGTCTGCAACGATGTCATCAAGCAATGGCAGTTTTTCGCTCGCCGGGCTGCCGTCATCGGCCTGCGAGTCGAGCAGCGTTTCCAGCTGGCGGATGGCATCGCCCAGGTCGGCATCGCTGCTGTCCGGACGCTGGGGCTGGCGATCAGATTGACTCATTTATAGGCTCGCGCTTGTGGCTGGACCATCACGGTCGCATCGGTATCAGGCGTCGATGCTGTGATTGTGCAGTTCGTGGCCCTGGTCGCGATAGGTTCGATAGCGCTGGCGGGCCGCTTGCCGCTCGTCGGCATTACCACCGACGATTTCCGCGATTCTATCAAATTTGCCGACCGCAGGTGGCATGTCATCACCGAGGTTCACCAGCACATCGACGTCGGTAATGCCGTTCTGGATGGCGGCGGGGTCGCCCCAGCCAATCAGGACCGGGACTTCGCCGACGGCATCGCTGTCGACCAGCGCGTGGGGCACGAAGCTTATATCACGGAAGGTCCACAGCAGCTCGTCGAATTCGGTGGCGCGGTCGCGATCAGCGGCCAGCAGGCAGACCCGGTGGCCGGCCTTCCAGGCTTTCGCGGTCAATGCGCAGGCGAACTGCTTGCGCGACTGGCCGCCGCTCTCCGGCAAAATATAGAAGTCGACTCTTGCCATAAAACGTCAGTCCGCAAATGAACGCAAATGAACGCAAATCCTGGAACTGCTGATGCTAGAGCCAGCTGGTCTGAATGTGTCATAGCCGGGTCGATGCACGGTGACTCCTTATATTTTCAGTGTTCACGGGCGGCCGGATATTCGCATAATGCCATCACGGTTGGCCCATTGGCGTTAATTCGCGTGCATTCGCGGTTCATCTCTCATTGATACGATCCAGCAGGTACTGCACCAGCAGTGGTACCGGCCGGCCAGTGGCGCCCTTTTCCTTGCCGGTCAGCCAGGCGGTGCCGGCGATGTCCAGGTGGGCCCAGTGGAATTTCTTGGCAAAGCGCGACAGGAAGCAGGCGGCGGTTATGGCACCACCGTCGCGGCCGCCGCCGACGTTGGCCATATCGGCGAACGGGCTGTCCAGGGCCTGCTGGTACTCGTCCCACATCGGCAGCTGCCAGGCCGGATCGCCAATGGTGCGGCCGGCGACCAGCAGGTCATTGGCCAGTGCCTGGTGGTTGGCGAACAGGCCGCTGGCATGCTTGCCCAGTGCAACCACGCAGGCGCCGGTCAGGGTGGCGATGTCGACCACCGATTCCGGCTCGTACTGCTCGCAGTAGGTGAGGGCGTCGCACAGGATCAGCCGGCCCTCGGCATCGGTATTCAGGACCTCGATGGTCTGGCCGGACATGCTCGTGTAAATATCGCCGGGGCGGGTGGCCTTGCTGCCGGGCATGTTCTCCACCGTCGGCACCAGGCCGATAAAATTGATCGGCAGGTTGAGTTCGGCGACAGCGGTCATGGCGCCGAAGACGCTGGCGGCACCGCACATGTCGTATTTCATTTCGTCCATGCCGCTGGCCGGCTTGATCGAGATGCCGCCGGTGTCGAAGGTCACGCCCTTGCCGACGAAGGCCACCGGTTTTTCGTCCTTGCGGCCACCCCGGTATTCCATGACGATCAGCCGGGCCGGTTGCTCGCTGCCCTGGGCCACCGACAGCAATGATCCCATGCCAAGCTCTTCCATGGCCGCCTCGTCGAGCACCTTGACGTCAACGGACTTGTATTTTTTCGCCAGCTCAAGCGCCTGGTCAGCAAGATAGGTCGGGTTGCAGATGTTGGGCGGCAGGTTGGCAAGTTCCTTGGCGGTCTGCACGCCGTCGGCAATCGCCTGGCCGACTTCGACGGCTTCCTCGCCGGCGGTCAGGTCGCGACGCGTGGGCACGCCCAGCACGACCTTGCGCAACGGCCGGCGGGCACTTTCCTTTTTGCTCTTGAGCTGTTCGAAGCGATACAGTGAATCGCGTACAGTCAGTACGGCCTGCTGTACCTTCCAGCGGACATCGCGGCCCTTGACGTTGATCTCCGGCAGGTAGCAGACCGCCTCCATGGAGCCGGTGTCGTTGAGGCTGTGCGCCATGGTGGCGATGATGCGGCGATACTGGGTCTCGCCAAGCTCGCGCTCTTTGCCACAGCCGATGAGCAGGACCCGGTCGGCGAGTGTGCCGGGAACATTGTGCAATAACAGGGTCTGACCAAGTTTGCCCTCGATATCGCCGCGACGTACCAGGTTGGAAAGAAACCGTTCACTGGCCTGGTCGATGGTACGTGCCGCTGATGACAGGCGCCGGGGCTCGAAAACACCGACCACGATGCAGGCGCTGCGCTGCTTCTCCGGATTACCGCTTTTGATCGTAAATTCCATAATAATTCTCTGGTTAGACGGCTCCGCCGGCACCGGGAAAAACTGTCATTTAAGGGTGCTTAGTCGTTCAAGGCCGGATATGCGTTGGTTTTTGCAAGTTTATTCCTTTACTCTAGCCGACGCAAAAAACCGCTTTGCTGCCACAGCCGCTCGTACACAGGAATAATTGCCGCACCGTCGTGATCATCGAACGCTACATTCAGCAGGAAATATTTCGCTATTTGGTCTGGCTGGCGGGCTTATTGTTCCTGATCCTGATGAGTCACCGCTTCGTCGACTACCTGGCCGACGCCGCCGCCGGCAAGCTGGCCGGCGAGCTGATTTTCCAGATGCTGGGGCTGAAGTTGCTGGCCAACATGCCGACGCTGCTGCCGGTATCGCTGTATCTGGCCATCCTGCTCGCCTACGGCCGACTGTTGCGCGACTCGGAGCTGACCATCATGGGCGCGGCCGGGCTGGGCCTGCGTTTCCAGCTGCGCGTGGCGACCCGCTTCACGGCGCTGTTCGCCATGCCGCTGGCGCTGGTGGTGTTTTACCTGGCGCCCTGGGCCGAGGCGACGATCCAGTCGCTGGAGGTGCGCGCCCAGCAGGAAGCCGATATTTCCGGCCTGAGCGCCGGTCAGTTCCGCGAATTCGGCGACGGTGAGCGCATTGTCTACATCGAGGGCCTGACGCCGGACGGCAATGCCATGACCGACGTGTTCCTGCAGGTGCGCCAGGAGGGCCAGCTCGGTGTATTGAGTTCGGACCAGGCGCGTTTTGATTACGAACCGACCGTCGGTACGCGCTACATCGTCTTCGCGGACGGTCATCGTTACGTCGGCCGCCCCGGCCAGCTTGATTACGAGATCACCGACTATGCCACCTACTCGGTCCTGCTGAGCCGGTCACAGGCCGTGCCGACGTCGCTGGATCTGGAAGCGCGCTCCACACTCGAGCTGTTGCGCAATCGGGATGCCGGCAAGTACGCCGAGCTGCAGTGGCGGCTGGCGGTGATGATCGGTGCTTTTCTGCTGGCGCTGCTGGCGGTCATGCTCAACCGCGTGTTCGTGAAACAGAAACAGTACCTGAGCATTTTCATCGCCATGCTGTTCTATTTCCTCTATAGCAATCTTCTGAGCATCTCCAAGACCATGGTCGTGCGCGAGGTGTTGCCGCCCTGGCTGGGCCTGTGGTGGGTGCACGGCCTGATGGCGGGCGTCATCTTGTTACTGGTCGGTCTGCCGTATTTGCGCGGCTGGCGGCCACGCTTCAGGGTCAGGCACTGATGGTTATTATCGATCGTTACCTGGGCACCATGCTGATCCGCACCACCGCGCTGGTGCTGTTTGTACTGATGTTGTTGTTCGCGTTTTTCTCGCTTATCGATCAGCTCGAGGATACCGGTCGCGGCGCCTTTGGCGTCTATAACGCGTTCGAGTACGTCGCCCTGACCATGCCGCGCACAGTGGCCGAACTGTTTCCCATCGCCGCGGTCATCGGCGCGATGACCACGCTCGGACTGTTCGCGCGCAACAGCGAACTGACGGTCATCCGCGCCGCCGGCGTGTCGCGGAACCGGGTCCTGTACGGCCTGCTGAAAGGCGGTCTGGTGCTGGCCGTTGTTGCCGTCATGCTCGCCGAGATCGTCGCACCGCCGGCCGAACAGGCTGCGCAGAAACGTCGCTCGGTGGCGCTGTCGGAGCAGATCTCGACCGAGTCGCGTTATGGTTTCTGGGTCCGCGACGGCAACAGCTATATCAACATCCGTACGCTGCTACCGGATGACGAGTTCCGCGATATCTATATTTACGAGTTCGATGGCAGCAATCGCCTGCGTTTTAGCACACATGCCGAACGTGCGCATTATCGCGATGGCGAATGGCGGCTGTTCGACCTGCAACAGACGGTCATCGATCGCGAGAAGGTGCGCCAGAAGGCGATTGAATCAGCCGACTGGGACACGCAGCTCAATCCGGACGTCATCAACCTGGTGGTAGTCAAACCGGAGCACCTGGGACTGTTCGACCTGCGTGAATATATCGACTACCTGGCCGCCAACAACCAGAACACGTTACGTTACCGCCAGGCATTATGGAGCAAGATCGTCTATCCGTTCTCGATTCTCGTGCTGATCGCACTGGCCGTGCCGCTGGTCAAGGCCGAGGCGCGCTCCGGCGCGATCGGCCAGCGCATATTCATTGGTACGCTGATCGGCATCCTGTTTCATATCGTCAATCAGGCGATGTCACACTTGGGCGTGGTCTTCAAGCTGTCCCCTGTCTTCAGTGCGGCGTTGCCCAGCGTCGTCATCTTCGTGGTGACGCTGTGGTTGATACGCCGTAGTCATTGATACCCGCCATGAATGGGGCCGGAGAGTGGTGCGGCGCCTGCCGTGGCAAGCGGTCTTGAGCCGACCCGGTTACGGATCGGGCGTGCGCTCCAGGCGCGTTGCCGATAGCCGGTCGTGCCAGGTCAGGCGCTCACGGTCGACGAGCAGCCAGGCGTAACCCAGTCCGCAAGCGGCCAGCGACAGCAGGGCCGCCAGAAATCGCAACAACGCGCGCGCCCAGTTCAGACCGTTAGCGTCATTACTGACCAGCCGCAGGCGCCAGGCCTTCATGCCCAGGGTCTGGCCGCCGCGGGTCCATTGCCAGGCCAGGTAGAGAAAGATGATGCCGAGCAGGTAAAGCTGGAAAGCCGGGGCACCGGCAGGAATTGCGCCGCCGCTGAGCAGGGTAACGGGCAGGCTGGCGACAAACAGGACACCGACCAGCAACAGGCCGTCGTAGACCATGGCCGCGAGTTGCCGTGCCAGCATTTTCAGGCTTGCTCTGTCGGGCAGCATAGTGAGCGTTTCGTGGTGGTTGGATTTATCTTGTGACGGCTTGAAATCATCCGTCCCGTGACAGGTCACACAGATAACTGCAGCCACTACAACTATACCGCAAGTTGGCGAGACGATGATGCTGGACATGTTCAGAAAGCTTGTCCTGTCAGGCCTGTGCCTGCTGCTGCCCGCCATGGCCCTGGCCGGGCAGCCGCGCTATGCCGTCGACGCGCCGCCGGGCCAGCGGCTGGATGTCGGCGGTTACAAGCTGCATATCCACTGCCAGGGCCGGGGGACGCCGACGATCATCCTCGACGCCGGCGTGGGTGGCTTTTCCCTGGAGTGGTTGCCGGTCCAGCGGGCATTGTCGGCGCATACGCGTGTCTGTGCCTACGATCGCGCCGGTTACGGCTGGAGCGACATGGGACCTTTGCCGCGGACGACGGCCCGCATCAGCAACGAGCTGCAGCGGTTGCTGGCGGCGGCGACCGTACGGCCGCCCTATATTCTGGTCGGCCACTCGTTCGGCGGTTATTCCGTGCAGCACTATGCCCGCAGTAATCCCGACAAGGTGGCCGGCATGGTACTGATTGAGGCCTCGCACCCGGAGCAGGTGCAACGCCTGCCGCAGTACAGGCAGCCGCGCCGGCCGGCACCAGGCGGACGTCGTGTGGCGTTGTTGCGGCAGTTGCGGCTGCACCCGAATTACCCGGAACCGTACGTGGCACTGGCTTACCAGCTGATTACCACCTGGAAGACGGCCATGACCGTGCACGAGGAAATGGAGCACTTCCCGCGCAGCGCCGAACAGGTGCGCCAGGCCGGCGAATTGCCGGATGTCCCGTTACTGGTATTGACCCGCGGCCTGCGGGTTTGGCCGCACACGGCTTACGGCGATGCGATGGAATTTACCTGGATGGCGTTGCAGGACGAGCTGGCCGGGCTGGACGCCGATGCCGTGCACCTGATCGCCGAGCATTCGGGGCATTCGATTCACATGGACGAACCCGGGCTGGTCGTCAATGCCATCAACACGCTGCTCAACCGCATCGATAATAAGGACACTTATGCCCGGCACGACGGACCCTGAAAAAAAGCGGGCGCCGAGGTGGCGCCCGAATGGCAGGAAGTGCTGCATGCCTGGTTACTAAGAGGAGAGGATATCTGCACTGTAGTTACTGCACGTGGCGTGCCAATGTTGTGTTTCAATAAAATCAACAACATGACGACCGGAATTCAGGCATGAGGTTGCACTCACGCACCCTGAGGGGGCAGTCGGCACCATTCGTGTGCGTCCCGGCCCATATTGCCTGTTTCCAGCACACCCGTGGCGAGGGCCGGCACGCGTGTCATGCTTTTAGTAGTCACTTTGTAGACGCGGCGTTTGGCATGCATGGCTGCGGATTACTGAGGCAGGCCGGGGGAGATGATTGCCTGGCCGCGGGGAAACTGACTCCACGGCTTGATTCACTTGCCTGAGAGTCAGTCCATGCCAGCAGTTACGCCGGGTTCGCTGCCGATGTCTTGTCGCCGTAATCAGTGACCACCACCCGGTCACGGCCGGCGCGCTTGGCCTGGTAGAGTGCGGTATCCGCCAGGTGCAATACCGTTTCCCAGTCCTGATCCTGATTGGTAAAGGCGGCCACGCCGAATGAGGCGGTCACTGTCGGCAAGGACTGGCCGTGAAAATCGAGCTGGAGACTGCTGAGCCCCTGGCGCAGCGACTCGGCGCGGTCGCGGGCCTGCTCCAGCGTACTGCCCGGCAACAGCAGCACGAATTCTTCGCCGCCGTAACGGCAGGCAATGTCTTCGCCACGGATATGTCGGCGCAGGTAGTGGGCGAACTCCTTGAGCTGCAGATCACCGGCCTGGTGACCGTGATTGTCGTTGAACTGCTTGAAGTGATCGATATCGACCATGATGACGCCAAGACCACTGTTGTCGCGCTGGGCGCGCAAATGCTCGCGTTCCACGGTTTCTTCCAGGTAGCGGCGGTTGTAAAGGCCGGTCAGCGGGTCGCGAATATTCTGTTGTTGCAGGGCCTCGCGCAGCGAGATGCTCGCCAGCGCACTGCCGATGTGTGCGGCCAGTATTCCGGCGCGTTTTTCCATCACATCGATCGCGTTGTCGGCGGCCGGCCGCAGATGCAACAGTCCCACCGTCTCGCCCTGCGCCATCATCGGTACGCAGATGTAATGGCCACTGTGCTGGGCGGCATGGTGACAGCGCAAATCCGTCAGCGTCGAACGCAGGCTGTGCAGGCGGCCCAGTCGCAGTGCCCAGCAATCGTTCGGCTCGATGGGATCGACCAGAGGGTTGGTGTCGTCGTCATCGCCCCAGCGCGCTGCCAGCTGCAGCAGGTTGCGCGACGCGCGCATCATGTAAAAGCCGCCCCGGGTTGCGGGAAACAACAGTTGCATGAAGTGCTGGATGACCTCGGCGGCGGCGGCCTGCGATTCGCAGGATTGCAGGCTGTTGCTGAGCTGGTTGATGTAGGTGATTTCGTCGCTGTAGGCGCGCAGCTGGTCCACCGATGTCTCGGCGCGGCGCTGTTCATGCCGGATCAGAATAAACGCCCAGCCGAGCAGCAGGATGTTGAGCAGGCCGCCACCGCCTAATAGATAAAAGAGTTGTTGTTCATGTCGCTGGACAGTGGCACGGCGGTTGGCGAGTACGCTCGCTTCCGTATCGAGGATGTTGTTGCTGATGGTGCGGATTCTGTCGGTCAGTCGCTCGCCTTTATGTGTTTCGATGTAGGCTGCGGCAGCGGCGGTACCCTCTTCATCACGAATCTGCACGAGTTCATCCATGCTCTGCGCGCGCAGCTCTATTAGGTCAGCAAGCTGAGCAATCTGATCAGTGCTTATTGCCTCAGGGAAGGTCTGTTGCCGCAGTTGCGTCAGGATGGTCTCGAGTTCGCGGCGGACAATGACATGTTCTTCCTTGAACAGCGGGTCGCCGCTGGCGGCGTAGGCGCGCTGACTGGATTCGGCCTCGAACAGGGTTGCCACCATATCCTTCAACAGCAGCAGCCGTTCGCGGCTGTCGCTGGCTTGCTGGCGGGTTTCCTGACCCTCGTAGGCATTTGCCATGATCAGGCCGATGAACACCACGCCAAGCAGAACGGCGCTGGCGAACAGCAGGAGGACTTTGCGCTGAAATGTCTGCATCGATCGGGAATGTTGCGCTCGGAGCAAATCACCTAAATTATTGCATCTGTGCCGCTGGCCCGCAGCCGGTTTTCAGGGCTCGCCCCAGCCTGCAGCGGCTCATTTGATGAAGTCCGTCACGTTATGCATGGCATGCTGCGGTTGAACAGGGCGAAAGCGCGGTAATCCTTGCTATGCTGAAAAGCGGGGGTGGAGTATGCACGGGGAGACGGTATTCATAGACCGGCCCCGTTGATACAGGCTGCCGCGGCGTCACCCGCCGGGCGGCCCGGCTAACCCGGGAGCACTCAATGGCCGACGAGACCCTGCCCAAGACCCTGTGGTCGGAAACCCAGCTCGATATTCTCTTCGATGCCCTGAAACACCGGCGGCCGGATTATCAGTTGCTGGAAATACTCGTGGATTTGCGCAGTCGTGGTTTCCGGCGCCGCTATTTACTGCGCAAGGCCGAACAACAGGTCGGCAGCGAGGCGGTCACCCGACTGAAGAGACTGCTGGGCGGATGATGAGTGAAAATGGCGCTCCCTAGGGGACTCGAACCCCTGTTTTCGCCGTGAGAGGGCGACGTCCTGGGCCGCTAGACGAAGGGAGCAGTCGGACAGTTCAGGATCAGCTGTAATTGTGATGTTATTATACGTACCTGCCGGCAGCGCTCCAAGCGTTGCCTGAACAAATCCAGCGATTGAATGCGCCAGGCGGCGCTTTCAGCATAAATGTTAATTGATCAACCGGGCGGCACGCTCCAGGTATGCAGGACTCAACAGGCGCCAGCGCCGACTCAAATATCAGCAAGCTTGATGTGAAGCCACGGATTATTCCGCGCGCCGAGCACAATGTCTCGCGTGACAACATCAGCCCCAATGCGCTGAAGGTATTGTACCGGTTGAAGAACGCCGGCTTTCAGGCGTACATGGTCGGCGGTGGTGTGCGTGATCTGTTGCTCGGGCGCGAACCGAAGGATTTCGACGTCGTGACCGATGCCCTGCCGGAACAGGTGCGCGAGCTGTTCCGCAACTGCCGCCTGATCGGTCGCCGCTTTCGTCTGGCGCATGTACGCTTCGGCCAGGAGATCATCGAAGTCTCCACGTTTCGTGCCACCGTCGATGCGGAGGAAGTCGAGGACGAAAGCCGCGAGGGCCGCATCCTGCGCGACAACGTCTATGGTTCGGTGGACGAGGATGTCTGGCGGCGCGATTTCACCGTCAACGCGCTGCTCTACAATATCGAGGACTTTTCCATCGTCGACTACGTCGGCGGTCTGCACGACATCAAGACCGGCAACCTGCGCCTGATCGGCGAACCGGAAAGACGCTATCGCGAGGACCCGGTGCGCATGCTGCGCGCCGTGCGTTTCGCGGTGAAGCTGGGTTTCCGCATTCATGAGGACACGCAGAAACCGTTGCCGGAACTGGCACACCTGCTCGACGATATTCCTGCGGCGCGGCTGTTCGAGGAATTCCTCAAGCTGTTTTTGAGCGGCTACGCGGTGCAGACTTTCGAGGCGCTGCGCCATCATGGCCTGTTCGCCTACCTGTTTCCGCAGACCGAGGCGAGCCTGTCAGCACAGGAAGGCGGTTTCCCGCATACTTTCGCCATTCGCGCGCTGGCCAATACCGATCAGCGGCTGGCCGAGAACAAGCCGGTGACGCCGGCGTTCCTGATCGCCGCACTGCTCTGGGACCCGCTGCGCCAGCAGTCCGAGGCCTACGTCGCCGAAGGCATGAACACGCATCAGGCGCAGCAGCTGGCCAGCGACGACGTGGTCTCGAAACAGATCGCCAGCATCGCCCTGCCACGACGTTTCACACTGGTGGCCAAGGACATCTGGGCGTTGCAGGCGCGGCTCGAGGCGCAGGCCGGCCGCCAGGGCAAGCGCGCCACCAAGCTGCTGACGCATCCACGCTTTCGCGCCGCCTACGACTTCCTGCTGTTACGTGCCGCGGCTGGTGAGCCGGTGCAGGACATCGCCGAGTTCTGGACCGAACTGCAGGTCGACATGCCGGCGGTTCCGGATCGCGAAGAAGACCCGCGCAGCCCGCGCCGGCGCCGGCGCCGCGGCGGCCGCCGGCGGCAGAGCAAGCCCGATAACGATTCCTGATGACGACCGTTTATATCGGTCTCGGCAGCAACCTCGATGCGCCGCGGCAACAGCTCGCCTCGGCCTTGGCCGAGCTCGGCCGTCTGCCTGAGACGGATCGCTGCACGGCTTCGCCGCTGTATCGCAGCCGGCCGGTCGGGCCACAGGATCAACCCGATTACCTCAACGCGGTTGCCTGTCTGGAGACGCGGCTGGCGCCGCTGGATCTGCTCGATCGCTTACAGGCCATCGAGCAGCAGCAGGGCCGGCGGCGCGACGGCGTGCGCTGGGGCGCGCGCACCCTGGACCTTGACGTGCTGCTATACGGTGATGCAATCATCGACAGCCCGCGGCTGACCGTGCCGCATCCGGAAATGGCCAACCGCGGTTTCGTGCTCAAGCCCCTGCATGACCTGGCGCCGAATCTGGCGATCCCCGGCCTGGGCCCGGTCAGCGATCTGCTGGCGCGAATGAACACGGACGATCTGGAAGTCATTGCCGATGCCGAGTAACAACCGCTCCGGTTATATCGTCGTCGAGGGGCCGATCGGCGTTGGCAAGACGACGCTGGCGAAACGCCTGGCGCAGGCCTATCAGACCGATCTATTGCTGGAACGCGCCGAGGATAACCCGTTCCTGCCGCGCTTTTACCAGGATCCCGAAAACGCCGCGCTGCCGACGCAGCTGTTCTTTCTGTTCCAGCGCGCCCAGCAGATCCAGTCGTTGCGCCAGGGCGACCTGTTCCAGCCGGCACGGGTGGTCGATTTCATGATCGAAAAGGATCGCCTGTTTGCCGCGTTGACTTTGAACCGTGACGAGCTCGCCCTGTATCAGCAGGTCTACGACAGGATGACGCTGGCCGCGCCGCAGCCGGACCTGGTGATCTATCTGCAGGCGCCGATCGAGGTGTTGCTGAAACGCATCGAGACGCGCGCGATTGATTACGAGCAGCTGATCGACGAGAGCTACCTGCGGCGCGTGGCCGAGGCATACGTCGAATTCTTCCATCATTACGAGCGTTCACCGCTGTTGATCGTCAACACCGCCGATTTCAACCTGGCCGCCGGCCACGACGACTTCAACCTGCTGCTGGAGCGCATCCGCGATCTGCCGCCGGGCCGGCATTACTTCAATCCCGGTGCGATATAGAATGGTTGCATCATGAGTACGCCCGTCACGCTGGATAACCTGGCGGCGCTGAAAGCGCAGCGCGAACCGATTGTCAGCCTGACCGCCTATGACGCCGGCTTTGCCCGGCTGGCCGAAGCCGCCGGCATCGAGGTGGTGCTGGTCGGTGACTCGCTCGGCATGGTGCTGCACGGCGAGGCCGACACGCTCGGTGTCACCATGGCGGACATGGCCTACCATACGCGACTGGTGCGACGCGGTCTGACAGATACGCTGCTGGTTGCCGATCTGCCGTATCAAAGCTACACCAGCGCCGGCCAGGCGCTGGCCAATGCACGGCAACTGGTTGCCGCCGGCGCCGACGTGGTCAAGCTGGAAGGTGGCGCGGTCATGGTCGATACGGTGGTGCAGCTGAGCCGTGCCGGGATCGCCGTCTGCGGCCACCTCGGCCTGCAGCCCCAGTCGATCCGCGAACTCGGCGGCTTCCGCATCCAGGGCCGTGACAGCGAATCCGCCGCGCGCATCCATGCCGACGCCGTAGCGCTGGAAGAAGCCGGTGCGCAGCTGCTGGTGCTCGAGTGTGTGCCGCCACAGCTGGCGGCCGACATCCGCGCCGCCGTGCGCATGCCGGTCATCGGTATCGGCGCTGGCGGCGACTGCGACGGCCAGGTGCTGGTACTGCAAGACGTGCTCGGCATCAGCGAATACCAGCCGCGCTTCGCGCGGAACTTTCTCACCGGTCGCGACAGCATCCAGGCGGCGCTGGCGGCCTATGTAGCGGCGGTCAAGGCGCGCGAATTCCCGCCGCCGGCAGCCGACTAGCCCGGCGCCGGCTGTTACAATTCCGGCGTTTTTCGCCCGATTCAGGTTCCGAGACTTATGCAAACCGTTCGCGAACGCCCGGCGGCACGGGCGCAGCTGGCTGACTGGCAGCGCCAGGGCCGACGCGTCGCCCTGGTGCCGACCATGGGCAACCTGCACGCCGGCCATCTGGGCCTGGTGGAGACGGCCCGAAAGAGCGCCGACCGGGTGGTCGCGACGATCTTCGTCAACCCGACCCAGTTTGTCGCCGGTGAGGATTACGACCACTACCCGCGCAGCGAGGCGGCCGATCGTGAGCAGCTCGAGGCCGCCGGCACCGACCTGGTGTTCATGCCGGACGTGGCCAGCATGTACCCGGCCGGCCTCGAGGGCCATACCGAGGTGCGTGTGCCGGCTCTGGATGACGTGCTGTGCGGGGAATACCGCCCGGGCCATTTCACCGGCGTCGCCACCGTGGTGACCAAGCTTCTGAACATGCTACGCCCCGATGTCGCGCTGTTCGGTGAAAAGGACTACCAGCAGTTGCTGGTCATCCGGCGGCTGGTGGCCGACCTCGCCCTCGACGTCGATATCGAAGCGGTGGCGACGCAACGTGAGCGTGACGGTCTGGCCATGAGTTCGCGTAATGCCTACCTGGACGCGGACGAACGCGTCCGTGCGCCGCAACTGTACCAGCTGCTCAGCGGCATCGCCCAGGCGATCGCCGCCGGCGAGCGCGACTTCGCCCGGCTCGAGCGCGAGGCCCTGGTCGCGCTTCACGACGGCGGCTGGCGGCCACAGTATGTCGCGGTTCGCGACGCCGCCGATCTGAGCGTACCGACTGCCGCCAGCACGGCGCTGCGCGTCCTCGGTGCTGCCTGGCTGGGGCGTGCGCGGCTCATCGACAATGTCGCCGTCGGCGCGCCATCCGATGATTGATGCAACGCGTCTGATCGGCCATACTTATTGCCCTGCACAATCCAGCCAGCGTAAATTCGAATGCAACTGACTGTTTTAAAAGCCAAACTGCATCAGGCCTGCGTTACTCATGCGGAGCTGGAGTACGACGGTTCCTGCGCGATCGATGGCCGCCTACTGGAAACGGCGGGCATCCACGAGTACGAGCAGATCCAGATCTACAACATCGACAACGGCGAGCGTTTCACCACCTACGCGATCCGCGCCGAGGACCACTCGCGCGTGATCTCGGTCAACGGCGCCGCCGCCCACAAGGCCAAGCCCGGTGATCGCGTCATCATCTGCGCCTATGCCGCGATCGCGGCCGACAAGATGAGCAGCTTCAAGCCGACGCTGGTCTACCTCGACGCCGATAACCACGTCCGCCGCATCAGCCAGGCCATCCCTGTCCAGGCCGCCTAAGCGCAACGGCAGGTTCCCGCCGGCATCCTGTTGTCCCACTAGTAGCCGCTGAATTTTTCGCTGCGCACGTCGGCGGCGGGCACATCGAGTTCATCCTGTAGCAGGTTTTCCATGGCGCTGACCATGCCTGGCGGTCCGCATAGGTAATAGACCGGGCTGTCGAGATCATCGCTCTGGCTGGCGATGAGTTCGGCGTCGATGCGGCCGCTGCGGCCAGTCCAGTGCCCGGCGCTGTCCGGCTGCGTGATCGTGTGCACCACGTCCAGCCAGTCCGCCTGTTCGGCAATACCGTTCAGTTCATCCTGAAAGGCGATGTCTTCTGGCGTGTCGTTGGAATACAGCAACCTGATGCTGGGCGCGTCCGGTTGATCCCGTAGCCAGCGGAGCATGCTGATGAACGGCGTGATGCCGATGCCGCCGGCGACCATGACCGCCGGCCGCGCCGGCTCCAGCGTGAAATCGCCCAGCGGGCCGCGCAGCTGCACGCGGTCTGCCGCCCCATCCGTGGCGATCGCCTGTAGGGCCTGCTTAAACGGGCTGCCGGTCATTTTGACCGTAATGGCCAAATGATCCGTTGCCGTCGGACTGGAGGACAGGGTGAACGGTCGTTGCGGCCCGCGCGGATCGTCGACGCCGGCCAGTTTCACCGTCACGTATTGCCCGGCGCGGTAGGCGGGCGGGTCGTCAAAGTGGAAAACGAAGGTACGGGTGGTTTCGGTCTGCGGCTGTGTTTCAACCGCCGTCGGCGTCAGGGTAGTGGCCATGATCTCTATAGATCCACGTAGACATCGTTATCCTGAACCTCGACGTCGTAGGTTGTCGTGTCGCTCGCCCAGGGTGTGTCCTGTTCGACCGTGCCGTTACGGATATCGAAATGCGCCGCGTGCCAGGGGCAGGTCAGCATGTAGGGGTTGTCGTCGTAGACGCCCAGTTCGCCTTCATGCAGCGGCGCGTCCTGGTGTGTACAGATGTCATCGAGCGCGTAGATCCTGCCGTCTACCTTGGCGAGTGTGACAAAAAGGCTTTCATGATTGCGCATGATCATGCCGCCTTCGGGGATCTCATCCGTGGTGGCAAGCTTGACCTTGGTCATCGGCATCATCTCCCCGTGTCCTGCGGACACGTCGCAAAAAACGGTTCCCCCCGCCTGCTGCCCTCACTTCAATAGACTGCTGGCGGCCCTGCCGCGTTCCGATCGGTCATGGTCTGACTGCTGTCGTCAGCGGCTGGGCCGCTTCTGCAGCTTGCGCTGCAGGGTGCGCCGGTGCATGCCGAGCCGGCGCGCCGTCGCCGAGATATTGCCGTCGCATTCCTTCAGAACGCGTTGGATGTGTTCCCACTCGACCCGATTGAGCGGGACCGGCTGCTCGGTGACGTCGATGCCGGCGTTGCCGGTGTCGAGCTGGAAAGCTTGGCAGACGGCATCGGCATCGGCCGGCTTGGTCAGGTAGTGCATGGCGCCGAGCTTGATCGCCTCGACTGCGGTGGCGATGCTGGCGTAGCCGGTCAGTACCACGATGCGCATGTCGGCGTTGATGGCGATCAGCGGCTGTATCAGTTGCAGCCCGGATTCGCCCGGCATGCTGAGATCGATGACGGCGAAGTCCGGTGGCTGCTGCCGGGCCTGTGTCAGTGCCGCGCTACCGTCGCCGGCCTGACTGACCGTAAAGCCACGCCGGGTCAGCGCCCGCGCCAGCACCCGGCAGAAGGTGGCGTCGTCGTCGACCAGCAGCAGTTCGCCGTTTTCGTTCATGGACGTTACTCTGCCAGCAGTGCCCGCAGGGGCAGGTCGATGTCAACGCGGGCGCCGCCGCTGGTGCTGTCGTCAATTTCGAGACGGCCGCCAAAGCGTTGCAGCGTGGTACGCGCCAGGAACAGTCCGAGCCCGAGGCCGTCACCAGCGGCTTTGCTGCTGTAGGGCTCGGCGCCAAGGCGCGCGCGCGCGGCCGCCGGCAGACCGCTGCCGTCGTCGCTGATGCGCACCAGCAAACGTTCGCCGGACCAGCAGGCGACCAGCCGAATGTGTCCGGCATCGGCATCGGCAGCGTTGTTCAGCACGTTCAGCAAGGCCTGGGTGAGGGTGCGATCGGCGAGCAGCCGTGGCGCCGGCCGCCGCCCCAGCCAGCGGCTGTGCAACTCGATGCCGGGCCGCAAGGCACGCCATTCGTCGACGACACCGGCCAGGTAGTCGTCCACTGGCTGTGCCTGGCCGGTGTCGGCCTGCAGCTGGCCGGCGTCGCTGGCCAGCCGCGCGAGGACCTGTTTGCAGCGGTCGATCTGCTCGCGCAGGCAGTGCAGATTGTCGCGCGTCTCCGGATCGTGATTGCGCACCGGATCGGTTTCCATGTCGGCGACCACCACCGCCATCGTTGACAATGGCGTGCCGAGTTCGTGCGCAGTGCCGGTCGCCAGGGTGCCCAGGGCGATCAACTGGTCGGCGCGCAGCGCGTTTTCCCGGGCGATGGCCAGCTGGCGGTCGCGCTCGCGCAGGGCGTGGCCGATGCGGCCAACGAAGTACACCAGCAGGGCGGCGCTGATGATGAAGCCGTACCACATGCCCCACAGGTGCAGGGCAAAATTCTCGCCGTGGCCGTGATGGGGCGCCAGCACCGGCCGGTGAAAAAACATCAATAGCGTGTAGGCCAGCACCGCCAGCCCGGCCAGCGGCCAGGCATGGCGGGGGCGCAGGCTGGCGGCGGCGAAGGTGATCGGCAGCAGGAACAGGGCGATGAACGGGTTGGCTGGACCGCCGCTGTAATAAACCAGTGCCGACAGGGCGACAATGTCGACCAGCAGCTGGCGGAAAATGGCGGCATCACTGCTGGCATTGGTCTCGCGCGCGTGCTGCCAGGCCAGTCCGGTATAGCCGAGCAGGCCGGCCAGGATCAGGACCAACGGCAGCCACGGCAGGTTGATGCCGAACAGCCCGGCCATGAGCAGCAGGGCAACGAGCTGCGCGGCCACGGCGAGCAGCCGCAGTAGCAGCAGGTACTGCAGCCGGCGTTGCAGAAATGCGGGGCTTTGCACTTGCGAGGCTGTCATTCAGGGCATTGGCGGGTGTCGGGTTACGGCTGCGGACGCCATTATAGCGGGCCGGTTCGGCGCCGCGAGAGATACTGGCGACATATTTAGTAAATGATAATAAAAATCGTTTGCATTATGTTTTTTGCTGTCCTAGACTGTTTCACGCAGCTCAGCGATAACTTGGATGCACAGGGACGTGCGCTTTTTTAATTCGCTGGGTGTTGCACCTCAGCCGCGCAGTCATGGGATCATCGCGTTGCGTGTATTCCGTCGCCCGACAGTGGGCGAATGCATTATCATGCAGCAATCCCTGAAGAATCCTTGCGCCAGCCGATGTCCGAACCCACCACGCCCGTCGCCTGCCTGCTACTAATAGGCAACGAACTACTGTCCGGTCGCACCCAGGATCAGAATCTGGCCTTTGCCGGCCAGCGGCTGGCCGCGCTCGGCATTCCGCTGGCCGAGGCGCGGGTGATCGCCGACGATACCGCGACCATTGTGCGCCACGTTAACGACTGTCGTCAGCAATTCGATTACGTCTTTACCACTGGCGGCATCGGTCCCACCCACGACGACATCACGGCTGCCGCTGTTGCGCGGGCCTTCGACCGTGAACTGGAACGTAATCCTGCCGCCGAGCAGGTGCTGCTCGAGTTCTACGGCGACAAGGTGAACGCGGCGCGGCTGAAAATGGCGGAAATGCCCGTCGGCGCGGTACCGATCGACAATCCGCTGAGTGGTGCGCCCGGTTTCCAGATCGAGAACGTGTTCGTGCTTGCCGGTATTCCCTCGGTTATGCAGGCGATGTTCGATGCGCTCGCCGAGCGGCTCGATCGCGGTGCGCCGATCCTGAGCCTGACGCTGACAACCAACTGCCGCGAGGGTGAACTGGCCGCCGGTCTGGGCGAGATCCAGCAGCAGTTTCCCGCGGTTAGCATCGGCAGTTACCCCTTTTTCGAGACCGACCGTTACGGCGTGAATCTGGTCTTGCGGGGTACCCGGCAAGACGATCTGGAGACTGTCGCCGCCGCGACCGAAGCGCTGATAGCCTCGCTGGCGGGTGACTGTCAGCGTTAACGCGATTGAACGAGCGGGCGCGATGGCGCGCGCCAGTCTTTACAACCCGATCGCCACGGACGTCGTGTTTAAGCGGGCGGCAGGTGCAGGTCTCGAATTGTTCGGGAAAGCAAGTGGTGCGGGAGCGACATCCAAACTAATACTCTAACTATATGTTATTTTGGAAGAAATATGGACTAACTTGATACTTCTACCCCCATATATACCCCTATAACGCCTATTTTTCTGGGGTGAGTAGCTCTCAGGCTACTACCCAAGTATACCTACGTATTACACGACGGTCTAAATGTGGAGAGCTGCCTTCCCCCTCCATCCGTCCTCACCTCAATGTGCCACGCTACCTCTAGCAGTCTCTAAAAGCGCTCTAAGGCTTTTTTCCGGCTATTACGCCTGGATATGGTGCCCTGTGTGGCAGAAGATATTCCTTAAATATTTCTATTATGAACTTGCATATCATATTTGACCCGTCTATTATTATGTCCAGTATTAACGTTTTATTCACATCAGACACAAGGAACCAATCATGGTCGAATATAGCAAATCAGAAGTACCCGAGTTCTTTACTAAGGAAACCCTGCGCCAGGACATACAAGAAGCCCTTGCCTTGCTAGAGTCACACCTGATTCACATGACTTTTGGCAGGAAATGGACTGACGAACCGATAGCGCGCAATAGGCAATGGTATGTCGACAGTCTCCCCGTCACATACTTAGCCTCGGCCTTCATGGCGCTGTACGACTATGCTTTTGCAGCCGAGTGGGATTGGAGTAAGAACGGTCATATTTTCGATGCGCAGCAGGATGCCGAGACATTTATGTATCATGCGAAGTTCCTGGAAGATTTAGATTCTGAGTCTTACAAACGAATTAGGCATGTCAGTCAAGTCGCGCGAGCGCGGGCCCGGTTCGACAGCATTAGCAATCCTGCTATCTCGATTGAAGAACCTATCACCCCCGAAGATGTAGCGCTGCTAGCTCATATGTCCATAGCCAGTGTCCGAAATGCCATCAGCCGGAGTGAGCTGAAAACATACCTTGAGGATGACGGCCGGCAATGCGTAGCCGATGCAAGCCTGCTCGAGTGGTTACCGAGCCGTAAAGGCTTCAGGTCTACTATGTTCATGGGGGACTACGCAGATTACAGGGGCTTCAAGCCCGTCTCTCAACAGAACCGTAATACCGTCACAGTGCCCATAGACCGAGAGGGTAGGCCGTTTAGACCTTCTTTGAAACGGAAAAAGGGTTATCAGATTGGACCGAAAGGACGTGAGTGCTACATATCCGATTTCGAGGAAGCCCTGGATACACTTAAACGGGCGGAGTCGCCCTACTGGCGCCGGCCGAACAGCAACGGTATTTACGGTATCGTTAAAGGTGTTGGCTGGAAGGAATACAGCATCGACGAACTCTACAGTTTAGATTAAGAGAGGCGCTCAAACATGGACTCACTGCACAAAACAACGCACGCACAGACGCGCGTAAGCAGCGATGCATTCCCGATGCGGTCCTGGATTATCTGGACAAGTTTGGGGCATCTATTAATGCAGGTGATGGTACTGAAAAGCGATTCTTCGATAAGAAGACAAAGCGCAGGGTGCGTCAACATCTGGGCAGCCATCTTTTTCAAGCCTTCAGTCAATATTTCAACGCCTATATGGTGATAGGACGTGAGGGAATAGTAGTAACAGAAGGATACCTCAGTCAGCGAATTCGGCGGAATTGAGTCTTAGTCTGTAGCCGCAATTTATTAAGCATATATGATAGCCCGGTCGACCATCAGGGTGCGCCGTTGTGGATGCCGGCATCGATCATCGAATCGCCCTTCACGCGTAAGAAGAAGGTGGCTTCCTTGTATCGGATGAGCTACTTTTCATGCCAATGGCTTTCTAGACGTAATGCTCAATTGGTGATGCGAAGCCGGTCGGGTCGGTCCTCCGTATTCGATACGGCCGTCGCCAAACATAAGTCGCCAGATGAGGGGGCGCCCTGTGAACTCATTGGGACACCTCCATTCTTTGATTGCAGTACAGTAATTAAAAAAAACCGAGATCGATAATCTTGGCTACGAGTAGGCTTAGGGCTGGTCGGCGATAGGCAGAAGCGGATCCGGGCTCTAGTTATGGGATTGTGTTCACGCGTGGGTATAGGATGAGTCACGAAGTCGGCCTAGGACGAGGCCACGATGTCTGCCAGATCGGAATAGGGTGTGTCCGGCTCAAGCTAGGTCCATCAGGCGTGCCTTTGTAGCAACAGGGGTGTGAGGGGGCAAATTTCTTTGACAGAATCGGAGGCCGGTCCGATGATGATGGTGAAGAACTCGGCGCGACGTTCTAGGGGGGCGGTACGAAATGGGTAAAGGATATTACGTAAGTCCCTACGGCCAAGAGATTACTGTACCTGTGTATTGTGCGGGACCTCTGGCATCATCAGGTCGTTGGCTGATTCATAAGTCTCCGTCAGTATCAATAGCTGGTATTACAGGCCGTGCTGGTGGCATTATGGCAACATGGTACCCACCACGCCGATGGTATTGCACTCGGCTGGGGATTGCCAGTATTAACAATAACGAGTACTAACGCTTTCTAGAAGGTCATAACCTTCTTCTCAGCAAGAGTGAGTTCGGTAATAGCATTGTCAATGCGGTTTGGGAAGAGTTCTTGGCATGTGTAAACGTGAGCAGATGAGCTAGCGTCGATGCCAGAGTCCACCCGAAGTCGTCGCAGCTGTTTTTAGTTGCATCGCGTGCATCTATGATCCCAGGAAACACCGGCAGTGGGGAATGTATCAAGACAACGAATCGCATTTGATTCAACTGTCTATAGAAGAAGGGTAAAACCCATGTTTTTTATATAGACAAGCAGTCAATGTTCCAATTATTTATTTAACAATAAAGAAATAGTGATATGAGTATTAATTTTGTAGATCTTTTTGCCGGTTGTGGTGGTTTTTCACTAGGTTTTATGTTGGCAGGATACAGAGGTATCTTAGCGATTGAGTCAGATCAGATGGCATTTTCTACACTCAAGAATAATCTAATAGATAGTGATAGGTTCGGAAAATTTTGCTGGCCAAATGATTTAGTTAAATGCAAAAATCACACATTAAATGATTATTTTATTAAAAAATATATCAAATCGATTGATAAATTAAGGCCGACCATAGATGTGGTTGTAGGTGGTCCACCATGTCAGGGTTTTAGTACATATGGCAAAAGGGATGAAAGAGATCCGCGCAATCAACTGATATATAGATATATTGATTTTATTGACAAGATAAGACCAAAAGTAATTTTGGTAGAAAACACTAAAGGAATTGCAAGTAGTTTTAAAGCTAATGGTAATGGCAGGGACGATAGTACCTATGCAAAAAAGATGATCAAAAGACTCGAGGCTATAGGTTACGATTGCAGAACAAAAATAATTGATGCTTCTGAATATGGTGTTCCGCAAAAAAGGATCAGGTTTTTTATTTTAGGGATTAACAAAAAAATAATAAAAAAGGAACAAGTACATCCCTTTGATGACGAAGAAATGTTAGATGATATAAGAAGGAATTTTCTGGTGGCTAAGGGTATAGGGAATAAACAATATATAACTGCATATGAAGCTATATCCGACTTAAAAGAAAACAGAAGATGCAAACTTATACCTTGCCCAGATAGGGCAAGGTATTATCAGGTTGATTATAAAGGGCCTAGTAAAAACAAACCCTATCAGGTATTGATGCATGGTGATATGGAAGGCAAATCGCCGAATAGCATGGCTTTAACTAATCACTCGGATGAAACAGTTAAAAGATTTTCTGAACTCCAAGAAAAATACAATGGCTATGGAACTATGGGTATCCCCAGTAAAGATTTAATTAAGCTGGGTCTCAAGAAGCATAGGATTAGTGTACAGGCGAAAAATCGACCATCGCCTACTATTACGACATTGCCAGATGATATTTTGCATTACGAAAGTCCAAGAGTATTAACTGTTAGGGAGTCGGCTAGATTGCAATCATTTCCTGACAAGTTTGAATTTCATGGAAAATATACAACTGGAGGGCATCTTAGAATTAAGCAGTGCCCTAGGTACACACAGGTAGGTAATGCAATTCCACCATTACTGGCCGAGTATTTGGCTTTGGTTATAAAGAAGTATATTAATTAATACTAAATACATAGCTAGGATGCTATATGAAACTTATCCCATCATTTATATACCCTCGGGAATCGATAAATGATCTTGTAAATGTTAATGAGGGAGAAAGACGTGTTTTTGAATTGCTAAAACACGTAAACCTATTAAAACACGATGTAGCCCTGCACTCGTTGAATCTTTCAAATTATGATAGATCACGCAAAAGATGGCACGAGATAGACTTTTTAATTATATGCGAATTAGGAATACTCGTTGTGGAAGTAAAAAGCGGAAGCATCGAGTGTTCGGGTGGCATTTGGAAATACAGCGGTAAGACTACCAGGAACAGTCCTGCTGTACAGGCAAAGGATAATTATTATGCACTAGTGGACCAGTACTTAAGGCCCGAATTTGGTGGTCTTGTAGACAATATGGTATCCGGTTGGGCTTGCATATTTTCTGATATAGCGCGTATATCAGGCAATCACGCAGCGGCGCTAGCCGAGCAAGGTGATGAAATTACAGGGTACACAGACATAGTTGGATCGGCTAGCACTATGAAGCAGTTCTTAAGCCGGGTATATGATCATTGGCAAAGCAAGCGGCCACATTCAAGAAAGTTAACTGGCGAAGAAGTGAAGGCTATAGCCGATTATTTAAGGCCCGATTTCGATAAGGTTCCTTCGATCAGTAGCAGTTTGAGAGTGATTAAGGCGCAAATGCAAGGGTTAACCCAAACTCAGTACTCGCGTTTATCAATGCTTGAGGGGTTGCCTAGACTGATGGTTTTGGGAGGAGCTGGTACTGGCAAATCCTTCTTAGCAATGTACGTAGCGCGCAAGCACTCTGCCGATGGCAATAGTGTGGCATTTATAACTAGGAGTGAAAATTTCGCAAATTTTGTTAAAAACGAGCTCTTCCGTACAGGTGTTAATGTTATCTCGTACGCATGCGAGCTACGTAATGATGCCAAGAATATGTACGATGTGCTCGTTATAGACGAAGGTCAAGACCTGTGTGACTGGGATGCCATAGAATACCTAGATAGCATATTGATGGGGGGCTTGGAAAACGGCAGGTGGATTTGGTTTGGAGATCCTAACAACCAGGTATCGCCATCAGTGGCCTTTGATAAAGATGCATATAACTACTATTTTGAGAATGCGGTACATGTGCCACCCGTGATGCAAGAAAATATAAGGAATGCCCACAGTATCGTAGAAAAACTTAATCACTGGTCGCATGCTGATGTAGGCGTAAGTGCTATAGAAGAACCAGTTCTGAAGCGCAACGTCGAAGTCGGTCGTGCCGCTGATATAAGTAACGAGATTCGTGAGGCAATCAAAAAGATTGACCAGTTGATAGCGGATGGTCTTGATCACGAAGACTTTGCAGTGCTTGTGGCTAGTGAAGACCAGTTAAAAGAGGTAAATGCCGAACTGAGTAATAGCAATATAAAGGCAATCGGCTTACCAGAAATTTTAGCTGATGGCACGAGCGCGCCGGGTAAGGTTGTTGTTAGCACAGTAGAAGAATTCAAGGGGCTTGAACGACCAGTGATCATATTGCTGGGCTTGTCGAAGTATGCTGACAACTCCGATCTCGGAGAGCTTAAATCTCTGTTATACAAGGGTATTTCAAGGGCTAACCACAGTGCATTTATAGCGGCGAGCAAGAGGCTTAGATCGGCGCTTCAGGTATTACTAGCCCAAGTAATGGCAGAAAAGGTAGGTGCTGAGTAATGGACACGCGTAACGAAATCAGAGATTACTTGAAAAGGCACCTCGTGGGACCACGATGGTGTGAACATGAAGTTATAACAGGGCGTGTACATCTCAACTACATGATGGGCATACTATACGCTCAAGAATCTGACGCCATGGACATGGCAATCGATGAGGCCATGGATGATAGTTCAGAGGCCACCACGACCTCGGAAGATACATCCAACGACTCTTCTTCTGTATTTGGAAACTTTAGTTTTCTCCCTTCTAGTGCGGGATTCAGCATTTGCGTCGACGAGATTAACGACATAAGAGTAACTGTTAGGGCTGGTATATATGATGAGCAAGACAGGGAATCTGGTAAAAAAATATGGGTACGCTCACAGCTCGAAGAGATACTCGAAATACCCGCCAAGCAAAGCAAGAAGTACGATGTATTTAACGGCAGAGCCTCGCTAAGGGTTGTGTCGAGAACCAGCATGGGCCACATCATTACCAGCATCGTGCTAGTGAACGAGTTGACACGAAGCAATAACTCTGATGCCTCGCTTGATCTATTCCAGATACATATCAGGTGCGAGCCAACCGCCGGGAGATTCCAGCAGTATCCGCGAGTAGAAAGTCCGGGAGATTCTTACGCACAACATGAAAAGGCGTACAACATACTTAATAAGCGACCATATGCAATAGGTCATTCCGTATCCGTGGATTGGCTAGAGGATGAAAATGGTGCCAGTTACGTTGAAACCGAGTATATCCCCTGCGAGTACGTCGGTAGGCCGTTATTCGACGAGCTTAAAATCGGTAACATGAGTTTCGAGGATAACGACTTATTCTCTTTGGCATACCTTGGCGGGTGCGATGACCAAAATGAGCTGGCCGATAGGCTAGACAAAATGGTCGATTTTTATCAGCAGTGGAGAGATGGGCTGGGAAACGAGGATGTACCCGGCGAATTTCGAGAAGTCGTTACCAATAGGCTGAGTAGTATTGATAATACAATATCCAGGATGAGAGAAAGCATATCGAGGATAAGGCACGATACAAAAGTATTCAAGTCATTTACATGGGCAAATCTGGCCATGCTCATACAAATGGTTCACAACAAAAAAAGACAGGGAGGCCCTTACCAAAGGGGCGAGGCAGACACTACTCTACCCGATTACCTTGACGAGCCAAGCTATAATTGGCGACCGTTCCAGTTGGCGTACGCTTTAGTTGTGTTAACTTCGCTCGCTGACGAGGATAGCCAATGGCGTGAAGATGTCGATCTCGTCTGGTTCTCAACCGGCGGTGGCAAGACCGAAGCATACCTTCTCATCTCGGCATTTATTCTTATATACCGGCGGATGAAATACGGCGACAGGGGGCGTGGAACCGCCGTGATCAACAGGTACACCTACAGGTTCTTAACAGCCGATCAGTTCGACAGGACCGCTAGCCTAGTGTGTGCACTGGAAATCCTGAGAGAAAAGTATGCAACCAACCTAGGTGACCAGCCATTTACGGTCGGGCTATGGGTGGGAGGCGACCTAACACCCAACCGTTACGAGGATGCCAGGGAGAAGTACGATAAACTAAAAGATTCCCTGCAGCAGGAAGAGTGTATGAACGCCTTCCAGATAGAGTCATGCCCCTCATGCGGTACACGCATGTTCCCAGATAGACGCATCAAGGACGAACAGGGAAACGACGATGACAGCTGGTACGGATTTGTACCAGGTGCTGCGTCGTTTAAATGCAAATGCCCAGACGAATCATGCTTCTTTAAAGAGTCGTTGCCAATAGCGATGGTAGACGATGAGCTCTACAGGAAACCACCATCTTTCCTAATTGGCACCATAGATAAGTTTGCAAACTTACCGTGGAAGGAACAATCAGGCGTATTCCTTGGCACGGGCTCTGACGTAGAGCCCCCTAGCCTAATCATTCAGGACGAGTTGCACCTGATCTCGGGTCCACTAGGGACGATCGCGGGCATTTACGAAGCTGGCATCGAGAGTGTAATAAGGTCCAATAATAATAATAAACCTCCGAAAATTATCGCTTCAACTGCCACTATCAGTAACGCGGAGGAGCAGAGCAAGAGGTTGTACGGCCGAAACGTCAAGTTATTCCCGAGCCCCGGCTTGTACTCGGATGATTCATTTTTCCAGCGTATTGATAATAGTCCAGAGTCAAGCAGGATGTACCTCGGCTTGATGGGCCAAGGTATAACTAACACCGTGGCAGTATACTGGTCAATCGCCGCGCTACTCCAAGGGATTTACGAGACGCCGATGAGCAAAGAGGAGACGGACTCGTACTGGACATTACTGGCATACCATAACAGCAAGAGGGAGCTTGGCAGAACACGCAACGCAGTTAGTGACGAAATATCGTCACGCATGCAAGTATACACCTATCTGGAAGAGGATGTACGCAAGCTTGGCGACCCACTTGAAATTAGCTCTAACGCAGTGGACAGTGTGGCAACTGCCCGTGCCAAATTAACAAAAAAGCACTCAGAAAGTGACCCTGCCATAGATGTTGTCCCGTGTACTAACATGATCTCAGTCGGTATTGATATTGATCGCTTAGGCATAATGTTCGTTAACGGCCAGCCCAAGCTCACCGCGGAATACATACAGGCAACAAGTAGAGTAGGCAGGCGAAGGATACCCGGGCTAGTTGTAACAGCGCTTTCAGCAAGCAAACCTAGAGATAGGTCGCACTACGAGTCATTTAAGTATTACCACCGCGTGATGTCTACCTTCGTAGAGCCAACCAGCGTTACGCCGGGATCGTATCCCGCTACAGAGAGAGCACTGCATGCAGCACTTGTGACAGCTATTAGGTTTGGTACGGATCTTAGGGGTAATACAAAAGCAAGTAATTTTTCGAGCGTACGCGAAGACTGTAATCATGTAATTAAGCTACTTGAAAGCAGGCTGTCCAAGGTATATGACCCCAATAGAATGGAAAACCGCACTATGCATGAGCATCTTTCCAAATGCATACAGGAATGGGAAAACTGGACCACGTTCACGGGGAACCTTAATTACGTGGCTAACGACATGAATAGTAACGGCTTAATATATGATTACTCGGCAAAAGAAAGAACCGTTGGTTGGCGAACATTAAGATCGATGCGTTTCGTGGACATAGAGGTCAACCTGGGAGTGCTGTAATGACTACTCATACCATTAGGAGAGGGCAAATCATACAACCCTACGGTGTTGGCGCACTAGTAGAGGCCGAGGGGGAGTCCTTTATTATTAAGGACATATCAAGCTGGTCGATGAGCAAACTTGAATCGGTGTATCTAAATCGGCTCCGACAGGTAGTTCCCGGTATTAGTGAACTAAAACAGCCACGGGACAAGGATAGCAACATACCCGTGACTAGGTTCCCCAAGTGGTTATTTTGCCCAAGCTGTAGGGTGATGTATTACTGGAAATATGATAGGGAGTTAGCTAACCAAGGTCGTGTACCACGCTGCAACAGACAGACATGCAGTAGAAAACAGCTCGTACCCATGCGATTTATCAGGGTGTGTGACGCGGGCCACATAGATGACATTGATTGGTACTTCATGGTGCATAAGGGCGTACAGACACGTGAAACCGGGCAATGCAATAAGGATACCGCGACAATGAAATTCTTAACTGGTGGTGCCCGGGGCGGCGATTTTGATGCCATGAAGATCGTGTGTGATTGCAATCCAAGGGAAGCCAATACAAACTTTAGGTTTATCCAGCAAAGAGTATTGCCTGGCAAGTGTTCTGGCAGGCATCCTTGGCAAAGATTTGACGACGCCGTCGAATGTAACGAAGAAACCAAGGCAGAACCCAGAGGAAGCAGCTCGTTGCACTACCCAAGCAGCATTAGTGCCCTAGACTTCCCCGATAGCAGTACCGGCTCAGACCGCGATATATATGACAACTTGCTACGGGACGGTGGACTCAATCCGTTCATAGAGACTTTACGCCAGTGCGCAGGCCCCGAAGAACTGGGTTCAAATCTCGTGGATATAATAAAAAGACTTACCAACACCTATGCGGACGATCATGACTATGAGCGTGATTACGTCTACAACCTATTCATCAAGTATACATTTTCTCACCAGACAGAGGCTAACAGGAACGAGCAGCGTCAAGTAGATCAGGGCGAGATCCTGAATACTGAATACGAGAAACTTGTATCAGATGCAGATGTAACCCTTACAAACTATACTATTCGGAACGACCTCCTAAAAGACGACGGGCCTTGTTCCCTTGGTCACTATTTCAGGAAGATTTCTCGCGTCGAAAGGCTTAAAGAAGTTAGAATTTTCAAGGGATTTTGCCGCAGGGATCCATCTAACGAAAGTCAGCCGGCAGACTTTTCGGGGAATCGAATGTGGTTGCCGGCAAGCGAGGTGATCGGAGAGGGTATATTCCTAGAGTTTAATCCCCGCACCATGTGTGCATGGGAATCTAATAACGGTGAACAGCTGGAAGAATGGATAAAGGTGCAGGTAAAAATAGCCTTGGCCAAGAACTACATGGATAGGCTGCAATTACATCCGTCTCCTCGGTTCGTGATGATGCACACGCTTGCGCACCTGCTGATCAGGGAGCTGGCATTTGAATGCGGCTATTCATCGAATTCCATAAGAGAGCGGATCTACATCGCTTCTTCAGGCACAAGCCCGGGTGGAATATTGCTTTACACGGCGGATTCCGATTCCGAGGGCTCGATGGGGGGGCTGGTCGAGCTAGGTTATGTGAATAGATTCTGGCCCATCTTTACCAGCGCAGTCAGAAATGCACTCTGGTGCTCATCGGATCCCGTGTGCCGGGAAGCCAAGGAGCAGGGATTATTTGGGCTGAACAAGGCCGCTTGCCACGCATGTGCTTTGGTAGGAGAAACGAGCTGTGTGCACGGCAACAGCTTCCTGGACCGGTTACTTGTATCAGGCAGCAGTGACAATGAGATACCGGGTTACTTCCAAGAACTTATAGATTGCTAACGTAGCGTACCATGCGATTACCGAGCCTGTCTGACCTAGACAAGGAACAAGAACGAATTTACATGAATGCGCCACTCGACGGTGCCATTCTAGTTACTGGCCCGCCAGGTTCTGGTAAGACCGTCATGGCCTATTACCGCTGCGAGGTGTTGGCACAGCGTAAACAAAGTATCAATCTCTTGATGTATAACCGAGTGCTACGAAAGTATGTTGGAGAGAGTAACAACAAGCATGTAGATGTAGACACGATGGAAACTTGGCTGGGAAATTGGTGGCGGAAAGCTTTTAATAAGGGGGTTCCCAGACAGTCAAATCAAGGAGGATCAAGATATAGCCCAATCGACTGGGATCGAGTGCTCACCCACGCACTCGAGAATAGCTCAAATAAAGGAATAATGGAAAAGTTAAAATGGGGGCACCTTGTCATAGATGAAGGTCAAGATTTCCCAATGGAACTATACAGGGTAATGTATTCTATCGGAATGGCAGCAAACCCGGGTAATGAGCCCTGTATTACAGTATTTGCCGATGATAACCAGCAATTGAATGAAGCCCTAAATGCCACTACGTGGCAGATTAGGAAGTCTCTCTGCATTAATAAAGAACCCAAGAGAAACTTGTCACTTACTAAGAATTACAGAAACACCCTTCAGATACATAACTTTTCCACGTATTACAAAATATTCGAAGCAGAGGCGGATCCCCCTCAGAAAGAGGGGGAGCTACCCACGGCGCGAATATACAAGAGTGATAGCGATTGCATGGATAACGTAACAAGATTGTGCCGTCTGTCGACAGGGAAAGAAATCGGTATCATAGTACAAACAACCAAGAGAAGGGTGAAGCAAATCTATAATAAAATCTCAACTAGGCTAAAATCTAGCAATTTTAAGATACAGGCTTATATGAGCGGTGATAGGGTTCACAGTGATTCGGCACTCACTTTTGATACTAATGACACGATAACCATAGTACATACAAATTCTGCGAAGGGTTTGGAGTTTGACGTGGTATTCTTAATGGACATGCAAGATGTAGGTGTTCATGACGATAGGCTCGAGCAAGCAGCAAAAAGCGTGTACATGCTGAGCTCACGTGCTAGAGAGCAACTGCACTTATGTTACTTAGTTGACGAGGGCGATGAGTTGCCTGAATCGATCGGCTTGCTACCCCCTTTCTCTAACAATCTCTACAAGGTGTATCCTAACGATTACACCGATAAGGTGAATAAGATAGCAGGCTCGCTCGAGTTACCCAGGCATACATAGCCTTGTCCAGAAATAGCGCATGAAAAAGAGAGATATACATGGCGAGCAAAAAGGATAAGAAACAGGCAACAATGTTTCCAGACGAGGTAGATGTCAAAAATGGCGAGGTTACGATGTTGTACGTACCTGTTTCCATATCCTACCTGGCACGTAACCTCGCACTGTGTTCCCTTAGTGCCAGAGAGGGTGACAAGCTTACCGGTTATACGGAAACCGTGCCCAGTGAGGATCTGGAGCACTGCGCGCTTGATGAAAGTCAACCAGTAATCGTCAGGGTCTCAGTACCACAAGGCACGGCAACCGATCAAAACGGCGCCTACGAGATTAAGGCTCCGCTTCCATGCTCCTCTATCAAGGAAATTGTGTTCCAATCTGAGGACATGAAAAACGAGCTCGGTGACAGGCTGAGAATGTTTGCTGATGTGCCCCTGCACCTGTTCGACTTAGCTGTGAGGCCGGGATGTTTTGATGACGCATTCACGTTCGACCAAGAGCGCATGGCAGGAGACGCAAACGAGTCATCCGTACACAATCCTGTCATGGACGAACTTGGTAAGCTAGGTGGAGTCCTGGCCTCAATAAAGTTCATGTTACAGAAAACCAGAGACCACGATGAGCATGCCGAGAAGTTACTGTCGACGTTGTCATCCCGCGACGAGCTCGGCATAAATGCCTACGAAGTAGCAGTGGGCACGGACAACAGGAACTACGAGGAACTGGATGCACTTGCGTGGAAAAGCGTCTGGAATATTGTCCGGGAGAGAGGTATTAACAGGGGGGTTACGCCTAATCACATATTGTCAGGGGCGGATAATCTTACTGGCGAGTTGTCTCAGCAAAACGCGGAGAAGATACACAAGTGGATCGATTACGTTAAGCGTATACAGGATGGTGATAAGGAGATACCTACTAGGCTCGACGATTCGTCCACACCTGCGTTGCGGGCAGCCTTAGCATTCATGTTCACGAAGAAAATTGAAGCAATAGAATCATTTCAGAACGATCATCGGCTTGGTGCCACCGTCCAATTCCTGGTATACGTCCTTGGAGGGTTGTACGAGGGGCTCGGACGTTTCCACGCGGGGCTAAAGGGTAAGACTCGGGAGGAACTAGATACGTTTAGCGAAATGCTCATTGATCTTTACTCCGGTAAACCCAAAAAACTGAGTTATTCGGAGATAGATTCCACCGAATATTATTCTACGGTAGACACCGTTTACTACGGTGATAAGTGTTTCCTGTCACGTGATATTAAACTGGACTCTTCTCACTTGATGCTCATTGCCCTTGCCAGAGGGCAGAATTATAGGGTGGGCTATAACGTGGAGGCAGCTTCCTATTACATTGAACCACTGGGCGGGGGAGAAAAGGAAAAGAAGCAGAAAATATACTTCGAGATTCTGGACAAGAAACCCGGGGATGAAACTAGTATCGTCCGATACTACACGCCGTTACGCAAGCTGGGCAAGAAGGGGTTGCTTAAGAAAGAGTATGAGGAGTATCTTTCCGGTGCCTGGCAATCAGGTCTAGCATTGGCCATCACCGAAATATCAGGTGCCAACTATCTGGTCGTCTATTGGCTCCAACCCATTAGCACCTTCGACGACGAAGAATTTCAATACCTGGTATCACGTTTCTCCAATTTCTATTCCTATTACGAGGTAGATACTGATATATAATGTGGATAAAAAGCGGAGTGAGATGTATTGATCCGTGTTTCAGAAAGAAGGATTACCTCGTTCAGGAATAAAATCTACAATTGGTACCTAGTCAATGGTCGGATATTCCCGTGGCGAACGAGTGACGCCGACACCTACCGATTAATCGTGACAGAGATACTCCTGCAGAGAACTAGGGCAGCAAACGTTGCAGCCTTCTATGATGATTTCTTTAGCCATTATCCGGATTGGTATAGCCTGACCAACGCGGACTCCGAGGGTTTGGAGAGCTTTTTAAGGCCGCTGGGTATTTGGCGACGCCGTACAGCAACACTGGTAAACCTCGCCAATGCCATCATGGAAATGGATGGCCGAGTACCCCACGATAGGGTAGAAATTGAAAAGCTCCCTGGCGTGGGCCAGTACGTGGCCAACGCGATCCAGTTACTGGCTGCCGGCACCCCGGCCCCACTGCTCGACGCTGGTATGGCGCGGGTCTTGGAAAGGTATTTCGGACCACGGACGCTCGCAGACATCCGTTATGACAAGTACCTACAAGATCTAGCGTGGCGAGTTGTTTCTTGTGATAAAGCTATTGAGGTTAACTGGGGCATACTTGATCTAAGTGCAGTTCTTTGCAAGAACAGAGAACCCTTATGTAGTCAATGTCCTCTCAAGAAAGGCTGCAATTATTATCAAGGAAACGTTTCAGAAAGACTCGTCTAGCAGATCCGCCATCTACAAATGTCATAAACCTGTAAATAGTTGATTAGCCAAGCTAAGTCATGGAAGAGTACAGGTGGTTAATAATATAGGTACATACGGCTGACGGTATTATATTGTAATCCTTGATCTCAATAAATTTGGCCGGATAATCATTGACTATATATATTAGGAGCTGAGTGTAACAGTGAAGGCATGGCGTTATTACGTCAGATTCTGCTAGGAATTTATGCAACATCCTGTCCTTCTTCCGGAATTAAGCCTCTTACAAGAATAACTACTTTCCTATATATGACCATTTTCGGGAAAGTCTGCGAGCCACTTCCCCGCGATGCCGCAATTTCAGCCGCCTGTTCAGGTTTTTCCCAATGTTCGAAAATGGGAAAGTTTGATTTTCCCAATTTGATCTAGCCGCCCTGATCAGGCTTCACATCGCTGGCCCCAGATGAGGTTCGCCCAGCCGGGCTCGTCGATGAAGGGATTGCGGTTGCCCTGGATGGCATGGACCCGGTCATTGCGCCGGCGCTCGAAGTCGGTCGGTCCGTACTGGTTGTGCCAGTCGAGCAACGTGCACAGTCGGCCGATGCGGGGCTCATCGGTCAGCTCGGTGCGGTTGACGAGTTCCAGATCTGGCATGTCGCCGTCACCCTCGTAGCGCACCGCCATGTAGAAGAGCATCCGGGCGACCTGCCCCTTGGCGCGGTCCGGCGGCTCGAAGGACGCACGATCGCGGTCGAGCCGGGCCGTGGTGGCTACCTCGCTGCCATCGGACAACCGGTCCATGACCCGCTCACCGCCATCGTCGTAGCCGTAGTTGCGGTGGGCACCGTTCAGACTGCGATCGGCCGGGCGCAGGTGATGCAGATCCGTGTAGCCGTCCTGGGACTGGCGCGGGAAGCCGCGTGACTTGGGCCAGATGTGCTCGCGGGACCACTTGTCAGGCCCGCGTCCGCCGCGGTACGCCATATCCAGATGCCGGAAGTCATCCAAGTACAGCAGCTGGACCAAGCCGCATTCCGGCCGGTAGTCCGGGCAGGCCGAGTCGGTGTAGAGCAGTGCTTCCCAGACATCCCGGTCCTCGCCATCCAGCCAGTCGTCGTTGCCGCTGCGGGTATACGGCAGGACCTCATGGTCGCGGATGATTGCGTGCAGGGCCTCACGCAGTGCCGCTCCACTTTTGCCGCGGGCATCCTCGTAATAACCGCTGGGCGGGTCGGCCTGCAGCCCGCCGGCGAACAGGCCGAGCAGAACAACGCCAATCAGGATCCGTATGGATTTGAAGGCAACATCACGCATGGGCACATACCAGGCCGTTCCAGTCGGTCGTAAAGGTGGCCGTCAGGTTCTCGCGCCGCATCCGCCAGCCTTGCGTAAAACCTGCCGAGGCCCGCCGCAAACAACCCTGCCCGTAGCGCCTATTCAGCTGATCGACCAGATCATTCAGTCGGTCGGTCGCATAGTGGTCATTATATGTATCCCCGTACAGGTCGGCCTGGATCTGATCGCCATCGATTAAGTCCATTAGCATCACCCCCGCCTTCTTGTACCGATAGCCGGGCCGATAGATTTTCCGTAATCCCACCAGTGCCTGTCGGGTCAGGGCACCGGTATCGCTGGCTGGTTGCGCCAAGCGTGTGACGGCCCCGTTATGGTACTGCGGCTCGCCGGGGATGAACGGGTTAGTCTCGATGAACACCTGCAGCGCGCCGCACACGCTGCCCTGGCCCCTGAGTTTTTCGGCGGCGCGGGCGACATAGTCGGAGACCGCCTCTTCCAGCTCACGCTGCTCGGTAACGGGCCGGCCGAAGGACTTCGACGAGACGATCTGCTGTTTCGGCGCAGGCTCGCTCTCCAGCGGGTAGCAGGCGATGCCGTTCAGCTCTCGGATGGTGCGTTCCATGACAACGCCGAAGCGGGCGCGCAGCGTTGCTGCCGGCTCCTGTTTCAGGTCGAGCACGGTCTGAATGTTGTAACCAGCCAGGTGCTCGGTCAGGCGACGACCCACGCCCCAGACCTCGCCGACCGGCGTGTCGGCCAGCAATGCATCAACCTGTCTCGCATTCAGCACCGAGAGATTACAGACACCATTAAAAGCGGGACGCTTCTTGGCGTAGTGATTGGCAAGTTTCGCGAGCGTCTTGCTCGGACCGAGGCCGACGCACACCGGGATGCCGATCCACTGCTTCACCTGCTCGCGTAGCTGCTGGCCATGAGCCGTGAGGTCCCAGTGCTCGAAGCCACTAAAACGCAGGAACGACTCGTCGATGGAGTAGATTTCCTGGTCGGGGCTGTACTGGCCGATGAGCGTCATCATGCGCCGCGACATGTCACCATAGAGCGTGTAGTTCGACGACAGCGCTACCAGGCCGTGGCTTTGAGCCAGGTGGCGGATCTTGAACCAGGGCGCGCCCATGGCAATGCCCAGTGCCTTGGCCTCGTTCGACCGGGCCACGGCACAGCCGTCGTTGTTCGACAGCACGACGACGGGTTTGCCCTCGAGCGCCGGGTTGAACACCCGTTCGCACGAGACATAGAAGTTATTGCCGTCGATGAGCGCATACTGGGTGGTCATCATGGTCGCTGAATGGCTCGTGGTTAATGTTCGGGTTCATTCCGGCCTTGCCCGGGGTCGCGTTTCAGCCAGCGGCGCACGCAGCTATACAGGCTTTCCAGGACTTTTGTCGGCGGCCTGGGTGGTGCCATACGCAGCTGTTGCTGGCAGGCTGTGCAGTAGCACTCACCGACGCAGACCAGCCGATGACAGTTGCGGCAATACATGGTGGCGACTCCGTCCGTGGGTGAAGCGCCACTCTAGCCAGTCATACCCACCTACGCGTCCCCCATATGGGGTATGTACGTCCCGTGATGAGCGGGTGCGATACTGCCTCGCAGGTCGCCCCTGGCTACGGATTCAGCGAACCGGCCATCAGCGCGATCGCGGCAATTGGGCCCGCAGCGAGTCGAAAATGGCGGGCCTTAAAACCTTGCGGTACATCATGTCGATGTCCTCCAACAGGATCGCCCGGATCTCGTCACTGTAGAGCACCTGGTTGAATGCCTCATCGGCACTGATCGCTTCGCCCTGTTCATCGGCGATAGGTTCGTCTGTGTTGTAAATGTCATCGACCAGGCCCCGCACGAGGTGCTCCAGCCTGAAAAGGCTCTTGCCGATGGCCTCATGATAGGTACTTACGGGCACAATCAGTCCGCCGTCGCCCTCCTTGTCTGCCCGCGTAACCCGGTCGTGCATCAGCGCATAGCCGCCTTCCTCGAAGCGTTGCTTGTAGAGTTCGAGTGTTACCTCGCTGAAGACGACGCCCTCATCGTCGCCTATATAGCTGACTTCCGAGTCATCGGCCAAATGCCAGATGACCAGATAGGCATCCCCGGCCGCCAGTTCGTACTCGAGCGGGTCATGGCCGTGTTCGAGTTCGTCTGAACCCGGTTCGTAAAACGGGTACGTCCTGTAAATCGCGTCTCTGCTGCAAACATACAGGAGCTGCCCTTCGTCATCACCGACGCAGTACGGATAATCACCGTGCGTCTGGCCCGCTTTCTCGAGCAGCGCCAGGTAATCAGGGGCATGTTGCAGGGCCGTTTCCTGGCGCTTTCTGAGGCGCACGAGGTACGCTTCGGCAATTGAATCAATATCCATACGACATCCCCTCGAATCAGTCCTTGTGGCCTATGGCCATTCTGCCTGTCGCTTTAACTACCGAGCCAGCAGGGCCTTCATTAGTGACATCCTGCGCACGACGGCTCAGAACGAATGGATGGCGTGCTTGACCACGCCCCAGATGTCACAGCCAGTCTCCGGATCCAGCTTTATGGGCGCGTAGGCCGCGTTCTCGGCATGCAGCCAGACCTCGCCCTTGTGCTTGATGAGCCGTTTGACGGTCAGCTGACCGTCGATGACGGCGAGCACGATGTGCCGGTGCTTGGGCTCGATGGCGCGGTCCACGACCAGGGTGTCGCCGTCATGGATCCCGGCGTCGATCATGGAGTCACCTTTCACGCGCACGAAGAAGGTCGCCTCCTTGTGCTGAATGAGCTGTTCGTTCAGGTCGATGGTCTTCTCGACGTAGTCCTCGGCCGGCGACGGGAAGCCGGCCGGCACCCGGAAGGCGAACAGCGGCCGCCGCAGGCGTTGCGGATTGGCCGCCGGCGCCAGCAGCTCGGCCGTGTCAGCCGCGGCGCGGCCCTGCCGGTTGCGGTACGCGGCCAGGACCGCCTGCAGCTCGGGCACCAGGCTGGTCGGTACCCGAACCGGGCGCGTCGGTTCGCCGTAGTCGTTGCTGCCGGGCTTGCGGCCGGCACCGGGCCGTTGGCCCCCGCGTGGACTCATGTACACCTCCGTTCTCTGATTCCCGTACGGTAATCAGAAATGGCGGCCGATGGCAATCACTCACCGCCCGGGGCGCCCTGCGGCTGGACGAGGTCGGGACTGTCGTTGCGGGGATTGTTCACGCGGGTACTGATGGGATGGTGATGCCAGGCCGTAATGGGCGCTTCGAGCAGTGTCTGGCACTCGGCCCGTGATGTGGCCGGGTCCAGCCAGGCCGACCAGACCCGCTCGGGCAGCGCCAGCGGCATGCGCGGGTGGAGGTCGGCCACCGCCTCGGCCGCCGGGCCGGTGATGATGGTATAGGATTCGAAGGGCTCGGCACCGTCACCGGCCCAGGTCTCCCAGAGACCGGCGAAGGCGAAGAGCTCGCCGCCCTGGTGGATGTAATACGGCTGCTTGCCGTCCCCCGTTTTGCGCCACTCGTAGTAGCCGTCGGCCGGGACCAGGCAGCGGCGCTGGCGGAAGGCGTCGCGGTAGAACGGCTTGTCGGCGACCGTCTCGACCTTGGCGTTAATAGTGGAATACTGGGTCTTGGGCTCCTTCAGCCAGTGCGGGACCAGCCCCCACTGGAAAAGGCCCAACTGGTAGCCGGCAGCAGTGGCATGAATGATTGGATTAGCCTGACCGGGAGCAATATTGTAGCGCGCCTCCAATTCAGGCAAAGTTACTTTGAGGGCTTGCTCGAAGCGGGTCAGTTTACAGCTGGCCAGTGTGTAGCGTCCGCACATGTCGAATATAGATGCTGTTCAAGGATACAGCCACGTTAGCAAAAGCCCATAAGAAAATAAGAAGGAGTTAGTCAGATTGGCTGAGTGCCTACGGAACCGTCAGCAGGCCATTGGCCGGGCGCATTGCATAGGCCATATCGATCGTTATATTGGGCACCCTGTTTGCTCATGTAAACATAGGGGAAACTGAGACCATGACACTTGCCGAGCGTGTCGTCGAATTCCTGAACAGCAGGCGACCATCCGCTTTCTGCGATGACTGTATAGCGGATGAAATGGGCTCAAACCGGCATCACACGCAGCAAACCACGCACCCGCTGGGGTTAACACGGGGTTACGAGCGCGCCCGCAACCACTGCCACCGGTGCGGGGCCGATAACAAGCTGGCTATCAGGGGTCTCTAAATACCCAATCATCAGATTCAGCCTACTGGGGGACCAAGGATGGAAAATCAGCCACATATTCGGATATTTCCCCACAACCGGGATGAGTTTCCAACAATTGATACACTGACGACTTGGTTACTGACCGGGCTGAAGGCGCGTGGTGGGCACTACCACATGCGCTCAGGCAGGGCCGTGAAGTCGCTCAGCACGGGTTCCATTGTCCTGTTCCGCTATAATGACAAGATAGTTGGGGAAGGCGTCATAACTGGTTACTCACGAAGTACCGATGGGCAGGCAGTGGACAACGACGAACCATTGTATGCCTCCATGGCCAAGTTTGCGCCGACATCCATCCGTATCTATTCACCACCGGTGTCTGTTACCGATTTACAGGCCATTATTGGTGATGAGCCCAATATTGTTCCCAGTGCACAGCCCTACTTCATCATCAAGGACTGGGCGGTCTATCCCAAGTTGATCGCCTTTGTCACTGCGCGGGGGCAGTTCATGTAAGGATGGATAACGAGCCGGCTCCCGTAACATTGGCAAATCCATTCATCGCTCCGAACCAGATCAAACATGCTTGGCAGGAAGCTATCTCATGAACAATAACCTAGAAGACAGGTTTCACGCCGACATGCTGAATATTTATCAGCGCGCGATGTCCGAGGCCGGTTATCACGCAACACGTTTCCTGCACATGGTCGGCGAAAACGGTGGCATACAGGCAGCACGTACACTGCTTCATGCAAATGGCGTTTCGGAGGGGTACACGGCCCTATGGGAGCTTGGACGGCTCGACCTGACGGTAGAAGCGTTGATCGTCGACAATCCAGACTATCATGGCCTTTTCACCGATGATGAATTGGCCATTTGTCGTCAGAGATTGCGGGAATACAATTATAAGAACCTGCAATCTGGATAGAGTACAGAAAGTGTCGTTAGTTAACCTGACGGATGACGCTGACTTTCTCCGGAGTACTGGTCAGCATACAAAGTAAGTCATGTCATTATATGAACAGTATCACACAGCATCATCACGCCGTGTTCCTGCAACATCCGCTGTTTGTGATCAGTCTGGTCAAACGGAGCTATTCCAGTGGAAGCCTTTTGAAGGCTACCAGAAGTTCTCTGCAGCATGGTCGGCCAGCTGCTCCCAAGACACTTCAAAAAAAACGAACAGGGGCGGGAAACTAAGCAGTCTCGGGACAATTACTCTGAGCTTGCGGCCTTGATCAAACAATCTGGAGGGATTTGAAACACTGTACGCGCAAGGTCATTTACGGGTGCCACCTGCCTGAGAAAGACGTATGTGCTCAGGCATGATACCTGCACTCAGTCAGAGAATGTGTCCGTTACGGGCATGCAGTCACGTCTACAAATGCTCAAGAAGCAGCAATACATTTTGCCATAGATATTATTCGGGCTACCTGCTGTCTGATCTGTCGTCTAGTTCATCTCTTCGATTCGATCAGCTCGGGACGCCAGAGTTATATTTTGATCTACATTTATGTGCAGCTATTTAGTTGGCAAAGTAAAATTTAATGATTTTTTGGACTTATTATTCATAGCTAGAAGCTAATACTCCGATACTACAGCATTTTTTATTATCTACTCACCGAAATGGTGGCTGAAATACTTAGGAAAAAACTTATAAATAATTGGGATAAAACAGGATGGACAGAAAACTTACTAAAAAGCATATAGAACTAATATCCAGAACAATTGGCAATATTAAATCACCTAACTATGAAAAATTACTAAATGTATTAAAAGGAAAAGAAGAGTTTGAAGACATAACCTTAGATACAACTGATCTTAAAAACATTCATAAAATTATAAATAATTATGATACGGCCGAAGAGGCTGCAGCAGACATTTTAAATAATGAAGACAGCAGCCTCGAATATATTGCTAATAATATAAATGAGATTTCAAGCAATAAACCTGTCAGCAACAAAACATATAACCAAACAAATTCATCCAATCCTACTATACATGAATCTATGAAAATCAAGGATTACGTCATAAAGTCATCAAAGACACAAGCTGGTTTGTGTGAAGAAGTTATGAATGCCATGAAATTCGGCTGGGTGCCTCTGGGTGGGGTGAGTTCTGCAGCATTTGGGATGTCGCCTGTAGCTGGTAATCAATACATACAAGCAATGGTCAAATACGAATAAGGATATAAATTATGTCTGATTTGAATAACGATATATTAAATCCAGAAACCAACTCATTAGAATCTATAGCGCTTTTAGTAGGCATAATTTATACGATTGGAGTTCTGGATGAAGCCAACTCTTCAGAATCTGAGATAGAGGAGCGAAATGATATTGTATTTCATGCAATTGTGCCTGCACTGTATACATTATACTTTCGTATAAAAAATCCAGAAAAAGTTGGGGCTGACATCATCGAGCCTCTTATGCCTCTTATGGATGGGATTTCTTCCGAGCCTGGCACCATTCCTGAAAGGAGAGAAGTTTTTAGACGTAGAGATATGATGGAAATAATTAACCATCTTTCAACTGAATTAAACGTAGATAATTTCGAATTCATAATCACCCAGAGTTGTGATTATATCAAGCATCCTGTATTACGTACTGCGGCTTGTATATATTGTGTTGAAGTTGCTTCAGCTGGCGACGGCATCGGAAAAATCGAAGAAGGAGCCTTGAATTTCATTACGCAAGAACTCAACTTACAAAATAGTGATGGCACTTTGAATGAAGTAGCAATAGGTGCTACACGAATGTTCCTAGCATTGGATGACGTTCCCGAACATGACAATTTTGGGCATCTGAACCCAAAAGTAAGGCAAAAGATAGAACAAAATTATAACCAGATTGAAGAAAAAGATGCCTTTGATGAACTTTTCGAGGAGATGGAAAAAGCTCGTGAAGAAGCTAAAAATGAAGCAAGAGCTAATTCAAAATGTTTTATTGCAACAAGTCTTTTAGGTAGTACTCATCCGGACTTGGATGTCTTAAGAAATTTCAGGGATACTGTTCTAAGTAAAGCAGCTGCTGGCAGGCTATTCATAGATTGGTATAACGAAAATGGAGAGTATTTAGCTACCCGTATAAAAAGAAATTCTCTAGCGTCTATAATAATTAGGCAGCTAATTCTTAAGCCTATTATTTTCATAATAAAAATGACTAAAAGAAAATAGTTATAAAAGTAATAAATCTGTAATACTGTCTTAATAGATGATCTGGGTTTCTACTCCCGCTCTACTATATAGCGCGTGATGACTCAGCATCCTGCACTGCTGATACAGGGTTCAAGTTTTAATTTGCACGCCGGACGCTGACATCGAATCGCTAGTCACCCCAGAATCCATTGAACCGTTGGGCATTCAGCTCAGTGTAGCGCACCGTGTGCTGGATATTGCGGTGGCCCAGGTAGTGCTGCAGGGCCCGGGTATCCTGGCCGTCGTTGGCCAGCTTAAACCCGCAGGCGTGTCGCAGCATGTGTGGATGGACCGGGAACGGCAGGCCCGCGGCCTGACCGGCCCGCGCGACCAGCTTGCGGACGTTTGACGCCGTCATCGGGCCCCGGCGCTCGGTCACGAAGACATACGGCGTGTCCGGGTAGTCCCGCTTCAGCCGCCGCAGAGCGCGTAGTTCGGGGCCCCGAAGCGGGTGGGTAGACGGGGTGCCGTTCTTCAGGCGGGTGATGTGCAGCAGGCCCTGCTTCAGATCGACCTGCTCCCAGCGCAGGCTGACCAGCTCCGAGACGCGTAGGGCGTGACGGTAGGCCAGCAGGATCAGCGTGGTGTCCCGGTGGCCATGTCGGCCCTGGTTGCCAGCGGCCTTCTGCAGCGCCTGGACCTCGTCTTCGGTCAGGTATTCGCGGCTGCGGAGCTCGGCGTTTGTCGGCCGGCGCGGCAACTTTCCCGAAAACGAACGCTGGTTGAGCGGGATAACCTTCGCTTCAGCTCCCATTGTGGCTGTCCTCCCCGTCGTGAACTTTCCCGTTTTGGGGTGATTTCGGGAAAGTCGGTTTGGTTTATGGCTGTGTCTTATATGCGTTACAATGTAACGCATACTTTCACGAGGTGCCAACCATGACCGCCCGCAAAGTCGCCACCCTGAACCTGCGCATCGACCCCGGTCTCAAGGAGGCCGCCCGCATCGCCGCCGAGCGCGAGCACCGCAGCGTGGCCAACTGGATCGAGGTGCTCATCCGCGAGCGCTGCGACACCCTCGGTATCCCCGTCCCCGAACAGCAGGCACTGTTCACGGACACACCGGATGCGCCCGAGGATTGAAGAGACCCCGTTTGCGCCATGAGTGAACGCCCCAAACCCTATGCGATCACCGAGGACCGCAAGGTCGTGTGGCTGCCCATGCAGGGCCATTGCCTGATCGACTGCACCCAGCGCCCGGATGATGCACCGTCGTCGTCGGGTTCGTTGACGGCGGATGGTCAATACAATGTCCGGCCCAGGCGGTCCGCCGCGATTATTCCGTTCCCGCGTTTACACAAAAGCTGAATGGCCCGTCATGCCGATGGAGCGCAGCAGACAGGGTTATGTCGACATTGAGCTGACGGCCTGGCACGAGGCCGCACACGCGGTGGTCGCTCTGCATCACCGCCGGCCGGTGCAAGACATTCGGGTTTCGACACGGCTGCCGGGCGATGGCTGCACCCGGCTTGGGCCCAGGATGCGTTGGCCGGTCTTTGAACCCACCCCCGGCAACATCCGTGCGGTCTGGTTGCAGACCCTGGCGAAGTACCAGGCTGACATACGGATTTTTCTGGCGGGGCCACTGGCCGAGGCAAAGCTGTTGGCGACGCCGCTGCGCTCGCTGGGTGCCCGATCGGACCTGCAACGGGCCGAGCGCTGTCACGACTTCCTGGTCGATGCGTACCGCTACCTGTCGCGGTATTGCGCCTTACCGAAACCCCTGCCGGCCGATTGGCTGGCCTGTGAACGCCGTTACACGCGGCGCCTGGTGGCCCGGCCTCGACACTGGCAGGCCATCGGTGCCGTCGCGGCGGCGCTGCTCCGGCAACGACAGGTTCACGCGGTGGAGTTGACCGCCCTGATTCAGTCCGCTCTGGATTCCCACCGCAGCGACAGGACCATGGGATTATTCATGAGCTGATCCGCTGAATATCGTTCAGATGGACTAGGGCCGGCAGCATCTGACGACGACGGCCCGCTACCAGTCGTAGCCAGTATCAAAGTCCGTGTCGTAGCCGCTGTTGGTGCCGTAGTCCGATTCCAGATCGGGGCTGCTGAACTCGTGATCCTTATAGCCGGGCTCGCCGGTATAGGGATTGGTATTGCCCTCGGCCGAGTAGTTATCGAACTTGAACTCATTAGGCTCGGTCCGGTAGTGCCCTTCGACACGCGTACCGTCATCCCGGGTGTAGCCCTCGACATACGTGTCAGCCACAACCGGCATGGTCACGGCGGCCAGGAGCGTTGTCAGAACGAGACGTCGCATTGTGTCACCTCCCCGTATAACTGGACTGATGACCGCAAGGCTAGGAGTCACCCGCGGAATACGTCAATGACGGGTAGGTCAGACAGCTCATTGCTCATCCGCCGCTGACAAGTCGTGGTTTATATAGACTTTGACACGTTGTTCGGTATTCCCGTCGTTATTGAACAAGCCAAGACGTTGCCCCAAAAGATAAAGGGCTTCACGTTTCTGTAACTTAACGCTCACGCTATCACGAGTCTGCCTCAGCTCCACGATACCAGCTTGTTGCATGGCATCGAGTGTCTTGCAATCTCTGAGGCTGATCCCTTCAGGACCCCAATACATGAAATCAGAAAGGCGCGCGAACGCCATCGCCGAAAGTTCGCGGATGATGTTGTCTTCGTTGGCCTCATATTGGGCCATTAGCCTGTCGTGAATTTCCTGTTCCTTCTGTTCAACATAAGCTGAAACGTTAGCATTTGCTAGCATCCGGGAGGCATTGGCCCTTGCGGTCTTATCGTTAACTTTGGGATGAAGCTGCTTGTAGACCCGAGTGCCGTTTCTTTCGGGATCAGCGAGATAAGCGTCACAGAAGCGCTGCTGCGCTTTTGTGAGCTTGATTCCGTTGTGTGTTCGACTGGTGTTGGCCTTGTCGTTCTTGTTGGTAGCCATGTGGTATCTCCCCTTGATCGATTTCATACGTTTAATTCTCAGACCTATCGATAGGCTGGATCCTCATTGCATCTGGATGTTCAGCCAGTATCTCCTCGTACGTCGCTTGAGGCGCACACTTAAACCGATGGATTTCCTTGCCGTTGGGCAGACATATATGCCATCCATAGCTATATGTATTTAGAGAGGGGGGACTATCCTGAGGTATCTGCGCGCCTGGGTGACTGGGGATCTGTGCAGTATTCGTGTCATGCACCTCTGTATCGCTGCAAAGCCCATCTGCCGGGGATTGTGGAGTATTGCCCGTGCCTGGAGCATGTGCGTGCTCTGTGCGATTCTTGTGCGGTTTTTGTGCTTGCTTTGTGCTCGCCTCAAGTGATCTGACCGGCTCAATAGACTTGATCTTCAAGTATGGTTGCTCGTTGCTGTCCCGGGCCGTTTCGACTCTCGCCGAGAACACGAATCGTGATAATTGGCGTTCCAGCTCTTCATGGACACGGCACCACCTACGAGGTTTTTTACCAACTACCCGAAACCAGAATTTCCTGAAATGGCTCCTCTTTTTCGAGTTGAACTGCCCGTTTGTGCCAGTTCTGTAAGTTCTACCGTTCCTGCCTTTCAGCGAAATATTGAAAAACAGGGTTGCCTCTTCACCGGTTTGTGCGTCCACAAAAGAAAGCGCCAGGGTACTTTTTCGAGTTGTGCGGTGTTCCTGGTACAGCATTTCACGAGTTTGGCGGCCATGCCCCGGGTTGCCCTCTGAACCATTTAAACAGGATCGTTCGGCTGTAGAGGCGCCGTCATACTCGGCAAGCCACTCACCGGTCGATTGATCGTGAACACGATCGGTATCTGGCTTCACTGGGGATTCAGCGAGTATCTTAACCATGCGTACCGTAATACGTTGCAGTATTGTCGGAAGGACGTTCAGAGATTCGGGCTGCGATCCACTCATCTACTTCAGATTCCAGCCATCCGACAGCACGGCCGCCCAGTGGAACTGGACTAGGGAACAAGCCTTGGGATACACGCAGGTAGATGGAGCTTCTGGACAAGCCAGTTCGTGCTTTTACTTCTGGAAGCCTAAGGATTTTATTTTTCATTATTAGTTATCCTCGGTTATTCATGTATTGCGCAGGATAAACATAAGAAAAATAGAAATTCTATAGCCTTTAAGAGCTCATAAAGTGATATGAAAGGTTGTGCCCAAATATAGAATAGCTTATTGATTATATTGATAAATTGTCTGTTGGCAAAGATACTGAATTCGACCTAAAAAGACTCTTTTTGTCTTTTTTGTGCACTTTCGGGAAAACAAAAAAATTTTCCCTATAACAAATCGATCTAGCCTTTAACGGCAATTGAAAAGGGAATAACCACGTATCATCGAGCTGTGATCAGCTCTTGTGGAACAGGTAGGGAGGGCTTGATTAGGAGGCAGATTTGATTTGGTCGAGGTGATCAGCCCATGCCTGCATCAGGCTTTGGCGCTTGGTTAAGTATTCTGCGCGGTTGTAAGCGGCCCTGACCTTGTTTTTGGGCACATGGGCAAGCTGTCTTTCGATGACGTCCGGGTCCCAGCCCTGCTCATTGAGAATGGTTGATGCAGTAGCTCTGAAACCGTGTGCAGTAGCCTTGGAGTGGTAGCCCATCCTGTGCAGGGCGTAGGTCAATGTGTTCTCGCTGATGCACTTGTGCAAGTTGCTGCGGCTGGGCAGCAGGTAAGGGCTCTTCCCTGTTAAGGCATACAGCTCGTTCAGTACGGCGAGGCTCTGGCGGGACAATGGGACTATATGCTCGGTCCTCATTTTCATCCGGGAAGCCGGGATCCGCCATTCACAATGATCAAAATCAAATTCTTCCCAGCGAGCGCCCCTTAACTCACCGGGCCGAACAAAGGTGAGGGCCAGTAGTTGCAAGCCGAGCCTGGTTTCAGGTTTGGCGTCGCAGGTGTCAATTTTCTTGAGCAGTTCGGGCAGTTCCTTACCATGAACAGCAGCCCGGTTGCCTCTCTTGGGTGCCTTGAGTGCTCCTTTGAGATCGGATGCTGGATTTTCTGTGCAGATGCCCGAGGCGATACCGTAGCGAAACAGCATGTTCACCCGCTGCAGGATCCGCTGCGCGTAATCATGCGCGCCGCGTTTCTCAATTTTACGCAGTGCCATCAAGAGTTCCGGCGCGGTGATGTCGGCTATGGGCCGCTTGCCCAAATCCGGAAATAAATTCCTCTCTAAAGAATCCTGGACCCGCTTGGCATGCTTTTCGGTCCATTCATTGCGCTTATTCTCGATCCATTGCTTGGCAACCTTTTCAAAGGTATTGGCGGCTTTGATTTCCGCTTCGTGTTTTTGGATCTTCCGGACGACAACCGGGTCTTCACCCCGCTTGATAAGCCGTTTGGCGTCTTCGCGCGCTTCCCTGGCTTCCGCCAATGGGACTTGAGGATAGATGCCCAGGGCAAGGGTTTTCTCTTTGCGGGCATGGCGGTATTTGAGGCGCCAGTATTTGCTGCCATTGGTATGGACAAGCAGGTAGAGTCCCCCACCATCAAATAACTTATAGTTTTTATCACTGGGCTTGGCGCGTCGTATGGCGACGTCAGTCAGCGGCATAAACTACTCGGCGTCTATTGGGTTGGTTGCTTGTACCCCCGCATCAGCGAATTCGAGTTCGAATTGCGAGTTTGATTCCGGGATTATCGAGCGATGCAGGGGAAATTCTGTGCCCCCAAATCTGCCCCCAGATACCCCCGGATTTTAGCAAATTTGCTTGGATTTTCTAGGACGGCGAGATCGTCTGAAATGCCCGTATGGTATGGCTTTTATGGATTTCTTTGGAAGTCGTTGGAAGGTGTAATGGTGCCGGGAGCGAGAGTCGAACTCGCACTCTGTTGCCAGAACCGGATTTTGAGTCCGGCGCGTCTACCAGTTCCGCCATCCCGGCACGGTGATGCGAAGGGGGCAGAGTATAACAACAACAGCGCTGAATCCCAGAGGTTTGCACGTCCGCCGCCCGCGGGCGGATGTTTCTGGTAGTATCGCGCGCCATGCGCCGCCAGGACTTCCATTACGAATTGCCCGAGGAGCTCATCGCCCAGTATCCGGCCGACCGCCGCGATGCCGCGCGACTGCTGACCCTCGACGGCGCCAGCGGCGCTGTCACTGATCGCCTGTTCAGCGATATCGGCGAGCTGCTGCGTCCGGGCGATCGGCTGGTGCTCAATGACACGCGGGTGATTCCGGCGCGACTGCATGCGCGCAAGCCCACCGGCGGCCGCGTCGAGATCATGATCGAACGGTTGCTGGACGAGCGCCGTCTGCTGGTACAGCTGCGCGCCAGCAAGGCTAACCGGCCCGGCACGCGGTTGCAGATCGACAGTGGCGTTGAATTCGAGATCGGCGCGCGCCGCGGCGATCTCTACGAACTCACACTGCACGCCGAAGCACCGCTGGCCACCGTGCTCGAACGCCATGGCCACATGCCGTTGCCGCCATACATCCAGCGTGCTGACGAGCAAACCGATCAGGAGCGCTATCAGACGGTCTATGCACGGACGCCGGGTGCCGTCGCCGCACCGACCGCCGGCCTGCATTTCACGCCGGACCTGCTGACACAGCTGCAGGCCGCCGGCATTGAATTGAGTTACGTCACCCTGCACGTCGGACTCGGCACCTTCAGCCCGGTACGGGTCGATGACATACGCGAGCACCGCATGCACCAGGAGTACCTGCAGGTCAGCAGTGAGACCTGCCGGGCGATCGCTGCGACCCGCGCCCGTGGTGGCCGTGTTGTCGCCGTCGGTACGACCAGCGTGCGCAGCCTCGAGGCGGCCGCGGCCGGCGGTGAACTCGAACCGTTCCAGGGCGAGACCGACATCTTCATCTACCCGGGCTACGAATTTCGCGTGGTCGACGCCTTGCTGACCAATTTTCACCTGCCGGAGTCGACCCTGCTGATGCTGGTCTGCGCCTTCGGCGGTTATGACAATGTGCTACGCGCCTACGCCCATGCAGTCGCCCAGCGCTACCGGTTTTTCAGTTATGGTGATGCCATGTTCGTCACCCGGGCCGCGCACGGCGGCTGAAGGAGCCAGCCATGGAGTTCCAGATTACCGCCGAGGACGGCGCCGCGCGCAGCGGCCGGCTGGGCTTCGCCCGTGGCGAGGTGGCGACGCCGGCGTTCATGCCGGTCGGTACCTACGGCGCGGTGAAAACGCTGACGCCGGAAGAGCTGCGCGAACTCGGCAGCGATATCATCCTCGGCAACACCTTCCACCTCATGCTGCGGCCTGGCAGCGATATCGTCAGTGCCCATGGCGGCTTGCATGGATTCATGCACTGGCAACGGCCGATCCTGACCGACTCCGGCGGCTTCCAGGTATTCAGCCTGGCTGCGAACCGCAAGGTGACCGAGGACGGCGTCGCCTTCCGTTCACCGGTTGATGGCAGCCAGGTGTTTCTGGATCCGGAAACGTCGATGCGGGTGCAGCGCGATCTCGGCAGCGACATCATCATGATCTTCGATGACGTGGTCGGTTACCCGGCCGACTACGCGGCGGTCGAATCGGCCATGCAGCGCTCATTGCGCTGGGCGGCGCGCAGCAAGACGGCACACGGTGACCACGCTGCGGCGCTGTTCGGCATCGTCCAGGGCGGCATGCATACCGACCTGCGCGACGCCTCGCTGGCCGGTCTGGTCGATATCGGTTTCGACGGCTACGCCATCGGCGGCCTGTCGGTGGGTGAGCCGCATGCGCTCATGCTCGAGGTGCTCGACCACGTCACGCCGCAGATGCCGGCCGACAAGCCGCGCTACCTAATGGGCGTCGGCCGCCCGGAAGACATCGTCGAGGCCGTGTGTCGCGGTGTCGACATGTTCGACTGCGTCATGCCGACGCGCAATGCCCGCAACGGCCATCTTTTTACCCACCAGGGCGTGCTCAGGTTGCGCAACGCCGCCAATCGCAGCAGCCAGGCACCCATAGACCCGGCCTGTGGCTGCTACACCTGCCGCTACTACAGCCGTGCCTACCTGCATCACCTGGACAAGACCGGCGAGATGCTCGGCAGCCGTCTGAACACGCTGCATAATCTGTATTATTATCAGGAACTGATGCGCGGCCTGCGGGCGGCGATCGCCGCCGGCCGGCTGGCCGAGTTCGTCAGCGATTTCCATGCCGCCCGCATGCAAAGCCCATCAGCTGTGTCATAATACGCGGCCTTTAAACAGCAAAAGAGCAAACTATGGACTTCTTCATATCCAATGCTTGGGCGCAGGATGCCCCGGCCGGCGGTGGCGGTATCAGCCTGCTCATCTGGACGCTGATCTTCATCGCGTTGATGTATTTCCTGATGATCCGGCCGCAGATGAAGCGCGCCAAGGAACACAAGCAAATGGTCGAGGGTCTGTCCAAGGGCGACGAGATTGTCACCAGTGGCGGACTGCTCGGTCGCATCAAGGAAATCGGTGACAACTTCCTGCTGCTGGAAATCGGCAAGGAACTGGAAGTGAAAGTGCAGAAACAGGCAGTGTCTGCGACCCTGCCCAAGGGCACGATGAAATCCCTGTAAACAAACAACCTGCGCTCGCCGGCCACAACAATAACAAGTTGACTGACGTATGAACCGCTATCCGCTCTGGAAATATCTGCTGCTGCTGATCGTCGTGCTCGTCGGCGCTGTTTACGCGTTGCCGAACCTGTTCGGCAAGGACCCGGCCATCCAGGTGTCGCCCACTTCCGGCGAGGTCAGCGAGCTGACCGAACTGGAGGTCACCGGCGTGCTGGACGAGGCGGGTATCACGCCTACCGCCGTCGAGCGTCAGCCGGACAGCCTCATCCTGCGCTTTGCCGATTCCGACGCCCAGCTCGAAGCCCGTGATCACCTGCTCGATGAACTCGGTCGCAGCCATACCGTGGCACTGAACCTGGCGCCGGCAACACCGGACTGGTTGCGGTCACTGAATGCCGAACCGATGTTTCTCGGTCTCGATCTGCGTGGCGGTGTTCACTTCCTGCTTCAGGTGGACATGGAAGCGGCGATCGACAAGGCCGAGGAACGCTATGTCAGCGATATTCGCGCGTTGCTGCGCGAGGAGCGTGTGCGTTACAAGTCCGTGCGCGAAGCCGACGACGGCGGTGTCGAGCTGGTGCTGCGCGACCAGGCGGATAGTGACAAGACGGCCAGCCTGGTGAGCAATAATTTTCTCGATCTGAATGTCGAGGAAGCTGATGCCGAATACACACTGCGGGCAACGTTGAGCGAACAGAGCATCAAGGAAACCCGCGACTTCGCCCTGCAGCAGAACATCACCACCCTGCGCAAGCGCGTCAACGAACTCGGCGTGGCTGAACCGATCATCCAGCAGCAGGGCAACAGCCGCATTGTCGTGCAGCTGCCGGGCGTGCAGGACACGGCCCGCGCCAAGGATATCCTCGGCGCCACGGCGACGCTGGAATTCCGCATGGTCGATACTGACAACAGCGTCCAGGATGCGGTCGATGGCCGCGTGCCGGCCGGTTCGAAACTCTATTACGAGCGTAACGGTAGCCCGGTACTGCTGGAACGCGAGATCATGCTGACCGGTGACTCGATCACGGATGCCTCGTCCGGTATCGAACAGACCACTGGCGGGCCGATGGTCTCGATCACGCTGGACAGCAAGGGCTCACGCATCTTTTCGCGGCGCACCGCCGACGAGGTCGGCAACCCGATGGCAACGGTCTACATCGAGAACAAGACGGTGACCGAGCGCAACGACGACGATGAACTGGTGCAACGCAAGGAAACGGTCGAGGAAGTCATCAATATCGCGACCATCCGCGAGCAGCTCGGCCAGCGCTTCCAGATCACCGGCCTGGAATCCACCCAGGAAGCGCGCAACCTGGCGCTGTTGTTGCGCGCCGGCGCACTGGCCGCCCCGGTAACCATCATCGAGGAGCGCACCATCGGTCCCAGCCTGGGACAGCAGAACATTGACCAGGGCTTCATGTCGGTCTTGATCGGTTTCGTGCTGGTCCTGCTGTTCATGGCCGTGTATTACCGCGTTTTCGGTCTGGTCGCGAACCTGGCATTGACCCTGAACCTAGTGCTGCTGGTTGCCTTGCTGTCGTTGTTGCAGGCCACGCTGACGCTGCCGGGTATCGCCGGTATCGTGCTGACCGTGGGCATGGCGGTGGACGCCAACGTTCTTATCTTCGAACGCATTCGCGAAGAAGTACGCAACGGCAATTCGCCGCAGTCGAGCATCCACGCCGGTTACGAGAAAGCGTTCTCGTCGATCGCCGACGCCAATATCACAACCCTGATTGCCGCGGTGGTGCTGTTCAGCTTTGGTACCGGGCCGGTCAAGGGCTTTGCCGTAACGCTGTCGCTCGGCATCCTCTGCTCCATGTTTACCGCCATTTTCGGCACCCGCGCCGTGATCAACCTGATCTATGGCGGTCGGCGGTTGAGCTCCATTTCGATTTAGGTCGGGTAACACATCATGGAATTTTTCAAACGGGCGACACATATCGATTTTCTCGGCCAGCGCCGGATAGCCGCGGTTTTGTCCGCCGTGCTCATCCTGGTATCGGTCGGCTCGCTGGCGATCCGCGGCCTTAATCTCGGCGTCGACTTTACCGGCGGCACCCTGGTAGAGGTCGGTTACAGCGCGGCAACCGAGCCGCAGACCACGCGCGATGCGCTGGCCGGTACCGAGTTCGCCGACGCCCAGGTCCAGGCCTACGGCAGTACCCGCGATATTCTCATCCGGGTGGCACCGCGTGCTGACACGAGCAGTGCCGAGGTCAGCAACCAGGTCATCCAGACCCTGCGCTCGGCCGGTCAGGATGTCGAACTGCGCCGGGTCGAATTCGTCGGTCCGCAGGTCGGCGAGGAACTGACCGAGGATGGCGGTCTGGCGATGCTGTACGCGCTGTTCGGCATTCTTATCTATGTCGGCCTGCGCTTTGAAACGCGCCTGGCGGTGGGCTCGGTGGCGGCCCTGCTGCACGATGTGGTGCTGATCATCGGCTTTTTCTCGCTGACGCAGCTGACTTTTGATCTGACCGTTCTGGCGGCAATCCTGGCGGTTATCGGCTACTCGCTCAACGACACTATAGTGGTCTTCGATCGTGTGCGTGAAAATTTCCGCATCCTGCGCGAGCGACCGCCGGTGGAAGTGTTCAACATCGCCCTGAATAACACCCTGAGCCGGACCATCATGACCGGTGTCACGACCCTGCTGGTGCTGTTCGCGTTATTTATCTTCGGCGGTGAAACGCTGCGGGGCTTCTCGCTGGCACTGATCCTCGGCGTGATTGTCGGTACCTATTCGTCGATTTATGTCGCCGGTGCCACATCGCTGGTGCTCGGCGTCAGCAAACAGGACCTGATGCCGGTGGCCAAGGAAGGCGCCGAGGTCGACGATCGCCCCTGATACCGGCGCGTGGTAGGCCATAAGGCAACTGCCTTGAAGATTGTCGCCGATCAGTACATTCCCGGTCTGCCGGCGGCATTTGCCGACGTTGCCGAGCTAACCCTGCTGGACCCGGCGGCCATCGACCGCGCCAGCCTGCATGATGCCGATGCCCTGCTGGTACGCACCGTCACCCGGGTCGATGCCGCGTTGCTCGCCGGCACGCCGGTACGCTTCGTAGGCACCGCGACCAGCGGTTGCGACCATGTCGATCGGGATTATCTCGATGCTCATGATATCGGCTTTGCCGATGTCGCCGGCTGCAACGCGCGGCCGGTGGCCGAGTACGTGCTCAGTGCGCTGGGCGTGCTGAGCGAGCAGCGCGGCTGCCGCCTGGCCGATCTCAGCGTCGCCATCATCGGCTGTGGGCATGTGGGCGGTCAGCTGCGCGCATTCCTGCAGGCGCTGGGCGTGACCTGTCTGTGCAATGACCCGCCGCTGGCGGAGCAGGCGGGGACGGCAGCCGGCTACTGCGATCTGGCCACGGCCCTGACGGCCGACGTGATCAGCCTGCATGTGCCGCTGACCGATGAAGGACCACACGCGACCCGGCATCTGCTGACCAGTGATCGACTGGCTGATCTGCGTGACGGTGCCATTGTCATCAATACCGCCCGGGGCGAAGTCATCGATGAACGCGCGCTCAAGGCGCAGTTGCACGAGCGGCGGCTGACGGCCGCGATCGATGTCTGGCAGAACGAGCCGGCGATCGATATTGGTCTGGCTGCCGATGCGGCCATCGCTACGCCGCACATCGCCGGCTATAGTCTCGATGCCAAGCTACGCGCCAGTAATCACCTGCGGCAGGCATTCGCCGAGCATTTCGGGCAGGCACCCGGTGCGGCCCAGCCACCACCACCGGCCCTGCAGACGCTGTCTCTCGATGCCGACGATCTTGATGAACTGGTGCGGCTGGCCGTGTTAACCAGCTATGATGTTCGCGCTGACGCGGTGGCGCTGCAGCGGCTGGCGGCTATTCACGGCGAACGCTCGGCCTATTTTGCCGGCCTGCGCCAGGATTATGCGCTGCGGCGCGAATTTTCATCGCTTCGACTGCATCTGCGCGGTGGCGCCCGCGATCATGCCGCAACGCTGCGGCAGCTCGGCTTTGCCGTAGAAGCTAATTGACCATGGTGGTAAGTGAAACATGATCCGACTGGGCTTTTTGGCCTCGCATCGTGGCACCAATATGCAGGCCGTGGTCGATGCCTGTCTGGCCGGACGCCTGGCGGCGACGCCGGCCGTGGTCGTCAGCAACAACCACACCGCCGGCGCGCTGACCCGGGCGCAGGCGCTGGGCATTCCGGCCTACCACCTGAGCCAGAAGACGTTTGCCGATGCCGACGCTCTCGACCAGGCGATCGTGCGCACCATGGAACGCCATCTGGTTGACTGGATCCTGACCGTTGGTTACATGAAGAAGCTGGGGCCGCGGCTGCTGGCCAGCTATCACAACCGCATCATCAACATTCATCCATCGCTGCTGCCGAAATACGGCGGCCAGGGCATGTACGGCGAGCATGTGCATGCCGCGGTACTGGCGGCCGGCGAGTTCGAGACCGGTGTCACCGTGCATCTGGTCAACGAGGAATACGATCAGGGACCGATCCTGGGGCAGGCGCGGGTACCGGTCATGCCGGGTGATACGCCGGCCAGCCTCGGCGCGCGCGTGCTCGAGACCGAACACGTATTCCTGGTCGAAACGCTGGGCCAGCTGCTCGCCGGCGAAATCGAGTTGCCGGCGGCATCGGCTGACAGCTAGCTGAAATACGAACCGTGGCGGAGCGGCCCGCGTTGCTGACCGCTCGTCGCCGGAATCCCTGTGCTGGTGACGCGCGTCTTACTCTTCGACGGTGATGGTGATTTGTTCCGACATCACCGGCGGATCGTGCGGTATGTGGTTATGGTCGCCGAGCAGCAGCTGCAGGGTATGTTCGCCGGGCGGCAATTCCAGTGTGGTTTCGGTCTGGCCGCCGCCGAAGTGACGGTGCTGTTCGTTGCTGGGGACGGGCTTGTCCAGTGCCGGTAGCCCGGTGTTGACGAGCAGGTGATGATGACCGGTGGCCGGTTTGTCCACGCCGGCTGGTGCCACGCCCATGTTTTTCAGACCGAAACGCACCGTCACCGGGCTGGTCACCGTATCGCCGTCGCTCGGACTGATGAAGTAGGCCTGGGCGGCAGCGGTGTCGGCTTCGGCGGCCAGCCACGGGCTTGCCACGACCAGCAACAGCCCTGCCAGTATAGGTTTGAAGGATATCTGCATGGTGTTCTCCTCGTCGGCAATGCCGGTCTTGATGCTTTGACGCCGTGCTGTTGTTCTGTGTCTGTATCTAGTGACTCATGATGGGCCATGGGGTTCAGCCGTGAAAGACCGTTGGCGCACTCTTGGTTGACGCCAGCCAGACGCTACCGGAGAATATCGCTCTTTGCCAACCATCCGGCGTAACCCGTTCGCCAATGACAGAAAACAATAATGCCAGCGCGGCGGCTGACCAGCCGCTGGTCAGGATCCGTAATCTGAGCTTTCGCCGCGCCGGGCGGCTGATTTTCGACGACGTCGATATCGACATTCCACGCGGTCGTATCACCGGCATTATGGGCCCCAGTGGCTGTGGCAAGACCACCCTGCTGCGGCTCATCGGCGGTCAACTGAAACCGGCGGCCGGCAGCATCGATTTCGACGGCATGATCATCAACCAGCTGCGGCGGAAATCGCTGTTCGAGGCACGCAAGCGCATGGGCATGCTGTTCCAGAGCGGCGCGTTGCTGACCGACATGAATGTCTTCGACAACGTCGCCTTTCCGCTGCGCGAGCACACCGAACTGCCGGAATCGATGATTCATGATCTGGTCATCATGAAACTCGAGGCGGTCGGTCTGCGCGGCGCGCGCAATCTCATGTCGAGCGAACTGTCCGGCGGTATGGCGCGGCGCGTGGCGCTGGCCCGGGCCATCGCGCTGGACCCGGACATGATCATGTACGACGAGCCATTCACCGGTCAGGATCCGATTTCCATGGGCGTGTTGATCCGGTTGATCAAGCGCACCAACGATGCGCTTGGCCTGACCAGCATGCTGGTTTCGCACGACGTCGCCGAAACCGCCTCGATCGCCGATTACATCTACGTGCTGTCCGACGGCAAGGTGGTCGGTCAGGGTAGCCCCGACGAGATACGTGATTCCGAATCCGAATGGGTGCGCCAGTTCATGGATGCGCGGCCGGACGGCCCGGTGCCGTTCCACTATCCGGCGCCGGCGTTCGAGGACGAACTGCTGGCCGGCACGCGGGAGTCGTCATGATGAACGCGGTTCTGGCTGGCGTGATCGGCTTCATTCGTTACCTGGGACGCTTCGGCCTCGGTTTCTTCGAGCGCCTCGGCCGCGCGCACCTGTTCCTGATCAGCCTGCTGCTGGCGCTGCCGGCCGTGCTGGCGCGCTTCCGGCTGACGGTCGTACAGATGTACTCGGTCGGCTTTCTGTCACTGGTAATCATTGTCGTATCCGGACTGTTCGTCGGCATGGTGCTGGGGCTGCAGGGCTACAATACTCTGGTTGATTTCGGCGCCGAGGAATCGCTGGGCGTACTGGTGGCACTGTCGCTGGTGCGTGAGCTGGGTCCGGTCGTCTCGGCACTGTTGTTCGCCGGGCGGGCGGGTTCGGCGCTGACCGCCGAAATCGGCCTGATGAAGGCGACCGAACAGCTATCGGCAATGGAAATGATGGCCGTGGACCCGTTCCGGCGTGTGCTCGGCCCACGCTTTCTCGCCGGCTTCATATCCATGCCGTTGCTGGCGGCCATGTTCAGTGCTGTCGGCATCATCGGTGGCTACTTCGTCGGTGTCGGCCTGCTGGGTGTGGATACCGGTGCGTTCTGGGCGCAGATGCAGTCGGCCGTCGGTGTGCGCGAGGACATCATGAACGGCGTTATCAAGAGCATTGTCTTTGGTTTTGCCGTGACCTGGATCGCCGTGTTCGAGGGCTATGACACGATTCCGACCTCGGAAGGCATCAGCCGGGCGACCACGCGAACGGTGGTCAATTCCAGCCTCGCCGTGCTCGGGCTGGATTTCATCCTCACGGCACTGATGTTCAATTAATGGGTCTGCTGTGGCGTATAATGATTATTCCGGATGGTCCCGTTTACTGCGATAGATCGACTGCGACGCCAGCGTCGTAAGACAGAGAGAAAGCTATGCTGCAATCGAAAACGATAGAGATCATCGTCGGCATCTTCGTGCTGCTGGGCCTGGCCGCCCTGCTGATGCTGTCGATGAAGGTAAGCAATATCGGCGGTCCGGGCGAGGGCTCCGGCTACAAGATCGAGGCCGAGTTCCTGAACATTGGCGGTCTCAAGACCCGTGCGCCGGTAAAAATGGCCGGCGTGACCATCGGCCGGGTGCATGGCATCAGTATCGATGAGGATACCTATAACGCCGTTGTGGTCATGAATATCAGTAATGATTACAAGAATATACCGATGGACACCTCGGCCAGCATCTATACTGCCGGTCTGTTGGGCGAGCAATATATCAGCCTGCAGCCGGGCGGTTCGGAAACCTATCTGGCTGAAGGTGACCAAATACAGATAACGTCTGACGCGGTGGTGCTCGAGGAGATCATCGGTCAGTTCATGTACAACCAGGCCGCCGGCGGTAACGAGGATGGCGGCAATGGCGGTGGCCTGGATTTCTAGACGGCCAGGCCGCGCAGGAGGAAGAATAATGAGTTTGATGAGGTTGAGTCCGGTTTCAGTCTTACTGGCATTGTCGCTATTGCTGGCGCCCGTGGGGGCGATCGCGCACCCGGCCGGCGAAGTGGTCAAGGACACCGCCGATGAAGTGCTGGAACGATTGCGTGCCGAAAAGGAGAAACTCGAGCAGGACAGCGACCAGATCTACGCGCTGGTGTATGAAATGATCATCCCGCATTTCGACTTCGAGGGCATGTCAAAGTGGGTGCTCGGTCGCAACTGGCGCCAGGCCAGCGAAGAACAGCGCGAACAGTTCACCAAGGAATTCCAGACCCTGCTGGTGCGCACCTACGCCAAGGCTCTGCTGGAATACTCCGACGAGGAGATCAAGTACTCGCCGGTGCAGAAAAAGGAAGGTGCCAAGCTGGTCAAGGTGCAGACCGAGGTCAAGCAGTCGAGCTCGTCGAACATCCCGATCAACTACACCATGCACCAGGTTGATGGCGAGTGGAAAGTGGTCGACGTATCGGTCAATGGAGTGAGCCTGGTGTCGACCTACCGCGGCTCGTTCGCCTCGGAAGTGCGGCGTGATGGCATGGAAGGCCTGCTGGAGAAACTCGCCAAGCGTAATGCCGGTTCCAATGCCGCGGTCGAGGCGCACGAGTCCGAATGAGCGACGCGGTGCTGCATACGGCGACCGGCGACACGTGGAAGGTCGAGGGTGACCTGAATTACGCCACCAGTGCCCGGCTCCATGAGTCGGCGCGTGCCGCCATGGCCGAACAGTTGCCCGGCAGCGTCGACCTGGCTGCTGTCGAGCGGGTGGACAGTGCCGGCGTGGCGCTGATGATCGACTGGATCCGCGCGGCCCGTGCCCGCCAGCAGAATCTGACACTGCATAACGTGCCGGAGCATATGCGGCGGATCGCCGATCTTTGCGGCGTCGCTCACCTGTTCAAGAGTTGAAGCGGGCTGCCACTCGGATCACGGTCCGCGTGATTCCCCGGTAATCATTCCCGCCAATCCGTGCGATAATTCGCGCCCTGACGCCGCTACTGGCCAGCGCCGGTAGCGGCGATAGTCCTATTTCAATTCCGTGGTACCTAGTTATGATGCAGCCAGAGACGATCAAACAGTTGATAGAAGCCGGCATCGCTGACAGCGAAGCCATCGTCCAGGGTGACGACGGCACGCACTTCGAGGCGATCATCGTCAGCGACGCGTTCGCCGGCAAGGGCCCGGTACAACAGCATCAGCTGGTTTACCAGGCACTGGGCTCGAAAATGGGCAACGAGATCCACGCCCTGTCGATCCAGACCTATACGCCCGAGCAGTGGGCCGAGGTACGCGAACTGCGCGGCTTGTAAGAACCGGTGGCGTAGCGGACAACGCCGCCACACTAACGTCCCGATAAAAAAGCATGGACCGATTACTCATCAAGGGCGGCGTGCCGCTGAACGGCGATATTTTCATCTCCGGCGCCAAGAATGCCGCGTTGCCGATTCTCGCCTCGACCATCCTCTGCCACGAGCCGGTGACGATCGGCAACGTGCCGCACCTGCACGACATCACCACGACCATGGAATTGCTCGGCCAGATGGGCGCCGAGCTGACCATCGACGAACGCATGAACATCGAGGTCGACAGCTCGACCATCACCAACCTGTACGCACCGTATGAGCTGGTGAAGACGATGCGCGCCTCGATCCTGGTGCTCGGGCCGCTGCTGGCGCGCTACGGCAAGGCCGACGTGTCCCTGCCCGGCGGTTGCGCCATCGGTTCGCGCCCGGTCAACCTGCACATACAGGGTCTGGCCGCCATGGGTGCCGATATCCGCGTCGAGGGCGGTTACATCCGTGCCACCGCCGATCGGCTGCGCGGTGCACACCTGATCATGGATATCGTAACCGTCACCGGCACCGAAAACCTGATGATGGCCGCCAGCATGGCCGACGGCCTGACGGTCATCGAAAATGCCGCGCGCGAACCGGAGGTCGTCGATCTGGCCAACTGCCTGAACGCCATGGGTGCCCGGGTGTCCGGTGCCGGCACCGACCGCATCGAAATCGAGGGGGTCGAACGGCTGGGTGGCGGCACCTACAATATCCTGCCGGATCGCATCGAGACCGGCACCTACCTGGTGGCGGCGGCGATGACCGGCGGCAGGGTAAAGCTCAAGAACACGCGGCCGCAATTGCTCGACGCCGTGATCAGCAAGCTGGTCGAGGCGGGTGCCGATATCGACATCGACGGCAGCAACATCACGCTGGACATGCACGGCCAGCGACCGCGCGCCATTGATGTGCACACGTCGCCGTTCCCGGGTTTCCCGACCGACATGCAGGCGCAGTTCACGGCCATGAACTGTGTCGCCGACGGCGCCGGGACGATCACCGAGTCGGTGTTCGAGAACCGCTTCATGCACATTCACGAGTTGCAGCGCATGGGCGCGGATCTCAAGCTCGAGGGCAATACTGCGATCAGCCGCGGCGTCGACAAACTGACCAGCGCGCCGGTGATGGCCACCGATCTGCGCGCCTCGGCCAGCCTGGTTCTGGCCGGTCTGGTGGCCGACGGCGAGACGGCGGTCGATCGCATCTACCACATCGATCGCGGTTACGAGACGATTGAGGAAAAGCTGGCCCAGCTCGGTGCGCGCATCCGTCGCGTGCCGGCCTGAGTCGCTTGCGGGATTCGCCATGAACGATATGTTGACCATTGCCATGTCCAAGGGCCGTATCTTCGAGCAGGCGATGCCGCTGCTGGCGCGCGCCGGTATCGAGGCGGCCGAGGACCCGGACAAGTCGCGCAAGCTGGTTTTGCCGACCAGCGATCCGCAGGTGCGGTTGCTGATCATCCGCGCCAGCGATGTGCCGACCTATGTCGAGCACGGCGCCGCCGACGTCGGCGTGGCCGGCAAGGACGTGCTGCTCGAGCACGACGGTGACGGCCTGTACGAACCGCTGGACCTGAAGATCGCCCGCTGTCGACTGATGCTCGCCGGCCGCGCCGGCGACACGACGCCGCTGCACGATCACATGCGCATCGCTACCAAGTACGTGCAGACCACGCGCCGTTACTTTGCCGCGCGCGGCCTGCAGGTCGAGACGATCAAACTGTACGGCTCGATGGAACTGGCGCCGCTGATGGGACTGGCGGATCGCATCGTCGATCTGGTCGATACCGGCAATACCCTGAAGGCGAACGGCCTCGAGGCGACCGAGACGATCGCCGAGATCAGCTCGCGCCTGATCGTCAACAAGGCGGCGCTGAAGATGAAATCGGCGCGCGTCAAGCCGCTGCTGCAGCAGCTGGACGCGATCGTTTCGGCAGATAACTGAAGTCCGCAAATACACGCGAATCAACGCGAATGAATGAATGGGGTATAAAAGTCGGCAGTAATTCGCAGATAGCCGAGAGCAACACGAGCCAGACAGGACGAACGGCATGACCAGTCACAGCATCAACCGACTCGCCCACGACGATCACGATTTTGACGTCCGCCTCGAGGCCATTCTCGAGCGCAGCGAGGGCAATGACCCGGCCATCGAGGGGCGCGTGCGCGAGATCATCGCCGGCGTGCGCGAGCGCGGCGACGATGCCCTGCTCGAGTACACCAATCGCTACGACCGGCGCCAGGCGCAGTTGGCCGACCTGACGATCCCGCAGGCGGCGCTGACCGCGGCACTGGACGGTCTCGATGCCGAACTGCGCGCCGCCCTGCAGGATGCCGCCGACCGCGTGCGCCGCTACCACGAAAAGCAGGTCCAGCAGTCATGGCGCTACGTCGACGACGACGGCATCGAGCTCGGCCAGCAGGTGACGCCGCTGGACCGCGCCGGTGTCTACGTGCCCGGCGGCAAGGCGGCGTATCCGTCGTCGGTGCTGATGAACGTGATCCCGGCGCGCGTCGCCGGCGTCGGCGAGGTGGTCATGGTGGTGCCAACCCCGGACGACCAGCGCAACCCGCTGGTACTGGCGGCGGCGGCCATCGCCGGCGTCGACCGGGTGTTTGCCATCGGCGGCGCCCAGGCGGTGGCGGCGCTGGCCTACGGCACGGAACTCGTGCCCCGGGTCGACAAGATCGTCGGCCCGGGCAACGCCTACGTCGCCATGGCCAAGCGGCTGGTGTTCGGCCGCGTCGGCATCGACATGATCGCCGGTCCCTCGGAAGTGCTGATCGTCGCCGATGCCAGCGCCGATCCCGACTGGGTGGCGATGGATCTGTTTGCCCAGGCGGAGCACGACGAACTGGCGTCGGCGATCCTGATCACCGCCGACGCCGATTTTGCCGAGCGCGTCGCCGCCAGCATCGAGCGCCTGCTGCCGGAGATGGAACGCGCCGAAATCATTGCCACGGCGTTGCGCGACAACGGCGCGATTGTCACGGTGGCGGACGCAGACGCGGCGGCGGCGCTGGTCAACCGCATGGCGCCGGAACACCTGGAACTGGCGCTGGCTGATCCGGAAGCATTCCTGCCGCGGGTGCGCCATGCCGGTGCAATCTTTCTCGGCCATTACAGCGCCGAGTCGCTGGGCGACTACTGTGCCGGCCCGAACCACGTCCTGCCGACCTCGCGCACGGCACGGTTTTCCTCGCCGCTGGGCGTTTACGACTTCCAGAAGCGCTCGTCGATCATCGGCTGCAACGCCGCCGGGGCCGATAAGCTGGCGCAGACAGCGTCGGTTCTGGCACGCGGCGAGGGCCTGACGGCGCACGCGCGCTCGGCCGAGTACCGGCGCAAGCCGTAACCGGGCGGCCGGACCGGCCAATAATGATGAACGACCGCCTACAACGCATCATCCGCCCGCAGACGCTGGCCGCCAGCGCCTATCAGGTGCATGACGCCGGCGATCGCATCAAGCTCGATGCGATGGAAAACCCGTACCCGGTGCCTGCGGCACTGCGCGCCGAACTGGCCTCGCTGCTGAGTGCGGCGCCGCTGAACCGTTACCCCGACCCGCAGGCCCGGCGGCTGAAGGCGCGTATCCGCGCCAGCTTCGGTCTGGCCGCCGACCAGCCGCTATTGCTGGGCAACGGTTCCGATGAACTGATCCAGATCATTGCCCAGGCTGTTGCCGGTCCGGACGTCACGCTGCTGGCGCCGGAGCCCGGCTTCGCCATGTACCGGTTGATCGCCGCCGCCACCGGCAGCCGTTATGCCGGTGTCGATCTGAACGCCGCTGACTTCTCCCTTGATATCGACGCCATGCTGGCGGCGATCGAACGTGAACGGCCGGCGGTGGTATTTCTCGCCTGGCCGAACAACCCGACCGGCAATCGCTTCGATCTGAACGCCGTGCGCCGGGTCATCGAAGCGGCGCCCGGCATCGTCGTCATCGACGAGGCTTACCACGCTTTCGCCGGCAACAGCTGCGTCGATCTGCTGGCCGAGTACGCGCACCTGATCGTGTTGCGGACACTGTCGAAGCTCGGCCTGGCGGGGCTGCGCATCGGCTTCATGGCCGCCGCCGGCGACTGGATCGAGCAGTTCGACAAGCAGCGCCTGCCCTATAACCTGGGCACGCTGAACCAGCTTGCCGCCGATGCCATCCTCGCCCGGCACGAATTGCTGGATGAACAGGTCGCGGCGATTCTCGCCGAACGCGAGCGCCTGCACACGGCACTGCAGGCACTGAGCGGGGTGCAGGTCTGGCCCAGCGACGCCAACTTCCTGCTGTTTCGCGTAACCGACGCCGACCGGGTCTACGCCGGTTTGCTTGAGCGGGGTGTGCTCATCAAGAAGCTGCACGGCAGCCATGCGCTACTCGACAATTGCCTGCGGGTCACGGTGGGTACGCCGGAGGAGAATGATGCGTTTCTGGAAGCGTTGCGCACCAGCCTTTGATTGGATGTTAAGGAAACCGCCAATGAACGCGAATTAACGCCAATAAAGAAAGGATGCCATTGGTAGGAGCGGCGACCCCGCCGCGAAAAGTTTGAATGTCACGCCGTAACCGGCCGCCTGTTCGGCCCGGGGTCGGGCCTCCTACGGTGTGGTTGCTTAGTGATTGTCGATGCCTACCCTAGCGGAAGCGCCATCTTCATTCCTTCCTCTTTTTTTTTTGGGGGGGGTACGGATGGGGTGAATGAAATATACCCGATATATACGGTCCCCATCTGAAAGCCGCGACGCCTCCGGCGCGTGTTTCGCCGGCTGAAGTCGATGCCTACACAGAAATATTCAAAATGGAGTATTTACGGTTTGCGTTAATTCGCGTTTATTAGCGGTCTGAAACAGGTTGATTGGCCGCCCGTTTACAGCTAGCCGCGATCGAAGCTGGGCCGTTCGGCGACCTCGGGCTTGAATTCCATGACGTCCCAGCCGCGCAGCACCTCGAGGCTGATCTCGGTGCCGGGGTCGATGCTGGTGATGCGACGGATGGTCTCTTCCGGGCCGGTGACCGGCTCGTCGAGGATACTGATGATGATGTCGCCCGGCTGCAGGCCGACCTGGTCGGCGGGGCCGCCGGGCATGATGCCGGCGATGAGCACGCCGTTGTCGGCGATGTCCTCGGGGATCGAACCCGGCGGCGCGATCTGCGCCTCGATGCCGAGCCAGCCACGGGTCACGCGACCGTTCTCGATCAACTGTTTCATTACGTTGGTGGCAATATGCACCGGCGTGGCCAGGCCGATGCCCTGCGAACCGCCGGTATTGGAGATGATCGCGGTATTGATGCCGATCAGCTCGCCGCTGGCGTTGACCAGGGCGCCGCCGGAATTGCCCGGGTTGATGGCGGCGTCGGTCTGAATGAAGTCCTCGAAGGTGCTGATGCCGAGGCGCTTGCGGCCGGTGGCGCTAACGATGCCCTGGGTGACGGTTTGGCCGAAGCCATAGGGGTTGCCGATGGCGAGCACGACATCGCCGATGCGCAACCCGGTCGAGTCGGCGATGGTCAGGGCCGGCAGGTTGTCCAGTTTGACCTTGAGCACCGCCAGATCGGTGTCCGGATCGCTGCCGATGACGCGGGCGTTGGCCTGGCGGCCGTCGCGCAGGGTTACCTGTATTTCATCGGCCGTGCTGACCAGGTGGTTGTTGGTGAGAATATAGCCCTGGTCGTTGAGGATAACGCCGGAGCCGTAGTTGTCGTCGCGCTTGGCGCGCGGCTGTTCGGGCAGCTCGCCGCCGAGAAAGTCGCGCATCTGCGGGTCGTCCAGCAGCGGATTGTGCTCGACCGGGGTGATGGTGGTGGCGAGCACGTTGACCACGGCGGGTGCGGCTTTTTCCACCGCCGCGTGGTATGAAGCCGGCCCCTGTGTGCTAGAATTGCCGGCTTTCGTCGCCGGGGTGGCGGATTTTTCGCCATCGTGGTTGTCGGCGGAGTCCAGCAGTTCCGGACGGATGATCAGGATCAGCACAGCGGCAATCAGGCCGATGAGTGCTGATTGCACAACGAACAGCAGTATTTTTTTGACACTCATTGGTCGCGATCCGGTAACAGACTGGACATGTCCTGAGCCGTCGTCCCTGACGTGATCCGCGTGGTCGGACGGCCAATCAGCGCAATCTAACATGATATACTGCCGGCCGCAGATTCGGGCGACAATCCACTTTTACAGACTAAAAGCAGAAAGATATCGGGAGCGCGTTCATCCATGTGTAGTGACGAAGTCAATCGCAAGCGGCGAAACCTGATCGCGGCAACCACCGTGGTTGGCGGTGCTGGTGCTGCGGCGACGGCGGTGCCGTTTCTATCCTCCTGGCAGCCGAGCGCCCGCGCCCGGGCCATCGGTGCACCGGTCGAGGTCGATATCAGTGACATGCAGCCGGGTGACCTCAAGCGGACCCAGTGGCAGGGCAAGCCGGTCTGGGTACTGCGCCGCGGCGACGAAACCATCGATGAGCTGGCCCGTATCGAGGGCGAATTGCGTGATCCCGACTCCAGCGTCGAGCAGCAGCCCGCCTATGCCCGGAATGAATACCGTTCGCTGAAGCCGGAATACCTGGTCGTCGTCGGCCTGTGCACGCACCTGGGTTGCTCGCCTTCGTACAAGGCGCCGGACGAGGACAACGATTTCGGTGACGACTGGATCGGCGGCTTTTTCTGTCCCTGTCACGGCTCGCGCTTTGATATGGCCGGCCGCGTTTACAAGGGTGTACCAGCGCCGACCAATATGGTCGTGCCGCCATACAAGTTCATCAGCGACAACCGTATTCTGATAGGCGAAGATTCCAGCGAGGGGGTGGCATGAGCCGGTTTGGCAAGGCAGTAGACAGTACCATCGGCTGGATTGACGCGCGCTTTCCGCTGATCAAGATGTGGAATGATCATCTGGCGCAGTATTATGCGCCGAAGAATTTCAATTTCTGGTATTACTTCGGATCGCTGGCGCTGCTGGTGCTGGTGCTGCAGTTTTTGACCGGCATTTGGCTGACCATGAATTACAAGCCGTCGGCGGAAAACGCGTTCGCCTCGGTCGAGTACATCATGCGTGATGTTGAATGGGGCTGGCTTATACGGTACATGCACTCCACCGGGGCATCGGCGTTCTTTATCGTCGTCTACCTGCACATGTTCCGCGCCATGCTCTACGGCTCGTACAAGAAACCGCGCGAGCTGATCTGGATCCTCGGCATGTTCATCTATCTGTGCCTGATGGCTGAAGCGTTTTTTGGTTATCTGTTGCCGTGGGGGCAGATGTCCTACTGGGGCGCGCAGGTCATTATCTCGCTGTTTGGCGCGATACCGTTCATCGGCGAGGAACTCACGCTGTGGATACGCGGTGATTTCAATGTTTCCGATATCACCCTGAACCGCTTCTTTGCATTGCACGTCATCGCCCTGCCGTTGCTGCTGGTCGGGCTGGTATTCCTGCACATCATTGCGTTGCACGAGGTCGGTTCCAACAATCCCGACGGGGTCGAGATCAAGAACAAGAAGGATGCCAATGGTGTGCCGTTGGATGGCATCCGTTTCCATCCCTACTACACGGTCAAGGACATGGTCGGCATGGTGGTCTTTCTGATCCTCTTCGCCATGGTCGTATTCTTTGCGCCGGAGATGGGCGGTTATTTCCTTGAGCACGCCAATTTCGAACCGGCGGATCCGCTGAAAACACCCGAGCATATCGCGCCGGTATGGTATTTCACGCCGTTTTACGCGATTTTGCGTGCGGTTCCGGACAAGCTGTTCGGCGTGCTCGCCATGGGCGCGGCGGTAATGCTGTTCTTTGCCTTGCCCTGGCTGGACAAGAGCCCGGTCAAGTCAATTCGCTACCGCGGCTGGAAATACCGTGGCGCGCTGACGGCCTTCGCGATCAGCTTTGTTGCCCTGGGCTGGCTCGGACTGCAGGCGGCAACACCGACCTATACCTGGTTGGCGCGTTTCTTCGCCGTGGTGTACTTCGGTTTCTTCCTGTTGATGCCGTTTTATACCCGCAATGATAACGATAAAACTGTGCCGGAACGGGTGACCGACCGATGATATGTTCTATGTTACGTTCAATTTCCGCCGTCAGCCTGTTGTTGCTCGCCGGCATTGCCAGCGCGGCCAGTGATGGCCCAATTTACCACGTCGACGTGGATATGGATGACGAGGCTTCACTGCAGCGTGGCGCCCGGCTGTTTGTCAATTATTGCATGGGCTGCCATTCCGCCAAGTTCATGCGCTATAACCGCATGGCCGAAGACCTCGGCATCCCGGAAACGGTGCTCGAGGACAACCTGATGTTCGGCACCGACAAGGTGGGGGAAACCATGCAGACGGCGATGCCGGCCGAGCAGGCGGAAGAATGGTTTGGTGTGGCACCGCCCGACCTGACCCTGACGGCACGTTCGCGTGGTGCTGACTGGATATACTCGTACCTGATGACGTTCTATCGCGACCCGGCCAGCTCGACCGGTTTCAACAACCTGCAATTCCCGGATGCCAGCATGCCGCATGTGCTGGCCGAGCTGCAGGGCATCAAGGCACCGGTTTACGAGGACGGTGACGACGAGCACATCGCGGGTCTGGAAACCGTCGTCGAGGGCAGTATGAGTGATGACGAGTACGCCCGCGCAATGCGCGATCTGGTCAATTTCATGGCGTACATCAGTGAGCCGGCACAGATGCAGCGCTACCAGATTGGTTTCTGGGTAATCTTCTACCTGCTGATCCTGCTGGGTGTGGTTTATGCACTGAAAAGGAATTTCTGGCGGGATATCCACTGAGCCGGTCTGGCCGTCGAACGGTGCCAACTGGTAAGGTGACAGACAATATGGAGGTAGTAACGACGTGAGCACGACGAACAGGCGTTCGGTGATGATGCTGTATTCGGATAAGATGGATCCGGTCGGCCACGCTGTACGCATCGTGCTGGCGGAAAAGGATATCAACGTCGAGATTCAGTACATCGATGCCGGTGATCCGCCGGTCGAGTTACGTGAACTGAACCCGTATACCGATACGGATACGCTGACCCTGGCGGATCGCGATCTGGTGCTGTACGACATCCAGGTAATCATGGAGTATCTGGATGAACGTTTCCCGCACCCGCCATTGATGCCGGTGGATCCCGTTGCCCGGGCCACCTGTCGGCAACTGTGTTTTCGCGTGCGCCGTGATATCTACGTGCCACTGGCGCAGCTGCAGGGCGGCAATGAAATCGCTCTGGCGAATGCCCGCAAGACCATTCGCGACAATCTGACCGCGATTGCCGGCGCTTTTGACCAGAAGCCCTATTTCATGTCTGATGAGTACTCGCTGGTGGATTGCTGTCTCGCGCCGGTGCTCTGGCGCCTGCCCTATCTGGGCATCAAGCTGCCGGCCGCGGCCAAGCCCCTGCAAAAATATGCCGAGCGCCTGTTTGCGCGACCGGGTTTCCGCAAGAGCCTGTCGGACGCCGAGCGCGAACTGCAGCCCTGACCCGCAACCTCCAAGCGCCGAGATTTCTTATGGCCGAAACACCCGAAATGAGTTCCAGTCGCCCGTACCTGATACGGGCACTGCATGAGTGGATCAGTGATAACGGTATGACACCGTTGCTGCTGGTGGACGCCGATGCCCCGGCCGTGGACGTGCCGCGAGCCTTTGTCGAGGACGGCAAGATCATTCTCAATGTCTCCATGAGCGCGGTGCAGGGCCTGGAGCTTGGTGATGAGCTGATCCAGTTTCGCGCCCGCTTCAGTGGTGCCGTTAAGCAGATCAGTGTACCGGTGACGGCCGTACTGGCGGTCTATGCGCGTGAGACCAGTGCCGGCATGATGTTTCCGGAAACGGAGTCTGACGCCGAGCAAACTGATGAGGCTGGCGCCGAAGCGGATGCGACGAACAGCGATACAGACACCCAGCCAGACGACAAGCCGTCGCGGCCACACCTGCGCGTTATCAAGTAAACCGGCGTCTGCGAGGCGGATCGTTACGCTGTCGCGTTGCGTTCCCACCAGTCCGGCAATTCGGCTATCGAACCCAGCACGGCGTCCGGCCGGGTTTCTCCCTGCAAATCCTCCGGCCTGAATTTACCGGTTTGAACCAGTGCCGCCTTCAGTCCGGCCTGCTGGGCGCCAGCGATGTCGCCGCGAATGTCGTCACCGACCATCAACGCTTGTTCCGCCGTGACGCCGAGTTTCTCCAGTGCCGTCTTGAAAAAATCCGTGGCCGGTTTGCCCAGCACGGTTGCCGTTCGACCACAGGCGAATTCCAGTGCCCGTACGAACGGGCCGGTGTCGAGGCTCAGCCCGGCTGCTGACCGCCAGTAACGCGTCATGCCCAGCGCCAGCAATGAACATTGCGGATTATCCTGCAACAGGCGGAAGGCGTGGTTGAGGCGCCGGTAATTCCAGTCCTCGCCGAGATCTCCGACGATCACGACCCGGGCATCCGCCTCGGCCGCGGTGAAGTCGGCGAAATCCTCACGGGTGGCTACAGGGACGAACAGGGCGAGATTATCCAGTGCCCGCTCGTGCAGCCAGTGACAGGCGGCCACGGCGGGTGTCAGGATGGTTTCGGCATCGACCTGCAGGCCCATGTCCGCCAACTGGGCGTGGACGGCCTGGCGCGGTTTTGAACTGGTGTTGGTGACGAACAGGCAGTCGATGGTGTGCTCATGCAGCCATTCCAGGGTTGCGGCGGCGCCGTCGATCAAGCGCCCGTCCTGATAGACGACGCCATCGAGATCGCATAGAACGGCGTGCATCGTCATGTCTGCTTACATGAGCCAGATTGATTGCAATGGCTGCATGGTAGTCATGAATCTTCGTAAGTCTCGAACAGTTTAACCACCTTTTGTACGCCGCCGACCCGGCGTGTTCTCTCGACCGCGCGTTCACCCTCTTCGGCGGTCAGCAAACCCATGAGGTAGACGATACCGCGCTCGGTCACCACCTTGACATGGGTGGACTCTATGCCGGCCTCGCCGAACAGTGCCGCCTTGACCTTGGTGGTGATCATGCTGTCGCTGCTGCGGGACATGAAGGAACTGGGTGAGGCGATAATAACCTCGTTATAGACGCGACTGACCTTGGGGATGTTGCGCACTATTTCAATGGCGCGGTCGCGCAGTTCCTCGGTCGGCGCTTCACCGGCCATCAACACCTTGGTGTTATAACTGGTGACATTGATGTGCGCATCATCGCTGAGCTCGGTGTCCGCATTGAACGCACGCGACGCCTTGACCTCAATGGCCTGGTCTTCCATGACCGTGCCGGTGGTGCGACGGTCATAGGCGACGGCGGCACCGGTTGCCGCACCGCCCACGGCCACGGCCGCGCAGCCGCTGATCAAGCTACAGAGCAATACGATGGTTAGGGCTTTAAGCAGTTGACTGGACATATCTGGTTAATCCTCCTGTCCGAGTAGGTGGCGATCAATCAAGTCACAGATTGAATGAATCACTGTCACATGTGTTTCCTGAATACGGGCCGCGACCCAGCTGGGTACACGAATTTCCAGGTCTTCTTCTTCAAGCAGACCGCTGCAACGACCACCATCCTGGCCGCTGAGCAGGATGATACGCATCTTGCGATCATGCGCTGCGTCCAGGGCATGGACGAGGTTGCTGGCGCTGCCGTTAACGCTGATAGCCAGTAAGATGTCTCCCGGACTGGAAAGTGCCCGAATCTGTTTCGCAAATACATCGGCAAACTGGTAATCATCGGCAATGGACGTCAGCGTCGTGCTGTCGGCGGTCAGTGCAAAAGCGGGCAGTCCCGGGCGTTCCATTTCAAAGCGATTGACCATGAGGCTGGTGAAATGCTGGGCACAGGCCGCGGAAGCGCCGTTTCCGCAGGCCAGAATACGGTGGTCGCCGAGCAGCGCCGAGGCCAGCATGTCGCCCGCCTGTACGATACCCGGCGCGAGCTGTTCACTGGCTTCTGTCTGTACCGCGATCGTGTCCTTAAACAGTTGGCGGACCTTGCTCACGGCATCCATGGTGACTCCTCGGTAAAAAAACAGTGATTAATGATTATGGCTGATGCGCTGGCCGTTGCTGCTCAGAACGCATTGCGCATCCAGTTGTAGGCAGGGGACTGTTGCGGCCCGGACAGGGTGATGACATCAAAGCGACAGTCGTACTTGTGTGCCTGACGTTGTTGCTGCAGATAGTGCTCGGCTGTTGTACGAATGCGTTGCTGCTTGGTACGGCTGATCGTTTCAACTGCCGGGCAGAAGGTCTCGTTGGCACGATAGCGTACCTCGATGAAGACCAGCGATGCATGTTCGCGCATGATGATATCAATTTCACCAAAGGGCGAGTGATAGTTGCGATCCTGCAGCGTCAGGCCCTGCCGCTGCAGGTAGTCGACCGCTGCCTGCTCGGCCCAGCGGCCACGCTGATAGGTGGCGCGGCGCGCGTCAGTGCCGGGCCATGCTGTCATCAGCCGGCACTTGCTGTTGCAGCGGTTGTGGCGCACCGTTAACGAACCGGGCCCATTGCAGCTGCCGGCGAACATGGCCGCTGGCAGTAACCGACAGGCGGCCGCTGGCACCGGTGATCTGCATGCCCGGATCCATGGTCATACGGCTGATCCGATCGAGCAGGCGATAGGCGTCGATGCCGAATGCAAACAATCGCGGGTTGTTGCCCATCGCATCCGGCCAGAACCGCTCGATGCGCTGATGCAGGGTGGTCTCTCCGTCGCTGTTCAGAAGCCAGGGCATGTCGGCAAAGACGAAACCGTTCATGTCGGCGTCGGCGTTACGGTCGATGACGCCCGCAAAGATGTGCGAGGTCGCGTAAACCGGCAGGTTGCCGGCGTAGTTGTACTGCAGTTGCGGTCCGACCTGGCGTCCGACCGGTGGGTAACCGGCGAGCATGATGAAATCGGCATCCTGGCGCCGGCGCACATTGCCTTCCAGGTTGCGCTGCAGTTGATCGCGCAATGCCTTGTAGCGGCGCTCGCTTTCATCGATATTCAGCAACGTTTCCACGACTTCAGCGAACTGACGTTCACGCGGCGCATAGTCAACCCGTTCGAGCACTTCGCCACCGAGCGCCGTGAAGCGTTCGCTGAATGCCTGGTGAATGCGTTCACCCCATTCGTTTGCCGGCACCAGCGCCAGGGCGTGGCCGTGGCCGTCGAACCAGGCACGTTCGGCCACCTGACGTGCCTCATCTTCCGGCGCCAGGCTGAACTGATAAAGCCGGGGCAGCCGGCCCTGCTCGTTGATCGCCTGGACCGCGGCGCTGTCGCCCTCGTGATAGTTCAGCGCCAGCGTGGGCACGTCGAGTTCTGCATATTCGACCAGCGCGGCTACGGCCTCCTTGCGTAGCGGACCGACGACGAATTCGGCGCCGTCGCTTACGGCCTGTTCATACACCTCGACGATGTTGTCGCTGTCGGCGGTGTAAATTTCCAGTTCCGGACGTTCATCGTCGTCTTCATACCAGCCGGCAATAAAGCCGTCGCGAATGGTGCGTGCGACCTCGTCGTAGTTGGATCCAAACGGCAGCAGCAACGCCACCCGGCCCGGTTGCCGATCGATATTGCGGGCGAATTCACGCAGGTCCGGGAGGACGGTGTCCACGGCCGGATGGTTGGAATATTGCAATTGCCAATCGTCGAGCGTGCGCCGCAGGTTATCGGCATTGGTCAACTGGGCGCGTTCGATCTGTGCCAGATCAATCCAGCCGGCAGTAGGCTTCCCGGCGCCGTCACGCAGCCGTATCAGCGCATCGCGGTCCAGCTGCCGCAGGCCCTGCCACAGCGCTTCCGCCAGCTGACGCCGGCGTTCCGGGTCGACTTCCGCGAGAGCGGCATCGGCTGACAGGCGGGCTGCCACTGCCGCCTGCGGTTCTTCCTCGTGTTCGTGTAGCGCGGCCCGGAGCAGGTGATAGTCGGCCTGCAGCTGTGGCTGGTCCTTGGGTTCGGCAAGGGACTCGAGACGTTTGCGCGCGGCGGCGGTATCGTCGTCGGCGAGAGCGAGACGCACCTGCAGCAACTGTTCACGGGCATACAGTTGCGGCTGTTCTTCGGCATCAAAGTCCAGACGCTCCAGCAGCAACCGTACCTGGGTGGTATCGTCGGCCTTGCTATAGGCCTCGGCGGCATTCAGGCGATAGCGCTCGGCGAGTGGTCCGCGCGTGTCATCGGCGAGCTGGCGAAACGCCTCGCCGGCGGCCGTGTAGTTACCGGCATCCAGTTTGTCGCGGGCGTCTCTTTCCGCGGCGGCCTGATCGGTATCAGGCTGGGTCGGACCGGTACCGCAGCCGGCAACCAGCGCGGCCAGCAGGGTCAGCAACAGGAGTTTACGCATAATGATATGTTAACAGTTTGTTGAAACGGGTCGTTAGCCTGTCGTTATAGACTGTGACAGGCGCCAGGGTTTCATGAAATTTTACTACTGTTGAACCAACGGGGTTTTGCCCAGCCTATGACCGATCACGATGGTTGTCTTTACGTTGTTGCCACGCCTATCGGCAATCTGTCCGATTTCAGTGAGCGTGCGCGAACGATACTGGGCCAGGTGACGCAGATCCTGGCCGAAGACACGCGCCACAGCTACAGGCTGCTGAGCCATTATGCGATCACGACACCACTGCAGTCGCTGCATGAGCACAACGAACAGCAACGCATTGAACAGTTGCTGGCGCGGCTGACGGCTGGTGAATCGCTGGCGCTGATCAGCGATGCCGGCACACCGCTGATCAGCGACCCGGGCTATCGTCTGGTGCGGGCGGCGCAGGCTGCCGGTGTCCGCGTCGTCGCGATCCCCGGCCCGAGTGCGTTGACCGCTGCGCTGTCGGTCGCCGGCCAGCCGACCGATCGGTTCGTGTTCGAGGGCTACCTGCCGGCGAAGCAGGCCGCCAGGCGCGCACGCCTGGCCGAGCTGGTCGCGGAGCCGCGTACGCTGGTGTTCTACGAGACGCCGCACCGGCTGAGCGCCATGCTGGCTGACGCGGTGACGCAGTTCGGCGGCAGTCGCGAGGCGACCCTGGTCAAGGAACTGACCAAGCAGCATGAGTGCAGTATCGCGACGACGCTGGCCGGCCTGCAGGACTGGCTGGCGGCCGATGCCCGGCGCGGCCAGGGTGAATTCGTGCTCGTCGTCGCCGGCAATCCGCAACCGCCGGCGGCCGACGACCCACGCCCCCTGCTGCGCAGCCTGCTGGCGCACGTGCCGGTGAAAACGGCGGCAGCGATCGTCGCCGAGGTCAGTGCTCACTCCAAAAATGAAATTTATAAATTGGCGCTTGAGATGATGGAGGAACGCAGTTAGCGCAGTGCGCTTGGCGCACTGCGCGTATCTCGTTAGGGCTGCGCCCGTATCTCGTCGCTCGTGAAGCGTATCTCGGGGGCAGGACGCGAGCTTGACAGTATAACCCTGGCGGCCAAGCTTCATTGGCAAACGAGGAACGAGCAGTCGGCTTTGCCGGGTGAATGCTGGCCAGCTGTCGGCGATACACGATCTGAAGAATCGCGGATTTCAATCCGCTCCCACAATAACCGGGCCCAGCCAGTCACCCCTAGCTACGAGCACAGCTTGCAGCCAAACGCCGGCTGCGCCACACTGACGCCGCGGAAAGTCGGTCAGACAATCGCTCCGTGTTCACACGGGGAGGAAAGTCCGGGCTCCACAGGGCAGGGTGCCAGATAACCTCTGGACGGCGTGAGCCGATGGAAAGTGCCACAGAAAATATACCGCCGACATGTTCGGTAAGGGTGAAATGGTGCGGTAAGAGCGCACCGCGCAGCGGGCAACCGCTGTGGCAGGGTAAACCCCACCCGGAGCAAGACCAAGTAGAGGGGCCGGCGCTTACGAGCGCCGAGGCGCGGCCCGCGCCGCCCCCGGGTAGGTCGCAACAGGTGTGCGGTGACGCACATCGCAGATGAATGGTTGTCCCAGACAGAACCCGGCTTATCGGCTGGCTTTCCGCTCCTTCCTAAGTCGTCCTGAACAAGTCCTTCATTAGGGGCTGACTTTAACTTGTCTTCTCAAGTTAATGATATAAATAAAATTATTATTCCGGGTATTCGTCGAAAGTCAGGGATTCAACATAGTTTCCTCTCTAAGTTACTGTTCAAAAAGCGAGAATTCTTTCCGGGAATGCAAAAGTCTGCTTGACACCGTAGCGCCGCAGTTCCTATAGTTCTTTCAGTGGGGAATTGTGGGGCATTGTGGTAGTCCATTGAGTTTAGAATGCATTTCGGGAGAAGCGCGTGTTTCGTGGCTTAAGTTCACTCAGCGTCGACAGCAAGGGCCGGATCGCCGTGCCCAGTCGCTATCGCGAGCGTCTGGCCGGGATGGCCGAGGGCGCGCTGGTGCTGACCTTGAGTCCGCTGGACCGCTCATTGTGGCTGTATCCGCTGCCGGAATGGGAGCTGATTGAAGCCAAGCTCGCCGATCTGTCCGATTTCGACGTCCAGAGCCGCCGCACCAAGCAGATGATGCGCGGCTATGCCAGCGACTGCCAGCTCGACGGCCAGGGCCGCATCCTGCTGGCGCAAGAGCTGCGCGACTACGCCGCCCTGGGCAAGGAAGTCATCCTGCTTGGCCAGGGCAACAAATTCGAATTGTGGGATGCCGGTGTCTGGAACGAACAGCGCGATGCCTGGTTGCGCGCGGTGGGTGACGACGCCGGCGAACCTTCCGAGGCACTGCGATCACTGTCGCTATAAACAATGGCGGACGCGCGACGGTGATGGTCCATGACATAACGCTTGGCAGCGCTGGCTGATGGTAGTCAGCGACGCGCATGTACCGGTACTGCTGGATGCGGTACTGGCCGGGCTGGCAATGCGCCCGGACGGCCATTATGTCGACGCCACTTTTGGCCGCGGTGGCCACAGTGCCGCCATGATTGAACGATTGAATAGTCAGGGCCGGTTGCTGGCCCTGGATCGCGATCCGGAAGCGGTCGGTGCGGCACGCCAGCGCTACGCCGACGACAACCGAATCACAGTGACAAAGGCTTCATTCAGCCTGCTTGCGCAGGCGGTCGAGACAGCGGGAATGATGGGACAGGTTCATGGGGTATTAATCGATCTGGGCGTCTCCTCGCCCCAGCTCGACAACCCTGAGCGTGGCTTCAGCTTCACGCACGACGGCCCGCTCGACATGCGCATGGACCCGGGCGCCGACGAACCGGTGAGTGAGTGGCTGATGCGCGCGGAAGAGGCCGAGATCAAGCGCCTGTTGCGCGACTATGGCGAGGAAACGCACGCCGGTCGCATCGCCCGGGCGATCGCCAGGGCCCGCGAGCAACAGCCGATCACGCGTACCCATGAACTTGCCGACATCATCAGCGCAGCGGTGCCGAAACGTTTTCATGAACCGGGCCGGCATCCGGCGACCAAGACCTTTCAGGCGTTGCGCATTTTCATCAATGGCGAACTTGATGAACTGCGCGCGGTATTGCCGCAGACGCTGGATGTGCTTGCCGCCGGTGGTCGGCTGGTCATCATCAGTTTCCATTCGCTTGAGGATCGCATCGTGAAGCGTTTCCTGCGTGAAGCGAGCCGCGGTGATCCGTATCCCATCGATCTGCCGGTGCCGGCCGATGCCCTGCAGCCGCAGCTGAAGCTGGTTGGCGGCGTACACCGACCGACGCCGGCCGAAGTTGACGAAAACCCACGCGCGCGCAGCGCCGTGTTGCGCGTCGCCGAGAGGTGCGCGGCATGAAGACAACCCTGTTCTCCGCCCTGGTGGCCGCTGTGCTGATTTCGGCATTGCTGGTGGTGTATGCCCGCCATCAGTCGCGCGTGGTGTTCGTGCAGATCCAGACGCTGGAGAGCGAGCGTGACGCGTTGAACGAGGAATGGAGCCGCCTGCAGCTGGAGCAGAGCACCCAGGCCATGGCCAGTCGCATCGAGGGTCTGGCCCGCGAGCAGCTCGATATGCGTTCACCGAAGCCGGAACAGCTCGTGCTGGTGCCGCAATGAGCCGGCAGCCCGCCCTGCATCGCGACTTTGCCCTGCGCCGCTGGCTGGTGCTGATGGTTTTTGGCGTCGGTGTGCTGGTGCTGATCGGCCGCGCGGTGGACCTGCAGATCAAGCACAAGGATTTCCTGAAGAATCATGGCGACGCGCGCGCCCTGCGGGTGGTGGAGACGCCGGCGCATCGCGGCATGATCAATGATCGCCACGGCGAACCGCTGGCGATCAGTACCGCCGTGGAGTCGCTCTGGACGGTGCCACGCCAGCTGCTCGATGCGCCGCAACGCGATCAGCTGGCGACCCTGCTGGGGTACACGCCGGCCGGCCTGAAGCAGATGCTGGTCGAGCGGCTGGATCGCGAGTTCGTCTACCTGCGCCGGCATGCCGATCCCGAGCTGGTCGCACAGGTCAAGCAACTGAACGTTGCCGGCGTGTTCACCCAGCGCGAGTACCGGCGCTACTATCCCGGCGGTGAGGTCACCGCGCACCTGACCGGTTTTACCAACATCGATGACATCGGTCAGGAAGGTCTGGAGCTGGCCTATAACGACTGGCTGCAGGGCAAGCCCGGCGCCAAGCGCGTGCTGCGCGATCGCTACGGCCGCACGGTGGAAAACGTCGAAAGCATTCGCGAAGCGAAAGCGGGTCAGGCGCTGACCCTGAGTATTGATCGGCGCCTGCAGTACATGGCTTACCTGGAGCTGAAATCGGCGGTCAAGCATCACAATGCCCGAGCTGGCTCGATCGTCATGCTCGATGTCACCACCGGCGAAGTTCTGGCGATGGTCAGCCAGCCGTCGTTCAACCCGAACAACCGCGCCGGCCTGGAAACGGCGGCGTTACGCAACCGTGCCCTGACCGACGTCTACGAGCCCGGTTCTACCCTGAAGCCGTTCACCATTGCCGCGGCGCTGGAGTCCGGCCTGTACACGGCCGACCAGGAGCTGGATACCAATCCCGGCTATTACCGCGTCGGCGGTCATACCATTCGTGACCATCACAATTACGGCGTGCTTGACCTGTCCGGGGTGATCAAGAAATCGAGTAACGTCGGTGCCAGCAAGATCGCCCAGACCCTGCAGAGCGAACGCCTGTGGAACCTGTTCAACGAGCTCGGCTTCGGCAGTGTCACCGGCAGCGGTTTCCCCGGCGAGGCCAGTGGCCGGCTGGCCCTGCCGGCTGGCTGGTCGGAAGTTGAACTCGTGACCGCAGCGTTCGGCTACGGCCTGTCGGTAACCAGCCTGCAGCTGGCGCAGGCCTACGCCATGCTCGGCGCCGGCGGCGTGCTGCGGCCGGTATCGCTGCTGCGCCAGGATGACGAGGTGGCGGGCGAACGGGTGCTGCCGGAAAAGGTTGCCCGCCAGGTGGTACACATGCTCGAGGGCGTGGTGTCGACCGAGGGCACCGGCAGCCGCGCCGATATCAAGGGCTACCGGGTTGCCGGCAAGACCGGCACGGTGCGCAAGGCGGTCGCCGGCGGTTATGCCAGCGACCGTTACCTGTCGCTGTTTGCCGGCCTGGCACCGGCCAGCCGCCCGCGTCTGGCGATGGTGGTCATGATCGACGAGCCGCGCGGCGACGATTACTACGGCGGCCTGGTTGCGGCGCCGGTGTTTTCCAAGGTGATGGCCGACGCCCTGCGACTGCTGAACCTGCCGCCGGACGATCTGCCGGCGCTGTCGCCACAGTCGATCGCCCATAAGGGCGATGATCGCGATCCGGCGGCGGATAACGCCCTGTCGAAGATTGCGGAGTCGACGCAATGATGGCCGCCGAGACGCTGAAACCCGGCATGCCCCTGAGCCAGTTGCTGGCCGACTGGGCCAGCGTGCCGATCGCCGCCGATGTGCGCGTGACCGGCATCGCGCTCGACAGCCGCCAGGTCCGGCCCGGCGACGTGTTTGTCGCCTGCCGCGGCGAACAGGCCGATGGGCGCGCCTTCATAGCCGATGCCCTGCACGCCGGCGCTGTTGCCGTACTGCTGGAAGGCGAGGTGCCGGAAACGCTGGCCCGGCAGAATGTTGCCGCCGTCAGTGTGCCGGATCTGGCGCAGCAGGTTGGTGGCATCGCCGCACGCTTTTATGGCGATCCGAGCCAGGCCATGAATGTCATCGGCGTGACCGGCACGAACGGCAAGACCAGCATCACCAGCTACGTTGCCCAGGCCCTGGGTGCCGCCGTCGGCGATTGCGGTGTGTTCGGCACCCTGGGTTACGGTCGCTACCGGCAGCTGCAGCCGGCAGCGACCACGACACCGGACCCGATCACGTTGCAGCGGCTGCTGGCCGAACTGCACGCCGCGGCGATCAGCAACGTCGTCATGGAAGTCTCGTCGCACGCCCTGGCGCAGGGGCGTGTCGGCGGCACCGCCTTCGACATTGCCGTGTTTACCAATCTCAGCCGCGACCACCTCGATTATCATGCCGACATGGCGGACTACGCTGCGGCCAAGCGCCGGCTGTTCGCCTGGCCCGGCCTGCGCCATGCCCTGATCAACGTCGACGATGATTTCGGCCGGGCGCTGCTGCAGGAACAAAGCGACGCGCAGCGGCTGGCTTACAGCCTGGAAGACAGCAGTGCCGATCTGTACGCGCAGATCCGGGCGCGCGATCGCCAGAGCATGACCCTGGCGGTGACCACACCCTGGGGGCAGGGTGAATTCAGCGCGTCGCTCAGCGGTTCATTCAATGCGGCCAACCTGCTCGCCAGCCTCGGCGTACTGTGCCTGTCCGGCGTTGCATTCGACACGGCGCTGGCGTGCCTGGCGCAGATCCAGCCGGCACCCGGGCGCATGCAGTCGTTCGGTGGCGACGGTCAGCCGCTGGTCGTGGTCGATTACGCGCATACGCCGGCAGCGCTGGCGCAGGTATTGGCCGGACTGCGCGCCGATTGCGGCGGAGAACTCTGGTGCGTGTTCGGTTGCGGGGGCGATCGCGATCGCGGCAAACGGCCGCTGATGGCGCAGGCCGCCGAGGCGCATGCCGATCGGCTGCTGGTCACCAGCGACAATCCGCGCTTCGAGTCGCCGCAGCAGATTGTCGCGGAAATCTGCACCGGTCTGCAGCAGCACCGGCAGGTCCGCGTCGAGGTCGATCGCGCCGCCGCGATACGCCACGCCATCGAACATGCCGCGCCCGCCGATACGATTCTCATCGCCGGCAAGGGCCACGAGGACTACCAGGACATTGCCGGTGTGCGCCAGCCATTCAGTGACAGCCAGATCGTGCAGCAATGCCTGCGGGAACGGTCATGATCGCACTGAATACCGCCGAACTGGCACAGCTTCTGACCGCCCAGCAGCACGGTGGTGCCGCCGATTTTCGCGGTGCCTGCACGGACTCGCGCCAGCTGACCGGCGGCGAACTGTTTATCGCCCTGCGCGGCCCAAATTTTGACGGTCATGACTTTGTCGCCGCGGCGCAGTCGGCCGGCGCCAGCGCCCTGCTGGTGGAGCGCGTACTGGACAGCGAGTTGCCGCAGGTGGTGGTGCCGGATACGCGCCGCGCCCTGGGCACGCTGGCGGCCGCCTGGCGGCAGCGCTTTGACCTGCCGTTGATCGCGGTTACCGGCAGCAACGGCAAGACCACCGTCAAGGAAATGCTGCGCGCGATCCTCGGCAGTGCCGGTACGGTGTTGTCGACCCGCGGCAACCTGAACAACGATATCGGCGTCCCGTTGACCCTTTACGGACTCGGCGATGAACACGACTACGCGGTCATCGAGATGGGCGCGAATCACCCCGGTGAAATCGACTATCTCAGCCGCATCAGCCAGCCCGATGTGGCGCTGATCACGCAGTGTGCGCCGGCGCACCTGGAAGGGTTCGGCAGTATCGAAGGCGTTGCCCGCGCCAAGGCCGAGATCTTCAACGGTCTGGGGCCGCAGGGCTGTGCTGTGATCAATGCCGATGATGACTACGCCGGGCTCTGGCAGGAATGCAACAGCGAGCGCAAGCGCCTGAGCTTCGGCATCGATCGGCCGGCGGATGTGCACGCCGACAACATTCACATCGAGGCTGATGCCAGCAGCCGTTTCCAGCTGGTGACGCCGATCGGTCAGGCCGAACTGCGGCTGCCGCTGCCCGGCCGTCACAACATCATGAATGCACTCGCCGCCAGTGCCGCGGTGACGGCGCTGGGCTTCGAGCCGGCGGCGATCGCCGCGGCATTGGCTGAACTCGAGCCGGTGGCCGGGCGCCTGGCGCGCTATAGCGGTCCGGACGGCAGCCTGTTGCTCGACGACAGCTACAACGCCAACCCCGGTTCGCTGGCCGCCGCGATCGCAGTCGTCATCGCGCTGCCGGCACGGCCGTGGCTGGTGCTCGGCGACATGGGTGAACTCGGCGAGCAGGCCGAGGCCATGCACCGCGCTGCCGGCGAACAGGCGCACGCGCTCGGCATCGAGCGGCTCTACGCGGTCGGTGAACTGAGCCGCGCCGCAGTGGCCGGTTTCGGTGACGGCGGGCGCCATTTCGATGCGCTCGAGACATTGATAGACACGCTTCGGGATGAGCTCGGCAACGGCGTCGCCGTGCTCGTCAAGGGATCGCGTTCCGCCCGCATGGAACGCGTCATCGACGCCCTGACCCGGGAGACTGCCTGATGCTGCTGTGGCTGACCGAATACCTGACGCAGTTTTACAGCGGCTTCAACGTCTTTCAGTACCTGACGCTGCGCACCATTCTCGGCGTCCTGACAGCGCTGCTGATTGCGCTGATTATAGGGCCGTACCTGATTCGTCATCTGACGACTTACCAGATCGGTCAGAGCGTGCGCGACGACGGTCCGCAGACGCACCTGACCAAGACCGGCACGCCGACCATGGGCGGTTTGCTGATTTTGATTTCGATCATTATCAGCACCCTGTGCTGGGCGGATCTGACCAATCACTATGTCTGGGTGGCGCTGCTGGTAACGACGCTGTTCGGTGTCATCGGCTGGATCGACGACTACCGCAAAGTGGTCAACCGCGACCCGAAAGGCCTGCCGGCACGCTGGAAATACTTCTGGCAGTCGCTGTTCGGTCTCGGCGCCGCCATCGTGCTGTTCAAGCTGGCCGGTTCGCCGGCGGAAACGCAATTGCTGATTCCGTACGTGAAGTCGTTCAGCATTCCGCTGGGCATGATCGGCTTTCTGGTGCTGTGTTATCTCGTCATCGTCGGCTCCAGCAATGCCGTCAATCTCACCGACGGCCTCGACGGCCTTGCCATACTGCCGACGGTAATGATCGCCGGCGCGCTGGCCATATTCGCCTATGCCGGCGGCAACGCGCGCTTCGCCGAGTACCTGGATATTCCGTTCATACTCGGCGCCGGCGAGCTGGCGGTATTCTGCGGCACCATGGTTGGTGCCGGACTCGGCTTTCTCTGGTTCAACACCTACCCGGCCCAGGTATTCATGGGCGATATCGGCGCACTGGCACTGGGTGCGGCGCTGGGCGTGGTCGCCGTCATGGTGCAGCAGGAACTGGTGCTGTTCATCATGGGTGGCGTGTTCGTAATCGAGACCGTCTCGGTGATGCTGCAGGTGGCGTCCTACAAACTGACCGGCCGGCGCCTGTTTCGCATGGCGCCGCTGCATCATCACTACGAACTCAAGGGCTGGCCGGAACCGCGTGTCATCGTGCGCTTCTGGATCATCACCGTCATTCTCGTACTGGTTGGCCTTGCCAGCCTGAAGATCCGTTGATCGGCCGTGGCATTAACCGCAGACACAGATTCGATGATTGACAGCGACGCCAACCGCCAATTCGACAGTATGGTTATCGGCCTCGGCCTGACCGGGCTGTCGTGCGCGCGTTACCTGGCCAGTCGCGGCGAGCGCATTGCGATTGCCGACAGCCGCGCGCAGCCGCCACAGCTGGCGGCATTGCAGGACATGCTGCCGGATGTGCCGCTGTACCTCGGCGATCTGGCCGCTGCGCCGCTGCAGCGTGCCGGGCGCCTGATTGTCAGTCCCGGCCTGTCGCTGCAGGACCCGGCTATCGCCGCGGCGGTCGCCGGCGGTGTGCCGGCGCTCGGCGATATTGAACTGTTCGCCCAGGCACAGGCGGTACGGACGCGGCCGGTACCGGTGGTCGCGGTGACTGGCGCCAACGGCAAGAGCACGGTAACGACGCTGGTCGCGGCAATGGCGCAGGCGGCGCGGCGGCGGCCGGCGGCCGGCGGCAACCTGGCACCACCGGCGCTGGACCTGCTCGACGAGCCGATGGTCGACCTCTACGTGCTCGAGTTGTCGAGCTTCCAGCTGGAAACGACCCGGTCGCTGAACGCCAGCGCCGCGGTGGTCCTGAACATCAGCGCCGATCACATGGATCGCTACGCCGGGCTGGACGATTACGCTGCCGCCAAGGCGCGCATCTACGCCGGTGACGGCGTCATGGTGATCAACCGCGACGACCCGCTGGTGGCGGCAATGCAGGATCCGGCGCGCACCAGCCTCGCCTTTACGCTGGCCGATCCGGGTGACGATGACAGCGTCTTCGGTCTGCGCGACGGCTGGCTGGTGCGCGGCAGCCGGCGCCTGCTGCCGGTGGCCGAGGTGTCGCTCAAGGGGCAGCACAATCTGGCCAATGCGCTGGCGGCGCTGGCGCTGGGCACGGCCACGGGCCTGCCGATGCTGGCGATGCTGGAAACGCTGCGCAACTATGCCGGGCTGCCGCATCGCTGCCAGTGGATCGCACGGCGTTGCGGTGCCGACTGGTATGACGATTCCAAGGGCACCAACGTCGGTGCCAGCGTTGCCGCCATCGAGGGTCTGGCCGGCAGCAACGATACCATTCTCATCGCCGGCGGTGACGGCAAGGGTGCCGATTTTAGCGCGCTCGCCGCGGCCGCCCGTGGCCGGGTGCGCGTCGCCGTGGTGCTCGGTCGCGATGCCGAACGGATCGCTGCCGTGTTGGAGAACGATATTCCGGTCGTGCGTGCCACCGACATGCCGGCGGCGGTCGCCGCCGCCGCCGAACAGGCGCACACGGATGACAAGGTATTGCTGTCGCCGGCCTGTGCCAGCCTCGACATGTTCCGCGACTACAAGCAGCGCGGCGAAGTCTTCGCCGCCTGCGTACGGGAGCTGGACGCATGAGCGCGGTGCTGAAACGCCAGCAGGCCGCACCCGGCCCGGCGACGCGGCGTACGCCGGCAACGCCGCTGGCCGGTTACGATCCATGGCTGCTGGGCGTGGCCCTGCTGCTGCTGGCTCTGGGCCTGGTCATGGTGGCGTCGGCGTCGATCACGATCGCCGACCGCAGTTTCGATGCGCCGCTGCACTATTTCTGGCGCCAGAGCTTCGCCGCCGTGCTGGGTATCGCCTTGGCTGCCGCGGCCATGCGCCTGCCCCTGAAACTGTGGGAGCAGACCAGCCTGGCGCTGTTGCTCGCCGGCCTCGGCCTGTTGCTGCTGGTGTTGATTCCGGGACTGGGCGTTGAGATCAATGGCGCCATGCGCTGGATCCGGCTGGGTCCGGTGAACCTGCAGGCATCGGAGCCGGTGAAACTCTGTGTCATTGTTTATATGGCCGGTTATCTGGTGCGTCAGGCCGAGGCCATGCGCGCGACCCTGTCCGGTTTCATCCGCCCGGTGCTGGTGCTGACGCTGGTCGCGGCGCTTCTGCTGCTACAGCCGGATTACGGCGCGGCGGTGGTGCTGTTTGCCACCGGGCTGGGCATGATGTTCCTCGGCGGCGTGCCGCTGGGGCGCTTCTTCGCCTGGATGGGCGTCGCGGCGGCGGCATTGATCAGCCTCGCCATCCTGTCGCCGTACCGCATGCAGCGCCTGATGAGTTTTACCGACCCGTGGCAGGACCCCTACAACACCGGCTTTCAGTTGACGCAGGCGTTGATCGCCTTCGGTCGCGGCGACTGGTTCGGTGTCGGCCTCGGTGGCAGCGTGCAGAAACTGTTCTACCTGCCGGAGGCACACACCGACTTCGTCTATTCGGTCATCGCCGAGGAACTCGGTTTTGTCGGTTCGACCGTGGTGATCCTGCTGTTCTGCTTCATCGTCCGGCGCGCGTTCACGATCGGTCAGCTGGCCATTCAGGCCGGCCAGGCGTTCGCCGCTTACCTGGCCTATGGCATCGGTCTGCTGATCGGCATCCAGACGTTCATCAACATCGGCGTCAACATGGGCATTCTGCCGACCAAGGGCCTGACCCTGCCGTTATTGTCCTACGGCAGCAACAGCCTGGTCATCACCTGCCTGATGATCGGTCTGCTACTGCGTATAGACTACGAAACCCGGAACAGCACCCGCGCCCGCGTACCGGCGAAGGCAGGTCGGCATGGTGGCTAAGGTGCGCATATTGATCATGGCGGGGGGCACAGGCGGCCATGTGTTCCCCGGTCTTGCCGTAGCCGAAACGCTGCGCGAGCAGGGCCATGAAGTCGTCTGGCTGGGTACGCACCGGGGGCTGGAAAACCGGCTGGTGCCGGCGGCCGGTCTACAGCTGGAACGCATCAGCATCAGCGGCCTGCGCGGCAAGGGCATGCTGTCGCTGCTGGCAGCGCCGGTCAGGCTGCTGCGGGCACTGTGGCAAAGCCTGTTGCTGTTGCGACGCCTGAAACCGAACGTGGTACTGGGCATGGGCGGCTTCGTCAGTGGGCCCGGCGGCCTGGCGGCCTGGCTGCTGCGACGGCCGTTGTGCCTGCACGAGCAGAACGCCGTCGCCGGCCTGACCAATCGCCTGCTGAGCAGGTTCGCGGTGCGGGTTATGGAAGCCTTTCCCGGTGCCATGCCGGCCACGGCCCAGGCCTCCGCTGTCGGCAACCCGGTACGCCGCACGCTGCATGAACTGCCGGCACCGGAGACGCGCCTGACCGGGCGCGACGGCCCGCTACGCCTGCTGGTGATCGGTGGCAGCCAGGGCGCGCGCAAGCTGAACCAGGCCGTCCCGGCAGCCCTCGGCCAGATCGGCGCGGCGCCCGCTATCGAAGTCTGGCACCAGACCGGCGAAGCCGACCGCGATCTGGTGCGTCGCAATTACGCGACGCTGTCCGTACAGGCACGCGTCGATGCCTTCGTCGAGGATATGGCTGCCGCCTACGCCTGGGCGGACCTGGTGATCTGCCGCGCCGGCGCCCTGACCCTGACCGAGCTGACGGCCGTCGGACTGGGTTCGATCCTAGTGCCGTTCCCGCACGCCGTCGACGATCACCAGACCGTCAACGCCCGCTGGTTGAGCGACAACGACGCCGCGATCCTGTTACCGGAGCCGGAACTTGCCGCCGGCACGCTGGCGGCGCGGCTGCGCGAACTCGCCGGCGACCGTCAGCACCTGCAAGGCATGGCCGTGAACGCGCGTGCGCTGGCGCGGCCGGACGCCGCCGCCGAGGTTGCCGCCATTTGCCTGGAGGCCGCCGCCTGATGCCGGTCGGACACGATCACACCATGGGCCGGGTACGGCATATCCACTTCATCGGTATCGGTGGTGCCGGCATGGGTGGCATCGCCGAGGTGCTGCACAATCTCGGCTACACCGTCTCCGGTTCGGATCTGTGCGCCAACGCCATGACCCGACACCTGCAGCAGCTTGGCGTCAATATCCTGCAGGGGCACTCGCCGCGGCATATCGCCAGCAGCGACGTGGTGGTGATCACCAGCGCCGTGCAGCCGGACAATCCCGAATTGCTGGCGGCACGCCAGGAGCGTATCCCGGTTGTGCCACGCGCCGAGATGCTCGCCGAGCTGATGCGCTTCCGCCAGGGTATTGCCATCGCCGGCACCCACGGCAAGACGACGACGACCAGCCTGATCGCCAGCGTGCTGGCCGAGGCGGAACTCGATCCGACCTATGTCATCGGCGGGCTGCTGAACAGTTCCGGCACCCACGCCAAGCTCGGTACCGGCCGCTACTTCGTCGCCGAGGCCGACGAGAGCGACGCCTCGTTCCTGCACCTGCAGCCGGTACAGGCGGTGCTGACCAACATCGATGCCGATCATCTCGGCACCTACGGTGGTGACTACGCCAACCTGCGCGAGCATTTCATCGAATTCATCCACCGGCTGCCGTTCTACGGTCTGGCGGTGGTCTGCAATGACGACCCTGGCGTGCGTGACATCCTGCCCGACGTCGGCCGCCAGGTGTTGACCTACGGTATCGACGCCGAGGCCGATATACAGGGCCGGCTGTTACGCCAGGAGGGTAGCCGCACCTGGTTTGCCGTGCGCGGCGCCGGCGCTGACGACTGGATCGAGTACGAACTCAACCTGCCGGGCAAGCATAACGTCATGAATGCGCTGGCGGCGGTGGCCGTGGCCACCGAACTGGAGCTCGACCCGCGGGCGATCGCCCGTGGCCTGACACAGTTCCAGGGCATCGGCCGGCGCCTGCAGGTGCTGGGCAGGCTCGATGTCGACGGCAACGAAGTGCTGCTGATCGACGACTACGCCCACCATCCGCGCGAGTTGGCCTGCACTATCGAGGCAGTGCGCCACGGCTGGCCGGGCCGGCGGCTGGTGGTGATTTTCCAGCCGCACCGTTACACGCGCACGCGCGACCTGTTCGAGGACTTCAGCCGCGAGCTGTCCGAGGTCGACGTATTGCTGATGACCGAGGTCTACCCGGCCGGTGAAGCGCCGATAGCCGGTGCTGACAGCCGTTCCCTGTGTCGCGCGATTCGCCTGCGCGGCCAGGTCGACCCGCTATTCATTGAACAGCGCGACGCGATCTTCAGCCTGCTGCCGGGCCTGCTGGCCGACGGCGACATCGTGCTGCTGCTCGGCGCCGGCGACATCAGTTCGCTGGCACCGGAACTGAAACGGCGTTACGGCGGTGAAACGGATTGAGCGATCGGGAAACGATGCGACATGTCAGAGCAACCACGCATGCAACGGCGGCCACGCGCGGCGCCATCGATGTACGCGATCTCAACAGCGTTCACGGCGCGGTGGATGTCATGAGCCTGCGCGGTGAACTGCGGCTGAACGAATCGCTGGCGCGGCATACCTCGTGGCGGGTCGGCGGACCGGCGGATCGTTTCTACGTGCCGGAAGACGTCGCCGCGCTGAGCGAATTTCTCGCCAGCCTGGCAGCGGACGAGCCGCTGACTTTTATCGGTCTGGGCAGCAATCTGCTGGTCCGCGACGGCGGCGTGCGTGGCAGCGTCGTCTCGCTGGCACGGTTGCCCGAGGAGTTGCAGCACAGCGGCGATCTGAACCTGACCGTCAGTGCCGGCGTGGCCTGTGCCAAGGTGGCGCGTTTCGCCGCCGATGCCGGTCTGACCGGGGCCGAGTTTCTCGCCGGCATACCCGGCACCATGGGCGGTGCCCTGGCGATGAACGCCGGTGCCTGGGGCGGCGAAACCTGGGCCATCGTCGACTGGGTCGAGACGCTGGATCGCCATGGCCGGGTCCAGCGCCGCGGTCGCGATGATTTCCGCATCGGTTACCGCAGCGTGCGTGGCCCGCGCGACGAGTGGTTCCTGCGCGCCGGTCTGGTGCTCGCGCCGGACCGCCAGGGCCAGGCGCGGGCGCGGATTCGCGAACTGCTGGCGCAGCGTGCCGCCAGCCAGCCAATGGGCCAGCCGAGCTGCGGTTCGGTATTCCGCAATCCGCCCGGCGATCACGCCGCCCGCCTGATCGAGGCCTGCGGCCTGAAGGGTTTCAGCGTCGGCCGCGCCCGGGTCTCGGACAAGCACGCCAATTTCATCATTAACACGGGCGCTGCCACGGCAGCGGACATCGAGGCGCTCATCGAACACGTTCAGGAAGCGGTACGGCTGCAGACCGGTGTCGAGCTGATCGCCGAAGTGCGCATCATCGGCGAAGCCGCCGCGCCCACCAGCGAGGAAGACAGGCTGTGAGTCGTTTGCCGGAACAATACGGAAAGGTCGCGGTACTGCTGGGTGGCACCTCCGCCGAGCGCGAGATATCGCTGAAGAGCGGCAACGCGGTGCTGGCGGCGTTACAGGCCGCCGGCGTCGACGCGCAGGCGATCGATCCGCGCGACGGCTTGTTCGCGCCGCTGCAGGCCGGCGGTTTCGACCGCGCCTTTATCGCCCTGCACGGCCGCGGCGGCGAGGACGGCCTGATCCAGGGCGCGCTCGAATGGCTCGGCCTGCCGTACACCGGCAGCGGCGTGCTCGGTTCCGCCATCGCCATGGACAAGCTGAAGACCAAGCAGATATGGCTGCAATCGGACATCCCGACGCCGCCGCACGCGGTCGTCACCAATGCCGGCGAGCTGGTCGCGTTCGCCGAGCAGGTCGGTTATCCGCTGGCGGTCAAGCCGGCGCACGAAGGCTCGAGCATCGGCATGTCGCGGCTGGAAAGCGCCGCCGATGCCGAGGCGGCCTATGCCGCGGCGGCCGGCTGTGACGAGGTAGTGCTGGCCGAGCGCTGGATCCAGGGCACCGAGTACACCGCCAGCATCATCGGCGAGCAGGTATTGCCGCTGATCCGGCTGGAAACGCCACGCACGTTTTACGACTTCGAGGCCAAGTACCTGGCGGATAACACGCAGTACCACTGTCCCGCGGGGCTCGACGCTGCGCGCGAACAACAGCTGGCGGATCTCTGCCGGCGTTCGTTCGCCGCGATCGGTGCCGGCGGCTGGGGCCGCGTCGACCTGATGCTCGACACCGCCGGCGAGCCGTGGTTGCTGGAAGTGAATACGGTGCCGGGCATGACCGATCACAGCCTGGTGCCGATGGCCGCCAGCCAGGTGGGCATGGACTTCGCCGCGCTGGCGCTGCGCATTCTCGATACGACCTTCGACCGGCCGTTGCTGGCCGGGCGGGAGACGCCATGAGTACGCTGGATCCGCTCAGCGATTTCCACCTGCCGGGGCCGGCGGCGCGCGACGACGATCACGATCGCGATACCGCCGATCTGCACCTGCGTGGTCGTGATGATGCCGCGCCTGCGACACAGGCCGATGCGTCTGCCGAGGTGCCGGAACATGATTTTGAGGCCGCCGCGGCCATGGACGACTTTGATGACGTCGCCGATGGCGCCGCGGATACCGATGTCGATAGCGCGGTGGACGTCGATGGCGGGGCGCCGGTCGCTGCGGCCGGCAGCCGGCGCGGCAGCCTGGCGACCGCGGCCCTGATCGCCGCCGGTCTGATCGGACTGGGCTGGTATCTGGCGCAGCCGGAAACGCTGCCAATTAAACAGGTGAGTGTTGAAGGCGAGTTTCGTGAACTGAGCCGGCAGGAATTACAGGCGCTGGTAAGCAACGAACTGCAGGGCGGCTTCTTCAGCGTCGACGTCAGCGCCATACGCAATGCGCTGACGGCCAATGCATGGGTCAGCGATGTGCAGGTCCAGCGGGTCTGGCCGGATGCATTGAAGATCGCGGTGCGTGAACAGGTGCCGCTGGCGCGCTGGAACGACACGGGCCTGGTCAACGCCGCCGGTGACTACTTTGAGCCGCAGTCGGTCAGTGGTTTCAGCGATTTGCCGCAGATTAACGGCCCGGCCGGCCAGCAGGCCCAGCTCAGCGAACGCCTGCAAGAGCTGCAGCAGACCCTGGGCGAACTGCAGCTTGCGGTACGCGAGCTTAACCTGAGCGAACGCCGGGCCTGGTCGTTCACCACCACCGGGGGGCTGCATGTGGTTCTCGGTCGGCAGGATTTCGACACCCGGCTGCAACGTTTTGTCGAATTGGTAGCGACCAGTCTCGGCGAGCGGCTGGACAGCGCGGCTTACATCGACATGCGTTACACCAACGGCTTTGCCGTGCGTTTCAACGACGCCGCGGCCGAGGGCAAAGATAACGCCAGTAAAGATAACGACGGTAACGGAGCAGCTTAACGGCATGGGCAGAAAAACGGACAAGAACCTGATCGTCGGACTCGACATCGGCACCTCCAAGGTGGTGGCGATCGTCGGGGAAATCGTCGGCGAGGATGAGGTCGAGATTATCGGTATTGGCTCGAACCCGTCGCGCGGTCTGAAACGCGGCGTGGTGGTCAATATCGAGTCGACTGTGCTTTCGATCCAGCGCGCCATCGAGGAAGCCGAACTCATGGCCGGCTGCGAGATTCACTCGGTCTACGCCGGCATCGCCGGCAGTCATATCCGCAGCCTGAATTCGCACGGCATCGTTGCCATCCGCGACAACGAGGTTACGGCCAGTGACGTCGACCGGGTCATCGACGCCGCGCGCGCGGTGGCCATCCCGGCGGACCAGAAGATCCTGCACATTCTGCCGCAGGAATTCGTCGTCGACTCGCAGGAAGGCGTGAAGGAGCCGATCGGTATGTCCGGCGTGCGCCTCGAGTCCAAGGTGCACATGGTTACCGGCGCGGTCAGCGCTGCACAAAATATCATCAAGTGCGTGCGCCGCTGCGGATTGGAGGTCGACGACATCATTCTCGAACAGCTGGCCTCGAGCCAGTCCGTGTTGACGGATGACGAGAAGGAACTGGGCGTGTGCCTGGTCGACATCGGCGGCGGCACCACCGACATCGCGGTGTTCACTGAGGGTGCCATCCGCCATACGGCTGTTATTCCCATCGCCGGCGACCAGGTCACCAACGACATCGCGGTTGCCCTGCGCACGCCGACGCAGCACGCCGAGGACATCAAGATCCAGTACGCCTGCGCGCTGACCCAGCTGGCCAGCCCCGACGAGACCATCGAGGTGCCCAGCGTCGGCGACCGGCCGGCGCGGCGGCTGGCGCGCCAGACCCTGGCGGAGGTCGTCGAGCCCCGCTACGAGGAACTGTTCACGCTGGTGCAGGCGGAACTGCGGCGCAGCGGCTTCGAGGACATGATCGCCGCCGGCATCGTACTCACCGGCGGCAGCGCCAAGATGGAAGGTGCGGTCGATCTGGCCGAGGAGATTTTCCACATGCCGGTACGTCTCGGCGTACCGCAGTACGTCACCGGTTTGTCCGACGTCGTTCGCAACCCCATCCATGCCACCGGCGTCGGTTTGTTGCTGTTCGGTTTACGCCAGCAGCGCGAGAGTCTGCCGAACTTCCAGTCGGAAGGCGGCCTGAAGGGCGTCTGGGAACGCATGAAGGGTTGGTTCCAGGGCAATTTCTGATGGTTCTTTTGAAAACAGGCAAGGATTGGCGGGCAACGGGATGGCAGCGGACATACAGCGTAGGCAAACGGTTTGAATTCACACAGGCAAGCGGCAGCTCAACAAATTCAGTAGTAAGGCTTCGAGGAGGAATCGAGTCATGTTTCAACTAGTCGATGCAGACAATCAGGCAGCAGTTATTAAAGTCATCGGCGTTGGCGGCGGCGGCGGTAACGCCCTGCAGCATATGGTCAACGCCAATATCGAGGGCGTGGATTTCATCTGCGCCAATACCGACGCCCAGGCGCTGAAAAATTCCACAGCGAAAACCATGCTGCAGCTGGGCAGCAATATCACCAAGGGCCTCGGCGCCGGCGCGGATCCGGATATCGGCCGGCAGGCGGCGCTGGAAGACCGCGATCGCATCATGGACGTGCTGGAAGGCGCCGACATGGTGTTCATTACCGCCGGCATGGGCGGTGGCACCGGCACCGGCGCGGCGCCGATCGTCGCCCAGGTGGCGAAGGAGATGGGCATACTCACCGTCGCCGTGGTGACGCGGCCGTTCAGCTTCGAGGGCAAGAAGCGCGGCGCCGTGGCCGATGACGGCATCAAGGAACTGACCGAGTACGTCGATTCGCTGATTACCATCCCCAACGAGAAGCTGTTGATGGTGCTCGGCGAGACAATCAGCCTGCTGGACGCCTTCAAGGCCGCCAACGACGTGCTGCTCGGCGCGGTCCAGGGTATCGCGGAACTCATCACCCGGCCGGGACTCATAAATGTCGACTTCGCCGACGTGCGCACGGTCATGTCCGAGATGGGCATGGCGATGATGGGCTCGGGCAAGGCCACCGGCGAGGATCGCGCCCGCAAGGCCGCCGAATCGGCGATTTCCAGCCCGCTGCTGGAGGACGTCAACCTCTCCGGCGCGCGCGGCATCCTGGTGAATATCACCGCCGGCATGGATATGTCGATCGGCGAGTTCAATGAGGTTGGCAACGCGGTCAAGGAGTTCGCGTCCGATAACGCCACAGTGGTCGTCGGCACCGTGATCGATCCGGCCATGGAGGGTGATCTGCGCGTGACCATCGTCGCCACGGGTCTGGGCGTCGCCCGCGAGGAAGAAGCGAAGCCGAAACTGGTGCAGGCCGCGGGTGCCGAGGTCAATTACCGCGACCTGGATCGGCCCACGGTGATGCGCAACAAGGGCGACAGCCATGACTCGAAATCGCTGGAATCGGACCCGGACTATCTCGACATCCCGGCTTTCCTACGGCGCCAGGCGGATTGAGAGCCAGGTCACAGATACACCAAAAAATGCTGGATAATTATTGAATTACAGGCAGATTACGTCATAGGTATAGTAGATAACTACTTGACAGTGCGGGGGATTGTGGCTGAAACTGCTGCACTGCGGGGTAATAGAGGGAGCCATCGGGAATGGCTTAATGGAGCTTTTAGAGCGTAATGATCAAACAGAGAACATTGAAAAATGTTATCCGCGCCACCGGCGTGGGTTTACATACCGGTAAAAAAGTCTACCTCACCCTGCGACCAGCAGCGGTCAACACTGGCATTATTTTCCGTCGCGTCGATCTTGACCCGGCTGTGGAAATACCGGCGCGTCCGCATAATGTCGGTGATACCCGTCTGTCGACGACCCTGACTAACGGTCAGGTACGCATCTCGACCGTCGAGCATCTGCTGTCGGCCTTTGCCGGTTTTGGTATCGATAATGCCTATATCGATGTCAGTTCCGACGAGGTGCCGATCATGGATGGCAGCGCCGGTCCGTTTGTCTTTTTGATTCAGTCTGCCGGCGTCATGGATCAATCGGCGCCGAAGCAGTTTTTGCGCATCAAGAAACCGATTACGGTTGAAGACGAGGACAAGTGGGTCCGTTTCGAACCGTTTGATGGTTTCAAGGTCGGTTTCACCATCGAATTCAATCACCCGGCTTTCAACGAAAGGAACTGTACCGCCGAGATCGACTTCTCGACCACGTCTTTCGTGAAAGAGGTCTCGCGTGCCCGCACCTTCGGCTTCATGCGTGATGTCGAGTTGCTGCGCGAAAACAACCTGGCGCTGGGTGGTAGCCTCGACAATGCCGTCGTGGTTGATGATTACCGTATTCTCAACGAGGATGGCCTGCGTTACGAGGACGAGTGCGTCAAGCACAAGATCCTCGACGCTATCGGCGATCTTTACCTGCTCGGGCACAGCCTGATCGGTGCTTTCACCGGTTACAAGTCCGGCCATGAACTGAACAACCGAATTCTGCGCGACCTGTTGGCCGACGAGGAAGCCTGGGAATTGGTCAGCTTCAAGGACGAGGTTGAAATGCCCATTTCCTTCATGCAACCGATTCCGGCCAGCTGGTAACAGCGCGGCTGCCGGCAGCGGTCAGTTCTCCGCCAGCCGCAACAGTGTTTGCCGGAGATCGGGGTCATCGGTGCTTTCCGCGACTTGGCGCAGTAGCGCTGAGGTGGCGTCGGACAGCCCCTGCGAGCGGTGCTCGGTGAGCGCATCAGGGGAATTGTTCGCGGGTGGCCGCGCCTTGACGCGGATCGTGTCAATTGCGCCGAGTGTGGTATCGTCTTGGAAAATCTTCAGCAGCGCCGCCGTTTGAAAGCGTAGCTTGGCGGCCCAGGCCGGGGATTTGGTATACAAAGTCAGGACGCCGTCGGCACAGGCGGCCACCTGGCAGTTTTCAGCCAGCGCCGGGGGCAAGTGTTTTTCCAGTTGCGCCTGCAGCCTTTGCAGCGTCTTGGCATGACTGACAATGCGCTGTACTTGCGGGTTGCGGCGTAACAGGGCACTGAGATTCTGGTTTGACATGCGGCTTGTCTTTGGTCCCGGGACAATGATGAGCCTTAAATAATGCTTGTTTAACGCCCACGTGGCACAACAAAACGGGCGCTAACAATAGCAATCAGCCTTATGCAATTTATCATAGTCAATAATCGGCACGGTAAAAGTGCGGCACTTCGCCTAAACCTGCTGACCGGTGTGTTGTTGGTCAGCCTGGTGCTCGGCATTGGCGGTAGCCTGTTTGTCGGTGGCATTTATTTTGCCCAGGCCCATAGCGAGGATGCGCTGACCCGTCTGTATGGTGCCGCCGGGCTGGCGTGGCATCGGGAAGTTCGCGAGCAGCGGGCCACCATTAACAATGCCCGTGACAATGCCCATCAGCAACTGGATGCGTTGGCCGCGCGCGTCAGCAAATTGCAGGGGCACGTCCTGCGGCTGGATGCCCTGGGCGAGCGGCTGGCCGGCATGGCCGGGCTTGAGGGCTTTGAATTTGGTCCGGACAATCCGCCCGGCATGGGTGGGCCGGAGCCCAGCGATTACCAGGAAATGCAGCCAGACGATTTCATTACTGCGCTGGACAAGCTGTCCAGCGACCTCGACGAGCGAGCCGACAAGCTGCAGGCTATTGAGCAGTTATTGCTGACCCGGGATCTGCGCGAGCAGATTCTGCCAGCCGGTACCCCGGTCGAGGGCGGCTGGGTCTCGTCCTGGTTTGGCATGCGTACCAACCCGATTTCCGGTCGCCGGGAGATGCACGAAGGCATCGATTTCGCCGGTCGACCGGGCTCGCCCGTCCATGCCGCCGGTGGCGGTGTGGTAACCTGGTCGGGGATTCGCGGTGGCTATGGTAATATGGTCGAAATAAGTCACGGCGACGGCTATACCACCCGTTATGCGCACAACAAGGAAAACCTGGTCCACGTGGGTCAGCGGGTGGAAAAAGGCGATGCCATTGCCCTGATGGGGTCGACCGGGCGCTCAACCGGCACCCATGTGCATTTTGAAGTCATGCAGGATGGCAAGGTCGTCAATCCCAAGAATTTTATATCTGTCAATTAATCCAACTTTATCTCTTCCTCCGGCAGCTTGCCTGCTCCTGATGCGCAGGGTCTGCATGTGCCGTCTGCAGGATTGATGGTTACACGGAACACGCCATGATCAGCGGCTTTTTAAAGAAAATCGTCGGCAGTCGTAATGACCGACTACTGCGACGCAACCAGAAACGCGTTGCCCAGATCAACGCCCTGGAAAGCGAGTATCAGGCGCTCGACGACGCGGCCCTGTGCGCCAAGACCGATGAATTTCGCCAGCGCTACCAGGATGGTGCCAAGCTGGAAGATCTGTTGCCCGAAGCTTTTGCGGTCGTTCGCGAAGCCAGCCAGCGGGTGCTGGGCATGCGGCATTTCGACGTTCAGCTTATCGGCGGTATGGTGCTGCATCAGGGCACGATCGCCGAAATGCGCACCGGTGAGGGCAAGACACTGGTGGCAACCCTGCCGGCCTATCTCAACGCCTTGACCGGCGAAGGCGTCCATATCATCACCGTCAATGACTATCTGGCACAGCGTGATGCGGCCTGGATGGGCAAGATTTACGAGTTTCTCGGCCTGTCGGTGGGCGTGATCGTTGCCGGCCTCAAGTCCGATGAACGCCGTGCCGCCTATGCCGCCGATATTACTTACGGTACAAACAATGAATACGGCTTTGATTATCTGCGTGACAACATGGCCAAGGCGGCCGAGGATCGTGTCCAGCGGTCACTGAATTACGCCATCGTCGACGAGGTCGACTCGATCCTCATTGACGAGGCGCGCACGCCGCTCATCATCTCCGGTGCGGTCGATGACAAAACCGATCTCTACCAGAAGATGAATGAGCTGGTGCCAAAACTGACGCGCCAGCCGCCGAAGGAAAACGCGGAAGATGAAGAGCCGCCGGGTGACTACAGCATCGATGAAAAATCCAAGCAGGTGTTCCTGACCGAGGCCGGTCATGAAAAGGTGGAACAGCTGCTGACCGACGCCGGGATTATCGAGCCCGGCCAGAGTCTCTATGACGCCGTGAATATCGGCGTGTTTCATCACCTGAATGCATCTCTGCGCGCGCATGCGCTGTTTCAGCGCGACGTCGAATATATCGTTCAGGACAACCAGATCGTCATCGTTGACGAATTCACCGGCCGTACCATGCCGGGACGGCGCTGGTCCGATGGTCTGCACCAGGCGGTCGAAGCCAAGGAAGGTGTGCCCATCCAGAGCGAGAACCAGACGCTCGCCTCTATCACTTATCAGAACTATTTCCGGCTCTACAACAAGCTCTCCGGAATGACCGGTACGGCCGATACCGAGGCCTACGAGTTCCAGACCATTTACGGTCTTGAAGTTATTGTTGTGCCGACGCACAAACCGATGATACGCGATGATCGCGGTGACCTAGTCTATCTGACGGCCAAGGAAAAATACGACGCGATCATCGCTGACATCAAGGACTGCCAGCAGCGCGGCCAGCCGGCGCTGGTCGGCACCACCTCGATCGAGGTCTCTGAGTACCTGTCCGGGCTGTTGAAGAAGGAAAACATCCAGCATCAGGTGCTGAATGCCAAGTTCCACGAGCGTGAGGCCGAGATTATTGCCCAGGCTGGCCGTCCCGGTACTGTTACCATCGCCACCAACATGGCCGGCCGCGGTACGGATATCGTGCTTGGCGGCAATCCCGATGCCGAGGTCGAAGCCCTGAGTGACCCCGACGAGGCCACGGTTTCCGAGATCCGCGATCAGTGGCAACAGCGTCACGAGCAGGTGGTTGCCGCCGGTGGTCTGCATATCATCGGTACCGAGCGGCACGAGTCACGGCGTATTGATAACCAGCTGCGCGGTCGCTCGGGCCGCCAGGGTGATCCCGGATCCAGCCGTTTTTACCTGTCGCTGGAAGACAGCCTCATGCGGATCTTCGCCTCCGAACGCGTATCCGGCTGGATGCAGAAGCTGGGCATGGAAGAAGGCGAAGCGATCGAGCACCCTTGGGTGTCACGTGCAATCGAGAATGCCCAGCGCAAGGTCGAGGCGCACAATTTCGATATTCGCAAGCACCTGCTCGAGTTTGACGATGTTGCCAATGACCAGCGCAAGGTGGTTTACGAACAGCGCAATGAACTGCTCGAGGCCGATGACGTTTCCGATAACATCGCCGCGATGCGACACGACGTTTTCAACTCGGTCATCAGTACCTACGTACCGCCCGGCAGCATGGATGAGCAATGGGACATCGCCGGATTGACCGAAGCGCTGGAACGCGAATTTGGCCTGCAACTGCCCATCGCGGACTGGCTGGAAGAAGACAAGAACCTGCATGAAGAAGGCCTGCGGGAGAGAATCATGCAGGCGGTGGATGACGCCGCCGTGGAAAAGGAACAGTCCATCGGTGCGGATCTCATGCGCCGCATCGAGAAGCAGTTGATGCTCGACGTGCTTGACCGCCTCTGGATGGAGCACCTGGCGGCGCTAGACCACCTGCGCCAGGGTATCAACCTGCGCAGTTATGCCGCCAAGAACCCGAAACAGGAATTCAAGAAGGACGCCTTTGCGCTGTTCGTCGAGATGCTGGATAACATCAAGCACGACACCATCAGCATCCTGTCGCGGGTACAGGTGCGGGCCGAAGAGGACGTCGAGGCTGCCGAGGCCAGACGGCGCGAGTCGGCCGCACGCATGCAGACCCAGCAACAGCATCCGGATGCGCCCGATGCCCTGCATCCGCCGCAGTCCGCCAGCCCCCCCGCAGGGGGGCAGAGCGCAGCCGGCTCAACGGCAGCCGGTGGCGCTGCAGCTGCCGCCAGCCAACCGGCCGAACCGGTGGTTCGCGAAGGCCGCAAGGTGGGCAGGAACGAGCCTTGTCCCTGTGGCTCCGGCAAGAAGTATAAGCAGTGTCATGGCAAGCTGGCCTGAGTCGGCGTTCGCCTGAACCCGGAAAACTGACGATCTCATGGCGGTTGGACTGCCCGAAAAGCCCCAGCTGGACCCGGTGCCCGGCGTTCGTCTGGCCACAGCGATGGCGGGTATCCGCAAGCCCGGCCGCCGTGATTTGCTGGTTATCGAGGCGGCTCCCGGCAGCCAGGTCGCGGCTGTGTTTACCCGCAACCGTTTCTGTGCCGCGCCGGTTGTCGTCGCCCGTGATCACCTGGCGCAGGCCGCGCCACGCTACTGCCTCGTCAATGCCGGTAATGCCAACGCCGGTACCGGTGCGGCGGGCCTGCAGGCAGCACTGACGAGCTGCCGGTCGCTGGCGAGCCTGGCTGGTTGCGAAGCGCAGGCTGTACTGCCGTTTTCCACCGGCGTCATCGGCGAGCCGTTACCGGTCGAGCGTATCGAGACGGCATTGCCGACGGCGTTCGCAGCGCTCAGCGCTGACGCCTGGCTCGATGCCGCACACGCCATCATGACCACCGATACCCTGCCGAAGGGTTTATCAGTGCATTTTGAAGTCGCCGGCCAGCCGGCCGTGCTGACGGGTATCGTCAAGGGCGCCGGCATGATCCGGCCGGACATGGCCACCATGCTGGCCTTTATCGCCAGCGACGTGAATATAGACAAAAGTACGCTACAGGCCTGCCTGCAACAGGCCGTGGATCGTTCGCTCAACCGCATCACTATCGATGGCGATACCTCGACCAATGATGCCTGTCTGCTGCTGGCCACCGGCGCCAGCGCTGCATGTGTCGAGAGCGAGGCCGCGATCGCCGAGTTCCAGGCGGCCCTGGATCAACTGTGCAGCCATCTGGCCCAGGCGGTGGTGCGCGATGGCGAGGGGGCGACACGGTTCGTAACGGTCACGGTTGCCGGCGGTAGCAATGACGCCGAATGTCTGCGCGTTGCCTACGCGATCGCCGAATCGCCGCTGGTTAAAACGGCCCTGTTCGCGGCCGATCCCAACTGGGGGCGCATACTCGCCGCGGTCGGTCGCAGCGGGCCACAGGATCTGGACATCGATGGCGTGGCCATCTATATCGACGACTATTGCATCGTTCGCGACGGCGGTCGCGCGGCTGACTACCAGGAGGCTGACGTGCAGGCGATCATGGACGGCAGTGAATATACGTTGCGCGTTGACCTTGGGCGTGGCACGGCCTGCGAGACGGTCTGGACCTGTGACCTGTCGCATGACTATGTCCGCATCAACGCGGAGTATCGTACCTGATATCGCGGCTTCCCGCCTGTCACCATTGCCACGTGAGCAAGCGGTTCTGATTATCCGCGTGCTTGCGGAGTCTTTTGCTGATGACCAGTAATGAACTGCATATCGCCGTCGGCGTGATCGTCAACGAACGCGGCGATGTCCTGATCGCGCAACGCCCGTCCGATCGTCACCAGGGCGGACTGTGGGAGTTTCCGGGCGGCAAGGTTGAGGCCGGTGAGAATGTTCGCGAGGCACTCGCCCGTGAACTCGACGAGGAACTGAATCTGGCAATCGACCGGGCGCGGCCGCTGATTCGCATTCATCACGACTATCCCGAATACCCGGTACTGCTTGATGTCTGGCGTATTGATCGCTGGCACGGCGAACCATTCGGTCGCGAAGGTCAGCCGATCAAATGGCAGCCGATCGAGCACCTCGATGTGAGTGCGTTTCCCGCAGCGAACCGGGCGATCATTCATGCCGTGCAGCTGCCAGCGCACTATCTTATCAGTCCTGATATTGCCGGTGACCACCGTGTATTCCTGGAACAGGCAGAGGCCTGCCTGCGCGCCGGCACCCGCCTGTTGCAGCTGCGTTGCCGGCGGCTATCCGCAATCGACTTTCGCGAGCTGGCCACGGCCACGCGCGCGCTTTGTCATCATTACGGTGCCGAGTTGTTGCTGAACGCCAGTCCGGGCGAAGTACTGTCCTGCGGTGCGGACGGCGTGCATCTGCCGAGTGCGCGCCTGTTACAGATGAACGAGCGCCCGCTGGGCAGTGATTATATGGTCGCCGCTTCCTGCCATAACCGCATGGAAGTGGAACATGCCTGTCGCCTGGGACTCGACTTTATCGTCGTGTCACCGGTACAGCCGACTTCCAGTCATCCGGAGGCGACGCCGCTGGGTTGGGACGGCCTGCGCTGGCTGTCCGAATGCGCGACGATACCCGTGTACGCGCTCGGCGGCATGCAGCCGCAGCATCTGCCGCAGGCCTGGGACGGCGGCGCCCAGGGCGTGGCCATGCTGAGTGCGGTGTGGCAGGCAGCCGATCCCGGTGCAGTGGTGAGGGACTGTACTGGTTGATTGGTAACTGGTGAATAGTGAACGGTGATTGGTAGGAGCGGCGACCTCGCCGCGATAAAGGTTCGAATCCCATGCCGTAACCAACCTCCTGTTCGGCCCGGGGTCGGGCCTCCTACGGGAGTGAACGATAGGTAGGAGCGGCGCCCCCGGAGCCTGTAAATAATTCTGTGTAAGTGCCCGTTCAAAGATATTGTGTCACGCGTTCACCGTATTCGATGATAAAGCGATTGAGTGCGGGCTTCCAGTTGCTGATGGGCCGGCTCCAGCGGGCCGAGGCCGACTGGATGGCCAGGTAGATGACCTTCAGCGCCGCGTCGTCATGCGGGTAAATCTTGCGTTTCTTTGTGGCCTGGCGGATGACGCTGTTCAGTGACTCAATCGCATTGGTGGTATAGATGGCCCGGCGGATGTCGGGCGGATAATCGAACAGCGTGCGCAGGTTGGGCCAGTGGCGATACCAGAGTTTGCTGATCGGGGCGTAATGGTCGTCCCAGCGTTCGGCGAACTGCCGCAGTGCCAGCTGCGCCTCGGCCTCGGTGCTGGCGCGGTAGATGCGCTTGAGGTCGGCGGTGACCGCCTTGTAGTCCTTCCA
>NZ_JANUCT010000002.1 GCF_024808875.1 Methylohalomonas lacus
GGCCCATCAGCAACTGGAAGCCCGCACTCAATCGCTTTATCATCGAATACGGTGAACGCGTGACACAATATCTTTGAACGGGCACTTACACAGAATTATTTACAGGCTCGATTTCTGGTTCACTGGTTAATTCGTTAACCGGTTAATTGGTCATTGAATTTTGATTTTTCTTTGACACCAAAACAGTGTCGATCACGCTTTTTTCAGTCACCAGTCACCTATTCCTCTTCGAAATCCAGCAATCCCCGGTTGAACAGCGTGCATAGCAATTCGACCGTGGTCTCCGGCAGCTCGTCGATGTCGCTGACATCGAGATCGTCGTTCTCGGCGATCCAGGTGGCGGTCTGGACATCCGTCAACGGATACGCCTCGCCGTTGGCATAGAGTACCGCGCCATCGGCGCTTGTCTGGAACAGGAAACGGGCATCGAGGCTTTGCAGCAGTTCACCCTGTTCGCGGCAGGTCTGCTTGAACTGTTCCAGGTTCCAGGGCGGGTCGCAGGGGACCGGTTGCGGGTCGCTGTCGACACGGGTCAGTTGCCGGCCGAGCCACTGATCGAGGGCAGTGTCGTCGGCCAGGGCCTCGCGCAGCAACGTACGCAGATCGGCGCGCGTGGTATCGTTCAGTTCATGGCTGTAGCCGCCAGTCTGCAGGTCGGGATCGCGGTAGCGGCGGTCGTGGCCGTCGATCAGGCAGTCGTCGGCGAAGGCCGACAGCAGGTCCAGCCGGCTGGGCGCGCGAAAACCGATCGACAGGGTCATGCAGGGTTCCTGCGCGACACCGTGATGGGCCACGCCGGGCGGCAGGTAGAGCATGTCGCCGGGTTCCAGCGTCCAGCGCTCGGTCGGCGTGAATTCCGGCAGGATCTTCAGATCCATGTCCGGTACGAAATCCGTCTCGCTGTAGTCGCGATCGTTGATTTGCCACTCGCGCCGGCCGAGGCCCTGTAGCAGGAATACATCGTATTGATCGATGTGTGCGCCGACGCTGCCGTGTTCCGGGGCAAAACTGATCATCAGATCATCGACGCGCCAGGCGGGAATGAACAGAAACCGCTGCAATAGATCGGCGGCGTCGGGTACATGGCGGTCGACGCGCTGTACCAGCAGCGACCAGTGCGACTGCGGCAGGTTGCCGAACTCGCTTTCGTCGAATGGGCCGTTCAATACCTGCCATGGGTATTCGCCGTCGCGCTCGAGTATCAGCCGCGACTCGACCTCGCGTTCACAGGCCAGGCCGGCGAGTTCGTCCGCCGTGACCGGCGGCTGGAAACCCGGCCAGGCGCCGCGGATCAGCAGCGGCTTTTTCTGCCAGTACTCGCGCAGAAAGGTTTCAATGCTGATGCCGCCGAGCAGGGATTCGGGGTCGGGCCAGTTGTCGTGATTATCGCTGTCGGTCATGTCGGTTCGTTCTCGCAGCGCGGTGGTATTGCGATCTTACGTATTTACCCGTGAGGTGGAGAAGATCGGGATTGGAATTGCCGTTAGATAATGGATTGTTCCAAAGAAAAATGAATCCGCAAATGAACGCAAATTAACGCGAATAGTGAAATAGGCAGGTAATGGCCCGTGTGCGTCAATGTAGAAAATTACTCGCTCATCTGTCTGTTGAGTGAATTCATTAATTTGCGTTGTTCGCGTTCATTTGCGGTTCAAACAGCATGCGTTTTATGCTTGACGGATATCTTTCCCGGCACTACCTCGCTTTCGCCACCGACTGCGCCAGCGTGATGGCGTGGCCGAGATAGTCTTCCGGCCGCAGGTTCAGCAGCTTTTCTTTCGTCGCCTCCGGCAGTTCGAGCTGACGGATGAAATCGTGCAGCACGTCCTTGGTAATCGGCTTGCCGCGCGTCAGTTTCTTCAGCTTCTCGTAGGGTTCCTCGATGCCGTGCCGGCGCATCACGGTCTGTACCGGTTCAGCCAGCACTTCCCAGGCCTCGGACAGATCGCGCGCCAAGACCTGCGGATTGGCCTCGAGCTTGCCCAAGCCCTTTTCGAACGCCTGCCAGGCGATGACGGTATGGGCGAAGCCGACGCCGAGATTGCGCAGTGCGGTCGAGTCGGTCAGATCGCGCTGCCAGCGCGAGATTGGCAGTTTGCCCGCGAGATGATCCAGCGTCGCGTTGGCGATGCCGAGATTGCCCTCGGCGTTCTCGAAGTCGATCGGGTTGACCTTGTGCGGCATGGTCGACGAACCGACCTCGGTATCGACGGCGCGCTGCTTGAAGTAACCCAACGAGATGTAGCCCCAGATGTCGCGCGCGGCGTCCATCACGATGGTGTTGATGCGCATCAGCGCGTGGTTGTACTCGGCGATGCAGTCATGCGGTTCGATCTGCGTGGTCAGCGGATTGAACTGCAGGCCGAGCTTTTCCACCGCTTCCCTGCACACGCCGGGCCAGTCGACTTCCGGGTAGGCGACCGTGTGGGCATTGTAGTTGCCGACCGCGCCGTTCAGCTTGCCGAGCAGGCTGATCTGAGCGAAGACATTGCGTTGCTGCTGCAGCCGGTTGACGAAGATCGCCATCTCCTTGCCCAGCGTCGTCGGCGTCGCTGGCTGGCCGTGGGTGCGCGCCAGCATGCCGGCGTCAGCGTAGCGCAGCGCCAGTTCGCGCAGACCGTCGATCAGTTGGTCCAGCATCGGCAGCAGCACTTCCTCGCGCGCCCGCAGCAGCGCCAGCGAGTAACACAGGTTGTTGATGTCTTCCGAAGTGCAGGCGAAGTGGATGAACTCGGACAGGCTTTTCAGATCGGCGTCGGCCTTGATCTGCTCGCGCAGGTAATACTCGATCGCCTTGACGTCGTGGTTGGTCGTTGCCTCGATCTGCTTGACCTGTTCGGCCGCCTGCACGTCGAAGTTCTCGCCAATGGCGGCGAGGCGTTCGCGCGCGGCGGTGTCCACCTGCGGGATATCGGGAATGGCGTTGCCGGTGAGCGTGTCCAGCCAGGTCAGTTCGACGATCACGCGATGGCGGATGAGGCCGTACTCGCTGAAAATCGGGCGCAGGCTGTCAGCCTTGCCGGCGTAGCGGCCGTCGGCCGGTGACAGGGCGGTGAGTGGTGATAATTCCATGCTTGTTATCCGTCCCGGGTTGGACCCGGAATCCAGTCAGAGAATGCTGCCAGGGTCATGTTGCGAGGCAGCCGGTTATTGTGCAGTGATGCTTAAGGTAACGCGTCAACTTGCCGGTTTACGGCGCCGGGTTCGGCTGGCGGGTATGAATCGCCTCGATTTCCTCCAGCAGCCCGGCGTCCAGCGTGATATTGACGCTGTCTATATTCTGCCGTAACTGGTCCATAGTCGTCGCGCCGATTATCGTGCTGGTCAGAAACGGCCGCGAATTCACGTAGGCCAGCGCCATCTGCGCCGGGCTCAGGCCGTGTTTCTCGGCCAGCGCCACGTAGGCGGCGGTGGCGGCTATGGCCTGCGGATTGGTGTAGCGCTGGAACCGTTCGAACAGCGTCAGCCGCGCGCCGGCTGGTTTCTGATCATTGATGTACTTGCCGCTCAGCACACCGAAACCCAGCGGCGAGTAGGCCAGCAGGCCGGTCTGCTCGCGGTGGGCGATCTCCGCCAGGCCGACCTCGAAGGTGCGGTTGAGCAGGTTGTAGGGATTCTGGATCGACACCAGCCGCGGCAGGTTTTCGCGCTCCGCCAGCCGCAGGTATTCCATCACGCCCCAGGGCGTTTCGTTGGATACGCCGATGTGGCGGATCTTGCCCTTTTGCACCAGCTCGCCGAGCGCACCCAGCGTCTCGGCGATCGGCACACCGTCGTCGGCATCAGTGGGCGTGTAGCCGAGCTTGCCGAAGAAGTTGGTTTTGCGTTCCGGCCAGTGCAGCTGATAAAGGTCGATGTAGTCGGTATTCAGGCGCCTGAGGCTGGCGTCCAGCGCCTGCTCGATATTCTTGCGATCGAGCCGCGGCTGGCCGTCGCGCATGTAGCCGACCCATTCGCCGGGCCCGCAGACCTTGCTGGCCAGCACCAGCTGGTCGCGATCCTTGCGCTGTTTCAGCCACGAACCCAGGTATGCCTCGGTACGGCCCTGGGTCTCTTCCTTCGGCGGCACCGGGTAGATCTCGGCGGCGTCGATGAAATTGATGCCCGCGGCGACGGCGTGGTCGAGCTGTTCGTGCGCCTCCGCCTCGCTGTTCTGTTCGCCCCAGGTCATGGTGCCGAGGCAGATGAGGCTGACATTGAGATTGGTATTGCCCAGGGTACGGTATTGCATGAGTCGTTAACGGTCCTGCGGTTTGGCTGATGAATCGGGTGATGTCGGGTCAATCATGCGCGCCGGCACATGACATGACGGGGCGATGTGCCAGGCGCTTGCAGCGTCGATCTGACAAATCAGGCCAGTCATATTAAAGTGCCAGTCTGACATTACAACCTTGACGGGCCCAACATGCTAGGGCCTGGCCCGGGGGAGAAAAGGAATGGCCGCCACAGCCGAATTCGCCCTGCATGCCTTCATCCTGATCCTGGTGGTCGTCGAGCCGTTCGCGCTCACACCGCTGTTCTCGGCGCTGACGGTAATGGAAACGCCCGAACACCGCCGCCAGACCGCCATCAAGGGCGTGCTCGTCGCCGGCGGTATCCTCGCCGTGTTCACGCTGTTCGGCAGCGGCCTGCTCAGCGTGCTCGGCATCGGTATGCCGGCGTTTCGCATTGCCGGCGGCATTCTGCTGTTTCTCATCGCCATCGATATGCTGTTCGTGCGCAGCTCCGGCCTGCGCATGACCACCGTCACCGAACAGCGCGAGGCCGCCCAGCGCGCCGATATCTCCGTATTCCCGCTCGCCATCCCGCTGATCGCCGGCCCCGGCGCGCTCGCCACTGTCATGCTGCTCAGCCGCCAGGGCGGCGACCACGGCCACTGGATCGTGCTAGCCGTCGTCGCCGTCGTGCTCGTGATTACGTTACTGATGTTTTTCAGTGCGAATCGAATCCAGAAAGTGCTGGGCGAGACCGGCACGAATGTGATCACGCGCCTGATGGGCATTATTCTCGCCGCGCTGGCAATGCAGTTTGTGGTGGATGGTGTGAAGGAGAGTTTTTTTGCTTAATTGTGACAGCAATAAGCGGAGTTGATTAAATACAGACATGAGTTTAAATCATGATTAGGGTTTTAACTTTTGTAGAGCTAATTATTTCAACAATATGGATAGCTAGATATCCAAATTATCCTTCCGCTACCGCATTTCTAGGTTTTTTAATTGCCTTGATTGGTCAGGAGCTTAATGTAAATAAAAAGACTGATGGACTGGAAAAAGACAGAGAACTTTTTAATGATTTTCTGGATGTGTTTCCATCTAATGGCAAATCTGCTTTCTTTCTTAAGGAGCATGATATTGGCGCGCCTTTCCCTGGGGATCATACTCAAGAGCTAGAGCGTTTTCGCTATATGTGGAATAACGCAGAGCACGAATTCTTGAATAATGAATTGGAGGAGGCGAAGAAGAAACTTTGGGAAGACTTGGATGATTTTTTGAAAGAGCTATCTAAAAAACACATATCCTGATAGGGGTGGCTTCCGCACTATGGATATAGATGATGTCGGCGCAGAATAATCTGTGTGGAACAAGAGGAATGAGTTGAACAGCAAAGCAACCGAATTATACAAAAAACATCAGGATTTTATACGTTTGGGCAGAAAAATCTTATACGACAAAAAGAACAGATGTTAAGCGGGTACGAATTTTAAAGCCAAGCCATTATTACACCACCGCTTGCCGGTTGGTTCCGGGCCGTCGTCGAAGACATGGCCCTGGTGGCCGCCGCAGCGGGCGCAGTGGTATTCCGTGCGCGTGACGAACAGCTTGCGATCTACCTTGGTGCCGATGTGTTCGTGTATGACGTCCCAGAAGCTCGGCCAGCCGGTGCGGCTGTCGTATTTCCATTCCGACTTGAACAGGGGCAGTTCGCAGCCGGCGCAGACATAGGTGCCGTCGCGATCCTCGTCGTTCAGCTTGCTGCTGCCGGCGGGCTCGGTACCCTCCTCGCGCAGAATGTGGAATTCCTCTTTGGTTAGTATCTCGCGCCATTCATCCTCGCTGCGCCGGATCTTTTCAAGATCGCCATTGCTGCGGCCATTGTCATGGTTGGCGCGTGCCTCGTAGGAGAGTCGATGCAGTACCAGTGGTGTCAGCGCCACGGCCGAGGCGCCGAGTACGAAATGCCGTCGATTCATTGTCGCTTTGCTCTATGCGGTCGGGATATATCTCGTGAGAGTGCCGGGGCCGTGGATTGGTTCCCTCGGTGATTGATTCGCTTGCGCAAAGGTAGATATCGCTGGTTACTGATCACCAATTACCAGTTACCAACCACACCCCCATCCGTACCTTCCCCCATCAAGGGGGAAGGCAGAAGGTGGCGCTGCGCGCTGTCGGTTGATGCGCTCCTACAGCAAGCCCCCGCTCAGCGCGACTGGCGCATTTCGCGCTGGCGCATGGGCATGGCGTCGATCAGTTCGAACAGCTCGTCCAGGTTGGCGGCCTCGTTCGATTCGAACTTGATGCCGCCGTCCTTGCCGATGAGCAGCAGGCGGAATTCTTCGTCGGCTATGTCGTAGCGATCGCGCAGCTGATTGGCATCGGCGCTGGACAGGTAATAGTCGTCGGCGCTGCCGGTGTTGCGGAAGACGCTGAGCAATACCATGTCGCGACGGTCGAAGCCTTCCTGTCTTGCAGCGACCGCCCGGGTCGTTTCCTGATACGCGGCGTGCTTGTTGTCCGGGCTGAAGACCAGCAACGGCCGTTGCTGGTCCTTGAATTGTTCCAGGCCGAATTCGGCCGCGGCCGGCAGGGCGATGAACAGGAGCAGCAGTGAGGCAATCAGTTTTTTCATTAGCGGCGGAAGAAGAAGTTGATGATGACCGACAGGACCACGCTGACGATGATCGTCGATGTGATGGGAATGAATACCGTGCCGTTCTCACCCTTGATGTGGATGTCGCCCGGCAGCTTGCCGAACCAGTTGATGAGCCATGGCGCGTAGGTCACCGCCAGGCCGGCGATGACCAGGACGAGACCGATGAAGACAAGCAGCTTGCCGATCATTCAGGAACCGAAACCGCCAATGAACGCAAATAACGCAAACAGGTTTGCAGCATCCTGAATGCGGCACTGTCACTGGCGTTCTGCCAGCCGTTCGGTGCCGCTGCAGGAGTCACGTTTTTCGCGTGCATTGGCGGTCCTGATTATTTCGGCTGCTTGACGACGCGCAGGTAGGGCTTGAGCGTGGTCCAGCCCTCGGGGAATTTCTTTTTCGCATCGTCGTCGCTGACCGTCGGCGGAATGATCACGTCGTCACCCGGTTGCCAGTTCACCGGCGTCGCCACGGTGTGCTCGGCGGTGAGCTGGCAGGAGTCGAGCAGCCGCAGGACCTCATCGAAGTTGCGGCCGGTGCTCATCGGGTAGATGATCATGGCCTTCACTTTCTTGTCCGGACCGATGACAAACACGGTGCGTACCGTGGCATTGTCCGCCGGCGTGCGGCCCTCGGCGGAATCGCCGGCGCCAGCCGGCAGCATGCCGTAGAGCTTGGCCACCTGCAGATCCTTGTCGCCGATCATCGGGTAATTCGGTGCCGTGCCCTGGGTTTCCTCGATGTCCTTCGACCACTCGGCATGGTTGTCGACCGGGTCCACCGACAGGCCGATGATCTTGCAGTTGCGCTTGTCGAACTCGGGTTTGAGTTTCGCCATGTAGCCCAGCTCGGTGGTGCATACCGGCGTGAAGTCCTTCGGGTGCGAGAAGATGATGCACCAGCTGTCGCCGATCCAGTCGTGGAAGCGGATCGTGCCTTCAGTGGTTTCGGCCTCGAAATCGGGGGCGGTGTCGCCTATCTGCAAAGCCATGGTCGTTCTCCTGTGTCGATTTTCATTGTATTGCGTGAATTATTGACCTTAATTATACATTCTCTGTCGCGGCAGCCTTAATTCGATCGGGCTATGGGTTATTCGCCTGGCCCATATCGCGCGAGTGACTGATTTCTTGGTGTTTCCATGGCGTGCCGGGTTCCGTCGGTACCCTGCAGCGCGGGCTTGTGATACCTTGGCCCGGCCTGATCGAGATGAGTTCCACCGAGCCGTTACCCATGCAGACCCAGACCGGCCAAACGCTGACTTTGGCGCGTCCCGACGACATGCACCTGCACCTGCGTGACGGGACGGCGCTGGCATCCGTGCTGCCCGACTCGGTGCGCCAGTTCGCCCGCGCGATCATCATGCCCAACCTGAAGCCGCCGGTTGTGACGGTGGCCGACGCCCGCGCCTACCGCGAGCGCATCCTGGCGGCGTTGCCGGCCGGCAGCGACTTCGAGCCGCTGATGACGCTGTACCTGACCGAGAAAACGACAGTCGCCGATATTCGTGAAGCAGCGGCCTGCGATTTCATCCACGCGGTCAAGTACTACCCGGCCGGGGCAACAACCAATGCCGACAGCGGCGTACGTTCCATCGCCAGGGTCTACCCGGTTCTTGAAGCGATGCAGGAAGCCGGATTGCCGTTGCTGATGCACGGCGAGGTCACCGATGCCCATGTCGACATCTTCGACCGCGAGACGGTCTTCATCGAACAGGTACTCAGTCCATTAATGGATGAATTCGCCGGCCTGCGCGTGGTGCTGGAACATATCACCACCGCCGGGGCGGCCGACTTCGTGGCCGGCGGGCCGGCGCGGCTGGCGGCGACGATCACGCCGCAGCACCTGCTGCTGAATCGCAATGCGTTGCTGGTCGGCGGTATCCAGCCGCATCATTATTGTCTGCCGGTGCTCAAGCGCGAGGAAAATCGTGAGGCGTTGGTGGCGCTGGCGACCGGCGACTGCGAGCGCGTTTTCCTCGGCACGGACAGCGCACCGCATGGTCGTCATACGAAGGAAAATGCCTGCGGTTGTGCCGGTATTTATTCAGCGCATACGGCCCTGGAGCTGTATGCGGAAGTTTTTGAAGCGGCCGGTGCCCTGGACCGGCTGCAGGCATTTGCCAGCGAACGCGGCGCCGACTTTTATGGTTTGCCGCGTAATTGTGACACCGTCACCCTGGTGCGCGAACCTTGGCAATTGCCGGAAACCCTGCCGTTCGGTGACGACACCCTGGTGCCATTACGGGCGGCAAGCGAGTTGCAATGGAAACTGAAGACAGCCTGACGCAAGAGAACAACCTGACGCCCGCCGACAACCGCTTTCGCGGCTACCTGCCGGTCGTGGTCGATGTTGAAACCGGCGGTTTCAACTCGAACACGGATGCGCTGCTGGAAATCGCCGCGGTGGTGGTGTCCATGAACGGCGACAGGCAGTGGCGGCCAACGCGTACGATCGCCTATCACGTCAAGCCGTTCACCGGCGCCAACATCGAACAGGCGGCGATCGATTTCAACGGTATCGACCCGTATCATCCGCTGCGCCCGGCGATCCCGGAAAAGGACGCCCTCGGCCGCATCTTCACGGCGGTGCGTACGGCGATGAAGGAAAACAACTGCAAGCGCGCCATCCTTGTCGGCCACAACGCCGCCTTCGATCTCAACTTCCTTAACGCGGCGGTCGAGCGCTGCGGCATCAAGCGCAGTCCGTTTCACCCGTTCAGCACCTTCGACACCGTGTCACTGGCGGGGCTCGTTTACGGCCAGACAGTACTGGCACGCGCGATCGAGGCTGCCGGCATCGAATGGGAAAGCGATCGCGCGCACTCGGCCGCCTACGACGCCGAAAAGACCGCCGAACTGTTCTGCGCCATCGTCAATCAGTGGGATCATAAAGCGTAGATACTCTGTTGCGCGTCAAGTTTTCAGGTGGCACTCACTGAAGAGTTTGGCGCTATCGAACGGCGTATTGTCCCGCAGGCAGGCCCAGAGTCCGGTCAGGTATTTGCGCATGACGGCACACAGGGCCTGTATTTTCTTTTTGCCGCGCTGGATGAGCGATTCATAAAAGGCTTTGGCGCGCGGGTCATGGCGGACGGCGCTCAGTGCCGGCATGAACAGTGCGGCGCGCAGATAGGCATTGCCGGTTTTGGCCAGGCGGCCGGGCTTATGGACGCTGCTGCCGGACTGGTTCAGGCGGACATCAAGACCGGCATGACGGCTGACCTGGGCCGCCTTGAGGTGGTCCGGCAACACTGCCAGTTCAGCCAGCAGGGCAACGGCACTGGCCTGGCCGATGCCTTTGGCGGTGGTCATGACCTGGAACTGCTGCGCCAGCACGGGGCATTCATTGATAAGCTCGCGTGCGGCCTGTTGCAGCCGGTCGATGCGCTGGTCGAGTGCGTCGATGGCCTGCTGTTCGTCGTCGATGAGCAGTTGCGGGGTCATCTGTTTGGCGGTCAGCGCATGCAGGCGGTTTTTGGCCTGGGTGCGGGCGCCGGTCAGGCGGTTGATTTGGCGACCGATATCGCGCAGCGCCAGGTGGGTAGCCTCGGGCGGCGTCCAAAGCGGCGGCGTCATGCGCGCGCCGTACTCGGCCAGCAGCGCGGCATCGACCGGGTCGGTCTTGCTGCCGGTGAGCTTGAGCTGGGCGAAGTGGCGGAAGCTCTTCGGATTGATGACCGACACCGGCAAACCCGCCTCGGCCAGAGCCACGGCGAGGTCGAGATAATAGATGCCGGTGGCTTCGACAACGATATGGGTCGGCCTGAGCGCCTGCAGTTGCTGAACCACTTGGGCCTGGTCGGCGGGCGTTTGGGCGAACGTCTGCGCCGGCTGGTTACGGCCGTTGTCGCGGCAGACGAGGTCAAAGGAACGGGCCGCGATATCGATACCGACAGAAACGGTCATGGGCTTTATCTCCGGTGAAAGATTGCGTAACAATAGCTACCGGTTCCCCGACCTCGTACTTGATGCGGCCTCGACCTTGCCATGCGAAGTCCCGTCCAACGGGCTTCCGGATACTCTTCGAGGTTGGCAATGAGGCGGGGAGCCACTCTACGGAACGAGATCAGGCCAAGCCTGTCTCCAGGAGCGAACGGCTTCCCCGATAACTGATAAAACTCTAGCAGCAGCATGGCCGGTAACATACAAGGAGCGACGACCCCGCCGCGAAGATTTCTGGTTAACTGGTTAATTGGTAACTGGTGATTGGCAAGGCCGGCTCCTGCGGGCGCGAATCAACTAACAGCGCGTAGCGCCACCTTCTTCCTTCCCCCTTGACGGGGGAAGGTACGGATGGGGTGTGGTTGGCGACTGGTGATTCGTAATTAGTGGTTGGCAAGGCCTAACACCTGTGGAGCGGATTATAATCCGCGAACCATCAGTGCATGTTTCGCCGAATAAATTCGGGTCCTACGGATGTGGTTAACTGGTTATTGGTATCGAATTTATCCTTGATACTGAAACAACGCCGGTCACGCTATTTTCAATCACCCATCACCAGTCAAGATACGGCCCGGGGTCGGACCTCCTACGACTGGTTGATCTTCAGCCGCCAGTCCTCCGCCAGCGTGATCAGTTGCTCCTGGTCGATCGTTGTCAGCTCCGAATCACGCAGCAACTGTTTGCCCGCGATCCAGACGTCGCTGACCTGCTGGCGGCTGGCGGCATAGATCAGCTGCGAGACCGGATCGTAGACCGGCTGTGTTGCCGGTTGCATGAGATCGACTGCGACGATGTCGGCGGCCTTGCCGATTTCCAGCGAGCCGATGTCAGCATCAAGCCCTAATGCCTTGGCGCCGTTAATCGTTGCCATGCGCAGTGTCTGCCAGGCGGGCACGGCGCTGGGATCATTGGCTATCGCCTTGCCGATCTGGGCAGCGGTGCGCGCTTCACCGAGCATGTCGAGGTCGTTGTTGCTGGCGGCGCCGTCGGTACCCAGGGCGACGTTGACGCCGCGTGCCAGTAACGTATCTACCGGGCAGAAGCCGCTGGCCAGTTTGAGATTGGATTCCGGGCAGTGGACGACATGCACACCGTAGCCGGCGACGAGATCCATCTCGGCCTCGTCCAGCTGGGTCATGTGTACGGCCAGCAGGCGCTCGTTGAGCAGGTTCATGGCCGACAGCTTGCCCAGCGGCCGCTGACCGTGCTGTTCCATCGCCTGGTCGACCTCGAACGCGGTTTCGTGCACGTGCATGTGGATCTGCAGGTTCAGTTCCTCGGCGTACGTGGCAAGCTGGCGCATCGGTTGGTCCGACACCGTGTACGGTGCATGTGGCGCGAACGAGCAGCTGATCAGCGGGTCGTTGCGGAAGCGATCGTTCACCTCCAGACCCTTATGGATATATTCGCCCGCGTTCTGCGCCCACGGTGTCGGGAAGTCGATGACGATCAGACCGACGTTGGCGCGCATGCCGATGGCGCTGGCGACTTCGGCGGCATGGTCGGGAAAAAAGTACATGTCATTGAAGCAGGTGGTGCCGCCACGCAGCATTTCCGCGATTGCCAGGCGCGTACCGTCCTCGACGAAGCCCGGTGCCACCCACTGCTGTTCCGCCGGCCAGATGTGATCCTGCAGCCAGGTCATCAGCGGCAGATCATCGGCCATGCCGCGGAACAGGGTCATGGCGGCGTGGGTATGGGTGTTGACCAGGCCCGGGATGAGGACATGATCGCCGAGTTCGTGCGTTTCGCCGGCACTGTAGCGTTCCAGCGCCGCGTCGGTCGGCAGGATGTCGACGATGCGGCCGGCGTTGATGGCGATGGCGGACTTTTCCAGCACCGTATTTTCGGGCTCGACCGGCACAATCCAGCGCGCGGTCACGAGGGTGTCAATCTGGGTGGCCATAGTTTTGGTAAAATACCGGCGTGCAAATGGGTTGTTGTTCTTGCCCGGCATTGTAACAGCAGGCCAACAGGCCCGCGCCACACCGGTTGCGCCGGTTTTTTATCGAGGATGTCATGAGTTCACTGCCGCAGACTGACGGGTTACCCGACACCATCCGCGCCATCGTCTGGGACGATGATCGGCTGCAGCTGCTCGATCAGCGCCAGCTGCCCGGACAAAGCGTCTGGTTGACGCTCGACGACGCGCCGGCCGTGGCCCGGGCCATACACGACATGGTCGTGCGCGGCGCCCCGGCGATCGGCATTGCGGCCGCCTACGGTGTGGTACTGGCAGCGCGCGCGGCGTATCGCGACGCCGGGCCCGACTGGCGCGCCGCGATCGAGCCGGATCTCACCACGCTGGCGGCGGCGCGGCCGACGGCGATCAATCTCAACTGGGCGCTGGCACGCATGCGCGCGGCTTTCACCGCCAGTGACGGCGATCCGGAACCGCAGCTGCTGCAGTTGGCCGCCGCCATCCAGCACGAGGATATTGCCGCCAACCGCCATATGGGGGCGCTGGGCGCCGACCTGATCGACCATGATAGGCGTAATGGCGGTGCCGTGCTGACCCACTGTAATACCGGTTCGCTGGCGACCGGCGGCTTCGGCACCGCGCTGGGCGTGGTACGTACCCTTTACGGCCGCAACAGCATCGAGCGGGTCTACGCCACCGAAACCCGGCCGTGGCTGCAGGGCGCCCGCCTGACCGCCTGGGAACTGCAGCAGGACCGCATCCCGGCAACTCTGATCGCCGACAGCGCCGCCGCTGCGCTGCTGGCGCAGGGCGGCGTGCACTGGGTCATCGTCGGTGCCGACCGGGTGGCCGCCAACGGCGACGTTGCCAACAAGATCGGCACCTACGCGCTGGCGCTGGCGGCACGCCGGCATGACGTCGGCTTCATGGTGGTGGCGCCGACCAGCACCATCGATACGGCGACGGCCAGCGGCGCCGACATCCCGATCGAGGATCGCGGCGCCGCCGAACTGCTCAGCTATGGCGGCCATACCCCGGGCGTTGCCGACATGCCGGCCTGGAACCCGGTATTCGACGTTACCCCGGCCGAACTGGTCGACGCGCTGGTGACCGAGAAGGGCGTGCTGACCGCTCCGGACAGCGCCGCCATCGACGGTCTCATGCGCGCCTGAACGGTGCCGCCGGAGGTCTGCCGCCGGGCCGTCGCCACGGCCTGGAATGATTGCCTTAAATAGGCACTTCAGCGGTGCAATTGTGGTAGAATTGCGAACTTTTATGACGGTCCCCAACCATCCTTGCCGAGCCGAAAATAACGGCCTGCAAAGGACCGTTATCGATCCAAGCTTCCTGGTACTTTGACTGATAACTGAACATGGCCGAATCCGATATCGCGCGTAGCGTTTCCCCCGTCAATATCGAAGACGAAATGCGGCAGTCCTACATGGACTACGCCATGAGCGTGATCGTTGGCCGGGCCTTGCCGGACGTACGCGACGGCCTCAAGCCGGTGCACCGGCGCGTGCTCTACGCCATGCACGAGGCCGGCAACGACTGGAACAAACCGTACCGCAAGTCGGCGCGCGTCGTCGGTGACGTCATCGGTAAATACCACCCGCACGGCGACTCGGCCGTCTACGACACCATCGTGCGCATGGCGCAGCCATTTTCGCTGCGTTACGTGCTGGTCGATGGCCAGGGCAACTTCGGTTCGGTCGACGGCGACGCGCCGGCAGCCATGCGTTACACCGAGGTGCGCATGGCGCGGATTGCCCATGAGATGCTCGCCGACATCGATAAGGAAACCGTCGATTTCGTGCCCAACTACGACGGCAGCGAAAGCGAGCCGTCCGTTCTGCCCGCGCGGATTCCCAATCTGCTGGTCAACGGCAGTTCCGGCATTGCCGTCGGCATGGCGACCAACATTCCGCCGCACAACCTCAACGAGGTGCTGCGCGCCTGCATCCAGCTGATTGACGATCCGGCGACGCCGATCGAGATGCTGATGAAACTGGTGCCGGGCCCGGATTTCCCGACTGCCGGAATCATCAACGGCACCAGCGGCATCCACGAGGCCTACCTGACCGGTCGCGGCCGCGTGGTCATGCGCGCACGCACGACCATCGAGGAGGATGCCGACAGCGGCGCCGCGCGTATTGTCGTCAGTGAGCTGCCGTACCAGGTCAACAAGGCGCGGCTGCTGGAAAAGATCGCCGAACTGGTCAAGGACAAGAAGCTCAGCGGTATCCGCGAGCTGCGCGACGAGTCCGACAAGGAAGGCATGCGCATGGTCGTCGAGCTCAAGCGCGGCGAGAACGCGGATGTCATCCTGAACAATCTGTACAAGCACACCGCCATGCAGAGCGTATTCGGCATGAACATGGTGGCGCTGGAAGATGGCCAGCCGCGGCTGCTGAACCTCAAGCAGCTGCTCGAGGCGTTCATCCGTCATCGCCGCGAGGTGGTGACCCGGCGCACCGTCTACGAGCTGCGCAAGGCGCGCCAGCGCGCCCACGTGCTGGAAGGCCTGGCGGTGGCGCTGGCCAACATCGACGAGGTCATCGAGCGCATCAAGAACTCGCCGACCCCGGCGGAGGCCAAGACCGCGCTGCTGGAGCCGATCTGGAATTCCGGCATGGTCAGCGAGATGCTCGGCCGCGCCGGCGCCGCGGCGTCGAAGCCGGACGACCTGCCGCCGGAGATCGGCCTGCAGGACAACGGCTACCAGCTGTCCGACGCGCAGGCGCAGGCGATCCTGGATCTCAAGCTGCAGCGGTTGACCGGCCTGGAACAGGACAAGATTCTGAAGGAGTACGGCGAGCTGCTCGATACCATTGCCGAGCTGCTCGACATCCTCGCGCGCCCGGCGCGGCTGATGGAAGTCATCCGCAATGAACTCAGCGAACTCAGCGAACGCTTCGGCGACGCGCGCCGTACTGAGATCCAGGAAGACGCCTCGGATCTCAGTATCGAGGACCTGATCACCGACGAGGATGTCGTCGTCACCCTGTCGCATGCCGGCTACGCCAAGCGCCAGCCGATCTCGGACTACCGCTCGCAGCGGCGTGGCGGCCGCGGCAAGTCGGCAACGACGATGAAGGACGAGGATTTCATCGACAAGGTGTTCATCGCCAGCACCCATGACACGGTGCTGTGCTTCTCCAGTCGCGGCAAACTGTACTGGCTCAAGGTATACGAACTGCCGCAGGCGACGCGCACGGCGCGCGGCAAACCGATCGTCAACCTGTTGCCGCTGGACGAGGGTGAACGCATCAACACGCTGTTGCCGGTGCGTGAGTACAGCGACGACAAGTTCGTGTTCATGGCTACCGCCGACGGTACGGTCAAGAAGACGCCGCTGACGGCGTTCTCGCGGCCGCGGCCGTCCGGCATCATCGCCATCGACCTGGCCGAGGACAACTGGCTCATCGGTGTCGAGCTGACCGACGGCAAGCAGGACGTCATGCTGTTCAGCAATGCCGGCAAGGCGGTGCGCTTCAACGAGCAGACCGTGCGCGCCATGGGGCGTACCGCGCGCGGCGTGCGCGGCATCGGCCTGGCCGCCGACCAGCGCGTCATCTCGCTGCTGGTACCGTCACCGGGCTGCTCGGTACTGACGGCGACCATGCACGGCTACGGCAAGCGCACCGATACCGACGACTACCCGGCCAAGGGCCGCGGCACCCAGGGCGTGATCTCGATCAAGACCAGCGAGCGCAACGGCGAGGTCGTCGGTGCCATCTGTGTCGCCGAAGATGACGAGGTCATGCTGATCAGCGATCGCGGTACCCTGATCCGCACGCCGGTGCGCGACGTGTCGGTGCTGAGCCGCAATACCCAGGGCGTGCGCCTGGTCAGCCTGAGCGAGGGTGAACGCCTCGCCGGCCTGCAGCGCATTACGCCGGAAGAGGAAGCGATCGAGGCCGTGCCGGCGGCGGACAATACCACGGAACAAGCAGAAAGCGACGAGGATAGTGAGCGTGAATAGTGTGCTGAAGGAAGTGACGAACGAAGCAAGAACGAACGGCCCGGGACCGGGCCGTGCCTGGAATTTCAGCGCAGGGCCGGCGATGCTGCCGCAGGCGGTCATGGAGCAGGCGCAGGCGGAACTGCTGGACTGGCAGGGCACCGGCATCTCGGTACTGGAAATGGGCCACCGCACGCCCGAATTCCTGCAGATCGCGCAGCAGGCCGAGGCCGATCTGCGCCATCTGCTCGACATCTCCGACGATTACCACGTCCTGTTCCTGCAGGGCGGCGGCACCGGTCAGTTCGGCATGGTGCCGCTCAACCTGCTGGGTGACAGCGGCAAAAGCGCCGACTACCTGATCACCGGCCACTGGTCGCAGCTGGCGCACAAGGAAGCGGTGCGTATTGCCCGGGCGCGCGTGGCCGCCGACGGCGCGACGACGAACTACTGCAAAATTCCGGATCGCGCCGACTGGCAGCTGGACCCGGACGCCGCGTACGTTTACTACTGTGCCAATGAGACCCTGCTCGGGGTCGAATTCCACGACACGCCGGATACCGGCGATGTGCCGCTGGTGGCCGACATGACCTCGAACCTGCTGGCGCGGCCGCTGGACGTGTCGCGTTTCGGCGTGGTGTTCGCCGGCATGCAGAAGAACATCGGCCCGACCGGCATGGCCGTGGTCATCGTCCGCAAGGACTTGGCCGGTAACGCCCGCAGCAACATGCCGAGCCTCGAAGACTATGCCCTGCAGGCCAAGGCCGGCTCGATGCTGAACACGCCGCCGACGTTCACCTGGTACATGGCGGGGCTGAATTTCCGCTGGCTGCTCGACAACGGCGGCCTGGAAGCGATGGCCGCGGCCAACCGCCGCAAGGCGGACAAGCTGTACCGTTTCATCGATGCCAGTAGCCTCTACTACAACGAGATCGACCCGGCCTGCCGTTCCGACATGAACGTTCATTTCCGCCTGCGCGACGAATCGCTGCAGCAGGGGGTGCTGGAAGCGGCCGGTGCTGCGGGCCTCAAGGCGCTGGCCGGTCATCGCGTCACCGGCGGTCTGCGCGCCAGCCTGTACAACGCCATGCCGGAAGCCGGTGTCGATGCATTGATCGATTTTCTGGGTGAATTCGAGCGTCGTCACGGCTAGGCTGGACGAACGCTGCCAGCCGGCTCCGGCCGGCTGGCCTGGCATCGTTTGCGGGTTCATTGATTTAATGCCTGGGGGCCGCGGGCCGTCATGTCGAAAAAAACGTCCACGAATAACAAACTGACCGAGCTGCGCGCCGACATCGACGCTGTCGATACCCAGCTGCTGGAGTTGATCAGCGAGCGTGCGCGCCTGGCGCAGGCGGTCGCGCACGTCAAGAACAGTGATGGTTCCGGCAACGGTTTCTACCGACCGGAGCGCGAGGCACAGATCCTGCGCCGGGTCATGGCGGACAATGGTGGTCCTTTGCCGCAGGAGGAAATGGCGCGGCTGTTCCGCGAGATCATGTCGGCCTGCCTGGCACTCGAACAGCCACTGAAGATCGCCTACCTCGGTCCGGAAGGCACGTTCACGCAGCTGGCCGCGCTCAAGCACTTCGGTCACTCGGTACATACCGAGACGCTCGGCAGTATCGACCAGGTGTTCCGTGAGGTCGAGGCCGGTGCCTGCCATTACGGCGTGGTACCGATCGAGAACTCGATCGAGGGCGTGGTCAATCACACGCTGGATATGTTGATCGATTCACCGCTGAAGATCAGTGGTGAAGTGGAGCTGCGCATTCATCATCACCTGCTTGGCAATGCGGCGGATCGCGCGCAGGTAAAGCGCGTCTACTCGCATCAGCAGTCGCTGGCGCAGTGCCGCCGCTGGCTGGACGAGAATCTGTTGGATGCCGAACGTGTGGCCGTCAGCAGCAATGCCGAGGCGGCCCGTCGTGTCGCCGCGGAGCCGGACAGCGCTGCCATTGCCGGCGAGGCTGCGGCCGAGATCTATGAACTCGGTTACCTGGCGCGCAATATCGAGGATCATCCGGACAACACGACGCGTTTTCTCGTCATCGGCCGTCACAGTACACCGCCGTCCGGTGACGACAAGACTTCGCTGCTGGTCTCCGGGCCGAACCGTTCCGGTCTGCTGTTCGATCTGATCAAGCCGCTGGCCGGCAACGGCATCAACATGACGCGGCTGGAGTCACGGCCATCGCGCCAGGGACTGTGGGATTACGTGTTCTTTATCGACATTCTCGGCCATGCCGAGGATCCGGCGGTTGCCAGTGCCATGCGGGATCTTGGCGAAAAGGCCGGCGTGCTGAAACTGCTGGGTTCATACCCGCGCGCCGTGCTGTAAGCGTATCTCGTCGTCCGTATCTCGTATTTCGGCATAAACTCAGCAGCCCGGTTCAGCGAAGCCTGATCCGGGGAACAGACTTTCGAGGTTGTTGTGAGTAAAGACTGGATTGTTAATGAGGAAACCGGTGACCGGGTCGACTGGGTCGACTGCGATTTCACGCACCTGGCGACGCCCGGGGTCGTCGGATTGACGCCGTATCATCCGGGTAAACCGATCGGCGAGCTGAAGCGCGAACTCGGCCTCGACGACATCATCAAGCTGGCATCGAACGAGAATCCGCTGGGCCCGGGCGCGAAGGCGCTCGAGGCATTGAAGCAGTTGCCGGACCTGGGGCGTTACCCGGACGGTGGCGGTTTCAGTCTGCGTGCGAAACTGGCCCATCATCACGGCATGCGGCCGGATATGGTCACGCTCGGCAACGGCTCCAACGACATTCTCGAACTGATCACCCGGACCTTTGTCGCGCCCGGCGATGAAGTGATCTATTCGGATCACGCCTTCGCCGTTTATGCGCTTGCTTCACAGGCGGTGGGGGCAAAGTCGGTGGTCATACCGGCGACCGAGGATTACGGTCATTATCTGCGCGCCATGGCGCGCGCGGTGACCGAGCGTACCAAGGTGATGTTTGTCGCCAACCCGAACAATCCGACCGGCAGCTGGAGTACCGCGGCCGAGCTGCGGGATCTACTGGAAAGCGTGCCGGACCACGTGATCGTGGTGATCGACGAGGCCTACTTCGAGTATGCCGAGAACGTCGCCGATTATCCGAATGCCGCGATCTGGGTCAGCGAGATCGCGAACCTGGTGGTTACGCGGACGTTTTCCAAGGCACATGGCCTGGCCGGCCTGCGCATCGGTTACGGCCTGTCGCATCCGCAGCTGGCTGAATTGCTGAACCGGATTCGCCAGCCATTCAACGTGAACACACTGGCGCAACTGGCCGCGGAAGAAGCACTGAATGACAGCGAACATATGGCGCGCAGCGTGGCGCTGAACAACAGCGGCATGCAGCAGTTGACTACCGGTTTCGACAGCCTCGGTATTCATTATCTGCCGTCGCTGGGCAATTTCATCTGCATCGACATGGAACAGCCGGCGCATTCAATCTATGACCAACTGCTCAGGCGCGGCGTGATCGTCCGGCCGATCGACAACTACGGCATGCCGAACCACCTGCGCGTGTCCATCGGCCTGGAGGAAGAGAACACGCGTTTCCTGAAAACGCTTGCCGAAGTGCTGGGTAATTGACCATCGGTGATCGTCGCAGGTGATAAAGAATCCGCAAATCAACGCGAATGAACGCAAATTAGAGAGGAAAAGATGATGTTGCGGGGTGGTATGGTTCAACATAATTCGCGTGCATTGGCGTTCATTTGCGGACCTCATTAGATATTTAAACAAGGAACAACGTTGACAGAGAAGTTTTACATTGAACGCCTGACCGTCATCGGCGTGGGGCTTATCGGCGGCTCGTTGATCCGGGCGTTGAAGCGCGCCGACTGCGTCGGTCAGGTGACCGGTTGCGGCCGCACGCGCGAAGCGCTCGAACCGGCGCTGGAACTGGGCGTGATCGACCGGGCCGGCGACAGCGTCGCCGCGGCAGTGGCCGATGCCGACTTGGTGGTGCTGGCTACACCGCCGTCGACCAGCGGCGAATTGTTCGCCGCCATGCGCGAAGCATTACCGGAGCATACAGTTATCACCGACGTCGGCAGCGCCAAGGGCAGCGTCATCCAGGCGGCGCGTGATCACCTCACGGCCGAACAGTTCAGCCGTTTCGTGCCCGGCCACCCGGTGGCCGGCACCGAAAAAAGCGGTGTCGAGGCGTCATTCGCCGACCTGTTCGACGCCCATCGCGTGATCCTGACGCCGGTCAACGAAACCGACCCGGCGGCGCTGGCGATGGTGGAAACCCTATGGCAGCACGCCGGCGCCGAAGTGATCCGGATGCCGGCGCGCCAGCACGATGCCACGCTGGCCGCGACCAGCCACTTGCCGCACATGCTGGCCTACGCCCTGGTCGATTGCCTTGCCGGGATGGGCGAGCACCGCGACATCTTCCGTTACGCCGCCGGCGGTTTTGCCGATTTTACCCGCATAGCCAGCAGCAGTCCGCAGATGTGGCACGACATCTGTTTTGCCAACCGCGACGAACTGCTCGACGTGATGGCGCGTTTCCAGGAGCAGCTGACCACCCTGACCGCGGCGATCGAGAATGACGACCGTCAGACGGTGGTGAATATGTTCGAGCGCGCCAAAGCGGCCCGCGATCGCTTCAGCGACCTGCGTGCCGCCGGCGGCACGGTGGTGGGTAGCGGGGACAGCAGCGAATGAGCGCGCCAAAATCGCTGCGCTACCACGTGGGCCCGGGCGGCGCGCTGGTCGGTCGTCTGCGCGTGCCGGGAGACAAGTCGATCTCGCATCGCGTGGTCATGCTCGGTGCGCTGGCCAGCGGTGACAGCCACGCCACTGGCTTCCTGCAGAGTGAGGACACCCGTGCCACCATCGCCGCGTTTCGCGCCATGGGCGTCGTCATCGACGCGGACGGGCCCGGCGAGGTGCGTATCCAGGGGGTCGGCATGCACGGCCTGCGCGCTGCGACCCGGCCGCTGGATCTGGGTAACTCCGGCACTTCGGCACGCCTGCTTTGCGGTCTGCTGGCCGGCCAGGATTTCGCCAGTGATCTGACCGGCGATCGCTCGCTGACCCGGCGGCCGATGCTGCGCGTGGTCGAGCCGCTGCGCACTATGGGCGCGCGTATTGACACCAGCGACGCCGGCACGCTGCCGCTGCACATCGACGGCAGCCCGCTGCACGGCATCGACTACAGGCTACCGGTGGCCAGCGCCCAGCTGAAATCCTGTCTGTTGCTGGCCGGCCTTTATGCCGACGGCGAAACCGTCATTCACGAGCACACCACGACGCGCGACCACACCGAGCGCATGCTGGCTGCCTGCGGCTGGCCGCTGCGGCGCAACGACAGCGGCAGCCTGCATATCCGTGCCGGCGGCGAGCTGCAGCCGTTCGATCTGGAAGTGCCGGCGGATATCTCCTCGGCGGCGTTCTACCTGGTCGGTGCCAGCCTGGCGCCGGGCTCGGACGTGCTGCTGGAGTCGGTCGGTATCAACCCGACCCGTGCCGCGGTGATCGACATCCTCAAAATGATGGGGGCCGATATCGTGGTGGATAACCGGCGTGAGCTGGCCGGCGAACCGGTCGCCGATCTGCACGTGCGTTACGCGCCGCTGCAGGGCGTCAGTATCCCCGAGGCGCTGGTGCCGATCGCCATCGACGAGTTTCCCGCCATCCTGGTCGCTGCCGCAATCGCCGAGGGCACCACTGAGCTGCGCGGTGCCGCCGAGTTGCGGGTCAAGGAAAGCGACCGCATCCAGACGGTGGCCGACGGCCTGGCCACGCTGGGTATCGACACGCAGGTGCTCGAAGACGGCCTGATCGTCCATGGCGGCCGCCTGAACGGCGGCCATATCAACAGTCATGGTGACCACCGCATCGCCATGGCCTTCGCCATGGCAGCACTGGTGGCCGCCGGACCGGTCGAGATCGACGACTGCGCCAACGTCGCGACGTCGTTCCCGGGCTTCGTCGACGCCGCCCGCGGCCTGGGCCTGGATATCCGCGAGGTGCATTGATGGCCGATGAGTCCAGCAACGCCCCGGTCATTGCCATCGACGGGCCCAGTGGCACCGGCAAGGGGACGGTCTGCGGCCGCCTGGCGGCGCTGCTCGGCTGGCACCTGCTCGACAGCGGCGCGCTGTATCGCCTGGTGGCGCTGGTCGCCGAACGCAGCGGTACCGCCGGTAGCGACGAGGCGGGCCTCAGTCGCCTGGCGCGCGAGATGCCGCTGGAATTCGTCAAGGGCGAGGGCGAAACGCCGATCCGGGCGCTGCTGGACGGCGAGGACGTGACCGCCGCCATCCGCGCCGAATCCATCAGCCGGCTGGCCTCGGAGGTAGCGGCCCACCCGGGCGTGCGCCAGGCGCTGCTGATACGCCAGCGCGCCGCGCGCCGGCCGCCGGGGCTGATTGCCGACGGCCGCGACATGGGCACGGTGGTTTTCCCCGATGCACCGGTCAAGCTGTTCCTTACCGCGGGCCCCGAGGAGCGCGCCCGCAGGCGTTATAAACAGTTGAAGGACAAAGGAATTGGTGTTAATCTCCGCCAGCTTTCGGCTGAATTGGCCGAGCGGGACGCCAGGGACAGCGAGCGCGCAATATCCCCGTTGAAGCCTGCGACAGATGCCGTTGTGGTCGATACTACGGGTATCGACATCGAAACCGTGATGCAACGTGTGCTGGCGCAGGTTACCGAGAATATTTCCGACTTGCCTGCCACTGTAAAGTCTCATTGAACCGGGTTCGGGCAAAGGTCCGATCCTTTAATCCACCAACCAACATCAATTGAGCGTTCACACCGGGAGTTGGCCGTGTAGTTACGGTTGTGAACTGGGAATGAATTTTACATGAGTGAGAGTTTCGCCGAATTATTTGAACAGAGCCAGATCGAAACCAAGATGCGCCCTGGCACGATTATCAGTGCCACCATCGTTGAAGTCGACGGTGATATGGTCGTCGTTAATGCAGGTCTGAAATCCGAAGGTCTGATCCCGATCGACCAGTTTTACGATGAGCAGGGCGAGCTGGAAGTCGCCGTTGGCGACCAGGTTGATGTGGCGCTGGATGCCGTCGAGGACGGCTGGGGCGAAACCCGACTGTCGCGTGAAAAAGCCAAGCGCCTGAAGGCCTGGCAGCGGCTCGAGGAAGCACACGAAAACGGCGAAACGGTCACCGGTACGATTACCGAGAAGGTCAAGGGCGGTTTCACCGTCGATATCGAACGCGTGCGCGCGTTCCTGCCGGGCTCACTGGTCGACGTGCGTCCGGTCCGCGATACCTCCTACCTGGAAGGCAAACCGCTGGAATTCAAGGTCATCAAGATCGACCGCCGGCGTAACAACGTCGTCGTGTCGCGCCGCGCCGTGGTGGAAAACGAAAACAGCGCCGAGCGCGAAGCCCTGCTGGATCGCCTGACCGAGGGCGAGATCGTCAAGGGTATCGTCAAGAACCTCACCGATTATGGTGCGTTCCTGGATCTGGGCGGCATCGACGGCCTGCTGCACATTACCGACATGGCCTGGAAGCGGGTCAAGAATCCGTCGGAAGTCGTCAACATCGGCGACGAGATCGACGTCAAGGTGCTGAAGTTTGACCGCGAGCGCAACCGCGTGTCGCTGGGCCTGAAGCAGATGGGCGAGGATCCGTGGGAAAGCATTACCCATCGTTATCCGGAAGGTGCGCGGCTGCTGGGCAAGGTCACCAACCTGGCCGACTACGGCTGTTTCGTCGAACTGGAAGAAGGTGTCGAGGGTCTGGTGCATGTCTCCGAGATGGACTGGACCAACAAGAATGTGCACCCGTCCAAGCTGGTCCATGTCGGCCAGGAAGTCGAGGTCATGGTGCTGGACATGGACGAGGAGCGCCGCCGCATTTCGCTGGGCATGAAGCAGTGCCAGCCGAATCCGTGGGAAAACTTCGCTGCCACCCACAACAAGGGCGAGCACGTCACCGGTACGATCAAGTCGATCACCGACTTCGGCATATTCATCGGCCTGGACGGCGGTATCGACGGCCTGGTGCACCTGTCCGACATTTCCTGGAACGAGACCGGCGAAGAAGCCATTCGCAAGTATTCCAAGGGTGACGAGATCGAAACCGTGGTTCTGTCGGTGGATGCCGAACGCGAACGCATTTCGCTGGGTATCAAGCAGCTGGAGCGCGATCCGTTTACCAGCTACACCGCCGAACACGGCAAGGGTGAAATCGTCAAGGGCAAGGTCGGCGAAGTTGACCCGAAGGGCGCTGTGATTCATCTGGAGGACGGTGTCGAGGGCTATCTCAAGGCCAGCGAAATTTCCCTGGACAAGCGCATCGACGATGCCCGTCACGAACTCAACGAGGGTGATGACATCGAGGTCAAGATCACCAACGTTGATCGCAAGAAGCGTTCCATCAGCCTGTCGATCAAGGCCAAGGACAGCGACGACGAGCGTGCCGCGGTGCAGGACTATGCGCCGAGCGAGGGCGGTGGTGCCAAACTGGGTGATATTCTTAAAGAGCACCTCGAAAACAAGTAAGACAGTGCATTATCAGGGCGGCACCCGAACGGGTGCCGTCACGAGTACGGGGCCGGCGGGTGTGTTGTGAAGCCCGGCCGGGGAGGCAGAATAATGCAGTCACTCGCACTTCATCTGTAACTGGCGGGATGCAAAGCCGAGGGGAACAACGATGACCAAGTCAGAGCTGATTGAATCATTATCGCGGCGTCAGGCCCAACTGGCCTATAAGGATGTGGAACTGGCCGTGAAGACGATTCTCGAGCACATGGCCAATACCCTGTCGGCGGGTGAGCGTATCGAGATCCGCGGTTTTGGCAGCTTTTCATTGCACTACCGGCCGCCACGTGTCGGTCGCAATCCGAAGTCCGGCGATCCGGTGTCTCTGCCTGCCAAGTACGTACCACACTTCAAGCCCGGCAAGCAGCTGCGCGAACGCGTGGATCAGTTCCGCCAGGAACAGGATGATGCCCGGCAAAGCGAATCCCAGGCCAGCTAGTAGCAGCTGTCCGTAACCGCCTGTTGCCCGTCGGCAGTCGCCTATTCCGGAATAATGGTGCTCGACGGGGTCCCGTCTCTTGTCTTGACGCAAGCCTCTGCGTAAGGTTGGTCCTATCTGTAGCCCATATAGCCGGGCGCGCCGCCCGTTGTCGGGTGTGTCGACGCCGGTCGTTGAATGAGGGTGCGCTGGCCCTTGTTTCAACCTTATTGAAGGAGGTCCCATGTCGCGTCTTTTGAAACTGAGTCTTGTGCTGGTGGTGTTTCTCATCGGTCTGGCGTTTCATTTGCGAAACGATCAGTTCGTCAATTTCAATTATTACCTTGGCAGTTTCGATCTGCCGTTTTCCTTTTTCATGGTGCTGGCATTGGCGCTCGGTGCCGTCCTCGGCGTGCTTGCCTGCATGCCACTGGTGCTGACGCTCAAGCGTGAAAACATGAAACTGTCGAAGCAGGCATCGCTGGCGGCGCGCGAGATCAATAACTTGCGGGTCATACCGGTCAAGGATTCGCATTGATAACCGATCACACCCTGATCCAGTACTTCCTGCTCGCTCTACTGCCGGTCGCCGCCTGGTCCGGCTGGTGGGTGGCGCGCCGTCATTACCAGCGCGGTGAAGGCAAACACGGCCGGGGCATTCACCCGGAGTATTTCAAGGGCCTGAACTATGTCCTGAACGAACAGCCGGACAAGGCCATCGAGGTCTTCATCAAGATGCTCGAGGTCGACAGCGAAACGGTCGAGACGCACCTGGCGCTGGGCAACCTGTTCCGCCGCCGTGGCGAGGTCGATCGCGCCATCCGCATCCACCAGAACCTGATTGCGCGGCCGACCCTGGACAGGGAGCAGCGTGCCCTGGCGCTGCTGGAGCTGGGCATGGACTACATGCGCTCCGGCCTGCTGGACCGCGCCGAGAGCCTGTTCGAGGAGCTGGTCGAAACCGGCAGTTACTCGGTGCAGGCCTTCCGCGAATTGCTGGACATCTACCAGCAGGAAAAGGAGTGGGACAAATGCATCACTACCGCGCGGCGGCTGGAGACGACCTCGGGCGAGCGCCTTGACCCGGTAGTGGCGCAGTACTATTGCGAGAAGGCCGAGGAACTGCGCGACCAGGGCCAGCATCGGCCGGCGCGCGACAATATTCGCCGGGCATTGGCGATCGACCCGAACTGCGCCCGGGCCAGCTTTCTCGAGGCCGAGCTGGCGCAGCTGTCCGGCAAGCTGCGTCACGCCCTGCGTGCCTACAAACGCATCGAGAAGCAGGATCCCGAGTACATGCCGGAAGTGATCCCGCTGCTGCTCGACTGTTACCGCCAGCTCGACAAGCTGGACGAATGCACCGCCTATCTGCGCGACGTGCTGGACCGCGACGGCGGTATCACCACCATGCTGACGCTGACCGATCTCATCGCCCAGCGCGAGGGTGAGGAAGCCGCGGCGGAATTCATTACCAGTGAATTGCGCAAGCGGCCGTCGGTGCGCGGCCTCGAGCGGCTCATCGCCTATGCCCTGGAACAGGCCGAGGGCCGCACCCGTGAGAGCCTTATCACGATTCGCGAACTGACCGCGAAACTGCTTGAGAACCGGCCCGTCTACAAGTGCTACCACTGCGGCTTTGTCGGCAAGTCGCTGCACTGGCAATGCCCGAGCTGCAAGCAGTGGAACACGATCAAGCCGATTCACGGGGTCGAGGGTGAGTAAAACCGAACCACGCATCATCGTCGCGCTCGATTACGCCGACGCCGAACCGGCGCGGCAGCTGGCCGCACAGCTGGACCCGGCGCGCTGCCGGCTCAAGGTCGGCAAGGAGCTGTTCACCGCCAGCGGTCCGGCGCTGGTGGGTGAGTTGGTTGAACGCGGTTTCGGCGTATTTCTCGATCTGAAATACCATGATATCCCGGCGACGGTTGCGGCCGCCTGCCGGGCCGCTGCTGGCCTGGGTGTGTGGATGGTCAACGTCCACGCCAGCGGTGGCCGCCGCATGCTCGAGGTCGCCGCCGAGGCCGTCCGGGGCGCCGACCGGCGGCCGTTGCTGACCGCCGTGACGGTACTGACCAGCCTGTCGGTGGAGGAATTCGCCGAGCTCGGCTACCAGCGCGACATCGACGGCCAGGTTACCGCGCTGGCCGATCTCAGCCGCGATTGCGGCCTCGACGGTGTCGTTTGTTCGGCGCGCGAGGCGGCATCGCTGCGCGGTCGCTTCGACCCGGCATTCCGGCTGGTGACGCCCGGCATCCGGCCGGCCGGCAGCGATGCCGACGATCAGCGGCGTATCATGACACCGGCCGACGCCGTCCGAGCCGGCGTCGATTACATGGTGATCGGCCGGCCGATCACCCGCGCGGCGGATCCGCTCGCCGTTCTGGGTGCCATCGAACATGAAATCGAAACCGCTGTCGAGGAAGCTGTGTGAGTCAGAAGTCCGCGCGTTGCAGTCCACTTAACCCGCCCGCCGTTCCCGCCATAGGCAGCAGCAGTGACTGGAGCCGGCTCGCCGGCAGCAGCCGTGCGCTGGCACTGGTGCAGCTGGCCGCGCAGGCCGAGCGCCCGCTGCTGGTGCTGACGCCGGACAGCCTCAGTGCCCAGCGACTGGCCGACGAGCTGCGTTTCTACCAGGGCGCGGCCGGCGACTGGCCGGTGCTGTTCTTTCCCGACTGGGAAACGCTGCCGTACGACATTTTCTCGCCTTACCAGGACATCATCTCCGAGCGCCTGGCGACGCTGGTGCGCCTGCCGGACATCGAACGCGGCATTCTGGTGGCACCGGTCAACACCGTCATGCACCGGCTGCCGCCGCGCGAGTACCTGCTGGCCCACAGTCTCGACCTGCAGGTCGGCCAGCAGCTGGACATCGACGCCTTCCGCCGGCGCCTGGTCGACAGCGGCTACCGGGTGGTGTCGCAGGTCATGGAACATGGCGACCTGGCAGTGCGCGGCTCGATCATCGACCTATACCCGATGGGCACGCGTGAGCCCCTGCGCATCGACCTGTTCGACGACCAGATCGATACCATCCGCGTGTTCGATCCGGAAAGCCAGCGCTCACAGGAGACCGTCAATGAGGTACGCGTGCTGCCGGCACGCGAGGTGCCGCTGGTTGATGACGCCATCGCCCGCTTCCGCGCCAACTGGCGCGCGCGGTTTGCCGGCAACCCGAGCAATTGCCCGATCTACCGCGATGTCAGCCAGGGACTGGCGCCGGCCGGCATCGAGTACTACCTGCCGCTGTTCTACGAGGAGACGCAGTCGCTGTTCGACTACATGAGCGACAGCGCCGTATTGGTGGAGGTCGATGATGTCGGCGAGGCGGCCAGCGGCTTCTGGGACGACATCGAATCGCGCTATGAGTCCGGCCGTCACGACGTCGAGCGGCCGCTGTTGCCGCCGGAGACGATGTTCATCAGCCCGGCGCAGCTCGAGGAACGCGCCGGCCTGCACAGCCGCATCCGCATCCATACCGTCGGCGGGCCGGACGCGGCGCAGGCGTTTGCCGCCACGCTACCGGCCAAGATGCCGATCGACGCCCGTGCCAGCGACCCGCTGGCACTGCTGCGCCGCTTTATCGACGAATTCGACGGCCGTCTGCTGCTGGTCGCCGAATCCGGCGGCCGGCGCGAGACGCTGCTGGAACTGCTGCAGCAGCACAGACTGAAACCGGCCCTGGTGGATGACTGGCCGGCGTTCCTGCACGCTGACGCGCGGCTGGCGTTGACCGTCGCGCCGCTGGAGCAGGGCGCACAGCTGGACGATCCGCGCATCGCCGTCATCGCCGAGTCGCAGCTGTTCGGCGAGCGTGCCCAGCAGCGACGCCTGCGTCGCCGCGGCAAGCGCGACCCGGACGCCATCATCCGCAATCTGACCGAGCTCACCGAGGGCGCGGCCGTCGTGCATGAAGAGCACGGTGTCGGCCGTTACGTCGGTCTCGAGCGGCTGACCGTTAACGCCATCGAGTCCGAGTTCATCACGCTCAGCTACGCCGAGGGCGACAAGCTGTACGTGCCGGTGACCAACCTCGATCAGATCAGCCGTTATACCGGCACCGATCCCGAACACGCACCGCTGCACAAGCTCGGCAGCGGCCAGTGGGAGAAGGCACGCCGCAAGGCCGCCAAGCGCGTGCACGACGTGGCTGCCGAACTGCTCGATCTCTATGCCCGGCGTGCCGCCCGCGAGGGCGTCAGCCAGGCGATCGATGACGACGCCTACCAGGCGTTCGTGCAGGGCTTTCCGTTCGAGGAAACCGCCGGTCAGCAGGAAGCGATCGATGCGGTGCTCGGCGACATGAAGAGCGCCAAGCCCATGGACCGGCTGATCTGCGGCGACGCCGGTTTCGGCAAGACCGAGGTGGCGCTGCGCGCAGCGTTTATCGCGGTACAGAACGGCTACCAGGTCGCGATACTGGTGCCGACGACACTGCTCGCCCAGCAGCATTACCAGACGTTCCGCGATCGCTTCGCCGACTGGCCGGTGAAGGTCGAACTATTGTCGCGGTTTCGCAGTGCCAAAGAACACACGGCCGCGCTCAAGGGGCTGAAGGACGGCCAGGTCGACATCGTCATCGGCACGCACAAGTTGCTGCAGTCGAACGTGCAGTACAAGCGGCTGGGTCTGGTGATCATCGACGAGGAACACCGCTTCGGCGTGCGCCAGAAGGAAAAGATCAAGGCCTTGCGCAGCGACGTTGATATTCTCACGCTGACAGCGACGCCGATCCCGCGCACGCTCAACCTGGCACTGTCGGAGCTGCGCGACCTGTCAATCATTGCCACGCCACCGCAGAAGCGCCTGGCGGTGAAGACCTTCGTGCGCGAATGGGACGATGGCCTGATGCGCGAGGCCCTGCTGCGCGAGATCAAACGCGGCGGCCAGGTCTACTTTCTGCACAACAAGGTCGAGACGATCGAGAAGACCGCCGAGCAGATCGAGGCGCTCATGCCGGAGGCACGCGTACAGGTGGCACACGGTCAGATGCCGGAAAAACAGCTCGAACAGGTGATGCTGGATTTCTACCACCGGCGCTTCAACGTGCTGGTGTGCACGACCATTATCGAAACCGGCATCGACGTGCCGAGCGCCAATACCATCATCATCAACCGTGCCGATCGCTTTGGCCTGGCGCAGCTGTACCAGCTGCGCGGCCGCGTCGGCCGTTCGCATCACCGTGCCTACGCCTACATGATTGTGCCCTCGCGCAAGGCGATGAGTGCCGACGCGGTCAAGCGGCTGGAAGCGATCGAATCACTGGAAGAGCTCGGTATCGGTTTCACCCTGGCGACGCACGACCTGGAGATCCGCGGTGCCGGCGAAATTCTCGGCGAGGACCAGAGCGGCCAGATGCACGAGATCGGTTTTGGTCTGTACATGGACATGCTGGAACGTGCCGTCGAGGCACTCAAGGCCGGCAAGCAGCCGCAACTGGATCGGCCGCTGGACACCGGCACGGAGATCAACCTGACCCTGCCGGCGTTGCTGCCGGAAGACTATCTGCCCGACGTCCATGCCCGCCTGATCCTGTACAAGCGCATCGCCTCGGCAGCGGATATCGAGGAACTCAATGATCTCAGGGAGGAGGTTGTCGATCGTTTCGGTCCATTACCGGAGCCGGCGGCCAACCTGTTCCGCCAGACCCAGCTGAAGCTGAAGGCGAAATCGCTGGGCGTGCGCAAGATCGATATTGGCGCCCAGGGCGGCCGTATCCAGTTCGATCAGGACAATGCCGTAGTCGACCCGCAACGCCTGGTCCAGCTGCTGAAGCAGCAGCCACAGATGTATCGCTTCGATGGCCCCGACAAGCTGCGCATCATGGCCGACACTTCAGAGGTCGATACGCGCTTCAAAGTATTGCATGATTTACTCGACGAACTCGCAACCCGGGATGCTGCCTGAATGTGCCGCCAACGATTACTACCCCTGCTGACGCTGCTGGCGCTGGCCCTGTTTCATCAGCCGCTGACGGCTGCCGACTATCGCTATCACGTGGAAGTCATTGTCTTCGAGCACTTGAACATGAATTCCAGTGAAAGCTGGCCGCCGGAGGATGAACGCCCGCGCTGGGACAATGCCCAGCGTATCTTCGCCGGCGACAGTGACAGCCGTTTCAACCCGCTTTCGTCAGGTAGTTACCGGATGTCCGGTGTCTATCGGACCTTGCGTTCGGCACAGGCCTACCGGCCGCTGCTGCATGCGGCCTGGATACAGGATGGTCTGCCGGCGTCGCGCGCCCGGGCCGTTTATCTGGAAAGCGACGGCGGCCAGGTCGAGGGGCAATTGAAGCTGGAGCAGTCGCGTTTTCTATACGTTGATCTGGACCTGATCTACCCGTTCGGCGATCGCGACGGACGTTACGCCCGCATCAAGGAACGGCGCCGCCTGAAGCTCAAGGAACTGCATTACTTCGATAACCCGGTGTTCGGCGCGATCGTGCGGGTGACGCGGGCCGGGGGGTAATTGGTGACTGGTGATAGGTCATTAGTGATTAGCAGGTCCGGCTGCTGTGAAATCGGATTGAAATCCGCGAATTCTTCAGACCATGTTTCGCCGACTGAAGTCGGCTCCTGCAGGTTGGGTGGTTAACTGGTTATCGGTATTGAATTATTTCCTTGACGCTGGAACGGTGGCGGTCACGCTTTTTTAATCACCAATCAATTGTCGTGTTCCAGCAAGGGAATGGCCGCTTCCAGCAGCTGCACGACGTTCTGCATGCCGGAATCCAGTGTCAGACGGATGGACTCCATGGTAATCGCCTCGCTGCCGCGGCCGGCGCCCCAGTTGGCGACCACACAGACGCTGGCGTAATTGATATCCATCTCCCGGGCCAGCGCCGCTTCCGGCATGCCGGTCATGCCGACCAGATCGCAGCCATCGCGCATGAGCCGGTCGATCTCGGCGGTGGATTCCAGCCGTGGACCCTGGGTGGCGCCGTAGGTACCGGCGGCATAGATCGGCAGTTCGGCCTGGTCGCCGGCCTGGATCAGCAGGCGCCGTAGCGGTTCGCTGTAGGGCTGGGTAAAGTCTATGTGCGTGACGTGCGCGAGCCCGTCCTCGAAGAAGGTGTGGCCACGGCCCCAGGTGTAGTCGATGATCTGATCCGGAATTACCAGTCGGCCCGGATACATCTCATCCGTAACGCCGCCAACCGCGTTGACGGCAATGATGTCGGTGATGTTGTTGGCCTGTAGCGCCCAGATGTTGGCGCGGTAGTTGACCTTGTGGGGCGGGATCGTATGCGGATTGCCGTGGCGCGGCAGAAACAGCAGTTCGTGTCCGGCGTAGGTGCCGAAAGTCAGGAATCCCGACGGTTCGCCGTAGGGTGTCTTGAAAACCTGCTGTCCCGTGATGGTCAGCCCCGGCAATGCGGTTAGCCCGGAACCCCCGATGATGGCGAGTTGTGTCATCTACATTCCCTTTACGGCATAAATTTCCGGCAGGTTTCTCATATAGCCCTTGTAATCCATGCCACAGCCGAAGACGTAACGGTTGGGGATGGTCAGGCCGGTGAAATCCGCCTGTGCCAGGCCGCTATCGCGGCGGACCTGCTTGTCGACCAATACGGCGGTCAGTACTTCCGCGGCGCCGGCATCATGACAGGCACTGACGATCTCGCGCAGGGTGTGACCTTCATCGAGTATGTCGTCAATCACCAGGATACTGCGACCCTGAATATCAGTAGGCGGTTTCAGCCATTCTAACGCGCCACCGTGCGTTTTTTCACGGTAGCGGGTCGCGTGCAGGTAATCGACCTGCAGCGGGAAATCAAGTCGCGCCATGATTGCAGCGGTGGGCATGATGCCACCGATCAGCACGCTCAACAGCAGCGGATTGCTATCCCGCAGGCGGCTGGCGATGGCTACCGCCATGCTGTCGTAGGACGCATTGACCTGTTCTGTCGTGAACAGACGTTCGGCTTCAGCACGGACCTGTTCGATTTCTGTCAGAGTTACTTTGTTTTCAGTCATGCTCGCGATCATCAAGTTGGTTCCTGCCGGCGTAGTCGCGGGCGAACTGGGAAGCAACGCGGCCACTGCGCGAGCCATGTTCCAGTGCCCAGCGCAGCGCCTGTTGGCGTATTTCATCGTCAAATTCAGCAATACCCTGCTGATTGAGCCAGTATTGCACAATGGTCAGGTAATCATCCTGGGAAAATGGGTGAAAAGCCAGCCACAGTCCGAAGCGCTCGGACAGCGATATCTTTTCTTCCACGGCTTCGCTGTGATGCAGTTCACCATCGATGATCTGACTGGCCTGGTTGTCGCTCTGGTATTCCGGCAACAGATGGCGTCGGTTCGAGGTGGCATATATCAGCAGGTTATCGGGCATGCGGCTGAGGCTACCGTCGAGCATGACCTTCAGTGCCTTGTAGCCCGGATCGCCGGATTCAAACGACAGGTCATCACAGTAGATGATGTAGCGGTGGTCTCTGTCCGGCAACGCGCCGGCAATCTCCGGCAAGTCCTTGAGCAGGCCTTTTTCCACTTCGATAAGGCGCAGGCCCCGGTCACTGAAATCGTTCAGTAGTGCCTTCAGCAGCGACGATTTGCCGGTGCCGCGCGGCCCCCATAACAGGGCGTTGTTCGCCGGCAGTCCGGCGAGGAACTGGCGCGTGTTGCGGACCAGTTTTTCCTTTTGTGCATCGACGCAGAGCAGATCGTCGAGTTGAACCCGGCTGATATGCTCTATAGCCTGTAACTGGCCGCGATAGCCGCGCTGTAGCCAGCGGTAAGCCGGGCTGTCTGTCGGCGGGGCCGGCGCCTGCACTTCGGGGAACAACGCCTCGACGCGGTCGAGCAACGCATTGGCGCGGTTAAAAAAACGGTCCTGTTCTGACATGTCTGATTGCTTTGCTTGGGCAGCGCAGAACTCTAACGAATTTTGTCCCGGACAGGAATAGCACGTCCCCGGATCGAACGCGCTTTTCGGCGTGACAGGCGTTACACTGTGCCTATCATGAGACTCGTTACCACCCGGCGCTGGCTCAGGCGGCTGCTATACGTGGCAGCATTACTACCCGCGTTGCTGCTATCGGTTGGCATGGCCGATGAGGCAACGGAACAACGCCAGCCGATCGCACTGGAACTGACCGTTGCCGATGCCATTGGTCCGGCCATCAGTGACTATATTCTGCGTGGCCTGGACAAGGCGCGGCAGCGGCAGGCTGAACTCGTCGTCATAAAACTGGATACGCCGGGCGGCCTGGATGCCAGCATGCGCCAGATCAACCAGGCCGTTATCGATTCGCCGATCCCCGTGGCCACCTACGTCCATCCGGCCGGTGCCCGCGCCGCCAGTGCCGGCACCTACATGCTATATGCCTCGCACATCGCGGCAATGACGCCGGGGACCAATCTTGGTGCGGCGACACCCGTGCAGTTGGGCGGTGGCATGCCGGGTCAGCCGGAACCGAATGGCGGCGAGCGCCAGCCCGGCGATGCCAAGTCGGCGGATGACAATGGCGATGACGAGACCGGAGGCGACGCCATGTCGCGCAAGATGGTCAATGATGCGATTGCCTACATTCGCAGCCTGGCCGAACTGCGCGAGCGCAATGCCGACTGGGCCGAGCAGGCGGTGCGCGAGGCCGCCAGCCTGTCCGCCAGTGAGGCTGAGGCACAGAATGTGATCGATTTGGTCGTGGGCAGCACGGCCGAGCTGCTGACGCAGATCGATGGCCGCAGCGTCATGTTGGGTGACAGGAACGTGACGCTGGATACCGCCGGTCTCGCCGTGGAAAGCTTTGACCCGGACTGGCGCACCGAACTGCTGGCTATCATTACCAATCCGAACATCGTCTACCTGCTCATGCTGCTCGGTTTCTACGGCCTGATTTTCGAACTGGCCAATCCCGGTTACATACTGCCGGGTGTGGTCGGCGCCATTTGCCTGATTCTGGCGCTGTACGCGGTGCAGGTGTTACCGGTCAATTATGCCGGCATGGCACTGATACTTGTCGGTCTCGCATTCATGGCGGGTGAGATGTTCGTACCCAGCTTCGGCGCGCTTGGTATCGGCGGTCTGATCGCGTTCGTCATCGGCTCGGTTATCCTGTTCGATGCCGATGCACCAGGTTATGAACTGTCGCTGTGGATGATCGGCACCGCCGCAGTGCTGTCCGGTCTGCTCGTCATGGCGGCCATGGGGCTTCTGATTCGTTCGCACCGGCGCCGCGTGGTCAGCGGCAGCGAGGAGATGATCGGCAGTAGCGGTCGGATGCTTGAAGACTGCCAGGGTCAGGGCCGGGTGTTCGTGCATGGCGAAACCTGGCAGTGTCATAGTCATGAATCATTACGTGCCGGTGACAGTGTGCGTGTAGTCAGCCGCCGGGGATTGATACTCGAAGTCGAGCCTTACAAGAGCGAGGAGAGCTGATATGTCTGTAACCATGTTTGTTGTTATTGCCCTGTTACTGTTTATCTGGTCGGCCTTTTATGTCCTGCGCGAATACGAACGCGGGGTTATTTTTACACTGGGGCGTTACACCGCCGTAAAAGGCCCGGGCCTAACGTTTGTCTTTCCGTTGATCCAGCAACTGGAAAAGGTGGACCTGCGCATCATCACCATGGACGTGCCGAGCCAGGACGTGATTTCGCAGGATAATGTCTCGGTGAAAGTAAATGCGGTGCTGTATTTCCGGGTTATCGATCCGGAGCGGGCGATCATCCAGATCGAGAATTACCACATGGCCACCAGCCAGCTGGCCCAGACCACGCTGCGTTCAGTGCTCGGTAAGCACGAACTCGACGAGATGCTGTCGGAGCGTGACAAGCTCAATACCGACATCCAGGGGATTCTCGACGAGCAGACCGACAGCTGGGGTATCAAGGTGTCGAACGTGGAGATCAAGCATGTTGACATCGACGAGAGCATGATCCGGGCGATCGCCCGCCAGGCCGAGGCCGAGCGTGAACGTCGGGCGCGGGTTATCAATGCCGAGGGTGAACTGCAGGCGTCGGAGAAGCTGACCCAGGCAGCCGAGGTGCTGGGCCGCAATCCGCAGGCGATGCAACTGCGCTACATGCAGACGCTGGCGCAGATTGCCGGTGACAAGAGTTCGGTTATCGCCTTCCCGCTGCCCCTGGACATGCTCAAGCCATTGCTGAACATGGGCGCACAGAAGAATCCGCAGCAGGGCCTGTAATTTCCATGTAAAACAATAACGTAAGAGCGTGGATGGGATACCGCGGGGCGGCGGGGAAACCGCGGCCGGCTTGTGCCGGTCGAACCGGGACCGTGTATCCCCGGGCATGCAAGCGTCTCCGGTTTTTGCTAATCTGATGCGCTTTGGCGGGTGTTCGTGCCTGAATAGAGAGTTGCCTGGCAGCCCGGATACCGTTTCCCGAACCCGGTAGAACGCGATTAAGCGCTACAACATCAAGAATGACGAGAGAGGATTGAGATGTTTACCAATAACATGACGATCAAAGGCTATGACGACGAGCTCTGGCAGGCGATGGAAAATGAGGCTACGCGCCAGGAAGAGCACATCGAGCTGATCGCGTCGGAAAATAATACCAGCCCGCGGGTCCTGGAAGCGCAGGGATCTGTGCTGACCAACAAGTACGCCGAGGGTTATCCGGGCAAGCGTTACTATGGTGGCTGCGAATATGTCGATGTCGTTGAACAGCTGGCCATCGACCGTGCCAAGAAACTGTTCAATGCCGACTGGGCCAATGTCCAGCCGCATTCCGGTTCGCAGGCCAACGGCGCTGTTTACAATGCCTTGCTCCAGCCGCACGACACCATCATGGGTCTGAGTCTGTCTGACGGTGGACACCTGACGCATGGTGCCAAGGTTAATGTCTCCGGCAAGACTTACAACTCGGTGCTTTATGGCATCAAGCCGGATACTGCCGAGATCGACTACGATCAGGTTGAACAGCTGGCGCTGGAGCACAAGCCGAAGATGCTCATTACCGGTTTCTCGGCCTATTCCCGCATCCTCGACTGGAAGCGTTTCCGCGAGATCGCCGACAAGGTCGGCGCCTACATGTTGGCCGACATCGCCCACGTCGCCGGTCTGGTTGCCGCGGGTGTCTATCCCAGCCCGGTGCCGTACGCCGACATCTGCACGACGACCACGCACAAGACCCTGCGTGGACCGCGCTCCGGCATCATCTTCGGCAAACAGAACGACGAGATTGAGAAGAAGATCAACTCGATGGTGTTCCCGGGCTACCAGGGTGGTCCGTTGATGCACGTTATCGCCGCCAAGGCGGTCGCCTTCAAGGAAGCCATGGAACCGGACTTCAAGGCCTATCAGGAGCAGGTCGTGAAAAACGCCAAGGTCATGGCGCAGGCCTTCATCGACAAGGGTGTGAAGATCGTCTCCGGTGGTACCGACGATCATCTGTTCCTGGTTGATCTGGTCGACAAGGGCATTACCGGCAAGGCGCTCGACGCCGCACTGGGCCAGGCCAACATTACCGTGAACAAGAATGCCGTGCCGAATGATCCGCAGTCCCCGTTCGTCACCAGCGGCATTCGTATCGGTACCCCGGCCGTAACCACCCGTGGTTTCAAGGAAGCCGAGTGCAAGCAGATCGCCGACTGGATATGCCAGATCATCGATAATATCGAGGACGAGGCCACCATCAAGCGCGTCAAGGGCGAGGTGCTTGAGCTGTGCGGCCGTTTCCCGGTCTATCCCAAGTAAGCGTCAGGCAACTGACTGTCGGGGGTGAACGGTTACAACCGGGCCTGCAACGTCAGGTCCCTTCATTAATCGCCGTCGAACAGGCCGGTGGTCGTGGTGACCACCGGCTGTTACCGGTGTCTTCCTAGCGGGGCGGATCATGCGCTGTCCGTTTTGCGCCAGTCTGGATACACGGGTTATTGATTCTCGCCTGGTGGGCGAGGGTGAACAGATCCGGCGACGGCGTTCGTGTAACGACTGTCAGGCCCGGTTTACGACCTATGAGACGGCCGAGCTGAATATGCCGCGCATCATCAAATCCGATGATCGGCGCGAGCCGTTCAAGGAAGACAAGCTGCGTGGCGGTATTCTCAAGGCACTGGAAAAACGGCCGGTCGAGATGGACAAGGTCGAGGTCGCCGTGTCGCATATCAAGCAGCAACTGCAGTCGTATGGCGATCGCGAAATTCCATCGCTGAAGCTCGGTGAATGGGTCATGGATGAGTTGCGTGCCCTGGATCAGGTCGCCTACGTGCGCTTTGCTTCCGTGTACCGTTCCTTCGAAGATGTGCGCGCTTTCCTGGAGGAGATCGAACGTCTGGAAAACGAGCTGCCACCCGAGTTCCAGGAGAACCAGTTAAAGCTGTTACCGCCCGACGGCAGTGGTAACGACGGCGGCAACGAGCAGTAAACCGGCTTGCCTGTGGAGTTTTCCGCCCCGGATCACCGTTACATGGCGCGGGCGCTGCAACTGGCGCGGCGTGGCCTGTACACGACGACGCCAAATCCGCGCGTCGGCTGTGTCATTGTGCGTGAGGATCGGATCATCGCTGAGGGCTGGCACGAACACGCTGGTGGCCCCCACGCCGAGATCAATGCCCTGGGCGCCTGCCGCGAGCAGCCGGCCGGCGCTACGGTTTACGTCAGCCTGGAGCCGTGTTCGCACACGGGCCGCACGCCGCCGTGCAGCCAGGCGCTGGTCGACGCCCGGGTAGGGCGCGTTGTTGCCGCCGTCGGCGATCCCAATCCGGCCGTCAGCGGCCGCGGTCTGCAGCAGCTTGAGGCCGCCGGCATTGCGACCGCCTGCGGTCTGCTGGACGGTCCGGCAGAGCAGCTCAACCGCGGCTTTTTCAAGCGCATGCGCGAGGGCTTGCCGTTCGTGACCGCCAAGCTGGCCATGAGCCTGGACGGCCGTACCGCACTGGCCAGTGGCGAGAGCCGCTGGATCACCAGTGGCGCCGCGCGCCAGGATGTCCATCGCCTGCGGGCACAGAGCTGCGCGATCCTGACCGGCAGCGGCACGGTACTGGCCGACGATCCGCAACTGACGGCACGGCCGAACGGCGCGCTGGCCGCACGCCAGCCACTGCGCGTCATACTCGACAGCCAGCTGCGACTGGCGCCGACCGCGGCGCTGCTGCACCAGCCCGGTCAGACCCTGGTATTCACCACGGCGGCCGCGGATGCCAGCAAGCAGGCGCAACTGGAACAAGCGGGTGCCGAGGTCGTGCGTCTTCAGGCAACGGATCGTACCGAGCGCCTGCACACCGCGCTACACTGGCTGGCCCATGAGCGTGGCATCAACGAAGTCATGGTCGAGGCCGGTGCGATGCTGAATGGCAGCCTGCTGCAGGCGGGACTGACCGATGAACTGGTGGTCTACATGGCACCCCTGTTGCTGGGGCCGGACGCGCGTGCCGCCCTGCAGCTGGCCGGTATCGAGCAGATGCAGCAACGTCTGAACCTGAAAATGATCGACAGTCGCCGCGTCGGTCAGGATTTGCGCCTGACCTATTGTCCCTGCGTGACAGCTGCCGGCAACGCGGACTGAGGCACCACGATGTTTACCGGAATTGTTGAAAGCATAGGTCGTATCATCGAGCTGGACAGCCGGGCCGAGGACGCACGGCTGATTATCGATACCGCCGACCTGGAACTGGCGGATATGGCGCTGGGTGATAGTCTGGCCGTCAGCGGCGTGTGCCTGTCGCTGGTCGAAAAGCACGATCGCAGCGTCGTGGTCGATGTTTCCGCCGAGACGTTGCGCTGCACGACCCTGCGCGATTTGCACCGCGACAGCCGCGTGAATCTCGAGCGGGCGCTGCAGCTTGGCGAGCGCCTCGGCGGCCATCTGGTCAGCGGTCACGTCGACGGTGTCGGCACGGTGGTGAGTCGCGACCCGGTCGGCGAATCCCTGCAGCTGCAGATCCAGGCGCCACGTGCGTTGGCCCGCTATATCGCGGTCAAGGGCTCGATCTGCGTCGATGGCGTCAGCCTGACGGTCAATACCGTGAGCGGCGCTGAATTCAGCGTCAATCTGATCCAGCACACACAGGCGGTGACAACACTGGGGGCGCTGGAGCGCGGCGCCAGTGTCAATCTCGAAGCTGACATGATCGCTCGTTACCTGGAGCGGCTGCTCGGCGAACGCTAGCTGACGGGCCATGCGCAGTGGCTAGGCGGGTTTGATGATTACTGAATCCCGCTGAGCGGGTATAATCACGCGTTTACGCCGGCGCCTGGCCGGTCCCATTCGAACACGCCCGGTTGTCATGATGCGGGTGATTGCAGAAAACAGCTATGTCTCTGAACCGACCCGAGGAACTGATTGAGGCGTTACGCGCCGGCCAGATGGTCATTCTCATGGACGATGAGGATCGTGAGAATGAGGGCGATCTGGTCATGGCGGCAGAATGCGTGCGCCCCGAGGATATCAATTTCATGGCGCGCTACGGGCGCGGACTGATCTGCCTGACGCTGACCAAGGAACATTGCGAGCAGCTCAAGCTGCCGCTGATGGCGAGTAATTCGCCGACCAGTCACGGCACCAACTTTACCGTGTCTATCGAGGCAGCTGATGGCGTGACCACCGGCATTTCTGCGGCCGACCGCGCGGTTACGGTGCAGAGGGCGGTGGCGTTGGATGCCAGGCCATCCGACCTGGTGCAACCGGGCCACGTGTTTCCGCTCATGGCGCATCCGGGCGGCGTATTGGCGCGTGCCGGTCACACCGAAGCCGGTTGCGATCTGGCCCGGCTCGCGGGTTACCGTCCGGCTGCCGTGATCGTTGAGATCCTGAATGAAGACGGGACCATGGCCCGGCGCCCCGATCTCGAGGCCTTTGCCCACGAGCATGATTTGAAATTCGGCACGATCGCGGATCTGATTCACTACCGAATCAGTAATGAAAAAACCGTGATGCGTGTTGCCGAGACGCCGTTGCAGACCGAGTTCGGTGAATTCCGGCTTATTACCTATGAGGACAGTATCGACAAGGATCTGCACATGGCCCTGGTGAAAGGCGATATCGAACCGGAAAAACCGACACTGGTGCGGGTGCATATCGAAAACCCCGTCGCCGATCTGACCGCGGCGGTCAGTGACCAGTTTGGCTGGCCGTTACGCGATGTGCTCAAGCGTATTGGTGAGGCCGACGCGGGAGTGGCCGTCATTCTCTGTAACCAGGTGCAGAACAACGAGATTATCCGCCAGGTCGAGAGCCTGGCCAGCTATGCTGACGAACAGGTGCCGGTGCCACGTGCAAATATTCGTGACCTGCGCACGATTGGTCTCGGTGCACAGATACTGGCCGATGTTGGTGTGCGCAAGATGCGCGTCCTGAGTGCGCCGAAACGAATCCATGCCATTTCCGGCTTCAACCTGGAAGTGGTGGAGTATATCCATGACTGAAAAGAATATGAGCGAACAAAAAGGCCGCGCTGCGGCGACAGGCAATCTCAACGTCGAGGACGCACGCATTGGTATAGTCGCCAGCCGCTTCAACAGTTTTGTGGTGGACCGCCTGGTTGCGGGTGCCGAGCAGACCCTTGCCGAACATGGCATCGGCAATGACCGGATAACCATCCTGCGCGTACCGGGGGCGTTCGAACTGCCACTGGCGGCGAGCGAACTGGCCACGACCGGGTGCTGCGATGCCGTGATCGCACTGGGTGTAGTGATCCGTGGTGAAACCGCGCATTTTGATTACGTCTGCTCGCAGGCTTCCGCCGGACTCATGCGTGTCAGCCTGGATCACGGTCTGCCGCTGGGGTTTGGCCTGCTGACCGTCGATACCGAGGCGCAGGCACTGGCGCGAGCCGGCGATGAGGATAACAAGGGTTGCGAGGCCGTGCAGGCGGCGCTGGAAATGCTCGCGCTTAAGCGCGACGTACGCCGATGAGCCTGATACCGGCTCCGTTTTCACGTCGCGCCCGCGAACGCGCCCGGCGCACCGCCTTGCAGGCGCTTTACGAGGTCCGTCTGAGCGCCAAGTCGGTGGCGGAAATACTCAACCGCTATGTCGATGATCCGGCACTCAAGCGTGCCGACAAGAACTACTTCCGTACGCTGGTCAAGGGCGCTTGCGAGCAGCACAGCGAACTTGATGAACAGATCGAACCATTGCTGGATCGACCATTAAAGGAAATCGATCCGGTCGAACAGGCAATATTGCACATCGCCGTGTACGAATTGTTGTATGAAACCGATATGCCGCCGCGCGCGATCATCAATGAAGCCGTCGAACTGGCAAAGATGTTTGGTGCCGAGGAATCGCACAAGTACATCAACAGTGTGCTCGACAAGGCAGCGCGACGTATCCGGTTTGAACAATTTGGTGTGAAACAGTAGGCACGTGAGAAAGCGTTAATGAACGCAACAGAAAAGTCATCTTGGTTTCAAAATAATCCTGTTTATTAAACGTGTCAGCTTAAAAGCCAGTTTTATGATTTGCGTTCATTCGCGGACAGCATTCAATGAACGAATTTGACCTCATCCGCCAGTACTTCCGGCGCGATATCGACGATGTCGCTGTACGCGTGGGTGTCGGCGATGACGCCGCCGTTTTGCAGGTACCTGACGGTTACGAGCTTGTCGTGACGATGGACACGCTGGTCAGCGGCGTTCACTTCGCTGCCACGGCAGCACCAGCCGATATTGGCTGGAAGGCACTGGCGGTCAATCTCAGCGACCTGGCGGCGATGGGCGCTGAACCGCGCTGGATTACCCTGGGGCTGACGTTACCGCAGGCCGATAGCAACTGGCTGGCAGGATTCAGCCAGGGCTTTTTTGACCTGGCAGAGCAATTTAGTGTCGGCCTGGTAGGTGGCGATCTGACCCGTGGGCCGTTGACGATCACGGTACAGGCACACGGTTTGGTGCCGGCGGCGACAGCGATTACGCGGAGCGGGGCGCAATGCGGTGATTTGCTCGCCGTTAGCGGTTATCTGGGCGATGCCGGTTACGCGCTGACCGGCAGCGGTGCTGCTGATAACGATGCTGATTACTTCCGGCAACGCCTGCATCGGCCCCATCCACCGGTCGCCGCGGGAATGTCTGTACGCGGACGCGTCAACGCGGCCATCGATATATCCGACGGACTGCTGGCCGATAGCGATCACCTGTTGGCAGCAAGCCGCCTTGGCGCCGTCATCCACACCGACCACATCCCGATCAGTCCGCAGCTGGCCGCTGCCTGCGATCGGCAGACGGCCCTGCAACTGGCATTGACCGCCGGTGATGACTACGAGTTATGCCTGGCTCTGGCCGCCGCTGCCGAAGATGACGTGCGCACAGCGCTGCGTGCCGTCAACCGTGAACTGTATGTGCTAGGCTGCCTGCATGAAGGTTCGGGCGTGCAGCTTGAACCGGCAGTAGACGGGCTCAGTCAGTCCGGTTATGCGCATTTCTAGGTACCACTGACGTCAGCCGTGAACGGCGAGGAGCGCGATACCATGTTATCAACACGGAGTAGCACACAGGGCTCCGCCCTGATCATGCTGCTGTCGGTCATGCTGATCGCAACTCATGTGACTGCAGTTCATGCTGCCGAGTATGGCAGCGATATCCGTATCAAGCCGTTACTGGAAACGGACCGTACCGTTGTCGGGCAGACGCTGGATTTCAGTGAATTATCGACGGCCGAAGTCAGGGCAGTACGAGTTGTCATTCCGCCCAACACCGAAACGGGCTGGCATGTTCATGACATTCATGCCTTTGCCTACGTATTAAGCGGTACGGTGACGGTTGAATTCGAAAATCATGAACGCCGTACCTACACGGCCGGGGATGCCTTAGCCGAAGCTATCAATACGCCGCATAATGGCTTCAACCATGGCGATGAAGATGCCGTTATCGTGATGTTTGCCGTTGGCGAACCGGGTGCGCCACTCAGCCGGATGCTGGAACAGCGTCCCGACTAGCTGTCGTCGTCGGTTTCCGACAGGTCCGGATTATAACTGGGAATGCCGGCGGTGATTTCCTTGTTGCGACGCTGGGTCTCTCGTCGCATTTCCTGGCGCATCTTGGCCGCCTCGTAAAGTTTCTTGTCGAACTCGTTGTTGAATTTCAGCGGCGGTGCCGGCGTCGGTTTGCCGTTTTCGTCGAGTGCTACCATGGTGAAGTAACAGGATACGGCGTGGCGCTTTTCCTTGTTACGCAAATCCTCGGTAACCACCTTGACGCCGATCTCCATCGACGTACGGCCAACGTAGTTGACATGGGCACGGAATGAAACAAGCTCGCCGACCTTGATCGGTTCCTTGAAGCTGACCTGATCCAGTGACAGCGTAACCACGTACGTGCCGCAATAGCGTGCGGCACACGCATAGGCCACCTGGTCGAGCATCTTCAGGAGTGCGCCGCCATGGACATTGCCGGCAAAATTGGCCATGTCCGGCGACATCAGCAGCGTCATGTACAGTGTCTTTTCTTGCGACATACTGCGCACTCTCGTACGAATATTTCAGGAATTCAAAAGGCTGACAACAGCCGGCTACAACTGGAAATAGCCGGACCCCTGCAGGCGTTGCATTTCTGCAGCCGCATAGGGAACACGATCGATAAAGGTGGGTATATCGTCTTCCTGGTAGCCATGTTCCTGCATGGCACGTTGACAGATTTTCAGGTCGATGACTTCAAGTGCATCCAGACGCGCGGCCAGGTCGACCAGTTCCTTGTTCTGTTCATAATTGTCCTTGGCAAACCAGTCAATATCATGGTCGCTCAGAATCAGCGCGAGCTCCAGCTTCTCGGTTTCCGGTGCGGCCACGGTGACCAGTTCATCGGCTCGCTTGAGAAAAGCGATGAATTCTTCCCGGCTGCGCTGCGATACGTCGAACAGATACTGGTTCTGGGCGATGCTGAATTGCGGGTTGCTGCGATCATCGGGCGCGGTCGATTGTGTCTGCCGTCGATCGGCCGGTGAGCGCTCGGCGGTCGCCGGGTCATGCCTGGCCAGCAATTGCGGCTCGGGCGCATTGAGCGTCGCCGTCGCGCCCGCGCCGGTCTGGTTGGCCGCTGAGGCGTCGCCGTCACAGCCGCCGAGCAGGCCCGGCAGGGCCAACAACAGGCAAATTATGGCGCCGGTATGGTCACTGAATCGGGAAACGGACATGTTGGCATGAAACCATAATTGGCTATTTTTTGCCAGTCTCGCCCTGGCTGCAGGCGGCCGAATTAGTGGCTGTGCTGGCGTCTGTGCTTCGGTAAAATAGCCTTTTTGCCAGCGCCTCCCGCCAATGTGTGAATTACTGGGTATGAGTGCCAATACGCCGACCGATATCTGTTTCAGCTTTGCCGGGCTGATGCGGCGTGGTGGCCGGACCGGCCCGCATCGGGATGGCTGGGGCATCGCGTTTTACGAGGGTAATGGCAGCCGTGTCTTTCACGATCCGCTGGCCAGCGCGGAATCGGAAATCGCCCGTTTGATCAGTGAGTATTCGATCAAGAGCCGGATTGTCATCTCCCATATCCGTCAGGCCAACCGCGGGCGTGTCTGTCTGGAAAATACGCATCCATTCACGCGCGAGTTGTGGGGACGTAGCTGGACATTTGCACATAACGGTCAGTTGCGCGGTATCAAGCAATATCCGCTGCGTCATTACCGGCCGATCGGCACTACCGACAGCGAATACGCTTTCTGCCTGATGCTCGATCGTATTCGCCGGCGTTTCCCGCAGGCGCCACGCAGCAGCCGCCAGCTGCGGCAATACATCGGCAAACTGGCAACAGAACTGGGGAAACTGGGCATCTTCAATTTTCTGCTCAGCGATTCGCGTGATCTGTTTGCTTATTGCAGCACCTCGCTGTGCTGGATTACCCGGCGGGCACCGTTCGGTCCGGCGCGCTTAATTGATGAAGATATGACGGTGGACTTCAAGGAAGAAACCACGCCGAACGATATCGTCACCGTGATCGCTACGCGGCCACTGACGAATAATGAAGACTGGAACATCATGCAGCCGGGAGAGCTGACGGTGTTCAGGCAGGGTTTGCCGGTAGCTGTTTGAAAACTATTAGAGAAACCGCCAATGAACGCGAATCAAACTCGTATCTCGTCGTTCGTGAAGCGTATCTCGTGGGTGGGGGCAGACTTGACAGGATAGCCCTGGCGGCAAAGTCTCGTTGGATAACGAGATACGAGCGGAAGTTTTACATGATCTATGAGTTAGAGGATAAGTGATATGACGGACAAGAAATTCCGTACGGAAAAAGACAGCATGGGTGAAGTGCAGGTGCCGGCCGATGCGCTGTATGCCGCCCAGACACAGCGCGCGGTCGATAACTTTCCCGTCAGTGGCCTGGCCATGCCGCGTGCCGTCATCCGTGCACTGGGGCTCATCAAGGCAGCCACTGCTGCGGCAAACGCGCGTCTCGGTCTGATGGATCAGGCCATGAGCGATGCCATACAGGCGGCCGCCAACGAGGTTGCCGAAGGTCAGCATGACGCGCATTTTCCGGTTGATATATTTCAGACCGGTTCCGGCACCAGTTCGAACATGAACAGCAACGAGGTGATTGCACGGCTGGCCACGGACAAGCTCGGTGAAACAGTGCATCCCAACGATCACGTCAACATGGGGCAGAGCAGTAACGACGTGATCCCGACGGCCATTCACGTCAGTAGCTGTTTGCTGGCGCGGCAGGCGCTGCTGCCGGCGTTGCATCATCTGGCTGACACGATTGGCGAGCGTGCCGCGGAACTGGCGAATGTCGTGACCACCGGCCGTACGCACCTGATGGATGCGATGCCGGTAACCCTGGGTCAGGAACTGTCGGGCTGGGAAACCCAGGTGCGTCATGGCATCGCGCGCGTCGAATCGGCCCTGATACGGTTGCAGGAATTGCCCCAGGGCGGCACCGCGGTCGGTACCGGCATCAACACGCCCCCCGAGTTCGGCCGCCTGGTTGCCGAGGAACTGCAGCAGGCGACGGGCATTGCCTTCAGCCGCAAGGAGAACCTGTTCGAGGGTCTCAGTTCACAGGACGCGGCGGTCGAGATGAGCGGTCAGCTGAAGACGATCGCCGTCAGCCTGATGAAGATCGCCAACGACCTGCGCTGGATGAACAGCGGCCCGCTGGCCGGGCTGGCCGAGATTGCGCTGCCGAGCCTGCAGCCGGGCAGCAGTATCATGCCGGGCAAGGTCAATCCGGTGATTCCGGAATCCGTGTGCATGGTCTGCGCCCAGGTTATCGGTAACGACACGACCATGACGGTCGCCGGCCAGTCGGGTAATTTCCAGCTTAATGTCATGCTGCCGGTAATTGCATATAACCTGTGCCAGAGCACCGAAATGCTGGCCAACAGTTCACGACTGCTCGCTGACAGCGCCATCGCCGGTTTCACGGTCAATGCAGAACGTCTGCAGGCGGCGCTGGATCTGAACCCGATCCTGGTAACGTCGCTGAATGCGGCTATCGGCTATGAAAAGGGCGCCAGTATCGCCAAGAAGGCGTATGCTGAAGGCCGTCCGGTGAAGGAAGTTGCCCGCGAAATGACCGATTTATCCGAGGCAGAACTGGACCGCCTACTGGATCCGGCGGCGCTGGCCCAGGGCGGTATCGTCTCACAGAACTAATGTGTGGCGCAGCGGTTGCGCATGCGCCCGCACGGGTTTGCCGGTAATACTGGTGGTTGATGGGAGGGTCTACGGAGGTGAGTGTGAAGACAGTGCTGTACGCCGACGATCATCAGTTGTTTGTCGACCGTGTCAGGTCACGTGTCGAACAGGCCGGCTATGCGCTGCTTATCGCCGCCACTGGCGAGCAGGCATTACAGCTGTGCCAGGAAGAGAACCCGGACCTGTTACTGCTGGACAGTAAGCTGGCCGGATTTGATGGCATACGGGTGGTACAGCTGCTGCGCGACGACGGCTACAACAATCCCATCGTTGTACTGGCGCAGGCCGAATCCGAGCAGGAACGCGATCGTGCCATAGCGGCGGGTTGCGATGACTATATTGGCAAAACGACCGATGGCGGCTGTGTTGATCAAATGCTGAAGCGTCACCTGCAGGACGCCAGCGGTATTTTCTGACGCCGGCCAGGTTGTGCCCCCGGCAAACGCGCGGGGCAGTCCTCTCAGGACGCTGCCTGTACTGGCTGGTTTTCCCGGTGACCGTACAGCAGTCCATTGCGGGCATTGTCAAAAATGGCGACGGCAGCGGGATGCTGCAGGCGTCGTTCGGTGGAAACCAGGTAGTAGGATTCGGTGACATCGTCGATGTCGGCGATGCACTCGACCCCATAGCTCGACAGCAGTCGCTGCTTCATGACACTGGGTGCCACGAAAATGCCGGCGCCCGCCTCGCCCAGGTAGCGTTGCAGTGTGCTGTCTTCAAACTCGCCGCTAATGGCCGGTGTGATATCGTTTTTTCTAAACCACTGTTCCAGCGAACGCCGTAGCGGCGCTTCCATCGTCGGTAACAGCAACGGTGCCTTGTCGAGGCATTCTGGAAAGTCTTCCCGATAGAGCCGCGCGTGATCGCTGGCGGCAAAAAACGCAATACCGCTGTCACCCAGATGGTGGTTATAGGCGCGGATATTGCCGCCGCTTTTCAGCGGTGTATCCGCCAGGATTATATCAATACGGTGTAGCGACAGATCGGCAATCAGATCGTCGAACTGGCCGTTACGACAGGTGATGCTGGTATTCTCGAATGCGAACACCGGCTTGATGAATTCGCTGCTCAGCAATGGTGGCATGATGTCGACGATGCCGATTCTCAGCGGCTGGCTGTTGTTCTGCGTGCCGCGTTTGAGCATGTCGGTGAGCTCGTTGCCAAGCTGGAAGATATTGTCCGCGTAGTCGAAAACCATGCGGCCGACATCCGTCAGGATCAGCTTACGGCCGTTACGGTTGAACAGTCGTGCTTCCAGCCGTACTTCAAATTCGCCGATCTGGCCACTGATCGTCTGTGGCGTCAGGTGCAGAACTTCGGCGGCACGGGCGATGGTGCCTTCCCGCGCCACAGTCCAGAAATAATACAGGTGATTGTAATTCAGGGTCCGCATAGCTACATCTTGCGTAAAAGACAGACGGGCAGGGCCGCGATTTGGACTTCGCACGTCAATATCGTACAAACGCCCCTGCTCGAATATTTGCGACCGGTGTGTTCGGGGGAAGTTCAGAACAGAACAAACAAAAACGGGTCTCCGCAGGGAGACCCGTTTTCATGTGCCGATTTCGGGGTTGTTCAGCTTCGCTTCAGGCAGCCAGCTGACGCAGTACGTAGTGCAGGATGCCGCCGTTGTTGAAGTACTCCCACTCCTTCGGCGTATCGACCCGGACATTGGCCTGGAAGCGCTTCTCCTCGCCGTTGTCGGCTTTAGCAATGATGGTCACTTCCTTCGCCCCGGTTTCCAGACCCTCGATGTCGAAGGTCTCGCTGCCAGTCAGGCCCAGACCTTCCGCGCTTTCGCCGTATTTGAAGGTCAGCGGCAACACGCCCATGCCGACCAGGTTGGAACGGTGAATGCGTTCGAAGCTTTCCGCCAGAACCGCACGGCAGCCCAGCAGCTTGGTGCCCTTGGCCGCCCAGTCACGCGACGAGCCGGTGCCGTACTCCTTGCCGGCGATGACGATCAGCGGCACGTTGTCGCTCTGGTATTTCATCGCCGCGTCGTAGATCGACATTTCCTCGCCGCTCGGTATGTGCTTGGTCACGCCACCCTCGGAACCCGGCAGCAGCTTGTTACGCAGGCGGATGTTGGCGAAGGTGCCGCGCATCATGACCTCGTGGTTACCGCGCCGCGCACCGTAGGAGTTGAAGTCCTTCGGCTCGACGCCGTTGTCGGTCAGGTATTTGCCGGCCGGGCTGTCGACCTTGATCGAACCGGCCGGGGAAATGTGGTCGGTGGTGATGGAATCGCCCAGCAGCGCGAGCACGCGGGCACCGGTGATCGGCTCGAAATCTTGCGGCTCTTTGCCCATGCCCTCAAAGTAGGGCGGGTTCTGTACATAGGTGGACTTGCTGTCCCAGTTGTACAGATCGGATTCCGGCACATCGAGACTGTTCCAGCGTTCGTCGCCCTTGAACACCGTCGCGTAGCTGGACTGGAACATGTCCGAATCGATGGCCGCGGTAATGGCTTCCTGGATTTCACTCTGGGTCGGCCAGATGTCCTTCATGTAGACATTGTTACCCTGCTGGTCCTGACCCAGCGGTTCCTTGTTGATGTCGATATCGGCGCGGCCGGCCAGCGCGTAGGCGACGACCAGCGGTGGCGAGGCGAGGAAGTTCATCTGTACTTCGGCATGCACGCGGCCCTCGAAATTGCGGTTGCCGGACAGCACCGAAGCGACGATCAGATCGCCGTCGTGAATGGCCTGGGTAATGCTTTCCGATAGCGGGCCGGAGTTACCGATGCAGGTAGTGCAGCCGTAGCCGGTGACGTGGAAGCCCTGTGATTCCAGATGCGGCATCAGGCCGGACTTGTTCAGGTAGTCGGTGACCACCAGCGAGCCGGGTGCCATGCTGGTCTTGACCCAGGGTTTGCGGGTCAGGCCCTTCTCGTGCGCCTTCTTTGCGACCAGGCCGGCGGCGACCATGACCGACGGATTGGAGGTGTTGGTGCACGAGGTGATGGCGGCGATGACCACGGCGCCGTCGGTCAGATCGTACTCGTTGCCGTCCTCGTCCTTCACCGCGACCGTGCCGACGTGATGCGATTCCTCGGCCGCCACGGCGGTGCCGCCGCCCTCGCCCTCGAAACCGGCGATTTCTTCATTCTGGGTCGGCGCGCCGGCGCGCTGTTCCTGCATCTCGCCCAGATGATGACCGATGGTGGATTTGGCGTCGGTGAGCGCGATGCGGTCCTGTGGCCGTTTCGGGCCGGCAATGCTCGGCACGACCGTGCTCAGGTCCAGCTCCATGGTGTCGGTATAGTCGGCATCGGCGGCGCCGTCCTCGCGCCACATGCCCTGGGCCTTGGCATAGGCCTCGACGACCTTGACCTGCTCATCGGAACGGCCGGACAGGCGCAGATAGGTCAGGGTTTCCTCGTCGATCGGGAAGATGCCGCAGGTGGCGCCGTATTCCGGCGACATGTTGGCAATGGTCGCGCGGTCGGCCAGCGGCAGGTTGGCCAGGCCGTCGCCATAGTATTCGACAAATTTTCCGACCACGCCTTTCTCGCGCAGCATGTTGGTGATGGTCAGGACCAGATCGGTGGCGGTGGCGCCCTCCGGCAGGCTGCCGATCAGCTTGAAACCGATAACCTGCGGGATCAACATGGTGATCGGCTGGCCGAGCATGGCGGCTTCCGCCTCGATGCCGCCGACGCCCCAGCCCAGCACGCCGAGACCGTTGATCATGGTCGTATGCGAGTCCGTGCCGACCAGCGTATCCGGATACGCCTGGGTCTTGCCGTCTTCTTCCTTGGTGAACACGGTACGTGCCAGGTATTCGAGATTGACCTGGTGGCAGATGCCGGTATCCGGTGGCACGACCTTGAAGTTGGAGAATGCCTGCTGGCCCCAGCGCAGGAAGGTGTAACGTTCCTTGTTGCGCTCGAATTCGATCTCGGCATTCTTTTCCGCGGCATTGGCCTGGGCAAAGAAGTCGACCATGACCGAGTGATCGATCACCAGCTCAGCCGGCGCCAGCGGATTGATCTTGGCCGGATCACCGCCCAGCTGCTTCATCGCGTCGCGCATGGCGGCCAGATCGACAACTGCCGGTACGCCGGTGAAGTCCTGCATCAGCACGCGCGCCGGCGAAAAGGCGATTTCCTTGTCCGGTTCGGCCTTGGCGTCCCATTGTGCCAGCGCTTCGATGTCGTTGGCAGTGACGTTGACGCCGTCTTCGGTGCGCAGCAGATTCTCGAGCAGAATCTTCAGAGAATAGGGCAGGCGCGAGACCTTGTATTTGTCTTCCAGTGCCTTGAGGCTGAAGATTTCATAGGTTTTATCGCCGACGTTGAGCGTCGTGCGGGCGTTATAGCTGTTGCTCATGTAGCAGCTCCACAATGTTGGATCGAAATCAGTGCCCGGTCAGCGCCAGGCTGTCACTTCCAGTTAAACGGGGCACCCGTCGTGGCCATCAGCCCCGGCTCCGTTTCGTTGGCATTACCTGGTTACCGGCGTGAACGGGGTATGGATTTGACGGAACGCGTGCCCGGATGGCGCGGCGGCTTCGTGCTGCCGCGGCCCTCAGCGAGCCGCCTATTATGCTTGATTTGGCCGCCCGGTGACAGGTTTGCCGGTCTTTTTCCTGGCGTTCAGCGCAGGCTGCTGTCGATCCGCGCGCTGCCCAGGCACTCCTCGCCGGCGTAGAGCACTACGTACTGGCCCGGCGTGACGGCGCGCTGTGGCGCGCTGAACGCTACATGGATGCGGCCGTCACCGGCGTCGCTCACGCTGCAGTGCTGGTCCGGCTGTCGGTAACGGGTCTTGGCGCTGCAGTCGAGCGGCAGGCCAGGTGCCGTACCGGCGACCCAGTGCACCTCGGAGGCCAACAGCGCGGTCGAATACAGCAGCGGATGATCCTGGCCCTGGGCGACGGTCAGCACGTTCGTGTCGATATCCTTGGCGACGACGTACCAGGGTGCGTCGGGCATGCCACGCACACCGCCGATATTCAGACCCTGGCGCTGGCCGAGGGTGTAGAACATGACGCCGTCGTGTTCGCCGATGACCTGGCCCTCGGGGGTCTGGATCGGCCCCGGTTTCGGCGTCAGGTACTGACCGAGAAATTCGCGGAACGGTTTTTCACCGATGAAGCAGATGCCGGTGCTGTCCTTCTTGTCATGGGTGGCGAAACCGGCTGCGGCTGCCAGCCGACGGACTTCCGGCTTGCTCAGTTCACCGAGCGGGAACAGTGTGCGTGCGAGTTGCGGCTGGCCAAGCCGGCAGAGGAAGTAGCTCTGGTCCTTGTTCCGATCGACGGCCTTGAGCAGACGGTAGCGGCCATCACGCTCGTCGATGCGCGCGTAGTGGCCGGTGGCGACGCGTTCGGCACCGAGTGCAAGGATATGCTCGACGAAGGCGTCGAACTTGATCGACTGGTTGCAGAGCACGTCCGGGTTGGGTGTATGGCCGGCGGCGTATTCGGCCAGAAAGCGGCTGAACACCGAATCCCAGTAGGCCTGCGACAGGTTGACGGTATTCAACGGGATGTCCAGCTGTTCGCACACGGCCAGCGCGTCGGCGACGTCTGCTTCCGCCGCGCAATAACCGGGCCGGTCATCGCCTTCCCAGTTTTTCATGAACAGCCCCTGCAGGCGGTAACCGCGCTGTTGCAACAGCAATGCGGTGACGGACGAGTCAACGCCGCCGGACAGGGCAACGACGATGGGCGCGGTCTCAGGGCTGGGCACGGCGAATGGACGTGGTCTATTCGGTCGCTGACAGATGCATCAGCATTTCCAGGGAATAGCGCCGGCCGGACAGGTAGTCATCGACACAGCGCGGCACCAGTTCGCTGCGCAGCCGTGTACCCAACTCGGCGATTTCCGCACGATTGAGCCAGAGTGTGCGCAGAATGCCGTCATCGAGCCGGACGTCGCCAGCCGGTGCGCGGGCATTGCCGGCAAAGCAGAAGCGCAGGTAGGTCACACCGACACGCGGGTTCGGGTACAGGTATACGCCGATCAAGGTCTGCGGTTTGAATTCATAGCCAGTTTCCTCGCGTACCTCGCGGCGGGCGGCTTCAAGCAGCGTCTCGCCCGGTTCCAGATGTCCGGCCGGCTGGTTGATGAAGATACCGCCATCGGCTTCTTCCTCGACCAGCAGGAAGTGGCCGTCGCGTTCGATGATGGCGGCGACGGTGACGTTGGGCTTCCAGGGGCGCTCGGCGGCGGACTCAGCAGTCTGGTTCATTCGTGATCGGGTTGTCCGTGTTGATGGGTCGGTACCGCAAGTCGGGCGGAGTGCAAAACATGCCTATTGTCACAATATTCGAACTGCAACGCACGCGGTTGCCGCGACTTACGGCGTCATTTCGGGCAGTAGCGGCGGTGACTGCGGCGCCTGTTGGGTGCGCGTCATCTGTTCGATGACCGGGTCTTCCCAACTGCCGGTAATACGGTATTGGTAGCCAAGCATGCGGTTGATTTGCTTGGGAATGGATTCAAATATCTGCCCGGTCAGGAATATGGCCGCGCCGACGCCGATGCCGATCGGCCCGAACAGGGCGCTGGCCACCGGCAGACTGTCACTGACCTGCGGGACCACGGAAACGATCTGGTCGTAATTGCGTTCCGCCAGGCCGGTGCGACCGGTCACCGTGATCAGTGCGGCCGGCCCCTCCATGGTCAGGTCGCTGGTATAGGCCTGGCCGTCCTCGAGGGAAAAGCTGCCGCGAATGCGGTCAAAGGCAAAGCCCTTGCTGAACAGATCCTCGAAGTCCAGCGACAGGCGCCGCGGCAATGTCTGGATACTGAGCAGGCCGAACAGGCGGCCGGCCTTGGGATCGATATCCAGGAACCGGCCCTCTTCGATGGCAAGATCGAGTGAACCATTCAGACTGGCGAGGCTGAAAGTCATCGGGCTGCCGGGCCAGCTGGCCTGCATGCGGAGTGCTGTCTGGCCGCCAGCGATGGTTTCGTCGGTATAGCCGAAAGTCGACAGCATCTCGCCGATACGCTCGGACTGCAGCTCGAGATTGAATTGTGATCGCGTCGCCCGGGCGGTGTTCTGCCAGGTGCCGTTGCCGCTAATATCGAGCCCGGGCTTGTGGAACCCGATCTCGCGGATGTCGAGTCCGCGCGTCGTCCTGTCGGCTGTCAGCCGGAAGCGGCCGAGATCGGAGTCACCGTAGCGGAAGTCCGCGACGCTGACCTCCAGAGCCGGAAAATCGCGCGGGTCGAAGTTCTGCTCATCGTTGTCGTCGGTGCGTTCCTCGATGGGCTGCAGGTGCAGGCGTTCGAACTCGGCGTTGACCGTGCCGCGGCTCAGATCGGCAGGCAGATCGGCGTGCCCGGCGATCGCCGGGCCATCCAGTCGCAGGCGGCGACTGGCGTCGGCGTTAACCGCGAAAGCCAGCCGCGTATTGTTGAAGCGCTGACCATAAACGGCCAGCGTGTCGGCACGAATATCGATGTCGAAGGGTTTTATGGTTGCGTCGGCCAGCACCGCGGTGTCATGGGCGGCGAGGAAATCCAGCCAGGCATCGACATCCAGTGTGTCCATGCGGCCGTCGATGACAACGCGATTGTCGCTGACGGCCGCGGCCTTGTTGCCGCCGAGGCGAACGGCAAGGCCATCGCCGCTCTGGCGGGCGTTCAGTATGTCGGCGTAATCCAGTGTCAGCCCGGTTACGGCGGCGTCGGTACCGTCCGCCAGTTCCAGCTGCAGCTGCAGTGGCCGTCGCTCGGTCGCCGGCTTGCCCAGCGGCGGTGGCAGATCGAGTGCCATGCCATCCAGGTCACTGCTAATCGACAGTTGTTCCGCCTTGTCGCCGGGGGTGGCGGCCTCGATCTCGAACTGCCAGTAGCTGGCGCCCTGCACGTGTTCGCGTAACAGCTTGGTGGCGGTCGTGCTGTCGGCGATCTTGTCCCGGACTATCCGTTCGAGCAGGTCAACGTCGGCCCGGCCTTGCATGCGCAAGCGTACCGGCGCGTTGTCGCCGGCGGCACGGCTGATGGTCAGATCGACCGGTGTCTCATAGTACGTGGCCCTGAGATCGCGCGAGTCGATCTTGTCATTATTGAAGGCAATGTAGCCCCGGGCCTGTTCCAGCGTCAGGCCCAGGCCGGGTGAAACGATGCGGTTGTCCAGCAGCTCGATCTCGCCGCTGACAACATCCTCGCCTTCCGGAAACAGGGCGACAGCCAGCGCCAGGTCGATATCGAGATCACCGGCCAGTTCCAGATCCAGCAGCCGCTGGATGGCGCCGCGCTCGCGCAGCGGACTGTCCTGCAGGAAGCGGCGTGCATCGGCTGTGCTGCCGCGCGCCTGGCCGTCAATGTTCAGGGTGTGGTCCTCGGCATACAGATCGCTGATCGTTGCCTCAACGTCATGCAGACGCGCGTTGTAGACATCGGCACCCGGTATTCGGACGATGAGCCGGTCGTCATCGATACTCACCTCGCCATCGATGTGATAGATCGGCGGCCACTCCGGGTGGTAGACCATGTTGACGTCGTTGAATTGCGACTCGAGCTTGAATTGCCCCTGGCCGTCTTTGAAGGGGAATTCGTCGAGATCGCCGCGCAGGACCAGGTCGGCGCGGGCCAGACGACCGCTGACCAGCCCGTCGCGCAGCCAGTTCTTCAGCTTATCCTTGGCCGGTTGCGGGATGAAGCGTTTCAGCGGTTCGATATCACCGCCCGACAATGTCGCGGCCAGATCGACGTGCGTGCCGTCGGCACCGTCCAGTTGCAGCTTGCCACGCAGGCTCAGGCGTTGCGGTCGGGTGTCGATATGCAGACCGTCGCTGCGCAACAGCCAGCTGTCGCCAGCGTGCCGGAACCAGTCGACCGTACCGGTGACGCCGATGTCGTTGATCGGCGCCGCAAACAGTGTCGGGTCGGCAATGCCCAGTGTCTGGCTGGCCAGGCGCAGGCGGCCGCGCTGTTCGTTCAGGGCAAACTCGGCACTGATGCCACTGACCCGGTTACGCTGGCTGATGCTGTCGATGCCGACTTCGCTCAGCCGGCCGCTGAGCTGCCAACCGTCCGCTGTCTCGTGCCGGTAAAGCAGCTGCTCGATATGACCATGTGGTTGATTGCTCCCGGTCCAGTCAGCGAGCGTTGTCGCCAGGCGTCCATCCATGCCGGCGAGGCCGATTACGTCCTCAATGGCGAGGTGGCTGACATAGGCTGATTCGACACGCTGCCCCGACGCCGTGCGTTTACCGCTGGCCCGCAGTATCGTTTCCGGCCAGTTGCCGTTCCAGGTCTGCAGGCGGCTGATACGGGCCGCCGCCTGCCAGCTGTCGTCACTGTCGCGTTGCAGGTTGAACATGCCGCTAAACTCGCGAATCAGGTTACTGTTGCCGTGTCCGCGAACCAGTGTGTCTTCCAGTGCCAGCAGGCCGTTCACATGGCTGAGGCGCGCGTTCTGCCACTTGCTCCACAGGCGCACGTCGGCACGGCCGGCGCGGATGTTGATATCCTGCCAGCGGCTGTACTGGGGCCAGGCCGAGGGCTTGATTTTGCGGCCCTCGATATAGATCGTGCCGGCCCAGTCGCTGGTTAACAGGTCGCCGTTGATGTCCATGGCAAAGCGTACGGCGTCGCCGTAGTGCTGTGGCAGCCGGGCGGCGCCATCGATCTGCGTGCGCCCTTGCCAGTGGCGTAGATTGAGCGTGGTGTCGCTCAGTCTCAGCGGCGGCTGATTACCCTGTTCGTCGATTACCAGCAAGCGGGTATCGCGCAGGCTGATCAGGGGCTGGCTGAGCAGCCAGTTGCCGAACTGGCCGGTCTGCTCCGGATTGGTTGTCGACGCGCTATCGAAGCGTTGGTCAGTGAAGCGGAGCAGGCCATCACGGCTGTGGATCAGCTTCAGCCGCGCCCCCGAAATCACCAGAGATTCCGGCATCGGTTGCTGGTGCCATAGGCTGGCGAGGACGGCGAGACGGATATCGGCGCTGGCGAAACCGGCCAGCGGCCGCCCGCCTTCCGGTGCATGCAGGGTTACACCCTTGAGGTGCAGTTGCGGTTGCCAGCCCTGCCACTGGGCACTGACCGCATCAATGCTGACGGGATAGCCGCTGTACTGGCTGACGAGTTGCTCGATATCGGCCCGATAGTCATCAATGCCGGGCAGCAGCAGCCGGACGATGGTCACGGCAACGGCGGCCAGCAGTATCAGGCCGCCGACCAGATACCAGCAGGCATTATAAAACTGACGGATCATGGCTCACTGCAGGTGGTTGTCAGGGGCAGGTAAAGCGTCTGGCCGTACAACGGAATTAGAGCAGCACGATGTCATACTGTTCCTGATCGTAGAGCGTTTCCACCTGGAAAGTAATCGAGCGGCCGATGAACGCCTCGAGTTCGGCGACGCTGGTGGACTCATCGTCGAGCAGCATGTCGACCACCGGCTGCGAGGCGATCACCAGCAGTTTCTTGGCATCGAACTGGCGTACCTCGCGCAGGATTTCGCGGAATATTTCGTAACAGACACTCTCTGCCGTCTTGACGCTGCCGCGGCCGTGGCAGGTCGGGCAGGGTTCGCAGAGAACGTGTTCCAGGCTCTCACGCGTACGTTTACGCGTGATCTGCACCAGGCCCAGCGAGGTTACCTCACTGATAGCGACCTTGGAGTGGTCGCGCTCCAGATGCTTGTCCAGGGTACGCAGTACCTGGCGCTGGTGTTCGGTATCCTGCATGTCGATGAAGTCGACGATGATGATGCCACCGAGATTGCGCAGCCGCAGCTGACGGGCGATGGCATGGGTGGCCTCAAGGTTGGTCTTGAAGATCGTTTCCTCGAGATTGCGATGGCCGACAAAGGCACCGGTATTGATGTCGATGGTGGTCATCGCCTCGGTCTGGTCGATGTACAGGTGACCACCGGATTTGAGTTCCACGCGTCGGCCCAGCGATTTCTGGATCTCGTCCTCGACCGAATACAGATCGAGGATCGGGTGCTCGCCGGTGTAAAGCTCGATGCGATCGACGAATTCGGGGATAAAGCGGCGCGCGAAGTCGGCCAGCCGATCATAGGATTCGCGTGAATCGATGCGTACTTTCTCCGTTTCCGTATCGACCAGATCGCGCAAAGTGCGCATGAACAGCGGCAAGTCTTCATAGATCGTGCCGGGCGCGGTAATGCTGTCGATACGGCCCTGGATGGAATGCCAGAGCCGGCAGAGGAAATCGATGTCCTTGCGGATCTTGTCATCGTTGACGCCTTCCGCCGCGGTGCGCACGATGAAACCGCCATTGTTCAGGACATCGACCGGCGGCAGCCGTGGCTGAATGCCGAGGTTGTCATGATCGCCGACGGCGATCGGTATGACACCGCTCTGGTATTGATAAACCAGACCGCGCAGACGTTCACGTTCGGTTTCGTCCTCGATGCGCTGGGAAATGCCAATCGAGGGCGGGCAGTCGGGAATTAGCACCAGGTAGCGTGACGGAATCGCCAGGCGCGTGGTCAGTCGCGCGCCCTTGCTGCCGATCGGGTCCTTGAGGACCTGCACTAGGACCTCGTCGCCCTCGTTGAGCAGGTGCTCGATCGCCGGTGTCCGTGTCAGGTTACTGGTATTGTCCGGCGCCTCGTCACTGTCGGGGTCGGTCAGATCATTGCGGTGCAGAAAGCCGGTGCGCGCCAGGCCCATGTCGATAAATGCAGCCTGCATGCCCGGTAATACGCGCGATACGCGTCCCTTGTAGATGTTGCCGACGATACCGCGACGTTTGTCGCGTTCGATGTAGACTTCCTGCAGCACGCCGTTGTCGACCACGGCGACGCGTGTCTCCTGTGGCGTGACGTTGATCAGTATTTCCGAACTCATGTGCAATGCCTCAGTAGGCGGCTGCCAGACAACCCTGCTAACCATATCATAATCAAGCGTTTTCCGGTTTGCGGCCGACAGGCGGCCAGGTTGCCTCGCGGCGATATTTTACTCCCCTGAGACGTGGAATTGATTTATTATTGCCGGTTTTTCCGCTGGCCCGGGCGCTGTAACATTGCGCTGCGTGTGCCGGGCAAACAGTCGGCTTTTGTAACAGCAGCCGTGCGATCAGGTCGCCAAATGCGAGCGGCGGCACAATCTCTAGCGAGTCACCACCTGTTCCTTCTCAATTATGACGTCCCGATGCCATCATGTCCCTGAGCCATAAAGTCAATGTTGTTGTGCTGGCGGAGAGCGACGGCGCCGAACTCGAGCCGTTGACCGGTCAGCGCACCAAGTCGGCGGTACCGTTCGGCAGCAAGTACCGGGTTATCGATTTCGCCCTGGCCAACTGTCTGCATTCTGAACTGCGTCGTGTTTTCGTGTTCAGCCAGTACAAATCCCATTCACTGGCGAAGCATCTGCGCGATGGCTGGTCGATATTCAATCCCGAACTGGGCGAATACATCACGCTGGTGCCGCCACAGATGCATGCCGGCAATGCCGGCTACACGGGCAGCGCCAACGCGCTCTACCAGAACCTGTTCATCCTGCGCCGCACCGGCGCTGAGCATGTCCTGGTTCTGCCCGGGGACGCCATCCACCGGATGGACTACGCGGCGCTGCTGGAGCAGCACATGAGCAGCCATGCCGATGTCACTGTGGTCTCGAAGGAAGCCGATCCGACCGATGCCGAGATGCGCCGCGGGCTGCAGCTGGGCGCGGGGCAGCGTATCGAGGCGCTGGTCGACAAGCCGGCCGAAGATCAGCCGGTCATGCTGGACATCATGGCAATCAGGCTGTCGGTACTGGAACAGGTGCTGGCCAGCGATCAGGCAGTCACTGGTCATGATTTGCTGGCCGATGTACTGCCGTTACTGGTGCGTGACTACCAGGTGCGTGCCTACCAGTTCGGTGGCAGCAGCGGCCGGGTCAGCCAGGATCGCTACTGGCGCGACCTGCATTCCATCGATAGTTACTTTGACGCCAACATGGACTTGCTGAAAAGCGAGCCGCCGCTGGACCTGTACCAGGACGACTGGACCATACGCACCTACCAGGCACAAAGCCCGCCGGCACGTACCGTACCGGGGCGTTCCTGTAATGAGGGTATCTTTATCAACTCGGTGGTGGGGGGCGGTACGGTTATCGCCGGTGGCGGCGTCAGCAACAGCATCCTGTTTCCACAGGTGCGGGTGGATGATGCCGCGACGCTGGAACACGCGATCGTCTTCGAGGGGGTGCGGATTGGTGAGCAGGCCCAGTTACGCAACTGCATCATTGACAAGTACGTGCAGATTCCGGCCGGTGAAACGATCGGTGTTGATGCCGAACGCGATGCGGCGCGCTTCACGGTCACGGAAAATGGTATTGTGGTGGTGCCCAAGGGCTATGTTTTTGAATGAGTATCGCTGATGAATGCAACGGCGCCACACGGCAATACGACAGCGGCGGCAGGCGCGCGGCTGGGCGAGGTCATCGCCGCGCTTGAAACGCTGTTGCCCGCCGAGTCGGTGATCGTCGATACCGAGCCGCGCCGGGTCTACGAATGCGATGGCCTGTCCGCCTACCGGCAGTTGCCGGGTTGCGTGGTGTTGCCGAATACGATCGCGCAGGTGCAGGCGGTGCTGCGCCTGTGCCATGAGCACCGCGTGCCGGTGGTCGCGCGCGGTGCCGGTACGGGCCTGTCGGGTGGCGCCCTGCCGATCGCCGAGGGCGTACTGCTGAGCCTGGCGAAGTTCAGCGATATTCTTGAAATTGATCCATTGGCGCGCACCGCCCGCGTCCAGCCGGGTGTGCGCAACATCAGCATCTCCGAGGCCGTCGCCGAATTCGGCCTGTTCTATGCGCCCGACCCGTCGTCACAGATCGCCTGCACCATCGGTGGCAACGTGGCCGAGAATTCCGGCGGCGTGCACTGTCTGAAGTACGGCCTCACCGTGCACAACGTACTCGGCATCAAGTTCATTACCAGCGATGGCGAACTGATCGAACTCGGCGGCCAGACGCTGGACTCGCCGGGGCTGGATTTACTGGCCCTGTTCAACGGTTCCGAGGGCATGCTTGGCGTCATCGTCGAGATTACCGTCAAGCTGCTGCCGCAGCCGCCGGTCACGGAAGTGTTGCTGGCGGCTTTCGATGACGTCGGTGCCGCCGGCAACGCGGTCGCCGCGATTATTGCCGCCGGTATCATCCCCGCCGGCCTGGAAATGATGGACCAGGGCATCACCCGCGCGGCCGAGGACTTCGTTCATGCCGGCTACCCGCGCGATGCCGCCGCGATCCTGTTGTGCGAACTCGACGGCATTGCCGAGGAAACCCGGGCCCAGTTGCAGGCCGTTGAACAGATTCTGCGCGACGCCGGCGCCAGCGATATCCGCGTCGCCGCCGACGCCGCCGCGCGGGCACGCTTCTGGGCCGGGCGCAAGGCGGCATTCCCCGCCAGCGGCCGTATCGCCCCAGACTACTACTGCATGGACGGCACCATTCCGCGCAAGTGCATTGCCGAAGTGCTGGAACGCATCAGCGCTCTGGCGCGCGAACACGAGCTGGAAGTCGTCAACGTGTTTCATGCCGGCGACGGCAACTTGCACCCGCTGGTGCTGTACGACGTCAGCCAGCCCGGCGAGCTCGAGCGCGCCGAGCAGCTCGGCGGCAGAATCCTCGAGGCCTGCGTCGCCGCCGGCGGCACGGTCACCGGCGAACACGGTGTCGGTGTCGAGAAGATCAACCAGATGTGTGTGCAATTCAGCAGCGCCGAGCTGACGCAGTTTCATGCCGTCAAGGCTGCGTTCGACGAACACGGCCTGCTGAATCCCGGCAAGGCAGTGCCGACCCTGAACCGCTGTGCCGAATTCGGCCGCATGCATGTCCACCACGGCCAGATCAGTCACCCGGAACTGGAGCGCTTCTAGCATGAATTTGCCCGACACCGCCCGCGCCGACGCGCTCGGCCTGCTGCAGGCCGAACAGCCGGCAAGCCTGCTGCTCAGTATCACCGACACGGCCCTGAACGAACGCATCCAGGCCGCGTTGCCGGATACGCCGCTGGAAACGATTGCGCCGGCGGATTTGCCGGATCGCGTTGTCGATTTACCGGTCTATGATGTCATTTTGCTGGTCGGCGTGATCGAGCAGCTGGACAAGCAAAGTGCGCACATCCTTATTGGCCGGCTGCGCGACCTGCATTCACGCCACCTGTTCCTGCTGGTGCGCACCGGCGACCGCTGGACCGGGCTGGCCAGTCACTGGCAACGCAACGACCTGCTGGCGCACGGTTTTACGCTGCTGCACCACTATGACGATGACGGTGACTGGCAACTGTGCCGCTTCGAGCTCGACACCTACAAGGCGACGCCGGAGTGGCTGAACAGCAAGTACTGGGCGAACCCGGAACTGTTCGGTAAGTACCGCTGGTGACCACGACCGCGCCGACCATGGCCGACGGGCTGATCGCCGAACTGCAGGAACGCGTTCGCGCGGCGACGGCCGCCGCAACGCCGCTGGTCATTCATGGCAGCGGCAGCAAGGCGTTCTGCCGGCCAACGGTCACGGGCGAGCCGCTGGACGTCAGTGGTCTGACCGGCATCGTCGACTACGAACCGACCGAACTGGTCGTCACCGTGCGCGCCGGCACGCCGCTGGCCGAATTGCAGGCGGCGCTGGCGGCCGAGGGGCAGATGCTGGCGTTCGAACCGCCGGCGTTTGCCGCCACGGCGACGCTCGGCGGCACGGTCGCCTGTGGCCTGTCCGGGCCGCGCCGGCCGTACGCCGGTGCGTTGCGAGATTTCGTCCTCGGCGTGCGCTGTCTCAACGGCCACGGTGAAGACCTGCGTTTTGGCGGCCAGGTGATGAAGAACGTCGCCGGCTACGACATCGCCCGGCTGCAGGCCGGCGCCTACGGCCGCCTCGGCGTGTTGCTGGAGATATCGTTCAAGGTATTGCCGTTGCCGGAAGCCGAAACCACCGTGGCGTTAGAATTATCACCGGCGGCGGCGATCGAGCGCATGAATCGGCTCGCCGGCCGGCCGTTGCCATTGTCGGCCGCCGCCCATATCGACGGCGGGTTGTACCTGCGTTTTTCCGGCAGCGCCGCCGCCGTGGCCGCTGCGTGCGCCGACTGTGGGGGCGCGGTGCTGACGGACGCTGCCGCGTTCTGGACGGCCGTGCGCGAGCAGCAGCACGATTTTTTCCAGACCGGGCGCCCGCTGTGGCGCCTGAGCCTGCCGGCCACCGCTGCCATGCCGGCTATTGATGGAGCCGACGCGGCGGACTGGCTGATCGACTGGGGTGGTGCCCAGCGCTGGTTGCGGGCCGAGGCACCGGCAACGGCCGTGCACGCCGCGGCGCAGGCGGCCGGCGGCTGGGCACGCGGCTGGCGCGGTGTCGCCGATGATCGGCGCTGGCCGGTGCAGCCGGCGGCCTTGCAGCAGCTGCAGCACAGGCTGAAGGCGGCCTTCGACCCGGCCGCCGTGTTCAATCACGAAGCCGACGCCGCCGGGGGCACCTGATGCAGACGAAACTGCCGGCCGATATGGCCGCAACACCGGCCGGACAGGATGCCGATCGCATCCTGCGCAATTGCGTGCACTGTGGTTTCTGCCTAGCGACCTGCCCGACCTATCGCCTGCTCGGCGATGAGCTGGACAGCCCGCGCGGGCGCATCTACCTGATCAAGTCGGCGCTCGAGGGTGAGCCCATGACGCGCGAGACCCAGCTGCATCTGGACCGATGTCTGACCTGCCGCGCCTGTGAGACGACCTGTCCGTCGGGGGTGGAATACGGCCGCCTGCTGGAGATCGGCCGCGACCATGTCGAGCAGCGGATCCGGCGGCCCTGGTACGAGCGCCTGCAGCGGACCCTGCTGATGAAACTGCTGCCATACCGGGCACGCTTTACGCCGCTGCTGCGGCTGGGGCAGGCCGCACGGCCGCTGCTTCCGCCGATCCTGAAGCGCCAGGTGCCGCGGCGGCGGCCGGCCGGGCCACTGCCGCAGCGGCAGCATGCCCGGCGCGTCATCCTGTTTCAGGGTTGCGTGCAGCCGGCGCTGGCGCCGGGCATCAATGCCGCTGCGGCGCGGGTGCTGGATCGCATGGGCGTCAGCTGCGAACAGCCGGCCGCGGAAGGCTGTTGCGGTGCGATCAACCTGCACCTCGGCGACAACGCACGGGCGCGCGATTTCGCGCGCCGCAATATTGACGCCTGGTGGCCGCTAATCGAGGCCGGTATTGAGGCGATCGTGGTGACCGCCAGCGGCTGCGGTGTCACCGTTAAGGACTACCCGGCGCTGCTGGCCGATGATCCGGACTACGCCGACCGCGCTGTGCGCGTCGCCGGGTTGGCCCGCGATCCGGCGGAATACCTGGCCAGCCTGGATCCGGCCCTGCTGCCGCGCCTGCATCAGCGCGTGGCCTTTCAGTCACCCTGCACGCTACAGCACGGTCAGAAGCTGGCCGGGGTGACGGAAAACCTGCTGGAGAAAATGGGGCTGGAACTGACGCCGGTAGCGGACGGTCATCAATGCTGTGGTTCGGCGGGCACGTATTCAATCCTGCAGCCGCAACTGGCCCGACCGATACGCGATCGCAAGATCAGGACGCTGGAACAGGGTGACCCGGCGCTGATACTGACCGCGAATATCGGTTGCCTGCTGCACCTGCAACAGGCAACCGCGCGCCCGGTCCGGCACTGGATTGAACTGATCGACGAAGCGGACTAGTTCTGTGCCACCCAACGGCCGTCGCTTTCGCGGCAGGCCGTGCCGTGGACCACTTCACGCTGGCCATCGATGACCGCCTCGGTCGTGTAGTCGCGGCACGGCCGATCGTTGCGCTGGTAGGTTTCGGTCGGCGTCACCGAATAGTTGTGGCCCGTGTCCGGGTTCTCCCAGGTGGAGGCACGGCCGGTGGGTTGTTTCTCCAGCGCCTGGTTCATCTTCATGCGGTCGACGTCGTCCATGGTCTTGCCGATCGAGCCACCGATATAGCCGCCGACCAGTGTGCCGATGGCAACCGCCGCCAGCTGACCGGTGCCGTCACCGATCTGGGAACCGACCGCCGCACCGGCGCCGGCGCCGGCCACGGTGCCGATATCCTGCTTGGTCGGGTTACAGGCTGTCACAACCAGTGCGCTGGCCAACAGGCCGGTTAAGACGCGTATTTTCATTACAAACCCCCTCCGTATGGGAACCGTTCTTGGTTCGATTTTAGACGTATAGTTGACTGAATGGATTCCGGAAACAATGTGCAAACCGCATCCCGGATACAGGTTGTCATACATTCTGCGCCAATGGATGGAACGCGGCTACTTTAGTTCAGGGCCCGGCCTCGACCAGCCGCCGGAATGCTAACCCCATCACAGATTCGACGCGACCGTACGGCGGCACCGTATCATTGTGATGCACCGGGTTGCGCGGCAGGTATATCGCCGAATAGGTCGTCATAGCCGGTGGTAGGCGGATCGCCATCATGGATCAGGTTGCTGCGCCTTTGCAGATAGGCCTCACGGGTAAAGATGTACGCATCAACGGCGGCTTCGTCGCGCATGCGCGTGGCTTCGAGGTGTTCAGCGCGCTTGCTGATGAGACCGAGCGCGGCCACGGGATAGAGAATGCTGCCGGAGACGTAAAACAGCGGGTTGGTCAGCGTACTGCTGGCGAGATCCGGCGTATGCCGGGTCGAATAGGGGCCGAGCAGGGGCAGGTACAGGTAGGGGCCCGGGTCGATCCCCCAGATGGCTAGAGTCTGGCCGAGATCCTCTTCGTGGCGTTTCATGCCGGCCTCGGTGGCAACGTCGAACAGGCCGCCGAGGCCGATGGTCGAGTTGACGAAGAAGCGTGACAGCCCGGCAAAGCCTGCGTCGACCTTGCCCTGCAGGAACGCGTTCAGGATAACGTTAATGGAGCCGAGGTTGGTGAAGAAGTTCGCGACCGACGCACGCACCGGTGCCGGCGTGGCGAACACGTAGAATTCCGCCGTCGGCCTGATCAGTGCGTTATCGAGCGTGTCGTTGAACGTGTAGAACGCGCGGTTGGCCGGCTCCAGCGGATCGCTGTTCGCTTCGCCATTGTCGTGCAGGCTGGCACAACCGGACAACGCCAGACTGAACGCAATCAACAGCGCACCGGCCAGGTTGCCCGGGCGAACGCGACGCATGTACTGCTTCCCGGCTGACATCCTCTAGTCGTTTTCTGTGCCGCGCGCGAGGCTGTCGATTTTATCCTGCAGCGTGGCCAGCAGCGCCGCAAACCCGTCCTTCTCGATAATGGCGGTATATTCAGCCCGTTTCAGCGACAGGTCATTCACGCCCTCGGCAGTCACGCTGACGATGTGCCAGCGATCATCGCGTTGCTGCAACAGGTAGTCGAAACGCACCGGCTCGTCGTCGGCCGGTTGCATCTCGGTCTTCACCACCTGCCGGTTGCTGTTTAGTGCCTTACTGCCGAGGTGCGCGAAGGTTTCGCCGTCGTAACTGTTGAAGCGTGCGGCATAGGTTGCGACGGTCAGCCGTGTGAAGACATCGATGAACTGTTGCTGCTGGTCGTCATCGAGCTCGCGCCAGTGTTGACCGAGTACGACGCGGGCAATGACCGGCAGGTCGAAGGTCTCCCGGATCAACGGTTGCAGTTTGTCGTAGCGTCCGCGGTAGCCGAGTTCCGGGCCTGCCTGCATGGTCGCTTTCAGTTCGGCATGGAATGCCGCGACGCGATCGCTGGCCGTTGATTCGGCATGCGCGCTGGCGCTGATGAGCAGCCCTGCCACTAGGGCCGTGAGTAGACCGCGAAGCGGCCACGGGATGGTTGTTGTGCGCGTCATGGATCGGCGACCTGTATCGAATTGTCAGTACCTATGGACGTCCGCCATTCAGCCCGGTTCGCTGTAGTGACGCTGTTTCCATTGTGTGCCGTGGCCGCTGATGTGCTGGCGCGCGGAGTCGAGGGTCATGAGGGCGAACAGGATCGCGGCCAGTGGCAGTGTCAGCAACCATACCAGCGATAGATTGTAGTACAGCAGCGTTGGCCCATAGCTGAGCGCCATGGCCATGATCGCCACGATGGCCATGGTCTGCACCGGGCCCGGGAAAAACAGTGCGATAAGCGGCACGATGAAGCTGATGCCGAGCAGGGCCACACAGATCAGCAACAGCCAGGGCGAGTAACGCAGCTGGGTATAGGCCGTGCGACTGACCATCTGCCAGATTGTCGTCAGCGACTCGTAGCAGCGCAGGCTGATCGCGGCATGGCTCAGTCCCAGCCAGATGCGGCCGCCGTTGCGCTTGATCCGCTGCGCCAGCGTGCAGTCATCGATCAGGGCGCCGCGCAGGCTCTGCAGGCCGCCGATATTATCGAGGGCGGCCTTTTCCAGCAGAATGCAGCCGCCGGCCGCGGCGGCTAGCCTTGAACCCGGCCGGTTGGCCAGGGCGAACGGGTACAGCAACTTGAAAAAATACACGAAGGCCGGCATCAGCAGCTTTTCCCAGGCGCTGACCATGCGCAGGCGCGCCATCAGTGAGACCAGCTGCAGACGCTCGCGCCTGAGCTTGTCGAGCAGCCCGCCGACCACGCCAGCCTGCAACAGGATATCGGCGTCCAGCAACAGAATGTAGGGGGTGCTGACCTGGCGGTAACCCTGTTCCAGGGCCCACAGCTTGCCGCTCCAGCCGGCCGGCAACGCTGGCGTGCGCAGGATATCGAGGTTTTTCAGGCCCGCGTAGCGACAGGCTGCCGCGGTACCGTCGGTCGAGTCGTCGTCGATCACGATCACGTTGATATCGGCGGCCTGGGCGCGCAACGCCGTCAGGGTCGAGCCGATCACGTCGGCTTCGTTGCGGGCCGGGATCAACACGGTGACCTCGCGCAGCGACGGCGTAGGCTGTGCCGTTGGCGTGAAGCGTTCGCGCACCCGCCACGGCTGCCACGGCAGCAACAGAACGCTGATCCAGAGACACAGCGCGAGCGTGACCAGGGCGAATGCCGCCATCATGAAGCCGGGATCAGGCGCTTGCTGACAGGCATCCGGGGCCGCCGCTGACGGCCCGGCGACGAACCGGCGTCAGGCGACCTTCTGGCTGCTGCAACTGGAACCGCCCTTGTTCTCAGAGACCAGATGCGGCTTGGCCACATCCTCGTCGCTGTAGCGGACCGGCAGTTCCGGTGCCATCGGCCCGTCGGTGCGCGGTCCCTTGAGAAACACCTTCAGCGCCTTCAGCGGGCTGGCAAAAGTATCATCGACTGCCGTCGGTTCATAGCCACAGTGCACCATGCAGTTGGCGCACTTGGGATTGCGGCCGGTGCCCCACTGCTCCCAGTCGACTTCCTCCATCAGCTGATTGAAGCTGGACGCATAGCCCTCGCCAACCAGCAGGTAGCAGGGTTTCTGCCAGCCGAAGATGTTGCGCGTCGGGTTGCCCCAGGGGGTGCATTCGTAAGTCTGGTTGCCGGCGAGGAAGTCGAGATACAGCGACGACTGGTTGAAGCGCCATTTCCGGCCCTTGCCAAGCTTGAAGATGTCACGGAACAGCTGCTTGGTCTCGCTGCGCTTGAGGAACACGTCCTGGCGCGGCGCCCGCTCATACTCGTAGCCGGGCGAGATGGTCGCGCCCTCGACACCGAGTGCCATCATTGTATCCATGAACTCGGCTACATCGTTGGCGGTTTCACCCTGGAACAGGGTGCAGTTGACCGTGACCCGAAAGCCACGGTCCAGCGCCTTGCGCACGACCTCGACGACCTTGTCGTAGACGCCTTCGCGACAGACCGAGGCGTCATGATGCTCGCGGTTGCCATCGAGGTGGATCGAGAACGTCAGATACGGCGATGGCGTGTAGTCGTCCATGCGCTTGTCGAGCAGCAGCGCGTTGGTGCACAGGTAGACGAATTTCTTCTTGCGGATATAGCCGTCGACGATCTCCGGCATTTCCTTGTGAATCAGCGGTTCGCCGCCGGCGATCGAGACGACCGGAGCGCCGCATTCATCGATCGCTTCCATGCAGTCCTCGTAACTGAGACGCTTTTTCAAGATTTCGTCGGGGTAGTCGATCTTGCCGCAACCGGCGCAGGCAAGGTTGCACTGGAACAACGGTTCCAGCATCAGCACCAGCGGGTATTTCTTTTCCCGGCGGATTTTCTTGCCGAGGATGTACTTGCCGACACGATATTGCTGGATCAGGGGTACGCCCATAGTAAAGATGCTCCAAATTGTTCTTGATAACCACGACTGCCCGGTGCGCCACGGGCTTGCTTCCGACCAAATGGTAAAGGTTAAGGGATGCCCGTCAAAATGTACAGGTGTGGCATGGGGTTATGCCGTTTGCATCACGCCCTATCCAGGGACCGTTCAGTCGGCCTGAGATTCCCTTGCACGGTTTTCATGCACTGGTGATAATGGTCGTTTACCTAGATTGATACGGACCCGAGTGATGGCCGAGAACCACGCGACCCCGTTGTTAGACACGATCCAGATCCCCGCGGACCTGCGCCGACTGCCGGAATCCCAGCTTGAGACGCTGGCCGAGGAACTGCGCACGGCGCTGCTGGATTCGGTCAGCCAGAGCGGCGGCCATTTCGCGGCCGGGCTCGGTACCATCGAACTGACCATCGCGCTGCACTACCTGTACAACACGCCCGAGGATCGACTGGTCTGGGATGTCGGCCACCAGGCCTATCCGCACAAGATCCTGACCGGCCGCCGGGCCCAGTTGCCGAGCATCCGCCAGTGGGGCGGCCTGGCGCCGTTTCCAAAGCGCGAGGAGAGCGACTACGACACCTTTGGTGTCGGCCATTCGAGCACCTCGATCAGTGCCGCTCTGGGCATGGCCATAGCGGCCCGGCAAAGCAATAGCGGCCGCAAGTCCGTGGCCATCATCGGCGATGGGGGGCTGACGGCCGGCATGGCTTTTGAAGCCCTGAACCACGCCGGCGATCTCAACGCCGACATGCTGGTCGTCCTCAATGACAACAACATGTCCATATCGCCGAATGTTGGTGCGCTGTCAAACCGCTTCGCGCAGATCCTGTCCGGCCAGATCTACGCCTCGGTCAAGGAGCAGGGCAAGCGCGTGCTGTCCATGATGCCGCCGATGTGGGAACTGGCGCGTCGCGCCGAGGAACACGTCAAGGGGCTGATCGTGCCCGGGACCCTGTTCGAGGAGTTCGGTTTCAATTACATCGGCCCCATCGACGGTCACGATCTGCCGACGCTGCTCAGCACGCTGCGCAATATCCAGCAGCTCGAGGGGCCGCAGTTCCTGCATATCATTACGCAGAAGGGCAAGGGCTACGCACCGGCCGAGGACGACCCGGTCAAGTACCACGGCGTCACGCCGTTCGATCCCCAGCTCGGGATCGTACCGTCGAAAAAGGCCAAGCAACCGAGTTACAGCAACATCTTCGGCGACTGGGCCTGCGACATGGCCGCCGAGGACGACCGCCTGGTGGCGATTACGCCGGCCATGTGCGAGGGCTCGGACCTGAAGCGCTTCCAGCAGGAGTACCCGGATCGCTATTTCGACGTCGGCATCGCCGAACAGCACAGTGTGACGGTAGCCGCTGGCATGGCCTGTGACGGCCTCAAGCCGGTGGTGGCGATCTATTCAACCTTTCTGCAGCGCGGCTATGATCAGCTGATTCATGACGTCGTTGTGCAGAAGTTGCCGGTCCTGTTCGCCATCGATCGTGCTGGCGTGGTCGGTGCCGACGGCCCGACACACAACGGCTCCTACGACATCAGTTTCATGCGTTGTCTGCCGGGCGTGGTGCTGATGGCACCGGCCGATGAGAACGAGTGCCGGCAGATGCTCTATACCGGTCATTGCCTGGACCAGCCGGCGGCTGTGCGTTATCCGCGCGGCAGTGGCCCGGGCGTGGCGGTCGACAAGCAGATGACCGCCCTGCCTGTGGGCAAGGCACAACTGCGGCGACAGGGACAGGGTACTGCTATCCTCGCTTTTGGCGTCATGCTCGATATCGCCCTGCAGGTAGCCGAGACGATCGATGCGACGGTTGTGAATATGCGCTTCATCAAGCCGATCGACGAGGACATGATCCTGCAGCTCGCCGCCAGCCACGGGCAGCTGATTACTATTGAGGAAAATGTCGTCCATGGTGGTGCCGGCAGCGCCGTCAACGAGGTGCTGGCCGCGCATAACGTCCATGTGCGCATTGCCAATTATGGTCTGCCGGACCGCCTGCTGGAACATGGTTCGCGCGAGGATATGCTGTATGACGCCGGGCTGACAGTTGAGGCTTTCAGTACCTTTGTCGCCAGCGTCTGCGACGGCGCCGAACCGGCCATTATCAAGAACCAGGCCGGCCAGGGCTGACCGCGGCGTCAGTCTGACAGGGCGGAAAAACCCGGATCGGTATCCGTGTCAGGAAGGTGACCCTGATCACCGTCACGCCATTCAAGGTCGCAGCATAACACGGCCCGTTCATGCTGCAGTTTGACCATCCGGGTCAGCGTCAGGCACATGCGCGCATCGACCAGCGACAGGTAGGGGCGTGTCATCTGTACCTCGTTCGGGTGTGCCATGGCACGCCGGAAGTAGGGGCGGTGTCCCCAGTTGGCGCCCTGGGTGTCGGTCAACGGCGCCAGTCGCGGATCGCGCGTTTTGCTGCGTTGCTGTGAGCTGATGTTCTCGCCGATCTGGGTGCCTGATTCATCGAGCAGATAAAACCGCATGACGCGATCCATGCGCGCCATTTCCTCGGTGGCGGTATGAATGTTCAGACCGGCAGCGAGCATGTTCGCGCAACGGGTAAATGCCTCGACATAGTCTTTGACCGAGCGCCGGAATTCGTCTTCATCGTCGATGTTCTGGCGAATCATCAGTTCGTTGATGCGTTCGAATAATTCCGCGTGATCCGGCGACGGGTTGGCCGGGTTGAATGACTCGGCGAACAGAAAACCCTGCACGAGATCGATGTCGGCATTGATTGCCATGACCGCCTGTTGCTCGGTTTCTATGCCCTCGGCCAGTACCAGGCCCCCCATTTCGTGAACCAGTGCAACGATTGTGCCGAGACTGCGACGAATACTGGTATCCATGGCGGCTCGCTGGATCATGATTCGATCCAGCTTGACGATATTGGGCTTGAGACGCCAGATACGCTCGAAATTGGAGTGGCCGGCACCGAAGTCATCAATGGCAACCATGCAGCCCAGTTCCTGGTAATGCGCAACGGTTCTTTCCAGCGCGTTTTCGTCAGGTATGGCGGTTTCCATGATCTCGATGACAACGCGCTGGGGCGGAAAGTCGTATTTCTTCAGCAGCTCGCTGAAGAAGGGTTGATGCCGGTTGCCATTAATGACCACGACCGGGCTGACATTGAGAAACAGCCAGGCGTTGTCACGTTTGCGCATGGTGAAATTACCGATATGCAGGGCACGCATCAGCCGGTCCAGGTGAATGGTATCCTGCATTGACTGGGTGGAGCCGAACAGGCGGCCCGGTGGAATAAGCCGGCCGGTTTGATCGACGCAGCGCGTGAGGCCTTCACAGCCCACCAGTCGTTTGTGTGCGAAGCTGTAGATAGGCTGGAACAGACTGAACAGTTCGAACTGCGAAAAACGGCCCGTTAGCAAGCCGTCGTTTTCACGGATGGAACGTTCAATCTTGAGCAGGGCGTCGGACATGACGCAATCATATATGATCGCACCGCGGTGGCCTACCGGTAGCGGCGCTGGCCGGCAAAGAAGCTGTCATCGGGCAGTTCCGGCGCAGGCTGGTTCCGATCGGGGTTTCCACAACCGCTTGATTCGATTATAAAGTGATTGTTGGCAATCGGGCCATGAATAGACCATCAGGGGTGGACCAGGCGTGACCGACGCTATTCCGGAAAAACTGGGAAAATACGATATTGTCCGGCAGATTGGTCGCGGCAGCATGGGGATTGTTTACGAGGGCTACGATCCCTATGAGAAGCGCCGTGTTGCCGTCAAGGTAGCGTTGGCCGAATCCCTGCGCGATAAGGAAGTCGGACCGCGCTATCGCAAGATGTTCTTCAATGAAGCGCATACTGCCGGTCGCCTGCGGCATCCGAATATCGTGCAGATGTTCGATGCCGGCGTCGATGGTGATGCCTGCTATATCGTCATGGAACTGGTGGATCACGCCGAGACACTACGTCACTACTGTCGGGCTAAAAACCTGCTGCCCTACAAGCGTGTGATCGAGATCATCTTCATTTGTGCCAAGACACTGGATTATGCACACCGCAAGGGGGTTATCCACCGTGATATTAAGCCGAGTAATATACTGCTGACCCAGGAGGGCATGGTCAAAATCAGCGATTTCAGTATCGCTCATCTGATGACGGCAGATACGGCCAATACTCTGCCGACCGGTTTCGTTGGTTCGCCCCGCTATATGTCCCCGGAACAGGTGCAGGAAGACACGATCACCAATCAGACGGATCTGTTTTCGCTTGGTATCATCATGTACGAATTATTAACCGGCAGCCATCCGTTTGCGGCTGACACTTTTTCCCGCCTGATACATAAGATCACCAATGAAGCTCCGCCACCGCTGCGCACCTATCGAAGCGACATGCCGGATATCCTGGAAAAGATCATTTTCCATTCACTACAGAAACTGCCCGCCAAGCGTTACAAAATGGGGCTCAATCTGGCTGCCGATTTGAGCCTGGCTTTTGATCATCTGGAGCAGCCAGAGACCGAAATCGAAATCAAGGAGAAATTCAACACCATCCGGGATCTGGATTTCTTTGCCGATTTCAGTGATGCCGAGTTATGGGAGATCGTTCGTGCCTGTAGCTGGCAGGAGTTTGCAGCGGGCGAAGTTATCATCAGTGAAGGGGGCATGGACGATTCGTTTTTCATCCTGCTCGATGGTGTCGTCGAGGTTCGCAAGAACCAGATTTATGTCGGTTTGCTGGAAGCCGGCGACTGTTTCGGCGAAATGGGTTATCTCACCAAGGCCGGCCGCAGTGCCAGTATCGTGGCCCGTACCGGGGTCAGCCTGATGAAGATCAATGCTACCCTGATCGAGCAGGTTTCCACCGAGTGTCAGTTGCATTTTACGCGCATGTTCATGAAGACACTGGTGCGGCGTCTGGCCGATACGACCAGCTTGCTGGCGGCACAATCCGGCTGATTATTCAGCCCCGGTGGCGGCGCGGTAACGTTCCAGTAGGCTGCGTGTCGAGGCATCGAGGCTGGTGTTGCTCGCGGGTGTCTCCACCTGCTGCGCCAGTTCCCGGGTCATGCTTTTACCCAGTTCCACGCCCCATTGATCGAAGGGATTGATCTGCCAAAGCTGGGCCTGGACAAAGGTCTTGTGTTCATACAGGGCCAGCAGCATACCGAGCACCTCGGCGGACAGTTGCGGGTAGAGCAACGTGTTGCTGGGGCGGTTGCCCGGACAGTCGCGCTGTGGCTCTCCGGGATGGTGTTGACCGCACATCAGCGCGCGCGATTGTGCCAGGCAGCTGAGCAGTAAATTGCGCTGACGTGTGTCGCTGGCGTCGCCGGCCAACGGCGCCATGAAATCCACCGGTACCACCCGAGTGCCCTGGTGCAGAGCCTGGAAGAATGAATGCTGGGCGTTGCTGCCGACACCACCCCAGGTGACGGGGGCTGTTTGCCAATCGATGGGCTGGCCATCCTGACGCAGCGATTTGCCATTGCTTTCCATGACCAGCTGGCACAGATAGTCGGGCAAACGGCTGAGGCGCTGATCGTAGGGGACGATGGCATGGCTGCCATAATTGAAGAAATTCACCTGCCAGACGCTGATGAACGCGAGCAGGGCCGGCAGGTTATGGCGCCAGTCACTGTCGCGGAAATGTTGATCCATGCGCCGGGCGCCGGCTAGGAATTGTTCAAACGAAGCTGGACCGACGGCGAGGAAGGCGCCCAGACCGGCTGCCGACCAGACGGAGTAGCGGCCGCCGACCCAGTCCCAGAAACGATAGATGTTATTCGCATCAATGCCGGCGGCAATGGCGGTGTCGCTACTGGCAGTGGCGGCGATGAAGTGGCGTTGCAGGTCAGCATCGTGGCAACCGGCTGCCTGCAACCAGCGGCGCGCGGCGTCGAAATTGCTGCGCGTCTCCAGGGTCGTGAACGACTTCGATGAAATGATGAACAGCGTACGGGCCGGTGCGCAGTCGGCCAGGGTCCGTTCCAGGTCAGCCGGATCCAGGTTGGCGACAAACCTGATATCGAGATTGGTCTGTTGTGTCCCCAGGGCCTCGGCGAGCAGGCGCGGTCCGAGATCCGAGCCACCGATGCCGATATGGATGACGTGACTTATGGCCTGGCCGGAAAAACCCGTCACCTGGCCGATGGTCAGGCGGCGGTGGAGATCGGTCATGCGTGCCAGTTCGTGACGGATGGCGGACTGAGTTTCCGCCGCCAATGACGCGTCCGTATCAGCAGCGCGTAATGCCGTATGCAGGGCCGCCCGGTTCTCGGTTACGTTGATGTTTGCGCCATTGAATAACTGTTTGCGGGCGCTGGACAGTTCCATCTCGTCGGCCAGGCGTGCAAACAGGTCGAGTGTCGTCGCGGTGATGGGTTGCTTGGAAAAGTCGGCATACAGTGGGCCAACCTCCAGTGTATGACATCGCACCCGTTCCGGGTCAGCGGCAAATAGATTCCGCAAATGCTGATCGCGCATTTCCGGAAAATGCTCGGTCAGCGCCTGCCAGGCGCGCGCCTCGGTAAGTCGCAGGTTCATGTCCGGACGTCTCGGCTGACTGCCAGTGTTTCAGGAACGTGACTCGGAACGGGTCACGAAATGTTCATAAATCTGGTAGAGCTCTTCGGGGGTGAAGCCGATGAGCACGATTTCCTGCCCCGGGTGGATGATGTCAGGACTTTTACCCATCTTGCCCTTCTGATAATTGTAGACGAATGACTCATGCGTCTTGCGATCGATCATCTTGCCGAGAAAGGAGCTTGACTGGTCAGCCAGTCGCTCGTCGGCATCGGTAGGAATATCGACCTGGTATTTGCGTATTTTCTGGCCACGCCGCAGGGCGATGCCGCTGGCAAAATTCTTGACCAGGCCATTGTGTACGATGCCCCAGAGACCCTGGATGTCGTCCTTGGTGATATTTCGAATGTAGAAGATCGAATTTTCAGATACGGCTTCTTCGCCCATGAGCAGCTCATTAATCGTGGTACTTTGCAGCCGATAGGGTTCACGGATGACTTTCAGGGACTGATCGGCCGTAATGCTGTCGTCTTCCATCAGCTCGCTAACGGTGGTGATTTCCAGATGCTCCGTTTCCCGGATCACCGAGATTGGCGCTTCCGCATTGTCGCGCTGCTCGATGATTTCGCCGATCGTGGTTTCGCGAACGTCGCCGCCATCAAGCACCAGCACCGACGTTTTCAGGTTGCCACCACTTTGCGTCAGCAGTTCCTTGGTCGTGGTCATTTCTACCTGTTCCTGCTGGCGTACAATGGTCAGTGGCGCGTCCGGCTTCATCTCTTCCTTGAGCTGATTCAGCGTGCGTGTCTCATACTGCTTGCCGGCAAGCAATGCAATTGGTTCGTCACGACTGATGAAGTCGTCGGCACTTTCGACTTCAACCGTATTGTCTTCGTGTTCTATGATCTCGGAAACATATCGCTCGGCTTCCTGGCGCAGTTGCTTTTCATCAGCGGCCGGATTGTTCGTGTCGTTACTGGCTGCATCCTGTGGTGCAGCTGGTTCATTTTCCTCTTCCGCCAGTGATTCGGCCGGGCGCGGTGCGGCCGGATCCGCTATCGGTTGGAAGTGAAGATAACCAGCAACAATAAGGATGAGAATGACAAATGTGATCAGTACATTGCGCATACAATCATGGCAAGTCGGAATGCAGGGGCGGCATCATCAAACCGCGCCGGAAATGTAGTTTTCCAGCTGTTCTATGATGAATTCTTTTTCCGAGATGATGGTTTTTACAACATCCATCACCGACAGCATGCCTACCGCCATGCCGTTTTCCACAACCGGCAGATGGCGTATCTGGTGGCCGGAAATCATGACCAGGCAATCCTCGATATTCTGGTCCGGCCTGACGGAAACCACGTTGGAGGTCATGATGTCGCGCACTCGTGTGTTTTGTGACGAGCGATTATTCAATATAACCTTGCGGGTATAGTCGCGTTCGGAAACAATACCGGCGACCTGATCATTGTCCATTACGAGAAGGGCGCCTACGCTGGCTTCAGCCATGAGTTTGATAGCATCGATAACCCATGTGTCAGGGGTGACCGAATGTATGCTGTAGCCTTTGTTTTCCAGTATTTGCCGGACCGTGGTTGTCATTTAAACACCTCTGTGCCTCAGATTGTCCCCGTGCGAGCTACGTCACCGTCACGCAAACCGGTTTTATATATAATTGGTCTTGTCGTGCCGGTACCAGGCGACACTGCGGACGTGCCGACAATGCCTCGAACAACGATAGCACAGTCGCAGTCAGCGGCAAAAAAGCGTCAACCGGGCGGTGTGCCGGCGTTACCAATCCAGTACCATGGGGTGCCGGTGAGGCGCTATTGACGTCTTTCCGGTCATGAAACAAGACACCAGAAATACAGTATTTTATAAAAAAAACATAGGGTTATGATTAATACCATCCCCGACAAGCTGGGCAAATACGAAGTCAGGGGGCAGATCAGCCGTGGCAGCATGGGGATTGTCTATCTGGGCCACGACCCGTATGCGGACCGCCCCGTCGCCATCAAGGTGGCCCTGTCGGAGTCCCTGAACGATCCTCATTCCGGCGAACGCTATCGCAAGATGTTTTTTAACGAGGCGCATACCGCCGGCATGCTGAAACACCCCAATATCATCAGTATTTTCGATGCCGGTACGGATGATGACAATTGCTATATCGTCATGGAATTCATTGATGGCGGCCAGACGCTCAAGGATTTCTGCCGTGTCGATAACCTGCTGCCGGTGGAGCGTGTCATAGAAATTGTCTTCAAATGTGCCAAGGCTTTGGATTATGCGCATCGTCAGGGTATCGTACATCGTGATATCAAGCCTTCGAATATCCTGATCACCCCGGACCAGGACATCAAGATCGGTGATTTCAGTATCGCCCATATCAACAAGGCGGACTCCACAGAAACGATGCCGCTGGGCATGATCGGATCGCCACGCTACATGTCACCCGAGCAGTTGCGCGAGGACTTTGTGACCAGTCAGAGTGATCTGTTCTCCCTCGGTGTTGTCATGTATGAGCTGCTTACGGGCCGGCACCCATTTTATGCCGAAAATTTTTCACGTCTGGTGAGCAAAATACTGAATGAAGAGCCGCCAGCCATGCGCGGGTACCGGACAGAATTGCCCGGCGTCCTGGAAGATATCTTTCGCAAGGCCGTTGCCAAGGATATAAATGAACGTCATCGCATGGGCCTGGACCTGGCCTCGGATCTCAGCCGGGCATTTGATTCACTGGAGGGGCCCAGCGAGGAAGTTTCCAGCCAGGAACAGTTCTACTCGGTCAAAAATCTCGAATTTTTCCTCGGTTTTCCGGATGTCGAAATCTGGGAAATACTGCGTGCCAGCACCTGGCAGGACTATGGAATGGACGAGGAAATTATTGTTGAGGGTGATCTCGACGACTGTTTTTACATTATCGTTGGCGGTAGCGTGGCGGTAAAAAAAGGCGGTAGCAGTATCCGCGTGCTGGGCAAGGGTGACTGCTTCGGTGAAATGGGTTATCTCGCCAAGACCAAGCGCACTGCCACCATCACGGCGGAAGAGAAGACCTCGCTGCTGAAAATCAATTCCACCGTCATATCCCAGGTGTCGATGAACTGCCAGGTGCGGTTCCTCAAGGTGTTCCTGCGTACCATGATCCATCGCCTGTCGACCACCACGGAGCGGCTGTCCGCCTGAACTAATGTGTATCCGGTATTTGCTTCATGAGCGGCTAACGCTATGATGCCGATATAATAATCAGCCGGTTTAACCGGTAACTTGGCGGGGGACCCTTTGTAATGTCGTGTGGCTACAGTCGGCCTGGATGCAGCATTGTCAGACGGGGGGCGCTGATTGGCTTGCTGGGCGTTATCGCGCCCGCGGCCCCGGCGGTGGACTTCGAGCTGGGCGATATCAGCGGCCGTCTGGATACTACGCTGTCCTGGGGGCAGAACTACCGGGTCAGTGCTCGGGATCCGGACCTGGTAGGTATAGCCAATGGCGGCAACGCCTACTCGGTCAACGCCGATGACGGTAACCTTAATTACGACCGCGGCCTGATAAGCAATGCGTTCCTGGTTACCAGTGAACTGGAGGCGCACTATCGCAATTTCGGTCTGTTCGTGCGCGGTACCGGCCTGCGCGACACACTCAACGATGGCGGCTCGACCGAGCGTACGCCGCTTACGGAAGCGGCCATCGACCGGGTGGGTAAGGACTTGCGCCTGTTGGATGCCTATCTGTCGGTACGTTTTGATGTGGCTGATCGGCCGGCGGAGCTGCGCATTGGTGAACAGGTGGTGAACTGGGGTGAAAGCACTTTCATTCAGAACGGCATCAATGCCATCAACCCGTTTGATGTCAGCAAGCTGCGGGTGCCCGGTGCCGAATTACGCGAGGCGTTGTTGCCGGTCGGCGTGATCTGGGGCAACCTCAGCCTCAGCCCGAACCTGTCGCTGGAGGCGTTCTACCAGTACGACCACGAGGAAACCGAACTCGAACCGCCCGGCACGTATTTCAGTACCAACGACTTTGTCGGCGACGGCGGCCGCTTTGTCTATCTCGGTTTCGGCGGTCTTGACGATTTTATTGGCGATCAGCCATCACCGGTTGGCGCCGTACCGCGTGGCGCCGACGATCGGCCCGAGCATGGCGGCCAGTACGGCGCCGCACTGCGCGCCTATCTGCCGGACTGGAACTACAGTGAAGTCGGCTTTTACTTCATCAATTACCACAGTCGTCTGCCGATCGTGAATGCACGTACAGGCACCGCCGCCGGTGCCATGGCAGGGAACTATCCCGGCTCGGCGCGCTATTTCATCAGCTATCCCGAGGACATCCGGTTGTTCGGCGCCAGTCTTAATACCGAACTCGGCAATACCGGCATAGCCCTGCAGGGCGAGATTTCTCACCGCCTCGATCAGCCCCTGCAGGTGGATGATGTCGAGTTGCTGTTTGCGGCCCTGGGCGCACAATGCGGCATTTCACCCGCCGCCTGTCCGCTGGCCAATCAGAACCAGATTGGCAGCTTCGGCTTCGCCACCGATGTTCCCGGGCACATCGAACGCGACGTCAGCCAGCTGCAGTTCACGGCCACAAAGGTGCTGGGACCGCTGCTCAAGGCCAACCAGGGTCTGCTGCTTGCCGAGGTCGGCATCACCCACGTTCATGACATGCCGGACAAGCGCGACCTGCGCCTGGACGGGCCGGGTACGTTCATCAGCGGTAACGAAGCGCTGGCGGCTTTCCATGCGCCGACTGCTGCCGGCGAGACCGAATCCTGGACGCATTTTGCCGATGCCACGTCGTGGGGCTATCGGCTGGTCGGGCGTCTGGAGTACAACAACGTTTTTGCCGGCATCAATCTGCAGCCGCGCATCGCCTGGTCGCACGACGTCAGCGGCACCACGCCGGCGCCGATCACCAATTTTGTTGAGGATCGCAAGGCGGTGACGCTGGGCCTGAAGGCGACCTATCAGCAGAACTGGGAGGCCGACTTCAGCTATACGAACTTCTTCGGCGCCGGCCGCCATAATCTGCTCAACGACCGCGATTTTGCTTCATTCACGCTCAGGTATTCGTTCTGATGAGACGCCGTTTTTACAGCGAAAGTATTCTGCTTGCCATGCTGCTACTGGGTGTCGGCGCGCCGCTGGCCGCCGATGACACGAAATTACAGCAACTGGGCGATGAGCTGACGCCGCTGGGCGGCGAGCGTGCCGGCAGCGCGGACGGCCGCATCCCCGAGTGGCGCGGCGGCATCACCGAGCCGCCGGCGGACTACCGCCCGGGCGAACACTATGTCGATCCTTATGCCGATGAAACGCCGCGGCTGACGATTACCGCCGACAACATGGACGCCCATGCCGATCAGTTGACGGCGGGTCACAAGGCATTGCTGCGGCAGTACCCGGACAGCTACTTCATGCCGGTTTATCCCAGTCATCGCAGTGCCAGCGTACCGGCGCGTATTGCCGAAGCGACGCGCGCGATCGCCGGGCAGACGCAACTGACGGCCGACGGCAATGGCGTCGAGGATGCGGCGGTGGGTATCCCGTTCCCGATCCCGGACAGCGGTCTGGAAGTGATCTGGAATCACATGCTGCGCTACCGCGGCGATTACATCGACCGGCGTATCATTCAGGCGGCGCCGACCCGTTCCGGCGACTACAGCCTGGTCGAGTTTCGCGACCGCTTCAGCATGAACTACAGCCTGGCGGAGACCACTGTCGATAACCTCGACAACATCCTCCTGTACTTCAAGCAGGAAGTGCTGGCGCCGGCGCGCCTGTCGGGCAGCATTCTGCTGGTGCATGAGACCCTGAACCAGAACCGCGAGAACCGCCAGGCCTGGATCTACAATCCCGGCCAGCGGCGCGTTCGGCGCGCGCCCAGCGTCGCCTTCGACAACCCGGGTACCGCTTCCGACGGTATGCGCACCAATGATCAGCTGGACATGTTCAACGGTTCGCCGGAGCGCTACAACTGGGAGTTGAAAGGCAAACGCGAAATGATCGTGCCGTACAACAACTATCGTTTGCAGAGTCCCGAGCTGTCCTACGCCGACATTCTCACACCCCGGCACATCAACCAGGCGCACACGCGCTACGAATTGCACCGGGTCTGGGTGGTGGAGGCGACACTGAAGGAAGGCGCCCGGCATATCTACAAGCGGCGCACGTTTTATATCGACGAGGACTCCTGGCAGATCCTGGCCGTCGATCAGTACGACAATCGCGACGAGCTCTGGCGTGTCTCCGAGGCCTTCGCCATGAATTTCTATGACGTGCCGATGACCTGGTCGGCGCTGGACGTACACACCGATTTGCAGTCCGGACGTTACCTCGCCATCGGTCTGTATAACGAGGGTCAGCCCTATGACTTCGACGTCGAGTTCGACGCTTACGAGTTCACGCCCAACGCCCTGCGCCGTGACGGCATGCGCTAATGCGTGCCGTACGCGGCTGTCTGATTGCTGCGTCCGTTCATAACCTGGCGTTGCCAGCCATCGTCATACGGTGGGCTTGATAACGACATAGCGGGGAATCCATGCGCTGTCCGGGCACCATATTTTTATTGTTCACACTGGTTTGCCTGCCCGGCGCCGGGGTCCATGCCGACAGTGCCTGGCCGGCGCCGCTGGCAGACGAGTCGCTGCTGCTGGATCTGGTTCGCACGGACGAAGGTTTTCATGCTGTCGGTGCACGCGGACACGTGCTTTTTTCCACTGACGGTAACGACTGGCAACAGCGAATCGTGCCGACGCGTGTGTTGCTGACGGCAGTTGATTTTCATGACAACAAGCGCGGTTGTGCCGTCGGGCACGATGCGGTCATTCTCTGTACCGATGATGGTGGTGAACATTGGCAACGGGCCCACGCACAGCCCGACTGGCAGGCGCCGTTACTCGATGTGCTGTTCATCAATGAACGCGAGGTGATCGCGATCGGCGCCCATGGCCTGTACCTGGTCTCGCAGGACGCCGGCCGCAGCTGGCAGCGCCGGCCGTTCACGCCGGCGGCGGATGCCAGCGACGCCACGGATTACGAACCACACCTGCACACCGTGCTACAGCATGACGGCCGCCTGCTGATCGCCGCCGAGGCGGGTCAGCTTTTTGCCTCGTCGAATGCGGGTGCTGACTGGCAGCAGCTGTCCTCGCCTTATACAGGTTCCTGGTTTGCCCTGGTGGCTGGCGCTGCCGATACGTTTTACCTGGCCGGACTGCGCGGTCACCTGTACGCCGGCCAATTACGGTCGCCCCGGCAGTGGCGGCGCCTGCCAGCCGACACGCGACAGACGCTGACCGACGGTCGGGTGCTGGCCGGTGGTGAGCAGGTGTTTGTCGGTCACGGTGGCGTGGTGCTGTATCGCGCGACGGCCAGTGCCGCCGTTCACGTCTGGCGGTATCCGGGGCGGCCGGCGCTGCAGGCCGTGGTCCGGGGGCCGGGCGAGACTTTGCTGCTGGCCAGCGACGCGGGTCTGTTAAGCGTGGATCTCGCCGAGTTGCGCGCGCTGGAGCCATAGTCGATGTCGCCGGTGATACTGCAACGCCTGTCCGCAACCGTGTTCCACTGGCGCCGGTTCATCATCGGCGGTTTTGTGCTGGTCACGTTGCTGATGCTGGCGGCGGCGACACAGTTGCGCTTCGATGCCGGTTACGCGAAACAGGTGCCACGCGCGCATCCGTACATGCAGGTGTTCAGCGAACACGCGGATACCTTCGGTGGCGCCGACCGCATACTGGTGGCACTGCACAGTCGTGACGGCGACATGTTCACGCCGGCGTTTTTCCGGGATCTGCAGACGCTGACCGACAAACTGTTCTTCCTGCCCGGCGTCGATCGCACCCAGGTGCGTTCGCTGTTCACGCCCAACGTACGCTACACCGAAGTGGTCGAGGAAGGTCTGCGTGGCGGTAATGTCATTCCCGCCGATTTTGACTTCAGCGACTCGGCGCTCGAGCAGGTGCGCGCCAATATTCTCAAGGCCGATCTTGTCGGCCGGCTGGTGGCCGATGATTTCAGTGGCGCGCTGGTCCGTGCGGAACTGCTGGAAACCGATCCGCAGACCGGCGAGCGACTCGATTACCTTGCGGTGGCCGAATACTTGGAACGCGAAATCCGCGCGCCGTTCGCCGAACAATACGACGTGCATATCACCGGTTTTGCGCCGCTGGTGGGGGCGATCGCCGACGCCGCGTACACGGTCGCAGCCTTCTTTTTAATCGGCCTGCTGGTGACCTGGTTGCTGGTCACCGTCTATGCCCGCTCGTGGCGGCTGGCAATGCTGCCGATCGTCTGTTCGCTGGTTGCGGTCAGCTGGCAGCTGGGGCTGCTGCCGTTACTCGGCTTCGGGCTCGATCCCATGTCGATGCTGGTGCCGTTTCTGGTATTTGCCATTGGTGTCAGTCATGGCATCCAGATGCTCGGGCGCTGGCGCACCGGCATCAGCGCGGGGCAAAGCGTGGCCGCGGCCAGCCGCTCGACATTCGAACGCCTGTTGTTGCCGGGGGCCATGGCCCTGCTGACCGATACCCTTGGCTTTGTCACCATCCTCGCCATCGACATCGGCATCATCCGCGAAATGGCGTTGACGGCCAGCCTCGGGGTGGCGGTCGTGATCCTGACCAACCTGTTGCTGTTGCCGCTGCTGCTGGCCGGCGTGACCCTGCCGGCGACCTACCGGCAGGGCATGCAGCAACGTGCCCGGACTCTGGGGCGATGCTGGCGCGCGCTGGCGCTGGTAGCCGGGCGCCGTGGTTCGCTGATAGTTCTGATTATGGCCGCGTTGCTGTTTGCCTATGGCCTCTACGCCGGCAGCCAGGTGCATATCGGCGATCGCCAGATCGGTGTGCCCGAGCTCAGGACCGAGGCCCGATACAACCAGGACAGCCGTGCCATCGCCGAGCGTTTCCGTATTGGCGTCGATACCCTGAGTGTCTACGCCACTACGCAAGCACAGGCCTGCACCGATCACACGACCATGCAGGCCGTCGACACGTTTGCCTGGCGCCTGCTCAACCATCCGCAGGTGACACTGGTGCAGTCACTGCCGCAGCAGGCAAGCCACATCAACGCGGCACTGAACGAGGGCAGCCTGAAATGGGCGACGCTGCCGCGGCATCCGGCGGCGCTGGCGCAGGCAGTGTCGCATGTGCCGACATCGAGTGGTCTGCTGAACAATGACTGCAGCGTCATGCCGGTGATTGCCTACACGCGTGATCACAAGGCGGAAACGATCACCAGCATCATTGATGCTATTGAGAGCCACCGCGCCGCCCAGCCGGACAGCGGCGTCGATTACCGGCTGGCTGGTGGCAACGTCGGCGTCATGGCCGCCAGCAACGATGTCATCGCCGCGGCGCAGTTTCCGATCCTGCTGTACGTATACGCAGCGGTCATACTGCTGTGCCTGCTGTACTTCCGTTCGCCGGCCGCGACTGTCGCGATCGTATTGCCGCTGGCGCTGACTTCGTTGTTGACGTATGCCTTGATGAGTCACCTGCACATTGGTCTGAAGATCAGCACGCTGCCGGTGGTGGCGCTGGGCGTCGGCATCGGTATTGACTATGGCATCTATATTTTCAGCCGCCTGCGCGAATACCTGGACGCCGGATTCACGTTCACGCAGGCCTATGAACAGACGCTGGCGTCGACCGGTACCGCGGTACTGACAACAGCACTGACGCTGTCGGCCGGCGTGATGACCTGGATTTGTTCAGCGTTGCAGTTCCAGGCGGATATGGGCATGCTCCTGGTTTTCATGTTTCTGGTCAGCATGCTTGGGGCCATGCTGTTGCTGCCGGCGCTGGCCCGCTGGTTGCTGATCGTCAATCGCACCTGAGATCCTTTTATCGTTTACAACATGACTGCTGCCATTGTCTGGTTTCGCCAGGATTTGCGCCTGGCTGACAATCCCGCCCTCAGGGCCGCCTGCGATCGCGGTGGGGTGGTGATCCCGGTGTTCATCTGGGCGCCGGACGAGGAGGGCGACTGGCCACCGGGCGGTGCCGGTCGTTACTGGTTGCATCAGTCGCTAGCCTCGTTGAGTGCCGAGCTGGAACGGCTGGGCTCGCGGCTGATCATTCGCCGGGGTGACAGCCTTGCCGAACTCGGCAAGCTGATCAAAAGCAGCGCGGCCGAAGCCGTGTTCTGGAACCGTCGTTACGAACCCGCTGTCGTCGAGCGCGATGCCGGCATCAAGGCACAGCTGCGTGACCAGGGCGTGACCGTCGAAAGCTTCAACGGCAATCTGCTGCTGGAACCGTCGCAGACGTTCAATAAACAGGGCCGGCCGTTCCGGGTGTTCACGCCGTTCTGGCGTCATTGCCGCAAGCTCGGCGAACCCGTCGCGCCGTTGCCGGCGGTGCGCAAGCTGCGCGCGCCGGACAAGTGGCCGCGTTCATTGAAACTCGATGCGCTCGAACTCGAACCCCGGATCGACTGGGCCGGCGGTATTCGTGCCCACTGGACTTTCGGCAGTAAGGGCGCACGCGAATCATTGCGTGAATTTCTTGCAGACGATTTTCAGGGCTATCCGAAGCAGCGCGATTATCCCGGCGTGCACGGTGTGTCGCGATTGTCGCCGCGGCTGCACTTCGGCGAACTGAGCCCGCGCCAGGTCTGGCACGCGGTGCGCGAACACGAGATCGAACGGGGTTACGTCAGTGAAACCCGGCATGCCGAGGCCTATCTGCGCCAGCTTGGCTGGCGCGAGTTCGGCCATCACCTGCTGTATCATTTTCCGCATACCGCGCAGGCCCCACTGAACGACGCCTACCGTGATTTTCCCTGGCGCTGGAACACGGCCGGCCTGCGCGCCTGGCAGCGTGGCGAAACCGGTTACCCGCTGGTTGATGCCGGCATGCGCGAGCTCTGGCATAGTGGCTACCTGCACAACCGCGTGCGCATGGTGGTGGCGTCGTTTCTGGTCAAGCATCTGCTGGTACACTGGCTGGCAGGTGCGCGCTGGTTCTGGGATACGCTGGTCGACGCCGATCTGGCCAACAATACGCTGGGCTGGCAGTGGGCAGCCGGCTGTGGTGCCGATGCCGCGCCGTACTTTCGCATCTTCAATCCGGTGCGTCAGGCCGAGCGCTTTGACCCCAATGGCGACTATGTGCGTTACTGGGTGCCGGAACTGAACGCATTGAGCAACAAGGCGTTGCTGGCACCCTGGCAGGCGGATGCGGATGAACTGAAAAGTGCCGGTGTGGTTCTGGGGAAGACCTATCCGCAGCCGATTGTCGATCACAAACAGGCACGCCAGGCAGCGCTGGCGGCCCTGGATACCATCAAGAAAAAAACATGAAACATCTGACCTGTCTGTTGTTGTTGTTCATCATGGCCGGCTGCAATACCACGCCGGCCAACCTGGGGGCCGACGACGGCCGACTGGCGGACTGCCCGTGGGCGCCACGCTGCGTCTCTTCACAGGCCAGTGATCCGGACGATCGCGTCGCGCCGATCCGCTACAGCGGCAGTCTCGCCGAAGCCCGCCAGACCCTGCTCGATGTGTTGCAGGCCATGGACGAGGTGCGCATCGTCAAGGTGGAGGAACATTACCTGCACGCCAAGGTACGCAGCGACTGGTTCAATTTCGTCGACGATCTCGAATTCCTGTTTGTACCTGCAGAGCAGCTTATCCACGTGCGTTCCAGCGCGCGCGTCGGCCTCTACGATTTCGACGTCAACCGCGATCGCATCAACACGCTGCGCAGTCGCTTTCTGACCGCGCAATAGGCCTAGCCGTTTTTGCGGAAGCGGTAATGGCCGACCAGCCACTGGTTGCCATCTTCGTAACCGAACAGCTCGGCGCAGGCCATGTAGAACATGCGCCAGCGTTGCAGCCAGATCGCCGCCTGCGTGTCGCCGTAGACATCGCGAAACAGCGCGAGAATGCGGGCGCGATGACAGTCGGTGTTCTCTAGCCAGGCCTCGGCGGTGCGTGCATAGTGGCGACCGGACAGCCGCCACTGCGCGTCCAGCAACAGCTGCTGCTGGAAGTTGAGCAGGTAGTTTTCCGATGGCATCAGGCCGCCGGTGAAAAAGTGCCGCCCCATCCAGTTGTCTTCGCCTTCGGTTTCGAACGGATAGGTGAGCAGACGGTGACAGAAGATGTGCACGAACAGCTTGCCGCCGGGTTTGAGCCAGCCGCTGATGCGCTGCATCAGTTCGGCGTGATTGCGTACATGTTCGAACATCTCCACCGAGACAATACGATCGAAATGCCGGTCGCCGGCAAATTCGTTGATGTCGGCGGTGACGATGCGCACGTTGTCGATACCGCGCTGGCGGCACTGTTCCATGATGTGGGCTTTCTGGCTGGCTGAATTGCTCACGGCGGTAATGAGTGCCCGCGGATAGTGTTCGGCCATCCACAGTGTGACCGAGCCCCAGCCGCAGCCCAGCTCGAGAATGTCCATGCCGTCGTCGAGTTCGGCGCGTTCACAGGTCAGCGCCAGCATGGCGGCCTCGGCGGCATCGAGATTGTCGACGCCCACAGGCCAGTAGCCGCTGCTGTATTTCAGGTGCCGGCCCAGTGACAGCTGGAAGAATTCCGCCGGCACTTCGTAGTGCTGTTCATTCGCCTTGTCGGTGGCCACGGCGATCGGGCCGTGGCTGAAGTCAGTCAATAATTGTTGATAACGCGCGAACTGCTGTTCGGCGTCACGAAATTCATCGTTCAGGCGCTGGCGCATGAGTCGGCGCATGCCAATACGCGTGAGCCTGTCGGGGACCAGGCCGCGTTCGCAGAGTTCTATCGGTGTCATGGTGCTTTATCTATGCAGGGGGATGAGTTGTTGAAGCGCCAGGCGTGATTATCGCCGCCGCGGAAACCAGGGAAAGAAGGCACTGGTGGTACGCTGGTAGTCGCGGTAGTCGTCGCCGCGTGAGCGGATCGCCTGCTGCTCGGTGTAGGGAATGCCGGTGAAACGAAACAGAAAAACAAACATCAGCACCGGTCCGGTCAGCAGCGCCAGCCACCAGTACGGATGACCCACTGCCAGGCAGACATAGGCGAACCAGTGCAGCCATTCGAAGAAGTAGTTCGGGTGGCGCGAGTAGCGCCACAGACCCTCGCGGCAGGTTCTGCCCTTTGCGTCAGGGCGTGCCTTGAAGCGGGCCAGTTGCCAGTCGGCGATCGATTCACCGGTCAGTGCCACCAGCCAGAATACGACGGCCAGCGCGATCCAGGGCGTGAAATCGGCCACCGGGTTGCTGGCCGCGACCAGAAACGGGATCGAAAAGATGATCGCGAAACCGGCCTGGGCCTGGAAGAACCAGAAAAAGCCGGTTTGCTCGCGTTCGCCCCAGTAGTCGCGCAAATAACGGTAGCGGCCGTCCTCGGGATAGTCACGGATACGCACGAACAGGTGCACGGCCAGGCGCAATGACCAGACCAGCGCAAACAGCAGCATGAACAGCTTCGGCAGCAGCGCACCGGGCGCCAGCGCCGCATAGCCAATCGCCAGGCCGCCCAGGCACAGCGACCAGGCCAGGTCGACGATGCCGGCATCTTTGAGTTTGACCTGCAGCCACCAGACGCCGGCCATGATGATGCAGACAACGGGGGTGGCATAAAGCAGAAGCCAGAGTGGTTGCATGGACCCGAGCATGGTGATCAATCCGGTTGGGGTTTCTGGATGAACACGCCGGTGCGCGTCCACAGCGCGATCGCGGTCAGTAACGGCGTCACCACGGCCCAGGCCAGACCGAATACGATCATGACCTGCAGCAGTGGCACCTGCGGAAACACCGCATCGAGCTTGATGCCGCCGTAGTAGGCCAGCGGCCCGCCGATCAGGCCGAACACCGAGGCCAGCAATGGATACGGTTGCAGCCATTTGAGCGAATGATTCAGCGCCAGGGCGAAATTCATCCACAGGGCGACGATCCACCAGGGCGCGGTGCCGCTCGACGGCGCCGGATCAGCGTACTGTACGAGCCCGCTCCAGGCGTAGCCGGTGTCGACGATGAACCCGATGATACCGGCGATCAGTAACAGGCGGATGTCGGCAAAGCGATGCGGGCTGATACCGATCTGCCAGGCGGCAAAGGCGGCCAGCGCCAACAGACCAATCCAGGCATTGCCGGCGGCGGCACCGAGTACGCAGGCAAACCAGACGGCATTAAAGAAAACGAAGTTGGCGATGATCGCGGGTTTCATTGCGGTATTACGCCGGCAAGCGACTGCCAGTTGCGGCAGCGGGGTTTGGTCAGCAACATCTGAACATCGCTAATGCTGCGTTCGAGGAAACCGCCTTCGCAGTAGCACAGGTAGAATTCCCACATGCGCTGGAAGGTGGCGTCGTAACCGCGTGCTTCAAGCGCGCCTTGATGGGCGAAGAACTGCTCGCGCCACAGGCGCAGTGTTTGCGCGTAATGCAGGCCGATGTCTTCCAGATCAGTTAGTCGCAGGTCGCTTACCCGTGCCAGCGACTGGTTGATCGCCGCGACCGACGGAATAAAGCTGCCGGGGAAAATATAGCGCTTGATGAAATCGGCTTCCTTGATGGCATGGGCATAGCGCTGGTCCTCGATGGTGATCGCCTGCAACAGCATGCTGCCATCGGCCTTGAGCAAATCGCTGCACTGCTTGAGATAGGTGTCCAGGTACTGGTGGCCGACCGCCTCGATCATTTCTATCGACACGAGTTTGTCGTATTGGCCCTCGAGTTTACGGTAATCCTCAAACAGCAGTTCGACGCGATCGCCGAGACCGGCGGCACGAATCCGCTGTTGGGCGAAGTCGTATTGCTCCTGCGAGATGGTTGTGGTGGTGACCCGGCAGCCGTAATGCCTTGCCGCATGGATGGCGAAGCCACCCCAGCCGGCACCGATTTCGATGACATGATCGTCTGGGCTCAATTCCAGCTTGCGGCAGATGCGATCCAGCTTGTTCAGTGACGCCTGCTGCAGCGAATCGTAGGAGTGCTCGAAAAAAGCACAGGAATACATCATGGTCTGATCGAGCATGCGTTCGAACAGATCGTTACCCAGGTCATAGTGCGCGGCGATATTCTTGCGGCTGCCCTTGCTGCTGTTGCGGTTCAGCCAGTGCAGGCCCTTGTTGGCCAGGCTGCTGACCCAGGCGGTGCCGCCTTCCAGGCGGTCGAGCAGCGCGCGGTTGCGGGCGAGTATCCGGATCAGGGTGGTCAGTTCGGTGCAACGCCAGTGGCCGGCCATGTAGGCCTCGCCGGCGCCGACGCTGCCGCCGAGTGCGACCTGGCGATAGAACGCCGGGTCGATGACCTCGATAGTCGCCTGCAATGCCTGCGGGTCGTCGTCACCGAGCGTCTGCGCCTGATCGCCTTCCTGCAGCGTGACACGTCCGCCCTGCAGTGCCGCCAGGCTGTCGATGATGCGCTGGCGCAGCCAGCGATCGATCCAGCCGCCGGTGGCCGGCAGAGTGCTGGCGTCGGTCTCGGTCGATAATGACTTGTCGGAATCAGTCTCGTTCATCTCGTACAGTCCTAATTCGTGTGTTGGTGATCGTTCAGTGACTGCCCGGCCGTCTTGTTCGGATGCGTATGAAACGGGCAGCCCTTGAGCCACAGTTTGAAAGCCTGCCAGTAAATGCCACTGATAACCTGCAGCGTCATGCATGGGTAGGCCAGCAGCACGCGGGCCATTGAGCCGGCCGTCAGCGGTTGGCGCTGCAGCGCCAGGGTCGCGTCGAACAGCCGACCGTCACTGTCGTGGTTGATCATGTGTATGGTCACTTGCTCGTCCTGCCATGTAAAACGCCAGTCATAGTACTGGTCCATCGGCATGAACGGGGATACGTGAAAGGCCTTGGCAAACTCGAAGCGCCGGTGGTTCGCCGCGGTGTGTTCGCGGCAATCGAGCACGTAGGCGTGACGTTCCTGCCACGGCGTGTTGGTGATCTCGGTGACGATGGCGCTCAGTGACTGATCGGCGGCATGGCAGAAATAGAAACTGACCGGGTTGAAGAGGCAGCCGAAATAGCGCAGATGCGTCAGCAGGACGACGCGGCCGCCGGGACGAAAGCCCAGTTCGGTCGCGACGCGATCGAGCACGGCCTGCTTGAGCGGCACATTGGCATCACCGAGATAGTCGGCGCGCCGGAATCGCGCCGGCGCCGGGCGCCGCGTCGACCAGAACCAGCGGCCGGCGAAGACGCGGTCGAGTTCATCGAGATCCAGCCCGACCATGAACAGCGGGTAACGGAAGTGATTGACCACCGGCCTGTCGCGGCGGTGGCGGACCCAGCCCCGGTAGAGTGCGCTGCCCGTGATCATGGCTGATCATCCCGCAGCTGCCGGCAAACTGCCAGCGCGCTGTTGACGCCGTCCTCGTGGAAGCCGTGACCCCAGTAGGCACCGCAGTAGTGACGGCCGTTGACGCCGGAAATTTCCGACCAGCGCGACTGCGCGGCGACGGCCGGGGCCACGAACAACGGGTGTGTGTAACGCAGGCGCTTGATGATACGTTCGGGGGCGATGGACTGCGTCTGGTTGAGGCTGACACAGATCGGTTCGCGGCTGTTCAGACGCTGCAGGCTGTTCATGTAATACGTCACCATCGCCTGGCCGCTGCCTTGCACCGGAATGCGGTAATTCCAGCTGGCCCAGGCGCGCCGCCGCTGCGGCAGGCGGCCGGCGTCGGTGTGGATGACCGCCTCGTTGGCCTGGTAGGGCATTGCTGACAGCAGCGCTCGTTCCACCGCTGTCGGCGCCGCCAGTAATTCCAGTGCCTGGTCGCTGTGGCAGGCGAAGATCACCCGGTCATAGTCGGCGCTGTCATTATCCGTCAGTACGCGCTGGTGGTTGCCGTGATCCTCGACCCGCCGGACCGGTGTGTTCAGGCGGATGCGATCGCTGAAAGAACGGGTCAGGGCATGGACATAGCGCGCCGAACCGCCGCTGACCACGAGCCACTGTGGCCGATCGTTGATCGCCAGCATGCCGTGATTGTGAAAGAACTGCACCAGGAAACGGATCGGGAAGGTTTCTATCGTTCCGGGCGGTGCCGACCAGAGCGCGGCACACATCGGGATCAGGTAATGATCGCGGAACCCGGTTGAGTAGCCGTGCTCGGCAACGTAGTCCGCCAGCGTCTGCTGGTTGTCGCTGCCGGCCAGCAGACGTGGGCAGTCCCGGTTGAAGCGGAGGATGTCCAGTACCATGCGATGAAACGACGGCCGCAGCAGGTTACGGCGCTGGGCGAACAGGCGGTTGACCGAGGTGCCGTTGTATTCTAGGCCGCTGGCCTCGTCATGCACGCTGAAACTCATCGATGTTGGTTGGGCGCTGATGCCGATCTGATCCAGCAGCCGGCTGAAGTGCGGATAGTTGTAACGGTTGAAAACGATGAAGCCGCTGTCGACCGCATGCTGTTGGCCGTCAATGTCGAGATCATGGGTGTGCGTATGGCCGCCGATATAGTCGTTGGCCTCGTAGACGGTAATATCGTGTTGCTCATGTAGCCGGTAGCCACAAACCAGACCGGAGATGCCACTGCCGATGATCGCGATGCGCATGGTCGGTGATTACTGTCGCGCCACGGCATTACGCCGGTGTTCGGGTACCGGGCGCAGGCCGTGCACCAGCCCGAGGGCTTGCAGCAGATACAGCAGGTAATAGGTCAGATCGATTTCCCACCAGAAGAATCCCTGGCGCGCTGCACCGGGGTAATGATGATGGTTGTTGTGCCAGCCTTCGCCCAGCGTCAGCAATGCCAGCCAGAAGTTGTTGCGGCTGTCGTCACGGGTGGCATAGCGGCGGCTGCCGATACGATGCGCCAGTGAATTGACTGTGAAGGTGGCATGAAACAGCACGATGGTTGAAACGCAGAAGCCCCAGATGAACAGTTGGGCGCCACTGGTGCCCAGCTGCGGCTGGTAGGTGGCCAGCAACTCGCCGCCGGCATACAGGCTGATGCCAAAGGTGATCGGCACCAGGCTGTCGAAACGATCCAGGAAACGCAGCTCCGGGTAGCGCGCCAGGTCCGGTACCGCCTCAAGCCGGGTGGCAAAATTGCCACGCGACAGGAACCAGCCGATATGACTCTGGAAAAAACCGTACTGGCGCGGTGAATGCGTGTCCGCCGGTGAATCGGCATGGCGGTGATGCAGGCGGTGGTGCGCGGCCCACCACAGCGGCCCGCGCTGCATGGCGGTATTGCCCAAAAGCGCGAACAGGAACTGCAAGGCCCGCGAGGTGCGGAATGCCCGGTGGGAAAAGTAGCGATGATAGAAGCCGGTGATGAAAAACATGCGCAACAGATACAACATGCCGGCGACGGCAACCGCGGTCGCGCTCCAGCCTACCCAGAATACGCCCAGACAGGCCAGATGCAGGCCGATGAACGGCAATACCCGGGCCCAGTCGATCTCGCTGCCCGCCGCGGCGTCCGGCTGTTCGGCGGTCGGCGGGTCATCGATGGCGGCATTGTCGACCCAGCGGCGCAGGGCGATTAAGTAGCTTCTGATAATCGGCATGTGGTCTACAGGATCGTGCCTCGGGCAGTCATGTCCAGTATTTGTACAGTACGGGAAGTTTTCTGGATCAAATCCGGATAGCCGGGTAACGGCCAAGCCGGGCGCATCAACCGTTTACCCGGCCAACCGTGATTGTGGATATCCGTCCCCGTAGTACGCTCGGTGCCAGGCGTACAGATGCATCGGCCGCTCAGTCGAATTCGCCCTTGAGGAGGGTTTTCTTCAGGTGCCTGTTGAACGGCCTGTCGCCGAACCAGATGTGAAAATAGGTGTTGGCAAACATGTCGCCCGCGACCGTGCCCAACACTTCGCCATTATGTGCCAGTTCCAGTCCCCGTCCCGGAACATAACTGATGGCATAACGGTCGTTTTTCTCGATATCGACATAGAGATCGTTGAAGGCATCGATTTTCGGGCGCAGTTTTTCCAGGGTTTCAGCGTCGAGGTTTTCCGCCAGCGATTCGTTTGCGGCAGCGACAAAATCGTCGGCGTCCAGCCCTCCAAAGTAGACGAATTCCAGCCGCTTGGCCGTATCCGCCAGGACGTCATCCAGACTGGCCGGATCGTCCAGATACAGGCCGGCCACGGCGCCGGTAAAGATGACCTTGTAATACAGTCGTGACAGCCCGGCCAGCTCGAGATCAGTGCCGGCGACGCTGACGCTTTCACTGAATTCGACATTTTCAATCTCGGCGGCGCCGATGTTTTGTGTGGCGATGATTGCTGTCAGTGTCAGAACAGCTCTTCTGAACATATTCATGGTTGCTGGCATCGTGAACGACCTGTTATAGGGAGTCCCCATACAGACCCTTTATTCCCATTCTAGTTCACGGTAGGCGCGGCTTACATTGCGCCGGTGATGCTGATCGGCCAGTTGCCATTTCGCCGCTTCTTCGCTCGCCACGTTGTCCATCGCGGTGTCGAGAAACAGGCCGTCGTCGATAGCGGCGCGGGTCTGCTCCAGCAGCGTGGTGAGATAGCGTCGTTGATCGGCGAGCGCCTGCGGCCAGTCGGCAACGGCCGGGCCGTGGCCGGGAACGACGCGTTCAGCGGGGATGGTTTCGAGTTCATCCATGATGGCCAGCCAGCCTTTCAGGCTGGCATCCAGTGCCGGGATGCGTTCCATGAACAGCAGGTCGGCGGCCCACAGCGTGCGCGTCTGTTTGTCGTATATCGTCAGGTCGCTGCTGGTATGGCCGGACGGCCAGGCCCGCAATTCCAGTTGCCGGCCACCCAGGTCCAAGGTCAGGCGCTCATCGACCAGGCGTCCCGGGGGAATGATCGCGTCTTGCGGTTTGTCGCCGAGGTACTGTGGAAACTGTTCGATAAAAAACTGGCGATTGCCGGCGATGGCGTCGGCCAGTTCGGCGTGACCGATGAACTCGACATCGTCGTGCTTCTGAAAGGCCTGGTTGCCGAGGATGTGATCGTAGTGCACGTGCGTGTCGATCACGTAGCAGATCGGTGTGTCGGTGGTCGCCCGGATAGTCTGCTCCAGGTCGCGGCCGATTTCGACCGAACCGCCGGTGTCGATCACGGCAACGCAGTCACTGCCGACGATGAAACCGATATTGGCAACGTCATCACTGGCCTCAGAGTCGACGGGTTCGTGTTTGCCGACATGAACGTAAATGCCGTCGGCGACTTCTTCAATGGACAGCGCCGCCTGCGGACGCTCGTTATCGGAACAACCGGCCACCAGCGCCAGTAGTGTAAAGACAAGTCCGTATATGAATTGCATGACCGTACCTCCTGCCCACAGGTTTGAATTCTGGGATTGCTGTCAGTCGCAACGGCGAAAGACCAGCGACGTGTTGATACCACCGAAGGCGAAATTGTTCGACATGAAATACTCGGCCGCCAGCTGTCGCGGTTGCATATGAATGTAATCCAGATCGGCACAGTCCGGATCGATCCGCTCGAGGTTGGCGGTGGGCACGAAGCGCTGCTCGCGCAGCATCTCCAGGCCGAGCCAGGACTCGATCGCGCCACAGGCGCCAAGCGTATGACCGAAATGGCCCTTGAGCGTATGAAATGCGATCCGCTCGCCGAATACCGCGTGGGTCGCCAGCGATTCGGCCCGGTCGCCGTGCTCGGTGGCGGTGCCGTGACCGTTGACCAGTTGGATGTCGCCGGCCGCCACTCCGGCGTCAGCCAGCGCCAGGCACATGGCGTCCGCCATGGTTGTTTCCGACTGCTGGGTGACGTGGACGCCGTCGGTGTTGGTGCCGAAGCCGGTCACCTCGGCGAGTATCGGCGCGCCGCGGGCGACGGCGTGATCATAGGCTTCCAGGATCAGCGTGCCGCCGCCTTCGCCGATGACCAGGCCGTCGCGATCGCGGTCGTAGGGACGCGGGGTCCGGGCCGATTCCGTGTTGCGTACGCTGGTGGCGAACAGCGTGTCGAACACGGCCACCTCGCTGGGACAGAGTTCCTCGGCACCGCCGGCGATCATGACGTCCTGCTGGCCGTAACGGATCGCCTCGCAGGCGTAACCGATCGCCATGCTGCCCGAGGTACAGGCCGTCGACGTCGGAATGATGCGGCCGCAGATGCCGAACAGAATGCCGATGTTCACGCAGGTGGTGTGACTCATCATCTGGATGTAACTGGTGGCACTGATGCCGTTCGAGGTGCCGTCCGTGATCAGGCGGGTGAAGCCGAGTACCGGCGGCGTGCTGCCGAACGAAGAACCATAGGCAATACCGACGCGGCCGCTTTTCAGCAGACGGGTCTCGTCGCGCAACCCTGCCTGCGTCAATGCCTGATCACTGGCGGCGATGGCGAACTGGGCGACACGGCCGCTGCTGCGCAATTGCTTGCGGCTGAAACGGTCGCTGATGTCGAAGTCGGGCACTGGCGCGGCCAGCTGCGTGCGCAGGTCATAGTCGTTCGCCCAGCTTGCCATGTGGCGCGTACCGGTCTGGCCGGCCGCCATGTTGGCGCGGATGCTCGGCCAGTCATTGCCGAGTGCGGTGATGCCGGCCATGCCGGTGACGACGACGCGGCGGTTCACAGCATGCCCCCGTTGACGCTGATCACCTGGCGGGTGACGTAGGCGGCCTCGTCGGAACACAGGAAGGCGACCACCGCTGCGACTTCCGCGGCGCTGCCGTAGCGGCGCATCGGGATCAACTGGCGAACCTCTTCTTCCGGCAGTTCAGCGGTCATCTGCGTGTCGATGATCCCCGGCGCGACGGCATTGACGGTGATGTTGCGTTTCGCCAGTTCCACCGCCAGTGCCTTGACCGCACCGATGATGCCGGCCTTGGAGGCGGAGTAGTTGACCTGGCCGCGGTTGCCGCTGATACCGGCGATCGAGGTCAGCGCGACGATGCGTCCCGGCGCCCGCCGCTGGACCAGCGGCATGACCAGCGGTTTCAGTACGTTGTAGAAACCGTCGAGGTTGGTATGAATGACGCTGTCCCAGTCGTCGTCACTGAGCGCCGGAAAGGCATTGTCGTGAGTCAGGCCGGCGTTGAGGACCACGCCGTAGTAGCATTCGTGATGGCTGATGTCGTCGTTCAGCACCTGCTGGCACTGGGCGCGATCGGCGATATCGAACTGCAGCAGCCGGGCCTGGCGACCGGCGGCTTCGACCGTGGTCTTTGTTTCTTCGGCACCGGCGCGATCGCTGTGATAATGCACGGCGATGTCATAACCGGCTGTTGCCAGCCGGCCGGCCACGGCGGCACCGATACCCTTGCTGGCGCCGGTTACAAGAATGGTCTTGTTCATGATTGCGTGGACTGGTTATTGATCAATGTGGCGAAACTGTCGGCGTCGTCGGGCTGATAGACGGTCGTACGGGCATCGAGTATGAGCTGTCCGCCTGGTGCGTGGATATGACCGTCGAACACCGCCATGCCGCCGTCGCTGTAGACGCTCGTGACCGTGATACTAATGATCTCGTCAGGTACGAACCAGGAACGCTGCGGCGCCAGCTGGCGACTGCCGAGCAGCAGGCCCGGACGGATCGGCGTGCCTTCCTGCCAGGCGCGCCAGCCGCTCAATGCGGCGATCGCCTGGGCGATGTATTCGATGCCGACGTAACTGGGTACGCCCTGACCGGCAATGTAGAACGGGTTGTCGCTGCGGATACCGGCGGTTGCCGTCAGCGTATCCTCGGCAGCGGCGGTTACCGCGTCGAGTAACCGCATCGGTGGTTCATGCGCCAGCAGTTCGCCGATGGGCGGATATGCTGTCATGCCGTAGACTCCGGCCAGCCGCGGCCGAGTATCAGGGTGACATTGCTGCCGCCGAACGCGAACGAGTTGCTCATCATGGCCGCGCGCCGGGCCGTTGGCAATCGCGCCTGATCGGCATCGATGAGGTTGAGCGCGGCGAGTTCCGGATCGGGTTCGCCATCCCAGCAGTGGGGCGGCACAGGAGCGCCGTTTTCCAGTTGCATCAGCGACAGCCACAGCAGCGCCGCTTCCAGCGCGCTGGCGGCGCCGAGGGCGTGGCCGGTCAGCGGCTTGCTGGAACTTGCCGCAACGGTGTCGCCGAGTACCGCGGACACGGCGTGGCTTTCCATGTGATCGTTCAGCCGCGTCGCTGTGCCGTGCAGGTTGATGTAGTCGATATCCGTTGCCGCCAGGCGGGCATTGTCCAGCGCCGCCTGCATGGCCAGACGCGCGCCGTGGCCCTGCGGATCCGGCGCGTTCGGATGATGCGCGTCGGTGCTTTCGCCGACACCGAGCAGCTGGATGTCGGCCGGTTCGCGCGATAACAGGAAGACCGCCGCCGCCTCGCCGATGTTGATGCCGTCGCGGTTGCGGCTCATCGGATTGCAGCGCTCGGCAGCAATTGATTGCAGCGACTCGAAGCCGCTGATGGCCATGCGGCAGAGACTGTCGGCGCCGCCGACGATGACCGCGTCGCAAAGACCGGCGTTGATCAGCCGTGCACCGGCGCTGAAGGTCTTGCCGCTGGACGAGCATGCCGTCGAAATGACGTAGGCAGGTCCGGTGAGATCGAGGACCTGGCGCAGAAATCGGGCCGGCGCGCCGAGTTCCTGGCGACCGTAATGGAAATTGTCGGGCAAGCGACCGTGTTCCAGGTAATGGGTGTAGTCGGCTTCACCCTCGGCGATGCCGGAGGTGCTGGTGCCGAGAATGACGCCGACACGCTCGCGGCCGTGACTGGCGACGGCGTGTTCGATTGCGGTCAGTATCTGCGTGCAGGCGGTCCACAACAGCCGGTTGTTGCGGCTGGCGAATTCCGCCCGGTTATCCGGTAGCGGCGCCAGTGGTTCGGCGACGCGACCGACCGTGATCGGTCGGGACAGCAGGTGATCGTCGCGCTGCATGCCGCCGGCGTCGGCGTTGCTGAACGCCGTCAGGGTTGACTGGCAGTCAGGACCGAGCGGGCTGACGATGCCCAGTGCATTCAGGTACAGCATGATAATGTCGATTATACCTGCTGATCGCTGAGTTCATGCAGCATGTTCAGATAGCGCTCAGTATGCGTGACCAGCGGGTTAGCCGTATTCCAGGCGTAGCCGGCGAGGATCGACACCATCATGCGCCGCAGCTGGCTGTCGGCCGCGTCCTGCGGCTGGTTGAAAATGATCGTCTGCAGGCGACCGTCGTACCAGGCATCGACATAGGCGCGGAAGGTCTCGACCCCGGCGGCCAGCGGTTCGGCGTAATCGCGCTGCCAGTCGACGGTCTGGCCGGCCAGTTCGCGCAGCAGCGTGCTGGTGGCCAGTTCGGCGGATTTCATGGCGATGGTCACGCCGGACGAGAAGATCGGATCGAGAAAGCCGGCGGCGTTGCCGAGCAGCGCGTAGCCGTCGCCATGCACCTGGCTCGAGGTACTGCTGTAGGCCTGTATCGCGCCGAGCTCGCGCAGCAGTTCGGTCCCGGCCAGCAGCGTGCCGATGCGCGTCGCGTTGACCAGTGACCAGAACGTATCGAGATCCGTGCCAGCCCCGGCCAGCGGATGATCGACGGGGAACAGCACGCCGAGCGAGGCGCTGCCGTCGTTGAACGGGATCAGCCAGTACCAGATGTCGTGCGCCTGCGGATGCACCGTGATCAGAATCTTGTTGCGGTCGAAGTCGGCCGCCGGCGCCAGGCGCACGTGCGAGAACAGCGCCCGCCGCGGGATCGACTCTACCGGCGCGTCCAGGCCCAGCAAGCGCGGCAGGACGCGGCCAAAGCCGCTGGCATCGATGACGAATCGTGATGCCAGCGTGGCGGATCGGCCGGCCGCATCTCTGTAGTCGAGCCGGCAGTCATCACGCTGCAGCCTGGCCGCCGTGACCCGGGATTCGAAGCGGACATCGACGCCGCTGGCGGCGACCGTGTTGGCGAGCGCCTGGTCAAAGCGGGCGCGCTGCACCTGGTAGGTGGTGGCCCAGCCGGCCTCGAACTTGTCGCGGAAATCGATGTGCTGGCAGGCGTCGCCGCGCTCGAATACGGCGCCGTTCTTGTACTGGAAGCCGGCCTCGACCACCGTCTGCAGCAGGCCGCAGCGCTCGAGTACGTTCATGCAGTAGGGCAGCAGACTTTCGCCGATGCTAAAGCGCGGAAAGCGGCTGCCCTCGAGCACGGTGACGGCGTGGCCGGCGTCGGCCAGCAGCTTGGCGGCGACACAGCCGGCCGGGCCGGCGCCGATGATCGCCACGTCGGTCGTCTGTTGGTCCGGGCGAGCGCTCATGAAGGGTTGTGCTCTTTATCGTCGGGATGGGCTGCCAATGACAGGGTCGCACACAGCCAGGCTGCCGTCAGGCCGACGACGATGACCAACCCCAGGTCGTGGACTAGCGGAATCCGGCTGCTGGCCAGCAGGCCGAAGGTCAGCAGGCTGCTGGCCAGTGACAGGAGCACGGCCAGGTAGGTTTGTTCGATGAATGCGTCGGCGTGGCTCTCGCGCAGAAAGATGGCGTAGTCGGCGCCGATAGCGAAGACCAGAAACAGCGCCATGGTGGTGAAAAAGTTGTGCGTAACGCCGAGCAGCGGCGTCGCCAGCAGCGCCAGCAGCACGCCGCTGGCCGGGGCCAGCAGCGTCAGCAGGCCGTGGCGCCGTCCGTAGCGCGAGACCAGCAACACTGCCGCTCCGGCCAGCAGCAGCAGCAATGCCACGTAGGCCCAGACGCGATAGCCGGCGAGCGCATTATTAACGACGGCGACCGGGTTGATGCGCTGGGCGCCGGCCAGATCCGCCAGCGCCGCATCGACCGCGTCCGCATCGTCCATGCCCTGCAGTCGTACCAGATGGGTGCCGGGTTGTTGCGCGACCAGCAGCGTGTCGAGTTGCGGCCAGAGTGCCAGCGTTTGCCGATCCGGCCGTAACAGCTCGTCCGTGTCCGGCGGCGTGACCGGGTTGCCGATCGCGGCCGCCAGTTCGTCGGCGTAGGGCGCATGGAGTTTTTCTGCAACCAGCTGACGATTGTCGCGCTGGCGCTGCAGCGATGGGATGAAGTCGGCGATGGCGATCAGCCCGCCCAGCTGGCCGCGCTCGATCAGTGGTGTCAGTCGCTCGCGGATGGTTTCCTCCAGCTGCAGTGCCGTCTGCGTGTCGGCCGCCTCGATCAGGAGGAAATCCGCCCGGCCACCCTGACCGGTGATGGCCTGGATGGTTTCGCTGTTACTGACGAGCTGCGCCTCGCTGTAACCGAGCACGCGTACATCGTCGTCGGGTTGCAGCCACCAGGGCAGGGCGATCAGGCCGATAAACCACACAGCCAACAGCGCGTAACGCGCGCTGTTGCGCTGAAACAGCCGCCGATGCCGGTGGACCAGTTGCATCAGCCCCGGGTTGTCGTGCAGCCATGGCGCCGGACCGCGTTCCGGTAGCAGCGGTAGCAGGCAGACTACCGTGAGATAGGCGCCGGCGAGGCCGAAGGCCGAGAACACGGCGATCTGGGTCAGCAGTGCCGCGGGTGTGACGGCCAGTGCGGCGAAGCCGATCAGCGAAGTCAGCAGGCCCAGCGTCAGCCCCGGCAATATGCGCCGCAGTCGCCGGTTGCCGTAACCATCGCCGAGGCGGTCGTGGACAGCAAAGTAATGGAACGCATAATCGACACTGATGCCGATCAGGCTGCTGCCGAAAACCAGGGCGATGACGTGGATCGTGTCCATCAGGGTTACGGCCGCGGTCAGGCCGGCCAGCAGGCCGCCGCCGATCGTGATCAGCAGACCGGCTACCGGCAACCACGACAGAAACACTGCCAGCGCCAGTAAGACGATACCCGCAGTCGACAGCAGGGCGATGCGGCGGACTTCCTGACGTGCCCGGTTTTCCTCGGCGCGGGCGAAAAACAGCGGCCCGGTATGCAGGATTTGCGTCGCCGCGTCGGCGTCATGGACGCGATCGATCGCGGCCGTCACGGCCGCCGCCCAGTCATGACGCTGCGCTGTCGTCACCTCGTCCAGGCGCACGCTGATCGGGACATGGCTGCGGCCGTTATGCTTGATGGCACGATCGAATCCGGCGCTGCGTTCTTGCAGCTGGCGCAGGAAGGCGGGTAGCAGCCGGAACGGATCGGCTCGCAGCCCGGCGCCGGTTGTCATGGCAGCGGGCGCGTAGATCTCTGCCAGGGCACGCTCGTAGATCGGCCGTGCCTGACCGTTTTCCAGTTTGCGCCGATCCGCCCGGCTGAGCAGACCGCCGCCGTGCGCGGCGTAGTGTTTGAGCAGTCGTTCGCCGCGGTCATCGCTGTCCGCGACGGGCGAGTTGATGGCCGCCGTCTGCGGCAGCGCCTTCAGGCTGGCAATGAAATCACGTGCCTGTTGTCGTGCTGTATCGTGGTTGTCGTGGCCGACGACAAACAGGGCCCGGCGATTGTCTTCGGTGAGCAGGCGGTGGGTGGCCTGCAGACCGGAAGCGGCGTTTTCGCCGCTGTCGACGAATGCCAGGTAGTCGGCATCGATCGCGATCGCGCCGGCGTTCAGTTGCCAGGCCGACCACAGACTGGCCGCGATCAACAGTGCGATCCAGACCAGCGCGCGGTATTTCATGATCCGGTCGCCGTGAACAGGGTTCGGATATCCTCCGGCAACGGCCCGTCGTGCAGCGACTGGTCGCTGAATTCGATGCGATCGCGGTTCTGGCTGCCCTTGTGAATGCTGAGACGTTCAACGAAGCGGCCGCCGCTGATCTCGATGCGTTGAAACAAGGCCCCCTGTTCGTCGGGTGTCAGTGTCTTGTGCCAGCGATCGGTATCGCTGCCGCTATCCTCGAGATGAAACCGTGATTCGATCGCCGACCAGTCACCGTTCAGCAGTTTGTTGATGAGTTGCGTGTATTGGCCGACCCGGTCCGAATCGGACGTCAAAGCCTCAACTTCGCCGTCAGCGGTCAGTCGCGACAGGCTGCGCCCGCTGAGGATGAGGGTCTGTTTTACCGGCACCTCAGTCTGCCAGAGCAGACCGTGTTCGGCCGACAGGATGAAACGGCCATGCGAACGCAGCGGCGCCTCGAAATGGTTGAGTCTGCGTTCCAGACTGAATTCGCCGCTGATGTATTGATCGTCCTCGAGGCTGATCAGCGTCGTTTCCGCGGCGGCCGTGCCGACGAGCAGTATCAGCAGCAGACCGTTCGCCAACAGCGTTCGCCGGTTCATAGCAGGGCGCGGATCCGCTCGATCAGGAAATCCGGCGTGCGATACAGCATTTCGCCGGAATGGCGTTCGACCGCCGCCTGGATCGTGAAGCCGCTGCAGACCGGGTGTTCGTGATCGTCTGCGCGCGTGACGTAGTCGATGCGGAGGCGGTTTTCATATTCGCCCAGCGTGGCGGTGGTGCACAACTGCTGTCCAAACGTGGCCGGGCGCAGAAATTTTACCCGCATATCGACGATCGGCCACAGGTAATCGGAGGTGTCCATCTGTGGATAGTTGTAACCGATGCGATCGAACAGGGCGCTGCGTGCCTGTTCGAACAGGCGCACGTAGTTGCCGTGCCAGACAACCTGCATTGCATCGAGGTCGAACAGTTGTACGCGGTGTTCATGGCAGGCGCTGATCATTGTTGCAGTTTCAGTCCAGGGACCACTGGCGCGACTGGATGCGTTGCACAAGTGTCCGCAGTACATCTTCGAGCGGCTGATCCTCATCGATGAACGGCACCGTTTCGGACAGTGCGTCGATGAATGTCTGTACGTCGCCGGTCAGTTGTTGCCGCGCCAGTTGCCCCTGCTGCAGGCGCAGCTGAATGGCCTGGTGCACCGCGATCAGCTGCGCAGCGGCAACCTGTTCGCTGAGTTCCAGTACGCGCAGGCAGTCGCGCGCGGCGATCGTGCCCATGCTGACCTTGTCCTGGTTGTGGCACTCGGTCGAGCGCGAGAACACGCTGGCCGGCATGGTGTTCTTCAGCGCTTCCGCGGCCCACGCCGAGGCGCCGATCTGCACCGCCTTGAGGCCGTGGTTGATCGAGGCGCGCGCCGGCGGCGCACCGGACAGGTTGGCGGGCAGGCCGTGATTGAAGCGCGGGTCGACCAGCAGGGCGAGCTGGCGGTCCAGCAGGTCGGCGATGTTGGCGACCAGGTTTTTCATGCTGTCGGCGACGAAGGCGACGTGGCCGCCGTAGAAATGGCCGCCGTGCAGCACGTCGCCGCTGTCCGGGTCGATCAGCGGGTTGTCGTTGGCGCTGTTGAGTTCGGTTTCCAGCGTCTGGCGGAACACTGGCAGCATGTCCGCGAGTACACCGATGACGTGCGGCGCACAGCGGATCGAGTAGCGGTCCTGCAGCCGCGCGGGCTGGTAATCGGCGCCGAGCCCGGCCAGATCCCGGTGCATGCGCGCGGCGATGTCGGTCTGTCCCGGATGCGGCTTGGCGGTCGCCAGTCGCGCGTCGAAGTGGCCCGGGTTGCCCTGCAGACCGATGACGGCGAGCGCGCTGATGCGGGCGGCCAAATGCGCCATGTATTCGGCCCGCCGCCAGGCGCAGCAGGTCAGCGCGGTCATCACTGCCGTGCCGTTCATGATCGCCAGCGCTTCCTTGATGCCCGGTTCGAACGCCTGCAGTCCGGCCTGCTGTAATGCCTGGCGGCTGGGCATGCGCGTGCCGCGATAAATGACCTCACGTTCGCCGGCCAGCGTGGCGGCGATGTAGGACAGCGGCGTCAGATCGCCGCTGGCGCCCACCGAACCCTCCGCCGGTATGACCGGGACGATGTCGTGGTTCAGGAATTCAACCAGCTGCTGCAGCAATGCCCGACTGACACCGGAGTAGCCGCTGCAGAGTGAGGCCAGGCGCACGGCCATGACCGCGCGGGCGTGTTCGACCGACAGGGGATCGCCCAGACCACAGCCGTGAAAACGGCTCAGGTGCAGCGGCAGTTCGTCCAGCAGCCCGGCAGCGACGCTTCTGGAAACGGAATCGCCGTAGCCGGTGGTGACGCCATAGACCACAACATCCTCGGCCAGGTGTCGATCCAGTTGCTGTCGACCCTGCTCGATGCGTTGCACGAACACCGGCTGGTCGGACAGCTGTACCGGTCGGTGCTCGCCGGCAATGGCGATGATTGACTCGATCGACAATGGCGTCTCGCCAAAAACAATGGTTTGGGGATCAGCGTTCATCGGTCGTCATGCCTGCTTCTTTGGCACTGTGAAAATCCGCCCAGAAATCGTAGAAGTTGAACCATTGCAGCGGTTGCGCCAGCACCAATGGTTCCAGCCAGCGTGCGTAGTCGTTCATGTAATGTTGTATGGCCGCTTCACGATCCGCGCGCGGCAGTTCAACACGCTCGGCGAGTTGTTGCCATGCTACCTGAAACAGGTCGCCCTCGCGCCAGGCGGCGACCATATAGACCGGGCACTGCAGCACATGGGCGAGGATGATCGGTCCCTGCGGAAACTCGGCCGGACTGCCGAGGAAATTCACCGTAACGCTGCGCTCGCGGGCGCCGATGGCGACGCGGTCGGCGGCAATGACGATCCATTCGCCGGCCGCAATCTTTTCCTGAAGCAATAATGCCGTGTCCGGGCCGATGTCGTTGACCTCGATCAGCTTGATCTGCGAGTCCGGGGCCAGCTGTTCCAGGGCGTGATTGAAAAGCCGGGCATTGTTGCGATGGATGAGCACGTTGACCTGGAAGTTGCGGGCACGGTTGGCGATCGCGCGGATGCATTCGATGTTGCCGAAGTGCGGTACCAGCAGCAAGACGGCCTGGCTGTGATCGATCTGCTTGAACAGCGTGTGGCTGCCGTCGACCAGGCGAACCTGGTCCGTTTTGATGGCGCCGCACCAGGCCGCGACCTTGTCGACGGCCGCATTGGCGAAGCTGAAGAAATGGCGCAGGCTTTGCCAGCGGCCCGGTGGTGGCTGTCCGTTCAGATGGGCGACGCGGGTCAGGTAGGCCTGTGAGGCGCGACGCTGTTCGCGGCCACTGAGGTAAAAATAGATCACCGCCGGCATGAGCAGGGCCAGGCAGGTTCGCCGCCCGCCGTAACGGTAGGCGGCAAGCAACAGCTGCAGGCCCCGGGCGGTACCGCGTTCCTGCAGCCGGGCCCAATGACTGGACGCCCGTGTCGGCGCTTGCCAGCCGCGGTCGCGGATAAAGCGCGGCAGTCGATACAACATGCCTGTCAATAATCGCAGGTGCATCCGTGTGATGCGGACGTTGTCACGCCAGAGCCGGAAATTGGACGGGTTGCCTGGCGGGTAACGTACGGCAACCGGCAGATGCACCGTCGTCACGCCGCGCCAGAACAATCGCACCATGATGTCGGTGTCAAAATCCATGCGGCTGCCCAATGGTTCACTGTCGGCCAGCATTAGACAGTCGGCCAGCGGATAACAACGAAAACCGCACATGCTGTCGCGGATCCGCAGCGACAGGGTTTCACACCAGACCATGACATTGGTCAGCCAGCGGCCATAGCGGCGCATGACGGGGACGCCGGCATCGAAGCAGGGCCGACCGCTGATCAGGGCCCGCGGCTGTTGCCGGGCCTGTTCGAGCAGCGCCGGTAGCTGTTCCAGATCATGTTGGCCGTCGGCGTCGATCTGGACTGCGTGCGTATAACCCTGGGCGACCGCAGCGCGCATGCCGGCGATGACCGCGCCGCCCTTGCCGCTATTCTGCGCCAGACGCAGAACGTGAATGCCGCGCTCGGGATCGTGCTGATCGGCCATGGCGCGGGCGGCGGTTGTTCCGGAACCGTCATCAATGATGAACACCGCCAGTTGCAGCGTACGCAGGTATTCAATGATACGGGGCAGTTCACGATAGTGATCGTAACTGGGAATGAGGGCACAGATGTTCATGCGGTCGCTATTCAATCCCAGTGCAATATGCCGGAGGCGTGAACGCCGCGGTCCGATTCATAGCGGAAATGAACACATGCCCGGGCGGTTTCGTGACGCAGTTCCAGTCGTACGTTCATGCCGGGCAGAATAACCTGTCTGAACTTGAGTTGGCGGATGCGGCTCGGCGATCCGCTTACGGTGAAATGATCGGCCGCCTTGAGCACCGCCCAGTGCAGCTGGGTGACGCCGGGCAACACTGCCTGATCGGGAAAGTGGCCCCGGAAATGGGTCAGGTCCGCGTCGACGGACAGTGCCAGGACAACGTGCTCAGCGGTCGCGGTCAGCGTTTCGATTGTCGGCATGGCGTGCAGTTCGGTTGCCTGATCGAACAGTGCCGCGAGTTCGGATTGCCGGTGTTTGGACTGGGCATCAGCCGGCAGTTCGGTGACGAAGCGCCAGTGCCGGGGCAGGGCCGCGCTTTCTTCGTAATCGCCCAGTTCGGACCGTAGCCGGCGGCCGAGGCGGAAACGGCCGAGCTGCGTCAGTTGCTGCCGGCCCGTGGCGGACAGTTTCACAACGGCGCCGAGTTGCTGACCGCGCTGTGCCAGCAGTAGCAGGCGGGCCTGCTCGACCAGTGGTGAGGCCGCCAGACGCTGTTCAACCTGTTCCAGCGAGACGCGTTTGCCTTCGATCTTGACGATGCGATCGGCACGGCCGAGTAATTCGAAGGTTTGCCGATCCGGCGCCATGCGCACGCGGTCATCCGTCGTCAGCCAGGTACCGGTTTGATCGTCGGGTAAGTGCATGTGCGTCGCCGTTACCTGCAGGCGCTGTTCGTCGTCGTTGGCAACAGCCACGCCCGGTAACGGTGTCCAGACACTGCCGGTAGCTTGCCGGCGCCAGGCGATGCCGCCGGTCTCGGTGCTGCCATAGACCTCGCAGGGCGGACAACCGAAATAGTGTTGCACCTTGTTGGCATCGGCGGCAGGCAGCGGGCCGCCGGAACAGAAAACCTGGGCCGGCCGGATGGTGCTGGCCTGCGCGGGCAGGCGTTGCAGATGGGCCGGACTTGCCACCAGCACATCGCCGCTGCGCATGACTGCCAGCAGTTCTTCCCAGTAGTGCGCCTGCCGCGCTGCGAATGGCCGCCCCGTCATCACCGGCCAGAATACCCGGAACAGCAGGCCGTATATATGCTGCTGGGAAACCAGGCCGTGAAAGCAGGCTGCTGCCGCGATCGAGTCGCCCCACAGGCTTTCCAGCAGGCCGACCTCGGTTTCCAGCTGCTGACGGGTCCTGGTGATTGCCTTGGGCGTGCCGCTGGATCCGGACGTGTAGAAAACGATGTGCTGCTCGCTGTGCCGAGGGTCCGGTCGCTGGTCCGTCGTTGCCGAACCGTCCGGCGTCGCAGCGGTTTCTTTGAGCACGCTGCGGACGGCGTCGTCATCAAGCAGCCGGTCGTATTGCCGGTCGAGTTCCTGCAGATAGGCCGGCTGACCGTGCGCCGGCAGGATGGCCAGCGCATTGTTGTGCCAGGTGGCCGCCAGCGCGATCGCGAAGTGCAGCGCGGAATCACAGTGGATGGCAACCCGTTCTGCCGACAGCCCGGCAGCCAGCTGTTCGATCACCCGGCCGGTCGTCTGCCGATCCACGCTGCGGTCGTGATCCATGCAGACCGTAGCGGCCGGTTGTTGCGGATCGGTCAGTGCCTCGAGGAAACCCTGCATCAGTTCGGATCCGGCCCGGTCTGACGCCGGCGCAGATAGTGACGCAGCGGCCATTCACCGAAGAACAGTGCGCCGATCAGCAGGTAGGAGATGAAGCCGTTGTAAAGTGTCCACTGTTCCAGCGTGCCGGCTGTTGCCGTCCACGCCGCGATGCTTGCATTGATCAGGAAAAAGACGATCCAGACAAGGGTCAGGCGGCGCGTGTAGCGTATGCCATGGTCGTCGAGCGTTGCCTGTTGCAGGCGCGCGAAGCGTTCAATCATCGGCGGCGGATAGAGCAGCGTCAGTGTAAAGGCGCTGGCCAGCAACAGGCTGACGAGGACCGGGTACAGCAGCAGGGCGAGTTCAGTCTGGCTGATCGCGACGATCGTCATCATGACTGCCAGCAACAGACAGGCCAGGCACCCCGGCCACTGCCGTTGCCAGCCGAACAGCAGGGCACGCAACAGCAACAGCGCCATCAGCAGCGCCAACAGGCCGGTGCCGGGCAGGGTCTGCAGACCAAAGTAGACGATCAGCGGATACAGCACGCCGAGCGTTGCAAACGCGGCGGTCAATACACGGCCGTTATTCCTGAACCAGAGCATGAACCTTGTCGACCACGTCGGCGACAGTGCGTACCGACTTGAATTCTTCCGGCGGGATCTTCTTGCCGATGAGACCCTGGAACCGCACGATCAGATCGACGGCGTCGATGCTGTCGAGGTCCAGGTCTTCGGCCAGCCGGGCCTCGGGCCGGATTGAGGCCGCCGGTACCTCGAACATCTCGACCAGGTATTCGCTGAGCTTGGCGTAGATGTCATCTTTCGAATACGCCATTACTGATCCTCGCGTGCGGTTTCGATAAAGCGGGCCAGGTTATGCACGGATGCAAAATGCTGTTTGACGTTTTCGTCGCGGGCATCGATGCGGACACCGTATTTTCTCTGTATGGCAACGCCGAGTTCCAGCGCGTCTATCGAATCCAGCCCGAGCCCGTCAACGAACAGGGGCTCATGACTGTCGATTTCGCCGGCACTGATATCTTCCAGGTTCAGTGTTTCTATAATAAACAGCTTGAGTTCATCTTCCAGCGCTTGCATGCGATAACCTGTCTCTAAAATTGTGTTTCATATAGTCTGTCAGATGGCGTGCCTGTCTACCGCGTGGCTGCGAGCAATCAATAACCTGCGCCGGAGAAAAAGCGGGCGCGACCTCGATGTCGTAAATAATCGTTGTTGCCGGCACGGCATACCAGGGGCTGCCTTTCTTGAGTGCGTCGTGATTGCAGCGAATGCAGACGGGTAATATATCCGCCTGCGCTGCCAGCGCAATATTTGCCACACCGCGTTGCAGTGGTCCGAGGACCTGACCGGATGGCGTGCGCGTGCCTTCCGGAAAGATCACCAGCGGCACCTGTTGTTGCAAAGCATGCCTGCATTGTTCGAGCAACTGCTCCGCCGGCTGGTCATTGCGGATGTAACCGGCGGCACTGATAAAGGGCGCCAGAAACGGGTTGCGCCACAACTGGTGCTTGACGAGGCAGTGGGCACGCGGCAACCGCCCCAGCAGGATCACGACGTCCAGCAGGGTTGGGTGATTGGCGATGATCAGTACACCGCCTGCCTTACCGAGCTGTCCTTTACCCTGTATGGTAACTCTGATGAGGCCGAGACAGTCGAGGAAATCCACGAACAAGCCGAATGCGTGGCAGATCAGGCGCTGGGTCTGTCGTTGCCGGACTGTACGAAGTGGAATGAGCAGCAGTGGCGCCGCCAGCAGCGCCAGCAGCACGGCACCGCCGCCGAAGGCAGCAAACGCCAGCGCCGTGGCCGCCAACCGGCGGCCGCGTTCAAGCGTCTGTCGTAACCCGGCGTAGTTGCCAGCCGCCATGTTCGCCGCTTAACAGTAAGCAATCTTCATCATTATTTACTTCATCCAGCCAGCGCGCCAGCGCCAGCGCCTGCCGCAGGGGCCAGACGTCGGCGCTTTGATCCGCATGGGCGCTGAACTCAAGGCGCACACCCGGCCCGCCGGGCGCCGCAAGTAGCAGGGCCAGTGCACAGCTGCAGGTATCGGGCGGGTCATTGTCCGCATACGCGTCAGGCAGTGGCAGATCGGTGTAGACCAGCAGTACCGGCTGGTCGGGTTGTACCTGCAGCTGGGCGACAGCCTCGGTCAGGCCGGCCAGCAGTGTATCGCGGCCGGCGGCGAGCGCGGAGTGGGGCGTATTGATCGCCCACTGGATGGCGGCGATACCGAGCGGTGCATTGTGTACCGACATGCTGAAGTCGGTCGGCGAGGGTGATTCGCCGGCGGCAATGTCGGCTATCATCTTCAATGTCCGCTGCAGGTCGCCGTGGCGTGACGCCAACACGAGCGACGGACTGGCGCCGTCCGCACCGGCCGTGGCGATCACCTGGGCGGTGGCACGGCCGAACAGGCCCTGGCGCCGACGCATGCCCGCGTCGAGCTGTTTGCCGAGCTCGGCGGCCGGCAGCTGCTCGCCATGCAGCGCGTTGCTGGCCGGATCATCGGTCCATACGTACCAGTCTACCAGTGTCAGTTCAACGGATGGCATGGGCTGGAGCGGCCGGTTTCAGTCGCCGGTAGCGGCCAGCGCGGCTACTTCAGCAATAATATCGTGACGCAGATTGTTGACCCAGCGATTGTAGTTTCGGTGAATCTTCTCGCCTTCGTGCAGCAGGTTGTCGCTGTCGGCGTAATGAATGGAGAACTGCTGGCGATCGAATTCCACGCGCACCTTGGCCATATGATCGCGGGGGCTGTAAGTGCCCAGCAGTTTGCCCGATCCTTCGGCCTGCAGAATCCAGCCGCGTTTGGCACCGGCACGAATGATCGCCGCTTCGATCTGTTCGAGTTCGAGCTGTTCGCTGCCCGCCGGCAACGGCTCCGATGCGATATTTTCAATGGGCTGCAGGCGCGAACAGGCTATCAGTGCGATCAGCAAGCATAGCCATAGGCCGTGTTTAATGTGTTTCATGGGTCCTCCTGGAATCGTTTCTGTAAATCACTGCCCTCTGAGCAGAGGCCAGGCAACGGTTGTTCACATGTGAATATGATTACACGGCCGTGGCAGCAGGCGACAGTGATAACGGAAAGTTGGCAAACGGGCGTGCCAATATTGCTGATTTCAGGGTTTGAATCCGGCTTCATTGATCCATAAAAAAAGGACCGCAAGGGTCCTTTTTTCTGTTTGGCGGAGAGGGAGGGATTCGAACCCTCGAAGAGGCTATAAACCCCTTACACACTTTCCAGGCGTGCGCCTTCGACCGCTCGGCCACCTCTCCAGATTTTCAAGATGCGCGAGCGTATACAAATTAACGCTGTAGCGCAATTTTCAGATACTGGATACGCCGTCCGTGACAAGCTCCGGCGGCAGTCGTTCGAGATCTTCGGGCCGGTCGATATCGCTGTACTCCGGCAACTCGTGCCAGGCGAGCCCGGCGTGGCGCAGGCGCTGCCGGGTTTCATCCAGCACGCTGCCGGTGCCCCAGGGCATGTCGTCAAAGATCCCGACGACCGGCCGGCGCAGGCCGATCAGGTAATAGCCGCCGTCGCTGGCCGGGCCGAGCACGGCATCGGCGCCGGCGCGCAGCCAGCCGGCCGCCTGACGCAGATCGGCCACAGTCAGCGCCGGGCAGTCGCAGCCCATCAGCAACGCGAACCGCGCCCGTGACAGGGCGGTACTCAGTGCCCGCGACATACGCTGGCCCAGGTCGTCGCCCTGCTGTTGCTGCAGGCGTACGCCGAAATGACCGGCCAGCCGGCGGATGCTGGTGGCGCTGACATCCGTCGACCAGAGTTCGACCGTCGCAAAGCCGCTGCCAGTGGCGGTTTGCAAGCTGTGACGCAGCAGCCGCTCATACAGCTCGGCGGCGCCGGTCTCGCCCAAGGCCGGGATCAGCCGGCGCTTGGCCTGGCCCGGTTCCGGCGGCTTGCTGAAGACCTGCAGGGTGCCGCGGATGTCTTTCATGAACGCTGCCTCATTGATAATAGTCGCGCGCCAGCCGTGCCGGGTCGGCGCCGAGCCGGTAGGCCAGGCGCAAGCGCCACATGATCAGAATCGTTCGCAGACGGCCATGACGCTGCCAACGACGGGCCGAGGTTAACACGCGCGTACGCAGACAGGCCGGCGGGCCGATGCTTTTCAGACGATCCGACAGTGCCAGGTCCTCCATCAAGGGGAGCTCCGGGTAGCCACCGACCGCGGCAAATGCCTGCCGGGTAACGAAAATCGCCTGGTCGCCAGTGGCTACACCGGTCAGGCGCGAGCGCAGGTTCATGCAGGCTGCAACTAGCAGCAGGATTCCATCGGCCGGTTCGATACGGACGTCGAAACGCCCCCAGCGATATCCTGTCGCCAGCGCGTGGCGGGCATCTTCCAGCGCCGTCGGTGGCAGTTGCGTATCCGCGTGCAGGAACAGCAACAGCGGATGCCGGGCCACGGCCGCACCGGCGTTCATCTGCCGGGCGCGGCCGCGTTCACCGGCCAGCGTCCGATCGGCAAGGCCCTGCGCCCGCTCGACGGTCGCGTCGCTGCTGTCGCCGTCGACGACGATGACCTCGTGCCCGGCCTCGCGCAATGGCTGCAGGGCGCGGAGCGCCGCCTCGATGCCGGCCGCCTCATTGAAGACCGGCATGATTACGGAAACCTTATCGTCGACGGGTTGACCGGGCATGGGGCGGCTGTCTGCGGGCATGATGAACGCCATTATGCCGTGGTGGTATGACTGTAGCGATGTCGGTATGTATTCGTTAGAATACGCGCAGTCTTGAAGGGGCGGTAGCTCAGCTGGGAGAGCGTCGCGTTCGCAATGCGAAGGTCGGGAGTTCGATCCTCCTCCGCTCCACCAATTTCTCTCCATCCGCTATCATCCATCCTGAGTCTCCCGGATAAAACCACGCCCTGGTAGCTCAGGGGATAGAGCGACGGCCTCCTAAGCCGTAGGTCGCAGGTTCGAATCCTGCCCGGGGCACCATCTTCATTAGGGGAGCTTTTGAGCTCCCCTAATGAAGATTGGGTTTCCAGCTGGCCATTCGAACCTGCGGCCGTATCGACAACACGGTTCGACCGCTTCATTCATGGCATAACCCTAGTTGCTGCTTGAGCTCTCGGTTTATCAAGGGCGACAGGCCATGAGGCGAACACTCTGCGATCAATCGCTGCGTACCGGGATCGCTGGCATCATTCATGCGATACTTGCGCTATGCATTTTCCGTCATTGAACGTATGCGCCGGGCCAGGGTATGGCTATGCCTGGCTCGGCAGGCGTGATGCCCAAGCATGTACAGGTGTTGAAGCGCTGACCACGGCGGCGGATTCCAATGCCGTCGCACACTATCATCATGCCGATCGCCGCCAGGCATCACTGCTGGCACGCGGTTTATTGCGGTATCTTTACCAGCGTCTGTACGCGATGGAGACTGACGTGGCCATAGTCAAAAGCGCGGACGGTTGTCCGGCGCTGGCTGACAGTGCGGGCAGGTATTTGCTGTACGCCAGTATTACTCACAGTCACGATATGGTTGCCGTGGCCCTCGACGAGACGGGCGCGATCGGTATCGACGTGGAATTGTGCAGGACTGAACGCGACTGGCCGGCTATTGCCCGGCGCATCTTTCCAAAAAGGATTGCCGAACGGTTGCAGTCAGCGGAAAACTTTTACCGTGCCTGGTGTCTTTATGAAGCCTGGGGCAAGGCGAATCATCTGCAACATATCAATGTAACGCAAAATTCCGGCTTGCTGTCGTTGCTCGAAGACTGTTTGAATGATGCCATTCATCCAAATGTCATCATGTTTTGTCCCGATGACGATTATCAGGCCAGTGTCTTTCGACGTTCGGCGTCGGCATAGCTATGGGGGAGGCGTATGCGCATTTTTCGCAGCAAGCGACAGGCATGCCGCAACTGGCTGCTGTTACTGATCGTTACCACTATTATGGCGACTGCCTGTAGTGACGCCGGTGACGCAGGCAATAGGCACCAGAACGGTGAATCCGATGACGGACCGGAAACCATGGTCCGGGATCTGGATGAGATTCGCGACTCCGGCACTTTAAAGGTACTGACGCGCAATGCGCCAACGACCTGGTATATCGATCAGGATGGCATGCCGGCCGGACCGGAACACGATCTGGTGCAGGCATTCGCCGATGAGCTCGGTGTTGAGATCGACTATCAGCTGGTGGACAGCGTCAGTGAGATACTGGATGCGCTGGCACGCGGTGAGGCGGACCTGGCCGCCGCCGGCTTGACGGTTACGCCCGAACGCCAGCAGCGTTTCCGTTTTGGACCCAGCTATCAGGACGTGACCCAGCAGGTGGTATGCCGGCGTGACCGTGTGCAGCCCGAGGAACTCGGGGACCTGGTCGGTCTTGATATTCGCGTCATTGCCGACAGCAGTTACAGCGAGACCCTGCAACAGCTCAAGGCGAAACGGTTTCCGGAACTGGCCTGGAGCGAGTCCGACGACACGACCAACACCGAGCAGCTGATGCACCAGGTCTGGCAGGGCGAGTTTGATTGCACGGTGGCCGACTCGAATATTGTCGACATCAACCGCCGCTATTATCCGGAATTGATCGCGCCGCTGAACCTGCGCCGCGAGGAGTCACTCGCCTGGCTGATGCCGCAGGCCGCGGGAGATCTGGAAGCGGCAATCGGTGACTGGTTGCAGACGTATAAGGATGCCGGTCGGCTGGATGCCTGGCAGGAGCGTCATTACGGTTTTTTCGAGGTGTTTGACTACGTCGACATACGCGCCTACATCCGCCGTATCGACAAGCGCTTTCCAAAGTATCGTGGCTATTTCCGCAAGGCCGCGCAGGAACATGATCTGCCGTTCACGCTATTGGCCGCGCAGGGCTACCAGGAATCACACTGGAATGCGCTGGCCAGGAGCCCCACCGGTGTACGCGGTATCATGATGCTGACCCAGAATACGGCCAAGGCCATGGGCGTGGATAATCGCCTCGATCCGCGACAGAGCATTTTCGGCGGCGCCAAGTATCTGGCCCGCATGAAACAGCGCTTTGTCGACGAGGTCAGCGAACCGGATCGCACCTGGCTGGCTCTGGCCGCCTACAATGTCGGCCGCGCTCACCTGCACGATGCCCAGACACTGGCGCGGCGTCAGGGGCTCAGCCCGCACACCTGGCGCGATATCAAGCAGGTCTTGCCGTTGCTGGCGGACAAGCGCTATTACGCCGACCTGAAATACGGCTATGCCCGTGGCACCGAGCCGGTCCGTTATGTTCAGCGGATCCGCGAGTACCGTCACGTACTCGAAGAGGAACACAGCGACTGAGTACGGCACCGCAACATTGCGGCGTTGGAACCGTTGCGCTGCCTTTGATAGGGTGACAGGATCATTTTATCGCCATAATAGAATCCCGGCTGTTTGCCGGGCCAAGGAGTATTGAATGCAAGTCAATGAAAATTGTGCAGTTTCCATCCATTACACGCTCTCCGACGAGGAAGGCCAGCAGCTCGATTCCTCGGTCGGCCAGGAGCCGCTCGTCTATCTGCACGGTGCCAACAACATCATTCCGGGCCTGGAACAGGCGCTGACCGGCAAGGCCGAGGGCGAACAGGTCCAGGTCACGGTACAGCCGGAGGAAGGTTTCGGTGAAGTCAATCCCGAGCTGGTACAGAGCGTGCCGCGCGAGGCATTCCAGGGCGTCGACAAGGTCGAGCCGGGCATGCAGTTCGGTGTCCAGGGTCCGGAAGGCCAGACCCAGCGCGTCACCGTCAGTGAAGTGCACGACGACACCGTGACCATCGATGGTAACCATCCGCTCGCCGGCCAGGTGCTGCATTTCGATGTGACCGTCGAGAAAGTCCGCGAAGCCTCCGCCGAGGAAATCGAGCAGGGTATGCCGGGCGAGCAGGAAGAACCGGGCCAGGCACAGGCCTGATCACGCTGTAACCTCTTCTGCTGCAGGTCGCGCGTCGCGCCGCTTTGTTGTCAATAAAGCGGCGGGCGCGTCGTGCGCCAGTGCCATGCCTGCGGTAAACTACACGCCGTTTTGATCAATGGTGGCCTGTGCCGGTCCGCCCGGTGGCGTTGCGCCGTAAACCCCGTCAGGCCCGGAAGGGAGCAGCGGTAGCGGTTGCAATGGGTGCCGGTGTGGGGCGGGTATGGGCCGCCACCCTTAAATATTTCCGTGGCGGTTGCCGGCCGGATTCTCTCGACCCGTGGTCTCTGGCATGATGGCCTCAGCATGATGATGACGATGACGCTGTTTCCTGTCCCGCGAGGCGACGCATGAGTTACCAGGTTCTGGCCCGCAAATGGCGGCCGCATCGTTTTGAAGACGTGGTCGGCCAGGAGCACGTGCTCAGGGCGCTGGCGAATGCGCTCGATAGTGACCGCCTGCACCACGCCTACCTGTTTACTGGCACACGCGGCACCGGCAAGACCACGCTGGCGCGCATTCTGGCCAAGTGCCTGAATTGCGAGCAGGGCGTGAGCTCGACGCCCTGCGGTGAGTGCGATACCTGCCGCAGTGTTGATGAGGGTCGTTTTGTCGATCTGATCGAGGTCGACGCTGCTTCTCGTGCCAAGGTCGACGAAACCCGCGATCTCATGGACAACGTCCAGTACGCGCCCAGCGTCGGCCGCTTCAAGGTGTACCTGATCGACGAGGTGCACATGTTTTCCGGGCACAGTTTCAATGCGCTTTTAAAGACGCTGGAGGAACCGCCGCCGCATGTGAAATTCCTGCTGGCGACCACCGAACCGAAGCGCATTCCGATCACGATCCTGTCACGCTGCATCCAGTTCAACCTCAAGCACCTGGCGCCGGCGCAGATCGAGTCCCAGCTGACGAAGATCCTCGACGCCGAGACACTCAGCTACGAGCCCGCCGCCTGCCGGCTGATTGCGCAGTCGGCCGAGGGCAGCCTGCGCGATGGCCTGAGTCTGCTCGACCAGGCGATTGCCTACGGCAACGGCAGTCTCGCCGAGGCGCCGGTGCGGGAGATGCTTGGCACGCTTGACGCCGGCGCGCTGCTGGAGATTCTCGAACAGCTGGCGCAGGCCGACGCCGCCGGGCTGATGCGCTGCGCCGCGCGCCTAGCCGAACACCAGCACGACTACGCCGCCGCGTTGGCGGAAATCAGCAATTGCCTGTACCGCATCGCCGTCATTCAGGTGGCCGGCAGCGATCCGGAAAGCGGTGTCGACAGCGAGCGGCTACAGGCGCTGGCGCAGGAGATGAGTCCCGAGGACGTGCAGCTTTACTACCAGATCGCGTTGCAGGGCCGTCGCGATCTGGCGATGACGCCGGATCCGCAGGTCGGCTTCGAGATGACCCTGGTGCGTATGCTGGCGTTTCGCCCGGCCGTCGCCGTCGCAAGCGATGGCACGGCGGGTGGCGGTCAGACCCGGGCAGTGAGCCAGGCCACCACCAGCGCTGCTGCGCCCGCGGCGGCGGTCGGGGCGCAAGCGTCGGCGGCGCTGGCAAAACCGGCGGGTGCAGACAATACGGCGAGCGCGCCCACGGATGATGCCGTGGCCGAGCCGCGACCGGCGACTGTAGCGGGTACGCTGCAGCCGGACGACTGGGGCCAGGCAATCGATGCCATGCAGCTGTCCGGCCTGGTGCGCCAGCTGGCCAGTCACTGCGTGCTGAAACAGCACAGCGGCCAGAAGCTGGAATTGATCATGCCGCCGGAACACGAGCCGCTGCTCGCCAGCGTGCAACAGGAAAGGCTGCAACAGGCGTTGCGCGACTATCTGGATCCGGACCTGAAACTGGTCATCACGGTCGAAAAGACCGAGCGTGAATCACCGGCGGATGTGCGTTTGCGCGAGGCTGATGAACGCCAGCGTGAGGCGGTTCGGGCGGTGGAACAGGACCCGCTGGTGCAGTCGATGATGGAAACCTTTAATGCCGAGATCGACCCGCAGTCGATCCAGCCCGAATAATCCCTTTATCAAGTAACGGAAGGTAATGCGATGAAAGGCGGAATTGGAAACATGATGAAGCAGGCGCAGCAGATGCAGGAGCAGATGCAGAAGGCGCAGGAAGAACTGGTCAATGTCGAGGTGACCGGCGAGGCCGGTGCCGGCATGGTCAAGGTCACCATGACCGGCAAGCATGACGTCAAACGGGTCGAGATCGATCCCAGCCTGATGACCGACGACAAGGACATGCTTGAGGATCTCCTGGCAGCCGCCATGAACGATGCCAACCGGCGCGTCGAGACCGCCAGCCAGGAAAAGATGTCCGAGCTGACTGCCGGTATGGGGTTGCCCGACGGCTTCAAGATGCCGTTCTAGTCAGTTCGCCGACGTCCCCAGGACCATCCGTCTGACAACACGCGTGGTCACCGGTTAGCGATACTATGCCCGAACTTTTTGATCGAGTCTTTCGATTGGCTGTTACCTTGATCGGCCAGTCCGTCTGTCGCCTGCATGCATGAACCAGTCAAATAACCTTATCGAGGACCTGGTCGACGCGCTGCGCTGTATGCCCGGTATCGGCAAGAAGTCCGCGCGGCGTATTGCCTACCATCTGCTGGAACGCGATCGCGAAGGTGCCCGCCATCTCGCCGGTCGGTTAACTGCCGCAATGGATCAAATCGGCCATTGCCAGCAGTGTCGCATGCTCACCGAGAAAACGATCTGCGATTTCTGCAGCCAGGAGCGCCGCGATCCTACGCTGCTGTGTGTCGTGGAAACACCGGCGGATGTCTACGCCATGAACGAGGCCGGCTACAAGGGCCGGTTTTTCGTGCTCATGGGGCACCTGTCGCCGCTGGACGGTATCGGTCCGGAGGAACTGGGCCTGGATCAGCTGGCGACCCTGCTCGACAGTGGCGAGGTCGAGGAAGTCATTCTGGCCACCAACCTGACGGTCGAGGGCGAGACCACGGCGCATTTCATCAGTGAAATGGTGCGCGCCCGTGATATCCGTACCACCCGCATCGCCTACGGTGTGCCGTACGGCGGCGAGCTGGAGTATATCGACAGCAGCACACTGACTCACGCTCTCAACGGTCGTCGTGACTTCACATGAGCGCGCAGAAGGATTTCAACCGTCACACCATCGCCATCGTTTACGATTTCGATGGCACCCTGTCGCCGCAACCGATGCAGGAATACACCGTGCTGCCGAAGATAGGCGTGCCGGCGAAACAGTTCTGGCAAACGGTGGACCGGGAAAAGGAAGCCGATCAGGCGGAGGGCATGCTGGTTTACATGCGCCACCTGCTCGAAGAGGCGGAACGCAAGCGCATTCATATTGGCCGCAAGGATTTTGCCGAGATGGCACGCTCGATCGAGTATTTTGCCGGCGTCGAAACCTGGTTCCAGCGGCTCAACAGTTTCGTGCGCAAGGCCGGCCGTGGCCAGGTCAGGCTCCGCCATTACCTGATTTCCGCGGGCCTCAGGGAAATTCTCGAGGGTACGTCGATTCGCCGCCACTTCGAACAGATCTATGCCTCGGAGTATCATTACGATCATCACGGCGTTGCCACCTTCCCCAAGGTGTTGATCACCGATACCACGAAGACCCAGTACCTGTTCCGTATCAACAAGGGTCGTGAACGCCAGACCGAAAGCATCAACGAGCACATGCCCGAGTACCAGCGGCCGATTCCGTTCAGTAACATCATCTATATCGGCGACGGTCATACGGACGTGCCGAGCATGACGGTGACGCGGCAGAACGGCGGCAACGCCATTGCCGTTTACAAGCCGGACTCGCAGCGTGCCTTGCATGTTTGCCGGGAACTGCTGCAGGCACGCCGCGCGGATTTCATCGCGCCGGCGGACTACCGTCACAACGGTGTGCTGGAAAAGCGCACCAAGCTTCTGCTGTCCGCGGTTATGGCGAACATTGCCTACGAACGCGAGCTGTTCCGCTGTCGCGTGGAAAACCATATTGCTGAAATATAATCGTCTAAACTGTTGTTTCCGACACAGTCCGGTTGACTGTCAGGCAGTAACATGAGGATTTATGATCAGACTGATCAGTCTTTTGTTGTTGTCGTGGTGTCTGTCCCCGCCGCTGGCCGCGCAGTCACGCAGCCTGGAATTCCCGCTGAATCTGCGCCCGGCCTTTATCGAACAGTTGCTGGCCCGCCAGGTGTTTGCCGGTGCCGATACGAGCCTGCGGGTCTGGGAGGACGGCCAGGCCTGTAACTACCTGGATCTGGCCGAGCCGGAACCGCGTCTCGCGGACGGTCATATCACCACCCGGGCGCGTGCCAGTGCCCAGGTCGGTACGGCGATCGCCGGCCGCTGTTTGTCGGTGGTGAACTGGCAGGGTTACGTCGAGGTGGATCAGCAGCCGGCGCTGGGTATCGAGCCCGGCACCGTGCAGTTCCGGGTTACCGACTCACGCGTATTTGCCGCCGATGGCGAAACGGCCGGTGTCGTCGGCACAGTCTGGAAATGGGTCAAGAAGCACGTGCAGACGCGTTTCGAGCGCCTGCAGGTAGACCTCAACCCGTTGCTCGGCGAACTCCGCCAACTGCTGCCGCAGGTCTATCCGCAGCAACCGGCACCGATACAGCGCATACTCGAAGGCATTTCATTGCAGTCTGCCACAGTCGATGCCGAACGTCTGACGCTGACCCTGCAGATGGATTTGCCGCCGGGTTTTGTCGATGTGCCGATGCCGGCCGATGAGCCGGTACTGACACCAGCAGAACTGGAACGCTGGCAACAGAGCTGGCGCCAGTGGGATGCCTTCCTGACCCATTTCATTCGCCAGGCCGGGCAGACGGCCGTCTCGGCGCAGACACGCGCCGAACTGCTGGCGGTGTTGATTGAAGCACGGCGTGACCTGTTGCCGGTCCTGACCCGGCCCAACGCGGATACGCGCTCGCTGACCGATCTGTTCGTAAAAACCTGGCAACGACTGGAACCCGTGCTACAGGATCTGAGCGCGCAGTTGCCGGCAGAATCGGCAATGCACTACCTGACTTTCATGGCAGCCGCTGACATGCTGGCCACCATAGAGTCGATCGAGGGTCAGACCGGTTTGACCCTCAACGCCGATGCCCTGCGCCGTCTGGCACGACTGGCCAATCCCGACGTCGGCGCTGAACTGTTGCAATACAGTACGGACGTCGATCCGCAGTTGCGTACGATCTTCGGTTTTGGCCCGCCTTTGCCACGCCTGCCGTCCGCTTTACCGCCACCAGAGTCGCGCGCCGATGACCCAGAAGCGCGGGCCGTGAGTGGACTGGGCGGCTACATGTTGGCGGTGCGTCCCATGCTGGTACTGCAGGACAGCCATTATGTGGAACTGGTGGAACGTCTCAACGGTTGGGCACCCACATTGCAGGTACTCGATGAATACCTGCCGCTGGTGCAGGAACTGCTGGATCGGGTCGTCGGTGCGACCCTGAACCGGCACGAACTGGCACAGCGCTACAAAACCCTTTTCCGGCCACTGGTTCTGGCTATCGCCTGGCAGGAGAGCTGCTGGCGCCAGTATGTAAAGCAGGCGGGTGAAGTCAGACCGATCCGTTCAAACGCCGGTGCCGTCGGTATCATGCAGGTCAACCAGCATGTCTGGCGCGGCTTCTATGAACTCGACGCTTTGCAGCATGACGTCGGTTATAACGCCATGGCCGGTGCGGAGATCGTGCATCACTACCTGGTCGATTACGCCATCGCCCATAAGGAACATGAGCATGAAGGCGGCATGGATAACCTCGTGCGCGCGACCTACGCTATATACAACGGTGGTCCCTCACACCGCGATCGCTATCGACGCGATAACGTCAGGGCTTCGCTCAAGCGGATCGACCAGTCGTTCTGGCATAAGTATCAGAAAGTGCGTGAGGGTGATCCGCTGGTCGTCGCGGAGTGTTATACAGGGTGAGCAGCAACTTTTTCTCTACTAACCGATGTGTTTTGCTGTTCATTACAATGATGCAATATTACCCCATGGCCCAAGCTGAAAGCTTATGCTAAAAAAAAGTCACAACCCTTACGCCAGGTTCAGGAACCACTCGCTGAGCCTGAACGATTACCTGGCCATCGATCGGACCATTCTTTCCAACGAACGTACCCTGCTGGCCTACGGGCGTACCGCCCTGGCGCAGGTCATTATCGGTGGCTCCTGCCTGAAGTTCTTCGATTCTTTCCTGCTGAATGTTATTGGCTGGGCCTTTCTCGCCGCCGCAGTTGTCACCATGGCCATAGGCTGGCGGCGTTACCTGCACACTGACCGGTTGCTGCGTGCGGCGCTGGAAAGCCAGACCGGCGGGCATGAACATCCACTGGAGGACAAGCTTACCGAGGCGGATGCTGCGAGTTCGGAGACAAAGGAGTGAACAGCCGCAGCCGCATGGTGACTAGACCGGCCAGATCCAGAGTATCAGCGGCGTCGCGATAATGACGATCATGATTTCCAGCGGCAATCCCAGGCGCCAGTAATCGCCGAAGCGGAAGCCGCCCGGTCCGAGGATCAGCGTATTATTCTGGTGGCCGATTGGCGTCAGGAAGGCACATGAAGCGCCGACCGCTACCGCCATCAGGAACGGATCCATGCTGCTGTTCAGGCCGCTCGCGATACTGATGGCGATTGGACACATGACAGCGGCGGTGGCGGCATTGTTCATGAAGTCAGACAGGATCATCGTGATGACCATCAGTACCGCCAGTGTCACCATGATACTGTTAGTGCCCGTGGCGTCGACCACCAGTCGCGCCAGCAGATCGGCGGTACCGGTGCTGGTAACGGCACCGGCAACCGGAAGCAGTGCTGCCAGTAGTACGATGACCGGCCAGTCTATGGCTTCATAAAGATTCCGGGCGGGCAGGGCCTGGCTGATGACTGCCACAAGCACGGCAAGCGCAAAGGCGATTGCCGTGGGCAGTAGACCCGTGGCAGCGGCAGCAACCGCGGCAGCCATGATGACCGTGCTGGTGATTGCCCGGCGCTTGTCGGGCAGACGCAGATTTCTTTCGGCCAAGGGTACACAGCCAAAATGTTCGGCGAATTCCATCAGTGTTTCCGGCGCGCCCTGCATCAGCAATACATCGCCGGGCCTGAGGCTCATCGAATGCAGCCTGGACATGGAACGCTGGCCCTGGCGTGATACCGCCAGCAGGTTGATACCAAACCGGCTGCGTAGCTGGATGTCGGTAATGGAACGGCCGGCCAGCCTGGAATCCGGCAGTACTGCGAGTTCGGCCAGCTTGATCTCGTCGGACTCGATCGCCGGTTTTTTATCAGCCTCATCCTTCTTGTCATTTCCATCCTTGTCTCTGTTTTCATCTTCGCCGACCAGTTTCAGGTCGAGACTGGACAGGGCGGCTGTCAACGCTTCCGGTTCCGCCTCGATGATCAGAATGTCGCCGCTTTGCGCCTTGCGGCTCGGGTTGGCGGCCGGTAGTCGCATATCGCCGCGTACCAGGCCGATCACCTGGGCATCGGCCTCGTCGAGGGCGGCCTCGATTTCATAAAGGCTCAGACCATCGGCCTTGCTGTCCTCGGGAATGCGCGCCTCGGTGAGGTAGGTGTCGGTCTTGAAGCTGTCCGTGTCCGTGCGCTCGCGGGCCGGCACCAGTCGCCAGCCGCCTAGGACAATAAGGGCGATGCCGCTGACGGCGACGACGATACCGACCGGGGTGAAATCGAACATGCCGAAGGCGGGTTGACCGGCATCGGCGCGGAAGCCGGCAACGATCAGGTTGGGCGGCGTACCGATGAGGGTGGTCATGCCGCCGAGAATAGAGCCGAAGGCCACCGGCATGAGCATGGTACCGGCCGCCAGTTTCTGGCGCTGGGCGGTCTGCAGGGCCAGCGGCATCAACAGGGCCAGGGCGCCGACGTTATTCATGAAACTCGACAGTACACCGGCGAGTATTGTCAGCAGGGCGACCGCCATGAACGGTCCCATGTCCGCCGGGAGTTTGCGGGTCAGCAGATCCACTACGCCCGAGGTCTGCAGGGCGTGGCTCATGATCAGGACGCAGGCGACAGTGATAACCGCCGGGTGACTGAAACCGGTGAATGCGCCGGCAGCCGGGACCAGTCCGCTGAGGACACAGGCCAGCAGCGCACCGCCGGCGATGATATCGTGGCGCCAGCGTCCCCAGAGAAACAGGACAATGGTGGCTGACAGAATAACGATGATGGTGATCTGGGACGCTGTCATCGTTATTCGATCAGGTATCGTGACCCACGCTGGTTACTGGCTGAAAGAGCGTCCGTGTCTGACACGCTTTATTACCGGTGTCAGTAAGACATGGCCTCAGGCCGGTTTGGATTCCAGGTGTGCAATCCGGATCGGTGCCGGCGGATGTGAATCATGGAACGCCGAATACAACGGATCCGGTGTCAGGGTATTGGCATTACCCTTGAACAGCTTGACCAGTGCGTTAATCAGGTTGCGCGTATGGGCCTGGCCGGCGGCGAAATCATCCGCCTCGAATTCGTGCTGGCGCGAGATATGGGAAAACACCGGCTGCAGGTAAAACATGAAGACCGGTGAAATCATCATGAACAGGGTCAGCGCCATATAGGTCGATGGCTGCTCGATGCCGAGGCCGCTGTAGAACCAGTCCGTATTGATGACCCAGCCGAGCAGCGCCAGGCCGGCGAGGCTGATGGCGGCCAGAATGCTCATGCGCTTGACGATATGCTGGCATTTGAAATGACCGAGTTCGTGGGCCAGGACGGCCTCGATCTCCTCGTGAGTGAGCTCGTTGAGCAGGGTGTCGAAAAAGACGATGCGCTTGTTGGAACCGAGGCCGGTGAAATAGGCATTGCCGTGGGTCGAGCGCGCCGAACCGTCCATGACGAAAATGCCGTTGCTCTCGAAACCGTTGCGTTCAAGCAGGCGCAGAATGCGATCGCGCAGTGCCGCGTCCTCCAGCGGCCGGAATTTGTTGAACAGCGGCGCGATGAACGCCGGATAGGCCCACATCATCAGCACACTGAAACCCAGCCAGGTCAACCACACGTACAACCACCACCAGCTGCCGGTGCTTTGCATGATCCACAGGACCAGTGCCAGCAGCGGTATTCCGATCACCAGAAAGACCAGGCTGTTCTTGGCAATATCCGAAACGAAAGTGGCCGGCGTCATCTTGTTGAAACCGAAACGCTCCTCCATGACGAACGTGCGGTAAATATCGGATGGCAGATCCAGCAGCGACGAGATGGCGAACGCGCTGAGCATGAAGCCAACGCCCAGCCACAGGCCGTCCAGCCCGCTGCTGCGCCAGACACTGTCGAGCAAGTCGAGCCCGCCGCCCAGTGTCCAGATCAGCAACAGCACTACGGAAATGACATAGTCAACCAGCCGCAGACGTACTTTCGCCAGCGAGTAGTCGGCTGCCTTCTGGTGATCGGCCAGCGAGACCCGGTCGGCAAAATCTTCCGGCACTTGGCTGCGGTGAACGCTGACGTGGCGGATATGGCGCCGGCTCAGCAGAAAATGAATAACGACACTGCCGGCCAGGGCAAGCAGGAAGATCCAGGTCCAGGTATTGAAAGTCATGGTGATTGGCTATGGCTTGAAAGTGAAAATACCGGCTCAGTCGCCATCCTGGCCGTGATCGTCCGTATAGCGCTTGTAGGTATCCTGTAATACGCGGCGCATGGAATCGCTGTAGCCAGCGGCGACACCGAGCAGCAGCCCGACCGCCGTGGCACTGCCGGGGTTGCGCCGGATCCAGTCGCCGATGACCGGTTCTATGCTCGCGGCCAGCGCCACTTCCAGATCGTCTGCCGGTTGCGGCCTGCGGTTGTGGCTTTTATTGCGTTTACGGGTTATAAGCCGTGCAGCGATAAAAACGATCAGGGCTACCAGCAGGAAGCCTGATGCGGTCAGTACCGCGGCGACTGCAGGCGAATAGTACTCGGCCAGCACGAAATAGCCGGCAATACCGAAAAAAACGATGGCACAGACAGACAGGACGGCGATGCTGGTGTAGGCCAGTGTGCGTATCTGGATTTTATCGCGCCAATTCATGCTTCCCATACTAAATGAACACCTCCCTGTGTTGCTATTGAATTCCCTTATGCGGGCATTAGTTTTTCACTAAAAACCGCTTCAGCGGTCGAGCAGCTTGCCGAGCAGCAGGCCGACGCCGAATGCTGCCGCCATGCTGGCATAGGGCCGCTGCTCGATTTCACCCTGGACGCTGTGCAGGGACTCACGGACCTGGGCGCGGGTCCGGTCGGCCGTTTCGCGCAGCTTCTCCTGGCCCTGGTGGGCCCGGTTGGCTGATATCTCGCGTACCGTCTGGGTGATTTCGGAGAAATCATTGCGCAGGGCGTTCAGCTGCTCCTGCAGATCCTGTTGTTCCTTGTTTGAACTTTCACTTGTTGCCATTTTAGCCTCCTTTCAGCTTTAAGACAGTTATCCCGAAATAGCCGGCGATATCGATAGCGCTGACTGTGATCGACAGATACCGGATCACGGCGCCACGCTTTCCGGCATGATCAGGGAGTTATCTACTTCGGACAGTAAGCGCGTGTTCGCGTTCCATTTTCTGTCGGATGCCGGGGACGGTTTACCCCATGAGTGAGAGGGGTGTGGCGGACACGACAGCGTTGCGGCAATAATTTAACATGCATTAGATACAGTCACAGGGAGCAGAATACGGCCATGGCACAGGACAGCGGCAACCTGATCTGGATCGATCTGGAAATGACCGGCCTCGATACGATCAACGACGCGATTATCGAGATCGCCACGATAGTGACCAGCAGTGAACTCGAGATACTGGCGGAGGGGCCGGCTATTGCCATTCACCAACCCGATAGCGTACTGGCGGGCATGGATGAGTGGAATACGAATCAGCACGGGAAATCCGGCCTCACCGAGCGTGTCCGTGCCAGCCGCTATACTACGGCGGAGGCTGAACGCCTGACCCTGGAATTCGTCAGTACCCATGTGCCGGCCAATACCTCGCCCATGTGCGGCAACAGCATTTGCCAGGATCGACGTTTCATGCATCGCCTGATGCCGGGGCTCGAGGCCTACTTTCATTACCGCAATCTCGATGTCAGCACGGTCAAGGAGCTTTACCGGCGCTGGGCGCCGCAGCGACCGCAGTTTGACAAGGATTCCTCGCACCTGGCGCTGGATGACGTACGCGATTCGATCAACGAGCTCAGATTCTACCGCGAGCACTTCTTCAGCTAGAACAGGACCGCCCCAACATGCACGCGACGATCGATTACGACACCGAACTGCCCGAGCGGCTCTATACCGCCGCCGCGGTTCGCGAGCTGGATCGCCGCGCGATTGAAGACCACGGCATTCCCGGCAGTGAGCTGATGGAACGTGCCGGCGCGGCCGCCTACACGCAGTTGCGCCAGGCCTGGCCGGAGGCACGCTGCATCACCGTCCTGTGCGGCGGCGGCAATAACGGCGGCGACGGTTTCGTGATCGCACGGCTGGCGCAGGCTGACGGGCTCGATGTGCGCCTGATCAGCAAGGCGGCCGCGACAGATCTGCACGGCGCCGCGCGTCAGGCCTGGAATGCGGCCATGGCCGCCGGCGTACCGGTGCGGCCGTTCAGCACGGCCGAGCTGGCGGCGGCCGATGTGATCGTAGACGCTCTGCTCGGTACCGGTCTGGATCGCGAGGTGCGCGGCGAACTGGGCGACTGGATAGCCGCGGTCAACGCCGCTGCCGCGCCGGTGCTGGCAGTCGATATCCCCAGCGGTCTGCACGCCGACAGCGGCCGCATACTGGGCCGGGCCGTGGATGCGGCGCTGACGGTGACCTTCATCGGCATGAAGGTCGGTTTGCTGACCGGCGCGGGCCGGGCTATTTGCGGGCGTCTGCACTTTGCCGATCTTGGTGTGCCGGCGGCGGTTTATCAGGGTGTCGACGTGGCGGCCTGGCGTCGCGACTACGCCAGCCTGGCACCGATCCTGGCGCCGCGCCGGGCAAATGCCCACAAGGGTCACTTCGGTCACGTGCTGGTGATCGGCGGCGAGGCCGGCTACGCCGGTGCCGCGCGCATGGCCGCCGAAGCGGCCGCGCGCAGCGGCGCCGGGCTGGTATCGGTGGCGACGCGGCCGCAGCATGCCGCGGTCATCGTCCAGCAGCGCCCGGAACTGATGGTGCACGCGGTCGATGAGCCGTCTGCACTGGGCCCGTTACTGGCGCGTGCCAGCGTTGTCGCGGTGGGTCCCGGCCTGGGACGCAGTGACTGGGCGCTGGGGCTGCTGGGCGCAGTGCTGGACAGCCCGTTACCGCTGGTGGTGGACGCCGACGCCCTGAACCTGCTCGCCGGTGAGCCACTGCGGCGCGACAACTGGCTGCTGACACCCCACCCCGGTGAGGCGGCACGGCTGCTGGATACGGACACTGCCTCGGTGCAGGCGGATCGGCTGGCGGCGCTGGCGCAACTGACCGCGCGCTACGGCGGCGCGGCGGTCCTCAAAGGCAGCGGTACGCTGATCGGCGCCGGGGATGCCAGCCCGGTATTGTGCAGTGACGGCAATCCGGGCATGGCCAGTGGTGGTATGGGCGATGTACTCAGCGGCGTGCTCGCCGGCCTGCTGGCACAGTTCTATCCGCATACGCTGACGCTGGCGGAGACCGGCGCGCTCGGTGTTTGTCTGCACGCCGCGGCAGCGGACACGGCGGCCGCCGGTGGCGGTGAACGCGGCCTGCTGGCGAGCGATCTTTTCCGGCCGCTGCGCCGCCTGGCCAACCCGGATCTGCACCAGGACTGATGAATTATTCGCTGGACGACAGCGCGGCGATGGAGGCCTGCGGCGGCGCCCTGGCGGCGGCCTGTCCGGCGGCCGTCATGATCCAGCTGCACGGGCCGCTGGGCGCCGGCAAGACCACGCTGGTGCGTGGCTTCCTGCGTGCCGTAGGCGTCACGGGCGCCATCAAGAGTCCGACCTACACCCTGGTGGAACCGTACGCGGTCGCCGGGCGGCAGTTCTATCATTTCGATTTGTACCGGCTGGAGGATCCGGAAGCCCTGGAAATGCTGGGATTTCGCGACTATCTCGACGCCGGTAGCGTGTGCCTGATCGAGTGGCCCGAGCAGGCTGCCGGCCTGCTGCCGGCCGCGGATATCGACGTCCGCATCGAGGTGACGCCGCAGGGTCGTCGCGTCAACTTGGCGGCGGGCACCGATAACGGTGTCAGTTTGTTGAAATCGTTCAAATTTTGAGCAAAAAACCGCTGCCCGGGCGACTTTGCCCGGATTGCCACTGGGCTTTTTTCAGGCGTTGATACTATAATTAAAACAAGAAGGTATGGAAAAAATCTTTATTAGACTTGAAAATTAACAAATAAAGGCTAATAAAATATAAGGATCTACCTAACTGGAACTGTTATGCGCGCCATTATCGCCAGCCTAGTACTATTGCTCGTACCCAGCCTGCAGGCCAGTGCCCAGGTCGAGGTGCAGGGCGTGCGTGTCTGGGCGGCGCCGGACAACACCCGCATCGTCTTCGACCTGAGTGCGCCGGTTGAGCACGAATTGCTGGAACTCGACGATCCGCAGCGCCTGGTCATCGACCTGGAGCAGGCGCGGCTGGCCGAGCAGCCGGACCAGCCGGATGCCGACGACCGCTATCTGAAAAGTCTGCGCAGCGGCATTCGCAATGGCAACGATCTGCGGGTGGTACTGGATCTCAAGCGTGACGTTACCAGCAAGACCTTTCAGCTCAAGCCCAACGAGCGCTATGGCCACCGTCTGGTGGTCGATGTCTTTCCCGCCGACGGTAACAAGACGGTCGGCAGCCCGCAGGCACCGGCGAAATCGGTGGCCGCGCGCAGCGAGTCGATGCGCGATGTCATCGTCGCCATCGATGCCGGCCATGGCGGCGAGGATCCGGGTGCCATCGGTTCCCTCGGCACGCATGAGAAAAAGGTCGTGATGGATATCGCCAAGCGTCTGGCCGCCAAGGTCAACCGCGAGGCGGGTATGCGCGCGATACTAACCCGTGACGGCGATTATTTCCTGCCGCTGCGCCGGCGCATCGAGATTGCACGCGAGCATCATGCCGATCTGTTCATATCCATCCACGCCGACGCTTTCCGTGATCGGCGTGTGCATGGTTCGTCGGTTTATGTGCTGTCACAGGATGGCGCCAGCAGCGAGGCAGCACGCTGGCTCGCGAAACAGGAAAATGCCGCCGACCAGATCGGCGGTATCAGCCTGAATGACAAGGATGACGTGCTCAAGGAAGTACTGCTCGATCTGTCACAGACCGGCACGCTGGAAGCGAGTATCGACGTGGCCGAACGTCTGATCCAGGGACTCGGCAGTACCGGCAAGCTGCACCGCCGCGACGTGCAGTCGGCCGGCTTCCTGGTGCTGAAGGCGCCGGATATTCCATCGGTACTGGTGGAAACCGCGTTCATTTCCAACCCGGATGAAGAGCGCAAGTTGCGCGATGCCGGTCACCAGAATCGGCTCGCCGATGCCATACTGCGCGGTCTGCGCCAGTATTTCGCCGATCACGCACCGGAGGGTACGCTGCTGGCCGCCCGCGAGAAGGTACGGCGTCACACCATAAGCCGCGGCGATACGCTGTCGACCATCGCCCAGCAATACAGCGTCAGCCAGGACAAGCTTAAACAATCCAACGGCCTGAAAGGCGATCGCATCCAGGTCGGCCAGGTGCTGGTCATCCCGGGCGACAGCGACAGTTAGTTCCGTGCCCCGCGCCGGCGGCTGGCTTATCATAGACCGATGTTGCGACGTTGTTTTCTGTCCCTGTCCGGGTGCTGCGCCACGCCCGTTTTCTATCTCCCGCTTCTGCCGCGGTCCGCACGGTCGTGGCGGGGCTTAGAACCTCATCAGCTCGGTGGTCGCGTGCTCGCTCTCGGCAGGGAGGCAAAATGAGCAGTCGTATCCAGACGTTACCGCAGCAGCTGGCCTGCCAGATCGCGGCCGGCGAGGGTGACGCGCGGCGACGCGCGTCACGCCACGACCAGGGAAGGTCATGGCGGGGGTTGTTAGCGAGGCCAGGACGGCCGAGCTTAGAACCTCATCAGCTCGGTGGTCGCGTGCTCGCTCTCGGCAGGGAGGCAAAATGAGCAGTCGTATCCAGACGTTGCCGCAGCAGCTGGCCTGCCAGATCGCGGCCGGCGAGGTGATAGAACGTCCCGCCTCGGTGGTCAAGGAGCTGCTGGAAAACAGTCTCGACGCCGGTGCCAGTCGCATCCAGGTCGATATCGAGGCCGCCGGCACGCGCCTGATCCGCGTACGCGACAATGGTGCCGGTATTCATGCCGACGATCTGGCGCTGGCATTGGCCCCGCACAGCACCAGCAAATTGCGCGCGGTAGCGGATCTCGCGGCGATCCGCAGTCTCGGTTTTCGCGGCGAGGCGCTCGCCAGCATTGCCGCCTGTGCGCGGCTGCGGCTGATATCCGGCCAGTCGGGTGTACGCGCCTGCGAAATCAGCGCCGAACCCGGTGCCGTATTGCCGGCGCCGGCGCCGGCGGCCCATCCGGCCGGCACGACCATCGAGGTTCGCGATCTGTTTTTCAATGTGCCGGCACGGCGCAAGTTTCTGCGCGCCGAGCAGACCGAGTTTCTCCACATTCTCGAACTGATCAAGGCGTTCAGCCTGGCGCGCAGCGATCTCGGCCTGAAGCTCAGCCACAATGGCCGTACGGTTTTCAGTATCAGCGCCGGCGCCGACCTGCTGGAGCGCGTGGCGACCGTGTTCGGTCGTGGTTTTGCCGCCCGTGCCTGCCGCGTCGACGTGGCCGATCGCGGCCTGCAGCTGAGTGGCATCGCCGGGCAACCGGCAACGGCGCGCAGCCAGGCCGATCGTCAGTATCTGTTTCTGAACGGTCGCCTGATCCGCGACCGCCGCCTGAATCATGCCCTGCGGCTGGCCTACAGCGAGGATTTGGGCGCCGGGCGCCATGCGCCGTTGCTGCTGTACCTGACGATGGATGCGGGCGATTTTGACGTCAATGTCCACCCCACCAAGCATGAGGTGCGTTTCCGCGCCGCCCGTGACGTGCATGACTTTCTCTACAGTGCGTTGCGCCAGGCGCTGGCTGATGCCGTGCCGGCGGAACAGCCCGATGCGGCTGCGGCCGACCGCCGCACGCCGGCCACGCAACCGGCACAACTGGCCGAGACGGCGGCACCCGCGTACACACCGGCCGCCGACAACGGGCCGTCGACGGCCGCCTACCTGGACCGGATCGGCCAGTACCTGCTGGCCCGCTCGGCGACGGGCCTGCTGGTCGTCGATGCCCGCGCGGCCATCGAGCAGCTGACGAGGCTGGAACTGCAGCAGGCGTGGCGCGCGGACAACTTTGATGAGCGGCCGTTGCTGCTGCCGCAGACACGCGATCTAGACCGCGACCAGGTCGCGCTGGTGGAAGCGTGGCAGACGTCGCTGGCGGCGCTGGCGATTCGCCTGGAGTTGACCGCGCCGAACCGGGTCGCGCTGCGGGCGCTGCCGAAGCAGTTGCCGGTGGCGACGCCGGTCTTGCTATCGGCACTGCTGGCACGGCTGGCGGCGTTGCCCGGCAGCGACTGGCAGCCGGCGTTGTTCGACTGCCTGGCGCAACATGCGGGCGCCGAGTTCGAGCAGGTGCTGACGGCCGAGCCGCCGGCCCAGCTGCTGCAGCGACTGCAGGCCGCACACGCCGGGCAAGGTCTCGAGACAATGCCGCCCTGGCGTGAACTGGAGGCGGCGCAGCTGGCCGCCTGGATGCGGCAGTCATGACTACAGTCGGGCAGCTGCCGGTGGTCTGCCTGATGGGGCCGACCGCAGCCGGCAAGACCGAGCTGGCCGTGGCGCTGGTGCAGGCATTGCCGTGCGACATCGTCAGCGTCGATTCGGCCATGGTCTACCGCAGCATGGACATTGGCACGGCCAAGCCCGACGCGGCGACCCGGGCGCGGGCGCCGCACCGTCTGATCGACATCTGCGATCCGGCCGAGAGCTATTCGGCGGCGCGTTTCCGGGAAGATGCCCGGCGCGAGGTCGATGCCATCCATGCGTGCGGCCGCATTCCGCTGCTGGTTGGCGGTACCGGGCTGTATTTTCGTGCATTTGCCGAGGGTCTGGCGGCGTTGCCCGGCGCCAGCCACAGCATCCGCCAGCGCCTCCAGCGCGAGGCCCGCGAACATGGCTGGCAGGCGCTGCACGCCCGGCTCGCCGAGGTCGATCCGGCCAGTGCCGGGCGTATTCACCCGAATGATCCGCAACGCCTGCAGCGGGCCTTGGAAGTCTATGAACTCAGCGGCCAGCCGCTGAGTTCATTGTGGGCCGCGGCGGCCACTGAACCCCCGCCCTATCGGCTTATCAAACGCGTGGTGGCACCGGCCGATCGGCAGGTGTTACGCACGCGCGCGGCAACCCGCTTCGAGGCCATGCTAGCGGCCGGTCTGGTGAGCGAGGTCGAGGCGCTGTACAGGCGCGGTGATCTGCATCACGGCATGGCCTCGATGCGCATGGTAGGTTATCGCCAGGTGTGGCGTTACCTGGCCGGGCAGCTTGATTATCAGGAAATGATAACGCATGCTGTTGCTGCAACGCGTCAATTGGCAAAACGTCAGCTCACGTGGTTCCGGGCCGAGCGCGATGCGCGCTGGTATGACAGCACTGAAGCTGGCCTGGCGGAACGGTTGCAGGACGATCTGCAGGCGGAACTGCGGGCCTGATGAGACTGTAATATAATCTGAGGTATCAATTGCTAGACTACGAGCATAACAAGACCCCCTCAGGCGGGCGGCGCGGGCCGCACCGACAATAATTCAAGGAGAACAACGATGAGTAAGGGGCATTCCCTGCAGGACCCTTTTTTGAATGCTTTGCGCAAGGATCGGACGCCGGTGTCGATTTATCTGGTCAACGGCATAAAGTTACAGGGGCAGGTGGAGTCATTCGATCAGTTTGTCATTCTGCTTAAAAACACGGTCAGTCAACTGGTTTACAAGCATGCCATTTCGACCATCGTACCCGCGCGGGCCGTCAAACTGCCGCGTGCCGATGAAGACAACGGCGAGGATTGAAAACGTTCGTGCCGCCGTCGGCCGATTGCAGCCAGTATGGTAAGTGAATGGAATCACACGCCGTACTGATTCACATCAACTTCCGCGACCCGGATTTCAAAGAAGCCCTGGACGAGTTCGTACTGCTGTCGGAGTCGGCCGGTGTCGATGTCATGGACATCATCACCGGTAGTCGCGACAGCCCTGACGCGCGTTATTTCGTCGGCACCGGCAAGGCCGAGGAAATTCGCGACTGTGTGCAGCGCAACAATGCGCCTTTGGCTATATTCAACCACGATCTGTCGCCGGCCCAGGAACGCAATCTCGAACAGTTCCTGCAATGCCGGGTGCTGGATCGCAGCGGCCTGATTCTCGATATCTTCGCCCAGCGGGCACGCACCTATGAAGGCAAGCTGCAGGTCGAGCTGGCACAGTTACAGCACCTGTCGACCCGGTTGATCCGCGGCTGGACCCACCTCGAGCGGCAAAAGGGCGGTATCGGGCTGCGCGGACCGGGCGAAACGCAGCTCGAGACCGACCGCCGCTTGATCGGCCAGCGTATCAAGGCGATCCATGGCCGTCTCGACAAGGTGCGCGGCCAGCGCGAGCAAAGCGGTAAACAACGGCGTGAATCCAGCACGCCGGTGATGTCGCTGATCGGCTATACCAACGCCGGCAAGTCGACGCTGTTTAACCACCTGACCGGGGCCGGTGTCTACGCGGCAAACAAACTGTTTGCCACGCTCGACCCGACCATTCGCCGCTGCGAGCTGGCCAGCGGCCGGGCCGTGGTACTCAGCGACACGGTCGGCTTCATCCGCCATATCCCGCACGATCTGATCGCCGCGTTCCGCGCCACGCTGGAGGAAACGCGACAGTCGGATGTGCTGCTGCATGTGGTCGACAGCAACGATGCCGAACGCGAAGCGCGCATTGAGCAGGTCAACAGCGTATTGAGTGAAATCGGCGCCGGCCACATTCCACAGATCCTCATTTACAACAAGATCGATCAGGAAGACCTGGCGCCGCGCATGGACTACGATGCCGGCAATCAGCGCTTCAGCATCTGGCTGTCGGCGCAAAATGGTAGCGGCATGGGCCTGTTGCACGAGGTGCTTGACCGTCACGTGCGCGGCAATGCCGAGCGCCACGAACTGCATTTGCCGCCGACGGCGGGTAAACTGCGGGCCGAACTGTTCGAACTCGGCGCGGTGCGCGAGGAGCAGACGTCCGACGACGGCGGCTGGTTGCTGAAAGTCGACCTCGACAGCCGCCAGCTGCACAAACTCATGCATACTGACGGCATCGATCCGGGCATGCTGCAATAAACGCGGTTGCAAGTTGCAGCTGCACGACGCAGTCCGTAAGATCGAAGGCTGTTTGTCTGGCACCAAATTCAAATTCAGCCACACTGGAGAATCAAAACCGCATGGGTTGGAATGAACCATCAGGCGGGCAAGGTCCGAAGGATCCCTGGGGTAATCGCGGCGGTCGCAATAACGGCGACGGCCCACCGGATCTGGACGAGGTTGTCCGCAAATTACAGCAGCGCCTGAGCGGGCTGTTCGGTCAGCGTCCGCCGGTGGGCGGCGGTGGCAATAATGCCAGCGGCAATCCGTTGCTGTGGCTGGGTCTGGTCGTGCTGCTCGTTATCTGGCTGGCCTATGACATGTTCTATGTCATCGACCAGCAACAGCGCGGTGTGGTGTTGCGCTTTGGTGAGTACCAGACAACCCTGCAGCCGGGCCTGAGCATGCGTATGCCGCGGCCGTTTGAACGTGTCTTGAAGGTGAATACGGGGCAGACGAACACGGTCAGCCATGAAGCTTCCATGCTGACCCAGGATGAGAACATCATCAGTGTCGAAGCCGCGGTGCAGTGGCGCATCGACGATCCGACCAACTACCTGTTTGAAGTGTCGGCACCGGATGCGACGCTGCGCCAGGTCGTGGAAAGCGCGATCCGTGAGATCGTAGGCCGCAACAAGCTCGACTTCGTGCTCACCGAGGGGCGCAGCCAGATTGAAAGTGAACAGAAAGAACGCATACAAAGCGTTCTGAACGAGTACAACACCGGCATTCTGATTACCAGTGTGGACCTGCAGACGGTGAAACCGCCGGAAGCGGTGAAAGATGCCTTCGACGACGCCATCAAGGCACGTGAGGACGAGCAGCGCCAGATCAACAAGGCCGAGGCCTATCGTAACGAGATTATTCCGCGCGCCCGCGGTGCGGCCGCACGCCTGACGGAAGAGGCGATGGGCTACAAGGAACGGGTGATTGCCCGCGCCGAGGGTCAGGCCGACCGCTTTACATTGTTGCTGGATGAATACCAGCAGTCGCCGGAGGTGACCCGCCAGCGCCTGTATCTCGATACCATGCAATATGTCCTTGATCGCAACAGTAAGATACTCATGGATACCGACGGGGGCAGCAACCTGACCTATCTGCCGATCGACAAGCTGATGCAGGAATCGCGCAAGCAGAACAAGCAGAGTGACAGTGGCGAGTCCGGGGCCATGGCGCCGACGCAATCATTGCCGGCGATGCCACCATCCCAAAACCGTCAGGGATCGTCATCGCGTTACAACGATCGTAGCCGGGAGGCACGCTGATTATGACTACCTGGATCCAGCGACTGGCCCTGCCGGTTATCGTGCTACTGATCATCGTCTATTTCTCGGCCTTCAAGGTCGACCAGTGGGAAAAGGCGATCGTCTTCAAATTCCGTGAGATCGAGCGTACGGACCTTGGTCCGGGCCTGCATTTCATGATCCCGATGGTCAATACCGTACAGAAATTCGATACGCGTGTTCTTAATCTGGACCAGGATCCGCAGCGTTTCCTGACCAGCGAAAAAAAGGACGTGATCGTCGACTACTACGTCAAGTGGCGCATTGAGAACCTGGACAGCTTCTATACCTCGACACGTGGTGACATGATGCGTGCCGAGCTGTTGCTGTCGCAGAAGATCAACGGTGCCCTGCGTGAAGAATTCGCCGATCGCACGGTGCAGGAAGTTGTGGCCAGTGAACGCGGCATGGTCATGAATCTGGTACAGGATCGGCTCGATACTTTGACTGATGATCTGGGTATCGATGTGCTTGATGTACGCACCATGCGTATCGATCTGCCCGAGAATGTCAGTGCCTCGGTTTATGAACGTATGCGTGCCGAACGTGAACGCGTGGCCAAGGATTTTCGTGCCCGCGGTGCCGAGGCCGCCGAGCGTATTCAGGCCAATGCTGATCGCGAGCGTGAGGTCATTCTGGCCAGGGCCTATCGTGATGCCGAGGTCGTCCGCGGTGAAGGTGATGCACAGGCCGCCGAGATATATGCCAACGCCTATAATCGCGACAGCGAGTTCTATAACTTCTACCGTAGCCTGGGCGTCTATCGCGAAGGCTTTGACGGTGAGAACAGTATATTGTTGTTGAAGCCGGACAGTGAACTGTTCCGCTACTTCAATACGCCGCAACCACAATAGCCCAGCCAGTCGCAGAAACGGGCCGTGTGCATGACGGTGGATGCTGAAGTGCAAGAGCACACGATGACGCCATGTGGATAGAACTCATAACCGCGCTGGCACTGGTTTGTGTGATTGAAGGCATCATGCCCTTTCTCAGCCCTGCGGGTTTCCGCAGGGCGATGCTTCAGGCATCCCAGCTCGACGATGCAACCCTGCGCGTCATCGGCCTGGGTAGTATGATTCTCGGAACGGCTCTGCTCTATCTGGTGCACTGATCCATGACCCTGCGCGATCGCTGGTTACTGCCCGAAGGGGTTGACGAGGTTCTGCCGCCGCGTGCCGCGGCGCTGGAACAGCTGTGCCGTGAGGTCATCGATCTGTACGCCACCTGGGGCTATGAACTGGTTATACCTCCGCTCATCGAGTTTCTCGATTCGTTGCTGACCGGCACCGGTAGCGATCTCGATATCCAGACGTTCAAGCTGACCGACCAGCTGACCGGCAGGCTCATGGGACTGCGTGCCGACACCACGCCACAGGTGGCGCGCATCGATGCGCACAAACTCAAGCGCGAGATACCGACACGGCTGTGTTACCTGGGCACTGTGGTGCATACCCGGCCGATGGGCACCGGTGACAGTCGCTGTCCGCTGCAGGTCGGTGCCGAGCTGTACGGTCATAGCGGTGTCGAGAGCGACGCCGAAGTGCTGTGCCTGATGCTGGAGACCCTGAAGCTGGTCGGCCAGCAACAGGTGTACGTGGATCTCGGTCATATGGGTATCGTCCGCGCCATCGTTGCCGCGGCCGGCCTTGATGACGATCAAACGGCTGTATTGTTCGATGTACTGCAACGCAAGGCGGCGGCTGAACTGGATGAATTGATTGCCAGCTGGCAGATCGACGGCGATCAGGCTATTGCCATGCGCGCGTTGATCGAGATGAACGGCGATGCAGAGGTTCTGCAGCAGGCCCGTCAGGCGATGGCTGCAGGTGGCGCGGCGGTGACGGCGGCCATTGATGAGCTTGAGCGGTTGATCGAAATCGTCGGCAGCCGTTACCCGGACGTGAATTTCTATGTCGATCCGGCCGAATTGCGTGGTTATCACTATCATACCGGCCTGATGTTCGCCGCCTACCTGCAGGGGGAGGGCGTCGGCGTCGCCTATGGTGGTCGCTATGATGATATCGGCAAGGCCTTTGGCCGCGCCCGGCCGGCGACCGGCTTCAGTGTCGATCTCAAACGTTTACTGGCCCTGCACGACACGGCGGTACGGTTGTCACCCGGCATCGCGGCGCCCTGGTCGACGGATGCCGCGCTGCAGGCGCTGGTCGCGGATCTGCGCGCGCAGGGCGAGCGGGTCGTCGTGCAGTTGCCGGGCACCGAGGCCACGCTGGCCGAACTCGGTTGCGATCGCTGCATCGTCGAGCGCGACGGTCAGTGGCAAATCGTCAGCGCCTGACGGCGTTGGCCTGAATACTCATTTTCCAGTCAATAAATAACGGGTCATTGGACAGGCACTAGCATGGGCAAGAATGTCGTCGTCGTCGGTACGCAGTGGGGGGATGAAGGCAAGGGCAAACTGGTCGATCTGCTGACCGATCGTACGGCAGCCGTTGTGCGCTTTCAGGGCGGGCACAATGCCGGCCACACCGTGGTTATCGATGGCAAGAAAACAGTTCTGCACCTGATTCCATCCGGCATCCTGCGCGATGGCGTGCAGTGCCTGATCGGCAACGGCGTCGTGTTAAGTCCGTCGGCACTGCTTGAGGAATTGCGCATGCTGGAAGCCAGCGGCGTGCCGGCGCGCCAGCAGTTACGCATCAGCGAAGCCTGTCCGTTGATATTGCCGTATCACGTGGCCCTGGACCACGCCCGTGAAAAGGCCCGCGGCAAGGCGGCGATCGGTACGACCGGTCGCGGTATCGGCCCGGCCTACGAGGACAAGAGCGCGCGCCGCGCACTGCGCGTTGGCGACCTCATGCATCGCGAACGCTTTGCCGCGCAGCTCGGCGAGGTTCTGGATATCCATAATTTCATGCTGCAGTACTACTACAAGAGCGAACCGCTGGACTTCCAGGCCATTCTTGATGAATGCCTGCAGCAAGCTGAAGAGATCATGCCGATGATCGATGATGTTACCGATATCCTGCATCGCCTGCGCCAGTCCGGAGACAACGTATTGTACGAAGGTGCGCAGGGTGCGCTGCTGGATATCGATCATGGCACCTATCCCTACGTGACCTCGTCGAACACCACCGCCGGGGGTGCGGCGACCGGTACCGGCATGGGACTGCGCGAGTTCGATTACGTACTCGGCATTACCAAGGCGTACACCACACGCGTCGGTTCCGGACCATTCCCGACCGAACTGTTCGATGACATGGGTGAGCACCTGGCGCGCCGCGGTCACGAGTTCGGTGCCACGACCGGCCGGGCACGACGTTGTGGCTGGTTCGATGCCGTGTCGCTGAAACGCTCGGTAGACATCAACAGCGTCTCCGGGCTGTGTATTACCAAGCTCGACGTACTCGATGGCCTGGAGTCGATCCAGATCTGTACCGGTTACGATTGCAATGGTCAGCAGCGGCAGACGCCGCCGGTCGGCGCCGATGCGCTGGCCGATTGTGAACCGGTCTACGAGGAGATGCCCGGCTGGCAGGAATCCACCGTCGGGGTGAAACGCTACAAGGAACTGCCGGCCAACGCGCGCGCCTACCTGGAACGCATCGAAGCGATCGTCGGCACGCCGATCGATATCGTCTCCACCGGTCCGGATCGTGGCGAGACCATCATTCAGCGGCACCCGTTCGAGTGAGTCTGCAATATCTGCCGGTTGACAGGACCGACGCAGAAACGCTGACCATGTAATAGCCGTGCGACGGCGCAAGTAGAATCGGCAAGCGGGCGAGCAAAACCAGACTCTGGTCGGGACAGCTCGTGATGATGAATACTATTGAAGGCTGCTGACAGGCAGAAACAGGCCAGCGAACTGCAAAGGGCGTGTTTAAAAAATTGGTGCCGAGGAGAGGACTTGAACCTCCACGGGGTTTCCCCCACTAGCACCTGAAGCTAGCGCGTCTACCAATTCCGCCACCTCGGCCAATCTGGAAAAAGCGGTTAAAACAGCACCGCTTTGCCGAAACATCAATGCCATATTGCCATCAGTCAGGCATACTGCGCACTGCTATTTCGGGCTTGTCGGCATCGGCCGGCAAGCGGCCTGTCCAACAAGCGGCGGAGATTACATAGGCTCTTGATTAATGTCAACGCGTAAGAAAAAGAAAGCGCCACAACAGGGTTCAGACGGGCGTCGGGAAACCCGGTCGCTGTCGTTGGAAAGTCAGCAGCGGGTACTCGACTACTTGCGCGAAGCGGGTAAGCCGCGCGCCATCGACCGCCTGGCTGCGGACCTGGAACTGGATTCCGACAAACAGCGCCAGCAGCTGGAACAGACGCTGGGCGAACTCGTGGCGCAGGGCATCATCCTGCGCAACCGCCGCGACCAGGTGGGTCTGGCCGACAAGATGGATTTGATCCGTGGCCGCATTATCGGCCATCCCGACGGCTTCGGTTTTCTGGTGCCGGATCAGGGCGGCGAGGATCTGTACATGTCGCCGCGCGAGATGCGCACGCTGCTGCACGGCGACCGGATACTGGCCAGTGTCGCCGGCATCGATCGGCGCGGCCGGCGCCTGGGCGCGCTGGTCGAAGTGCTGGAACGGGCCAACCAGAAGATCGTAGGCCGCTATTTCCATGAGCACGGTATCGGTTTTGTCTCGCCCGATAACCGGCGCATCAACCAGGACATTCTCATCCCGCCGGAACACACGGCCGACGCGGACCACGGCCAGTTCGTCGTTGCCGAAATCACGGCGCAGCCGGAAAAGAAGCGCCAGCCGCTGGGTAAAATCGTCAAGGTACTGGGCGACCATCTGGCGCCCGGCATGGCGGTTGAAGTGGCGATCCATGCTTTCAGCCTGCCGCACGAGTGGCCCGCCGCGGTCGAACGCGAAGCCGCCAAAGTACCGGACAAGGTCAGCGAGCAGGAGTACGCCGGGCGCGAGGATTTGCGCGCCAAGCCGCTGGTGACGATCGACGGCGAGGATGCACGCGACTTCGACGACGCGGTGTACTGTGAACGCGATGGTGACGGTTGGCGGCTGTGGGTGTGTATTGCCGATGTCTCGCATTACGTCAAGCCGGACAGTGCGCTCGATAACGAGGCACGTCAGCGCGGCAACTCGGTGTATTTCCCGGGCCAGGTGATCCCGATGCTGCCGGAGGTGCTGTCGAACGAGATCTGCTCGCTCAAGCCCGAGGTCGAACGCCTGTGCATGGCCTGCGAGATGCAGGTCGACAGCCGCGGCGAGGTTACGGGCAAGCGCTTCTACCCGGCGGTGATGCGTTCGGCGGCACGGCTGACCTACAGCGAGGTCGGCAGCGTGCTGGCGGGTGAACCGCGCAGTCTGCCGCCCGCCAAGCAGGACGTGATCCCACACCTGGAAAACCTGTACGCGCTTTACCAGCTTATGCATGCTCGCCGCGAGCATCACGGTCTGCTCGAGTTTGCCAGTACCGAGACCAAGCTGGTGTTCAACGAGGATGGTCATGTCGACGATGTCATCGTCATCGAGCGCAACGATGCCCATCGCATTATCGAGGAATTCATGCTGGCGGCGAATGTTGCTACCGGCGAATTTCTGACGGAACAGAAGATTCCGACGCTGTACCGCGTGCATGACACACCGAAGGAAGAAAAGCTTGAGGACCTGCGCAAGCTGCTCGGTGAAATGGGCATCACGCTGGGCGGCGGCGACAACCCGGACGCCAGCGACTACGCCCGTGTGATTGAGCAGATCCAGGGCCGCGAGAACGCCCACACCATCGAGACCGTGTTGTTGCGCAGTATGCCGATGGCGGTGTACTCGCCGGAAAACCTCGGTCATTTCGGCCTCAACTTCCCGGTCTACGCCCATTTTACATCGCCGATCCGGCGCTACCCGGACCTGCTGGTTCACCGCGGTATCCGCCATGCGCTCGCCGGCAAGCCGGCCGGCGATTTCGATTACGGCTGGGACGACATGCAGACGCTCGGCGATCACTGCTCGATGACCGAGCGCCGTGCCGACGAGGCCACGCGTGATGCCATCCTGCGCTATAAGTGTGAATTCATGCGCGATCGCATCGGCGAGGCATTCGACGCGATCATTACCGGCGTGACCAACTTTGGCATCTTCGTCGAGATGGCCGATGTTTATACCGAAGGCCTGGTGCATGTCACTGCACTGCGCAACGACTATTATCACTTCGACCCGGTGGCCCATCAGTTGACCGGTGAACGCAGCGGCCGCACTTACCGGCTGGCCGATCGTGTGCGCGTCCGGGTCATGCGGGTGGACGTCGACGAGCGCAAGATCGATCTGGAACTGGCCGACAGCCCGCAGAAGGAAGGTGACGCCGGCAAGGCCGCGAAGCCCGCTCAGAATCAGGACGACAAGACGGAAAAAAAGAAAAAGAAGCGTCGGCGGCGCAAACGCAAGCGTACGGGCAAGAAACCGGACGCCGACGCCTGAGTCGCGTTAGCTGGGGGAATGATGGCAAAGCATGATCTGGTCTATGGCATTCATGCCGTGCACCATCTGCTCGAACGCGCACCTGAGCAGATACTCGAGGCCTGGGTACAGGAGTCGCAACAGAGTGAATCGCTGAAATCACTGCTCGCGCAGCTGCGTGAGTACGGCGTGGCCGTACATCGCGCCAACGCCGTAACCCTGGACAAGCTCAGTGGCAACGCGGTGCATCAGGGCATCGTGCTGCGCAGTCGGCGACCGGCCCAGGACCCGCTGGGTCTGGATGAACTGCTGACCACCAGCGCGCAGCCACTGTTTCTGGTGCTCGACGGCGTACAGGATCCACACAATCTCGGCGCCTGCCTGCGCAGCGCCGCCGCCGCCGGGGCCACCGCGGTGATCATCCCCAAAGACCGCGCGGTGGGGATTAACCAGACCGTGCGCAAGGTCGCCAGCGGCGGTGCCGAGATCGTGCCGCTACTGCGGGTGACCAACCTCGGGCGCACGCTCGCGGATATGAAAGACGCCGGTGTCTGGCTGGTTGGGCTGAGCGCCGAGGCCAGCGACAGCATCCACGCGATCGACCTGGACCGGCCGCTGGCACTGGTCATGGGCGCCGAAGGCCGCGGCCTGCGGCGGCTGACACGCGAACACTGCGATTATCTCGCCAATATTCCCATGGCCGGCGCCATCGACAGCCTCAACGTGTCGGTGGCTACCGGCATTTGCCTGTTCGAGGCATTGCGCCAGCGCGGCGGGTAGCCCGGCGCACGGATTATTCGATAGAGGGGAACAAAAGGTTCCCGGCGGGAGGCCCGCCCGGGCCGGATGTCCGCTTTGCCGTGCGACGAAAGTTGCTTTAACCCGCCGATTTCCCTAGAATTGTGCGTTTTCCCCAGTACCTTGCCACACCGCCGCTTGCGGGTGGCTGTCAAACCGAGAGGAACGACTAATGCGTCATTACGAAATTATCTTCATGGTCCATCCGGACCAGAGCGAACAAGTGCCGGCCATGATCGAGCGCTATCGCAGCATGATCGAGGCCAAAGAGGGCAAGATTCATCGCCTCGAAGACTGGGGCCGGCGCCAGCTGGCCTATCCCATCAACAAGGTTCACAAAGCCCACTACGTGCTGATGAACGTCGAGTGCAACGGCGAATCGCTGGATGAACTGACCAGTGCCTTCCGTTTCAACGATGCCGTTATTCGCAACCTCGTGGTCAAGAAGGACGAGGCCGTTACCGAACCGTCGCCGCTCATGAAGAGCAAGGACGAGGAAGAGTCCGACGAGCGGCGCGAACGCGACGATGATGACGACAGCCGCGCGTCGGTTCCGCCCGTTGAAGCCGATGAGGACGCCGACGGCGCCGACGAGCCGGCCGCTGAAGCCACGACCACCGACGAAGTCTGAAAGCCGGTCAGCACACAGTATTCACCTTAGAGAGGGATAAATCATGAGCCGTTATTTCCGTCGCAAACGCTTTTGCCGCTTCACCGCCGAAGGCGTCAAGGAAATTGATTACAAGGACATCAATACGCTGAAGAACTACATCACCGAAACCGGCAAGATCGTGCCCAGTCGCATCTCCGGTACGGCGGCCAAGTATCAGCGTCAGTTGTCGACCGCCATCAAGCGCGCACGCTACCTGGCGTTACTGCCGTACAGCGACTCGCACTGAGTTACGGCGCAGCGACTGCGGCCGAACCTGAACGGCAATGCGTGCGCTCGCCGGCTATATACTGAGTGGCAGGCCGCAGGCGATCGCCGTGACCACGGCGTTCGGACTGCTGTCGCTGGTGGTGCCGCCACTGGCCTATATTGTCAGCGGTGTACCGGTGGCGTTGGTCAGCCTGCGCGCCGGCCCGCTGGCCGGTTTGCAGGTCATGCTCGGGTCACTGGTCGTTCTGGCGCTGGCGTTGTTGCTGTTCGGCCTGCCCGCCGCGCTGGCGCTGGGTTTGCTGCTCGGAATCTGGCTACCGGTGGCGTTTTGTGCCTACCAGTTGCGCCGCTACGAGTCGCAGAGTGCGCTGGTTCTTGCCGCCGCCGGCGTGGCGGCCGCCTACGCCGGCCTGCTGCACCTGCTGGCCGGCGATGTGACCGCCTGGTGGCGCGAGCGATTACAGCCACAGCTGGAGCAGCTGCTGGAGAATCAGCCGGAGCTGTCAACCGGCCAGGTGCTGGAAGGCATTATGCCGTACGTCAACGGCATGGTGGCCGCCGGGCTGGTGTTCAGCCTGACGCTGGCGGTGCTGATCGCGCGCTGGCTGCAGGCGGTGCTCTACAACCCGGGCGGTTTCGGTGCCGAATTTCGCGCCCTGGTGTTGCCGCGCTGGCTGGTCACAGTGACCGTGGCGGCACTCGCCGGCGCCGTCCTGCTGGAGGGGGCATTCGCCGGCTGGCTGCGCGATCTGGTGTTCGTCACGCTGACCGCGTTCCTGTTCCAGGGTCTGGCGCTGGTGCATCTGCTGGTGAAAGTGCGCGGCTGGGCGACGCACTGGCTGTGGTTCATGTATGCGCTGCTGGTGCTGTTGCCGCAGTTCATCCTGTTTCTGGCCAGCGTCGGGTTTGCCGATGCCTGGCTGCGGCGCGGCCGCAGCATCGGGCCGGAGAAGGATGCCGGCACGGATCGGGACAGCAATGACGACAGCAGGAATGAATGAGGCGTTGGTCGCTGTTGCGGCCCGCCGTGATTAAGTATCATAGAAACATTGAGAGATTGAGGTGGCGTAATGGAAGTCATACTGCAGGAAAAGATTCATAACCTGGGCAGCCTCGGCGACCAGGTCAAGGTCAAGCCGGGCTACGGTCGCAACTACCTGATCCCGCAGGGCAAGGCCGTGCCGGCCACGCCCGATAACGTGGCCAAGTTCGAGGCCCGCCGTGCCGAGCTGGAAAAGGCCCAGGCCGAACAGCTGGCTGCGGCCCAGGCGCGTGCCGGGAAAATCAACGGTCTGAAGCTGACGCTCCCGCGCAAGGCCGCCGAGGAAGGCAAGCTGTACGGCTCCGTGGCTACCGCCGACATCGTCGAGGCCGCCGAAGCCGCCGGTGCCGAGCTGGAGAAGCACGAGCTGCATATGCCGGAGCCGATTCGGGCTATTGGCGAGTACGAGCTGCACGTCAGTCTGCACGCCGATGTCGAATGCACGATCACGGTTGTCGTGGTCGCCGAGGACGCCGCCTGAGCGGCATCCCGTCTGTCTGTAACCCGCCGGGCCCGGGCCCGGCGGTTGTACATCCGCAATAGCGCGAACGCCGTTCGTACCTGGAGGACCAGTAGGGCCGATGACCAGTCCCGCCACCTCGGATATCACCAAGGACCGGTCACACCAGTCATTCAAGGTGCCGCCGCATTCGGTACCCGCCGAACAGTCGGTACTCGGCGGCCTGCTGCTCGACAACCGCGCCTGGGACGAAATCTCCGAACAGCTGAGTGAGGAGGATTTCTACCGCAAGGATCACCGCCTCATCTTTCGCGCCATCGGCAGCCTCATCAACGAGGGCCGGCCGTGTGACGTCATCACCCTGTCGGAGTGGCTGGACAAGTCCGGCCTGCTGAACGAGGCCGGCGGCCACGATTACCTTGCCGCGCTGGCCGAGAACATCCCCAGCGCCGCCAACGTCAAGAGTTACGCCGGCATCGTGCGCGAGAGCTCGGTGCTGCGCCAGGTCATCGACACCGGCTACGACATTGCCGGCGCCGGCCTGAATCCCGAAGGCCGCACCAGCGAGCAGGTGCTGGATTTTGCCGAGAGCAGCGTCTTTCGCATTGCCGAGCAGGAAAGCCGCGGCCGGCGCAACTACCGCTCGATCACCACGCTGCTGACGGCGGCGCTGGACAAGGTCGACGAACTCTACCGCAGCAACAGCCACATCACCGGCATCGAAACCGGCTACAAGGACTTCGACGAGATGACCGCCGGCCTGCAGAAGTCCGACCTGGTCATCGTCGCCGGTAGGCCGTCCATGGGCAAGGCCCAGCCGCTGGATGCGAAAATCCGTACACAGGATGGCTGGAAGACCATGGGTGATCTGCGCATGGGCGATCGGCTTGCCTCCGTCGATGGCCGGCCCTCGCGGGTCGCAGGCGTATTTCCCCAGGGCACCAGGGATATCTATCGGATCACTTTTTCAGACGGCCGCAGTACCGAAGTCTGTGATGAACACCTGTGGAAAGTTCATCACCGCTTGTGGGATAAAGCGCGCACCATTTCCACCGCCAAAATTAGTGAACTTCTGACGCGCAAGCGCTACCAGGATCGCCTATGGATCGATCACTGTTCAGGTGATTTCGGTGCGAGTCGGTCGCTGCCAGTCGAACCCTGGGTGCTCGGCCTGTTGCTGGGCGATGGTAATTTGAAAGGCTCTGCGGTCCGCTTTTCAAGTGCGAGCCAGGAATTGCTCGACACTTTTGCCGAATCTCTCGGCGCAGGCTATCAGCTACGGGCAGCGGGCGGTTATGACTATCGCGTGGTGCAATCCGGCGGCGCACACCGGGTCGGCCAGCAGGGTGTTTCACCCAACCTCTTGATGGAGGCGCTGAAATCCCTGTCGCTCTGGGAAACCGGGGCTGAATCCAAGTTCGTACCCGAATGCTACAAGAATGCCGACAAGAGCACCCGGCTGGCATTATTGCGCGGTTTGCTGGATACCGACGGCTGGATAGAAGCATGGGGCAGTATCCGTTTTGCCACGGTGAGCCGGCAGCTCGCGGATGATGTCGTGGAACTGGCGCGTTCGCTCGGTGGCTGGGCAACCAAACGGGTGCGCCAGAACCGTTACACTTACAAGGGCGAGCGCAGAACCGGGCGTGATGCCTGGGTCGTCAATATTCATTATTCCAGGCCGCGCGATCTGTTCACCCTGCCGGCTAAGCAGGATCGCGTCATTCCGAAGATAAAGCGGCAGCGCATGCCGGTCATCAAATCCGTTGAATGGGTCAGAAAGGCGCCGGCCCAGTGCATTTCGGTGACACACCCCGACAATCTGTATATCACCGACGATTACGTGGTCACCCACAATACCGCCTTCGCCATCAACATCGCCGAGCATGTCGCCATCAAGGGCGAGAAGTCGGTGGCGATTTTCAGCATGGAAATGCCGGGTGAACAGCTGGCCATGCGTATGCTCGGTTCGTTATCGCGTATCGATCAGCAGAAGATCCGAACCGGCAACATCGGCGAGGACGACTGGCCGCGGCTGACGGCGACGCTGACCATGATGCAGAACCGCAAGATGTTCATCGACGACGCCGGTGGCCTGACGCCGTCCGAGGTACGCTCGCGCTGCCGGCGCATCAAGCGCGAGCATGGTCTTGATATGGTGATCGTCGACTACCTGCAGCTCATGCAGATGCCGGAAAACAGTGAGAACCGTGCCACCGAGCTGTCCGCCATTTCGCGCGGCCTGAAGTCACTGGCCAAGGAACTCAACGTGCCGGTCATCGCGCTGTCGCAGCTGAACCGGTCGCTGGAACAGCGCGACAACAAGCGGCCGCGCATGTCGGATTTGCGTGAATCCGGTGCCATCGAGCAGGACGCTGACGTTATCGTCTTTATCTATCGCGACGAGGTCTACAACGAGGACAGCCAGGACAAGGGCAAGGCCGAGATCATCATTTCCAAGCAGCGTAACGGACCCATCGGCGAATGCTTTCTCGCTTTTCGCGGCCAGTACACGCGCTTTGAAAACTATATCGACGACAGTCGCTTTTCCACCGGGGATTATGGATGAGCCGACCGGCCAGTGTTGTTATCAACCTTGCCGCCCTCGAGTCGAATTTCCAGCGTGTCCGCCAGCTGGCGCCGCGCCAGAAGATTATGGCGGTGGTCAAGGCCGACGCCTACGGTCACGGCATCGGCCGCATTGCCCGGCGACTGGCGCAGGCGGACGCGTTCGGCGTTGCCTGCCTGGAGGAAGCACGGCAGCTGCGTGACGCCGGCATTCGCCAGCCTATCGTCCTGCTGGAGGGGCCGTTCAGTGCCGACGAGCTGCCCGCCATCCAGCAACTCGACCTGGAAATCGTCATCCATCATCCACAGCAGTTTCCCATGCTGGCGGCGGCCGGCCGTGATCACGCGCTGCGCACCTGGCTGAAGATCGACACCGGCATGCACCGTCTGGGTTTTCCGCCCGCGGAGGTGGCCGCGGCGCGCGAGCAACTGCTCGGCTATGCGGCGGTCAGCCGCGACATCCGCCTAATGACCCATCTGGCGTCGGCCAATGAGCCCGGTGACGCGCTGACCACGCGCCAGCTGCAGACGTTTGCCGATTGCACCGCCGGCATGGTTGCCGAGCGCAGTATCGCCAATTCGGCCGCAATTCTCGACTGGCCGGATAGCCATGGCGACTGGGTGCGGCCCGGCCTGTTGCTCTACGGCGTGTCACCGAATGTTCAACGACCGAGTCTCGATGAGGGCCTGCAGCCGGTGATGACCTTCGCCTCGCAGCTGATTTCAGTCAAGCGCCTGCACAAGGGCGACACGGTCGGTTACGGCGCCACCTGGACGTGCCCCGAGGACATGCCGGTCGGTATTATCGCCGCCGGCTACGGCGACGGTTATCCACGCCACGCCCGCTCCGGCACGCCGATCCTGGTCAACGGCCAGCGCGCGGCCATGATCGGCGTCGCCTCCATGGACATGCTGGCGGTGGATCTGCGCAATGCGCCGACGGCACAGGTCGGCGACCCGGTCGTGCTCTGGGGCGACGGTCTGCCGGTCGAGGAGATCGCCGACTGCGCCGGTACCATTCCCTACGAACTGCTGTGTGGCGATCGCAAGCGCACGCGTTTCCACGAACAGGGCTAGCGCGGAGCAAACAAACGATGGCAAAGCCGAAGGTGCAGTATCAGTGCAACGCCTGTGGGGCCCAGTTTCCCAAGTGGTCGGGACAGTGCCCGGACTGCAACGCCTGGAACACGCTGGAGGAAATCGCTGCCATTGCCATTGGCCAGCACGCCGGCAGCCGCGGCAGTCAGCCCATGCACCTGGTTGGTGAAGCCGCCGCCGTACAGATGCTGGACAGCGTCGAGACGGAAGGCGAGGTGCGGCTGGCGACCGGTACCGGTGAATTCGACCGCGTGCTCGGCGGTGGCCTGGTACGCGGTTCGATCGTGCTGATCGGCGGCGACCCCGGCATCGGCAAGTCGACGCTGCTGCTGCAAACCGTAGCCAACCTGAGTGCGACCGGCACGCCCTGCCTGTACGTGACCGCGGAAGAATCGGCACAGCAGGTGGCGTTGCGTGGCAAGCGCCTGGGACTGCGGCTCGCCGACCTGAAAATTTCCACCCAGAATCGGCTGGAAGACGTACTCGCCACCAGCCAGGCGGAAAAGCCCGCCGTGCTGGTGATCGACTCGATCCAGACCGTCTACAGCGAGGCATTGCAATCGGCGCCCGGCGCCGTCGCCCAGGTGCGTGAATGCGCCGCACAGCTCGTCCGTTATGCCAAGCAAAGCGGCACTGCTGTTTTCCTGGTGGGTCATGTCACCAAGGAGGGCACGCTGGCCGGACCGCGCGTGCTTGAGCACATGGTCGACGGCGTACTCTACTTCGAGGGCGACAGCGGCAGTCGTTATCGCGTCATCCGCGCGATCAAGAACCGCTATGGTGCGGTCAACGAACTGGGCGTGTTCGGCATGACCGACAAGGGCCTGAAGGAAGTCGGTAATCCGTCGGCGATCTTTCTGTCGCGTCACGACCAGCCGGTGGCCGGCAGTGTGGTCATGGTTACGCGCGAGGGCAGCCGGCCGTTGTTGGTCGAGGTGCAGGCTCTGGTCGATGCCAGTCAGGGCGGTAATCCGCGGCGCGTGATTCTCGGCCTGGAACAGAACCGGCTGGCCATGCTGCTCGCGGTCATGCATCGCCATGGCGGTATTGCCACCTATGACCAGGACGTGTTCGTGAATGTTGTCGGCGGCGTACGTGTTACCGAAACGGCCGCCGACCTGCCGATCGTGCTGGCGGCTCTATCGAGCCTGCGCGATCAGCCTTTGCCGCAGGAGCTGATTGCCTTCGGTGAAATTGGTTTGGCCGGGGAAATTCGGCCGGTGCTGAATGGTCCGGAACGTTTGCGCGAAGCCGGCAAGCACGGCTTCAAGCATGCCATCGTGCCACAGGCCAACAAGCCGAAGCAGGCGATCGAGGGCTTGCAGATCACCGGTGTCAGTCGCCTCAGTGAAGCGCTGGATGTCGTACAGTCACTGACCTGAAGTATACCGGGGCAAACCTGTTACATATGGGTGGTGTTCTGGTTTTGAACAGGTTTTGTCATTCCGAATAGCTACCACACAATCAATTCCAATGCAGTCATGCTGCAGCGTTATTCGCGTGCCACTCCCTCATTAGTCTTTCTCTTCGATATTATGTCGTCTCGCTTGTCACGGGCGATCGCTTGCTGTTAGGTTGCGTTTTTTTGCAGTAAAAATGCTTCGTTGTTGGGGATGCTGTACAGGGCTACGGAGTTGATGCAATCAATTGGGAGTGCAGCCATGATCATTTACAAAAAACCTGAAATGCATCGGCTGGGTGTATTTTTCGGGAACTTTTGTCTGTTGTTATTGTTCCCGATCGCTGCTGTAGCGAACGAAACCAACGCCGAGATACTTGAAGAGTTGCGTGCCCTCAAAGAACGCGTGGGTGAGCTGGAACAAAAACTCGAGCAGGCCGAGCAGAAGGTTGCCGAGCATGAATCCGGACCGGCGACAGATGAAAACAACGAGCCGCAGCAGCTGCGCGTGATCCAGATCGAGGATGATGAAGGAGCGGGCGGGATCGATGATGAGTCTATCGCGAGTGATAGTGATATGGATGTGGTTGATACCGACATGAAGGAACTGGCCTCGACACTGGAAACCCGCATTCTGCTTGGCAGCACTTACCGTTCCGAGGTCGAGGATCTGGTCACCACCAAGGCCCAACAGGTCTATGCCCAGCGTGAGGCGCAGAAGGCTGAAAACACCATACGCGTGCACGGTGCCCTGCGAACCCAGTTCAGTTTCGAGGACTTCAATGCCGGCAATCGCGACCGCGGCGGTGACTTCGACTTTGATACTTTCCGTATCAACCTAGACGGGGCTATCGGTGACGTGCTGCTGTCGGGTGAATATCGCTTTTACCAATACATGGATGTCATTCATCACGGCTGGGTCGGTTACAATTTTACCGACAAGCTGCAAGGGCAGGTGGGCATCCACCAGGTACCATTCGGCGTTCTGCCATTCAACTCACATAACTACTTCTTCAGTTCCAACTATTACCTGGGACTGGAGGACGACTACGACATGGGTGTGAAATTCATCTACGATGATAGTCCGTGGAATCTGCAGGCAGCCTTCTACAAGAATGACGAACAGGGTGGTGTCGACGGTTTTGTCGACAATCGTGCCGATCGCTATTCCTACGACGTTGTGGGTGGTGGCAATGCCATTGATGGTCAAGGTAATTTAATCGGTGCCCAGGAGCTTGGCGAAACGAATACCTTCAATGCCCGTGCTGCCTACCGGTTTGAACATGCCGAAGACCATGTCACTGAAATCGGAGTCTCCGGTCAGTATGGGGATCTGCATGACGGCACCAATTCGGTCGGCGACAATCATGCCTACGCGATTCATCTGGACGGTTTCTATGATCGCTGGAACGTGCAGCTGCAGGCGGCACGTCAGGAGTACGATCTCGATTCCGGCGCCGACGTCATGACCGTGGGTGCATACAGCTTCTTTGATACCATTCCGGCCGAGACGAGCGTCTATACCGCCAACGTCTCGTACAGCAAGCCGGTTAATTTCGGGCCGGTCTCGAATGTCACTTTCTATAATGACTATTCACTGGTCACTGACAAGCCAGCGAATCTGGATGATACCTGGATGAACGTGACTGGTTTCTCGTTGAGTGCGGGCGGTCTGTTCGCCTATTTCGATTTCGTCATGGCGCGCAATCAGCCTTTTATCGGCGGTAGTCTTGCCGGTGACGATGATGGAACCAATAGCCGCTTCAATATCAACCTGGGCTACTATTTCTAGCCTGCCCGAAACGGGTCCGAACAGAGTCGGGCTGAGAGCGGCAACTCAGGTGTTGCCGCTTTTTTTCTGCGGATAATAGCGCAGCTTGGCTGTCTTGACGGCGCTTTCCGTGGTTGCCGTGATCTCGAATGCGTAGTCGCCGATTTTTAGGCTGGTGCCGGGCTCGGGAATGCTTTCCAGATACTCAAGAATCAGGCCGTTCAGGGTGCGCGGACCCTTGGTAGGCAGATGCCAGCGTAGCTGGCGGTTGATATCGCGGATACTGGCGGTACCGTCGATCAGGTAACTGCCGTCATCCTGCGGGTGGATATCGCGGTTGAAACTCTGCATGTCGGTGGTGAACTCGCCGACGATCTCCTCGAGCATGTCTTCCAGTGTTACCAGTCCGAGAACGACACCGTACTCATCAACGACCAGACCGATGCGCTGACGGCTACGCTGGAAGTTGACCATCTGCGTATGCAGCGGCGTGTCCTCGGGTACGAAGTAGGGTTCACTGACGCTTGCCTCAAGGGTTTCACGGGTGACTTCTTCGTGTTCTATCAGACTGCGCAACAGGCGGCGTACATGCAGTATGCCGACAGTATTGTCGAGATCGCCGCGGAATACCGGAATACGGGTATGACGGCAATGATTGAGCATGTCGTATATCTCGTCGATATCGTCTTCGAGATCAATACCGGTAACCTCGGCACGCGGCACCATGATGTCGTTCACCGTAAAGTTTTCGAGATCGAGGATGCTGAGCAGCATTTTCTGGTGGCGCTTCGGAATCAGGTTGCCGGCCTCGCGTACCACAGTGCGCAGTTCCTCACGTGACAACGGTGAGTCGCTCTGCTCTTCCATGTTGAAACCGAGTATGCGCAACAGGCCATTGGCAATGGCATTGAGTACCCAGACGGCCGGATAGAACAGGCGCAGTAACGGTTTGAGAATGAATGAACTGGGAAAGGCGAACCGCTCCGGGTACAGGGCAGCGACGGTCTTCGGCGCGACCTCGCCGAAGATGAGGATGATCACGGTCAGGCCCAGCGAGGCAATGGCAATGCCGGCCTCACCGAACAGGCGCAGGCCGATGACCGTCGCCAGCGAGGCGGCGAAGATATTGACCAGGTTGTTGCCCAGCAGAATGATGCCGATGAGCCGGTCCGGTCGTTCCAGCAACTGCTGGGCACGCATCGCACCACGGTGGCGGCTTTCGGCGAGGTGCCGCAGCCGGTAGCGGTTCAGCGCCATCATGCTGGTTTCCGATCCGGAAAAGTAGCCGGACAGCAGAACCAGCACTCCCAGGGCGATGAAAAGGTAACTGAGCGGGATCGCTTCCACGCTTGATTGACTCCGAAAATTTAGGCGACAGGTTTAAGCTTGTGCGGGTTTGGCAGCGCCTTGCTCGGGCGTCTCTGCGAGGCGTCCGGGATGGCGCGTGCCGTCAAGGTTCACATTGCACGATTCACGTATCTAGACCCGGTTGAGGACCAGTTCCAGCGCCAGCTTGCTGCCGAAATAGGCCAGCATCAGGCAGGCAAAACCGGCCAGCGTCCAGCGGATCGCGATCTGGCCGCGCCAGCCACGCGCCCAGCGACCCCACAGTAATATGGCGAAGGTCAGCCAGGCCAGCAGCGACAGCACGGTTTTGTGCACCAGGTGCTGGGCGAACGGGTCGTGGAGAAACATGAAACCGGTAGCCAGTGCCAGGCTGAGCAGGAAGAAGCCGATGGTGATGATCTGGAACAGCAGATTTTCCATGACGGCCAATGGCGGCAGGGCGCGCATGATGCGGCCTGGATGCTTGTGTCGCAGCTGGCGCTCCTGCAGGGCCAGTACCAGCGCTTGCAGGGCGGCGACGCCGAGCAGGCTGTAGGCGCAGATCGACAGCAGGATGTGCGCCTCCAGGCCGGTCGGCGTCGTGGCCGGCAATATCCGGCTGCTGGGTACGAGTACCTGCAGCAGCAGGGCGATCGTCGCCAGCGGGTAGAGCACCACGGTCAGGTTCTGCAACGGGTTGTTCAGCGAGCCGACCAGAACGAACAGAACGATCATCCAGGTAACCAGCGACAGCGCGTTGAAAAAGCCGAGATCGAGCCCGGCGCCGGTGTGGATGAACTGGTACAGCACCAGCGCGTGAAAAAGCAGGGCGAAGCCGCCGGCCACCAGGTAGCCGGTGGCGTGCCGGTCGTTCCGGCTGTTCGGGCTGAACAGGGTCACGGCCAGTCGGCCGGCGGCGGCCAGATAGAGCAGGCTGGCGATGCCGGTGCCGATGACAGGGCTCATGATGGGTCACTACAGGCGTTCATTGACAGCATCATTGCATAATCGTCGTGTCGGTTGAAGCCGCGACATGCGTAGCCACGGTCGGCTCGGTTATAATGGTCCGCCAGAACCGCCCCGTGACCGCGACGCGGCCGGATAAGCCAACCGAATTCCAACTGAACCGGGTGTCACCTACATGTTCGACAATCTTTCCGAGCGCCTTGGCCGCACGCTGAAAAACCTGCGTGGCCAGGGGCGGCTGAGTGAAGACAACATCAGCGAGGCCATGCGCGAGGTGCGCATGGCGCTGCTCGAGGCCGACGTCGCCCTGCCGGTGGTCAAGGATTTCATCGAGCACGTGCGCGAGCGCGCTATCGGCCAGGAGGTTGCCACCAGCCTGACGCCCGGCCAGGTCGTCATCAAGATCGTCCACGAGGAACTGGTGCGGCTGATGGGCGAGTCAGCTACGCCGCTGTCACTGAATGTGGCACCGCCGGCGGTGATCCTGCTCGCCGGTCTGCAGGGTGCCGGCAAGACCACCACCGCGGTCAAGCTGGCGCGGCACATCCGCGATGATCTCAAGCGCAGCGTCAAGGTGGTGTCCTGCGACGTCTACCGACCCGCCGCCATTGACCAGTTGCACGCCTACGCCGATCAGGCCGGTATCGAGTACCTGCCCAGTGATTCATCGCAGAAGCCGCTGGATATCGCCCGCGATGCCGTGGCGACGGTGCGCCGCCAGGGCGTCGAGACGCTGATCGTCGACACTGCCGGACGTCTGCATGTCGACGAAGACATGATGGCCGAGGTCCAGGCGCTCAATAGTGACCTGAGCCCGGCGGAGACGCTGTTCGTCATCGACAGCATGATGGGCCAGGACGCGGTCAAGTCGGCCGAGGCCTTCAACAATGCCCTGCCGCTGTCCGGGGTGATATTGACCAAGGTCGACGGCGATGCGCGCGGCGGTGCGGCGCTGTCGGTACGGCATGTCACCGGCAAGCCGATCAAGTTCCTCGGCAGCGGCGAGAAATTCGACGCCCTGGAGGCGTTCCATCCGGAACGCGTCGCCTCGCGCATTCTCGGCATGGGCGACGTCCTGAGTCTCATCGAGGAGGTCGAGCGCAAGACCGATCAGGACAAGGCCAAGAAAATGGCCGCAAAGATCAAGAAGGGCGGTTTCGACCTGGACGACTTTCGCGATCAGATCAATGAAATGAACCGCATGGGGGGCATGAGCAGCCTGCTCGATAAGTTGCCCGGCACCGGCCAGTTGCCGGCCGGGGCCCTGAATCAGGTCAATGATGGTATGTTCAACCGGCTCGGCACGATCATCGACTCAATGACGCAAAAGGAGCGCCGTAAGCCGGATATCATCAACGGTTCGCGCAAGAAGCGCATCGCCGCGGGCTCCGGAACCTCGGTTCAGGAAGTCAACAAGCTGCTGAAACAGTTCGGACAGATGCAAAAGACCATGAAACGCATGAAACGCAAGGGTGGCCTGCAGAAGATGCTGCAGGGCATGGGCGGCGGCGGCGGTGGCGGTCTGCCGCCGGGTTTTAAGCCCTGACATGCAAGCGGCCGGGGCAGCGGCGCAATCATCGCGCAGCCGGTTACGTACCGTTAACAATCTCTCACACTGACAGTCAATTCGATGAACCGCGACAGCGACAAGAACGCCCTCGACTACCATCGCTATCCACGCCCCGGCAAGATCGAAGTCACGCCCACCAAGCCACTGGCCAACCAGCGCGATCTGGCGCTGGCCTACAGTCCCGGCGTCGCCGCGGCCTGCGAGGCGATCGTTGCCGATCCGGCCAGTGTTGCCGATATGACCGCGCGTTCGAATCTGGTCGCCGTCGTCACCAATGGCACCGCGGTACTCGGTCTCGGTGACATCGGCCCGCTGGCGGCCAAGCCGGTGATGGAAGGCAAGGCGGTGCTGTTCAAGAAATTTGCCGGCATTGACGTGTTCGATATCGAGATCAACGAGCGCGATCCGGAAAAGCTGGTCGATATTATTGCCAGCCTCGAACCCAGCTTCGGCGGCATCAATCTCGAGGACATCAAGTCGCCGGAATGCTTCATGGTCGAGGGCCGGTTGCGCAATCGCATGAACATTCCGGTGTTTCATGACGATCAGCACGGTACGGCGATTATTGTCGGGGCGGCGGTACTCAATGGCCTGCGCGTCGTCGGCAAGGACATCAAGGATGTCAAACTGGTCAGCACCGGTGCCGGCGCCTCCGGTATCGCCTGTCTGAAAGTGCTCGAAGGGCTGGGACTGCCGAAGGAAAACATGCGGGTGTTCGACCGTGACGGGCTGCTGCATCCGGGCCGGCGCGGCGGCCTGGAACCGCACAAGAAAATGTTTGCGACCAAAACCGGCAGCATCGAGACACTCAGCGAAGCCATGCAGGATGCCGATATCTTTCTCGGCCTGTCCGGTCCCGGCGTACTGAAACAGGAGATGGTGCGGTCGATGGCGCGCGACCCGCTGATCCTGGCATTGTCGAACCCGCTGCCCGAAATCCTGCCGGAGGAAGCGCAGGCGGTGCGACCGGATGCGATCCTGGCGACCGGCCGCTCGGACTATCCGAACCAGGTCAATAATGTCCTCTGTTTCCCGTTCATTTTCCGTGGCGCCCTGGATGTCGGCGCGACCATCATCAACGATGAAATGAAGCTCGCCTGTGTCTATGCGCTGGCCGAACTGGCCATGGAGGAGGCCCCCGATACCGTGGTGGCTGCCTACGGCGGCATCGATTTCAAGTTCGGTCGCGATTACCTGATCCCGAAACCGTTCGACCCGCGCCTGATACTCAAGCTGGCGCCGGCGGTGGCCATGGCCGCCAGCGACAGCGGTGTGGCGCTGCGACCGCTGACAGACGTCGAAGCCTATCGCCAGCAACTGCAGCGCTATGTCTTCGAGTCGGTGCTGATCATGCGGCCGGTGTTCGAACGTGCCAAGTCACAGCCGAAGCGCATCGTCTATGCTGAGGGTGAACAGCCGCTGATCCTGCGTGCCGTGCAAAGCGTGGTCGACGAACAGCTGGCGCGGCCGGTGCTGATCGGGGACGCGGCTACCATCAGCGAACGCATCAACCAGCTCGGCCTGCGGCTGCGCCCGGATACGGATATCGATATTGTCGCGGTGGATGATCCCACCGATCACAACAGCCAGATGGCGGCGCGCATGGTTCACGCGGGTCAGGCCGACGGCATAATCTGCGGCTACGAGGATTACTTCCACACACATCTGCAACATATCGTCGACCAGCTGGGGCTCGCATCCGGCGTCGCCCAGGCGGCCGCCATGAACATCGTTATTCTCAAGCAGGGCGTTTATTTCATCTGCGACACGGCAGTCACACCGGAACCCGACGCCGAGCAGTTGGCCGACATGACACTGCTGGCCGCGAATGTGGTCAGGCGTTTTGGCATGACGCCACGCGCCGCGCTGCTGGCCCATGGCAATGCCGGCGCTGAGGATACGCCGGTAGCGGCGCGGCTGCGACAGGCGGTGGACTTGATCCGGGCCCGGGACGCCGGGCTGGAAGTCGATGGCCCGAGCCGCGCCGATGCCGCATTGAACGATCAGATCCGGCAGACGGTAAAGCCGGACTCGCCGCTACACGGACAGGCGAACCTGCTGATCATGCCGAACATCGATGCCGCCAAGATCGGTTACGACCTCATCAAGGAACTGGGCGAAGCGGTCACCATCGGTCCGGTGCTGCTCGGTCTGGCACATCCCGTGCACCTGCTTACCGGTTCGGCCACCGTGCGCCGCGTCGTCAACGCCACCGCGCTGGCCGTTGTCGACGCCCAGGTGGCGGCGGTGCAGTCGCACGACAACTGATCGCCGGCCGAGCTCGTGACGGCAGCCGCGATCAAAGTCGAGCAGCTCAGCAAGCACTACGGTGCCGTTGAGGCACTGGCCGGGATCGATTTCACGGTGCCGCGCGGCAGTGTCTGTGGCCTGCTCGGCGCCAACGGTGCCGGCAAGACCACGACTATTGCCATACTGCTGGGCCTGCTGACGCCGAGCAGCGGTCGCGTGCATATCCTTGGCGAGGATTTTCTCGCCCACCGCTACCGCGTGCTGCCGCGCATGAATTTTTCCTCGCCCTATGTCGATCTGCCGCAGCGGCTGACGATCGAGGAAAACCTCGACGTCTACGCCCGCCTGTATGGCGTGCGCCAGCGCCGCCAGCGCCTGGCCGAGCTGTTTGAATCGCTGGATTTACAGGCGTTCCGGCGGCGTGCCTACGCAACCCTGTCGGCAGGTCAGAAAACCCGGGTTGCCCTGGCCAAGGCGCTGGTCAACGAACCCGATCTGCTGCTACTGGATGAACCGACCGCGTCGCTGGACCCGGACACGGCCGATCGCATGCGCCGCTATCTCAAGAACTATCAGGCCGCCACCGGTGCCAGCATTCTGTTTGCTTCGCACAACATGGCGGAAGTCGAGCGCATCTGCGATCAGGTGCTGATCATGCGCGCCGGCCGGATCGTCGATCGCGATGCGCCGGCGGCGCTGATCGCGCGCCACGGCCGCGCCAACCTCGAGGAGGTGTTCCTCGATGTCGTGCGCAACACCGGTCGCCATGCCCGTAGCGAAGAGGTAAGCCGGCATGAATGATCAGTTCATTGCCCATATTGGCGACAATTGCCGGGCCAGCTGCGGGCGCATCTACGCGATCATCCTGCGCTATGTCTACCTGCTGCGCGGCTCCTGGCCGCGCATGCTTGAGCAGGCCTACTGGCCGACCGTGCAGATGATCATCTGGGGCTTTATCACGCAATTTTTCATGACCAACAGCGACTGGGTGGCGCAGGCGACCGGCGTGTTGCTGTCGGCGGTGCTGCTGTGGGATGTGCTGTTTCGCGCCCAGCTGGGTGTGTCGGTGGCGTTCATGGAGGAGTTGTTCGCGCGCAACCTTGGTCACCTGTTTGCCAGCCCGCTGCGCCCGCAGGAGCTGATCCTGGCGCTGCTGAGCATCAGTCTGCTGCGCACGCTGCTCGGCGTCGGCACCGCCGCACTGCTCGCCATTCCGTTGTATCACATCTCGATCTTCGACCTCGGCCTGCCGCTGATTGCCTTTTTTACCTGCCTGCTGGTGTTCGGCTGGTCGGTGGGCCTAGTGATTTCATCACTGTTGCTGCGCTATGGTCTGGGCGTGGAAAGCCTGGCCTGGGCGTCGATTTTCGCGCTGGCGCCGATCAGTGCCATCTACTATCCGGTTACTGTTCTGCCCGACTGGCTGCAACCGGCGGCCTGGGCGCTGCCTACCAGCCATGTTTTTGAAGGCATGCGCAAGGTATTGTTTGATGGTGTTTTCGACTGGACGCTGTTGCTCAACGCTGTGGGCCTGAATGTATTCTACCTGCTGCTGGGCAGTTGGATTTTCTACCGGACGTTTCAGGCCGCCCGGCGCCGGGGGTTATTGCTGCAAATGGGTGAATAAAGGCAAAATACCGCTTAAACTGTAGACGTGTTATGCTTTTTGCCGCAGATTTTTGTACCTGAATTGTATTGAAACATCACTTCATTGAGGAAGATTTTAATGGCTATCAAGGCAATCAAAGAAAAACAAACCAAGGCCCAGATCATCAGCGATATTGCTGATGCGACGGAGATGACCAAGAAAGACGTCAAGTCCGTGCTGGCGGCGCTGTCGGACCAGGCCAAGCGGCATCTGGTCAAGCGTGGTTCCGGTGAGTTCTCGATCCCGGAAATGGGCGTTAAGCTGCGGCGCAAGGAGCAGCCGGCCCGCAAGGCGCGCAAGGGCGTGAACCCGTTTACGGGCGAGGAAATGATGATCAAGGCCAAGCCGAAGTCCATCACCGTGCGCGCCACCGTGCTCAAGGCGATGAAAGACGACCTGCAGTAAGTACTGACCGAATGCCGACCGGGGCGGTGATACCGCCCCGGTTTGTATCAGCAGACGGCGCTACTTGAAAAGCCTGAAAGGCGGTTCGAATCTGCCCGCAGCGACGAGCAGATACAGGCAGACCAGTCCCAACACAACAAACCAGCCAAAACTCCACTGGGCGATCGACAGCCCCAGAAACGTCCAGTCTATTTCCGCGCATTCGCCCGATCCGGCCAGGATCATGCGCAGTGCCTCGAACACTGGAAACACGTCCAGCATGTATTCCAGTCCGGGCCCGCACTCGGGCACCTGATCGGCCGGCAGATGCTGCAGCCAGATCTGGCGTCCGGCCAGCGTCCCGCCAATTGCTGTTGCCAGCAGACCGAGACCGGCATAGATGCGGATACCCAGCTTGCCCGGCGCATGGATGGCGGCAACGAGGCTGACGGCGAGTAGCGCAAAGAATGCCAGACGCTGCAGGATGCACAGCGGACAGGGTTCCAGCCCGGTAACGTACTGCAGGTAGTAGCCGAAGCCGAGCAGGCCGGTGCAGGCCAGCAGCAACAGTACGAAGATTGAACGAGCAGAGATCACGTCGCGCCCCTATGGTTTTTATAATTGTTCGCGAACGTGCGCGAACAGTGCCAATAATTATCTGACCGAACTATTTTCCCATGTTCCGCTGCGGGGTAACAGTCTCGCCCGTACGCCAGTCACACCGGCTCGTGACTCATCGATCCGGCGGTTACGGCCACAGTCGCCGGTGGCTGTACCGTTGCCAGGAAACGCGGGATGCGCCGCTCCAGCCAGTAGTCGGGACGCCACGGCAAGCGGCCACCGATGAAGCCGACATGGCCGCCGTGGCTACTGAGCTCGAAGCGTACCTGTGCGGACAGTTCTCCGGCAGCGGGCAGGCCGTCACGTCCCAGGAACGGATCGTCGGCGGCCTGCAGCAGCAGCGTCGGCGTCTGTATGTTATGCAGAAAGGCTTTCGAGCTGCTGCGCCGGTAGTAGTCGTCGGCATCGCGAAAGCCATGCAATGGTGCCGTGACGTAGCCGTCGAAAGCACGGAAACTGCGTTGGCGATGCAGCTGGCCGAGGTCGAACGGCGCCGCGCGGTGGGCAAATTTCTGCCGCATCTTGCGCCGCAGCGTAGCTACCAGCCACCACTGGTAAAGGCGCGACAGGCCACGGTTCAGCCGCGCCGCACCGACGGCCAGATCGAACGGCACCGACACCGCGCAGGCGCCGGCGAGTCCACTGGCGCGATTGGCGGCGCCGCGTTCGCCGAGGTACTTGAGCAGCACGTTGCCACCCAGTGAAAAGCCGACAGCCGTCAGTATCCCGGGTTGCTCGTGCTCATGCAGGTGGTTGATGACCTGTGCCAGGTCACCGGTTTCACCCGAGTGGTAGCTGCGTGTCAGGCGATTGGCGGGGCCGCTGCAGCCGCGAAAGTGCATGACCACCACACGCCAGCCAGCGGCCGCCAGCCGCTGCATCAGGCCGGGCAGGTAATGTGAGCGGTAGCAGCCCTCCAGCCCGTGCAATAAGAGACACAGGCGTTGACTGTCGGCCGGGCCGTGCCACGCCAGGTCGAGAAAATCGCCATCGGGCAGTTCCAGGCGTTGCCAGTCCACCGCGACTGATACCCGGTGAAAGAAGAATGGCCACAGGGTCTGCAGATGCGGCCCCGGCAGCCACCAGGCGGGGCAAAAGGCTTCTGCATCAGAATCAGGCGCCTGGCCAGCGGCCGTCGGGTGCTGCGGATCAGTCAAAATCAGCCATCACCTCGGCGCCGGTAAGACGCTCGCCGGCGTCACTGTAATCGTAATAGGCCGGCTTCTCGTCGACGAAGATGTGGCCCTTGAGCAGCAGTGCCGACGGCTCGGACAGGGCACCGGCACTGACCGCCAGGTGTCCCGTGGCCGGGCCGCGGCCTCGCCAGAACAGGCTGCTGCCGCAGTGGCTGCAAAAGCCGCGTTCGCCCCAGTCGGATGACGGGTACCACTGCAGCCGATCACCACGGTCGATATCGAGGCGCTCGACATGCACGGCCATAAAGCCGGTGGATACCCACTGGCGGCACATGCGGCAGTGGCAGACCCAGATATCCGGACTGTCCGCCGTTGCCTGAAACTGCACCTCACCACATAAACACTGTCCGGCCAGAGTCTGCATGATTGTCTTCCCCGCCGGCGTTTACCGGCTCAGTCGATGTTGCGTTTTGTTATATCGCCATAGGCGTCGATGCGCCGGTCGCGCAGGTACGGCCACAGGCGGCGCACGTCCTCGGTGCGCTGCAGGTCCAGCGTTGCCGTGATCACGGTCTCGGAAGCCGTATCGGCCTGCGCCAGCCATTCGCCCTGCGGGCCACAGATGAAACTCGAACCCCAGAATTGCGCGCCGCTGGTCTGGTTACTCGGGTCACTCTCGAAGCCGACCCGGTTGCTGCTGATCACCGGCAGGTTGTTGGCGACCGCATGGCCGCGTTGTACGGTCAGCCAGGCCTCGCGCTGGCGCGTCTGTTCGGCCGCGTCGTCGTCCGGATCCCAGCCGATGGCGCTGGGATAGATCAACAGCTCGGCGCCGGCCAGCGCCATAAGCCGGGCGGCTTCCGGGAACCACTGGTCCCAGCATACCAGCACGCCGAGATTCGCCGCACCGATCGCTATCGGCACGAAGCCGAGATCGCCGGGGGTGAAATAGAATTTCTCGTAGTAGCCCGGATCATCGGGTATGTGCATCTTGCGGTAACGGCCGGCCAGCCGGCCGTCGTTTTCGATCACGACCGCGGTATTGTGATAGAGCCCGGCGTTGCGGCGTTCGAAGATCGAACCGACGATCGCAATGCCGTGCTGCCGGGCCGCCGCGCACAGGGCGTCCGTTGTCGGCCCGGGGATCGGTTCGGCCAGATCGAACAGCCGCGTCTCCGCGGTCTTGCAGAAATACGGTGTGGCGTGCAGTTCCGGCAACAGCACCAGCTGCGCGCCGGCCGCGGCGGCCTGTTCGATGCCGGCGAGCGAACGCGCCAGGTTTTTCTGCTTGTCGTCATCACCGGCGGCGTGCTGGGCAATGGCTACTGTGAGTTCGCGGGACATGAGAATTCAGACCTATCGGGGATTGGTTTGAAAGAACTGCGGTCCGCAAATTAACGCAAATGAACGCAAAGTAGAATAGGAAGTGGGTATTTGGGCTTTGTTAGCGGCATCAGGCGTCACCCGGACAGATGTTCAGCGACGCTATTGGACGGCGTACGTTTATCGTTTCTCTCGCATTCTTGCTTGGCGAATCTGGATGCTGATGAACTGCGGTCCGTCAATTAACGCGACATATTTGTGTTCATTCGCGTGCATTTGCGGACGTCATATTAACCTTCCCTTGATTATGACGTTTTGTCGGTCGTCACCACCTGCGGTATCTGCATGCTGGCACAGTGCAGGACGCCGCCCTGGCGGACCATGGCGCGGGCGTCGATGCCGATGATATCGCGTTCCGGGAACGCCTTCTGCAGCTGTTCCAGCGCATGTTCGTCGGCCGGGTCATTATAGGTCGGGACCAGCACGCGTTCATTGATGATGACGAAGTTGGCATACGACGCCGGTACCGGCGCGCCGTCAACGAGCTGTGGTGCCGGTGCGGGCAGGGTGATCAGGCGGTAGGGCTTGCCGTCACGCCGGCACAGGGCCTGCAGTTCCGCGGCCATGGACAGCAGGCTGTTGTGGTTCGGATCGTCCGGGTTATCGCAGCCAGCGTAGACGATCGTCTCCGGGTCGGCAAAGCGTGCCAGTGTGTCGATGTGGCCATCGGTATCGTCGCCGGCGAGGTAGCCGTGCTCCAGCCATAGCGTGCGATCGCAACCGAGCTGTTCGGCAAAGAGTGCTTCCCAGGCGGCGCGATCCATGCCGGCGTTGCGCGAGGCGCCGAGCAGGCAGCCGCTGGTGGTCAGCAGCGTGCCGGCACCGTCGGTCTCCAGGCTGCCGCCTTCGAGGATCTGTGGCAGCGCGACCGGCACGGCGCCACCGAACTGACAGGTACCGGCGAGCCGGGCGTTGACCGTGTCATCGAGGCCGGCCTCGAACTTGCCGCCCCAGCCGTTGAAGCGGAAATCCAGCAGGCGTGGCGTGTCGGCGTCGATGATCGTAATCGGGCCGTAGTCGCGGATCCAGGTGTCATTGAAGCTGCAGATGATCGGCTTGATGTTGTTCGCGTCGACGCCGGCCTGTTCGAGCCGGTCGCTGACATGGATGAGATGCACGGCGTCCTGACACAGGATCCAGACCGGTTGCACGGCGGCCACGGCGGCCACGAAATCGACGTAGACCGGTTCGATGGCCGTCAGTGTGTCACGCCAGTCGGTGGTTTCGTGCGGCCAGGCAACAAGCAGGGCGGCCTGCGGTTCCCACTCGGCCGGGAAGCGGCGCTGGCTGCTCATGGCATGATATCCACGGCCGGTCCGTCGTTGCCGCCGATGTGTAGTCGGCCGGAGTCGATATTCGTGACGGCCAGGCAACGATAACCGCCGTCGCCGTTCGCGGCGGCATTGACGACATGCCCGGCCCGTTCGCCGGTGGCGCTGTAGAGTGCCTCGCCGGCGGTCAGGGCCGTGTCGCTGCTACCATGGTGCAGGCGTTGCTTGACCTCGCCGCGGTAGTGCAGCCGGGCGACGACCTCCTGGCCCGGGTAGCAGCCCTTGTTGAAGTCGAGGCCACCGTTTAAATCCAGGTTCAGCATCTGCGGCAGAAACTGTTCCGATACCGCGGCGTCGATCCACGGTTGCCGTGTTTCGATGTTTCGCAGCGTCCAGTCGTCGTCCCTGGCCACTGCGGCGTCTTCCGGGCGCAGAGCATGCAGGTCCTGCGCATCGCCGTAGACCAGCGTACGGTCGCCGGGTAGACGGATACAGGTACGCGCGTCGTCCAGCCGCACAGACCAGTCGGCGTCCGACAACGCGGCGGCGGCCAGCGCCTGGGTACCGGCCAGGCCCATGAAAGCGGCGGCCTCGACGTCCTCGATGTCGACCTGGGCGCGCAGCACGAACATACGCAGGCGCTTGATGACCGCGTCTTTCAGATCGGCGGCGACCAGTAAATCGATATGGTCGTCGGCACAGACAACGACGAACGTGGCGATGACCCGGCCCTTGGGATTGCACCAGGCCGCCAGACCGGCCTGACCGGGGTCGAGCCGGTTCATGTCACGGGTCAACTGGCCGTGCAGAAACGCCTGTCGATCGGCGCCGGTCAGCCGCAGCAGGCGCAGGGATGACAGTTCGTAGACGCGGTTTTCACTCATGAATGGAAGCAGTGGTGGTTTGATTGGTGAGTACGAATGGTAACACTCTGGTGGCGGGTAACTGGTAATTGGTGATTAGTGATTGGCAAGACCCGCCTTCGAGGGAACGGATTATAATCCGCGAACCTATCGGTGCCTGTTTCGCCGACTGAACTCGGCTCCTGCAGGTGGTTGGTTATTGGTGAATGGCAAGCTCCGGCCTTGACAACTATGGCGCTGGAGCACGCTATTTTAGTCACCAGTCACCAGTCACCAGTCACCAGTCACGATCCGCAGCCGCTCTATAAGTGTTTGGTACTCGGCCGGACACGGCCGCCGCGCCATGATCCAGTCGAGGATGTCCTGGTCGAGTTCATCGAGAATGCGCACGAATGCCTGTTGCACGTCGGCATCGGCGGTTTCGTACTGCTGTTCGAGGAAACCGCCGAGCACGATATCCATCTCCCGCATGCCACGGCGGCAGCGCCAGCGCAGGCGGTTTATGTCGGAAATCGAGGACATGCAAACTCCTGATGGATTGGAAGCTCAATGCCCGCGTTGGCTGTATTTCGTGAAGCGTATCTCGTATCTCGTACGTTGAGCGAGGCGGGATATGCCATCGAGATACGAGATACGGGCGACGAGATACGTCTATACGCTTCGCTCCACCATCTTCTTCTTGATCTCGGCGATCGCCTTGGCCGGGTTCAGGCCCTTGGGGCAGCTATTGGTGCAGTTCATGATGGTGTGACAGCGGTACAGCTTGAACGGATCTTCCAGTTCATCCAGGCGTTCGCCGGTATTCTCGTCGCGCGAATCGGCGATAAATCGGTATGCCTGCAAGAGGATGGCCGGGCCGAGATAGCGCTCCTGGTTCCACCAGTAGCTCGGGCACGAGGTCGAGCAGCAGGCGCAGAGGATGCACTCGTACAGGCCGTCGAGTTCGGCGCGTTCTTCCTTGGACTGCAGTCGTTCGCGATCCGGCGGCGGTGTCGTCTGTGTCTGCAGCCACGGTTTTACCGAGGCGTACTGGGCATAGAAGTGCGTCATGTCCGGCACCAGATCCTTGACGACATCCATATGCGGCAACGGGTAGATATTGATGTCGCCCTCATAATCATCGATTGCCTTGGTGCAGGCCAGCGTGTTGGTGCCGCCAATGTTCATGGCGCAGGAACCACAGATGCCTTCGCGGCAGGAACGGCGGAACGTCAGTGTCGAGTCGATCTCATTCTTGATGTGAATGATCGCGTCCAGAACCATCGGCCCGCATTTATCCAGATCGATCTCGTAGGTATCGATGCGCGGATTGTCGTCGTCTTCCGGGCTCCAGCGATAGACCCGGATGCGCTTGATGCGCTTGGCGCCGGCAGCGGCATTGAACGTCTTGCCAGCCTTGATCTTGGAATTTTTCGGTAAAGTAAATTCAGCCATGGTTTCGTATCTCGTCGTTCGTATCTCGTATCTCGATGGCGTATCCGGTTCCCGCTCTGACTGCGAGATACGAGATACGCTTCACGAGGAACGCGTCAATAAACTCGTTTCTTCGGCGGTATGACCTCGGCTTCATCGGTCAGCGTGTACATATGCACCGGCCGGTAGTCGAAACGGACCTCGCCCTGTTCGTTCAGCCACACCAGCGTGTGTTTCATCCAGTTTTCGTCGTCGCGATCTGGATAGTCCTCGCGGGCGTGGGCGCCGCGACTTTCCAGCCGATTGGCAGCTGAATGAATGCTGACCACGGCATTGCCGAGCAGGTTGTCCAGTTCCAGCGCCTCGACCAGGTCGGTATTCCAGATGAGCGATTTGTCGCTCACCTTGACGTCGCCGAATGAGGCGTGGACATCCTTCATCTTCTCGATGCCCTCGGCGAGCGTTTCGCCGGTGCGGAACACGGCCGCGTCGTTCTGCATGGTGCGCTGCATGTTGTCGCGAATCTTCGCCACCGGCGTGCTGCCGTCATTGTGAAGAATGCGATCGAAGCGCGACAGGCAGAAGTCGTCAATGCTGTCCGGCAACGCCTTGTGCGTCTGCCCCGGTTTGATGGTGGCGGCGCAGTGCTGAGCGGCGGCGCGGCCGAAGACGATGAGATCCAGCAGCGAGTTCGAACCCAGGCGGTTGGCGCCGTGTACCGATACGCAGGCGGCCTCGCCGATCGCCATCAGGCCCGGCACGACCGCGTCCGGATCGCCGTTTTTCAGGGTGACGACCTGGCCCAGGTAGTTGGTCTGCACGCCGCCCATGTTGTAGTGCACCGTCGGCAGCACCGGGATCGGTTCCTTGGTAACATCGACGCCGGCAAAAATTCGGGCTGACTCGGCGATGCCCGGCAGGCGTTCGTTGATCACTCCCGGTCCCAAGTGTTCCAGGTGCAGGTGGATGTGATCGCCGTTGGCGCCGACGCCGCGACCCTCGCGAATTTCAATGGTCATGGAACGGCTGACGACGTCGCGCGAGGCGAGATCCTTGGCGGTCGGCGCGTAGCGTTCCATGAAGCGTTCGCCGTTGCTGTTGGTCAGGTAACCACCTTCGCCACGCACGCCTTCGGTAATGAGACAGCCGGAGCCGTAGATGCCGGTCGGGTGGAACTGGATGAACTCCATGTCCTGCAGTGGCAGACCGGCACGCAGCACCATGCCGGTGCCGTCGCCGGTGCAGGTATGCGCCGACGTGCAGGAAAAGTACGAGCGGCCGTAACCGCCGGTTGCGAGCACGACTTCATGGGCACGGAAGCGGTGCAGGCTGCCATCTTCCAGGCACCAGGCCCAGAGGCCGCGACAGACGCCTTCATCGTCGATGATCAGGTCCAGGGCCAGGTACTCGATGTAGAATTCGGCATTATTCTTCAATGACTGCTGATAGAGCGTGTGCAGGATCGCGTGACCGGTGCGATCGGCCGCAGCGCAGGTGCGTTGTGCAGTGCCTTCGCCGAAGTTGGTGGTCATGCCACCGAACGGTCGCTGGTAGATCTTGCCCTCGTCGGTGCGTGAGAACGGCACGCCGTAGTGTTCCAGCTCGATGACCGCCTGCATGGCATTCTTGCACATGTACTCGATCGCATCCTGGTCGCCGAGCCAGTCGGAACCCTTGATGGTGTCGTACATGTGCCAGCGCCAGTCGTCCTCACCCATGTTGGCCAGTGCCGCCGACATGCCGCCCTGGGCGGCAACGGTGTGACTGCGGGTCGGAAACACCTTGGTGACGCAGGCGGTGGTCAGGCCTTCGGCGGCCATGCCGAACGTGGCGCGCAGGCCGGCACCGCCGGCACCGACGACAACCACGTCGTACTGATGTTCGGTAACTTCGTAAGCCTTCGACATAACGTTATAAACCCAGGGAAACTTTGAGCACGGCGATGATCGACGCCAGTGCCGCGAAAACGGCGATGAACTTGACGACCACCAGCGAGGTGAGTTTCTGCCAGTGGCCGTGCACGTAATCCTCGATCACGACCTGTACGCCCAGCTGGGCATGATGAAACAGTGCCGCGATGAACAGGATCAGCAGGGTGGCGGTCAGCGGTGACTGCAGTCGCTCGACCGCAGTGGCGTGATCGCTGCCGATCAGGCAGACCAGCGTGACGATGAACCACAGCGACAGCGGCACCAGGGCGATGGCGGTCAGGCGCTGGGCGATCCAGTGGTGCAGGCCGGACTTCGCCGACCCCAGGCCGCGTGCGCGACCGAGCGGACTGCGCAGACTCATGCTCCACCTCCCATGCGTAATGCCGCGATGATCCAGGTCGCCACGGTCAGCACGATACTGACGGCGACGACGGCGAAGCCGGAGGCATAAGTGGTCTTCAGTTCCAGCCCATAGCCGGCATCCCAGAACAGGTGCCGGATACCGTTGGCCAGGTGATAGTACAGCGCGGCGACCCAGCCGAATAACAGCAGCTGACCCGGCCAGCTGCCGATAACGGCCTGGGCGTTGGCGTAGCTGTCCGGGCCCGCCGCCAGCGCGAGCAGCCAGTAACACAGCACGAGCGCACCAAGACTCAGGAACAGGCCGGTACCACGATGGGTGATCGACAATACCGAAGTGAGCTGGGGTTTGTAGACTTGCAGATGCGGCGACAGTGGCCGTTGTCTTGCAGACATCTTCGGGCTACCTGTTTTATTGATTTAAAGTTAGAAATACCGGTGGCAGAACAATACCGGTGTCAGCTCAGAAAGCATGCAGCCAATAGACTAGAAGTCGATACAGCGACCGGCTTTCTCCCAGTCACCATAGCGCGTTGGTTCGAGCCCTTTCGGTCCGCCAATCTCCTGCGTGCCGGAACCCTCCTGATCGCCGGCCGGTGTGGCATCGTTGCGGTCGGGCTTGGCAGTGTCCGGCCTAGTTGCCGGTTGAGTTTGCCTGTCGATTGATGCGTTGTCTGACATCACGAGCCTCTCGAACGGTTCGGGTTGCTGATGCGGGCTGAATGATACCTTAATCTGAAGCTATTGTTGCGACCGTGGCGCGCCGAAAACACATAACTGCAGCGACCGGGCAAAAGCGCTAGTATCTTTTTTCCGGCCCGTGAATGCAAGATAGACAGTTATTTAACAGCCGTTTTACGGGTGCAAAATACCCATGTTCCAGGACAATTCCATGCTCCAGCCGTTGCATCTGCGCACCGGCAACCAGGCGGCTCTGCAATGGTTTATCGGCCTGCTTCATGCGATCGCGCTGCTGCTGTTGCCGCTGACGTCGTTGTCATTCGGCCAGGCGGTTGCCCTGGCCGCGGCGGTTTTGTTGCATGGCGGCATACAGTGGTATCGCTACCGGCCGCAGCGACCGCGGGCGGTAGCCGAGATACGACTGGATAGCCCGGAACGCGCGACGGCGGCGCGATGGTGGCTGCGGTTGGCCACGGGCCACTGGCTGCCGGCGCAGCTGTGCGACGACGCCCTGATTCACCCGCGACTGCTGGTGCTGCGCTTTCGCAGCGAACACGGCAGCCACCGCGTGCTGCTCTGTGCCACCACCGAAAACGCCGCGGTCCTGCGCCGACTGCGTGTGTGGTTGCGGCATCCGGTGGCTGGTGCTGAGCAGTGACAGGTGAATGGTAACTGGTTGATTGGGCAATCTTTCCAATCACTTATCACCTGTCACCAATCTCCTCCGCAACGCCCGCCGTGTGCGCCAGGCCAGCCACAGCCGCCGGATCGGTGTCAGTGCATACTGCCGGCTGCCGATGTGGCAGCCGTCCCTGACGATTTCGCCGGCCAGCGCCGCGTCCAGCCGCGCCAGGATCAGCCCGTGCAGGAAGTGCGGCGCCGCAGCGGCGGGGTAGGCCAGTCGCAGTTGCTCGATCCGCTGTCGCAGCTGCGTGAACTTTTGCGCCAGCAAGTTGCGCCAGTCCGGGGCGGTCAAGTCGGTCGTTTCGGCCAGCCCGGCATGCGCCAGATCGGCGCGTGCCAGTGGCCGGCACAGGCCCTGGGCCAGGGTCTGCGGCAGGGCCTGCAGGGCGCGCAGTTCGTGGTGCCGCTGGCCGAGTTCGGCGGCGGCGTCCAGTGCGGCGTCGCTGTCGACGCCGCCGAGCTGCGCCGACAGTCGCCACAGCGGCGCGAAATGGCGTTGATAGTCGGCATCCAGCTGGCTGGCCAGTTCGCGGTCGGGCAGACTGACCGCGTCCTGCAGCCGTGCAATCGCGTCGATGACTTCCATCATGGCCGGCCGGCCGTGGCCGAACGCCGGTTGCAACGCCTGGCCCAGCGGGTGGCGGGCGTGGCCCGCGGCGACGCGTTGCATTTCCTCGGCCCACCATTGCAGGCGCAGCCGGGCGACTCCCGGATCCTGGATGTCCGTCAGGCTTTTTAGCAGTTCGTGTTCCAGTGCGTGCCAGGCGAGCAGGGCTGACCGCCGCGCGGGATCACTGAACAGGCAGGCATAGTAGAGCGCCGAACCGGTTGGTGCGGCCTGGGCGATGAAGTAGTCGACGCCGCTGGCGTTGTCAGCCGCCGTGGGCATGGGTTTGCAGCCAGGCGTCGATGTCGGCAACGCTGCTCACGATGGCATCGGCGCCCCAGTCGGTCGGATCCTCGTCCCTGGCCAGGTAACCGTAGGCCGCGGCGAGCGTGTACAGCCCGGCGGCCTGACCGGCGGCGATGTCGCGCTGCGCGTCGCCGATGTAGACCGCACGCGCCGGCGCACAGCCGAGCTGTTCGCAGGCCAGCAACAGGGCTTCGGGCGCCGGTTTCGGCTGTTGGACCTGGTCGCCGCAGACCAGGCAGGCGCTGCGGCGATCCAGCCCGATTGCCGCGAGCAATGGTTCACTCAGCCACAGCGGCTTGTTGGTGACGATCCCCCAGCGCCAGCCGCGTGCCTCGATGTTGTCGAGCAGTCCGGCCATGCCGGCAAACAGCGGTGATGCCCCGGGCTGCTCGTTAAGCAGCCGGGCGTAGATGTCGAGAAATTCGCGCCGCAGCTGTTCGCGCTCGGCACTGTCGCAATCGGCAAAGGCCAGCGCGATGAGTGCCGCGCCGCCCTGGGAGACGATCGGTCGTACCGCCGTGTAGTCCGGCGGTGCCCGGCCCTTGAGCTGGCACAGGCTGTTCAGGGCGGCCGCCAGGCCGGGTGCCGTGTCGACCAGGGTGCCATCGAGATCGAACAGGACCCCGTCGAGTTGCAGGTTGCGGACGGTCATCTTGGCAGTTTAAGTCAGTGTTCGCGCCGCGCGTGCAGCAGGTAATTAATTGCGGTCGAGCGGCCGATGTAGGCGCGGTTGAGCCCCGGCAGGTAGGTCAGGCCGCTGATGTCGCGGACCTGCAACTGTTGCTGCCGGCAGCCGGCGGCGAGCTCAGCGGGGCGGATGAAATAGCTGTAGTCGTGGGTCCCGCGCGGCAGCAGACCGGTGACGTATTCCGCGCCGATGATGGCGAAGGCGTAGGCGGCGGCGCTGCGGTTCAGGGTCGACAACACCAGGTCGCCGCCCGGCTTGAGCAGCCGGGCGCAGTCGGCGATGATCTGGCCCGGCGTCTCGACATGTTCGAGCATCTCCAGGCAGGTGATCACGTCAAAGCGCGTCTCACCGTCCGCCAGCAGATCGGCGCTGCTGCCGTGAATGTAGTCGATCGCCAGTGATTGCTGGCGGGCGTGATCGCGGGCAACCGCGATGAGTTCGTCGGCCACATCGACACCGGTAACGTGTGCGCCGCGCGCGGCCATGGCCTCGCATAACAGACCGCCGCCGCAGCCCAGATCCAGTACTTGCTTGCCGGCCAGCTGACAACGCGCATCGATGTATTCGAGCCGGATCGGATTGATGACATGCAGGGTGCGCAGCGCGCCGTCACTGTCCCACCAGTCGTCGGCATGGCGGGCGAACGGCGTGGCGGCCGCAGGCGCCTGGGTTGGATTGTCTGCCTCTGTTGTCATGGCTGGTGGTACCAGTTTCTCATCACCGGGTTCAAAAACGCTCATTGTACCCGCGAAGGCGGGCTGGTGGCTAAATGGATCAGCCGCGACAGGCATGGATTTTTACGCCTGCTTAAGGTAGATTTTGCAGCGTGGAGGACGCTGATACATGTACGCTGGATAGCGCTGGCTGCATATAGAAGCACAACGTAAAAAATACTAAGGGCGAAAGGGAATGAATAGAAGGCTGCCAACAACAAGAATGATGCGCCTGCTGGCCGGTTTGGGCTTGCTCGTGCTGCTGGCCGGTTGCGCCAGTTCGGGCGACCCGCGTGACCCGCTGGAAGGTTTCAACCGCGGTGTTTACCAGTTCAACGAGGGTGCGGATGAATACGTGATCCACCCGATCGCCCGCGGCTACAAGACCGTTACCCCGGAAATCGTCGATGATGGCGTGACCAACTTCTTTGGTAACCTGGGTGAGATCGTCAATTTCGTCAACAACCTGCTGCAGTTCAAGGTTGAAGGCTCGATCATGACCGTGAGCCGTTTCATGATCAACACAACCATCGGCATCGGCGGTTTCTTCGATGTTGCCGGCGAAGCCGGGATTCCGCGCTATAAGGAGGATTTCGGCCAGACCCTGGGTTACTGGGGCGTCGGCTCCGGCCCCTACGTGGTGCTGCCGCTGCTCGGACCGAGCAGCGTGCGCGATACCGGCGGCCTGGTGGCGGACGGTTTTCTCAACCCGATCGCCTACATCGACGACGATGCCTGGCAGTACAGCCTGATCGCACTGGGCTTTATCGACGTCAAGGCCGATATGATGCGCACGCGTGATCTGCTGAGTGAAGCCGCACTGGATGAATACGATTTCGTCAAAACCGCCTACTTCGAGCGGCGCGAGAACCAGATCAACGATGACGCCGAGGGTGAAGGTTCGATGATGTACCCGGGTTACGATGAAACCTTTGGCCAAGATGACCTGGACGGCGCGCAGGACGAATAGAAAACGCTTATCCCCGCCGGCTATTGGCCGGCGGGTTCCTTTCACATGATTGTCGGCACTGCGGGCTGCGCCCGCCGGTCACCCGGCGAGCAGCATCACCACTACGATCAGTGCGATAACCAGTGCCGCTATGATGGCGAGGCGCGGCCATAACGAGGTTCCGCTTAACTTGATGGGCTGGGCCTGCCGGTGTAACAGTTCGCCGGCATCCATGCGGTTCAGCATCACGGTCTGGTTATTGCGAAAGGTTTTGGCGCTGATCGCTTCCTCGCCGGCCGCCGCCCTGGGCGTGGTATAATTGGCTTGCGTGACCGGTTCCGGCGACTCACCGCGGAGAATTGCTTCCAGGTAGTTCGTGCGCGCCTCGCGATAGCTTTGCCGGTCGAGCTGGCCCTCGGCATACTGCCTGGCGAGTTGTCGCAGTCCGGTTGCTTCCAAACTCGTCATGATCTTTCAGAAAATATCGACCACGACGACAGTGATGTTGTCGGCAGCTTTGCGTGTCAGCGACAGGTCGACCAGATTATTGGCGGCCGCCCCGGTATCACCATCGGCAAGGAGGTCGCGAATTTCCAGATCGGTGACATGCTTGGTCAGGCCGTCGCTGCATAACAGAAAGCGATCACCTGAGCGCAGGTTGCACATGTCCATGTCCAGAAACAGCTCGTCCGCGGCGCCGACCGCGCGCGTGATCATGTTGGCGTGCGGGTGATGGCTTGCTTCCTCGCGTGAGATCAGGCCCTGCTCGACGTATAGCTCTACCTGCGAATGATCGGCGGACAGCTGCTGCAGCTGGTCCTCGCGATGCCGGTAAATACGGCTGTCACCGGCCCAGATGAAAACGCCTAGATCACGGTAGGTGAGCAATGCGACCACCGTGCTGCCGATGGTCAGGCGCTGCCCCCCTTCTGTGGCCTTTTCGATGAGGTGCTGGTTAACCTGTAGCAACTGGTCCTCGATCTGGCTGATGCGCTGGGGCAGCGAATCTTCGTCTGTTACCTGATTGAGGCTGTCGACGATCATCTGACTGGCAACATCGCCGGCGGAATGTCCACCCATGCCATCGGCTACCGCCCAGAGTCCAATATCGCTGCGTTCGAGAAAGGAATCCTCGTTGTGCCTACGGATCTTGCCGACATGTGTCAGTCCGGCTGAGCGCCAGTGCAGTTCCTTGGCGGTGGATGGTTCGTTGTGCTTCGGTTCGATCACTGCGATGCCTTTATTGAATCCGATATCCATTTCTGTGCCTTGACTGTCGACTCAGCTGGCTTTGACCTGGCGGTCGCGATGCTGCTGAAGTTTCCTAGCTGTATTCATGACTGAAATGTACAACCTCGGTGGGTTTATCGTTGAATGCCCGACCGAGACTGATACAGCCGGTCCCCGACAGCGGCATCTCTTCGCGTCGCAGGAAAGCATCGCCGTTATCATTGATGCGTACATGCGTACCATTGGTGCTCTGGTCGATAATGATGAATTTCTCGCGTCGCAGTTCGATGCGCACATGCTGGCGCGAGGCGAGTTTTTCATTGATGGACAGGTCACAGCCCTGGCTACGGCCGATCACGATCGATGAACGATCGTGATCCAGCACGATGACCTGGCCGTTATAGTTAAGATGCAGTTTGACCTGCGATGGTTTCTTGTCGTCCGGCAGCATCCCGGCGGCCATGCGCGTGACGTCGTCCTGCTGCCAGATGATCTCGTAAATGTCGACGCCACCCTGCTTGCCCTTCAGGGAGGCGTGATCGACGAAGCGCGTACCGGCCTGCATGACCGACGGCAGTAGATCGATGGTACTCTTGGTCGTCATGATCTGCCGCGCCTTGGCCAGGGCGGTCATGCGCGCAGCGGTATTTACGGCATCGCCGAAGATATCACCGGATTCGCTGAGTGCGGGACCGAAATGCATGCCGATGCGGATGGTGATCGGATCACTATTGGCATCCGTTTCGTCTTCAAGAATCTCGTGCATCTCGCAGGCTGCTGTAGCAGCATCGGCGGCGCTGTCAAACGTACACATGATTTCGTCACCGATGGTCTTGATGACAGTGCCGTTGAAGCGCCTGGTAACGCCGGCAATCGTATCAAGCGTTGTGGTGATGAGGGACTGGGCCGTCGAGTCGCCCAACACTTCATAAAGCGTGGTGCTGCCGCTTATATCGGCAAAAAGAATGGCTATGTTCGTCGTTGTCGGGGCCATGCTGATTGTGTTGTCGATGAATTAAGTCTGCCGCTGCCAGTTCCCTCGCGCCAGGGCAGCGGAAGCAGGTCATGCATGGCTGGCCTCAACTGACCCGGTCAGCGTATGCTCGTTACCCGTGCGCTTCGAATTGCCCCGTTCCCCCACATTGACAGGGTCGCGCTCGAGTGCACGACCCGTGTCAACTGCCTTACTATAGCCATTCATCTCCGCCAAGTCATCAGCCGGTTGGCTACAGGACCGGCGTTCGGAATCGATGGTCTATCGATTGTGCCTTGCGCCATGCATACGGACATGTCGTGGCCGGTCTTGCTCAGGGCAATAAAAGGCCCTGTTTCTCATTGGCCGAGTGATGAATGTTGATATAGCCAGTCAATTAGTGTACTTCACGCTTTACCGGGAAAGGCGGCCTGGATCTTCGGGAAGAAGCAGTCGTTGTTGCGATAGCCATAGGCCATGCGCTTGATGACCTTGATGTGGTTGTTCATGCCTTCGAGGTGCTACTGTCCAGCGCCGTTCGGCGCTTTGGACCTCCGGTGCACGCCACAGGCTTTTGAGCAGGTCCTTGAGCAGGTTGGTTATGTGCAGGGTCTGACTGTCGGCCAGCAGTCCGTCGAGGATCACGGCCTTATGGTCGCCAGGTCAGTTGCGGTTGTACAGTAGCAGCCAGCGTCTGCTTGATGACTCGGCGGGCGGCCTGTCATGGCGCAGCTGGTTGGCCTGGTCGATGAGCTCGTGGCCGAACATGGCGATGACGTGGAACAGGTTGTAGACGATATCGGCGTAGCATAGTGCGCCTGGAACTCGAGGTCGAAGGCGGAGTTCATGTCCATGGCCTCGACCTTTCGGCAATTTGGACCCAGCTACATGAAGAATGGCTGCCTCGCCTCGCGCAGGGCTTGGTTTCGGCCGTGTCGTATCAAACCGACTGTAACTCGTTGGCGCTACCGCCTCTCGTCAGAGTGTCACGTTAAGCTGCGATTAAGCTGATAAAAACCCCGGTCGGACCGGGGTTTCATCTACTCGTTGGGAATACTCTTGGCCTGGCCGGTTTCGCCTTCCTTGGGACCGTACTTGTCGATGTATTCCGCGCTGAGCTTCTCGGCTTCCGACAGCTGTTCCTCGTTCAGGTTGCTTTTGGCGGACTCGATGCCGTTGGCGGAAGCGGCATGCTTGTGCGAGGCGCCGGTCTTGTACCAGACATAGGCACGCTCATAATCACGCGGTACGCCTTCACCCTTCATGTACAGCCGGGCCAGGTTGTACTGGGCCTGGGGAATGCCTTGCTCGGCCGACTTGCGCAACCATTTGCTGGCTTCTTCGACGTCCTGGCTCGTACCCTGGCCTTTGAGATACATCATGCCCAGGTAATACTGCGCGTAGCCATGGTCAGCGGTTTCCGAGAGTGACTGCATGGTGGTAAATGCCTTGTCGTATTCACCCATCAGATAGGCCACAACCCCCTGGTTGAAATCCGCCCACGCGGACATATTCAGCGAAAAGAACAGCACTAGACCGTAAACAATCTTTTTCATGGGATAATCCCTGTTATAGGTTGGTCTTGAAAATGGACTTCATTAAAATCGTTTGTCCGGCCGGTGACCGGGCGCCGGGCAGCCGATTTTTGTAGTGGTTACGCCTGATTAGTCCCGGCAGGCGCAAAATTGTTTCATCGCCACCGGCGAAAGTAAATATTGACCCTATTCGACAGGTAACTGCCATGACGGAATTCTCCGCTTTCAGAGTCCACGAGCAGGATGGCGAGGTGCGCGGCGCACTGGAGCCGGTTGTGCTGGAATCGCTCTCGGCCGGCGAGGTCGTCATCCGCGCGGCTTGGTCGAGCGTCAATTACAAGGATGCCCTGGCGGCGACCGGCAAGGGCCGCATCATACGCCAATTTCCGCGCATCGCCGGTATCGATGTCGCCGGCACAGTACACAGCTCGGACGACAGCCGCTTCCGCCCCGGCGACGCGGTGCTGGTGACCGGCTATGACTTCGGCGTCGACCACGACGGCGGCTATGCCGAGTACTGCCGCGTACCGGCCGAGTGGGTGGTGCCGCTGCCGGACGGGCTCGGCCTGCGCGAGGCCATGATTCTCGGCACTGCCGGCCTGACAGCCGCGATCTGTATCCAGCGCATGGAAACCAACGGCCAGGCGCCGCATCAAGGGTCGATCGTGGTCACCGGCGCCAGCGGCGGCGTCGGCAGCTTTGCCATCGACATGCTCGCCGGGCTCGGTTACCGGGTTACCGCGCTGACCGGCAAGGACAGCGAACACGACTATCTGAAATCGCTGGGTGCGGCCGATATCCTTGACCGCACCAGCCTGGATACCGGCAGCAAGCCGATGGAAAAGGCGCTGTGGGCCGGTGCGGTCGACAATGTCGGCGGCGAGATTCTGACCTGGCTGACGCGCACCACCCAGCCATGGGGCAACATCACCGCGGTCGGTCTGGCCGGCGGCACCGAGCTCAAGACGACCGTGATGCCTTTTATCCTCCGTGGCGTCGCGCTGCTCGGGGTAACGTCCTCGGGCTGCCCGACGGCCCTGCGCCACCGGCTCTGGCAGCGCCTGGCGACCGACCTGAAGCCGCGTCATCTCGAGCGCATTGTTAGCCGCGAGGTAGAACTCGCCGATCTGCCGCAGGTTTTCGACGACATGCTGGCCGGCAAGACCTCGGGCCGGACTCTGGTGAAAATCGCCGGTGAATGACTGCGGTAGCGCTGGCGTCCACCAACCCATTGCAGGAGCGGCGCCCCCGCCGCGAAGAATGGTCAAATCTCCGCCATAATCGGCGTTCTCTTCGGCCCGTGGTCGGGCCTACTACCGGGGCCGTGCCCGGACGCGCAATGTTTGCCGCGGTGCGATAAAATAGGCGTTTTTCCAGTCCGCCCGCTAGAGGCGGAGCGAATCACCAACTACTATCGTTGAGACATGGCAGGCAAGACACTTTACGACAAGATCTGGGACGCGCACGTCGTCGAGGACTACGGCGACGACACGGCGTTGATTTACATCGACCGGCAGCTCATCCACGAGGTGACCTCGCCGCAGGCGTTCGAGGGCCTGAAGCTGGCCGGGCGCCAGCCCTGGCGCCTGGCCGCCAACCTGGCGGTACCGGATCACAACGTGCCGACGCGCAACCGCGAGAACATCGAGGATCCGGTGTCACGTCTGCAGCTGCAGACGCTGGACCAGAACTGCACCGACTTCGGCATTACCAAGATCGAGATGCTGGATCGCCGCCAGGGCATCGTCCATGTTATCGGCCCGGAGCAGGGTGCCTGTTTGCCGGGCATGACCATTGTCTGCGGTGATTCACACACTTCCACTAACGGCGCGCTGGGTGCGCTGGCGTTCGGCATCGGCACGTCCGAAGTCGAGCACGCGCTCGCCACGCAGACGCTGATCCTGCGCAAGGCGAAGAACATGCGCGTCACCGTGCGTGGCCACGTCGGTACCGGCATCACCGCCAAGGACATCATGCTGGCGATCATCGGCAAGATCGGTACCGCCGGCGCCACCGGCTATACCATGGAGTTCGCCGGCGAGGCCATCCAGGATCTGTCCATGGAAGGCCGCATGACCGTCTGCAACATGAGTATCGAGGCCGGCGGCCGTGCCGGCCTGGTGGCCGTCGACGATCGCACCATCGATTATGTGAAAGGCCGGCCGATGGCGCCATCCGGCGAACTCTGGGATCAGGCCGCAGCCGCCTGGCGCGAGCTGGTCAGCGACGCTGACGCCGTATTCGACAAGGAAGTGGTGCTCGACGCCGAAGACATCCAGCCACAGGTCACCTGGGGGACGTCGCCGGAAATGGTCGTACCGGTCGGTGCGTGCGTACCGGATCCGGCCGACGAGGCGGATACCAGCAAACGCGAGGGCATGCAGCATGCGCTGAAATACATGGCACTGGAAGCGGGCACGCCGATCACGGACATCAAGCTCGACAAGATATTCATCGGCTCGTGCACCAACGCCCGCATTGAAGATTTGCGTGCCGCAGCCGCCGTCGTGCGCGGTAACCGCATCGCCGTGAATATCAAGGAAGCGATGGTCGTACCCGGTTCCGGCCTGGTCAAATGGCAGGCGGAAAAGGAAGGCCTCGACAAAATATTCCAGGACGCCGGCTTCCAGTGGCGCGATCCCGGTTGCTCCATGTGCCTCGGCATGAACCCGGATCGCCTGAGCCCCGGCGAACGCTGCGCCTCGACCTCGAACCGCAACTTCGAGGGTCGCCAGGGTGCCGGCGGCCGCACGCACCTCGTCAGCCCGGCCATGGCCGCGGCAGCCGCAATCGCCGGTCACTTCGTCGACGTCCGGAAATTCGTCGAGGAAAATACCGAGGCGGCGGCGCTATGAAGTGATCAGTGATTAGTAATTAGATAAAGGATACCCGAGCATGGAGCGCTCCGATGAAAACCCACAGGGATTTGGATGTCTGGCACATTGCCATAGAGCTTGCTGAAAATATCTATGTGTTAACGCGAGAATTTCCAAATCAGGAAATCTACGGTCTGGTTTCACAGATTCGCCGGTCTGCGGTTTCAATTAGTGCCAACCTTGCAGAAGTTGGGGCAAGGAATACGCGAAAGGAATTTCTACAGTTTCTTTATTATGCAAGAGCTTCGAGCAGTGAGCTTGATACCCTTCTCGAAATTGCAAAGCGGCCAAATATGGCTGAACAGGGAAAGATTAAATAGGCAAAGGATCAAAACCTGGTAATCACCCGGATGCTGAATGCATTGATCAGAAAATTGAAGAGTTGAAACCATTCACCAATAACCAGTTACCAATTACTTAAATGGAACCATTCAAAACATTCACCGGGCTCGTCGCCCCGATCGACCGTTCCAACGTCGATACCGATGCGATCATCCCGAAGCAGTACCTGAAATCGATCTATCGTACCGGTTTCGGGCCGAACCTGTTCGACGACTGGCGCTACCTGGACCCGGGCGAGCCAGGCGACGATCACAGTAAACGGCGTCTGAACCCGGATTTCGTACTGAACCAGCCGCGCTATCAGGGCGCCGGGATCCTGTTGGCGCGCAAGAATTTCGGCTGCGGCTCGTCGCGTGAACACGCCGTCTGGGCGCTGACCGACTACGGTTTTCGCGCGGCCATCGCGCCGAGCTTTGCCGATATTTTCTACAGCAACAGCTTCAAGAACGGTTTCCTGCCCGTGCAGTTGCCGGAGCAGGTGGTCGATACGCTGTTTCAACAGGTTCACGCCAATGAAGGCTATCGTCTGACTGTTGATCTCGAGAACCAACAGGTGATCACACAAGCCGGCGACAGCCATGCCTTCGAGATCGATGCCGGCCTCAAGGACCGTCTGCTCAGGGGACTGGACGATATCGGCGTAACGTTGACCGAGGCGGCCGACGCCATACGCCGTTATGAAGCAAAGCGCACACAGCAGGCTCCCTGGTTGTTCCCCGATCGGCAGGCCTAGGCTGTCTTTATTATGAACCTGTAAGGCCCACACCTGTCTGATGAAAAATGAGCTTATTGTTTGGAAAGACTTATTCAGATCATCCCGGTATGGGCAGGGCATTACTGGCATTGCTGCTTATGGGAGGCGCTGCGCCTGGCATGGCTGCAGAGACCGGATCCTCGCAGGTGATAGAGCGGTTTACTTTTACTGACTCACCGGATGCTGATGCATCCGATACGCTTCGGGATCAAGGCTATGAATTCAAGCTCGACGCCGAGGGGCTCGACCTGCAATTTTCCGGCGACGGGCTGGTGCTGGAAACGGACAGTCAACGCGCTGGCCTGATTGCCCGGGAAGTCAACATCGAGGATGTGGACCGGGTACGTATCACCTGGGGCGTCAATGAGTATCCCGAGGGCGCCGACTGGGCAGCGGGCGTCTATCGTGTTCCGATCGCCGTGATGATCTCATTCGGCGACAAGGAAATTGATAGCGGTTCGATGTTTGTGCCGGACGTTCCCTACTTCGTGGGACTGTTCCTGGGCGAAAAAGAACAGGAAGGTCACGCCTACAAGGCCAATTACTATCACGAGGGCGGACGCTATTTCTGTCAACCCTGTAATCCCGAGCCCGGCGAAACGATTACCACGGTCTTCAACTTCGACGAGGTACTTACAGAACAGTTTGATATCAGCACCTCTATGCCCGTGAGCAGTGTCGGCATTCAGATGAATACCAACGACACCCAGGGTAGTGCCAAGGCATTTATACAGGAAATTGAATTCCTGTCCGATGGTGAATCGAGCGACCGGATCGTGAAATCCGACCAGGATGAGCGCTAATAGCGGAGTTCAGTCTGCTGAAACAGCTACCCCGGCGCGCCACTGTCCGTTGTGTGCGGATCGGCAGTTAACGTTATTTGCCGAGGTCAAGCATAAAGCACAACAGCGCCTGTATTATCAGTGCAACGTCTGCTGGCTGATTCATCTCGACCCGTCACAGCGGCCGGATCCGACGGCGGAAAAAGCCCACTACGATACCCATGATAACGACCCGGCCGATCCGGGCTACCGCAAGTTTCTCTACCGGCTGGTCGAGCCGCTGGTGCCGAAGCTCAGGCCCGGGGCAACAGGCCTCGACTATGGTGCCGGGCCCGGGCCGACGCTGTCGGTCATGCTGGGCGAGCAGGGCTTCAGTGTCACGAATTACGATCCCATCTATGTCCCGGATACAGACGTTCTGGAACGTGACTATGACTTCATCACCTGCACCGAGACGGCCGAACACTTCTTCCGGCCAGGCCGGGAATTCGAACGACTGAACGCGTTGCTGCGCCCCGGTGGCTGGCTCGGTCTGATGACCATGCGCCGCGACCCGCAACGACCGTTCGCCAGCTGGCATTACATCCGCGATCCGACGCACGTCTGCTTTTACGAACAGGAGACACTGGAATGGATTGCTATGCGCTTTGGTTGGCGGCTGATAATCGTCAGCAAGAGTGTCGCATTGTTTCATAAACCCGGCGGAACACAAATCAGTGATTAATCAGCTCGGGCTCTGGTTCGATTCGGCTTGTATTCAGCAAGCCGGGATCAGAAGATCAGGCCTGTTAAGTCTGAATACGCCCTGAAACAAAAGCAGATAACGGCAATGCCAGCAGATGCCATAACCTGTGACTTCCTGGTGATCGGTGGCGGTGTCATAGGCCTGACCATCGCGCTTGAACTCAAGCGTCGTCATCCCGCTGCAAAAATCGTGGTCCTGGAAAAGGAGCCGGCCAGTGGCTGCCATGCCAGCGGTCGCAATAGTGGCGTGCTACATGCCGGCTTTTACTATTCCAGCGACAGTCTGAAGGCGCGACTGACCCGGGACGGTAACCGCGAGTGGCGTGCCTATTGTGAGATAAAGGGTCTCAGGATCAATCATTGCGGCAAACTGGTGGTTGCGCATGATGAGCATGATCGGGCAGGACTGCATGAGTTGATGCAGCGCGGCCAGGATAATAATGTCGAACTGGAACTTGTCAGCGCAAAACAGGCCAGTGACATTGAGCCGCGTGTAAAAACGCATGAGCAAGCGATCTGGTCACCAACCACGTCCTCGGTTGATCCGGCAGCCATTATGGATTCGCTGGTCGACGATGTGCGCGATCAGGACATACAGTTGCGCCTGGATGAAGCGTTCATCAAGTACGATCCGGAAACAGGCAAACTAGGGTCTTCCCGACAAACCTATTCCGCCGGATACATCGTCAATGCAGCCGGACTCCATGCCGATCGCGTGGCCGGCCATTTCGGTTTTTCCAGGGATCATCGAATCATTCCCTTCAAGGGGCTGTACCTGTCTCCCGGGGCAGGCAGTTACCGACCGGCAACCAATATCTATCCCGTGCCGGATCTCAGGCATCCGTTTCTGGGTGTGCATTTCACGGTCACCGTGGATGGGGAGACCAAGATAGGGCCTACCGCGGTGCCAGCGCTGTGGCGGGAAAATTACCAAGGGTTACAGAATTTCAGCTTGAATGAGTTTTTTGAAATATTCGCCCGGGAAGCCGAGCTGTTTGCCTTTAACCGCTTTGATTTCCGCGCCTTGGCGCTGCGGGAGCTCAGGAAAAACCGGCGCAAATACATGGTTGAATGTGCCGCCCGGATGCTGGATGGTGTGCCGGCGATGGGATTCGCGAAATGGGGCAATGCCGGTATCCGGGCGCAGCTGGTGAATACCCGGGACAAGGTGCTGGAAATGGACTTTAGGGTTGAAGGCGATGACCGTTCGTTACATGTTTTGAACGCGGTATCACCGGCCTTCACATGTGCTTTTTCCTTTGCGCGCTATCTGGCCGATCGGATGGAAACGCTTGCCAACAGCCAGCCGGCTCCGGCTGATACGATCCAGTAAGCTATTATCTGGCATCTGATCTGACTGTCAGTCTGCAAGTACCTCGTTTTATATATATGGGCAGTTGCGATTGACCAGTAGGATGCATGTTGTTCCCGTCTGTGCGGCACCTATTAATACGGACTGGATCCATACCAATACAACTCGGGGGATAACAGGAACATGCTGAGTTCCGTATTATTTGGCTCGACAACGGCGCTGGGTTGGGGCTGCGCTGACTTTATTGCCCGCTTTACCGGTCGGGCTATAGGCCATCACAGTGCGTTGATGGGGATGCTTGGCATCAGTGCCGTCGTGCTGACCCTGGTCGTGTGGTTTGCCGATATTGAACTGGTGACCGACGTCTCGGCCTGGTGGCAGATAGTCCTGAGCGGTGTCGGCATCATGCTGGCGACGCTGTTTCTGTACTGGGGTCTGGAACGCGGTCCCGTCACGGTCGTGGCGCCTATTGTCGGTGCCTATCCCGCCTTCAATCTGCTCTTTGCAGTCGTGACGGGCGTCAGACCCTCCCTGTGGCAATGGGTCGCGATGGGCCTGGTGATGCTCGGCGTAATCGTGGTGGCCGCTTGTGCCGAGATCGAAGTGGCGGAGGAAGACGAAGAGCATGATCGTTCCGAGATCACCAAAACGATCATCATCGCGATCATCTCATCCATCGGCTTTGCCTTGACCGTTGCGGCCGCGCAGCAGGCCATGGAAACCTATGGCGAATTGCAGACCATATGGCTCGCCCGTTGGGTTGGTTTTGTTGCAATTGCGTGCCTGTTCGTGATTCGTGGCGAGGCCCCAACCATGCCGATTCGCTGGTGGCCGGTACTGACCGTCCAGGGTGTACTGGATGCTACGGCCTATGTGTCACTGCTTTATGGCAGTATGGGCATCGGTGCGCAGATGACCGTCGTGATTGGTTCCAGCTTCAGTGCCGTTACGGTCGTTCTGGCAAAGATATTTCTGCATGAACCCATGAGCTGGCGACAATGGCTGGGTATCGGATTTATTCTTTCAGGCGTTATATTGATTTCCACCTATAAATAGATGCTGGACACGCCTGCCTGCCCGTTCATCAGGTTCCGGCTGAAAGCAACGCCCGCCATAGCGGCCGGGAAGGGTAGTGGGATCGAGGGATAAATGGTGGGCGATGCTGGTTTCGAACCAGCGACCTCTGCCGTGTGAAGGCAGCGCTCTCCCGCTGAGCTAATCGCCCGCTACTGACCAATATCAGATTTTGCACCTATCCTGAGTGATAGGGCGGTAAATTGTATGCAGACTGCGTGTCTCGGTCAATCCAGGGACGCAGAATTGGTACGCAGCCAGGCTGCCAGTACCGTTTCACTCATATTGCCGGCAGCGACGGCAACCATGCTTTCCACTTCTTCGGTTTCAGCAGGTTCCAAGGCCTTGCCATTGAGAAACAGGAAAGCACGGCTCCCAAGCAGGGCTGTTCGCTTGTTGCCATCGTTAAACGGGTGGTTTTTTATGATGCCGTGGCAAAGTGAAGCCGCCAGGTCGAAAAGGTCCGCGCCCTTATTGTAGTGAAATGTATTAATGGGCCGGTTGAGGGCGCTCTCCAGAAGTGCGTTATCGCGTATGCCGCTGAGACCGCCAAAATGCCAGATGGCCTCGGCATGAATGGCCAGAGCCATTTGCCGGGTCAGCCATTTGGGTTCTGTCATCTTTTTGACAGTTCATGCAGGGCATTCCGGTGCCGGCGCATGTAGTCGCGATTCGAGTCCATGACAGCGGCGAAATCGGGATCGTAGGGTGTCAGTTGTACCCCTTCGGGAGTCTGAATCGCGTACAATTCGTCACCTTCTGCAACGCCTAATGAGTCGAGTAGCTCCCGGTTCAATATGAGACCGTAGGAATTACCGATTTTGCGTATCTTAAGGGCAGCATGGTTGCTCATGGTTGTCTCCTAGCGTTTCAACCAATTGTAGTACATATGTTATAACATATATACAAATGCCGGAAATTCAGTAGAAAAATCGTTAATATATTGAAATTAAAGAGATAATCATGACCGTCCGAACCCGTTTTGCCCCCAGCCCGACCGGTTACCTGCACATCGGCGGCGTCCGCACCGCGCTGTTTTCCTGGCTGCAGGCGCGCAAGCTGAATGGCCGTTTCGTACTGCGTATCGAGGACACCGACCGTGAGCGCTCGACCCAGGAAGCCGTCGACGCGATCCTCGAGGGCTTGGACTGGCTTGGCCTGGATTACGACGAAGGACCTTACTACCAGACGCAGAACAGCGATCGCTACCAGGAAGTCATCGATCAGTTGCTGGCCGCGGGCCAGGCCTATCGCTGCTACTGCAGCCGCGAGGAACTCGAGGCCATGCGCGAGCAGGCGATGGCCCGCGGTGAAAAGCCGAAATATGACGGTCGCTGCCGGGATCGCGAAGATACCCCGCCCGGTGTGCATCCGGTGATTCGTTTCCGCAGCCCCGAGGCTGGCCAGACCGTGGTCGACGACCGCATCCAGGGGCGCGTGGTCTACGACAACAGCGAACTCGACGACCTGATCATCGCCCGCTCCGACAATACGCCGACCTACAACCTGACCGTCGTCGTCGACGATCTGGACATGAAAATCACTGACGTCATCCGCGGTGACGATCATCTCAACAATACGCCCCGGCAGATGAACATCATGACGGCGCTCGGCCACGAACCGCCGCGCTACGCCCACGTGCCGCTGATCCTGGGGCCGGACGGCAAGCGCCTGTCGAAGCGCCACGGCGCGACCAACGTGCTGCAGTACCGCGACGCGGGTTATTTGCCGCAGGCGCTGCTGAATTACCTGGTGCGGCTCGGCTGGGCGCACGGCGACCAGGAAGTGTTCGCCCTCGACGAAATGATCCACAAGTTCGATATCAGCGACGTCAATAAATCGGCGGCGCGCTTCGATACCGAAAAGCTCAACTGGCTCAACCAGCACTATCTGAAAAACACCGCGCCGGCGGAACTGGTGCGTCCCCTGGAGGCGCAGCTGCGCGCCCTCGGCGTCGATCCCGGCAATGGCCCGGATCTGGGGCGCCTTGCGGAAGTCCAGCGCGAACGCTGTGAAACCCTGAAGGCCATGGCCGCGGCCAGCCGCGTATTTTTCGAGGAGTTCGAGGACTACGACGCCAAGGCAGTCGACAAACACATGGGGGCCGATGCCCGGCCGGTGCTCGAATACCTGCACGGGCAGCTGGCGCAGCTGTCCGACTGGCGCCAGGAAACGTTGCACGGGGTGATCAAAGCCAGCGCCGAGGCGCTGGAACTGAAGATGGGCAAAGTGGCCCAACCGCTGCGGGTCGCGCTCTGCGGTACCGCCGTGTCGCCATCGATCGACGCGACCCTGGAATTGCTGGGGCAAAACCGGACCCTGGACAGAATCACCCGGGCGATCAATCACATCCGTGAATAACAAGCGCGCTGTTCAACTTGACAGGGGCGCGTCTGTCGCGTAAATTCTCGCGTCTTTCAGGGTTGAGATACAGCCGTATCCACAGCCCGCAAAACAACGATTTTCGGGGCCATAGCTCAGCTGGGAGAGCGCCTGCATGGCATGCAGGAGGTCGGCGGTTCGATCCCGCCTGGCTCCACCAAATTTACAAGTGACTGGTGAACAGTGACTTGTGAATAGTGGTACATGGCAGAATACAAGCGCACCAGCAGCATCCCGCCATTCACCCGACACTATTCACGAATCGACCATTAGTCCCCATCGTCTAGAGGCCTAGGACACCGCCCTTTCACGGCGGCAACAGGGGTTCGAATCCCCTTGGGGACGCCATCTTCATTCCTTCATTGCGACCCCGGCCTTGAGCCGGGGAAAGCAATCCAGCAAGATTGCCGCGGTCGCCTGACGGCTCCCTCGCAATGACGACATGATTGTTTCCATCTACGCGGCTATGGTTGTGTGCAGTGGTCTGGCTGTTCCACCTGATCGGCATTGATGATGTTGCGCAGAAACTCCTTCAGCTTGTCCAGGTCGGAGAAGTCACCGTAAAGGACGTTGCTCTGGCCGGAGTCACTAGTATTGACCAATGCCGGGGTGGCGAAAACGCCATGTTCCAATACCTTGTCCGGGTTTCGGATCAAATCGATCTCTTCGGCCTTGATATCCTCGACATCCAGGCATTTCAGTGCCTGCTTAAGGTTGGAGCGGGCGCGCATGGAACGCGGCGAATCACCAGTGGTGAACAGGACCAGTTGGGATCGTAGGCCGTTATCCGTCTGTGACTGTGTGTTCACTGCTTGTCTCCGTCGCTGCGTTTGCCTGAATCACGGCGTTGCAGAATATGGTCGTGATGCTGTTTGTTTTCCTGTTGCGAGTCAGTGGTGGCCTGGCGTTCGATCTCGAGTTCCTGTTCCAGCCGTTGTGCCTCACTCTGGGCATTGTTGAGGCGTGAACGGGCCTGTTCCAGTTCACGCTGCAATTCGTGCTCGCGACGAGACTGTTCCTGTTGTCTTTGTCGTTTGAGCGAGGCCTCCTCGCTCTCCTTTTGCATGCGGGCGGTGCCCATGAGCACTTCGCTGCCGAACTGATAGACGTCGGCCAGGTCGATGCCTTCGTTGGTCAGCAACAGTTCGCGCACCTGGTTGGAATGTGCCGTGCCACGTGATTTGACCACGGACAGCGAGCGATTGCGTTCGCCGCCGCGGATGTCATAGCCCAGCGATATCCAGGTATCGGCCAGGGTCGAGGTATGACTGAGCGTTGATTCGCTCTCCGGCGCGTCACCTTCGCTCAGGGAAGTGATCACCGACGTGATGCCGCGCGCGCGGGCCATGCCCAGCAACCGTTCGACGGCGACATAGGGCGTTTCGGCGCTGGCTGCCTTGAGCAGTGCCGACACCGGGTCAATCACCAGAACGTCCGGCTTGAATTCGTCGAGCAGGCGCAGGACCTCGATGAAATGGACCTCAACCAGTGAGCGCCAGGCTTCGCGCGAGACGATCCGCAGATGGCCACTGTCGAGATGGCGGGCCAGATCGATGCCGACCGAGGCGACGTTGCGGACGATGCGGTCGGCCAGTTCGTCGAAGCTGAGATACAGCGCCAGTTCGCCCCGTGCTGCGGCCGCGCAGGCAAAACTGGCGGCCAGCGTAGTCTTGGACGTGCCGGGCAGGCCCGAAATCAGCGTCGTGGAACCGCGATGTATGCCGCCGCCGAGCACCTTGTCCAGCCGCTGAATGCCGGTGCCGAGGCGCTCCTGGCTGACCGGTACTGTCGCGCTGGCCTGGGCCTCGCCGAACGGAACGTGCAGGCCGTTATCGTCCATGACCATGGGCAGTTCATCGGTGACATGAGACGAGCCGCGGTACTTGGCGATGCGGAAACGGCGGTTCAATCTGCGCCCGACCAGGTCGGTGGACAGCATGAGCACGGTGTCGAGCAGGTACTCAATCTCTTCCAGGTAGGCCTGTTGCTCGTTGTCGCTGGTGTATAGTTTGGCAGTCAGTAACAGCGACAGCTGGTGTTGCTGGCACCAGGCATCGAGCGTGGCGATCTGTTCCACGGCCTGACCGGCACTGGGTTGCAGGCGCAGCAGACGGTCAATACCGTCGAGCACGATCCAGCTGGCATTGCTGGATTGGCTGCGGGCGCCGATGGCCGCCAGCAGTCCATCAATATCGAAGCTGCCGGCTGCTTCCATGCCAGGCTGCGGGCGCGCATCAATGATTTGCAGCCGATCGCCGTCTTTCAGCAGGTGGCCCCAGTTGAACGAGCTTGCGTCGCGGCGGATCTGTTGCGATGACTCCTCGAAAGAGACGAACACGCCGCCCTGGCCGGCATGGATCGCGTTGGCGAGGATCTGCTGGCATAACACGGTCTTGCCGGCACCGGGCTGACCGGCGACCAGGGTGGCGCCGACGCTGGGCAGACCGCCACGCGTGACTTCATCCAGGCCGGTTATGCCGGTTGCGCGTTTGCCCATGCGAGTTGCAGTTTCAGTCATGTAATCCTCTCGGTTCGTGGAAACAAGGGGAGAATCAGCCCCGGCTCAATTCAATGCTCGAGTTAGAATGATGCGCGGCCAAAGGCAGTGTACGTCGCTTGTCCAGCAGCCAGCGAAAATCTTCCACTTCCAGCGGCACGCTATAGTAGTAGCCCTGGCCGTTTCGGCAGCCGAGTGCCATCAGTCCGCTCCGCATCTGTTCATTTTCGACACCTTCGGCCACAGCCTCGGCACCCAGTGCCTTGGCGATGTCGAGAATGGCATTAACAATGCATTCGCTATAGGCATCGTCGAGCAGTTTGCGGGTAAAGCTCTGGTCGATCTTGATCTCGTCAAACGGATACTGTTGCAGATAGCGCAGCGAGGAATAGCCGGTACCGAAGTCGTCCAGTGACAGGTTGACGCCGAGTTCATGCAGCCTGATGATTTCCTCGCGCAGCTGTTCGGACTCCTGGTCGAATACGCTCTCGGTAATTTCCAGGGTCAGCGACTGCGGCGGCACGTCATGCGCTGCCAGTGCCTCGGCCACGGTTCGGCTGAAATTGCTCTCGGTAAACTGCACCATGGAAACGTTGAGGGAAACATTGACGATACCCAGACCGGCGTCGCGCCATACGCTCAGGTAACGGCAGGCCTCGTTGAGGACCCAGCGGCCGATCGGCCGTATCAGCTGGCTTTTCTCGGCAACGGGTATAAAGCTGGCCGGCGGCTGCAGACCGCGTTCCGGGTGATGCCAGCGCAACAGGGCTTCACAGCCGATGATGGCCCCATTGGCCAGTGACACCTTCGGCTGAAAGTGCAGTTCGAACTCGTCGTTGTCGAGCGCTAGGCGCAGTTCACGGGTCAGACGCAGACGATCCTGGGACTCGCTGTCAAGCGTGTGGTTGTACGCTGCCCAGTTGTCCCCCAGTCCGCGACGTCGGCAGTAAAACAGTGCCAGTTCCGCTTCGCGTACCAGATTTTCAGCGGAGCGAGGCTGAGTCTCCAGTCGCGTAAAACCGAACTGGGCTTCCACGTAAATCGGTGCATGCTCCACATGAAACGGTTCGGCAAATACGCTGTTCAGCAACTGGCGTTCCCAGCCGTCTGCCGGATTGGCACCCCCTTGCAGGTAGACCACGAATTCGTCACCGCCGGTACGGCCGACGAAACCCTGATCACCGACACGCGCCTGCAGCCGCCTGGCGATGCTGTTGAGCATCAGATCGCCGGTGCTGTAGCCGTAGGCGTCATTGATGTCGTGCAGTTGTACGATATCAAGCAGCACAACCCGGCCACCGAATTGCCAGCCCTGCGTCTGGAAGTGTTCGGCAAGATGGTTGATAAAGCCGGTGCGTGACCAGAGGTGGGTCAGCGCATCCTCGAAGGCCAGCCGGTTCAGTTCGAGCTCGGCCAGTTTGCGTTCGGTGATGTCGACGTGCATGACGACGGCGCCGTAGACCGATGAATCCGTTTGTCCCGGCGTCAGCCGGTTGATCATCACCCGGAACCAGCGCTGCTCCTGTGGCGAATGACAGGCGTATTCCAGTGCAAAGATATCCTGTTCGCCGGCGAGTATGGCACGCAGCCCCTCGGCAACCCGTTGTGCGTCCTTGGCGCAATCGCCATGGGCCGTCTCGCACACACTGATATAGTTCTGGCCGATGCCAAACTGGTTGTCCTTATAGTCGTTCTCCTGGCCAAAGTGCCGCCACTGATCGTTGACGTCGATGACCGTGCCGTCCTGGTCGAGCAGCGCTATATGGGCGGACAGGGAATTGATCAGGGTCTGGCGCAGGTCGAGGGCGTACGCCAGCTCGTCCTTGGAGCGCTGCAGAATCTGCTCGTGTTCCAACAGCTGGCTGTAAGTCCTTTGCTGTTCGTCGAGAAGATCGTTGAAGGCCTGGCCTAGGCTGGCCAGTTCGTCGTCGCCATTTGTGACAACGCGGGCATATATGTCGCCGTTGCGCACACGTTCAATGGTGTTGACCAGTTGCCGTGTAGGGCGATTCAGGCGCCGGTGTATCAGCCCAAAGGTTGCCACACACAAGGCGCCGAACAGCAGGGCGGTAGCGGCGAAGGCAACCGTTGTAACCACGACTTGCTGAGTGCGCGCCTGCTGCTGGGCATGCATAGCACGGGCGAGAGCTGAATCCAGGGCAATGCCGTGACTGGCAATCTGGTTCAGGATAATTTGATTACGTTCGCTCAGGTTCAGAGGGCCACCGGGGCCCTGCTCGCTTTCGACTGACGGCAGCCGTTCATTCCATTGGTCGGGGCGTATGGCTGACTCCAGTTCCCGCAGAATGATGTCGATATGATGGGCGACTCGTCCGGTACCCGTTTCCTCTTTTTCACTGAGAGATTCCAGCGCGGCCCGGATGCTACGGCCTTCCTGCTGGATGACCTGCCAGAGCTTGGGATCGGCGCCAAACAGCAGCAGGCTGTCACTGGCGACTGAAAAATTGTCGACCCGCTGCTTCAGTTCAAGCAGCGTATCCACTTCGCGCTGGTTACTGCGCATGGACTGGTAGCTATAGATACTGAGCGCCAGCAGAGCGACCAGACCTATGAAACTGGCCACGATGCTGTAGGTTGACAGCCTGACCAGTCTCATTCGGGGGCCAGGGATCGTTGCCAGGTCATATTGAGTGGCAGACCAACCGCCGACGGTGCAATGCTGCGCAGTGCCGCGGGTGCCAGCAATGGCAGAATTCGAGAGGGGCCGGACGGATGGCCATCACCATATCCCATCTGATAGGCCCAGGCCTGCTGTTGCTGGAACGTGGTAATCAGAGACCAGTCCAGATTTAGGGCATAAGCTAGATTCTGCCAGCTGTCAGCAAAGTGCTGGGCATCAATGCCTGCCCGATCGGCATACTGTTGCAGTACGGCGTCGGGATTTCGCGCGATATCGTCAATCGCCGCCTGGTAGGCATTGAGCAGCGTCCGGGTCACCTCAGGGTGCTGGTCAACCACCTCGCGCCGGCTGACGAGCAACCATTTGGCGGTGTAGACATTGCTACCAGGCAGTTTCAGCAGGCCAGTGTCCGCCTGGGCGCTCAGTTTCGCCACCCAGGGTTGCCACATGACCGCAGCGTCTATGGCCCCGTTAAGCAACGCCTGGGGGAGTTTATCGATGGGGTAATCAACCAGTGTAATCGCGGATTTATCCAGCTTGTGATAGGCCGAAAACAGCCACCAGACCAGTTCGGCGTTCGTGCCCTTGGCCATACCGACACGGCCGCCCTGCAGGGCCCGCGCCGTCTGGATCCGCTCGGCGAGGGTAACAACATGGTTGAAATGGGAGGCGTGAACGAGACTTGCAAGAATCACGGGGTCATTGGGCTCGCCCGGAGTGTTGTCCTCCAGGGTGTCTATAACCAGCGGAGTGAGGGCCATCAGGGCGTAATCGACCCGGCCATTTCTTAACCGCTGAAGGTTGGCCTTGCCAGAATCCGTATATTGAACTTCAATCGCCAGGCCGCTTTGCTGGAAGTGACCATTGCGATCAGCGATTAGGGTCGGGAGATCACCGAGGTAATCCACGCCGGACAGGCGCATGGTCGAAGAATTGTCAGCGCTGACAGGTGGCGGGCGGATCAGTAGCAGAACGAGTACCGCAATAAGCCAGCTGCCCGGGGTGTGAGGCGATGCAGTCATGGGAGGTCAGGGTCAGTCTGTGCTTGCCCAAGATCCCCTATATTTGTGCGAATAGGTTGCATACGCATCCAAGATTAAGGATCGACTGGCATGTTTTACTTAACTTATCGTTATTTTGGGTAACCTAGTATTACCAAACCAAGATAGTCAAATATTTTTGCTCATACTCGCCGTAACCAGCATAACAGTCAGGACATGCTTACAGGGGGTGTTAGACATGTCCAGTACTTAATATACATGATGTTAGCGAGTCCATGTTTAGACTTAGTCTATTAAGCAACCTCAGCGATTGGGCAGCAGATTGATAAGCTCGGTGAGCTGATCGAGCGTCAGCGTCGGCGTCATTTCCCAGAAATCACTGTCAAAATCCGGGCCGCGACGTATGTAGGCGGCGTTCAGATCGTGGTTTAGCGCGCCAATGAAATCGAAACTGTTGCCGGATATCATCCAGGTCTCTGATGGCCTGGAGCCGGTCTCCCGCAGAAGTAGCTCGTAGACTTCCGGGTTGGGCTTGTAGCTTTTTACCGCATCGACGCTCAGTATCTGCTCGAAATAGTGGCGGATGCCGCCATGGTCAAGCAGGATAGCCAGATCATCGGGGGTGCCATTCGACAGGACGACGAGCCGGTAACCTGATGCGGCCAAGGCCTTAAGTGCCGCGTCGACATCCTCATACTTGTCCAAACGGCGGTACTGCTCGCACAGGGCTTCAACCCGATCATCGTCCAGATCCAGTCCCCGGGTATAGCAGCTGAATTTCAGCGCATCGCGGATACAGGCATCAAACGGCATGTACATACGCATCAGTCCGCGTCTGAAAGCGAACTCGAGCTGTTTCTGTCGCCACAAGTGGGCTAGATCCGCAGGTCCATCGATGCCTTCCCGAGCCAGAGCGCCAATGATGCTCCTAGTATCAAACAGGGTTCCGTATACATCGAATGCAAGTGTCATTGCCATGGTCAATAAGCCGTCATCAGGTGGTCAAGCGACCGCAGAATAACAAAATAGCGGTTATATGGTGAAGAAGGTATGTATGTGATAGTTCACAATCTCATGCTAATCTATTCAAGGGTAGAATGGCGTCTTAACGATGATGCTGGGGAGGAGCTGTGTTAAACGCACAATATTGCTGCCATGGCAGATCGTGAAGATTGGCAAACGGCGGCCCACACCAACAACACACCAACAGAAATGGTGAGCAGCAGTCCCTAACAACCGGGCAAGCACCGGTAGATCCGTGTGAACCGGTAGCGTCACTGTCATCCGGAGCTCTGCCGGATGACAGCCTGCTGAACTCGTTACTGCAGGCCGTGATGGGGCACCTTCAGGATATGGTCATCATCACCGAGGCGAGTCCGATGGCGCCACCGGGTCCGTTGATCGTATACGTCAACGAAGCCGTGACCGAGCGCACCGGCTTTGCCCGGGACGAGTTGCTGGGCGCCCCAGTATCCCGGCTGCTCGGTGAGGCCTCTGATCCAAGCACTGTCGAGCGTATATGGCAGGCGATGCACGCCGGCCAGCCCATTGATTTCGAGATTGTCAATTATACGCGCAGCGGTGAGCCATTCTGGGTGGCATCGCGATTTTGCCCCGTTGCCGATGACAGCGGTGTCATCCGTTACTGGATAGCTATCAAGAAGGATATCCAGGCGCAGAAACAGGCTGAACGTCAGGCCCACGATCTGGCTTTTTACGACGCCCTGACCCATCTGCCCAACCGGCGGTATCTACAGAATCGGCTGGGGGAGATCGTGTCCGCCACAGGCAACGTACAGTCCAGTGCGTTGCTGTTCATCGACTTTGATGATTTCAAGCGAGTCAATGATACCTTCGGTCACACTGTGGGCGATGATCTGCTCATCGAGATGGCAAAACGGCTAATGGGGGCTGTGCGCGACAGTGACCAAGTCGCCCGTATCGGCGGTGATGAATTCGTTGTACTACTGGAGTCCTTGGGACAGGATCAGACAACGGTGGTTGAGCGGGCCGGACGCGTCGCCAACAAGATTGTTGACCATTGTAATGAACCGTATCTGATCAGCGGCATCGAGATATTTCTGACGCCGAGTATCGGCATGACAATCATAGAACCGACAACCGGAATCTGCCCTGAGCAAATCCTGAAGCAAGCTGATATGGCCATGTATGCTGCCAAAGCGACGGGCAAGAATGCGGTGCGATTCTTTGACCCGGATATGGAGCAGCAGATATCCCAGCGTCTACGGCTTGAGTCTGAACTGCGCAGAGCACTTGCACGCGATGAGTTCGAACTTTATTACCAGCCTCAATTCCACGCGAGCGGTGCACTGTTCGGCTATGAGGCATTGATCCGCTGGCAACATCCAGTCCGCGGGTATCTCGGCCCTAGCGAGTTCATCGAAGTGGCCGAGGAGAACAACCTTATTGTCAAAATGGGTGAGTGGGCATTACGCCGGGCTTGTGAGCAGGCGAGTAAATGGATGCGAACGTATCCGCGTGAGGTGATCCGGGTTTCGGTGAATATCAGCCCACGGCAGTTCCATTCCCCGAACTTTGTTCAGTCCGTGGCTATGGCCCTCAATAACAGCGGATTGAGTCCCTGGCTTTTGAAACTGGAGCTGACCGAGAATCTCATGCTTGACCATATTGAGCAGATCATCCAGAAAATGGCCCGTTTGAGCGATCTGGGCGTGATTTTATCCCTCGACGATTTCGGGACCGGCTTCTCCTCCTTATACCATTTGAAGACACTCCCCATCACTGAAATCAAGATCGACCGCTCGTTTGTCAGAGATCTGAACAGCGATCCAAGCGATCTCGAAATCGTGCGCTCGATTATCGATTTGTCGCACAATCTGCATAAATCAGTGATCGCCGAGGGTGTCGAGACTCGAGAGCAGTATCAGTTGCTGCAGGCTATGGGGTGTGATGCTTATCAGGGCTACTATCTGGGCCGACCCGCATGTGCGGATTCACTAAAGATCGACAGAGTTCAAGATATTTCAAGCTCAATCTATTGATCTTCTGATATTAATCACGTGAACCGGGCTCTATGGATGCCATTCAATTTGAAACAGGAACACAATGGCGTCATTCAAGAGGTACAGGGCAGGGTGGCTCTATAAAGACCAGCGACGTCCGTCTCAGCGGGCGTCGCCGGAACACCAGGAAGCGCCTTAATGACGCGCGGTAACAAACAGCGAGCGCAGTGTCACGACCAGGATCGCCGCCGAGATGAAAGCGACGACATTGGCGATGATGGCCGTGCCGATATCACCGATATAGGGAATGACACTGATGGCCGACGCCGACATCAACATACCGATGGCGGCCAGCAGAAAGGTTTGCGTTTCCTGTTCGCCGACATTGAGAAAGCCGACGACGAGTCCGAGGATGGCCAGTACCCAGGTGACCCAACTGTAGTCCAGGCCAAAGCCCGCAAGTACGGCGATCACCAGACCGGCAATAAAAGCCCATTTGCCTATGAGTGCCATGCTACCCCGCCTGTTGCTGTTAGCTCTTATAAGTGTGGAAATGGCCATGGCCCGGCGGGTACAACGGTGCCCGGCCGGGCTACCGCAGTTGCACAAAAATGGTGCACAAGACAAGTGTAGCAAATAAGCTGAAAATCTATACCTCCTAGGAGGTAATCCCGGCGGGGTCGGGACCGGGTTGTTCAGTGGCGCCTGGTGCGCCGTTGCCGGGCGCGCCTGAACGGCAGTGGGTTGGCCTCGATGAAATGTTGGAACCCGCGTTCCAAGAATGCGGCGATGTTCCTGCGCTACAGCCAGCCGTAGCCCGGGGGTGGCGTGTCGACACCGATGGCTATGGATGAGCCACACATTATAAATGTGCGGTGAGCAGGGTTTCGATCGCCAAATCAGAACAGGCAGCTATGCAGTTAGCGGGTTGCATTCAGCGCCGGTTGTACTCGACTCGCGCCAGCCTAGGTGCAGGAGTATTGAAGGTTCTGGAGCTATTAATATAGACTGACCGAATATTCAACCATAGCTTTCTATGGTCAGGGGGATATCAGATTCACGGCCTTCAACCTGTTGGTTAAGGTCGCCCTCATTCCTGTGTGTGCTGAACCTCTATTGAACATTGGGCTTCAAACCCGCTTTTTTACTAAATGGAACTATCATGAAATCAATTACTTCCTTGACTATCGGCGCAGCAATTCTGGGCCTGGGCATTATCATCGGATTGATGATAGCGAATCCGGATGCTGTTATTTCTGGTGAGGACGCTCCGGCCGCGGAAGAAACACAAACCAGCGCTGATGCTCAGGCGAGCAGCGAGTCTGCCGCGCAAGATTCAAGCAATAATTGGGCAGCAGGATCCACAACAAGTGACAAACTGGGCGAAGAACATGTACGCCGCGTGGTTGCCAACCTCGGTGCCGCAGAGAGAGAGCGGATACTTGATGAAAAGGCCCTGTTTGTAAACCTGGTTGAACAGGAGGCCCGCAATCATTCAGTCACCGCAGCTGCTCATGACAACAACATGACGGCAAACGATAACGTGCGTTTCCTCATGCAGCGTGCTGCCAACAATGTCTTGCGTGAGGCCTATTTGAATACGCTTATGAATGAGCAGTTGGCGGATGATTTTCCCACCGAAGAGCAGGTCAGCGAATTCTACGACGACAACCGCGACAGCTTCCGGGCCAGTGACCGCATCCAGGTTTGGCAGATATTCCTGCCGGTCAGTGAGGAAGGGCTGACGGCTGACGAGGCCGAGGCACGCTCCAGGACCCTGTTTGACCAGATCAAGGCCGGCGAGCTGAGTTTCGCCGACGCCGCGGTCGAGCATTCAGCGCACGCCACCAGCCGCCAGAATGATGGCTATATGGGCGCCGTACCGACCGGCCAGCTCAAGCCTGAAGTGGCGGAGGCCCTTGCCGATGTCGGTGAAGATGAAATGACGCGCATACAAAGCGAAGATGGCTGGCACATCCTGAAAAAAGGACGCACGCTTGAGGGCCGCCAGTTGAGCCTTGATGAAGTCGAGCCGCGTATTCGCCAGACCCTACAGAATCGGGCGCGGCAGGAATTCCGTCAGGCAGTCAGCGAGCGTGCCATGGAGGCACATGCCTTCATGCCCGAGGACAGTGAGATCGATGCATGGTGGCAGGCGCTGAAGTCCGGCATCAACAATTGATCCGTTGAGTCCGGTCATCTGTGGACAGGCTGCGGCACCGGATTTGTCCAGGATCGCACCGTGAACAGCGGCAGCTAAAAATCTCTTTGGTAACGGGTGATTGGTGATTTGGCTTGACAGCCTTATCCCCAATCGGCCAATATCCAAGAGCCACATGTAGGATGTCCCGGCCAGTGATGCCGATGTATTGAGATTCGGGAACAGGCAACGGATTATCCATGTGGAGTTGATTTGAGCGTCATGCATTGTATGACGCTCTACGGTGCCGGGTGAGGGCCTGGGACCGTAAAGTCAACTGTAACGGGGAAATGAACCAGTTGCGCCTGAGGCCACAGTCATCGCGCAGTTTGGCAAGCTGTAAATAAAGTTGTAAGCCACAAACAGGATTCATGCTCGGTGCTATGGATTGCCGGGGGAATTGTTAGTCTATAACCGGATTATCGGCGGCGCGGCCACACGCATCCAGCCCGAGATCGGTTAGTCAGGGGAAAATTGATATGTTGACCGCTCAAAGTCGCTTGGCACAGCGATTGCAGGCTCGTTTCTGCGCTGTTTTACTCACACTCCAGTTTCTCGCGCCTACCGGCGTTGTCTGGGCCAACCCAAGCGGTGAGCAGGTCGCTGCCGGCGATGTCCAGTTCGAGCGATCCGGCAACGACCTGATCATTACCCAGGGGAGCAATCGCGCAGTCATCAATTGGCAGGATTTCTCCATCGGTGCCGATGAACTGACCCAGTTCCTGCAGCCCGATAGTTCGTCTTCTACCCTGAACCGCGTCATAAGTAATAATCCCTCGGAAATCCTCGGCACCCTCGCTGCTAACGGCAACATTTTCCTCATCAACCAGAACGGCATTCTGGTCGGCGCCGACGCCGTCATTGATACCCACAGTTTCCTGGCCTCGACGCTGGATGTCTCCAACGAGGCCTTCATGGAAGGCGGCGATCTCACATTCCTCGGTGAATCCCAGGCCGCCATCCAGAATCTGGGCACGATTACCGCGAACGGCGGTGATGTGTATCTGATCGCACGCAAGATCGACAACAGCGGCAGCATCAGCGCGGCCGGGGAAGCCGGCCTGCTCGCGGGCACCGAGGTTCTGTTGCGTGCCGAAGGCGATAACCGCGGTGCGGTGCTCGTCGGTACCAGCAATGACAGCATCGAAGACGGTGCGGCCATCAAGAACAGCGGTGACGTCGAAGCCGCCAGGGCCACGCTCGATGCCACCGGTTCCATGTATTCCGTTGCCATCAATAACGAGGGCACCGTGCGTGCCACTGGCGCCGATACCTCCAATGGCCGCGTGCGCCTGACCGCCGGCGGCGGCAATATCGAAAACAGCGGTACCATCGCCGCGCAGAATGCCGACGGCAGCGGTGGCGAGATCGAAATCGCCGCCGGTTCAAATGACGACAACACCGCCACTGTCATGAACAGTGGCACGGTGGATGCCTCCGGCTATGCCGACGGCGCGACCGGCGGCAGCGTCGAGATCACCGGCGATCGCGTCGCCCTGATCGGCGACGCCCTCGTCGATGCCTCCGGTGACACCGGCGGTGGCCAGGTCAACATCGGTGGTGGCTTCCAGGGTAACGATGCGGATATCCAGAATGCCGAACGCACCCATGTTGGTTCGGACGCTGAAATCAAGGCCGACGCTGTAACCGAGGGTGATGGCGGCGAGGTGATCGTCTGGGCCGACGGCGACACCCGTTTCACGGGCAAGATTAGCGCCACCGGCGGCACGGAAGGCGGCGACGGCGGCTTCGCCGAGGTTTCCGGCAAAGACTTCCTCGACTTCCGCGGCATGGTCGATCTGACCGCGCCGGAAGGCATCGTGGGTACGCTGTTGCTCGATCCGGCGGATATTGAAATCAACAATACCGGTCCTGATAACAACATAGACAGTGACCCATTTGAGCCAACTGGTGGTGGTCCCAGTGTATTAACCTGGGCGACGCTGCTTGCGGCACTGGACATCGCAGACGTCGAAGTGACTACGGTTAATGCTGTCATTAGCCCCGGTGAACCAGGCAATATAACGATTACAGAAAGCCATGGTCCGGGTGCTTACGATACTGTACATGCCCTGACTCTGAGCACGGCCTCTGCCGGTGACATTATAGTCAACGCTGCCGTCAACAATGCCGGGAGCGGCGGACTGATTTTGAATGTCGGCAACGACCTGGACGTCAATGCCGGTCTGGATTTCGATGCTATTACGGTTAATGCCGGTGCCCAGACCATTGGCTTAGGCGCCTCCGCTGGCGATGTGACATTGGATGATACCGAGCTGGGTTTAATTACCGCTAATACACTGACCCTGAATTCAGCCTTGACCGGTGGTGGTACAGGGATTTTCGTTGACGGCATTACCGCTGCGAACAGTGATAACGTCGGCACCGTCGAACTCAATACCACTGCCGATTCCGATATCCAGTTCCTGACGGGTGGGTCGGTATTTAATGCACTGATGGCAAATGCAGGCGATCAAATTGATGTCGATGCTTCAGTGGAGACAGACACCGGCATCCTGAGCCTCACCGGCCAGGCAGGCACTGACTCGATCGATATTGCTGCCGGTCTGACCGCGGTCGACACGGTGAGTCTGATCGGCGATAACATTAATCTCGGTGCTACGGTCAGCGCAGCCGGTGAATTGGTGTTGCTGCGGCAGTTTACAAACGGCGTGCAAATCAATCTCGGCGGCCCTGATGCGCCTGGTACACTGGGCCTTACTGATACTGAACTGGATCAAATTACCGCCGACGTGATCCGCGTCGGCAATGCTGATACCGGCGCTCTCAGCCTTTCTACGGCTATCAATCCGGCTAATGCCGATGAGCTGGTGCTGGGTTCCGGTACCAACATCAACGACAACGGCAACGCGATTACAGTCGGCGGCCTTGCCACCCGCGGCAGCGGCCCGGTGACTCTGGACGGTGCTGCCCACGACATCAACACCTTCGCCAGCAGCACCAGCGGGGCCGTCGATCTGCAGACACTCGGGGCCGTATCGATCGGTACGGTTGGGATTACCTCCGGCGTTAACCTCGGTGGTAATCCCTTCACGATCACGGCCGGCGGCGATGTCACCCAGGCGAACGCCATCACGAACGTCACCGACCTTGCGGTGGATGCTAACGCCGGTACCAATGCCATCACCCTGAATAACGCGTCGAACGCGATCACCGGCACGGTGACCATGACCGGTGCCGCGACAGCCTTCCGCAACTCTGTCGCCGGCGGCACCACGCTGGGCGATATCAGCGCCGGTTCGCTGACGGTGACCTCGGATAATGCGATTACCCAGGCCGGCGGTACGACGGTTACGGCGACCGGCGCCACGGCATTCGAAACGCTCAACAATGATCAGGCCATAACCCTGGACAATACCGGCAACACTATCAGCGGCGGTATTACCTTGACGACGGCCGGAACCGATGGTGATGTGACCCTTAGGAACAACGGCACCATTACCTTTAGTGGCTTGTCCAGCGTAGTCAATGGCGATTTGACGGTCGTTCAGGAGGACACTGCCAGTGGCCAGATACTCCAGAACATGTCGGGCGATATCACGGTATCCGGCATAACTCGCCTGACCAATAACAACGAAAACATCGGCGATGCCGAGATTTTCAGCATTGCCTCGATCGTTTTCGGTGACGGGGCGCCCTCGAGCGGCACCAGCTTGATCGACGGTAACCTGGTGGTCGGGACCGATGGCTCGGTGAGCCAAACTGATCCCGTTCTGGTCAATGGCAACTTCACATCTAACGCCAGCGGCTCGACCACGATGGATAACGCCGGCAACATTTTTGACGGGACTTTCAGCGCCTCCGACAATTCCATCGTCCTGCGTCGCGTCGGTGACGTCGATATTAATGCCGAACTCGGCGGCGGGGCGGTCAACACCACCGGAAGCCTTACGGTGATCGCGCTGGCCGAGGGCGATGAATTCGATTCGGCTGCTCCCGATCCCGGCGGCACAGCAGCACTGGACCTGAGCAATACCGGGAACAGTTTCGGTGGTGGTCTGGTGATCAATACGGGCGGTGGTGCAGACTTCACCACTACGCCTGCCGGCTCGGCCGAAATCACCCAGAGTAGCGATATCACGGTAGGCGGTACGGCTACGTTCCGCTCGATCGACGATGCCACGAGCCAGACGCCTTTCGATCTCGTCAATCTGGCCAACGGCGTGAATTCGAACACGCTGTCCGGCGTTATCCAGCTTGAGGGCACCGATGTCAGCCTGGCAAACACCGGGACCACGAATCTCGGCACGTCGACGATCAGCAATAATCTGACAGTATCTTCAACTGGACCTATCGTTGACAGTGGCGTGCTGACCGTAACAGGAACCTCCTCGTTCGAAACGACAATGGCCGCCGATACCATTGTTCTCGACGAGGATCACGAACTGACAGGCGCGGTGGAGCTAACCACCAATGGCGGTAATGCAACGCTCAACAATAATCAGGTTACGCTGCTCGGAGATGTGGCGCTGGGCACCGGCGATTTCGATATTACATCGGCCGATACCATTACTCAGGATGCCGACACCTCGATCCAGGCGAATCAGCTGGATGTGGAAACCCTTGCCGGCAATGCCGAACTGACCAACGCGGCCAACACTATCAATGATCTTGATACCGTCAGTGTGACTGGCAACTTCCGTCTGCACGAGTCCGACGGTTTTGATGCCATCGGCACCATTGACGCCGGCGGTTTTGTCGAGGTGGGTGTTACGGGGGGTAATGTCGCGCAGACCGGTGGTTCGATTACTGCCGGCGGCTTGCTTCTGAGGCAGTTGAACGCTGGCGCCGCCACCAGTAACTTCGATATCACCCAGATTGGCAACGCAATCGGTGCGCTTGCTTCGGACCTCGGGGATGCCTCGTCAACTCTGAATCTGGATATCCGTAACGGAACTTCGCTGGATATCGATGCCTTGGGCAGTGTTAGCGGAGTCACGGCTGGCGGCGGCGATGTCAATATAGAGCTGGCTGCCGGGCAGTCACTGACCAGTAGCAACGGCCAGGCAATTACCATGAACGGGGGACAACTCAAGCTGCGAGCTGACGCCCTTGGGACAGACTCGAACCCGATTATCACTGGCGGGGCGTATACCTTCGCGGCCAACGCCGCCAACGGCAGTATCTTTATCGAAAATTCCGCCACACCCGGTGACATCACGGTTGGAAACATCGCGGCGCCGGGCACGGCGACCGCCGGGGTCACGGCCAGTGCCGGCAATACCGTTGAACTGGTCAATAGGGGCGGCGATTTCATTGTTAACAATGGCATAACCGGTACGGGTGGCATCACCCTTGACAGCAGTGGCGGTATAACCTTGGTGGCCAATGTTGGTTCCAACACCACCGCTTCGGTGGACCTCGTTCATGACGGTGTTCTCGACTCCAACGGCGGTATCGCCCAGACTACTGCCGCAGGCACGCTGACGCTGGGCGGCGATGGAAACATCGGCGTATCCCAGGCAGATCCTTTCATATCCTCGTCTGGTAATGTCGCATTCAATAAGACTATTGCCGGCATGCATTTTATGCAGAACCTGATTAGCTCCACCGTCTCCGGTACGGTTAATGGCGACCTGGGCTACAACAATGCCGTTAGTGCCGGCACCTCGCTGACCCTCGACGGCATTACCCAAACCGGTAGCGACGCCACTATGCTGCTCCGCTCGTCCACCTTTATCGAAGGTTCTACGCCATTTGCCGTGGTCGGCGCCGGTGACGGTACCACCGCTCTGGCACTCAGGGCGGGCTCCCGTGTCGGCGATACCGGTGTCCCGTTTGTCACGCAGGACATTGGCACTGTGGCCATTAACGCCGCCGGCGGCTTGGTGAATTATCGCAATGAGGATACGCCGTTTACGGTCGGCTCTATCACGTTGGATAGTGTCACGACTACGGGTGTATCAGCGGCCAATGCCGTGGATATTTCCAGTACCAGTTCTGGTTCCCCCTCCATCACGCTGGCCAATAATGTTACTGGTTCCGGCAACGTAAACATTACTGTAGATGATTCGGCAAATCCGGGCCCGACACTGGTGGTCAACGGTGGCGTGACCGTGCAGGCCGGGGCCGGTACCGGTGGTACGGTAGTTATTGGCGGTGGCGTGCAGAACAATGGGTCGGTAGCGGCTGGTACGGGCACGACTGCTTTCCTGGACGGTGGTCTTGAGGAGAATGTCATCGCCGGGGGCACTTATGCTAGTAACACCACATTTACCGCAGACGGCGACATCATTGTGACAGGTGACGTCAGTGGTATCTCCGGCGCCAGCTTCAACTTTATCTCCGATAATGATCAGAACAACACCGGTGGTTTCCTTCTGACTGATTCGGGCAGTATTACCACGGCCTCGTCAGGTGTTGGAACCGGCAACATAACAATTGAAGGCTCCAGCCTACTAACTACGGACGGCACTTACCTCAACGGTGCCGCAGGACTGGGCGGCGGTATTGGTAATGGCGTTGTGCTCGCCCAGAGGGGAACGCCGACCGTGGTCATCGACGCCGGTGGCGATCTGACTCTTAATAGCCGTACCGGTGGCTCTACCGGCGATAGCAATTTCCGCCTGAACGAGAATATCAACGGCAATAATGTTTTCCTGAATAACCGCGGCATCCTGACCCAGGACAACAGCGTTGCCCAGCGACGCATCCGCGCAACCGGTTCGGGTGTCCAGGGCAATATCACTTTTGGCAGCACCGGCCAGGTCGGCGCCGCTTCCACGGCGCCTGACAAGATCAACATTGAATCGCTGCGGGTCATTTTCAATAAGGTGGATCCAGGCGGCAACGATTTATCTCCGGTTTACCTGACCGAGCGTGATTCCGGCACTACGCTGGAAGGTACGGTGTTCGGTGATCTTGACGTCAATACGACTACCCCGGGGAGTCTGACCCAGGGTGCATCAACCCTGAATGTTCAGAAAGAGGACTCGGAAGTTCGCCTCTTTACTAGCACCGGTTCCATTACCCTGAACAATCCCGGTAACCAGGTACAAGCCTTTGGCGCGGTGGACGCCAATTCCGGCAGTTTTCGTTACGATGGGTCAATCAATCTGGCTCTTAACGACACCATTGATGCCGCCCAGACGGTCGCCATCAATCTGGGTTCCTCGGGCGGACAGGATCTGACACAGACATCCAGTGCTGCCATCACGGGCCAGAACGTCGAGTTTTTCTTCAACGAGGCCCTGATGCAGTCGACCATTACCGCCAGCAGTACCGTCAGCTACAATCACGACGGCCTGTTGCAGACCAGCGGCAATACTTCCCTGGTTACCGCCAATACCATCGATCTGCAGGGCATCGGTGATGTCGGTAACAATCTTTCAGACGGCATTTATTCCCAGGCCTCTAATCTGAGCTTTAACAAAAATGCTGGCAATATATTCGTCCGGGAAAGCAGTTCCATCACCGTAGGCGGTACCTTCGGCCAATCTAGTCCGGCCACATTGAATGTTTCCACCGGTGACAATACCAGCACGGCGACATTAAATATCGACAATGCAGGCATTAACGCCGGCACGGACTCCAATGTACATCTCATTGCCGGTAACAGTACGACCGGCTTCTCGGCTATCAATAATTCAAACTCGGGCATCATTAATATGTCCGGCGGTGACCTGTTGCTGGTTGGACGCCAGGGCGTCGGCAGTCTGAGTGCACCGGTTTTGACCAACGGTTCCTATACCCTGGCCGGTACCAACCGCGGCAGCACTGGCGGATTCTTCGTGCAAAGCTTCGATGGTGACGTGACCGTTGGCAGCATGCAGGCTTATACCCCTGAACACGCCGGAGATCCATTTGCTGGCGACCATGACGTGCTGGGGACTTTTGACGGCGTTCGGCAACTGGCAACCATTAACTCTGGTAATGCCAAGAATATCCGCATAGATAATCTGGGCGGGAATATTACAGTCGATAATATTATTGAGGTTAACCAGAATCAGCAGAACGTGGTTCTTGTTGCCAATGACGTTGCAAGTGGCGGCCGTATTATTCAAGGCGGTAGTGGCAATGGGGTTATCGCCATGTCCGGAGGTCAGCTGATCCTGCAGGCGGAAGATGGTATCGGTGAGATCGACAATGCCTTGCTAACTAGTGGCTCCTTTAACCTCGGCGCCGAAATTGTCGACGCCGATTCAAACGCGACCCGCGGGTTCTATTTGACCAATACTACCGATGTCTTCGGTGCTGGCACCATCACTATTGCTGATACCCAAGAGAATCCCAGCGGCACTAGTCTTAATCTGCAGGGCGTTTCGGTGAACTCCAGTAGCAATGGTGATATCCGTATCCGAAATACAGCCAATCTCGGCACCAGCAATATCCAGGTTAATAGCCAGCTCGCCCCAGTTGCTGGTCAGGATATTCTGCTAATCGCTGATAACGGTGCCATTCTCCAAGGCGGCGGTGCGGCTGCCACGCTGAACATGAACGGCGGCAACTTGCTTTTAGCAGCCAATCAGGGCATCGGCTCATTGGCCAGCCCGATCCGGACTACAGGCAATTACGATCTCGCGGTAGCTAACGATGATCTTTCTGCCACGCTCAGCGGCTTCAGTAACCAAGTAGCTAGCGGCAACATCAACATCCTGAATACAGGGGTGGGCACCGTTACCGGTACGGGTAATATCACCGTTACCGATGTTATGGACCTATTTAGTGCCGGTGCCGGCGTTAATACGCCGCTAGGCACGGTCTCCGGCGGCAGAAACACCGCCGATGCCGTTGATCAGGGTGCTATCCGCATTCGCAACGACGCGGCCGGCGCTGATTCCGGCGATATTATCGCGATAGATACAGTGGTTGAGACACTCGGCACGACCGGTGGCGATGCCTTTATCGAAATGGTTGCTGCTGATGACCTTAATATCGGCGATGGCCAGACAACCTTAACCGGTACCGAAATAACCACTAATAACGGCGCCATTAATCTGACGGCCGCGAATGCAAACACGGGGGATGGTATTGACGGTATCCTTATTACCGCCAGTGATGGCACTGCGACATCCGATACCTTGATCCAAGCTGGTGGAGCTGCTGGCAACGTCAACATGACGGCGACCGCTAACAGCGGCGTTATCGACGTGCTCGGTGGTGATGCTGATGGCGCCAGTGTGTCGGTAAATTCGGCTGAGCTAATGGATGTCGAGACAAATGCCCTGACTGTGCTTGGTGGTAATGCTACTAACGGTAATGCCTTTGCAGAACTGGTCTCGCAGGGTGAGCAGAATATCGACGTCCTGGACGATCCGAATAACGTAGCCAGCGGTAACCTGCTGGTTGAGGGTGGCACCAACGGTGTCGCCGGCAGTGGCAACTACGCGCTTATTCGCGGTAATCAAACCATCAACGTCGCCAATAACTATGATGTGATTGGTGGCGCAGGTATAGATGCCTTTGCACTGACAGAAAGCACTGCCACAGGCGTCGATGCCCAGAACATTACTGTCGGTGAAGTTATGACCGTCAGAGGTGGTACGGGCGACGGTTCCTATGCCCTGGTGCGTACCATTAATGACGGCGAACAGGACATCGAAGTGCAGAACACTAGCGGTAATGCCGCCACCGATGCCCTGATCATTTCCGGGGCTACCGGCACCGTCACCGACGATAACGAAGCCGGCATCGTCAGCAATTCGACATCTGCCAATGGCCAGAGCATCACCGTCAACCAGGGCAATCTGGTGCTGGCGGGTATCGACAGTGTCTCCAATGCCCGGACGTACGGCACCGGCAGTGTCACCGTTGGTTCGGTGATCCAGTCCGCGGGTAACCAGTCCATCGACGTGGCGGACGGCAATTTCGATATCGATGGCGGCGACGTGGCCGGTAGCCGCGCACTCGTATCGATGAGTGGCGATGATAACCAGCAAGTCCTGGTGCAGAACGGTAATCTGACCCTGGATGGTGGTACGGTTCTGGATACCCAGGCCATTATCGAATCTGCCAGCTCCCAGAGTATTGGCACAGTGGGTACGCCGATCGACGGCTATCTAACCCTGGCTGGCGGTTCGGGTCAGACTGCGGACGCCTTCATCAGCTCCGTGGATACGCAGGGCATATTCATCAGCGGCAACAGTACGTTGACCTTCGCCGGTATCAATAACATTTCGTTGGGTCTGGAAGGTGGCAGCGACGGTACTGACGGCGGTGATGCTTACATTGAGCAGACCGATGGCGGCAGTACCCAGACCATCACCACGACGACAGGCAATGTCGTGGTGGCCGGCGGCACCGGCGGTAGCGACGGCGACGCCTTTATCCGCAGCGCTTCGAATACCACGCCCAACGGCCAAGCTGTTACGCTCAATAACGGTAGCCTGCACGTACTCGGCTCGACCACGGCCGACGGCGGTATTGCCAATATCGAGCTGACCGGCACCGGCCAGCAGTCCATTGATATTGTCGACGGCGACAGCGATCCGTCGACCGGTGATGCCGGTGACCTGTTCGTGACCGGCGGTGCCGATACCGCCGAGGCCTTCGTGGCTTCCGGAGGCACGCAGGACCTCGATGCCGACCGCGATATGGAAGTGCAGGGTGGTACTGGTGTCGACGCCTTTGCCGAAGTGACCTCGACCGGCAATCAGGATATCGATGTCGGGCGCGAGCTCGATGTCCTCGGGGGCAGTGGCGCCGACGGCGGCATCGCCGCCGAGTCCACGTATGCTGCGATCACCTCGGGCGCCCTCCAGGACATCCTCGTCGGCGCAAACATGGAAGTTGGTGGCGGCACGGGTAGTGACGCCTATGCCGAAGTCACTTCGGTGAGCCGCCAGTCCGTCGACGTTACCGGTAACCTGGACATCCTTGGTGGCAGCGGTCTCAGCAATGATGACTCCGCCTACGCTGAAATCACGTCCAACGGCGTGGATGCCGGCGCCGATCTGGCGCAGTCCATCCTGGTCGGCGGCAATCTGACCGTCGAGGCCGATACCGCCACGGCGGCAACCGACGCTTATGCTGAAATCCTCGCCGATAACGCCGGCGCAGCCAGTCAGTTCATTGATGTCGAGGGCTTTATTGAAGTCACCGGCGGCCTAGGTACGGGGCAGTATGCAGCTATTACAGCGGATGGAGTGGGCTCCGGCTCTCCCTCGTTGGCGCAGGACATTAATGCGCGTGAATATATGACAATCACGGGTGGTGAGGGCCAAGGTGCCAGCGCCCTGGTGAGTACTAATGATACTGCTGGCGAGCAGCAGGTAGTTGTCCAGAATCTGAATCAATTAGGTGCTGCCGGTCTGACGGTGCAGGGTGCGGCCGACTCGGCCAACACGGGTAACGAGGCCGGCATTGTGAGTGCGGCGACGGGCAGTGATGCCCAGGTGGTGACGGTCAACAACGGCGCCCTCGTGGTGAGCGCGCGCGACAGTGTCTCGACGGTGAGCTACGGCTTGGTGACCGAGGCCGGCACGGCCGGTGCGGTGCTCCAGTCGGCGGG
>NZ_JANUCT010000003.1 GCF_024808875.1 Methylohalomonas lacus
CGTCTTGACCCCTTTCGCCAGCTCCGCCGCCAGCGCCTTCAGTTTGTCCTGATCCATTGTCTCTGCCATTGATGGGCTCCTCTTGTACACTAGCACCAATGGGCAGTTACACAATTTGATTTACAGGCTCCTTTCACCCCCCCCACCCCGACCCTTCCCCGTCAAGGGGGAGGGGATGAAATATGATTGGTCAACTGGTTAATTGGTTATAGAAATTGAATTTTGTCCTTGACACCAAAACAAGGTCGGTCACGCTTTTTTAATCACTAATCACTAATCACTAATCACTAATCACCAATCAACAACACCGGTTCGGCCGGTTCCATTTGCGCTGCTGTTCGGCCTGAAAGAATTCGCGGCGGCTGAGTGGTTGCGTCTGGTCATCGTTATGGGCCGCGTACCAGTGCTCGAGATAGCGCTGGTAGGCGTCGTCGCCCGTGGCGTTGCGTACGCCGCGCCAGAAGGTAATCAGTTTCTGCCGCAATCGATCAAGCATGCTCGGGCAACTGGGTCCTGACATAGGGCGCCTCCGAGGAGGGTCTTTGTGACCGGCCGCTGATCTCACGATAGCACACGCGCAGGGTTTCCAGTACCAGCACCCAGGTGGTCAGCAGGAAGAACACGGTCATACCGGCATTGATGCGGTTGTTGAAGATCAGTTGCGGTGCGTGCTCGAGCATCTCGCCGCTGAGTTCTCCAGCCTGCAGCTGGGCGCTCAGGTGATTGGCCTGGGCGAGAAAGCCGATGGCGACGTCGGGACTGAAAAGCTTCTGCCAGGCGGCGCTGCTGGTGACGATGACCAGCCAAACCAGGGGTAAACCCGTCACCCAGGCGTAGCGCAGTTTGCCTGATTTAATGAGGATGGTCGTGCCGACGCACAGCGCGATCGCTGCCAGCATCTGGTTGGATATGCCGAACAGGGGCCACAGGCTGTTGATGCCGCCGCGTGGATCGATGGTGCCCATGTAGAGGAAGTAGCCCCAGGCGGCGACCACCAGTGCCGAGGCCATCAGTACGCCCGGATACCAGCTCGTCTCGCCGAACTTCGGCCAGATGTTGCCGATGAGGTCCTGCAGCATGAAGCGGGCAACGCGGGTGCCGGAGTCGAGCGTGGTGAGAATGAACAGCGCCTCGAACATGATGGCGAAGTGATACCACAGCGCCGGCAGCATGCCGCCGAAGGCGCCGGAAAAGATGCTGGCCATGCCGACCGCCAGCGATGGTGCGCCGCCGGTACGCGCAAACAGCGTTTCTTCGCCCATCTGGCCGGCCAGTTCCTGCATCTCGGCGATGGTGACCGTATAGCCCATCGCGGAAATGTTGGCCACCGCCTCGGCGCCGCTGCCGACGACACCGGCCGGACTGTTGATGGCAAAGAATATCCCTGGTTCCAGTACGCAGGCAGCGATCATGGCCATGATGCCGACGAACGATTCCATGACCATGCCGCCGTAGCCGATGAAGCGGGCCTCGCTTTCATTGCTTACCAGCTTCGGTGTGGTGCCGGAGGCGATTAGCGCATGAAAGCCGGAGATCGCGCCGCAGGCAATGGTAATGAACACGAACGGAAACAGGGTGCCGGCGAAGATCGGACCGGTGCCATCGATGAACTGGGTGACAGCCGGCATCTTGATCTCGGGCTGCAGGAGGATGATGGCGATGGCCAGTGCGAAGATGGTACCGATCTTCATGAACGTCGACAGGTAGTCACGCGGCGCCAGCAGCAGCCATACCGGTACGACGGCGGCGGCAAAGCCGTAGGCGATCAACAGCAGGGCCATGGTCGGACCGTCGTAGTTGAACCAGTGACCGATGCCCCAGCTTTCCACCCAGCCACCGGCAACTACCGCACCCAGCAACAGGGCCACGCCAATGGCGGTTGATTCGAGGATGCGTCCCGGCCGCAGGTTGCGCATGTAAAGACCGATGAGGATGGCGATGGGTATCGACAGGCCGACCGTGAACGTGCTCCAGGGGCTGTGCATCATCGCCTTGACGATGACGAGCCCGAGCACCGCGATGAGAATGATCATGATGGTCATGACACCGACCAGCGCAACCGCGCCGCCCAATGGGCCGAGTTCATCACGTGCTATCTGGCCGAGCGAGCGGCCGTTGCGGCGCATGGAGAAAAACAGCGTGACGAAGTCCTGGACGCAGCCGCCAAGCACGGCGCCGACCAGGATCCACAGGGTGCCGGGCAGGTAACCGAACTGTGCTGCCAGGGTCGGACCGATCAGCGGGCCGGGACCGGAGATGGCGGCAAAGTGATGGCCGAAGACGACCCACTTGTTGGTCGGCACGAAGTCGCGGCCGTTGTTGAAACGCTCGGCCGGTGTGGCGCGGCTGGCATCGACGGCCAGCACCTTGGCGGCAATGAAGGCACTGTAGAAGCGATAGCCAATGGCGTAGACGCAGATGGCGGCGACGATGAACCAGACACTGTTGATGGACTCGCCGCGGTGCAGGGCGATGGCGCCGATGGCGCCGGCGCCGGCCAGGGCGACGCTGAGCCAGACAAGAGTCTTGAGTAACGTGGTACGTGTCAAAGGCATGCTGGTAACTGGTTGTTCTGATTATGGCGTTTGCCGGGCGGCTGCGGTCCGCAGGCAGCCGGGGCAGCCGGTTATTTTTCGACGCAGTGTAATCAGAATCGGGCCGTTTGGGTACCGGGGTGTTTTTGATTGCCGCCGGGCGAGGCCGTATCATTCCCGCTTCGCCGCCGCGCTGCCGGCGGGCAATCAACAGCAATCAAGGGAGAAGGGGTTTGAACGCGGTACTGTTGGGGGTTGTGGTCTATGTCGTCATCCAGTTCGCTGTAGGCCTGCTGGTATCACGGCATATCGCCGACGAGAAGGATTATCTGCTCGCCGGACGGCGGCTGGGACTCGGTCTGGCAACATTCACCGTATTTGCGACCTGGTTCGGTGCCGAGACGGTGGTCGGTTCGGCCGGCAATATCTACAGCACCGGCCTGACTGGCGATACCGCCGAACCGTTCGCCTATGCGTTGTGCTTGGTCCTGCTCGGCCTGTTTTTCGCCGCGCGGCTGTGGCGCAACAATTACACCACATTCGGCGACTTCTTCGAGCAGCGCTATTCCAGCGGTGTCGGCCGCCTGTTCGTATTCCTGGTAGTACCTGCCGGTGTGCTGTGGGCGGCCGCCCAGGTGCGCGCGTTTGGCCAGGTGGTCAGCGTCATCTCCGATGTCGACACAAATGTCGCGATCACGATCGCCGCCGCCGTAGTGGTCATCTATACCGCCGCCGGCGGTCTCATGGCCACCGCCGTGACCGACGTGATCCAGGGTCTGGCCCTGCTGATCGGGCTGCTGGTGCTGTATTTCGCGGTGGTGGGTGACATCGGCGGCTTCCAGGCCGGAATCGACATGATCGATCCGCAGCGGCTGCAGTTCTTCTCGGCCCCGGACATGACCACCTGGCAATTGATCGAGTCCTGGGCGATACCAATCTGTGGCGCCACCCTGGCCGCCGAGGCGATCGCCCGCATCCTCGGTGCGCGTTCGGCCTCTACCGCACGCAATGCGGCCGTGCTGGGTGGCCTGCTGTATTTCACGGTGGGGCTGATTCCGGTATTTCTCGGTCTCATTGGGCCGCAGTTGGTGCCGGGCCTGGACGATCCGGAACAGATCGTGCCGACGCTGGCGCGCGACTATCTATCAACCTTCGCCTACATCGTTTTTACCGGTGCGCTGATCTCGGCCATCCTGTCGACTGTCGACAGCGCGTTACTGGCCGCCGGTGGTCTCGTTTCGCACAACGTCATCGTATCGTTGCGACCGCAGATCGATGCCCGTGGCAAACTGCTGGCCGCGCGGACCACCGTCGTCGGGCTGGGTGTCATCGCCTATGTTCTGGCGCTGCAGTCCGGTAGTGTCTATGAACTGATTGCCACGGCGGTGTCGTTCGGCACGGCCGGCGTGTTCATCTGCGGCGTCATCGGTCTGTTCACAGCCGTCGGCGGCCGTTATGCCGCCTATGCGGCACTGCTCACCGGCGCCATCGTCTGGTTTATCGGTCAGTACCTGGCCGGCTGGAGCACGCCCTATATCGTTTCCCTGGCGACCGCATTGCTGGCCTACCTGCTGGCGGCGTTGTTCGAACAGCGCGCTGCGCCCGGCCATCAGCCAACCGGTTCGCGAGCCCGGGCATGAACGATCCGCAGGCGACCCAGCCGATCGTGGTGCACAGCCACAGGGGCTGGCGTTGCCTGCGTTACGGCCTGCTGGTCTTGCTTGCTGTACCACTGCTGCTACTGCTACTGGTCGCCGTCGGCGTCATCAAGCACGTTCATGAACGCGGTTTCTTCGCGCCGGTCTGGGGACCGGATGCGGCTGTCTACTTCGTCGAGCGTGAGACTCGCGGCTGGGTCTTCGATCTCGACGGTTCGCTGCTGGGACTGGGTAGCGACGCGGCCGCCCACTGGAGCTGGGTGGTCGCTGACGCGGTCAGCGTGCGCCGTTTGCAGCCGCTGGGGCAGCAGCTGACGACGCTGCGGCGCTGGGACGACACGCCAGTGGCCGGACGCCTGTTGCGAACCAGCCCGCAGGCCGTGTTCGGTGTCCTGCTGGCCACACTGAAAACCCATGGCGGTTTGAGCTTCAGCGTCAACATCAGCGTGCCCGCAGCAGATGCGGGCTTCGATCTGCAACGCCAGCGAGCCCTTTTCACCGGTCGCGGTGACAACGTCATTCGCCAGCAACGGGAACTGCTGGCCGTGCCCGGCGCCGGTTTCTATCCGGCGGCGATCATCAGCACGCGCGACAATCGCGATTACAGCGTACTGCTCAGCAATGATGTATTTGCCACGCTCTATCCCGATGGTCTCGACAGCAAGCTGCTGCAGCAGCTGTCGCGGCGCGAGCACATTGAAACGCAGCAGAACGTGCTTGCCCGCCGCGAGCGATTGATCGAGACCTATCAAGACGACGGACTGTCCATCGAGGCGGCGCGACAGCGGGCCGACAGGATCCTGGCGGATGATGGTTACCGCATCATGGAACCGCAATTGATCGCCATGCCCGTTTCCGAACCGGCCGCTGACGAGCGTGTCTTTCGCATCGATCGCAGCACGTTCGCAGCCGGTCATTTCGCCGATATCGCCGCGGCAATAGCCCGTCCCGGGCAGCCGGCGACCAAACAGGCGCAGCCCTATGCCGGTCTCGGCGCGGCGGCACTGAACGACTGGCTGGCGGCCGATGAGGTCAGCTGGGTGGTGACGGTAGAGGATCGCTACTACCGTCTGTTACTGCACTACTGACGATGGCCAAATTCGTGTCATATCGCCAGCAAATGGGGATCTGGATCGGGCCGGGGCTGTTTTTGCTGGTGTTGTTCCTGCCGGCCGGCGACATGCCCGATGCGGCGCAGGCGGTTGCAGCCGTGACTGTGCTGATGGCGACCTGGTGGATTGCCGAAGTCCTGCCGCTGGCGGCGACGGCGTTGTTGCCGCTGGTGTTGTTTCCGTTGCTCGAGGTCACGCCGGTCGCCGCGGTCAGTGCCGCCTATGCGCACCACCTGGTTTTTCTGTTCCTCGGCGGTTTCATGATCGCGGTGACGGTGGAACGCTGGCAACTGCACCGGCGGCTGGCATTACTGACACTGCGACGCATCGGTGACAGCCCGACGCGACTGCTGCTCGGTTTCATGCTGGTTACGGCATTTTTATCGATGTGGATCAGCAACACCGCGACGGTGCTGATGATGGTGCCGATCGCCAGCGCCATCGCCAGTCGTTTCATCAACACCGATGGCGTTGATGAAACGCCGGCACTGGCGACGCCGCTGTTGCTGGGTATTGCCTACGCCGCTTCGATCGGCGGCATCGCCACGCTGATTGGTACGCCGCCCAATGCAATCCTGGCGGCTATGGTCGAGTCGCACTATGACATCACCATCAGTTTTGCCGACTGGATGGCCTTCGGCTTGCCATTCGCGGCTGTATTTCTGTTGCTGGCCTGGCTCTATCTGAAGTTCACCTGGCTGCGCGACAGCTGGCAGTCGAATACCGGCGGTGCTGACGTGATCGATACGGAACTGCGCCAGCTTGGGCGGCTCAGCCGGGCCGAGCGGCGCGTGCTGTTCGTTTTCCTGTGCGTGGCGGTGGCCTGGGTGCTGCGCGGCTTTGTACCGTTCGCTTGGGCCACACGCATAGGCGATTCGACCATTGCCGTGGCCGGGGCGCTGGCGCTGTTCATGTTGCCGGCTGGCGATGGTCGGCGGCTGCTTGACTGGGACACTGCGAAGACCATTCCCTGGGGCGTATTGCTGCTGTTCGGCGGCGGTTTCGCGTTGGCTAGCGGTTTCGAGGACAGCGGCCTGTCGGTCTGGATCGGCCAGCACCTGCTGGTCTTCGAACACGCCGGTCCAGTGTTGATGGTGACGTTGACGGCACTGCTGGTAAAGTTCCTGACCGAGGTGACATCAAATACAGCGACGGCAACACTGCTGATCCCGATCATGGCCGGCCTGGGCGAGGCCATTGGTATTGAGCCACTGGTACTGATGACTACCACGGCGGTATCGGCATCGCTGGCCTTCATGCTGCCGGTGGCGACACCCCCGAACGCGATTGTCTTTGCCACGCCTTACGTTAGCGTACCGATCATGGCGCGTGCCGGACTGTGGCTGAACCTGATCGCCATTCCGGTCACGACGCTGTTTATCATTCTATTACTGCCATTGGTCTGGGACATTTCGCTGTTGCGCTAAAGGCTAGTCCAGATCCAGCCGTGGCTGTGTGCCGCGGTCATAGCGGATAATTCCGGCGGACAGTCGCGCCGTTGTATCTACTGCATGTGGTTGCAGGGTGCCCGCTTCGATGATGTGGCGAACCTCATGGCCGTTCAGTGTGAGATAGTCGCTGATCAGCCGGCGATGGCAATGTGCCGGGTGTTTCTCCGCACACAGGATGACGCAACGTTCACTCTTGCATGCCTGTATTAGAGCGTTGATCGTGTCACGGAACTCGCTGCTGTTCATATGTGCCGCGAAACCGCGCAAGGCGTCATCGGCAAGCCCGCTGAAAGACTCATTATCGGTTGTGTTCTGTAGTCGACCACCAAGGACCTGGCCCTGCCAGTCATAACTGATGCCGTCCTGCTGCAGGGCCTGTTGCAGATTGCCGCGGTTGAACTGCGGCAGGCGGCGGGAACCCGGATGGCGCCGGATATCAACCAGCCTCTGGATGGCGTGATGCTGTAGCTGAACAATGAGCTCGCTGGCGCTGCGGTTGCTGTGACCGATCGTGTAAATGACGGTCGGCGTCATGGAAAAATATACTGCTCAGGTAAGCTCGAAGGATTCGATTTGCTGGTCATTATTGATATTGTCGATGGGCTCACCGATAAAGTAGCCCATGGCAAAATCCGCGCCGCCGTTTATCGCCTGGGTCAGCATGGCTGCGTCCTCGATGAACGTCGCCACCAGCAGGCTGCCGTGCTCTTTTAGCTGGCTGATCGATGCCGGCATACTGGCGGGATCGCTCTGCTGTGATTGCAGTTCGTCCAGCAGCTTCTGACTGATCTTCACGATATCGAAATGCGATTTTTCCAGGCAGCTGTTCAGCTGCTCTACCGAAGAGAAGGACGACAGCGCAAAGCGGAAGCCATAGCTTTGGCGCATGAACTTGAACAGTGCTTCCACCTGGCGCCGGTGTGTCAGGTATGTATCTGCGGCAACCTCGATACACAATGACTTGCCGACATCCAGACCGGCGATGGATTTCATCAGCTTGCTCTGTAACCAGTTGAACAGGCTGGAGTCAGCAAAGGATTCCTCGCTTATCTTGATGAGAAAAACCGGGCTCTGTTGTTTGTTGTTGCGATAGCTGACAATGCGACCAACAGCCTGGCGCAGCAGCCAGCGATCCAGCAGTTTCTGGTTACGCTTGTTGCGCAGCTCCGGCATGATCTTGTCGGCCTCGATGATGACGCCGTCGGTATCGACCATGCGAATGCGAATACTGTAATACTCGCGATCGATCTGGGTGGCTTTTTCCGACAGTGGCATGATTGGCTGGTAATACTGCAGCAGTCGGTTGTCGTTCAATGCCTGCAGGATATCAAAGCCGGTGTCTGCGTCGCTGTCCGCCGGATCTGATTGCCCGTGCAGTTTTTCCGCCGGCATTTCCAGCGTCATTTCCAGGAAATCTGCCTCGCTGGGTGGTGCTGAAGCGGCAGCAGTTGCCGTGGAACGAGTGGTCGCCGCTGTTGGTGTTCCTGCTGCTGGATTCGCTGTGGTGGTCGTCGGGCTGATGGTCTCAGGTTCCGATACGGCGGGTACTGCGCGTGTGTCCGTCTGCGTCGCCGGCACGTCGCTGTAGGTCCCTCCGGGCATATGCAGGGCGCAGTCGTTACCACCGTTGTCCTGGATATGTCGACACAGGCGCCGCGCGATGCGCATGATGTCATTGGCGCTCTTGTCCGCTTCGCTCAGGCCGACACCGGCGATACTGACTGTAAAAACAATGCTACTGCCGTCGTTGTCATAGGGGTGCTCGTGTAGATGCCGACCCAGATCGGTGACAGTCTGCTGCAGTGACGTGCCTGTCGGCAGAGTGCAGAGCAGCCCGATACTGGCATCGCTCATGCGGGTCATGCTGACAAGATGATCGGTATCGGAGAAAACTTTGTAAGTTACCCTGGCGATATGTTTGATGACACTGTCCTGCAGAATGACACCATGCGCTTCGCCCAGCTCGGTATATTGATCCAGGTCTATGAGCACGAAAACCTGTCCGCTTTCGCTGTCCGTTGCCGCCTGTTCGAGTTTTTTATAGAACAACGCCTTGTTGAAGGACTGGCTGTTCTGGGTATTGGCCGCTTCCTGCTCGCGCTCCGCGTTGCGGATCTGGATGGCGTCCTCAATAGCTTGCTTGAGTTTTTCCCGGGTGATGTTCTGCTTGCGCAGGTAGTCCTGCACACCGTATTTCATCGCCCGTACGGCGATATCCTCGCTGCCAGCTGCGGTCATCATGATGACCGGCGGGAAATGCTCCTGTTTCTTCCATTCATTCAGCAGGTCGAGGCCGGTCAGCGACGAGTTCAGGAAATAATCGAGAATGACCAGATCGCAACCGGTCCAGTCGAAGTCGGTAGGCGGCGGCCCGCTCAGCGCCGGATCGTATTCCTCGACGATGGCGTCGGGCAGAATGCCGTTGATGTGGCGCGTAATAAGCTGCCGAAAGGATTCGTCATCATCGATGATCAGACAACGTTTCACCGGTTTGGTCACTGCAACCCCTGAATTGTGGCTGGCATGGCGCAAGGCGCGCCGAAGGCTGTTTCTCCATTCCTTATTACATAGCACATTTTGAGAGAATTCAACCGTTAACGCGGTCAGTGCCAGCCCGATCGATGTGACTGATTTACAGGGCCGACGGTTCTGCACCATGACGATGCAGGCCGATATGACCGTGCCGTTGCCGAATTTCAGTAACCGCCTGGCCGGGGTCGGATCAGGAGGAATTGCCGATATAGAGGCAATAGCGCCAGAGTCCGGCGTAGGCGGAACGCATCTGCAGCGCCTGCTGCTGCAGCCGCTGCTGTAGATGAACCAGCAAGTGGCCTTCCATGCGGACGTGATTCATGGCCATCCAGTCGCGAAACAGGCGGCTGCGACTGTCGTGAAAATCGACCACGGCGATGCTGCCCCCCGGCGCCAGGTCTTGGCGCATGGCGTCAATTGCTGCGACCCAGCCGGGGTTGAACATCGACAGGGCGTAGGAGGCGAGAATCAGATCATAGCCCGGTTGTTGATGGCACGCGGTGATTGGCCGGTCATAGCGGTGTTGCCAGAGCCTGACCCGGTCGCCCAGGCGGCGTCGAGCGATGCCGAGCATGTCGGCGGACAGATCGAGTCCGTGCAGTTCGGCGTGCGGGAACAGTTGCTGCAGCAGCTCGAGGTTGTAACCCGTGCCACAGCCGACTTCCAGAACCCGGCTCGGGCGAACGTGTTCGCCGGCCAGGCGCACGATGGCGCGGCGACCGAACAGGAAGGCCCAGCGGCTGCGATCGTAGACGCCGGCATGCAGGCGATAATAGTTCTCTATATTGCTGCCAATGGTCGTGCTGCGTTTCATACGACTTCGGCGAAATGCAGGCTGCCATAGGTGCCAACCCGGTCCTGCAGATGCAGTTGGCTGGTTCGCTTCGGATAAAAGCGCAGTGAATCGAGAATGAAGCCGGGCAGGAAGTCGAGACGTTCACCGGCGGAGCGCATGAGGATGCGGGCCCCCGGTGCGCTGTTGGCCAGTATCAGCCGCCACTCCTCGGCCAGGGCCTCGGGCTGGTGCCAGGCCAGCCAGTCCTGGTGGTCCAGCAGCACATAGTGTGTATAGGCCCCCGGCTGCCGGCGCAGGAATTCGGCGACGCTGGCGTTATGGGGCTGCACGCGGTGAATGTTTCGCCGCAGGTGATCGAAATGCTTGGGCTTGAGGTAATTCGGACAGCACTCGCGGGTATAGGCACCGGTCAGGTAGACGCGCCAGAAATAGTTGTCACGGATGAGCACCTCGGTGGCGACGCGCCGGAGTTTGTCGCTGAGAAAACCATGGATACCGCCGGGGTAGTTGTCGCTGATCAGGCGGGCCTGGGCCCGCGGTACGCCGAGCATTGTCATGGTCAGTGGCTGGCGCATGGTCCAGGCAATGAACCGACCCCACAGATAGGGTTCAATACGACTGTAGATTGCCTTCTGTTCAGCAATCGACTCGGCGTCGATGAGATCCAGCAGGTGCGTCTTGAGCGGGCGTTTCTCACGCAACAGGTAACGCGTCAGCAACCAGGCGACGACACCCGAACCGCCATGATAGTAGAATGAACGCTTGCGGCTGTTACTGTCGAAATATTCGATACGGCGATCCCAGAACATCTGTGCGTAGTCCGGTAGCCGGTTACGGGCACTGGCGTAGACATCGCGGAAACGCGAGTGTGAGCCTTGTCCGAACATGGCGAAGAGATCGTTAAAGTCACCACGCTCGATCAGTGCCAGTTTCAGTGCCAATAACGCATTCTGGCGCGGGTTGACGTCGACGGCATGGATTTCGGCCGGTGCGTCGAGCAGATAGTCGAGTGCATTGCAGCCGGCACTGGTGAGCATGACGACGCGACTGTTGCTATCCAGCTGCAACAGTTCACGATCGATGCGCGGATCTTCCCAGCAGGCGTTATAGATGAGATTGTTGTTGTGGAATGTGCGGAAAAACAGGTCCTGGGTGGCATTCAGGAACCGACGACGATAATGCGTTGCCATGTTTGCGTTAACCTGTGACCTCTTGTGGGCGACAGCCTATGAATTTCATGTGACGCGAACATGCCGAATTAATGACAGGTTGATGACGTATGCAAGACTGGAAAGGCCGTGACCAGCTGATCGCCGTTGCATTGGCTTCGCTGTTGACGCTCCCGGCGGCGGCCCAGAGTCCGGGTGAGCCGGGCGGCGTGGATCCGGAACTCGATCCGCAGGCACTGAAAGCGGAAGCCGAAGACGGCAACGTCAATGCCCAGTACAACCTCGCGCTCATGTACCTCAACGGTATCGGTGTCGACGCGGATCCGGCCCGGGCGGCCGAGTGGTTCCGCGAGGCGGCTGATCAGGATGATGCCGAGGCGCAGATGCAGCTCGGCTATCTATACGACGTCGGCAAGGGCGTGACGCAAAGCAACGCCCAGGCCTACTACTGGTACCGCAAGGCGGCCCGGCAGGGCGACGGCTATGCCATGGTCAATCTCGGCTATATCTATCGGGACGGCCGCGGCGCGGAAGCCGACAGCGAAAAGGCCTGCGACTGGTTTGAAAAGGCGGCCGATGCCGACAATGCCGAAGGCCAGTACGCGCTGGCAGACTGTTACCTGGAGGGGCAGGGTCGCGAGCGGGATTCAGCAACGGCGCTCAAATGGTACCGGCTGGCGGCCGAGCAGGGTGATGCCATCGCGCAGGGTCGACTGGGTTACCTGTACGAGCAGGGTATTGGCGTTGACGAAAACCGGGCACAGGCGGCGGACTGGTACCGGCGGGCGGCGGAGCAGGGTGAACCGCAGTCACAATACAACTACGCGGTTCTGCTGAGCACCGGTGAGGGCGTCGAACAGGACGAAGCGGCGGCGGTTGATTGGTTCAGAAAGGCGGCCGAGCAGGGCGATGCGCATGCCCAGTACGCGCTCGCCGGCAGCTATTTCGAGGGCCGCGGCGTCGCCGCTGACAGCGAACGCGGCATGCACTGGCTGCGGCGCGCCGCCGACCAGGGCTTTGCGCCGGCCGAGCGGCTGCTGCAGCGGGTCAAGGATAGCGACTAGGCCTGCGGGTGCCAGCCGGCGTCGGCCCAGATTTCACCGCTGATGGCCGAGTTGGCAATCATGAAGCAAATGGCGTTGGCGATTTCTTCCGGCCGGATCAGGCGGTTCAGCTGGGTGTGCGGGAGAATGTGTTTCTCGATGAATTCGTCGCCGAGTGCCCGCACCATGGGCGTGTCGGTGAAGCCGGGGTGAATGACGCCGCAGCGAACACCGTGAAAGATTGCTTCCATGGTCAGCGTTGCGGCGGCGCCCTCAAGGCCGGCCTTGGTGGTGGCATAGGCCACCTGGCCCTTGTTGCCCTGTGACGAGATCGAACCGATGAAGATCACGGTACCCTGCACGGTTTCATCCGGATGCCACTTGCGCTTGCCGTGCGCGGCGCGATCCTCGGCAATACCGGCGATCATCTCCAGCGCCCAGTAGATCGGAGCAACCAGGTTGACCTCGGTGACCTGGCGGAATTTTTCCACGTCGTAAATCTTCGATTTGCCGCTTTCCTTGTCGACCTTGACGGCCAGGGAGTCACGGGTGATGCCGGCTGCCGGTACACAGATGCTGACTACGCCATGGTCCTGACGCATTTTCCCGAACACCTCGGCGCGGAATGTCGCGTCGGTGACGTCACCCTTGAAGGGTACCGCCACGTCGCGGTTGCAGACCTGGTTGATGTCATTCGCTGTGTCCTCGACGGCATCGTCCATATCGACTATGGCGATTGCCTTGACACCCTGTTGGGCGAGTTCGCCGGCAACGGCCTGGCCGATGCCACTGGCGGCACCGGTAACGATAGCGACTTTATTCCTGATTTCCACAGCGAGCTCCTCTCGTCTATTGATTCAAATGGACAATGCGCATTGTAACGCGCATATGGTGCGCTGCAATATAAGTATCTGTGCCCGGCATGAGGCGATGACAAGTCTGCAGGGGCGGGAGAATGAGCCCACCACCAGGCTTTATCGCACGCTGCTAGGCTGCAGAGGCGAGATCAGCGGTCTCTGAGCGCTCCGGGGTGAAGACATCAACCCGCGCCGGTGGCAGGTTGCCCCAGACACGGGACGTGCCGAGCCGACGAAAGCCGGGTGGCGCGCTGTCGCCCGGATCGCCGATGTGGTAGGTGAACTGGATGTAGTGTCCGTTGTCCGGCAGCAGCTGCTGGACCTCCTGGCTTATTGCAGCCACCAGCGGCGGTGCCAGGGAGCGCAACGGCAGGCTCGACACGATGTGACTGATGCGCATATCGGCGCCCAGCTGGCTGCGCAGCAGTTCGCCCAGCTGGCCGGCGTCGCCCTCGATGATGCAGCGCTGGGGAAAGTGGCGGCGTAGCCTGGTGACTAGGGTGGCAGAACGCTCCACGCAGACGAGCCTGTCCGGGTTGCTCAGTTGCTGTTCCAGGGCGCGGGTGATGGCGCCGGTACCGGCGCCGAGTTCGATGACATAACCATCATCTGTTTCCGGCACCTGGCGGGCAATATGCCGGGCCAGCCAGCCGGAGCTGGGAATCAGCGAGCCAATCGTACGCGGCGTGGCGATGAATTCACCACAAAAAGCGGCCAGCGAGGCAAATGTTTCCAACCCCATAAGTCACGATTATCCGGTATTCAATCAGGCACACGCGCCTGAGGTGGCTTTCACTATGAGGCCACTATGATACTTTGGATTGCAACAAGTTGCATGTCAGGGTATCAGGACGCTGCCGGTGCTCACCAGCCGGTTTGCGACGACTGCATCAAGCAAGCCGGATAAGGGGCAGGCAGGGCACCTGGCTGGGCGTGCCTGAACGTTGCCTGGGTAAGCAGGTCGTATTGAGTAATTTCGCCGCGAGGAGACGTTTACCATGATTTTTGCTCGTAAAGCGGGCGAATTGCCCGCAGCCGAACAGGCGCTGCCGGGACGTACCCGGCCAATGGCGGTCAATAATCAGCATTACGTCAATGGCCACCCGATCCAGCCGCCGTTTCCCGACGGTCTGCAGCAGGCCGTGTTCGGACTGGGCTGCTTCTGGGGCGCGGAACGCCGCTTCTGGCAACTTGACGGGGTTTATTCGACTGCGGTGGGTTATGCCGGCGGTGATACCCCGAATGCAACCTATGAAGAAGTGTGTTCGGGGCGGACCGGGCATGCCGAAGTCGTGCTGGTCGTGTTCGATCCGGAACGCATCAGCTATCGTGAGCTGCTGCGCGTATTCTGGGAATCACATGACCCGACCCAGGGGCTGCGCCAGGGTAATGACGTTGGCAGCCAGTACCGCTCGGCCATTTATACGAGTTCTGGCGAACAGCAGCGCCTGGCCGAGTATACGCGCGATGAGTACAACCGCGCGCTACAGTCAGCCGGTTTTGGTGTCATTACCACGGAAATCCGATCGGCGCCCGAATTCTACTATGCCGAGGATTATCATCAGCAGTACCTGGCCAAAAATCCCGCCGGTTACTGCGGTCTTGCCGGTACCGGTGTGCAGTGCGTGGCATGAAGCCACCGCGCTTAACCGGTATGATGTCAGTATAAATTCCCACAGCAGTCACGATCATGAATGCAGCTGTCAGCGATGCGCTGAAAATCGAGGAATACCGTATCCAGGACGAGCCCTACTACGAGCCACTGGGTGACGAGGTCGCCGTGTTCGAGGCCGCCTGGCGCAATCAGTTGCCGGTGTTGCTGAAGGGGCCGACCGGCTGCGGCAAGACCCGGTTCATGGAATACATGAGCTGGCGTCTCGATCGGCCGATGATCACCGTATCCTGTCATGACGATTTAACCGCGTCCGACCTGGTCGGCCGTTACCTGGTGAAGGGCGGTGAGACGGTCTGGGTGGACGGTCCGCTGACACGCGCGGTACGTGCGGGCAGTCTGTGTTATCTCGACGAGATCGTCGAGGCGCGCAAGGACACGACGGTTGTTATCCATCCGCTGTGTGACGATCGTCGGTTGCTGCCCATCGACAAGCTGGGCGAGGTCGTACCGGCGCCGCCGGAGTTTTCGTTGACGGTTTCCTACAACCCCGGCTACCAGAGCGTGCTCAAGGACATGAAGCAGAGTACGCGGCAGCGGTTTGTTGCACTGGAATTCGGTTATCCGCCGGCGGAGCTCGAGGCCCGCGTGGTGATGAAGGAATCGGGTGTTGACCAGGCCGTTGCCGATCGGCTGGTGCAGATCGGTCACATGACCCGCAATCTCAAGGACAACGGCCTGGACGAGGGCGCCAGTACCCGCCTGCTGGTCAACGCCGGCAAGCTCATGCGTACCAGCGTACCCGAGGCCAGCGCCTGTCACTCGGCGATCGCCGAAGCGCTCACCGACGATCCGGACATGCTCGCGGCCATCCGCGAGCTGATTGCTTCGGTGTATTAGTTCACTGGTTCACAGGTAATTGGTGGTTAGTAGGAGCGGCGACCTCGCCGCGAAAAAGGTTCGAATAACATGCCGTAACTGACCTCTTGTTAGGCCCGGGGTCGGGCCTCCTACGGGCGTGGTTCACTAGTCGGTCAGACTTTTTAAATCACCAATCACCAATCATGGATCCCGATTCACGCTGGATACTGAAGGAAATGGTCAACCAGACGACTGAGCGACGGCTGTTGTTCGCCGACAGCGGCGGCTGGCAGACGCAGAACCGCGCCCAGTGGCAGCGCGTGCAGGCATTACTGTTGCGCCATGCCGACGGCAGCGCCGTACTTGAGTCGATTCGGTCGCTGGACGAAGCACAGCAGCGGTTCGTGGTGCACTGGATCGATGTCGTCGCGCGCAGTGACAGCGAACTGGCGCGGGTGTTTGCCAGTCGCGCTGCCCGGGCGTTGACGCTCATGGACAGCATTGGTGTCGAGCATTGGCTTATCCAGGCCATGGATGCCTATGACAAGCGCGGTCTGGGGCGCGGCGTGGCAGTGCTCGAGGAGCTCGACAGCTTTGCCGCCGACTATGCCGAACGCCATAGACAGGTGCGCCTGGACCAGCAACTGGCGGTACTGCAACCCATTGTGATCGGTCTCGGCGGGCGTTCCTTGACGGTGACCACTGACGAGTCGGCCAGCAACGGCGCCTATACCGACAGCGAGTCCATCTTTCTCCCAGCGACGCAGCGGCATTTCACCGATCAGGCACTGAATCGGCAACTGCTGCTGGCGCAGGCGGTGTTTCTCTGGGCGCAGAATTACTACGGCACCTGGCAGCAGTCGCCACTGGAGCAACTGGCGGTATTGCCGCGGCCGCAGGAAAGCCAGGCGATCTACGCTATGCTGGAACGCTTCCGGGTCGAGGCGCGGCTGGCCCGCGATCTGCCCGGCCTGCACCGGTATCTGCAGGAACTGCAGCAGCAGGGCGGCGAAACGCCATTAAGCCCGGCCTGGCAACAGGCGCGGGCACGGCTCGATCGGGATGACGCCCTGGCCGACGACAGTATCGCCCTTGTCGAGACTCTGCGCGGCGAGGCCTTGCCTGAAGCCGCGCCCTACCAGGGCACGATCCATCCCGAGCGTGTCCGTCAGGTTCTGGAAAAGCGGCTGGTACGCGAGCGCCAGCAGCTGCAGAAGTCGTTAAGCGAGCTCGAGCAGACCGTGCTCGGTCGTCCGCAAGGCCAGCCGCAGGCCGACGATAAAAAGAATAATCCGGGGCAGGCGCCGGGCGATCGCTTCAGTGTCAGCGAGACGCCGGCGCGCGCCGAGGCCGGCCGGCAGCAGCCGCAGCTGGAATACCGCGGCCGCAAGGTTGGGACGCCCGCACAAGTGCAGGGCCTGCTGACGTCGATCCAGCAGGATCTCGGCGAGGTCCCGGAAGACTACCTTGCCGGTGGTGGCAATGACACGCCCTACGACGCCGACGCGGAAGAAGCCCGCGATCGCGAGTACACCAGCGGCGAGCCGCTGCACTATGCCGAGGGCGCGCTCAGTTACCCGGAGTGGGACTACAATCGCCAGCGCTACCGCCAGGACTACTGCATTCTGCGCGAGCAGCCGCTCAAGCCCGGCGATCCCGCCTTTATCCACGAGACGCTGCAGAAATACCGCGGTCCGCTGAAATCCATCCGCCGCAGTTTCGAGGCGGTGCTCGGCGAGGACCGGTTGTTGCGCCGGCAACCGGACGGTGACGATATCGATATCGACGCACTGATCGAGGCGCAGGCCGATCGGGTACGCGGCGAGGAGATGGATGACCGCGTCTACAGCCGTCACCGGCGGGTCGACCGTGACATCGCCGTGATGCTGATGGTCGACATGAGCGGCTCGACCCGGGGCTGGGTCAACGACGCCGAGCGCGAGTCCCTGGTGCTGCTGTGCGAAGCGCTGGAAACGCTGGGTGACCGCTACGCCATTTACGGTTTTTCCGGCCGCACGCATACCCGCTGCGCCATCTACCCGATCAAGCGTTTCGACGAAAACTACAGCCAGACCGTGCGCGAACGCATCAGCGGCATCAAGCCGCAGACTTACACCCGTATGGGTGTGGCCATCCGGCACCTCGGCGGTCTGCTCGGACAGGTGCCGGCGCGTACGAAACTGCTGGTGACACTGTCCGACGGCAAGCCGGAGGACTACGGCAGCTACCGCGGCCGCTACGGCATCGAGGACACGCGCCGGGCTCTGATCGAGGCGCGCCGCAGCGGTATTCATGCCTTCTGCATCACCATCGACCAGGCCGGCGGCGACTATCTGCCGCACATGTATGGCCCGGCCAACTACGCGGTCATCGACCAGGTCAGCCAGCTGCCGCTCAAGGTTGCCGATATCTACCGGCGCCTGACGACCTGAGCGTTTCAGCACGACAGGCATCGCCCGGTCAGGCGTCGGCGCACGGTCCGGACTCGAGCATAAATATTGATTGCATTAGCATAGGGTTGCTATATATTGCGCGCGCTCGTTGCCGGCGGCCGACGAGTTCCGCCCTGTTGCCGCCCGGTTAGGGCTCTGAGCCCTGAGGAGTAATGTCGAGTCATGAATAAGGAACGGCGCCCCCGTACACGTCGCCTGCGCACCCGTACCTTCGGTCCGGTCGCTGACCTGGAAAACCATCTGCCAACGGAATGGTGGAAGGAACTGTTTGATTCCCTGTATCTGCGCACTGACGGTGACGTGGTCGAAAACGAGGCCAATACCGTCGCCGAGATCGATACGCTGATCGACAATACCGGCGTCAAGCCGGGCGACCGTGTGCTCGATCTCTGTTGCGGTCAGGGGCGCCATTGCATGGAGCTGGCGCGTCGCGGCTTCAAGTCCATTACCGGCATTGATCGTTCACGTTACCTGATTCGGTTGGCCCGGCGTCGCGCCCGCAAGGCCGGTTATGACATCAGCTTCCACGAGGGCGATGCGCGCAAGCTGCGCCTGGCTGACGACAGTCTCGACTGCGTGATGATCATGGGCAACTCGTTCGGTTATTTCGATGTTGAGGAAGCCGACGCGCGTGTATTACTCGAAATCAAGGACGTGTTGCGCAGCGGCGGCACGCTGGCACTGGATCTGACTGACGGTGACTGGATGCGCGAGCACTTCGAGCCGCGCTCGTGGGAATGGATCGACGAGAACTATTTCGTCTGTCGCGAGCGTTCGCTGGCCGCCGACGGCCAGCGCCTGATTTCGCGCGAAGTGGTCGTGCATGCCGAGCGTGGCGTGATTGCCGACCAGTTCTACGCCGAGCGGCTTTATTCGCGTGAGCGCATACAGGCATTGCTGCAACACGTGGGGTTCGAGAATACCCGTATTCACGACAACATCCGCGCCGAGTCGGATCGCAACCAGGATCTCGGCATGATGGGCAATCGCATCTTCATTACCACCCGGGCGCCGCGCAAGGCGGCGGTGCAGCCGGCGAAAGGTCGCAAGCCAACGGACGTCACGGTCCTGCTGGGCGATCCGCGCTTGCCGGATACGGTCAAGAAGGGTGGCCAGTTCAACGAAGAGGACATTGACACGGTCAATCAGCTCAAGAATGCGCTGGGCGAGGTAACCGGTTACAGGTTTCGTTACCTGGACAATCATGCCGTCATGATCGAGGACCTGAACAGAAACCCGCCGGCCTTCGTGTTCAATTTATGTGATGAGGGTTACAACAACGATGCCTTCAAGGAGTTGCACGTACCGGCCCTGCTGGAAATGATCAATATTCCCTACACCGGCGCGGGTCCCGCCTGCCTGGCGCACTGTTACGATAAGGCACTGGTGCGTGCGGTGGCGGAAAACCTGGATATTCCGGTACCGCTGGAAACCTTTGTCAAACCGGAAGACCAGTCGGCAACGCTGCCGTCGATTTTCCCCGCGATTCTTAAGCCCAATTTCGGCGACTCAAGCATCGGTATTACGCAGAACGCAGTCGTGCATAATCCGAATGAACTGATTGCCTATCTCTCAAGTCTGCACGAGACACTACCGAACAGACCGATCCTGGTGCAGGAATTTCTGTCCGGTAATGAATTCAGTGTTGGCCTGATTGGCAATCCGCAGCAGGGGCTGCGTGCCTTGCCCATTCTGGAGGTCGACTATACTGCCCTGGATGAGTCCTTACCGAGGATTCTTGGCTACGAGTCGAAGTGGCTGCCGGATTCACCTTACTGGACTCACATCCATTATCGGGAAACCGATTTGCCACAAGACCAGCAGCGCCTGATGATCGATTACTCGAGCCGCCTGTTCGAGCGCCTCGGTTGCCGCGATTATGCGCGTTTCGATTTTCGCGCCGATGCTGCCGGCAATATCAAGTTGCTGGAAGTGAATCCAAACCCGGGCTGGTGCTGGGACGGCAAACAGAACCTTATGGCCGGCTACGCCGGTATGCGCTATGCTGACATGCTGCAGGCGATTCTCGATGCCGCTGCCGAGCGTATTCGCCAGGCCCAGCGCAGTGAGCATAAGGAAGAGCAGCTTGCACAGCTGGTAAGTGGTTGATTGGTGATTGGTTATAGGCAGAAGCCGGTGACCGCGCCGCGAAGCAAAGGTTCAGATACCGCGGACATCATCGGTTACCTGTTTGACCCGGGCCAGGTCCTTCTATTGAGCAATTGATTGATGGTTTCTGGATCGGCGAACTATAAAGTTTCGCGAGGCATTACAACCGCTCACGTTTCATGGTTTCACACCAAACGCCATTATCGGTATGCCAGGAAAAGCGACCGATGAATCGGCATGACCGAGAACGATGCCATCAGCGGTGGCATTGAGCGTTTCCTGTGGTTTGCCAAAGGCATTATAAATACGGGCAATCGGCTGGTTGGCCCTGACGACATCCCCCGGCCGGGCCAGAAAGCGAATGATGCCGCTGGTTGAGCTCCAGGGTTTGTCCGTGTAATGATAAATATCGCCGTTGATCGTGTCCGGCAATGGGTAGCGGAATTCACCCTGTGGTTCCGGTTGTGTTAAGCCCAGTCGAGTCAGCAGGTTCCAGACACTGCGTACGCCGATATCGATGTTCCTTTCGTTGACCACATAAGACTCGCCCATCTCCAGGGTCAGTGCCGGAATGCCATGCGCGATCAGGCTGTAGCTCAGGGTATTGTGAACGATCTCGTTTTCACGGATCACCAGTAGGCCGCTGGTACTGGCGTGGTCAGTGACGGTCTGATGCAGGGGAGCGGCTGTTTGAGCACCGATCGGATCGATGACCGCATACGGTATGGAGCGAATCCAGTCATTATGCAGGTCGACCACTAGGGTCGGCTCGGTTTCGGTTATACGGTTGAATATCTGCGCGGCGATACGCTCGCCCAGTGAACCGCGTTCATTACCTGGAAATGACCGGTTCAGGTCCTCATCACTGAAGGGAATGCTGCGCGATGCAGTCTCGAAACCGAGCGGATTCATCAGCGGAAACGCGTATACCGAGCCGCAGAGCAGACCGTTGCGCTGCAGACGCTTGAATATCTCCTGGATAATGACGATGCCGCCGACCTCGTCGCCGTGGGCACAGGCCGTTAGCCAGAGCACCGGACCGGACGCATCTGCATGGGCTTGCATCAGGGGCAGGCGCCGGCGCGACAGGTCCGAACCGGTCAGCACTTTCAGGAACGAGTGGCGGATACGCGTGCCCGCCATTGTGGCCGGAGTTTCAGTCGAAGACATTTTTACCCTATGATCAAATAGGCAAATTACACACGGTCTGCATTACTCATCATAGCGAATATTCCCTGCATGGTCTTCGACTATTACAACCGGCTGTCGAAACGCAACCAGGCTGTCTATCGCCAGAGCGATGCCCTGACCGAAGTCAAACTCGCCAATCCGGAGGCCCTGCGGCCCGGCATTCCATTATTACAACAGGCACTGGAAAACGAAGACCGGGCGGCCGTGGAACTGGCCTGCCGGGGCTTTTGTGCCGGCTTTTGCGCGGACATCAAGGTGACGCCGGTTAGGGTACGGGTGTTAGCCGTACGGCCACATAATGACTACGCCGAACTGCATGGCTTGTATGAACCGGCAGAGGGTCGCGGACGCGCCCGTATCAGTCTATGGATGCGTACCGCCCGGCACAGGCGAGTCGTTGCCTTCAGAACCTTTTTGCGAACCCTGCTGCACGAATACTGCCATCACCTGGATTATGAGCACTATGGACTGGCCGAGTCGTTTCATACGGAGGGTTTCTTCAAACGCGAGTCGTCGCTATTCAAGCAGTTGGTTGAATAGTTTATTGGTTATCTGGTTGATTGGGAGATTCGTGACTGGTAATTGGTGATTGGTATGAGCGGCGACTCCGCCGCGAAGAAAGATTCGAATACCACGCCATAATCATACTCCTGTTCGGTCCGTGATCGGGCCTCCTACGGAAATGGTTAACGGGTTATTGAAATTGAATTTTCCTTGACACCGGAGTAGTGGCAATCACGTTCTTTAATCAACCCTCATTTGCCCAAAGTTGTTCCAGCCGTTTGTCCCGTCCGCAGTTGTAACGATAGAACTTGTACCGAATCGGGTTCTTTTCATAGTAGTTCTGATGGTAGTCTTCGGCCGGGTAGAAGCTATCCTCGAGCGGTTCGATGGTCGTCATGATCGGTTCATCGAAGGGCTTGCTTTCTGCCAGGTTAGCCTTGCTGGCCTCGGCGAGCTGTTTTTGCTGGTCATCGTGATAGAAAATTACCGGTCGATAAGATTCCCCGCGGTCACAGAACTGGCCGCCGGCATCGGTGGGATCCGTTTCCGGCCAGTAGACCTCGAGTAATTCCTCGTAGGTGATTTTTTCCGGATTGTAGGTGATCTGGACTACTTCTACATGGCCAGTGCCGCCAGCGGCGACCTGTTCATAGGTTGGGTTGTCGACGTCACCGCCGGCATAACCTGAAACCGTTTGAAGTACACCTTCGAGCTTGTCGTAGGGGGGCTCCATGCACCAGAAACAGCCCCCAGCGAAAGTGGCCCTGGCGGTTTCACTGGCCTGTATTGACGTGGTGATAACCAGGGCAGCAATAAACAATAATGATTTTCGGTACTGCATCAGTCCAATTCCGATATGCGGTGAGTATACAGATTGGATTCGCCAGAATCGTTTTTGTTAGATCGGCGAACGCTTCTTCACTGAAATTTTTCAGCTCGACTTCGGCGAGGATACGGAAATTGAAATCGGAGCGCTTGTCGCTTTGGTATGGTTTGCGAGCACGGGTACTTGGCGGGGAATGCAGGAGCCACCATTGCTGTGTCGTGGGCCGAGCAAATGCTGGCAGTCATGTCTGTCGCTATGAGCTGCTGGGTGTGATAGCGGTGCTAGCGGGATTCGGAGCCTGCGGCTGGCGGCCTCCGCAATGAGAATTGTTCGGGTTTTACAGCGCGGGGAAGGCCGCGGCGAATTTTTCCACCCAGCGGCGTGCGTGGTGTTCGTGTGAGGTACCGGCACCGACCAGGCCACTGTCGCTTTCACAGTCACGACTCTGCCCGTCATCGGCATTGCGGCAGTAACAGCTCATGTAACAGAACTGTTCAACAATGCGTAATCTGCCAGCCTGGTTGTCGTCGAGCAGGCGTATACCGACCTGGTAGCCCGAAGCGGTTTCGCGCAGCATGACGACACGGCCGTTAAAGCTTTCGCTACCGTCACGTAACGGGATGCTGATGGTCAGCCAGCTGCTGGGGCGCAGATAGCGTGTGTGTTCAAATATCAGGCCGGGGCCCTGTGCCTGTGCCTGACGGTAGCGCCACGCCACACTGCCGTGTACATGCAGCGGATAGTCGCGGGGGTGGCGGATAAAACCGGCATTGCGGTCGAGAAACTGCTCGCGCCCGGTGACTTGAGTGGCACCGCCCCCGGCGGCGCTGATCGTTGCCTGCATGGCTTGCCCTCGCTGTAATCAGGTACGGCGGAATAACCTCAATCTACAATGGTAAAAGTAGTCAGCCTCATCTATAAAATCAAGTATATCAATTATTTATATTTAAATTTTTATAAATCACTCCATGTTTCAGGTCATTAAAAAATAATATAAATTATTGAATTATATGGTTTTTAGAACGTATAGGACAGGCTCACTGAGCCGAATTCGTGGTTGTCGTTCTGCTCGTCGAATTCACGGGTACGCAGTATCTGGGCATAGGTGAGTTTCAGGCGGCCGTACATGACACTGGCGCCGATGGCGAGATCGCCCACCAGCCAGCGGCGGTCAACACTGTGACTGTTGCTGAAGCTGTTGCCGTCGAGAAAAATGTTGCGTGCGACCACGTTACCGGTCACGCCGGCAAACAGGTGGGCGCTGAACGTCGACTCCCTGGAAAAGCGCGGGTCGCTGCTGTCTACCGGTGCGTTGCTGTCGCCGCCCGGCCGGATGCGGGCACTGCCGAAATCGACCGGCACGTTCCAGCCGATGCGGCCTTCGATACCGGCACTGGCATAGGTGTGTACGTTGCCCAGGCCGCCGCCGTAGTGGCTGATGACATCGTAACCGAAGCGTGAGTACAGCGGTTCCTGTAACAGCCGGTTCTTGCGCTCGGCAATCAGGATGATGCCGGGTTCATTCTCCAACTGGTTGTCCCAGCCCTGCGCGTCGCGAATACCGCGCAGGTCATGCACGAAGTTCTGCGTTTCCTCGCCCAGCGCCGCCGGGCCGACCATGCCGAACTGGATCTCGAACGTATCCAGCTTGTGCTGGTTCTTGTTGTGGAATGCCGCCGACATGTACAGCCAGCCGGCGTAGGGCTGGTCATCCTCTATCAAATCACGGCGGTCGGTGTTTTCCGGCGTGAATATCTTCTGGCCGATACCGAAGCCAACATTGCGCTGTAGTCCGGGCTCGTTAATGAACGGCAGGTTTTCGACGATGGGCACGGCCCAGGCGGGCAGCTGTTTGCTGTCGCGATAGTCGCTCAGATCGGGCGACATCCAGTTCAGCTGCACGCCGCTGGTGTAATTCTGATCACTGTTACCGAATAAATCGTTCTCGAACAGAAAAGTGAATGTCGAAGAGTCGTGAACGTTGCTGGATGGTTCCTCGCTGTGGCCGGCTGTTGCCAGCAACAAGCCGAACAGCAGGATCGGTACGTGGGAGCGGTTCATGAATCAACTCAAAGTAAAAATCGGATCAAGCGCACAAGGGTACAGGGGCCAGCGCCTTAATGCAGTGTGCCAGTGCACGAATTGGACAAATTACCGACCGGTACGCCGGGCACCGATGCAGGCCCAGCCGTGGCGGGCACAAGGCCGAGGCCTCGATCCGGGTGCATGCAGCCGCTTGCGCAGGCCGATCCAAGTGTTGGGCAGGCGAGAATCGGAACTGTAAATTACTGATTCTTATTGAATAAATAAATAATTGTCCAGGATAAAATGGACAATATATGAACAAAACAGCTGAGTGCCGCTAGATCATTCAACATATGTCCAGTCTCACGCGGTTTGAATCCAAACCTGTCCAGGTTCGCGTATGGACAAGAAGCTTGTACGTAGCGCCAATACTGAACAGAAGAGGTGAACAGAATGACGACAGAAACGGAGCAGGACGCGCTGAATTTCAAGATCGGCGCCGTCGCGCGGATTACCGGTATTCCCGCGGATACCCTGCGCATGTGGGAACGTCGCTACACGGTGGTCTCGCCCCGGCGCGGCCAGGGTAGCAGCCGCCTGTACAGCCGCGAGGACATCACCCGCCTGACCCTGATCAAGCAACTGGTGGATCGCGGCAGCGCGATCAGCACCGTGGCCAATCTCAGTCGCGAGCAACTGCTCGAACAGCTGGATCTCATGCAGGGCGGCAGTGGCTATGAGCAGGCTGGCCGTAACGACGTCAGCTGCCGTGTCATGATTTGCGGCGATGCCCTGCCGCTGAAAATGAGCGGCGAGGCCAATGACTATGCCGGTATCGAGATACTCGGCGCCTACGCCAGTATGGCTGAATTCGAGATGCAGGCCGCTGCCCAGCAGCCCGATGTCATCGTGCTTGAATACCCGGCACTGATGCCTGAAACCGTCAGTGAAATACGGACCCAGCTGCGCCGTTCGGGCGCGAAAAAAGCCATCGTTATTTACGGTTTCGCCACACGCGAGATCGTCCGCAGCCTGCATGGCGGTAATACGATACCGTTACGTGCCCCGGTGGATCCCCTGCAATTGCGCCAGCAGTGCCGTCAGGCCCTGTTCCAGTCACAACAGCAGCATGACAGTCACGACGAAGACGAGTTCAGTGATGATATTCCGGTCCGGCTGTTCAATGCCGATGAACTGGCGCAACTGGCCCAGGCCTCGACCGCGGTCGAGTGCGAGTGTCCGCACCACCTTGTCGATATCATCCAGCGCCTGGGGTCGTTCGAAGCCTACAGTGCCGAATGCGAAAACCGCAGTCCCGAGGATGCGGCCTTGCACGCCTACCTGCATGGCGCCACCGCGCGCGTACGCGCAACCATGGAAAAGGCCTTGGAGCGGGTTGTACGTGCCGAGGGCGTCGACCTTGAGCAACTGCGCGGCAAGGCCGTCACAGTGAAAAACTGAGGTCAGGGCCGGTTTTCGTGCAGGCGACCGGCCGCCAGCTGCATGACCCGGTCGAGGCCCGGCACGCCGCGCGTGTCGTGGCAGAAGACGATGCAGCTGCGTTGCTGCAGCCAGCCATCGAGACGTTCGCCGATAGTATTGATGGTGGCGCGATCCAGGCCGGCGAACGGCTCGTCCAGTATGACCAGCCAGGGATCGCGCAACAGCAGCCGTGCCAGTGCCAGCCGTCGGCCCTGGCCACCGGAGATGCGGTGGCCGGCCTCGCCTATCCAGGTATCCAGGCCATCCGGCAGCCGGGTGGCCCAGTCGGCCAGATCAACGCAGTGCAGGGCCTGCCATAACTCGTCACGGTCTGCGGCGCTTGAGGCGATGCGCAGGTTGTCGGCGATGCTGGCCGCGAACAGATCGCTGCGCTGGGTCAGATAGGCGATGCGCGCGCGACGCGCGTCGGGCGGCAGTTGATCGACGCGGCAGCCACCGAACAGGAGCTCACCGCTGTCGGGCCGGCGCAGGCCGGCGAGCAAATCCGCGAATGTCGATTTGCCACTACCGGAACGGCCGCTGATCGCCAGTCGCTGGCCCGGCTCGAGCGTCAGCGTGACCCGGTCGAGTACCGGCGTTTCCGCTGCCGGGTAACGGAAATACAGCGACTCGGCGTGCAGCTGCGCCGTGCGTGGCAGGCGGGTCGTGGTGGGTACCGCTTGAGGTTCGGAACGGTTGGCTTGCTCGGTCAGGCGCCGCGCCGCAGCGCAGGTGGCGCCGAAATGGATGAAACCCGCCGGCAACGCGGCGAAGGCCTCGCCCAGTCCCAGCACTGCCAGAGCCATGAACACGGCCAGCGCAGCACTGAGTTCACCGATCTGGAACGCTTGTAGCGCCAGCGCCAGAACGGCGACGCTCAGCGTCTGGATAACCAGGGTTACGAGCGCGTTGTAACCGGCCAGCCGTCGGCCAAGGCGGCGCTGGCCAGCGAGTAAATCGGTCTCCTCTTCGACGAGCCAGCGCCGATGACGGTCCAGTGCGCCGTAGGCGATGAGTTCCGCCAGACCCTGGAACTGTTCCAGCAGACGCAGGCGCAGGCTTTCGCCCAGTGCCATCTGCCGGGTGCTGTCGGCGTATCCATGGCGGGCACAGACCAGGCTGGTCAGCAACAGAAGGATCAGCAGCGTTGGCAGGGTCAGCAGCAGGCTGGCCGGCAGGAACCAGCCGAGCAGCAGTGCCACGGCGAGGCTGGCGAGCAGGGCCACCAGCGGTGGCGCCAGCAACCGAAGGTAGAGATTGTCGAGCGCGTCGATATCCGCCGTCAGGCGGTTCAGCAGCAGGCCGTCGCGCAGGCGTGGCTGCGCCAGCACATCAAGCCGGGTGAGGGCGGCGAACACGCCGCTGCGCAGGTCGGCGAGCAGGCGCAGGACGGTATCGTGATTGTAGACGCGCTCGAAATAGCGCGCGACGGTGCGGGTCAGGGCGAACGCGCGGATGGCGCCGCCGGGGACGTAGACGTCGAAGGCCACGCGGTTGCCCGCCGCCCACAGCGCGGCGGTGACGGCGGTCGCCGTGATGAGCCAGCCGGATACGGCCAGCAGGCCGACTGCGGCCAGTACCGTGACCAGCATCAGCCCGATGCCGAGCAGCAGCCGGCCGCGACGCCGCAGCAACAGGCGCAGGTAGGGCCGCAGTTCAAGCATGGCCGCCATGCCCTTCGATCAATTGACCGGCGTCCAGTTGAATGCGCCGATCCGCAAGCTCGTGCACGGCCGCATGATGACTTGCCACCAGCAGTGTGCGGCCCTGCGCCGCCAGGGCCTGTAGCGAGCGCAGGACATGGGCTTCCGAGTGGGCGTCGAGATGCGCGCTGGGTTCATCCAGCAACACCAGCGGTGCGGCGGACAGGAACACACGCGCCAGTGCCAGGCGTTGCGCCTGGCCGCCGGAAATGCCGCTGCCTCGTTCATCGATCGGCGTCGCCAGTCCGCGCGGCTGCCGCTCCAGCCAGTCTGTCAGGCCGACCTCGCGCAGGGCCGCGTAAAGCGCGTCATCAGTGGCCGTCGCGGCGGCCAGCCGCAGATTGTCGGCGACACTGCCGTGTAGGAGAAAAGGGCGTTGATCGAGCCAGGCAAAGCTGTCGGGTCGATGGCAGTGGCCATCGTCGGGGCTGACGAAACCGGCGACAAGCTGCAACAGGGTGGACTTGCCGGCACCCGACGGGCCGTCAATGACGACAAACTGTCCTGCTGCGATATCCAGGCTTAACGGTCCGAGTACGCGGCCGCGACCGGGATGACTGACGCTGACGCCCGTGAGGCGGACTGCCGTGTGCGCATTGCTGGTCGTGATCGGTGTGGCCGCGGCCGGCTGGCGTAACAGGTCGAGCAGGATGTCGCCGGCCGCCAGCGCCGCGGCGCGGTCGTGGTAGTGCTGCGCGAGGTTGCGCAGGGGCTGGAAGAATTCCGGTGCCAGCAGCAGAATGAACAACCCGGAAAACAGCGTCAGCTGCGGCGCCGGGCCGAATTCGATGAACCCGAGCAGGGCGAAGCCGATGTAGATGGCCACGGTGGCGATGGCCACGGCGGCGAAAAATTCCAGCACCGCCGACGACAGAAACGCCACGCGCAGGGTGCGCATGCTGCGCCGGCGGTAGTCATCGGCGGCGCGGGCCACCTCGTCGATACTGCGTTCGGCATGGCCGAACAGCTGCAGCGTGGCCAGACCGCGGACGCGATCCAGGAACGTGCCGGCGAGGCGCGCCAGGGTCTCGAACTGGCGCCGGTTGAGTCGCTCGGCGCCCATGCCGATAAGACTCATGAACAGCGGTATGAGCGGCGCCGAGGCCAGCAGAAACACCGCCGCCAGCCAGTCGAGCCGGGCGACGACCAGCAATATGCTTAACGGGATCGCCGCTGCCAGGACCATTTGCGGCATAAAGCGGGCGAAATAGCCGTGCAGCGCCTCACTGTGTTCGAGCAGTTGGCCGGCCAGCTCGGCGCTGTGGTAAGCGCTCAGGCGCACCGGGCCGAGACGGGCGCTGTGTTCGAGCAGTTCGGCGCGGGTTTGCCGGCGCACGCGCAGGCCGGCCTCGAGCCCGGCGGTTTCCTGCAACCACTGCAGCGCGGCGCGCAAGGCGATAATCCCGCCGAGCCCGGCAAACCATGGCAGTAATTCGTCGAGGTTGACGCCGGCGCTGATCGCGGCGGCGACGATGCTGGCGATCACGCCGGCCTGGGCAATGATCAACCAGCCGCCGGCAAGCCCGGCGAGCGTCGCGATCAACAGCCAGCCGCGCACGGCGCGCGCCTTGTCATGCAGCCACACGCGCGCGCTGTCGGTGACAGCTGCTCCAGAGGTGTCGGTCACGACGGTCTCAGTCAATGCGCAGGAAAATATGGCGGGCCCGCTGTACGCTGGCGTTGCCGAAGCGGACGATGCCGCCGGAACCGGTCAATGATAGCCGGCGTCGGCGCGCACCTTGCCGCGGAATACCCAGTAGGTCCAGGCCGTGTAGGCGAGGACGATCGGGATGATGAACAGCATGCCGATTAACAGGAACAGTTGCGATCCTGGTGCCGACGCCGCATCCCAGATGGTGTAGTTCGGCGGTACCATGTACGGCCATTTGCTCACCAGCAGGCCCAGGTAGGTGAAGATGAACATGGCCATTGTGGCGACGAACGGCATGCCTTCCTGGCGCTTGCGTACGGCCCGCCAGAGAATGTAGGTGCTGAGCAGCGCCAGCGCCGGCAGTACCCAGATGATGCCGAGGTTGCCGAACCAGCGTTCGCGCACGAAGTCATCGACCAGCGGTGTCCAGACGCTGATGAGACCGAAGACGATGAGCACGGCGAACAACAGCCGCGGCGTAATGCGATAGGCCCAGTCCTGGGTGTGACCCTCGCTTTTCATGATCAGCCAGGTCGTGCCGAGCAGCGCATAGCCGGCCAGCAGACCGAGACCGGTCATGACCGTGAACGGTGTCAGCCAGTCGAAGGCGCCGCCGACGTAAACCTTGTCGACGGTATTGAAGCCCTGCACGTAGGCGCCACCGACCGCACCCTGGGCAAAGGCGGCGACGGTCGAGCCGCCGGCGAAGGCCCAGTTCCAGGGCCGCTTGCGGTTGGCCTTGAAGCGAAACTCGAAGGCGACACCGCGAAAAATCAGGCCGGCCAGCATGAGAAAAACGCCGATGTACAGGGCCGGCAGAAAGGTCGAATAGACCAGCGGGAACGCGCCCAGCAGGCCGGCGCCGCCGAGGACCAGCCAGGTTTCGTTACCGTCCCAGACGGGCGCAACCGAATTCATCATGATGTCACGTGACTGTTCGTCAGGTGCAAACGGAAACAGGATGCCGACACCGAGATCGAAGCCGTCCATCAGCACGTACATGATGATGGCGAAGCCGATGATCACTGCCCAGATGAGACTCAAGTCGATAAGTTCCATGATCGTTATCCTGACGTCGGTGGTGTGGCCGGCTTGTCGAACGGAATATGCGCGGCAGACATGGGACGCGATGGCCGTTCGACTTCGTCCGTATCTCCGCTTTCGTCATGCTCCATGCCCGCCTTGACGATACGCGTGATGTAGTAAATGCCGGCTGTGAACACCACCGCGTAAACAGTGATGTAACCAATCAATGTGAACAGTGCCATGGCACCGGTCAGCGACGGCGTCAGGCCTTCACTGTGCGACATCATGCCCTGAACAAGCCAGGGCGCACGGCCGGTTTCGGTAACAAACCAGCCCGCGATCACCGCGACGAAAGGCGCACCGATCATCCAGCTCATGCCCCGCAGGAAGAACCGGTGGTCGTAGAGTTGCCCGCGCCAACGCAGCCAGGCACCGGCGAATGCGAACAGGATCATCAACACGCCGATACCTACCATCAGGCGGAATGACCAGAAGACCAGGGCAACCGGTGGCTGCTCGGCAACAGGGACTTCCTTGAGGCCGGGTACTTCGCCGTTCATGTCATGCGTGAGAATGAAGCTGGCGAGTTTCGGAATACCGATCTCGAAGCTGTTGCTCTGCGTTTCCTTGCTGGGTATGGCGAACAGTAACAGCGGCACGCCGTTTTGCGTTTCCCAGTTGCCTTCCATCGCTGCCACCTTGGTCGGCTGGTGTTCGAGCGTATTCAGACCGTGGTAATCACCGATAACCGCCTGCGCCGGGGCGATGATCAACAGCAGCCACAGGCACATCGACAGCGCCTTGCGGTTGGCCTCGACGTCGCGACCGCGCAGCAGATACCAGGCGCTGACGCCGGCGACGACAAAACCGCCGGTCAAAAACGAGGCCAGTCCCATGTGCATGAACCGGTACGGGAACGATGGATTGAAGATCGCCTCGGTCCACGACGTGATCTGGAAAATGCCATCCTGCAGTTCTACGCCGGCCGGCGTATGCATCCAGCTGTTAGTCGCCAGGATCCAGAATGATGAAATGAAGGTGCCGAGTGCGACCATGCCGGCAGCGAACAGATGCGTGCCCGGCGGTACCTTGTTGCGGCCGAATAGCAACACGCCGAGGAACGCCGCCTCAAGGAAGAAAGCCGTGATCACTTCATAGCTCAGTAACGGCCCGATGAAGTTGGCGGTGGCGTAGGAGAAGTTGCTCCAGTTGGTACCGAACTGGAATGACATGACGATACCGGAGACCACGCCCATGCCGAAGACCACGGCGAAGATCTTGATCCAGAAATGTGATAACCGCGACCAGAGCGGGTTTCCCGTCTTGTAAAAGAGTCCCTCAAGCAGGGCGATGTACGACGCCAGGCCGATCGAGAACACTGGGAAGATCGCGTGGAATGAAACGACAAAGGCAAACTGGATGCGCGATAACAGTAATGGATCAAGTTCCATGTTATTTCCTGGACGTCGCTGAATGTTTTATCGAAATTATTGGTTCCTTAGTTTAGCCGCCACGCTCTGGTACGGCAACGCGTATCCGCGGGTACGGCAGTGAATGCGAGTAATAATCAATAGGATGTTATGACCATGCGGGCAACGGTGCTTGACCGATGACAGTTTGCAAGCTGCACTACGGCCGCTAAGCTGATCGTCCCGAACAACGTCACGAGTGTTTACTTGGACGCTACAGCTTATCCTTCACCGGATCGTCACGAGCGGCAGCTGACCGTACGCGCCATTCTGACCGGTCTGTTGATTGGTGCCCTGTTGGCACCCTGTAATATCTACAGCGGCCTCAAGATCGGCTGGGCGTTCAACATGTCGATCGCCGCGGCGCTGCTCGGGCTGGCTTTCTGGCGTGCAATGCAGCCGCTCGGTGCAAGGCCGTTCGGGTTGCACGAAAATGCCATCAGCCAGACCGGTGCGTCGGCGGCGGCCTCGATCGTTTCCAGTGGTCTGGCCGCACCGATTCCGGCGCTGGCGCTGGTGACCGGCCAGACCCTGGCCTGGCACTGGCTGGCCGTCTGGTTATTCGTCGTCAGCCTGCTCGGTGTGGTGGTCGCTGTCGGTCTGCGCCGGCAGTTATTGATCAATGAACAGTTGGCCTTTCCCGCCGGTGTTGCCACCGCCGAAACGCTGCGCGACATCTATGCCCGCGGTCATGAGGCACTGGCGCGGGTGCGCTGGCTGGCTGCCGCGGCGTTGCTGTCGGCGGCCTGGAAGCTGACGCAGGAATGGCTTATTAATCTGCCGCGGCTGATACCCGCGCTGGCCCTGCCCGGACGCGGCGTCAACACGCACAACCTCGGCCTGTTTCCGGACCCGTCGCTGTTGCTGTTCGGCTTCGGTGCCATCATTGGTCTGCGTGTCGGCCTGTCGCTGTTATTCGGCGCGTTGCTGGCCTGGGGGCTGCTGGCGCCCTGGTTGCTTGCCCGTGGCTGGGTGGAAGCCGGCGCGGCCGGCGAAATCTGGTTTGCCGAACTGGTCGAGTGGTTGCTGTGGCCCGGCGTGACGCTCATGGTCAGTTCGGCCCTGACAACGCTGCTGCTGACGCTGGCGCGGCGGCGGCCACGCCCGGCCGCCGCCGGGGAAGCCGAGACGACCGTTTCGCGGCGCGGCTTTATCAGTCTGGCACTGCTGGCCAGCCTTCTGGCTGTGGCGGGACAGATGAGTCTGTTCGGCATCCAGCCACACGCCGCCGTTATTGCCGTGGTGCTCAGTTTTGCACTGGCGGTGGTTGCCGCACGGGTCGCCGGTGAAACCGGCATTACGCCGATCGGTGCCGTCGGCAAGGTGACCCAGGTGGCCTTCGCCTGGGTCAGTCCCGGGCAGGCCGGCAATAACCTGTTGGCAGCCAATGTTACCGGCGGCGCCACGGATCAGGGCGCCGATCTGTTGCACGATCTGAAAGCCGGCCTGTTGCTCGGCGTGCAGGCACGGCTGCAGGTACTGGCACAGATCTTCGGCATCGCCGCCGGTGCCCTGGCCGGCAGTGCCGCCTACCTGTTGTTGATTCCGGATCCCGAAGCGATGCTGCTGACCCCGGAATGGCCGGCGCCGGCGGTCGCCACCTGGAAAGCGGTGGCCGAGGTGCTGCAACAGGGACTGTCGGCATTACCGCCGGGGGTGCCGCCGGCTATGGCCGTAGCCGCGTTGCTGGGTATGGTCAGCGCCTGGCTGGCGCGTGGTAGGTTCGGTCGCTGGCTGCCCAGCGCGCCGGCGCTGGGGCTGGCATTTGTCATCCCGGCGTCAAACTCGATTACGCTGTGCCTGGGCGCCGTGCTGGCGGCACTGCTGCAGCGTCGGGCGGCTGCCTGGGCGCAGCGTTTTCTGCTGGCGATCGCCGCCGGCCTGGTGGCTGGGGAGAGCCTCGCCGGTGTCGGCACGGCGTTTATCCAGCTCGTCTTCAGCGGCTGAACACGCTCTCCGGTTATACAACTGTAGCGCCCTGATCGTGGCCCGATAGTGTACGGTCCGTGAGTTCGGCAGCCTGTAAAGTTACAATGCCGCTTCCATGTCATTTGCGCCGTTGCCGTTCGTCTCAAGGATTACCGCATGAAAAAAATCATTCTGCTGCTTGCTATTGTTGTCATCGCCGTGCTGCTGGCCTTCATGAGCCTGCCGGAAGACCCGGGCAGACAATCAACCGTTAGCCCCGAACAGGCCGGTAAACAGGCCGAGGAAGATGCCCAGGCCTCTGCAGACAACAATGGCGGAGAACAGACAACGGTCAAGACGATGGAAGACGCCCGCCTTGAGGCGTTGAAGGCAGAATACGCCAAGCTGGAGCGGGCGCGACGCAACCTGCGCCAGCGATTGCAGAATGTGGCCTATTACCTGCGTGAAGCGGAGTTGCCGGAGGCGGAAGGTGGTGACATTCGCGATGATCTTAATAGTGCCAACCGTTTGTTGATCAATCCGCCACTGCTGGGGGCGTTCAACGGCATCGATGGTGTAAGAGATGAACTGAAACGTCTCGAACGTACCAATCAGCAACTCGATGCGCATGAGCAGACGCTGCGTGAACATGGCGCCGGTGATGACTCCGGCAATTGAATCTTACGTACGGTTTCAGAGCGTCAGTCTAAATTCGCTGCAGAGTATGCCGGGCAGGTGCATGCTGGCGAGGGAACGTTCGTCATAACTGTCGGCGCTGTGCATGAACTGGCGCTCGCGGGTGATCGCTTCCAGCTGTTCGCCGAGCAGCCGGTAGAGGCTGTCATCAAAACGCATCACAGCCAGTGGCGCCCGGATTTGGCCGTTTTCAACCCAGTAGCAGGCGTAACGGGTCATGCCGGTCATGCGACAGTTGTTGCTGTCGGAATAATTGGCATACCAGAGGTGGTTGATATAAAGCCCGGTATCCAGGGCCGTCAGTATATCGCTGTCCGCCAGATCGCCGGGCGCCATTTCCAGTGAGCCCGGCACCTCTGTCGCGGCATTGACGGGCGCGCTGTACTCGCGCGCCGAACGGGCGTCCACCAGTGCGTCAGCGAATTCACCGTTGTCGATTAGTGGCACGCTGGCCGGCAACATGAATCCCTCATCGGAAAACAGCGGTTCGTAGGCAGCGCCGCGATTGTCCTGCATCGATACCGCCGGGCTTAAGCGACGATTGCCTTGTTCGAGTTTGAGCAGCGATGACTGGCAGGTGCGCAATTCGCGCAAACTGAAGCCATCGTGACTCAGCAGTTCCAGCAATTCAGCCAGCGCACTTGGCGCCAGGTAGGCCCGGTAACGGCCGGGCGCGAGCTGTTTTGCCGGTCGATCGAGAATGGCCAGTGCCTGGCGCTGGCTGTCGATATGTTGTTGCAGCGTTGCGGTGTGCCAACGGCTGCCGGCATAGTGCGATTTTACCGCCTGGTTGGCCGGCGTATGGCAGCTCCAGTCCAGATTGAAAATGGATCGTGCCAGCCAGTTTTTCTGGCCAAGTGAATTCGCGTAGCCGCGCACCAGGTCGCCGGCCGCGTAGATGCCGACCAGATCGAGGTCCGCGGTCGCCTGACTTATGGTCTCAATGACCTGGCCCAGCGGCGGTAACGGTTCGTTGCGGCTGTCCTCGCTTGAACAGGGCTGTTCGTTATAGTTGAGATACGGATCGTCCGGGCAGTTGTACAGCAGATCCCGCAGTTCGGCGAGCAGGCTACGAGCGGCCATGAGGTCGGCATCCAGGGTGCCACTCAGTTCACAGTCACCGCTGGCATGTTTACGGCCTGTGACCAGCGCGAGTTGCAGGCCATGCTGGCTGACATGGCCGGCCTGGCGCACGCGCGCGTGATTGAAACGCACGAAATCGGATTCTTCGCCGCTGAGTGTGGCATGCAGTTGCAGATCACCGTCCAGTTCTCCTGCCAGGTTGTCGATGAGTTGATAAAAGTGATCGCGCATGCCGTGTCAGATAGCCATCCGGTTTAGTCACCGCCGAATACGGCGACGTCCGTGAATACGCAGGCGGGTGCGGCATGGCCGGAGTAGAGGGCCTGGTTGGGTTCGCCCTTGCCGCAGGTGTGCACGCCATGCGCGGCCCAGGTGTCGACATTACCCACCGCTTTCAGATTGCGCCAGAACTGCGCGGAGATACCACGGTAGTTCGGGTTCTTGATTACTGCACCGAGCGTGCCGTTTTCAATACGACGGGCATATTCACAGCCGAACTGGAACTTGTTGCGGCTGTCGTCGATCGACCACGAGCGATTGGTATCCATGAGGATGCCGTCCTCGATGCCGGCGATCAGCTCGGTCATGGAACTATCACCGGGCTCGATGTTGATATTGGCCATGCGATCGATTGGCGGCCGGTTCCAGCTGCTGGTACGGGCATTGGCGACGCCGGGCAGGCCGGCGCGCTGTTGCGATTCCGTACCACCGAGGGCCCGCAGCAACAGACCGTTGCGAATCAGGTATTGGCGCTCTGCCGGGCTGCCGTTGTCGTCGAAAGCATAGCTCGCCAGTTCGCCGGGTACGTCCGGTTCGAAGACTACGTTCAACAGGGATGAGCCGTATTGGTACTGACCGAACATGTCCGCAGTCACGAAACTGGTACCGGCATAGTTGCGTTCATCACCGAGGATACGGTCCAGTTCCAGCGGGTGGCCGATGCTTTCATGGATCTGCAGCATCATCTGGCCGGGCATTAACAGGACATCGCACTGGCGATCCGGGCATTCTTCGGCCCGCAGCAATTCCAGCGCCTGCTGCGCCGTGCGTTCGGCGGCAGCCTGGAAACCGATCGCCTCGAGGTGCTCGAGGCCCGCCTGCGCCGGCCGATCGTCGCCATAGGAGCGGGTCTGGGTGTCGTCGGCCCGGTTGGCCACGGCGCCGAGTGCCGGCGAAATGAATTCGAACTGCTGCCTGACCTGGTGCTCGGCGCCGGCGATCAATACCTCGGCACGGCGATAGCCGAGGCCGGCGGCCCAGTCGACGATGGCAGCGTCGCTGGCCAGCTGCTCGTTCAGCAGGCGCAGGTAGTCGTATTTTTCCGCCAGCGACCAACTCGACCATGGCCGCTGGACGGGACTGACATAGTCCCCGGAGCCGTCCGGGGCGATGCTGTCGGTGCGGGGATACAGCTGCAGCGGTTTGAGTTGCTCGGCGAGCTGGCGGGCCTGTTCGAATGCGCGTAACAGACCGGCATTGGATAAATCGGCGCTGGCGGCATAGGCACAGCTGCCAGCGACATTGACGCTGATGCAGGCGCCCCGGCTGAGGGCGCGCAGGGGCGGCTCGGCGACATGCCGGCGTACCAACAGATGCTCCTCGGTTTCATCGACCAGCCGCAGGCTCCAGTCGCAGCCGGCCGGTGCCTGGCGGCGAAAACGCCGGACGATGTCGGTCAACGATTCGGTCATGCGCGGCATTACAGATAGCGGCCGATCAGCGTTTCCAATCGATGCCGATCAGCAGTTCGCGGCTGGTCTGGAAACGCTCGTCGGGGTCCTTGGCCAGCAGGCCATCGACCAGCGGTTGGTACTTGCCGAGGTATTCCGGTAACTGCGGGATGGGTTCGACGACGTGGGCGCGCAGCAACTCGCTCACCGAGTGACCGCTGTAGGGCCGCTTGCCGGTGAGCATCTGAAAGAAAATGACGCCCAGGCTGTAAAGATCGCTGCGATTGTCGACTTTCATGCCGCTGCCCTGTTCCGGGCTGATGTAGTAGGGCGTGCCGACGATCATGTTGTTGACCGTGATGTCCTCCATGTCCTCTTCGCCACGCTTGGCAACGCCGAAATCGGTGATGGTCAGGGAACCGTCATCCTTGAACAGAATGTTTCCCGGCTTGATATCGCGGTGGACAATGCCGCGTTCATGGACCGCGCCGAGCCCGGAGGCCATCTGGCGCAGGTATTCGAGCGCTTCCGCCGGGCGGATGCCTTCCTTGATACGCTTGGTCAGGTCCCCGGCGGGGAAGTACTCCATGGCGATGTAGGCAAAGTCGGCGGCAAACGCGCGCTCGTAGATGCGTACCACGTGCGGGTGATCGATATCCGATAACAGGTTGTACTCGAGCATGAAGCGCTTCAGTGCAGTTGGATCCTCCATGCCGCGGGTGAACATGATCTTCAGCACGACATGAATGTTGTCCTCGAGACGTTCCCCCAGCACCACCGTGGACATGCCGCCGTGACCGATTTCCTTGATCAGGCGATAGCCGGGAATCTCCAGTGCCAGTGCCTCGCTGGTGGCGACGGCAGCTTCCGATGCGGGCATATTCTGGTAGGTGGTCTCGTGTGCGGGATCGACATCACGCAGCGTGGTTTCATGCGGATCCTGGGTGCTCTCATCATCCGGCGCCAGGATTTCCAGTTGTTCATGGCCGGCGGCCTCGAGCAGCTTGCCCAGCAGTGCGTCGCCCTCGACGTCCTTTTTCAGAAGGTAGTTGTCAGCACCGAGCTTCATGGCATCAATGGCAACGCGCGTGCTGTCCTCGCCGGTCAGCATGAGAATCGGCGGCATATCACTGTAGGCCTTGAAGGCGCGCAGCCAGTCGAGACCGTTTTCCTCTGTCAGGCCAAGGTCGTAATCGAGCAGCACCAGGTTGAATGCCTGCCAGCCGAATTCGTCATCGGGTAAGCCCTGTGCAGGATCGTATTCCACCACCTCGGCGGTTGGGAACTCGCCTGCCAGCCGATGCACGATCAGCTGACGATACTCGGCGGAATCATCTATAAGCAGAATCTTCAACAATGACCGGCCCTCGGTAACGGGCTTCTAATTATTCAATGGGGCGTTTACGCAGAGGTTAGCATAAACCGGCAGTCAGGCGGTAAAGGGAGTAAAGAAGCGGGTTTCAGGCGCTGGTCGAGTAGCTGTGCTCCAGCAGGTCATGAACATGTTGCAGCAGTTCGTCCTCGGAGAACGGCTTGTTGAGGTAGACATCGATACCCGCGTCGCCGGCCATGTGCCGGTGTTTCTCGGTCGAGCGCGAAGTAATCATGATGACCGGAATGGCGGACGTATCATTGTTGGCCTGCAGGTGTGAAGCCAGTTCGATGCCGTTCATGCGCGGCATTTCCAGATCGGTAAGGATGATGTCCGGGCGTTTCTTCTCGATCAGCGACATCGCCTCGAGCCCGTCCTTGGCCGTACGCACGTCATAACCGGCGTCACGTACCACCTGGGCCAGTGTGCGGCGGGCGCTGATCGAATCGTCCACCACGAGGGCGACCGGCAGACTGCGGCGAATGCCGGTGTCGGTCAGTTCGCCCTGTTCGACGCGCTCGTCCAGTGGGGTACGGATCAGTTCCGGCAGATCCAGCACCGGTACGACGCTGCCATCGCCGAGAATGGTGGCGCCGACAATACCGCGAATCTTGCGCAGGTACGGCCCCAGCGGCTTGACCACCAGATCGCGGCTGTCGATGACCTGCTCGATCTGGACCGCACAGTTGAGCGCTTCCTCGCGCACCAGCAGCGCCGGCCGGCTGTTGCGATCGCCGCGTCGGCGATCCTTCGGCAATTGCAGCAGGTCATCGATCATGTGCAGCTCCAGGTCCTCGTCCTCAAGCTGGTAGCGGGCTGCGTCGTCATCGCCGCTGACGGTGCCGTCATCGGGGTGCAGGATCTGGATGATGCCGCGCGTGGAAATCGCCATCACCTGCTTGCGGACCCGTACCAGCAGGCCGTGGGTGGTCATCAGCGACACTGGCAGGCGCAACTCGAACTCGGTGCCCTGGCCGGGTTCGCTGTGGATCAGGATGCTGCCCTTGATGGCCTGCAGCTGCGTGGCAACGATATCCATGCCGATGCCGCGCCCCGAGGTCTGCGTCGTTTCGCTGCGGGTAGAGAAGCCCGGCCGCAGGATCAGGCGCCGCAGTTCGTCCGCCGAGAAGTTTTCATCAGCGTGAATCAGGCCACGTTTTTCGGCCAGCTGACGAATGGTATCCACATTCAGTCCGACACCATCGTCGCGGCAGCGCAGGACCACCTGGGTGCCCTCGCTGGCGCAGCTCAGCGTGATCGTGCCACTGGGCTGCTTGTCCCGGCGAATGCGTTCCTCGCGTGTCTCGATACCGTGGTCGACGGCATTGCGCAGCATGTGCATGAGCGGATCGACCAGGCTGGTGAGGATATCGCTGTCGAGTTGCGTGTCGGTGCCCTCCAGGATCAGGTCGGCCTGCTTGCCGGTAACGCGGCAGGTCTGGCGCACGGCGCGCTGCAGCCGCGGCACGATACTCTTGATCGGTACCATGCGCGTGCGCATGACCAGTTCCTGGACCTCGCGCTGCAGGCGCGACTGGTTGACCAGCAGTTCGTCCAGGGTGCGCAGGCGCTGGCCGATGTCCTGGTCGAGCTCCTGCGAGTCGGCGGCCGCCTCGACCAGCTGATGGGTGACGGTATGCAACTCGTTGTACTGTTCGAGTTCCAGCGTGTCGAACCCGCTGTCGCCGGACTGGCTGAGCTTGTAGGCAATGCCGCCAACGTCGACCTGTTGTTCAAGTTGGCCGACCAGGTCTTGGAACAGGTTGTGCTGTTGCAGCAGCGACTGGTTCTGATCGCTGCTCTGGCGTACCTGTTCCTGCAGCTGGGCGGTCACGATCAGCGTCTCGCCGACCAGCCGCAACAGATCGTCGATCAGGTGGGACGGTACCCGCAGGCTGGTTGACTGCTCTTCCTCCGCCTCGCCCGACGGCCGGTCGGAGGGCTTGTCCGACGGTTTATCCGACGGTTTGTCGGCAGTGGGCTCCGCAGCGTCCGTGGCGGTTACCGGGGCATCGTCGTCCATGGCAGCGACGCCCTCGGTTTCGATTCGATTCACCCAGTCGAGCACGGCCTGCAGGGTCTGCCTTGAGCCGGCCGGGGCCGAACCGCGTTCCAGCAGGGCCTCGCTCATCTCCTCCAGGCAGTCGGCGGCGTCAACCAGGGTCAGCGCCAGCGGTTGCGACGGCATGCGCTCGTGTTCGACCAGGATGACCAGCAGATCCTCGATCTGGTGGGTGAGGGTGGCGATGCCGCGTACGCCCACGGTGTTAGCGGCGCCCTTGATGGTATGGGCGACCCGTTGGGCGCGTTCCAGATCCTTCTTGCCGCCGTTACCGCCGGCCAGCGTCTGGATCGCGGCGGAAAAGGTTTCCGTCTGGCCGGGCAGCTCCTCGAGCAGGCCATCCAGCAGTTCCTGGTTGATATCGTCCGGTAACTGCAGGCTGACATGCTCGTCGGTGGCGGTTTGCAGTCGCTCGTCGCGCGGTGTGTCGTCACTGATGTAGGCGGCGCCGAGCAGGTCGACCAGCGGCTGGCGCAGTTCGTCCAGTAGCGGTTCCGGCCAGGCGTCAGCGGCCAGGCTGTCGACCAGTGCCTGGCTGTATTCGGCATCGCCGACCGCGCCGAGGTAGGCGCCAACGCGATCCGGCCAGTCGCAGAGCAACCGTACCTGTTGTTCATTCAGGGCTGCTGCGGATTGTTCCAGTGCCCGGATGTTGCCCTGGAGGACTTCACAGGCCTGCTGCAGCCCGGCCAGCTCGGCCGCCTGACAGGCGTTACCGAAGCGCTCGATGCGCATGGCGTATTGCAGCAGGCTGTCACTGCGCAGCGCCGGGGTCAGATCATCGGCGTACAGCTGCGTCTGTAGATGTCCCGCCTCGTCGTGCATCTGTTGCATTTCCGAAGCCAGCATGTCGACCAGTTCGAGGCTGATCGGCTGCGGCGACGGTGTCGTGGGCGTAACGGCCGACGCCGGCGCTTCGGGACCGGCGGTATCGCTGGTCGCCGGGCTGACATCAAAGTCGGTGGCGGCGTCGGTTGTGGCCGGTTCGCTCGCCGTCGTCGTCTCGCCGACCTCGGTCGTGTCCGCGCTTGCGCCCGTACCGAGCATTTCGCGCAGGATGGTGACGTCACCCTCGTCGAGCGGGTTCGGCCAGCAGGAATCGGTGAGGCAACCGAGCAGGGCATCGGCAGCGTTGCGGTTGTCGGGGTTGGCCAGGTAGTCGCGGACGTCGCGGCTCCACTGCCGCACTTTCTGCAGCTGGGTGTCGTTGAGACCAGTCGCGGTGGCGGCCATGTCCTCAAGCTGCTGCTGCAGCAACAGGCAGATGTCCTGCAGACCGAGCTGATCGCGCTCGGCGGCGCTGTCGGCCAGTGCCGCCAGCGGCGTTGTCAGGTAGGTCAGGGTCGTTGGATTGTCGGTTTCGACCTGTGCCAGCGACGCGTCAAGACTGGCGAGTGCCGCCGGTTCAAATTCGCCGGTCGTCTGCTGCGGCGCCGGAAACGGCGTGACGTTGGCAACCGGTGGCGGCTCGTCCTCCAGCGGTGATTCTGGCGCCTCGATGCCGAACAGCTCGTACAGCACCATCGCGTCCTGATGGCTGAGTGCTGTCGGCCAGTGGGGCTGGCAGAGATTCTGAATCAGGGCGGCGCGCGAGGCGCGGTCGTCGCTCTGGCGCAGGCAGTTAGCGGCCAGACCCGACCAGGCGGTGAGCAGCGTTTTCTGTACATCGCTGAGCGGTTCACCGTCAGCGACGATATCGCCGATATTCTGCTGCAACAGCAGGGCGCAGTCCTGCAACGCCGTTTCACCGGTATCGCCAAGACACTGGGCGAACTGCCCGAGTGCCTGTTCCACCTGCTGCAGGCTTGCCGGCACTTCATCATCGATGGCGCGAATGGTTTCGGCCAGCCGTGTCAGTTCAGCGTGCAGGTCATCGTCCCGGTCTGCCAGCATGTCGAGCAGTACGCCGGCGTCCGTGTCACTCATCGGTGCCGGCCAGACTGGGGCGGTCAGGGTATCCAGTAATTGCCGGCTGCTGGCCTTGTCGGCGCCGCTTTCGAAATAGTTTCCCAGCAGCGTCGGCCAGTGCTGTAGCAGGGCAAGCTGATCGGTCGTAAGCGTACCGCTTGCGGTGACATCTTCCAGGTGCTGCTCCAGGAGCAGGATACAATCCTGCAGACCGAGAAGATCCTGCGCCGCGGCCACGTCGGCAAGCTGTTTCAGGGCCGTGACCAGTGCCGGAATATCTGCCAGCGTTTGGCAGTCATTGGCTGCCACCTGTAATCCGGTGATTGCCTCCTGCAACTGGCTGTCAGCTTCGGTCATGTCGAGTATTCGCGCAGCGTTGGCCGGTCAGTGTTATACGGAGATTTCCTGGGTCGACTCATTGCCGTCTTGATCGTCGTCATCATCACTGTCGGTCTGGAATACGCCGACTGAGGCGACCAGCGCCATGGCGTTTTCCACCAATTGATCAGTATAGGCGGACTGTTCCTGCAGATGGCTGCCGGTCTTGCGCACGGTATCGCGAATGACCTGGGTACGATCGCGCAGCCGGATACTGATATTGGCCTGGGCGCTGGCGCCGGATGCAATCTTTTGCACCATGCCCACCAGTTCAGAAGTGGTCGCCTGGGTATTTTTCATTTGCTCGCCGGCCTCCTCGGCGAGTTTACTGCCGCCGACCACCTGCGTGATCAACTCGTTCATGGTGCTGACCGTACTCGAGGTTTCGACCTGGATGTTGTTCACCAGGGTAGCGATCTGTGAGGTCGCCTCGCGCGCGTTCTCCGCCAGCCGCTGCACCTCGTCGGCGACCACCGCGAAACCGCGGCCGGCCTCACCGGCGGAGGCCGCGTGCATGCTGGCATTGAGCGCCAGGATATGGGTACGCTCGGAAATGTTGTTAATCAGGTTGACCGCGGTACTGATTTCCTGGGAACGCTCGCCCAGACGCTTGATGCGTTTTTCTGTCTCGCGAATGGTGTCGCGGATCTTGTTGATGCTGTCGACGGTATTGTTTACCGTTTCCATCGCCGTGCTGGTCATTTCGATGGCTTCGTCAGCCGAGCGGTTCGAGGCCTGGGCAAGCTTGGCAATGCGCTGCATCATCTCAGTGGCCTTGGTCAGCTCGGAGGCGGTGTTTTCGATCTCCTCGCGTTCCTGATTTGCCAGTAACAACACGTTGTCGGATTGCGACTTCACCAGGTTCGAGGCCTCGGCGACATCACTGGAAATGCGCATGACCTCGTTCAGCACCTTGGCGGTTTCCGTGGTCATGAGGTTGAGTGCATCGGCAAGTGGGCCGGTCACGTCCTCGCTGACTTTGGCGCGGATGGTCAGATTCTTTTGTGCCAGCTGAGCCACCGTTTCCAGCAGGGCAACGATCGAGTCGTTCAGCTGCTCGTTTTCGTCCTCGATTGTGGCCAGTGCCGAGACGCGATCATTGAGGATATTATCGATGGCCTCGCCGACCTCCTGAAATTCATCACCGGAACGAATGCCCATGCGGGCATCCAGATCGCCGTCCCCGATTTTGCGCATGATGGTTTTCAGTCGCAGCAGAGGCTGCGTCAGGCGGGTGGCGAAATAGGAACAGCCGAGGGTGACAATAATCGTGATGATTACGGCCGCCGCCGCGCCACCCATGAGGAGTTGACTGTGATCACCCTCGATACGACTGATGGCGATAAGCAGGGCGGCAATAACCAGCAGATAAAGTACACTGCCCGTGACAGCGGCCAGGAAAATCTTGTACTTGACGCTAGCCTTGTTGCCAGTGTTTTTACTCATGACCAACGCTCCCCAATGCGATCGTAGACTCGGCCTGGCCGTTTATCTCGTCTGAATTTTTGCAATACAACAGTCCCACCCTATCGGGCGGCTGGAAAAGATCATTATCTGTCGATGGATGGTGAACGTATGCAACGCCAGTCCATACCATTACCAGGACAACGTATCTGTGTTCATGCCGGAATCCGCCAGCAGTTCGGCAAATAACTCGCGATGATCGACTTCCAGCCAGACCTGTTCGCCATAGCGGAAAGCGGCATTGACATGCTCATGAATGCTTTCCGGCAAATCGATCGGGATTGCGGCGCGCTGTTCCGGCTCGTCAGGATCAATCTGTAGTGCCTGGGGCAGTCCATCGATATAAATGCCCACCGCGCGTTCACCCTGGTCAAGCACCAGCAGGCGCTGGTCATCGGCATGGACGGCCGTATTGTCCAGCCGCTTCAGGAAGTCGAAGACCGGCACCAAATTACCTCGCAGGTTGATAACGCCCAGTACCCATGGCCGGGTATTGGGTATCCGGTAAATCTCGACGTTCTGTACAACCTCGCAGAGTGTATGGCTGTCAATCAGGATATGCTGACCACCAATGCGAAAGCCGTAGCGCATGTTGCGCAGCTGCTCGGCCTTTTCCTCATGATCGGTTAAACCCTGGAACGGATCGAAGTGATCCAGTGACTGACCGACCATCATGCCGGTCAGGTTGGCGAGTGTGTCTTGTTCCTGATCATTATGCATGAAGGTTGGCTATACCTGGCCTTTAACTGCAGGCCTTGATCTGATCCATGATTTGTTGTGCGGTGAAAGGCTTGGAGACCAGGTCCTTGCCACCCTGCATCTTTGCCCAGACGCGATCGGCTTTCTGGCGCTTGCTGCTGACAAACACGACCGGTATGGCCTGCGTGCTACTGTCATTGGTAAGCGTACGCGTGGCCTCATAACCATCCATTTCATCCATGACGATATCCATGAAAATGATGTCCGGTTTCTCCTGCTTGGCCATTGCAACTGCTTCGCGACCATTGCTGGCCGTGATTACCGTGCAACCGGCATCACCGACAATTTTTGCCAGATTCGAACGATCAGTCGACGAGTCGTCAACGATCAAGACCTTGTTTATCGCCATCATACACCTCCATCAAACGACAACTACAACACATCCTCAACAGGCGGACACGGTCCGCTCCATTTATAATGACCGCGGTTCAGACAGTGGCTGAGCCAACTGCGCGCGGTTTTTTTAGATAATTCTGTACTACTTCCTGAAAGACAGCTTCACCAACCGGCTTGATAAGGTACGTGTCACAGCCGGCCAGTTTGCCCTTGATCCGGTCGGCGGGTGACGAGTTGCCGGTCAGCATTATGACCGGTGTCTCCTTGGCCTTGCCCTGCTTGATGACTTTGCATATCTCGTAGCCGTCGACACCCGGCAGGATAACGTCCAGGAAAATCAAGTCATAGGTGTTACTATTGATCAGTTCAAAAGCCTCTTCACCGGTTTCAGCGAAATCGACTTTTTCGGCAAAGCGTTTCAGTGCCTGATCCAGCTGGATACGCACGGGCAGGCTGTCATCGACAACCAGTGCCGCATAACTGCTACTGGCTACTGATGGTGCCGGTTGCGATCCCGCCGTCGCCGACGTGGGTTGGCTGGTAGCGCTGAACGCAACGTCACTGCTCAGACCCAGCTCGTTACTTGCAACCTGGTCGAGGATGCTGATAGCACGCGAAGCGATCAGCGGCCGACGAACCTGGTAGTGTTTGGTCTGAAATTCACGGTTCTGTGACACCAGTACTGACGATGGAATCGCCAGACCGCTGTTATCCAGCCGGTCGCGATACTGGCGCCATTGCACCAGGGCAGAGGGCTCGTCGGCATTGACCATGAGAATGTCGGGTCGGGCATTCAGTTCGGCAAAGACATAGGTCGTTGCCCGGGTTTCCGAATGCTTGAACGCCGCCTGCAGTCGTTTCTCCTCCTGCTCGGGGATACCGATGACGGCGACATTGACCGGATTCTCACTCATGGTGATTGTTTCAGTTGTCCTCGACGACCATGTAGACCAATGTCTGGTTAAGGAGCTGGTAGGCAATTTCACCGAAGGTCATTGGTCCGAGCATGTGCGATGTCTGTTTACCCTCGAGTTCCGAGTACATGTAATTCAGCACACAGTTGCAGCTGAACGTGACATCGTGATCCAGCTTTGGCAGGGCATTGCGGAATTCACTGACATAGTCGTTAACCGGTTTGGCCAGTTTGTACTCGACACCGCTGAAGACCGGCGCGTAGAACGATACGGTTTTCTTGTCCTGGTCGACTTCCTGGAACGAAACGTTCAGCTTGGCGCCGGAATAGTCGGCAACCAGTGGCTGCCGGGTATCAACATTGTGTTCCTGCAGGTAATCGGCAAAGTTCTGTTCGACGCCATTGATCAGCACCTTGTCAGTCGCAAACCCGGTTTGTGGAAATTCGAACGTATCGCCGTCGCCCTGTTCCTGGATATTGACGATACCGATGTGGGCAGCTTTACCGGGCTTGAGTGCAACATGCATGACGATGGCATTTTCGGTTGAGCTCTCGCCGGTGCCGCCATTGAACACGGTTGGCTTGACCTTGCCGAGATCATCGAGATGGATACCGGTAATCCAGCCGGCAATCGGCTTGATGAACATGTCCTCGTATTCAGGGGCATGCTGGGCGTATTGCAAGTGCATGTCGGTCAATGCCGGGATCAGGAGAATCGTGAAACCATCCTCCGGTGCATCCTTGGCAATGTTGTGGATGGTGCCGGTGTTGTAGAACTTGATCTGGATCTTCTTGGCCAGAGCCGGATCCAGCTCGTTCACGAAGATCATGTCCTGACTGGTTTTGCCGCCTTCCTGGGACATGAAGTAGGGGATGGAACCGCCGATCCAGCGACCTTTCGGCAACTGTTTCAGAAGGTTTTCATCGCCGGCGAGCCACAGCACCTTGCCGCTCTCGATGGCGGCTTTGGTTTCATCCAGCGTACAAAGACGGGGTTGCAGAATATCAGACATTATTGGTCTCCTCTCCCACTCATGCAGCTCTTAGCTGTTCGAGTTCTGCGCGGTGTTTGTTCTGATGTTTTATGAAGTATTGTCTTAAAATCTTGGCACCGGCCAGACGCGAGGCGTCGGTCGGATTGTGTTCGATCGACAGACGAATGCGTTCCAGCATCATCTTCAGACCGACGGCATCGGTCATGATCTGAAGTTCCCCGTTGATCAATCGCTGCCAACTGGGATGCGTGATGGCCGGAATCACGGCACTGTGCTCGTCGTCATGGGCGACAGGCTGGTGTGCCGACTCATCACCGGTTAGCATCCGGATCTCGGCTGCATGACGATGCTGGTTCTTGGTGAAGTACTGTCGCAGCATACGCGCGCCGGCGAGGCGGTTGGCTTCGCTCGGTTTGCGGGCAATGGCCTGACGTACACGTTCCAGCAGCATCTTCAGGCTCACGGCATCGGTACGCAGGCTGATGTCGCCATTGATCAGCCGTTGCCAGTTGGGGTGATCCTCGGCTGGCAGTTCCGCCGCGCTGACAGCGGCATGGCTGTCATGTGTGCCGGCACCGGCCAGCAACTGATTGATCTCGTCCGGATGCTTGCTGCGGTTCTTTTCAAAGTACTGGCGCAGTACCTTGGCGGCTGCCACGCGGTTACCTTCGCTCGGATTGCGGCTGATGGCCTGGCGTACCCGCTCAAGCAGCATTTTCAGACTGATGACGTCGCTTTGCAGCTGGATGTCGCCACTGATCAGGCGTTGCCAGACCGGGTCGCGCTCACTGGGCAAAGGCTGCCGGGCGGTTTCTGTACTGGCCACCGCTGCTGCTGCAGTCGGCTGCGGCGTGGCGCCACCCAACTGGGCGATTTCACTGCCGAGGCGCGTCTGATGCTTGGCAAAGAACTGTCGCAGTATGCGCGCCCCGGCCAGGCGGTTGCTTTCGGCCGGGTTCCGTTCAACCGACTGGCGCACACGCTCCAGCATCATCTGCAGGCCGACGACACGCGTCTCGATTTGTTGCTCGCCATTGATGAGCTTCTGCCAGACAGCCGCCGACTCCGGTGGCAGGCCGCTGGCGCCGGCATGGTCAGCTCCGGCGCGGCTGGCCATGGTAGCTTGGTCGGCACCCAGAAGCTCGATTTCATGCTTGAGCAGCTGCTGGTTCTTGATGAAGAACTGGCGCAGCGACTGCGCACCGGCCAGGCGGGTCTGTTCACCGGGATCCTTTTCGATATTGCTGCGGACCCGCTGCAGCAGCATGCGCAGAGCCACAGAGTCGGTCTGGATTGGCAATTCGCCGTTGATCAGTCGTTGCCAGCCCGCGTGATCGGCGCCCGGTATATGGCTGGTGTCGGCAAGATCGAAATCGTGGCCGCTATCGCTGCCCGGGGCAGCCGTGTCCGCCGCTGGCGCGGCATCGCGGCCGGCAGGCGCGATGCCGGTCAACTCGCTGATCTCGCGCGCCTCACTGGAGCTGACACTGGCCAGTCGCGCGGCGATCTGGTTTGTTGGCGCAGCCTGCAGCGCGGCGATGACGTGGTCCTGCATGGCCTGGGTGAAGCGGCTGCCGCTTGCGGCCCAGTCCTGCATGCAGATACAGTCACCGCGCTCCGAGTGCACTGTGCCGGCCGGCGGCACATGCAGGTAAGTACGCAGATTTGCCACCGGTAGATGGCGTAGGGCTACGGCTTCGTAGTCCTCCGCGCGCGGCAGGCTGGCCTGACAATGTGGGCAGGTAGCCTGGTCACTGGAACCGAACAACCCCTTTTTACGGCCACCGACAAAACCGATATAGATGTCGAGTCGGTTGGACGGCGGATCGATCTCCACCGCCTGAACCTGCCAGGGATCCTGCAATCCCAGAATTTGTTTGCAAAAATCAAGATCCTGCATTGATTCCGTCCCCCTGAAACGGACAACACCAATCACTGGCTGTCCAGACCGGTGGTATTATTAAAATCGTGGTCTGTCTCACATTACTACCACTAACCACATGATCGCCCTGTTTATGTCCGCCGATATGCCAACTCGGTCACGCTTTCGGCATGTTACCGACGCTACAGAACAAAACGTGTCGCCACGGGGACACTGCAAAACCCTGTGGTCTGCACATTACTTTTTTAATCTCATTCTGCTGAGAGTGCAAGGACTGGCTTTGCAAGAACCCCATTCTTATCATTATGTTAGTCAGTATTTTTAGAAATACTGTGAGGTCTGGTGTGATTCTGTTGCATCATGATGAAGTTCTGCCCTTGTAATGTCCAGCATTTTTGACGATGTATTATCTGAATTTCAGCGTCTATCTGGCTGTTAATAATAGACTTTATCTAAACATGAGCGCTACGGGTAGGGCGGATCGAAATGATAGGCCGATAGTGTGCCCAGATGCTGGGCAATGCACGCCGGCAGGGCGTGCAGGTCGTAGCCGCCTTCGAGCAGCGAGACGATGCGCCCGCCAGCATGGTGATCGGCCGCTTCCATGAGCCGTTGCGTCATCCAGGCGTAGAATTCACTGCTCAGATTGATGCCGGCGAGCGGGTCATCGCGGTGGGCATCGAAACCGGCCGAAATCAGTATGGCCTCGGGCCGAAAGCGGTCGACGGCCGGCAGGACTCGCTCGCGGAAGGCCAGCTCGTAGTCACGGTCGCTGCTGCCGGTGGGCATCGGGCAGTTGAGCGTGGCGCCGCGGCCGTGGCCAGTACCGGTCTCGCTGGCGCTGCCACTGCCCGGGTAGAACGGGTACTGGTGCAGGCTCAGGTAAAAGACACTGGGGTCGTCCTCGAAACTGTGCTGGGTGCCGTTGCCATGGTGGACGTCCCAGTCGAGGATCAGGATTTTGTCGAGGCCGTGCTCGCGTTGCAGGTAGCGCGCCGTGATGGCGATGTTGTTGAACAGGCAAAAGCCCAGTGCCTGATCGCTTTCGGCGTGATGGCCGGGGGGGCGCAGCAACGCGAAACCATTATCGACCCGGCCGTCGATGACGGCGTCGGCAAGCGCGAGAGCGCCGCCGGCAGCGAGCCGGGCGATGTCGCAGGACTGCGCACTGATGCTGACGTCGGGGCAGTCGAGATAGGGTGCCCGGTCGTGGCAGGCACTGACGACGCGGTCAATATAATCGGCGCTGTGGATTTCGCGCAGCCATTGATCCTCGATGCGGGTCGCCTGGACAGCGTGCAGCTGCGAAAACCAGCTCTGTTGCTGCAGGTGGTCGATGCTGGCACGCAGCCGGGCGGCGGATTCCGGATGGCCGCGGCCGGTGTCGTGTTCCAGATATCGCGGATCATAAAGAAAACCTGTACGCATAATGGCGGTTTGCATCCCGGAGCATGGCAATAGCCTAAAGATTACGCTGCCAATCGGCCTGCAACAAGCGGGCGCGTAACGGTGTGCTAGGCTGTGTGTTTTAGTCGTCCACGAGGGAATAGCTGATGAGCCAACATGTCCTTATCACCGGTGCCAACCGTGGTCTTGGCCTGGAATACGTGCGCCAGTATCTTGCCGATGACTGGCAGGTGACGGCTGCCTGCCGACAACCGGAAAAGGCGCATGATCTGAACGCGCTGGCGGCAAGCGCGAGCGATCGCCTGACGGTACAGCCGCTGGATGTCACCGACGATCGGCAGATCGACAACCTGCGCGCCAGCGTTGCAGCCACGCCGGTCGATGTGCTCATTAATAATGCCGGCATTTTCGGTCAGACCCGCGGTGGTTTCGGCGCGACCGACTACGCCGCCTGGCAACAAGCTTTCCAGGTCAATGTCATGGCGGTGATGCGCATGATGGAGGTATTCGCTGATGCGGTGGCTGCCAGCCGGCACAAGACGATCGTGAACATGACCAGCAAGATGGGCAGTATTGCCGATAACGGCTCCGGCGGCATGGTCGTTTATCGCTCGACCAAGGCGGCCCTGAATGCTGCCACCGTCAGCGCCGCCATCGATCTCAAGCCACGTGATATCCGTGTTGTCGCGCTGCACCCGGGCTGGGTACGCACCGATATGGGCGGGCCCAATGCGTTGATCGATGCTGCCGAAAGCGTCACTGGCATGCGCCGGGTAATCGCTGAGCTGACAACCGCACAGTCCGGTGCGTTCCTTGATTACAAGGGGCAGACGGTACCCTGGTAAGCGCCATGACTCGCGAAGAAAAACAACGCGCCGCCGCGACGGGCGCGTACGCCCGCGATGGCCGTGGTGATGACCGCTACCGCGCGGTTGCCAGCGGCTGGCACCCGACTTTCGATCGCCTGCTCGGCAGCGGTCATATCTTCATGGGCTACCATTACAGTGCCGGTGGTCTGCTGTTTCGCGGCATGCCGGCGGGCGCGGCGAAGGCGTTACGTGAGGATCGCTTCTGGCACAGTGACTTCGACAATCCCCTGTGCCAGCTGGAACGCGATCTTGATGTCGTCTTCTGTTCCGAGGTGGCGCGTGATGCCCTGGCCGTCGCACGCCCCTGGGAGGATGGCCGCGAGGATGCGGCGATACTTGTTTTCGCCAGCGATTGCTTTAATCAGCGTTGGCAGCAGCGCAGCGCGGCGGCGCTGGGTTTTGCCGATGTCGGTATGGTGTTCAAGTATCCCTGCCTGGCGGAGCCCCTGCGCAGTCATGATCTGCTGGCCGTGCTTGCCCATCCGGCCCTGGCCGCGTCCATGACTACAAGCGTCGCGTTACTGAGTCCGGAACAACCGGCGTCGCGCGATGCCTGGCAGGCGTTGCTGGATGAATGGCTGGCGGCGCAGACACAATCACCGGCGCGGGCGCTGCCCACGGACCTGTACCCGCGCCGGTCGTAGCCGATGACATTGCGGCGGCGGCTGGCGGATACCGAACTGACGGCGGTCGGGCTGGGTGCCATGCCGCTGTCGCTGGCCGGCGCGCCGGAACCGGCCACGGCCATCGACGTGATCCACCGTTTCATCGATGCCGGCGGTGATTTCATTGACAGTGCCAACGTCTACAGCAGCACGGCCGCTCCGGGAGACAATGAACGCCTGATCGCCCGGGCACTCAGCCAGCATCCGCAGGGCCGGCGTGTGCATGTAGCTACCAAGGGCGGTGTGCAGTGGACAGGTCGCGGCTGGCGCGCGAACGGCCGGCCGCAGGCCCTGCGTCAGGCTTGCGAACAAAGCCTGCGCGACCTCGACGTCGAACGCATCTTCCTCTACCAGCTGCACGCGCCGGATCCGGATGTTGATATCAGCGAATCGGTGGGGGTGTTACGGGATCTTCAGGCTGCCGGCCGGATCGCGCATATCGGTCTTTCCAATATTGACGACGCCCAGCTGGCGCGGGCTGCCGAAGTGACATCGATCGCGTCGGTACAGAATGGCCTCCACCCGCGTCGCAAACAGTCGCTGGCCGACGGTGTCGTTACGCGCTGTCGTGAACACGGTATCGCCTTTATCGCCCACAGCCCGGTCGGTGGCTACCATGACCATGCGCGGCTGGCCGACGATAAGGAACTGCGGCAGCTGGCCCAGCGGTATGTTACGAGTGTGGCCAATCTGGCCATCGCCTGGCTGTTGCAGCTGGATGAACACATGTTTGTCATCGCCGGCGCACGCCGCGTGGCCAGCGTTCTGGCGAGCCAGCGTGCCATGGAACTGGCCCTCGACGCGGATGTGATGCGGTCGATCAACCGGCTGGTGGACTGGTGAAGCAGTTGCGCATGCTGCTGCCGGTGCTGGCACTGTGGCTGGGCGCTGCCGGCATGGCTGCCCTGGCGGTCAGCTATTACACCCTCGAGGATGCCGAGCGGTTGCAGCAACAGGGGGCCCATGCGCAGGCCGCGCGCCTGTTTCGCCAGTTGGCCGAAAACGATAATACTGATGCCGCCTACGATCTGGGGCAAATGATCCGTCGTGGCGAAGTCACGACGCCGGAACCGGAACGCTCGGCCTGCGACTGGTTCGAACGCGCCGCTGACCAGGACCATCTCGCTGCCATGTACGAGCTCGGTGAATGCTATCTGCAGGGCCGGGGGCGGCCGGAGGAGATCGATACGGCGCTGTATTTGCACGGTACGGCCGCCGAACTCGGCCATGCCGGCGCTCAGTATCGGTTGGTACGGCTTTATGCCAGCGGTGGCGCCGTGGCGAAGAACCCGGAGCGGGCCTATATCTATCTGTTTATGGCGCTGCGCGGTAATGTCGACGAGGATCCGGTGTTGCGCGACAGCCTGGAGGCGGAGCTTGACGAACAGGCCCTGCAGCGGGCCCGGCAGTTTGCACTAAAGCTGTTGCGACGTCAGTCGCAGGCGACCGACTGATCCCGGCGTTCAGTCGAGCCGTTCGATGACGGCCCTGGTGTATTCCTCGGTGGAGGCGCTGCCGCCCAGATCGCCGGTACGGATGCCGTCGTCAATGGCGCGGTGGATTGCGGTTCGTAGCTGCTCGGCCATGTCGTGGTAATGCACATGGTCCAGCATCATGGCGGCGGCCAGCATGATCGCGGTCGGATTGGCCTTGCCCTGGCCGGCGATATCAGGCGCCGTGCCGTGTACCGCCTCGAAGATGCAGCCGTGCTTGCCAATATTGCCACCGGGTGCCAGACCCAGACCGCCGATAAGCCCGGCGATTTCGTCCGAAAGGATGTCACCGAACATGTTGGTGGTCACGAGAACATCATACTGTGACGGGTTGAGGACCAGCTGCATGGCACAGTTATCGACAATCTTGTCTTCAATCGTCAGCCGATCCTTGTACTGTTCGCCGACTTCATAGGCAGTTTCCAGGAACAGGCCAGTCAGATATTTGAGAATATTGGCCTTGTGGACAATCGTGACCTTCTTGCGGCCATGCTTGACGGCATATTCGAAGGCAAACTCGGCGATGCGGCGGCAACCGGAGCGGGTATTGAAGCCGGTCCCCTGGGCGACCGCCTTGGGATCGTCGTCAATGGGCACGTAGTTTTCGACACCGACATAAAAGCCCTCGGTATTTTCCCGGATGAGAACCAGGTCGATGTCTTCATAACGACCGCCCTTGACGAAAGTGCGGGCCGGGCGGACGTTTGCGTAAAGCTTGAAAATCTCGCGCAGGCGCACGTTGGCGGAACGGAAGCCGCTACCGACCGGTGTTTCCAGTGGGCCCTTGAGGGCCAGATGGTTGTCGCGCACGCTGTTGAGCATGGCTTCCGGTAGCAGGTCGCCACATTCATCGAGTGCCTGAAGTCCGGCCTTGTGGCGTTCCCAGACAAAAGGGGCATGCATTGCATCGAGAACATCGACGGTGGCATTGACGATTTCCGGCCCGATACCGTCGCCCTCAATGAGGGTTGCTGTGATTTTGTCGCTGATAACGGCTTCCTTGGAATTGATGTCGATTTACACTGGACATGGCGGCGCTTGTTGCGCCAGTCCGCGACACGACCGCCGCCAACTGGGCAAACGGTCGAATTATTCTAGCTTGACCGGCGTTGGCGTGAAAGTGTTTTAGAGGTCCTGCTTAATTGGCAGAGGCTTTCTTGTCGGCATGCAGCTGTTTCGGCAACTCGTCAGTCGGCACGATGAGATCGTTGAGAATGCGTGCGGCCTCTCGCAACAGGATGTCTGGTTTGTCGCTGTCACCCTCTTCCTTGGAGTCGGAGTCGTCTTCCGGTTCAAGCTCCATCCCCAGCGAATTGTGGTATTGCTCGTCCAGTTCCTCCTGCTCGGCCTCCAGACGCTCACGCTCCTGCTTGCGTTTTTCCAGATTCAGCGAAACGGTCTTGTCTTCACGCTGTTGTTCCAGAAAACGGGTACGTTCCAGCAAGGCTGCAAAGCTTTCGTTGTCAGCGATCCGCTGTTCATGCCGATCTCGGACGACATCGAATTTATCTGTCGGTGCCGCCGCCGGTTCAAATTTGGCCGGCCGGACACTGTCCCAGGGCAGGGCATTTTCATAGCTCCGTTCGCCGGAATCCTCGGCACGATGCGCGGTCGGGTAGACAATATCCGGCACGACACCGCGATGCTGGTTGCTGCCGCCGCTGATGCGGAAGAACTGGGCGATGGTCGTTTTCAGGCGACCCAGTTCTTCGTCACCCTGATTGTCAAAACGACTCAGGTCGATGATGTTCTGCACGGTGCCCTTGCCGAACGTGGGTTCGCCAATGACGATGCCGCGCTTGTAGTCCTGGATGGCGCCGGCGAAGATTTCTGAAGCCGAGGCGCTGTTGCGGTCAACCAGGACGGCCAGTGGCCCCTGGTAGAACAGCTCGGGATCAGGATCCTCGTTGACCTCGATGCGGCCGCTGGAATCCTTGGTCTGGACGATGGGACCACCGGAGATGAACAGGCCGGTCAGTTCCAGGGCCTCGGTCAGCGAGCCGCCGCCATTGCCGCGCAGATCGATGACCAGGCCGTCCACGTTCTTGTCGCGCAACTCGTCGATGAGCTTGCGAACGTCGCGGGTGGTACTGCGGTAGTCCTTGTCACCGCGCTGATGGGCGGCGAAATCCATATAAAAGGTCGGTATGTCGATTACGCCGACGCGCGAGGATGTGCCATCCAGCTCCAGCACTTCCGACTTGGCGGCCTGTTGTTCAAGCTTGATCTTGTTGCGTTCCAGTTCAATGGTCTTGGTCGGCCCCCCCGGCCCCATGCCCTTGGGCAATACTTCCAGGCGCACGATACTGCCCTTCGGCCCGCGGATCAGGTCGACCACGTCATCCAGGCGCCAGCCGATGACGTCGACCATTTCACCCTCCTCGCCCTGGGCAACGCCGATAATACGATCTTCGGCCTCGAGTTCGCCGCTCATGTCCGCCGGGCCGCCGGTGACGATGCGCTGGACTTCGGTGTAATCGGTTTCGCCACTCAGCACGGCACCGATACCCTCGAGCGACAGACGCATGCTGATGTCGAAATTTTCGGACGTGCGCGGTGAAAAGTACGCCGTGTGCGGTTCAATGGCCGTGGTGTAGGCATTGACGAATGTCTGGAAGACATCGTCCGCCTTCAGCTGAAACGTGCTAGTAACGATGCGCTCGTAACGCTTGCGCAGGGTTTCGCGGATGTCGTCCGGCGATTTGTCGGTCAACTTCAGCAGCAGATAATCGTTCTTGATGCGTTTGTCCCAGATGTCGCGGAGTTCCGCATCGTTTTCCGGCCAGGGCATCTCCTGACGGTCATAGCGGTAGCGTTCATCGGTGTCAAAGTCGAATTCCTGGTCCAGTTGAGACAGTGCATAGTCGACGCGCTCTTTAACGCATTGCCGGTAATGCTTGAATATGTCGAAGGCAATACCCAGTTCGCCGTCGCGCATGGCGTCATCCATGCGAGTGCGATAGTCGGAAAAGCGCTCGATATCGCTGTGGGTCAGAAAACTACGGTTGGGGTCGAGACTGTCGAAGTAATTGTCAAAGATTTTCTTCGACATGGCATCATCCAGCTCGGTCTGCCGGTAATGGTAGGTCGTGGCAATATGGGTGATGATGTCGATGGCGCGCTGGTGTTTCTCCCTGGCCTGCAGTTGATCGGCGTCGACGAGCCGGACTTCGGCATGCAGCGGGGCATGCGCCAGGACCAGACAAACGGACAGGGCCAGGAGCGCGGTTTTTTGGAATATCTTTGGCATCATATAAATCGTCAGTAATTTAACCTATGGACCATACCACTGTCCGGGGGTTCAGCGGCAGCCGTTTCCGGTTCCATGTTATGTTAGCTTTTCCAGTTACTGCATGTTGCGGTTGCGTCAACAGGCAGCCGGCCCGAGGCGGTGGCGCGCTGTCAGCAGGAAGTGGCAGGGGTCGTCCGGCGCCTACGCCGCTGAATCAATGCCCGGACGGATAGTGACAGCCATTTCCGGTCTAAAACCTGTAGCACAGCAACCGATCACAGTCCGCGATCGGAGCGTCTCGCTGATGCAAAGTGATACACTAACTGAAGCGGAATAATTTTCCCAGAATAAGACATTTATGCTGCGATTGTGTTCATCCCGGCCGATTGGCCGGAACTTGGCCCGGGCGGTCGGACTGACCTTGCTGGGACTGCTCGCCGGCTGCGATGACGGCGGGCAGCCGGCGAAATCGGTGGCTGATCAGCCGGCGGTATGCGATCCCGATGATGGCAGCCTGGTATTGCCCGAGGGCTTCTGTGCGATGGTGGTCGCCGACAATCTCGGTTTTGTTCGCCATATTACCGTGGCCGAGGACGGTACCATCTACGCGGCGCTGCGTAACCTGCGCTTCGATCTGGGCGGCATTCTGGCGCTGAAGGACAGCACCGGCAATGGCCGCGTGGATATCGTGCGGGAGTTTGCCGACGCGCCCGGCATGGCTATCGAGATACATGACGACTGGCTGTACTTCGGTGCCGATGACGCGATCTACCGCTATCGACTCGGACAGGACTTGGTTCCGGACGGGCCGGGGGAAGTCGTGGTCGATGGTTTCCCCGAGCAGCAGGAACACACCGGCAAGACCTTCACCTTCGATGAGCGTCATAACCTGTACGTCAATGTCGGGGCGCCGTCGAATGCCTGCCAGGAAAAGAACCGCCAGGCCGGTGTGCCCGGCCTCGATCCGTGCCCGCAACTGGAGCGCCATGCCGGCATCTGGCGTTTCCCGGCCGATCGCACCGGCCAGCGCCAGGCCGATGGCGAACGCTATGCCAGTGGCATCCGCAACGCCTATGCGCTCGCCTGGAGCCGCCGCGCCGAGGCCTTGTACGCGGTCCAGCATGGCCGCGACCAGCTGCATGAATTCTGGCCGGGACTCTTTACCCAAGAGCAAGGTGCAGACCAGCCGGCGGAGCAATTGCTGCGCATCGAGGCCGGCGGCCGCTATGGCTGGCCCTACTGTTACTACGATGCCGAGCAGCAGAAGCTTGTTCTCGCCCCGGAATACGGCGGTGATGGCGACGCGGTCGGCCGCTGCGCCGATTACCCGTCTCCGCTGCTGGGCTTTCCGGCCCACTACAGTCCGAACGACATGCTGTTCTACGAGGCCGAGCAGTTTCCGGAAGCGTTCCATGACGGTGCCTTCATCGCCTTCCATGGTTCCTACAACCGGGGCGATCAGGGCCAGGTCGGCTATCAGGTCGTGTTCGTGCCGTTTGCTGACGGCAAGCCGACCGGTGACTGGGAAGTGTTCGCCGACGGCTTTGCTGGTGACAGCGGTCATGTGGAATCGCCCGAGGACGCGGAATTCCGGCCAACCGGCCTGGCGCTGGGGCCGGATGGCGCGTTGTACGTGTCCGATTCGGTGCAGGGCCGAATCTGGCGCATAACCTACATTGGCAAGGATGGCGATGCCTAGCGCCAGTCCGCGGCAGCATCAGCTCGCGCCCGGCGGCTTACTGACCGTTTGCGGCCGGGGATGCAGGGTGCTTCATCGAAGCCGGGCGGTTCTTTTGCTTTTAATGGCGCTGGCTGCTCCCGCATTGTCTGCACAAATCACCGACGCGCCCGGCAAGCTTTACGATATCGGCTCTGTGCGCCTGCACATGCATTGCCTGGGTCCGGCGGACAGTGCACGGCCGACAGTGATATTCGATGCCGGGCTGGGCGGTTTTTCCCTGGAATGGCTGAAAATTCAGCGACTGCTCGAGCCGGAATTGCATACCTGCGCCTATGACCGTGCCGGCTACGGCTGGAGCGAAATGGGACCATCGCCACGGACGACCAGCCAGATCAATACCGAGTTCTCACGCCTGGTCGAAGTCGCCGGTCTGGACCCCCCTTACATCCTTGTCGGTCATTCCTTTGGCGGCTATAACGTCCAGTATTACGCCAAATCCAGCCCGGACAGGGTAGCCGGGATCGTGCTGGTGGACTCATCACACCCGGATCAGGCTGAACGTATTCCCGAGGTTCGCACCCGTGAACAGCGGCGGCCAAGCCGGCCGCGCCTGGTGACGCATTTCAACGATTTGTCGGTGATCGACAAATATCCCGAGGATGTACGCCAGACAGCGATGCTGATCCTGGCCAGCCGCAGGGCGGTCATTGCCCAGCAACGCGAACTGGCCAGTTTTGCCTATAGCGGCAACGAAGTTGGTTTTCTCGGCGACGATTTTCCCGATGTGCCGCTGGTGGTGGTCACCCGTGGCCAGCAGCAGTGGCCCGATAACCCGCTTGGCATTTCGCGCGAAAAGCAGTGGCGCGCCATGCAGGATGAACTCGCTGATCTGAGTGTTAACGGACGCCAGGTCTATGCCGAACACAGCGGCCACATGATCCATATGGACCAGCCGCAGCTTATTGCCGACATCATTCTGCGAATGATTCGCGATCGTTGCGACGCGGCCGCGACCACGACATGCTGAATCACTTCACTTCGATGAGCTCGATGTCGAACACCAGCGTTTCGTTCGGCCCGATGCTGGCGCCGGCGCCGCTTTCGCCGTAGGCCAGATCGGGCGGGATGACCACCTGCCATTTGGCGCCTTCCTGCATGCGTGGCAGGATTTCCTGCCAGCCCTGGATAACCTTGTTCAGCTGGAACTCCGCCGGTTCACCGCGATCGTAGGAACTGTCGAACTGCGTGCCGTCAATCAGCGTGCCGCTGTAATGCACCACGACTGTGTCCTCAACGGCGGGGCTGGCGCCGTCGCCGGTGTTGATCACCTTGTACTGGATACCATTGTCCAGCTCCTCGAAGTCGCCCGACTGCTTGTTCCCGGCGCGATACGCCGCGCCCTTGCGGCTGTTTTCGCTGCCCTCGGCTTCGCGCCGGCTTTGCATTTCCTTCTGGTAATTTTCCGCGGCGGCCTGCATTTGCTCGTTACTGAGCTGCAGCTCACGGTCGCCGAGAATATCCCGCACGCCGGCGGCAAAGGCCTCGGCATCCAGCTCCACACCCTGCTGGCTGACGTTGCGGCCAATCTGGGTGCCCAGGGCATAGCTGAATTTCTGTTTATCGCTGGCCAGTTCGGCGGCCAGGCTGGTGGCCGGCAGCAGGGCACACAGCAGCAGGGTGAACGGCATTGGTTTCATGGCTGAACCTGTGATTGTTTGGATTGGTGGCGTTGTCGGGCTTATGGATTGTGATCCAGTGGCGCAATATCATTAGCTATCATGGCACAGCCCCCGTAGCCGTGCCACAGTCACGGCATGGTTTACAGCGCGCCTGCCTGTTGCAGTTTGTCGGTAATCGCGTCGCTGAGGCGGGCATAACCATCGCGGTTGGGATGCACGGCGTCGGCCTTGAGTGATGACCGGGAGAGAATGTCCGCCAACGCATCACGCACCAGCGGAACGCCGGTGCTGCTGGCGACATCGGCATAGAATGCGGCAGTGCGTGGCAGCAATGCCGGCTTCGGTACCGCGATCAGCAACACCTCGATGCCGCGCTCATGGGCCATGGCAATCATGGCGCGCAGGTTGTCCGCCGCGGCTTCCGGATCACGCTGACGCAGGATGTCATTCCCGCCGTGGCACAGGATCAGCAGGTCCGGCCGGTGACGCTCCAGTAGCCCGGGCAGGCGGTCGCGCCCGGCGGCGGACAGTTCGCCGGGTACGCCGGCATTGATCACCGTCAGTCCGGTTTGCTCGGCAAGACGGGCCGGGTAGCTGTACTGTTCCTCGGTACCGGTGCCATGGGTCAGACTGTCGCCGAAGGCGAGAATGACGGCATCCGAACCGAGTTTCTGCAGGCCCGGTGTCGACTCGCTGCAGCCGGTCAATAACAGGAACAGCAGGCAAATGCCCGGCGTTGCAGCAGACAGGGTTTTCGTCAGGCGGGTAAATCCGATCATCGTGATACAGGCAATGTCAGAGAGCGAAGGTTGATGGAAACTTTACCCGATTTTATCGACGACGGCCTGATCGTTCTGTCGATCGGGCTCAATCCGTCATTGCCGGCCGTGCGTGCCGGTTATTACTTTGCCGGTCGAACGAACCGCTTCTGGCCGGCGCTGAACACCAGTGGCCTAGCCGGTCGCGAATTGACGCCGGGGCCGGCAGCGTGCCGCTGGTTGCAGGAACAAAAGCGTATCGGTTTTACCGACGTCGTCAAACGCCCGAGCCGCGGTGCCGCGGCATTGCGTGCCGCTGATTTTCACGCCTGGGTGCCGCACCTGGCCGCGCGCATCGAACGCTATCGGCCGGCGTTGCTGTGGTTTCACGGCAAGGTTGCCTACGGTCATTACCTGCGTTGCCGGGATCAGGACACGGCCGCCATCGACTGGGGCTTGCAGCCACAGCTGCAGCAGGGTTGCCGGGTTTATCTCAGCCCGAACCCGAGTGCCGCCAATGCCGTTTTCCGGCTCGCCGATCTTGTCGACGACTATAAAAGGCTCGCCACGCTACGCCAGCGTCTGGCAGACGGGCGTGACTGAACTCAGCGCAGCGGCAGACCGCCGCGCGACCGGTTCCTGATGTCTGCCAGGGTCGCCGTCGGGTAGTAATCACCGCGGTAGTCGCGCCGCCACCACTGGCCATTGTCGTCAGCCGTCCTGAAATCCGTGAACCGGTAGTGGAACAGGCGCGCGCGGATATACCGCGGGCCGTTTTCGGGAAACGGGTTGTCAGCCAGCAGAGCCGTGATCGCCGGCCGGTTTTCCAGCAGGCCGACGAGCAATGGCGCGAACCAGCGCTGGCGGTCGGCGCGGCTCAGGGCGGCGAACCACAGCTGCCAGTCGAGCCGCGGCTGGTGCGGAATGTTCCAGCCCGGCGCGCGCGCCGGATCGCCCGGCTTGTAAGAGAATTCGTAAGCGCGCCAGTTTTCGCCGTCACGCGAACCCTCGATCACGATCTCCGGGCGCCGCGTGGTCATGTTGGCAAACAGGCCATAGGGATTGACGATATGAAACGGCGCCAGCGCCTGATCGATCGTTTGCGCCACCGGTATGACCTGCTGGCGATAGTGGCGACTCATCTGGTTGATGCCGGGCAGCACGATCAGCACCGCCAGCAGCAGGCACAGGCCAGTCTGCAACGGTCTACTGGCGCGCTGCGGTGCCGGCCAGCCGCGCGTGCGGGCGAGGGCAGCGTCGTCAAACAGCCACAGTGTCAGCAACAGGGTCAGCAGATTGAAGAAGTTGTAGTTGCCGGTGAGCGCAATGGCGATTTGAAACCCGATGAGCAGCCAGGCGAACAGCATGCGCGGCCGGCGCGGGGCGAACACCAGGAATACCAGTACGATCTCGATCAGCAATGTCGCGGCCGTTGCCGCCTGCAGCAGCGCCGCGGGTAATTGATGCACGTACCAGGCCAGCGGCGTCGGTAACGGCTGGGTCGCAAAGTGATGACTGAGCGCCGTCAGGCCGGTCCAGGTCGGGTCGCCGCTGGCGAGTTTGGCAAAGCCGGCCATGAACACGTAGCGAAACAGCAGCCAGCGATACAGCCAGCGGCTCAGGTTCGGCCAGGCGTTGACGAAGACGGCGATAAAACCGGCCTCGAGCAGCAGGAAGTCCCACTGGAAATGGAAGAAGTCCTGGCCGCCCTGGACCACGCTGAGGTAGAGCGCGAACGCCGCCGCCAGTGCCGGCGTCGTTAGCCGGTTGGCAACTACTGCCACGCCACTGAGCGCGCCGGCCAGGCAGAGTAACTGCAGCGCCAGGTCGCTGTGCGCCAGCCACAGTAAGGTTGGCGCATGGTACCAGGCGCCGCTACCGTAATAACCGTGCTGTTGTTCGAGAAACTCGCTGACGGGTAACAGACCGTCAGCACCGACCAGGCCGGTGATCTGGACGCCGGCCGAGGCGAAGGCAAACACATAGATGAGGCCAAGGCCGCGCAGAAACCACCACTGCACGTGGTCGTAGCGTGCCGCTGTACGCCAGGGTCCCCACAGTTGATGGCTCAGTAGCCGCAGCAGGCCGCGCCGGCGCGCGCACAAGTCGTAGATCCGTTCCGCCAGCCAGGCAAAGCCGGGTACGAAGCGGTAGCACCACCAGCCCGACGGCCGGTCGGCGCGTTGTAACAGCCGGAAAGTCGCGGCGGCGCCACTGTGAATGTGGCCGTCGCTGTCGATGTACTGGATCGAGCGGCGGCAGTCGGCGGCGCTGAGCCGGGGATAGTCGGCCAGTGCCGACTGGTAGCTGCGATAGATGACGCGAGCACCGGTCAGGCCGAGCCAGTAGTTCACCCACTCGCGGCAAATGCCACAGTCGCCATCGTAGATCAGTACCGGGGTTGTCCCAGCCATGGTCGCCGCACCCTCATGCTTGCGACGCTCATGGAAACAGGCTGATCAGCTATTGGCAAGCGGGCGGGTTACAGCCACATCCGTGGCGACTGGCGCCTCCCGGCGTCGCTGCGTTCGGCTGTATCGAGTGCCCGCGTCAGGCACTGGTCGGTGCGCACGGGACCGAGCCGGTCACAGGCAACGACATAAGCCGCATGCAGCAGTTGCTGCAGTTGCCCGGCATCGAGCTCCGCCTGTAGCGTCCGCTTGCCATCCCGTAGCCAGTCACTTATAGCCTGTAGCTGGTTGGGGTCCCGGATCAATTCGGGCAGCCGCCGGAGCAACGCGCTACGTACATCGGCAACGGCCGTTTGCTGGCTGTCACTGATGCCGGTGAAGAAACTGTTCATGAGGATCTCGAACACCTGGATGTTGTCACTGCGGCGGGCCCCATCGTCCGGAGCATTTGTACTGCCGCCGAGAATGCTCTCGGCCTCGCTGTCACCCAGACGGCTGCCCAGATAATGGCGCATGTCCGCCAGCGGGTCGGGGCCGAGACTGTCCTCGTTGAGCATCAGTGAACTGGTCAGGCTCAGATGTATGGCTGCACGTGAACTGGCCAGGCCGGTGTTCTCGGTAATACGTCGGACGAAGTTGGTTATGGCGAATTTTGGCAAGCGGGAGTAGTGCTGTTGCCAGATACACAGCGCATTTAACAGGTCGTCGCCTTCCAGGTATTGCTTGAGTCCCATGTAGATGGCCCGACGCCGACGCGGGATATCGGTTGCTGATTTGCGCTCCACCATCAGTTTTTCCCCTGGTGCAGCGTGTCCTGCTGAAACTCCGGATAGCCGATTTCATAGTGTTCGCTGTAATCCAGACCGCGCTGTTCACCAACCGTATCGATGCGCAGGCCGACAAACCGGTTGATGACGGCATAAACGATCAGTGCGACCGGGAAGGTCCAGACAAAACCGGCGGCAATGCCGATCAATTGAACGATGATCTGTTCGGGATTAAAAGGATTGTCACTGTAAAATATGCCGGCGGCGAGCGTACCCCAGACACCGGCAAAGGCATGCACCGGTACGGCACCGACCACATCATCCAGCTGGATGCGTTCCAGCAGCAGGGTGCCGAGCACGACGATGACACCGGCAATGAGACCGGTGACGATAGCGTAGCTCGGCGCCATGCTGGCGCAGCCGGCAGTAATACCGACCAGGCCGCCGATGCTGCCGTTGACGGTCATGGTCATCAGCGGCTTCAGGCGCAGCAGGGCGAGCGCAAGAACGGCGCCGGTGGCGCCGGCTGCGGCGGCCAGGTGGGTGTTGAGTGCGATCAGGCCGATGCTGACATCGGCACTGACAGTGCTGCCGGCATTGAATCCGAACCAGCCCAGCCAGAGGATGAAGCCACCGAGTGCGACGCTGCCAAGATTGTGTCCGGGGATATAACGCGGCTCACCATCCTCGCTGAAGCGACCCAGCCGCGGCCCGAGCACGATGATGCCGGCCAGGGCGATCCAGCCACCGACCGAATGCACCACCGTGGAGCCAGCAAAGTCGATAAAACCGAGATCGGCCAGCCAGCCGCTGCCGCCGTAGAAACCACCCCAGACCCAGCTGCCGTAAACCGGATAGACGAAGGCGCAGATGATGATGGCACCGTAGAGATACCCCTGATAGCGCGTACGCTCGGCCATCGCGCCACTGGCGATGGTCACCGCGGTGGCGGCAAACATGGTCTGGAAAAACAGGAAGCCGAAGTCTCCGGGCTCGGCACGGTTCAGTGCGAAATGGTCCATGCCGAACCAGCCGGTCGGATTGGTGCCGAACATCAGACCGTAGCCAATAAGCCAGAACATCAGCGAACCGAGGCAGACATCCATATAATTTTTCATGATGACATTGACGGTATTTTTGGATCGGCTCATACCGCTTTCCAGCAGGGCAAAACCGGCCTGCATGAAAAACACCAGTGCCGCCGCGGTGACGATCCAGACCGAGTCACCGGCAAGTTGGCTGAGACTGTCCGTTTCCGTCTGTCCCCACGCGCCGATTGGCCACAGCAGGACCATAAGACAGACGAGGCAATGGCGATAATTGAGGGATCGCGAGCGCATAAGTTTTCCTGTTTTTATGGGTGGCGGGTGTTACGGTGATTGCCGGAATGTTTTTTATAACTGCAGGCGACCGGCCGGGTCGTAACGGCTTGTTGCCAGATTCATGTATGAATTCAGCAAGCAAGAACGTTGCCATTTCCCGATGAACGGGTCAGGCGATATCAGTTGATCGTGCGCACGGCCTGTTCAGGGCGCTGAGCATGCAGCTTTCGCCTGTTTTTCCAGCTGACATGAGCCAATCAGGGCACCGGGTTGCACTGAAATATGGCAACCATCACAGATTGACCGAGCAGCCTGCACCACGACCGCGCAGGTTGACCGGGACGTGTTAGAGTGGAGTACGAATGTATTGACCTGCTCACATGCGATTGGCAGGCGGTAATACGGCTGCCGTCGCCGGTTGAGCCATGATTAGGGAGTGCATGAAATGGATTTACTGAGAATTCTCATCGCCATACTGTTACCGCCGCTGGGTGTGTTTCTGCAGGTCGGCCTGGGCGGCGCTTTCTGGCTCAATATCCTGTTGACCCTGCTGGGTTACATCCCCGGCATCGTGCACGCGGTCTGGATCATCGCACGGCGCTGAGTCGCGGTGGCGTATCTGCCGTCTGAGCCGGCCGCATTACGGCGGGCACGCCGTCTGGCGCGCCTGCTGGACAGCGCCTTTCGCCTGCCGGGTACACGCTGGCGCTTCGGCTGGGATGCGCTTATCGGTCTGGCACCGGGTATCGGCGACCTGATCACGGCCGTAGTCTCGGTCTACATCATCCGGCTGGCCGGCGAACTGGATGTGCCGTTAATGATACGGCTGCGCATGCTGGCGAACGTCCTGCTGGATTTCATCGTCGGCAGCGTGCCACTCGTCGGCGACCTGTTCGACGCCGGTTTCAAGGCTAATCTGCGCAACTTGGCCTTGATTGAGCGCCATCGGGCTGAGCCCCGGTCTCTGGAGGAGTAACCGGAATCTCTAGCTACGGGCGCCGTCGACCTGGCGGATGGCCGTTTCGATCACCTCAATGCCGGCGCCGGGCCGCTGGCCCTGCTCCGACAGTACGCGCCGAAAGGCACGGGCGCCCGGCTGTCCCTGAAACAGTCCCATCAGGTGCCGGGTCATCTGGTGCAGGCGCACGCCCTGCGCCAGGTGGCGGTCCGCGTAATCGCGGAATTGCTCGACGATGGTCCGCCGGTTCGGCTCAGCCGCGGCATCATCATCGATAAGCCGATCGGCCGCCGCCAGGATATAGGGATTGTTGTAGGCGGCGCGGCCAATCATGACGCCGTCGACGTGCTCGAGCTGGGCCTGCGCCGCGGCCAGCGTCTCGATGCCGCCGTTGATGACGATGGTGAGATCCGGGAATTCCCGCTTCAGCTGATGCACCCGGTCGTAGTGCAGCGGCGGCTTGCTGCGGTTTTCCTTCGGGCTCAGGCCCTGCAGCCAGGCCTTGCGGGCATGGACGATGAACACGCTGCAGCCGGCGGCGCGCACCGGTTCGATGAAATCGAGCAGATCCTGGTAGCGGTCACGGTCATCGATGCCGATGCGCGTCTTGACCGTCACCGGCAGGCGCGTGCGTGCGCGCATGGCAGCGACGCAATCGGCGACCCGTTGCGGTTCGGCCATCAGACAGGCGCCAAAGCGGCCTGACTGCACGCGATCGCTGGGACAGCCGATATTCAGGTTGACCTCGTCGTAGCCCCAGTCCTCCGCGATCGCCGCGCACTCGGCCAGTTCCTGTGGCTCGCTGCCGCCCAACTGCAGGGCCAGCGGATGTTCGGCGGCGTCGAAATTCAGGAACCGCGCGCGATCGCCGTGCAGCAGCGCGCCGCTGGTGACCATCTCGGTATACAGCAGGGTGTGCCGTGAGATCAGGCGCAGCAGGTAGCGGCAGTGCCGATCGGTGTGTTGCATCATCGGTGCAACGGCGATTTTTCGGTTCAGTGTAGCGGGCATCGTTTCAGGTCAGGGATGACACTTGCAGGTCGTTACGGCCAGTTATTCTAGCAGGTGGTCGGAAATTTATGCTGCAGTAGCCTGAATCCTGTTCAGACCGTATCAGTGAAAGTGGTGCTGCAGGATCTGACGGGTGAAGGCTGGGCGCAGATAAAACCCCCGCGGCAGGGTCAGGCTCGCATTGCCGTCGGAATCGAAGCTGCGGGTCAGGGCGCGGCTGTTGGCGGCCTTGGGCCGGATCTGCAGGTACTGGCCCTGGCGCGAGGAGATGTGTTCCAGTTCGCCGGCGCTGACCAGTTCCATCAGCTCCTCCCAGTCCTGTTGCAGTATGTCGGCCTGCTCGGCAGTCGGTGACCATAACAGTGCGCTGCCAATCCGGCGTTCGCCCGGCGGTGCGTTCTTTGCCGTAACCAGCGGCAGCCACAGGACCTTCTGCAGTTTCAGCCACACCAGTGAGTCGTGCCAGCCACCGGGGGCCGGTTGCAGATCGACCGTGCAGACGTAGGTCGATTCCAGTGGCCGGCCGGCTGTATCCACCGGCAGGGTTTTCAGTTCGATGCCGAGCTCGGGAAAGTCCGGCGTCGGCTGCGATCCGGCGCTGGCGCCGAGCCAGGTTTCGAGCAGCTGACCGCCCCAGCCCTTGTTGTGATCGAGATCCGCCGGTGTCTGCACCGCCAGCATGGCGGCCAGTTCGGCCAGCGACTGACCGGCGACGGCGGCGGCGCGCTGCAGCAGTTCCTGTTCGCTGGCGGGAGCGCTGCGGTGGCCGGTTTCCAGGGTCATGAAACGTCAGTTCTGCAGCGACTCGCTGATCGAGTTGCGCAGGCACTCGAACTTGATGGTGTCGCTGATCGGCTGGTTGGTGTCGGGATCGGTGATGAAAAAGATATCCTCGGCGCGTTCGCCGTAGGTGGCGATCTTGGCGCCCTGGATGCGTGCGCCGCAGAAGCGCAGCGCCACGCCAACCCGCGACAGCAGGCCGGGCCGGTCGGCGGCGCTGACCTGCATGATCGTGCGGTTGTTGGGTTCGTCGCTGGTGAACTCGATGCGGGTTGGAATATGGAAATGCCGCAGCTTGCGCTCGGCCATGCGATTGGTCTTGATCGGCGGCAGCTTGTCGATGTTCAACAGCGCCCGGTGCAGGGCGTCGCTGATTTCATCGCCACGCTTGCGGCCATCGATCATTTCGCCGTCGGGTTCGAGCACGATATAGGTGTCGAGCACGAAACCGCTGCTCGACGTGATGATACGCGCGTCGTGAATGTCCAGGCCGAGCTGTTCCATGACCCGGGTCGTGGTGGCGAAGATGAAATCGCGATCCTGCATGTAGATGAATACCTCGGTACCACCACGCTCGGTCTGTGGTCGCACCAGCACCAGCGGCAGTTCGTCATTATCGCAATCGGCAATGGCCTGGGTATGCCAGGCGATCTCGTCGGCGGAATGGCGCAGGAAATAATCGTCACCCAGCGTATCCCAGAGCGCTTCCACGTCGATCGTGTTTTTCAGCTTCCGGCTCATCAGCGCCAGTGCCGCATCGCGTGTCTCGCGAATGCGTTCATTCTTGTCGAGCGGGTTTTCCAGCCCGCGGCGCAGTGCCAGCAGGGTCTTGCGGTACAGGTCGGCGAGCAGGGCATCCTTCCAGCTGTTCCACATCGACGGATTGGTGGCGCGGATGTCGGCGACGGTCAGCAGGTACAGGTAGTTCAGGCGCTGGCGATCACCGACCCGGCTGGCAAACCGGTTGATGACCTCCGGATCGTCGATGTCCTCGCGCTGCGCCGTTTGCGACATCAATAGATGTTCATCGACCAGCCAGGCGACCAGTCTGGCGTCATGTTCACTCAGCAGATGCTCGCGGCAAAAGTTGTAGGCATCTTCCGCGCCGAGTTTGGCGTGGTCGCCGCCGCGGCCCTTGGCAATGTCGTGGAACAGGCCGCCGAGGTACAGCAATTCCTGCTTGGGAATGCCGGTCCTGAGGATCTGTGTGCACAGCGGGAACTCTTCCGCTTTTTCGGGCACGCCAAAATGGCGCAGGTTTCTGACCAGCGTCAGGATGTGTTCGTCGACCGTATAGACGTGAAACAGGTCGAACTGCATCAGTCCCTCGATGGCCCGGAACTGCGGCATATAGGCACCGAGCACGCCGTAACGGTGCATGCGCCGCAGCTCGTGACCGACCCAGCGCGGCTGGCGGATGATTTCCAGGAACAGGCTCTTGTTGCGGATGTCGCTGCGGAAGTCGTCGTCGATCAGGTCCAGGCTTTCGCGTACAAGACGGATGGTGCTGGCGCGCACACCCTGGATTCTTTCTTCCTGTTGTATCAGCAGAAACAGTTCGAGCAAGGCGAACGGGTAGTGCTCGAAGACCTTTTTGTCTGTGACCTCAATAAAGTCGTTGCGCATCTGGAAGCGCTTGTTCAGCGGCCTGATCTTCTCGCGGCGCCGGGCGTAGATGATCGCTTCCTGGAAATGCTGTAACAGCATTTCGTTCAGGCGGCTGAGCTCCTTGATTGTACGAAAGTACATTTTCATGAATTGCTCGACGGCGCTGTTATCCTCGGCGTGATAGCCGAAGACAGCGGCAACCTGTTTCTGGTAGTCGAACAGCAGACGATCATCGCGCCGGCCGGTATGCGTGTGCAGGGCGAAACGGACACGCCAGAGAAAGGCCAGACCGGTGTTCAGCGTCTGGAACTCGGTCCGGGTCAGAAAGCCGTGATCAACCAGCTCGCGCAGGTCCTCGGCACCGAAATGCCGTTTTGCCACCCAGCCGATCATCTGGATGTCGCGCAGACCGCCGGGGCTTTCCTTGATGTTCGGTTCGAGGTTGTGGGCGCTGTCGTCATACTTGTGATGGCGGGCGACCTGCTCGGCGAGCTTGGCCTCGAAAAACTTGCGCGTCGGCCATATTTTGTCGGGACCGGTCGCCACCCGCATCTTCCGATAGAGATCCGCGTTGCCGGCCAGGCGCCGCGATTCCATCATGTTGGTGGTGACGGTGATGTCGTTCTTCGACTCGCGCACGCATTCCTTGACCGTGCGTACACTGTGACCGACCTCCAGACCGATATCCCATAGAAAGGTCAAAAAGCGCTCAATCGCTTCTTTTTGCGTGTTGTTCAGGCGCGGCTGCGTCAGCAGCATGATGTCGATATCGGAAGCCGGATGCAGCTCGCCACGGCCGTAGCCGCCGACGGCGACCAGGCTCAGGGCGTCGTTGTCGAGTTCATGCAGGGCCCAGGCCTCGGCCAGTACCTGATCGATGAACCAGGCGCGCTTGTATACCAGGGTCTTGATCGGCGTGCCCATGGCGAACGCCTCGCGGAGCTGGTCATGTCCCCGCTCCAGGGCTTCCTTGAAGCGCTGCAGGTGCGGCATGTCCGCTGCCCGCTGGGCGAACTCGGTGGCGTCGAACAGCTTGCGATCCGTAACATCGGTGTCCCACATGCGGTTTACCAGGTCTCTCCCGGGCGGGTGGTAAGCACGTCGTGGCCGCTGTCGGTAACCAGTATGGTGTGCTCCCACTGGGCCGACAGCTGCCGGTCCTTGGTGACCACCGTCCAGTTGTCCGGCAGCAGCTTCACGTGCCGCTTGCCGGCATTAATCATCGGCTCGATGGTGAAGCACATGCCGGCCTCCAGGGCCAGTCCCGGGTCGTGGGTAGCGTAGTGCAGGACCTGCGGGTCCTCGTGGAATTCGCGGCCGATGCCATGACCGCAGTATTCGCGCACGACACTGAAATTCTGCGCCTCGGCATGCTTCTGGATGGCTGCGCCAATCTCGCCCAGGCGCACGCCGGGGGCGACCATGTCGATGCCCAGCTTCATGCAGTCGTAGGTGACGTCGATGAGCTTGCGGGCGCGCACGGCCGGCTCGCCGACGCAGAACATCTTGCTGGTGTCGCCGTGATAGCCGTCCTTGATGACGGTTACGTCGATATTGAGAATATCGCCGTTTTTCAGTTTCTTGTCGCCGGGAATGCCGTGGCAGACGACGTGGTTGACCGAGGTGCAGACGGATTTCGGGAAACCGCGGTAATTCAGCGGTGCCGGGATCGCCTGCTGCTCGTTGACGATGTAGTCGTGGCAGATGCGGTCCAGCTCGTCGGTGGTGGCGCCGGCGACGACGTGTTCGCCGATCATTTCCAGCACGTCGGCGGCCAGCCGGCCGGCGACGCGCATTTTTTCAATTTCTTCCGGGGTTTTGATGCTGACAGCCATGAGTCGGGTTTTCCATTCTAGAATCGGGGGCCACGGCGGTGCGGCGGCTGGCCGGGGAAGGGCGCATGATTGCTCAAGAATCGCTCAATTCCGGGAAACCGCGACGCTGCCGGCCAAAACAGGGTCAAAAACAGGGTAGGCGCTGTTTTTCAGATGCTTACTATGGTATAAAGCGCGCGCACGATTCGCAACGCGAACGCGCCAAACTTTAAATTTCGTGACTTCACACGCGTAACTATGCCCCGGCACTGGGGTGTCCTGTCTTCGGACCGGATCGGTGCCGGCGTTGCGCGGAGGCTCAACCCTTACAAAGGAGCAACAACCATGTCCAACGTCAGCATGCGCGAAATGCTGGAAGCTGGTGTGCATTTTGGCCACCAGACCCGCTACTGGAACCCGAAGATGGCCGACTACCTGTTCGGCCAGCGCAACAAGATTCATATTATCAATCTCGAGCAGACCCTGCCGCTGTTTCGGGATGCCATGAACTATGTCGGCAAGCTTGCCGCCCGCGGTGGCACCATCCTGTTTGTCGGCACCAAACGCTCGGCCCAGAGCATCATCGCCGAGGAAGCCCGGCGCTGCGGCATGCCCTATATCGACCGCCGCTGGCTCGGTGGCCTGTTGACCAACTTCAAGACCGTGCGCCAGTCCATCGCCCGGCTGAAGGAAATCGAGGCCATGCATACCGACGGCAGCTTTGATCGCCGCCACAAGCGTGAGGTTCTGGCCCTGACACGGGAAGAAGACAAGCTGAACCGCAGTCTCGGCGGTATCAAGGACATGGGCGGCCTGCCGGATGCCATGTTCGTCATCGACGTCGGCTATGAATACATCGCCATTAAAGAGTCGCAGAAGCTGAATATCCCGGTGATCGGCGTGGTCGACAGCAACAACAGCCCGGATGGCGTTGACTATGTGATCCCCGGCAATGACGACGCGATCCGTTCGATTCGCCTGTATGCCAGTAGTGTCGCCGATGCCGTGATCGAGGCGCGCCAGTCGGCCCAGCAGTTCACCGAGTCGGCGGAGGGTAGCGAGAACGACTTCGTCGAACTGGACGAGTCCGGCGCGCCGGTGGCCGGCGAGGCCAGGGCCGCCGCACCGCGCAAGAAGACGGCGCGCAAGGCCAAGTCGACCAGTGCCGAGACGGACACCGCCACCGAGACAGCTGCCGAGCCGGCAACCAGCGCCGCGGCTGAAGCCACTGAAGTCGCCACTGAAGCCGCTGATGCACCGGCCGATGCCACGTCTGAAGCCGAGCCGGCCGCCGCCGATGCCGGCAAAACCGCGACCAAAACGACCAAAAAGAAGGTTGCCAAGAAAAAGGCGACCAAGAAGAAGGCCGCGAGCAAGCCGGCAGCAAGTGACGCCGAAGGCGATACGCCGGCAACCGGCGAAGACGCCTGAACCGCGGTTCGTCATGATGTAGCGCCAGCCGGCCCGTGAATCGGGCCGACTGGCGTCTCAATTCAACCGGACGGGCGCGCAGTCATTGCGCGCTTGGGATGTCCGCAACCGAATGATTTGCGAGGTAACACATTAATGGATATTTCTGCAGCACAGGTTAAGGAACTGCGCGAGCGCACCGGCGCCGGCATGATGGATTGCAAGAAGGCGCTGGTCGAAGCCGGCGGCGATATCGAGGCGGCCATTGAGGCAATGCGCAAATCGGGCGTCGCCAAGGCGGCGAAGAAGGCCGGCCGTGTGGCCGCCGAAGGCGGCATCATCATCAAGACCAATGACGCCGGCGACCAGGCGGTCATCCTTGAGGTCAACTCCGAGACTGACTTTGTCGCCAACGACGCCAACTTCCAGAGTTTCGCCCAGAGCGTGGCCGATACCGTGCTGGCCGAACAGCCGGCCGATGTCGACGCGCTGAACGGCCTGACACTGGCCGGCGGCAGCGAGACTGTCGAGGAAGCCCGCCAGCAGCTGATTCTGAAGATTGGCGAGAACATTTCCGTGCGCCGTTTCGTATTGCACCTGCGTGCCGGTGACCACCTGGCCAGCTATCTGCATGGCAGCCGCATCGGCGTGCTGGTGGATCTGGAAGGCGGCAGCGAGGAACTGGCCCGTGATATGGCCATGCACATCGCCGCCAGCAATCCGGCCTGCGTCAGCGAGGACCAGATTCCGGCGGAGATGCTGGAGCAGGAAAAGGCGGTGTTCGTCTCGCAGGCGAAGGAAAGCGGCAAGCCGGACGACATCATCGAGAAAATGGTCAGCGGCCGCATCGCCAAGTACAAGAAGGAAATCACGCTCGAGGGCCAGCCGTTCGTCAAGGACCCCGACCAGAGCGCCGGCGAAATGCTCAAGGCAGCCAAGGCCCGGGTGAATACCTTCATTCGCTATGAAGTCGGCGAGGGTATCGAGAAGAAGGTGGATGACTTTGCCAGCGAGGTGATGGCCCAGGCGCGTGGCTGAAACACGGGGTCGTGACGATCAGCCCCGTGTTCGACAACGTCTGCCGCACCTGCCGCAATGACAGGCAGCAGCCCGCCGGCCGGCCGCCGCGGGCTGATTCTCGTTTCTTTTATCGGACGTAAGGTGATACGGCATGACGAGCCCGCTTAAATACCGACGTATTTTGCTCAAGCTTAGCGGCGAGGCGTTGCTGGGCAATGCCAATTACGGTATCGACCCGGAAGTGATCGGGCGTATAGCGGACGAGGTTGCCGATCTGATCAAGGCCGGTGCCGAGGTGGCACTGGTACTGGGTGGCGGCAATATATTCCGCGGCGCCGGTCTGGCCGCTGCCGGCATGGATCGCGTCACCGCCGACCACATGGGCATGATGGCCACGATCATGAATTCGCTGGCGATGCAGGACGCGCTCGAACACCGTGGCCGTTTCGTCCGCGTCATGTCCGCCATCCAGGTGCACGAGGTCTGTGAGGACTACATCCGGCGCCGCGCCATCCGTCATCTGGAGAAAGGCCGGGTCGTGATCTTTGCCGCCGGTACCGGTAACCCGTTCTTTACCACCGACTCCGCGGCCAGCCTGCGGGCGGTGGAAATCAGCGCTGATCTGATGATCAAGGCGACCAAGGTCGATGGCGTCTACAGCGCCGATCCGAATGTCGATGCCGGTGCCCGGCAATATAACCACCTGACCTATGATGAGATCATCGAGCGCAAGCTCGGCGTCATGGATGCCACTGCGGTGGTCATGTGCCGGGACAACAACATGCCGCTCAGAGTGGTCAACATGAACAGTCCCGGTACCCTGATGCGCGCCGTCCTCGGCGGCGATGAAGGCACACTGATTACCAAGTAATAATGGCCGTGTCTGTTGCAGCAGACCGCGGTTGATCAATGAGGCAATACTATGATTGACGACGTTATCAGCGATTCCAAACAGCGGATGCAGAAAAGTCTGGATGCCCTCAAGCACGAGCTGGCCAAAATCCGTACCGGCCGTGCGCACCCGAGTCTGCTTGAGCACGTGACGGTCAAGTATTACGGCACCGAAACGGCGCTGAATCATGCCGCCAGCATCAATGTCACCGATGCGCGCACCCTGAGTGTCACGCCGTTCGACAAGAGCATGGTCGGTGACATCGAAAAGGCCATTCGCGACTCCGATCTGGGCCTCAATCCGGCAACGGTGGGCGAGACCATCCGCGTACCGCTGCCGTCGCTGACTGAGGAGCGGCGCAAGGAGATGATCAAGATCGTCCGCCACGAGGCCGAACAGGCGCGCGTGGCGGTCCGCAATATTCGCCGTGACGCCAATCAGACACTCAAGGATCTGACCAAGGAAAAGGAAATCACCGAGGACGATGAACGTCGTGCCGAGGATCGGGTCCAGAAGCTGACGGATGAAAATATCAGCGCCATCGACAAGCTGCTGGAGCAGAAAGAACAGGACCTGATGGAGGTTTGAGGCCGGCGACGGACATAACGAGCGTGTTGGCTTGTTGGGTATGACGCCCGCGGATTCCAATGCCGTCGTGCCACAGCACGTTGCCATCATCATGGATGGCAACGGCCGCTGGGCACGCCAGCGCAGCAAGGCCCGGATCAGCGGTCACCGCGCCGGTGTCACCGCACTGCGCAATATCGTCGAACACGCCGCCCGGCGTGGTGTGGGTGCATTAACGGTGTTTGCCTTCAGCAGCGAAAACTGGCGCCGTCCCGGCACCGAGGTCAAGTTGCTCATGGAACTGTTCATGAAGGCGCTGGGCCAGGAAGTGGCGCACCTGCATGCCAACGGCGTGCAACTGCAGTTCATTGGCGATCGCGGTGCCTTTTCCCGCGATTTACGCGAGGCCATCACTACGGCCGAACAGCGGACCGAACGCAATGACGGACTGCGGCTGGTGGTTGCCGCCAACTATGGCGGCCAGTGGGATATCGTCGATGCCGCACGCCGTCTGGCCGAGGCGGTGCAGCGCGGCGAGCTGAGCGTCGACGCCATCGATGAGGATACTTTCGGCCGCGCCCTGGCGCTGGCCGATACACCGCGTCCCGATCTGTTTATCCGCACTGGCGGTGAACAGCGCATCAGCAACTTCCTGCTCTGGCAGCTCGCTTATACGGAGCTGTATTTCACCGACTGTCTGTGGCCGGATTTCGACGCCTCTGCCTTTGATGCGGCGCTCGACTGGTACGCCGGGCGCGAGCGCCGTTTCGGTGGCATCGACGAACAGCTGGCACGGTGAATTCAGCCACCATGCTCAAACAGCGCATCATCACCGCGATTTGTCTTATTCTGCCGGTTGTTGCGGCGGTGCTGTGGTTGCCGACGGGCTGGCTGGTCTGGCCGCTCGCGTTGATCGCAGCGCTGACGGCCTGGGAATGGACCGGACTGTACCGTAACAGTCGTGGCGTGCGCTGGCTTTACAGTATTGCCGCCGCCATGCTGGTTGTTGCCGGTTTTGTGCTGTTGCCGGCGTCGATACTGGGCAGCATCGTCCTGATCGGCGCTGTCGCCTGGCTGTTGGCGCCGCTGTTACTAGTGGCCTATGAGCGTGGTACCTGGCAGCGGCAGCCACGGTCAGCGTTGATGGCCGTAGCCGGTCTGTTGCTGCTGTTGCCGGCCTGGCTGGGTCTGCTGGCATTGCACCAATACGCCGTGGGCGGCAGTGGCTGGGTTCTGTTCCTGTTCGTGTTAATCTGGGGCGCAGACAGCGCAGCCTACTTCGCCGGCCGGCGCTGGGGGCGGCGGCGGCTGGCGCCACGGATCAGTCCGGGCAAGACCCTGGCCGGTCTCACCGGTGCGCTGCTCAGCGGCGTGCTGCTGGCCTTGCTGACGGCGGTGTTCTGGCAGCCCGGCGCGGCCATGACGCTGGGACTGCTGGCGCTGACGCTGATCACCGTTATCATTTCCGTGGTCGGCGACCTGGTCGAAAGCCTGTGTAAACGCCAGGCCGGGGTCAAGGACAGCGGTAACCTGTTGCCCGGGCACGGCGGGCTGCTGGATCGTATTGACAGTATGATGGCGGCGACGCCGGTGTTCGTGACCGGCCTCTGGCTGCTTGGAGTCGTTCAATGATTGGAGTCACCATCCTCGGTGCGACCGGCACGATCGGTCTGAACACCTTGGACGTCATCGGCCGCCATCCGGATCGCTACCGTGTCGTGGCCCTGACTGCCAACCGCGATGTCGAGCGCATGGCCGGGCTGTGCCGTCAGTGGCAGCCGGCGTACGCGGTCATGGCCGACGCCGATGCCGCCGAACAGTTACGCCAACAGCTCGGCGATTGCCCACAGGTGCAGGTGCGCGCCGGCAACGAGGCGCTGGCCGAGGTGGCGGCGCTGGACGAGACCGATTACGTCATGGCGGCGATTGTCGGCGGCGCCGGCCTGTTGCCGACGCTGGCCGCGGCGCGGGCCGGCAAGCGCGTGCTGCTGGCCAACAAGGAGGCGTTGGTCATGTCCGGGCGACTGTTCATGGACGCGGTACGCGACCATGGCGCTGAACTGTTGCCGATCGACAGCGAGCACAACGCCATTTTCCAGTGCCTGCCGCCGGATCATCAAAGCCGCGGGCTGGCCGCCGCCGGCGTCGAGCGCATATTACTGACCGCGTCCGGCGGGCCGTTCCGCGATATGCCGCTGGACCAGCTTGCTCAGGTGACCCCGGATCAGGCCTGCGCGCATCCGAACTGGGTGATGGGGCGCAAGATCTCGGTTGATTCAGCGACGATGATGAACAAGGGTCTGGAGGTGATCGAGGCCTGCTGGCTGTTCGATACGACGCCGGCGAATATCCAGGTCGTATTGCATCCGCAAAGCGTTATCCATTCGCTGGTACAATACTGCGACGGCACGGTGCTGGCGGAACTGGGCAATCCTGATATGCGTACGCCGATAGCGCATGCCCTGGCATGGCCGGAACGGGTCGCGGCCGGGGTTGAGGCGCTGGACCTGTTCGCGGTTGCGCGACTGGATTTCCAACCACCGGACATGACCCGTTTCCCCTGCCTGCACCTGGCCGCCGAGGCCATGCATGCCGGCGGTACGGCGACTGCGATCATGAATGCCGCCAATGAGGTCGCGGTCGAGGCATTTCTCGATCAGCGTATCCGGTTTACCGATATCGCCCGGGTGGTGGAAGCAACACTGGCCCAGGGCCGTGTGGAACCGGCGACGGCACTGGAGACAGTGCTGGCCGCCGATGCCAAGGCGCGCAGTCATGCGCACGAGTATATTCGCGAACAGGCAGCCTGATGGAAGTTTTACAACACATTATCGCCTTTATCGTTGCCATCGGCATCCTGGTGACGTTTCACGAATTCGGCCATTACTGGGTGGCGAAACGCTGCAACGTGAAAATACTGCGCTTTTCGGTCGGTTTCGGCCGCGCGCTGTGGCGTCGCCGGTTTGGCCCGGATGGTACCGAGTTCGTCGTTGCCGCGTTACCGCTTGGTGGCTACGTCAAGATGCTGGACGAGCGCGAAGGCGAGGTGCCGGCAGCCGAACTGGATCGCGCCTTCAACCGCAAGCCGCTGGGTCAGCGTTTCGCCATTGTGCTGGCCGGTCCGTTGTTCAATCTCATTTTTGCCGTAGCCGCCTACACGCTGATGTACACGGTGGGCATGACCGGCATCAAGCCGCTCGTCGGCCAGGTGGAACCGGAGTCGATCGCCGCCGAGGCGGGCCTGGACAGTGGTGACGAGATCATCGCCGTCGGTGACCGGAGTACCGGTACCTGGGCGTCGGTCGCCGAGATCATTGTCGGCCGAGTGGTCGACGGTGAGCCGGTACGCCTGCAGGTGCGCGACGCAGATGGCGGTGTCAGTACGCGGACGCTGGATATCGCTACATTGTCGCTGGATGATATCGCCGCCGGCAGTCTGCTGACCCGGCTGGGTATCGAGCCGCGTCGGCCGCCCCTGCCGGCCCGCGTGGCCCAGGTCGTCGATGACAGCCCGGCTGCCCGTGCCGGCCTGCAGTCCGGGGATGAAATCGTCGCTGTGGACGGCATGGCTGTGGCCGACTGGTTTGCGCTGGTCGAGCAGGTCCAGGATCGGGCCGGTGAGCCAGTCACACTGACGCTCGAGCGAGACGCTGAGCGGCGCCAGGTCGAGCTGACGCCGGAAACAGCGACCCTGGAGGATGGCAGTGAAGTGGGTCGTATCGGTGTCTCCGTTGATACGGAACCGGATATCCCGGCAGAACTGCGCGGGACCGAGCGTTACGGACCGCTGGAGTCGCTGGCGAGAGGTGTGGTTCGTACCGGTGAGATGTCCCTGTTGACGCTGCGGGTGCTCGGCAAAATCGTCACCGGCGAAGCATCGGTAAAAAATCTGAGTGGCCCCATCAGCATTGCCCAGTATGCCGGCTATTCGGCGGCAGTCGGTATCGCCGCTTTCCTTGGCTTTCTTGCAATTGTCAGTGTCAGCCTCGGCGTGTTAAACCTTCTGCCGGTACCGCTACTGGATGGCGGTCATTTAATGTATTACCTTATCGAGTTCGTAAAAGGTAGCCCCGTGTCCGAACCGGTTCAGGCGGTCGGACAACAAATCGGTCTCGCTCTCCTGCTGGGTCTGATGTCGGTCGTTATATACAACGACATCGCCCGGCTGTTGGGATAGTGGCCTGGTCACACGACAAGTAATATAAAGACAGTATGCAGACCCCTATCAAGCAAGTATTGTGGTTTTTATTGGCTTTTATCCTGTTTCAGAACGGTATTCAGGCCGCAGAAGAATTCACAATCGAAGACATTCGTGTCGAAGGACTTGAACGTATCACTCCGGGTACGGTATTCAACTACCTGCCTGTGAAGGTAGGTGACCGCTTCGATGACGCCTTGTCCGGACAGGCCGTACGATCGCTGTTCCAGACCGGGTTCTTCAATGACGTCAAGCTCGAGCGTGACGGCAACGTGCTGGTTGTCCAGCTGGAAGAACGACCAGCCATTGGCAGTATCGAGGTTAACGGCAACGAGGCTATTGATTCCGAGGATCTCATGACCGGGCTGCGTCAGGTCGGGTTTGCCGAGGGCCGTGTTTTCGATCAGGCGTTGCTGGAGCAGGTCCAGCAGGAGCTGCGTCGTCAGTATTTTTCGCGTGGCAAATACGCCGTCAAAATCAACACGGATGTTACAGAGTTGAATAATAACCGTGTTGGTATAACCATCGATATTTCCGAGGGTAGAACGGCCCGGATCAAGGATATCAACATCGTCGGTAATGAATCCTTTGATACCGATGATCTGCTGGACGAGTTCAATCTGACCACAGAGACGTGGTTTTCCTTTATTACCAGTTCCGATCAGTATTCGCGTCAGAAGCTGGGCGCTGACCTGGAAACATTGCGTTCATACTACCTCGACCGGGGCTATGTGAATTTCAATGTCGATTCGACCCAGGTATCGATAACGCCAGACAAAAAGGACATTTATATAACGATAAACATTAGTGAAGGCGAACAGCATAAAATCAATGAGATTAAGCTGGCCGGCGAACTGATTCTTCCAAAAGAAGAACTGGTGGAGCAAATCACCATTTATCGTGATGATATCTTCTCACGCAAGGAGATAACAGCAACCAGCGAAAATCTTACTGATGCGCTGGGAGATGAAGGCTATGCCTTCGCCAATGTTAATGCGATACCCGATATCGATAAGGAAAATAAAGTTGTTGACCTCACTTTCTTTATAGATCCAGGCAAGCGTGTTTATGTGCGGCGTATCAATTTCTCTGGCAATCAGAAAACTCGTGACGAGGTTCTGCGGCGGGAAATGCGTCAGCAGGAAGGCGGCTGGGTATCGACCAAACAAGTTGAACGTGGCCGTGTTCGACTGCAGCGTCTGGGTTATTTCCGTACAGTCAATGTCGAAACGCCGGCTGTTCCCGGAACCGTTGATCAGGTAGATGTCAATTACGAGGTTGAGGAAATGCCCTCGGGCAACCTGATGGCGGGTATCGGTTTCTCACAGAACCAGGGCCTGATATTCCAGACCAGCGTAACCCAAGATAATTTTCTGGGCAGCGGCAAGCGGATTTCATTCAGCTTCAATAACAGTGAAGTTAACCGGCGATTCGGCTTTGGTTACACGAACCCCTATTACACGATTGATGGTATCAGTCGAGGCTTTAATGCTTTTTACCAGGAAACCGATGCTTTTCAGGCCAACCTGACCCAGTACGATTCAACCATCTGGGGCGGCAGTGTCAATTTCGGGATTCCGATCAGTGAGTTCAACACACTGAATTTTGACTTCGGTTATGAAAATACCGAAATCGAAACAAACCAGCGACTTGGTTCCAGTATTGTTACAGACTTTCTGGAAGGTAACGAAGGCCGTTTTGATATATGGCGTGCGGGAACCAGTTTTACGTATGATTCCCGGAATAAGGCCATATTACCGGATTCCGGCACACTACAGCGTATTCGCGCCGAGGTATCGGTGCCGTTGATTGGGGAGTCACTGGAATTCTACAAACTCGATTATCGTTCGGAATATTTCTTCCCGTTGATCGAGGATTATATTCTGAATATCAGTACTCAGGTCGGTTATGGCGATGGTTACGGGGGTACTGAGGAGTTGCCATTTTTTGAAAACTTCTTTGCCGGTGGCCCACGTTCCGTAAGAGGTTATGAGGAAAATACCCTGGGCCCGAAGGATGTGACAAGTTTTGGTAGAAATCGTCCAATTGGCGGTAAGCTGAAATTGGTCGCTGGTGCTGAAGTGATATTGCCGGTGCCTTTTTTCAAGGATAACGAGTCGGTAAGAATATCCGGTTTCTTCGATGCAGGTAATGTATATGGTCCGAACCCGAATGACCCAAACTATGATCCGGATAATCCGAGTTATGACGTCAAACTGAGCGAGTTGCGCTATTCAACGGGTCTGAGCGGCATATGGATATCGCCATTTGGCGTGGTCAGTGTCAGTCTGGCGGTTCCGATCGGCGATAAAGAGGGTGATGACACCCAGCCATTCCAGTTCACATTTGGTACATCTTTTTAATTAATTTGGAGTTGTCTCTTGATGAAATCGATTACAGCTAGTTTCTTTATCGCAGTAGTGCTGATGTTATCAGCACCTGTGGTATCCAGTCAGGAGGTCAAGATAGGTGCTGTCAACGCGGTACGTATCCTGGAAAATTCTCCTCAGGCAAAAGCCGCACGCGAAAAGATACAGCGCGAATTTGCGCCGCGTGATCGCGAGCTTGTTGAAGATCAGAAGCGGCTCAAGGAAATGGAAGACAGACTATCCAAGGATGGCGCCATTATGAGTGAAGCTGAACGCTCGGAACTGGAGCGCAAAATTGTTCAGCTTAAACGTGACATGAAACGGAGTCAGGATGAATTTCGTGACGATCTGAACTTCCGGCGTAACGAGGAATTTGGGGAAATACAGAAATCGATTCTCCAGGCCATACAGACTGTTGCCAAGGATATGGGCTACGACATCGTCCTGGGTGAAGGCGTCATATATGCCAGTAAAAAGGTCGATATAAGTGATCAGGTTATCGAGTACCTGCGGAAGCAGCATGAGTCCGGAGGCGGTCAGTAAGTACCGTATATTATGCCTTATAAACTGGGCGATATAGCAGAGCATCTTAATGCCGAATTGCGCGGTGACCCTGAATGTCTGATCAGTGAGTTATCTACGCTCGCGGAAGCGACGCCCAGTTGTCTGAGCTTCCTGTCGAATCGTCGCTATATCAAGCAACTGGAGTCTACACAAGCTGCTGCAGTAATTCTGGATAATAAAAATGCCAACAAATGTCCCGCTCATGCACTTGTTGTAGATAATCCCTATCTCGGCTATGCGCTTGCAGCCCAGCTATTGTATCCGCTTACTGATATAAAGCCTGGTATCCATAGTACTTCGTCGATTGCCGAGACCGCCAGAATTGATGCCAATAGCCAGATTAATGCGCACGCCGTTGTGCAGGAGGGTGCCGTAATTGGCACTGGTGTTTTTATAGCCTCCGGTTGTGTGATTGGCAGTAATGTTGTCATTGGCGATAACACGCGATTACTCGAGAATACGGTTGTTTGCCATCATGTTGTGATCGGGAAGAATGTATTAATTCATCCGGGCGTCGTTATTGGCGCTGATGGTTTTGGCCTTGCCGAACAGAATGATGGCAGCTGGATAAAGATTCCACAGATTGGCAGTGTGATCGTTGAGGACGATGTTGAAATAGGGGCTAATACGACGATTGACCGTGGTGCTCTTGGAGATACCTATATAGGCAGGGGCGTGAAAATTGATAACCAGGTTCAGATTGGACACAACGTCACTATTGGTGAATTTACTGCCATAGCCGGCTGCACCGGAATTGCTGGTAGTTCCAGACTGGGTAAGCGGTGTCGTATTGGTGGAGGGTGCGGTATAAGTGGCCATCTGGAAATCACGGATGATGTAATACTCACTGGAATGTCTGCTGTTAATAATTCCATAATACAATCAGGTATTTATTCATCACCGCTCTCAGCAACAGACAATAAGACCTGGCGCAAGAATGTAGCTCGATTTCATCGACTGGATGAATCCTTTAAAAAAATTCGCGATGAAATCAGCGAAATAAAAAATGGCTGAGCTTGCGCCTATATAATGGTAAATGAAATGAATTCATTAGATATAGATAAGATAAAGGCCTGCCTGCCGCACAGGTATCCATTTTTGCTGATTGATAAAGTTCTGGACTATGATCCACATAAATCATTGACAGCTATAAAAAATGTCACGGTTAATGAGCCTTTTTTTCAGGGACATTTTCCTAATAAGCCGGTTATGCCAGGTGTGTTAATTATAGAGGCAATGGCGCAAGCTACCGGTCTTCTGGGGTGTATCAGCGCAGAGAACGATAGGGCGGATGACTCGCTTTATTATCTTGTTGCTGTTGATAACGCACGATTCAGGCATCCCGTGGAGCCTGGAGACCAGTTGGTCATTAATGTTGATTTTGAAAAAGCACGCCGAGGTATCTGGTGCTTCAAGGTTAAGGCAACTGTTGATAAAGAAGTGGTTGCGTCTGCCGATTTAATGACAACAAAGAAGGACCCGACTTCTTGATTCACGCAACTGCGATTATTGATCCTGCAGCGCAGATTGATGAATCTGCAGATATAGGACCATATAGTGTCATTGGATCCGAAGTAGAGATTGGCGCTGATACAGTTGTTGGTTCGCATGTAACCATAACAGGTCCTACAAGGATCGGTCGGAACAACCAGATTTATCAATTCTGCTCAATTGGTGAATGTCCTCAGGATAAAAAATTTTCTGGTGAAAAAGAATCATCTCTGGTTATAGGGGACGGTAATGTCATTCGTGAATATTGCTCGCTCAATCGCGGAACCGCCCAGGGTGGTGGGACTACCCGGATAGGAAATTACAACTGGATAATGGCCTATGTACATGTGGCTCATGATTGTATTGTTGGCAACCACAATACGCTCGCTAACAATGCTACATTGGCTGGACATGTAATAATTGATGATTATGTAACATTAGGTGGTTTTACTGGTATTCATCAATTTTGTCATATTGGCAGTTATAGTTTTATGGCTATATCGTCAGTTATTGTTAAGGATGTTCCACCTTATTTAATGGTGGCCGGGAATACCGCCAGACCCTGTGGTTTGAACAAGGAAGGTCTTAAAAGACATGGTTTTACTGTGGACACCATAAATGCGATAAAAAAGGCATATAAAATTTTGTATCGCGATGGCCTGATGTTGAATCAGGCCATGGAAAAACTTACTGAACTTGCTATCGATTTCGATGAAGTCAGTAGATTTGTCGAATTTATACGTAATTCAAAACGCGGTGTTGTCCGCTAATCAATACTTGTAAAAATTCTACTGATAAATGCAAAACCATGTTGCGCGTTGGATTGGTTGTAGGAGAGCCATCAGGAGATGAGCTGGCTGCTGGTCTGGTCAAAGCGCTGCAGAAGTTACATGGGCAAGTAAAAGTAGAAGGCATACTCGGCCCCCGGCTAGCAGAACTTGGCGGGAAAATCATTTTCCCCATGGACGCTCTTTCTATTATGGGGCTTGCAGAAGTCGCCTCCCATTATCTTGAATTGGTGAGTGTTCGAAACAGATTAAAGCATTATTTTTTAAGAAACCCCCCAGATGTTTTTATTGGCATTGATGCTCCAGACTTTAATTTAAAACTTGAATATGAGCTTCGCCAGTCAGGTATAAAAACGGTTCATTATGTCAGCCCCAGTGTCTGGGCATGGCGCTCCGGCCGTGTTAAGACAGTTGCTGAATCAGCGGACCTGTTATTAACACTTTTCCCTTTCGAAGAAAAATTTTATCGCGGCGAGCAGATAAGAACGATCTGTGTCGGGCATCCATTAGCTGATGCCATACCTCTTCAGCCATCTACCGAGGAAAGACGAAACGAACTCGGCTTGCCAGCTGATAAAACGATAATTGCACTAATGCCGGGCAGCCGCCGAGCTGAAATGGATCGACATATTGTCCCGTTTATATTGACAGCTTCTGAGTGTTTCGCACGAGATAAAAATTTACATTTTGTAACAAGTCTTATCAATGAGGACATGCTAAGCCAGTTTCGAGAGACTGTGGAAAGATATGCACCAGGCTTGCCTGTCACTAGTTTTATCGGTATATCACGCAAGGTCCTTGAAAGCTGCGACCTGGCTTTATTGGCTTCGGGAACAATTACACTGGAGACAATGCTTCTAAAAAAGCCAATGGTGATTGGCTATAAAATGTCGACAATAAGTTATTACCTGCTTCGGTGGTTAATATCATCAAAATGGGTCGGTCTTCCGAATATCCTTGCTCAGGAAAACCTTGTTCCTGAGTATTTCCAGTATGACGTCAATCCTGAAGTCCTTGTGCCTGCTCTCAAGCATTGGATATTTGACAAAAATGCTGCGGATAACCTGCGCTCAAAATTTTATAATATGCATGTTGAAATGAGGCGTGATACCAACAAAATTGCTGCAAATGCAGTACTGGAACTCTGTGAGAACAACCTGACATGAACCACCTTATTTTGACAGCAGACAAGCTTATAGCGGGTGTCGACGAAGTAGGCAGGGGGCCTTTGGCGGGACCCGTTGTCGCAGCTGCAGTCATCCTGGATCCAGAACGCTCTATACCCGGGCTGACTGATTCCAAGAAATTAAGTAATAAAAAGAGAGAGTATTTCGCACTGCAGATCCAGGAAAATGCTTATGCAATAGGTATTGGTAGTGCGGATGTGCATGAAATAGATAAAGTCAATATTCTTCAGGCTACCTTTCTGGCCATGCAACGGGCTATTTCAGATCTTGGCTGTTCCCCAGGTCGTGTTCTCGTTGATGGCAACCAGTGTCCTGAATTATCTTGTACTGTTGAAGCAATTATCAATGGTGATTGCCTTGAGCCGGCTATTAGTGCGGCTTCTATTATTGCGAAAGTGCATCGTGATAATTTAATGTATGATTTTGACAAGGAATTCCCGGATTATGGGTTTGCCGGTAATAAAGGCTACCCTACAAGGGAGCATATAAATGCATTGAATGCCTTAGGTCCTACCCGCATTCATAGGCGCAGTTTCAAGCCTGTCGCCAATTGTCTGGGTCAATAGCATGTCGGATTCATTTGTACATCTTCATGTCCACAGCGAGTATTCCATAGCAGATAGTCTGCTTCGTGTACGGGAGACAGTAAATAGGGCAGCTGAATTAGGCATGCCGGCAATAGCCCTTACAGAATTGCATAACTTATTTTCTGTCGTAAAATTCTACCGCGCGGCCGAAGAGGCTGGTATTAAGCCAATAATTGGTGCCGAGATTACGGTCGCTGATGAGGCCAGTTCGGCGCCTCGTGGACGCATGGTCATGCTTTGCCAGGATATCCATGGTTATCATAATCTATGCCATTTAATAACCGAATCCTATGTCAATGGCCAGATTAATGGTGTCCCCACGGTCAATATATCCTGGCTAAATGATTATAATGATGGTCTGATTGCTTTATGCAGTGCACGACATGGTGACGTAACTTCTGCTCTTCGCCATGGGAATATAGAATATGCTAAAGAATCAATAAATTATTGGAAGAGTCTGTTTTCTGACCGTTATGTGATCGAGGCCGTCCGAGGCAACCGTGAAGACGATATCCTGGTTGATCAGACTCTGCGTTTGACACAAGAGTATGATGTCCCTGTTATAGCCAGCAATGATGTCCGCTTCATGCATCGTGATGATTATGATGCTCATGAAGTTAGAGTATGTATACAGCAGGGACGCAGTCTGACTGATCCAAGAAGAATCCGCGAATATACTGAATCTCAATACCTTCGCAGCTCACATGAGATGCGTGAATTATTCTCGGATTATCCTGAAATCCTGGACAATACACTTAGAATTGCCGAGCGTTGCAATCTTATTCTGGATCTGGATAAGCCAAACATGCCGGACTACCCGGTGCCGGCTGGTTATGATCAGGATTCACTTCTGGTTGAAGAAGCTTATAACGGTTTGCGCGAACGAGTCATTGCGCGCGCTCAATTACGACATGGTGAAGTTGACGAAGCACAATATCAGTCGCGCCTACAAAGGGAATTGGATGTTATTACTTCAATGGGGTTTTCAGGCTATTTTCTGATTGTTTCTGATTTTATTAGGTGGGCCAAGTCAGAAAACATACCTGTTGGCCCAGGCCGTGGCTCGGGTGCCGGCTCTCTCGTTGCTTATGCACTGGGCATTACAGCGCTTGATCCCCTGGATTACGATCTTCTTTTTGAGAGATTTCTTAACCCTGAACGCGTGTCTCTTCCAGATTTTGATATCGACTTCTGCATGGAGAGACGTGATGAAGTTATCGCATACGTTGCCAAACGCTATGGACGTAATCAAGTATCACAGATCATAACCTATGGCAGTATGGCAGCAAAAGCGGTTGTTCGTGACGTTGGCAGAGCACTAGGTCATGCCTATGGTTTCGTAGATCAGATTGCGAAATTGATACCTTTCGAAATTGGTATGACATTGGACAAAGCGCTCCAGGAAGAGCCGTCCTTGAAAGAGCGCTATGATTCTGAAGAAGACGTCACGATATTGATAGATCTTGCCTGTAAGTTGGAAGGTCTGTGTAGAAATGCGGGTCGTCATGCTGGAGGCGTTGTTATAGCACCCAAGCCTCTTATCGAGTATATGCCTTTATATGCAGAGCAGGGTAGCGAGAGTACCGTTACCCAGTTTGATATGGGCGATGTTGAAGCTATTGGGCTTGTTAAGTTCGATTTTCTTGGTCTCAGGACACTAACCATTATTGAATGGGCCGTACGCGATATAAATGCGCGCCGTTCAGCTGATGGTGAAGAGCTTCTGGATATTACAACTATTCCATTAGATGATAAGCAGGCATTCAAGCTTGTACAACGAACGGATACCATGGCAGTTTTTCAGCTTGAATCAGAAGGAATGAGAAAGCTGATCAAGCGACTTCAGCCAGATAGTTTCGAAGATATGGTAGCTCTGGTAGCTCTATTCAGACCTGGACCACTACAATCCGGCATGGTGGACGATTTTGTCGACCGCAAGCATGGGCGTTCTAAAATTCATTATCCTCACCCGGCGCTTGAACCAATATTAAAACCTACTTATGGCGTTATCCTGTATCAGGAGCAGGTGATGCAAATTGCCCAAACATTAGCCGGTTATACTTTGGGCGCAGCAGATCTTTTACGCCGTGCTATGGGCAAGAAGAAGCCGGAGGAGATGGCGAAACAGCGTGATATCTTTGTTAGTGGTTCTATAGCTAATAATGTTGATAAAGACACGGCTGTTTATATTTTTGATTTGATGGAAAAATTTGCAGGATACGGCTTCAATAAATCACATTCTGCTGCTTATGCTTTAGTTGCATACCAGACTGCCTGGTTAAAAGCGCACTATCCGGCTGCTTTTATGGCGGCGGTACTTTCTTCTGATATGGACAATACCGATAAGGTAGTTCAGTTGCGTGAAGAATTGCGCCGGATGAATTTGGATCTGTTACCCCCTAATGTCAACCAAAGTCTATATGAATTCAGTGTTTCAGACGATAACTCTGTCAGATATGGTCTGGGCGCTGTTAGAGGTGTCGGACGTAATGCGGTTGAGGCCATTATAGATGAACGTAAAAATGGTTTCTTTTCTGATCTTTTTGATTTTTGCAGACGTTGTGATTCAAGGAAAGTAAATAGGCGTGTGCTTGAAGCCCTGGTTCGTTGCGGTGCGCTGGATGATTTTGGCCACCATAGAAGTTCCTTGATGGCCAGTCTGGATAAGGCCTTGCATTATGCGGAACAGTCAATAACCAATGATCGTCTTGGCCAAAATGATTTGTTTGGTCTTGGCTCTGATAAAAACCCTGATGCAGAAACAAATACTATTATTGAAATGCCCGAATGGGCGGATGATGAGCGCCTGCAAAATGAAAAAGATACTCTGGGGTTTTATCTCCATGGTCATCCAATAATTAAATATGAAACTGAATTATCACAGTTTATATCCAACAGACTTGATGCAATACAGCCTGGTGACACTATGGTTGTTATTGCCGGTTATATTGCAAGTATTCGTATACGAAATGGTAGAAGAGGACGAATGGCAGAAGTTCGGTTAGACGACCGTTCCGCCACGGTCCCGGTTACTGTTTACAACGAGGCATATCAGAACTATCGCAATCTTCTTATCAAGGATAATCTTGTAATTATTCGTGGCAAGGTTGAACGTGACGAATTTTATGAAATAGGATATACAGTTACTGTTAATGAGGTTCTCACTCTAGATAGCCTTAGATCAGAACGTGCCACATTATTATTGACGATAAGTTCGAATTCTGATGGTAAGGCCTTGCTTCAACCACTCAAGGAATTACTTGCAAGTTACAGGGATGAAGGCAGCCCTGTAATTATCGATTATCATAATGGACAGGCACGTGCACGCCTGAAACTGGGTGATAACTGGCGTGTTCGACCAGAGAATGAACTCATTGACAGGTTACATTCATTCCTGGGCACGGATAATGTTAGAATCTGTTATGGCAATCTCAAAGATCAATATAACTAATTGATTTTAAATAATTATTAATCTGGTGAATGTATGAATTTTCTGGAATTTGAACGCCCTATCGCCGAGCTTGAGGCCAAGATAGAAGAGTTACGCCATGTAGGTAATGACAAGGAAATTAATATTAATGAGGAAATCAGCCGCCTGCAAAAGCGTAGTAGTGAACTGACACAATCCATATTTTCGTCGCTAACGCCATGGCAAATCTCACAAGTAGCCAGACATCCTCAAAGACCGTATACCCTGGATTATATTGAAAGACTCTTTACTGACTTTGAAGAATTACATGGTGATCGCTCTTATGCAGATGATGCTGCTCTGGTTTGTGGTATTGCCAGGCTTGATGACAGACCGGTAGTTATCATAGGTCATCAGAAAGGACGTGATACCAAAGAAAAGTTATTACGCAATTTTGGAATGCCGAGACCGGAAGGTTATCGTAAAGCCCTGCGAGTCTTTAAATTAGCCGAACGTTTTTCCTTGCCAGTACTAACATTCATTGACACACCCGGTGCGTATCCCGGAATTGGTGCCGAAGAGCGTGGTCAGAGTGAAGCTATAGCACGTAATCTTCTGACCATGTCCGAGTTACGTGTTCCCATTATTACTACGGTCATTGGTGAGGGGGGATCAGGAGGTGCGCTTGCTATTGGTGTAAATGACCGCCTTCTAATGCTTGAATATAGTACATATTCAGTTATATCGCCCGAGGGTTGTGCCTCGATCCTCTGGAAAAGTCCTGATAAGGCTAGCGATGCAGCGGATGCTTTAGGTGTAACTGCTACCCGTCTGAATGAACTACAGTTGACAGATGAAATTATTACTGAGCCCCTGGGTGGTGCGCATCGTGACCATGATTCAATTGCCAAGCGTATAAAGACTTCCATTGCCAAACACCTTCAGGATGTAGAGAACCTGGGTACTGAAAAGATGATTGACTCACGTCATAAGCGTTTGCGTAATATGGGTTTTTTCGAGGAACATTGACAGCTAACAGCTTGATTTTCATTCAGGCTTCTGAAAAATTACGGTATTTTCTTGGCCACGAAAGAGTTCAGCGTAGAGTCATTGTCTAATGTCATATCGCAATATGATTATGCCAATGATTATGTTGTTGCTTATAGTGGTGGACTGGACTCACATGTTTTGCTGCATGCATTAAGTGTCCTGGCTCAAAATGAAAATATAACGGTTACTGCTGTTCATGTTAATCATGGTTGGTCTCCAAATTCAGCCAATTGGGTTCGCCATTGTGGTCTCGTATGCAAAAATCTGAAAATCCCACTGAATGTTATTTCTGTAGATGCCAAGTCAGGTCCCGGAGCCAGCCCTGAGGCCTACGCCAGAGATGTTCGTTATTCTGTACTGGCAGAATATCTCAAGTGCATGCAAGCACTTGTTACAGCTCATCATCTTGATGACCAGGCTGAGACATTTTTACTGCAATTATTACGTGGAGCCGGTCTTCGTGGTTTGTCATCCATGCCGGCGTGTCAGGTTTTCTCTGTTGGTTGGCTGATACGCCCTTTACTTGAGTTTAGTCGTGAATCCTTGCACGAATACGCTCTCGTTCATGATCTGAAATGGATAGAGGATGAAAGCAATTCTGATACGGACCTTGACCGAAATTACCTGCGACATACAGTTATACCCCTGATACTCGACCGTTGGCCTTCAGCGCATTCGACGCTATCCAGGGCCGCTTCCCATGCAGCCAACACGTCAGCAATGGCTGATATGCTGGCACGACAGGATCGAATAAAGGCGATGAGTTGCAGGGATACCAGCCTGTCTGTACCAGTTCTTAAATCCCTGGATACATTGCGACGATATAACTTGCTGCGTACATGGATCCGGGATAACGGCTATAGCGTGCCGTCAACAAAAGTACTTGAGTGCCTGGGCGGTGAATTGCTTGATGCCGCCGGGGACAGTATGCCTTTAGTTGAGTGGCCTGGTGCACAGATTCGACGTTTTCAACAGAGGATCTATCTATTGCCACCATTGCCATCGGAACCCGGCAGCATGTTATTGCCATGTTCTTTAACGGCATCAACAGATTTGCCTATAGGTAAATTGCAGATTCGCACTTCTCATGGTCAAGGTTTAAGTATCAAGCGCTGTACGAATGAGCCGTTAATTATACGGTTTCGTAATGGTGGCGAATCCCTACGCCCCGTCAGACGGCACAGAACGATTGCATTGAAAAAAATACTGCAAGACTCATGTGTGCCACCGTGGTTGCGTAATTTTGTACCATTGATTTGTTCTGGTGATACGATCGTAGCTGTTGCTGGTATTGCTATTCATGAGGATTGGCAAACAACTGCGGGGGAGGTTGGCTATCAGCCAATCTGGGAAATTCCGACTGCATTTTCCGAGGCCATGCCCAGGAATCTATTTGAACCTAGAGAATGATTGATGAAATTGAGTAACCTACTACGCTATCTTAAGCGTAGCCAGAAGAGTTCCACTGCTGATTTGAATACGGCCAACAATACGGTTGATTCCAATAACCGCGCGCTGGAATGGCTAGGCAAGGAATTTCTTGATAGACAGAAATTTTATGAAAAATGGTCTGCGCGTGAAAACTGGCTTGTGTACGACGAGGGTTTGTGCCTGTTATTGGGCCGTGATCCGGAAGACAAGGCACTAGGACAGGATGCTGACTTTGTCGAACAGCGCAATATTTTTTGGGATCATCTCCAACGCTGTGTAAGTCAGCGTGTTCCACCAGTACTGAGTAATCCGGCGGCTGAAAGTAATGCATGGAGGGTTGAGCCCGTAGAGCTTTATCGTTGGGCTGTAGCAGCGAGGGTGCCCATGCCTGCTGAGCTGGAGGAAATTCTGTCATTCATAAGTTCGACAGTACCCGCTCGATCAGCAGCACAGCCAGAAGTTGTAGTCAATGATGAATCAATTGATAACAGTGAATTAATGGCGCGGGAACAGGTGCTGAGTATCATGCTGAGCCTGAGTCTTCAGGCACAACATAATGCAACACAGGCCAGTCCGGATAAAATGCGTGAACATATCTTGAATGATTTGTATGCATGCTCTAGGCGCTACTTCAATAGCGATGAACCACCACTGAGTCGACCAGCGCTACACGACCTGATTGACCGTAGCCTCGAGCATGCTGGTCTTATTCATATGGCCAGCTGAAAGAGCCGAACATATATGATGACCTTATTTTTCAGGAAACAATGGATCAGGTAAATCGTAAAATTCGATAGGGTTTTTTGTTGAGACGCCAGCCTTGGAGGTATCCTGCATGTCAGCTTCCATGGAACCTTCCGTGAGTTCACCCAGTTGCGGGATATCCTTTTTCAGCTTTGCATTGGCTTTTATAACAGCTTCATGCAGCATGTCTGAATAGGGCAATTTATATGCGCGCGGGGCGCCATAGGATGTGAGGTCATCAATCCTGGTGACCCACAGATAGATATTACCCTCATCACCGCTGGTTTTGTCAGGTTGCTCGACGTGTACAGCTATAAGCTTGAAACGCTCAGGCAGTTTCTGCATTGTCGGCCAGCCCAATAACGGCGGAAATGAGATATAGGAAATGATGTAGAAGGCAGTTGTTATGATAATTGCACCGGCCTTTACTCGCCATGACCAGTTAGAGTAGAGATTGATGCTAAGCAGTAAAAGCGCAATCAGAACATAAGCTGTAACAAGTCCGGCTATCCCCAGAGTCACGTCAAAATCTCCTTGATATCATCCATATAATTTTTATTTGCCCACAGAGACCAACTGTTTGGGCAGAAAGTTGATGCCACCGACCTTGCCGTCACGGTCGATTCTGAAGCGTAAAGCGGTTTTTTCGTCGCCTTCTTCTTCCAGTCTGACTGTATCGTAATAAACAACTTCAAGCGCCGGATTTACCTTGGCCAGATTAACATTAACATCGACGGCCTTGTTGCTTTCTGATTTGTAATAGTGCAGGTTCACGACATATTCTCCCTTGACCACGCCGCGGAGAGTAACTACTTCCTGATTTAGCGGGTTCTCCACCTCTTTACCTGCAACTTCAATGGTATCGTTTGCCATGCCCCGGTCATCCCGGTCCAGGTGCAAAAGTCCGACTTCAGAATTGCGAAAATACAATACCCTGCCGTCAGGATCCTCTACCCATACGTCTATATCATCAGGACTGAAGTCCTTCCAGGTGATTGTAAGTATGTACTCTGCCTTGGGATCAATGATGCCTGATTTTGCCTCCGGGTTCATAAACATTATGGCGACCAGAAACAGGAATGTGAAACCAAGCAGGGCATTGAATAGGAGGTCTACGAAAGGATCAACCGTGCCGCGACCGATTTTTCTGGAGACAATCTTCATGATTCTATTGAGTCGTCATGCCTGACTCAGTGCGGGCTTCAGTCGGACCTCAGAGATATGTTGCATGGCTTCAAGCATCTGATCGGAACTGCGATCCAGCATATAATATTGGGCTGCTGCCAGCATACTGGCTGACAGGCCGGCCATGGTCGTATATAGCGCCGTGCCCATGCCCGAACTCATCAACTGCAGGATTTTCTGCATGGTCGTTACATCAAAATCGGATATATTGGCCACGGAACCCAGCATCATGATAAAACCGACAATTGTGCCCAAAAGGCCCAGCTTAAGCATGATGTCAGTGGCAAACCAGCCGATTTCCTGCGGTCCTTTCAGTTTAGCAGCATATACCTCGATTAGATCACGGCTTGCATTGTTATCTTCATTATTGATGCTGGTGCGATGTTGATGTTGCAAAACAAGGTCATGTAAATAACGGCCCATTAGGCTGTTCGGCACATAACCATAGCCACTCAGGCGTGCCCTGTTATCTTCCACATCGAGCCGCACGTCCGGGTTTTCATAAATATAGTGACTGATGTTATGAACCTGGTTGGATTCATAGGAGAGCTTGCCTATACGCATGGCGCAGTGGCCAGTGACAAGAATATATATGAGTGTGATTGCAATTGATATATGACTGCGATCAGTCTCGTATAGTTGCGATAGTATGTTTTCCTGCCAGCCTACATATAACGCAAAAAGGAGCACACCGGTAAAGACGAGCCAGGAGAGCAGTAAGTGGTGCTGTCCGGCTTCCATTGCCTTGTTTACTTCTGTGTCTTGAATATATTTACTGACACTGCTCATCTGCAGGTTCCCCCGGATCCACGTTATGTTGATGATCTAAGGATCATTCTTTGATGACGATAGGAGTGCCAATCGTCACGTACTGACGCAACTCGATGATTTCATCGTTGGTTAATGCGATACAACCGGCTGTCCAGTTCTCCCGGGCATGGATCGCGCGCTTTTCATCGTTCATCTCACCGATGCCATGGATGCCGATTTGACCACCCAGAGCGGTATCCTGCGGCGGTTTCTGATTGTTTTTGACTGCCGTAGTTATTTCATGGAATTCAGAGGCATCGATCAATTCATTCTTGTAACCGTACCAGGCGTCAAGAAGATTCGGATAATCAATCTGCATGAAGAAATGAAAGCGGCTGTCATCCTTGAAATCCACCACGCGGTATACACCGATGGGCGTTTTCCTGTCACCTTGTACACGTTTCGTCCCCTGGCCACCACGGCCGGTAGCCGCACGATAGCGCTTGATAACGCTGTTCTCGTGTTTGACCACGAGTTCGGAACGGGATTTGTCGATTTCTATGCTGTATTCGCCAGACGTCGCATGAGCGGCACCGGCAATCTGCTGCGCCAGTGCCGGTGACGACAGTATCAAGAGCAGGTATAGGATTATTAACAGGCGCATGGTTCTATTGGATTTTGGCCGGGTCAATAACGGTGGTATGAGATGGTTAGTGATTATTAGCAAAAATATACACACTGGGCAATCTTGTCCATGCGCTTGTCCTCTATTGCCGCCGGCAGCTGAGTATGCTGGCCAGACTTTCCATGACGGGGGCCTGGGTGAAACGCAGGCAGGCGACGAACAGTGCCGCAATAATACAGCCGATTTGTATGAAAATGCCCTGGACAATACTGAATTCCGGCGCCAGCGCACCCGCTTCATTGCTGATAAGTGCATGCTTCAACAAATCGACACCATAGGTGAACGGGTTGATGAGGGTAATACTTTTTAACCATAAGGGCAGGTGCTCCAGCGGATAGAGTGCGCCGCTGAGGAAAAACACCGGAAAAATAATGAAATTCATGATGACGGCAAAATTATCCAGGCTTTTGCTGAATACCGCGATCAACATGCCAAAGGCGGCACACAGCAGGGCGGTCAGCACCAGGCCCAGCGCGAGCAGGGCAAACTGGATGGGCAGGCTGAGATAGCCCAGTATGGCCAGTATCGCCAGTAGCAGTAATACCTGCACCAGGCCGGCAATGGCGGCACTTACCGTGCGTGCAAGAATGATCCAGTAATGCGAAAAAGGCGCTATGACAAGCATGCGCATGACGCCGGATTCCTTGTCATAGACCAGTGACAGCGATGCCAGCATGGCACCGAACAGTAACACCATGCACAGCAAACCGGGCACCAGAAACTGCTGGTAGTCACCACTGCCGTGTTGTTCCAGCATCGCGCCGACACCGCCGCCGATGACCAGTAGCCAGATGAGCGGCCGAATCATGGCGCTCAGCAGTCGGCCGCGCTGGCGCAACATGCGGGTCAGTTCACGGCCGATAATGGCGCGCGTGGCACGTGCGATCATGCGGCTTCCCCCTTGCCAGTCGGCTGATTGCGCCAGATGTAGACATCATTCAGATCCGGTTTGCGCAGTTGCAGGGCCCGTACCTCGTGCTGCAGGCGTTGTTGCAAGGCGCCAAATTGAAAATCCTCGTCCTGGATGGCAAATAGCAGCCGCTCATCTTCCTGTACCGGGGTGCCGAGCTCGCTACTGAGCTGTTCTATATAGTAGTCTGGCTGGTCTGTTTCTATCTCCAGGATGTAATGGCCAAGCGCGCGGATCAGGTCACTGGGTTGGCCCTGACCGATAAGCTGGCCGTGACGCAGGAAGGCGACTTCGTCGCAGCCCTCGGCTTCCTCCAGGTAATGGGTGGTCAGCAACACGCTCATGCCGTGTTCCTGGCGCAGCCGGCTGATGAACCGCCAGATGGCGCGGCGGTTGATGATATCGAGACCGATGGTCGGTTCATCCAGAAACAATACCCGCGGGCGGTGCAGAACGCCGCGGGCGATATCCAGGGCACGGCGCATACCGCCGGACAGCGCAGCCACCCGTACCTCGCGTTTACTTTCCAGATCGAACAGGTCCAGCAGTTCAGCCAGCCGCTGTTCCACGGTGGTCGCGTCGAGCCCGTACAGTGCCCCGGCGAAATGCAGGTTCTCCGCCACTGTCAGGCTGCGATCGAGAGCTGATTCCTGAAATACCAGGCCGATGCAGGCGCGTGCCTGAACCGGCTGCTTCAGCACATCGTAGCCGGCAACCCGTATGCTGCCGACAGTTGGCCGTGCCAGTGTGCTCAGCATATGGATCGTTGTGGTCTTGCCGGAGCCGTTCGGGCCCAGCAGACCAAAAAAGCTGCCGTCGGCCACGTTCAGTGTCAGTTCATTCACGGCGCGGACGTCACCGTACTGCTTGGTCAGGCCGCGGCATTCGATTGCGGACGCTTGCATGGTCTAGGCTGGAATCCGGTTATTGTTCTTTAGTCTCAGTCTAACGCCGACCCGTCGTGCATCACAATGCAGCGGGATTGCGGCAGGCCGCGATGGAAAGGTTGATTCGAACATGGTCTATATCAACCACCCGACTGATTGGTTATACTCGCGATCATGATATCCCTGCGCCCGAAATCCCTGAAAAATCTTCTTTTTATTCATGAAGTTGCCTTTTTGATCCTGGTGCTGGTCACGGGCCTGATCGGTGGCCTGTCGGCCTACTTCTGGCAACAGACGTCATCCGAGTCCGTGCGCCTCAACAACCTTGCCGCACTGAACGAACAGGTACGCAGTGACCTGTTTCGCCAGATTCAGACCATGATTCGTGCGCGTTTGCTCGAGGAGCAACAGGCCGTCAAGCGTTACGCCGACTATTCGCGCCGCATCGATGACATGTTCAATCAAATGCACGCACTCACGGAAGTCGAGCGCGAACGTGGTGCGATCGACGACCTGCGTGACAGTTACCGGGTGCTGCAAAAGGACATGAACAATATATTTCGCGATCCGTACATGACCCAGGCGGCCGGCATCAACATGATCGATCCGCGTTTCGCCGAGCAGATGGTCGGCCAGTATGAACAGGAATACAAGGCTTTCAAGCAACTGCTCGATCAGCTGCAGGCGGAGAACGATGCCACGGTGGACCGCTGGACGCAGCTGGCGCGCATCTTCATCCCGGTGGCCCTGATACTGGTGATTGCCTTGCTGTTTTACACCCGCTACAGCCTGAAACACGGTTTCCGTGTACCGATGCAGCACATCATGTCCGGTGCCGATACCATCAGCCACGGCAAGCTCGACCACGAGATTCCCGAGCAGGGCGTGCAGGAAGTCTCCGACCTGGCTCGTGCCATCAACCGCATGGCCCGCGACCTGGCTGCCAGCCGTGATGCGCTGGTACAAAGCGAGAAACAGGCCGCGCTTGGCGCACTGGTGCCGGTGGTGGCACACAATATCCGTAATCCGCTGGCCAGCATTCGCGCCACGGCCCAGGTGCTCGATGGCAGCGAAACCGCCGAGGAATTGCACGAAAGCAAGCAGGCCATTATCGACACGATCGACCGGCTCGGTCGCTGGGTCAGTGCGCTGGTCAGTTACCTGCACCCGCTGGAGCCGCATTATCGCCGCGTTTATATGAGCGAGCTGGTCGCCGGGGCACTGGGGCCATTGAAGCCGAAACTGGAGGAAAAGGGACTCGAGCTCGAGCAGTTCGACTGGGACCAGGACCGTGAGCTGTCTGCGGATCCGGACCTGATGGAGCAGGCCATCTACAGTCTGCTGTCCAACGCGATCGAGGCATCGCCGGCCGGCGGCAGCTTGACCCTGGGCTTGGAGGCGCTCGACAGCAGCGGCCAGGTCCGGCTGAGAATCCGTGACAGTGGTCCGGGCATGCCGTTCTCTCCGCAGCCCGGCAATCTCGCCCCCGGCCCCAGCACCAAGCGTTTCGGCACCGGCCTGGGTATTCCGATCGCCTACAAGATTTGCCAGTCTCACGGCTGGGAGTTGCGTTTCAATATCGAGACAGACACCGGTACCGAAGTCACGATTACCGCCAGTACGGCCGTGGTCAGTGATGCGGACACGAGTGGCGAAGACGATTCACCCACACAGGAAAGCTGAACAATACCATGGCCGAAAATACCGCCAGCGCGACGAGCAGCGAGGTCCCGGTACAAAAGACCGATATTCTCATCGTTGAGGATGAAGCCGTGCTGGCCAAGGCGGTATCCAAACGGCTCAACCGCAATGGCTACCAGACCCGCATCGCTGGCGACCTGAAAAGTGCTTACAGGTACTTCAAGGAGCAGACACCGGACATGATCCTGCTCGACATGCGCCTGCCGGACGGCTCCGGGCTGGATTTCCTTGCCGACCTGCGCGAACAGCAGCAGTCACAGGTTCCGGTACTGGTGATGTCGGCCTACGGCGAGCTCGAGGACGCGGTTGCAGCGATGAAGCTGGGGGCGGCCGATTACCTGAAAAAGCCGGTGGATCTCGACGAGCTGGTGCTGAACGTTGAAAAGGTAATGGAAAAGGCCACGCTTAGCCGCAAGCTCGACTACTCGGCGACGCGCGAGCGCCACGCCAGTGCCGAATCGGTTCAGTTCCTGGGCGAATGCGAGGCGCTCAAGCAGGTTCAGGAGCAAATCCAGCGTATTGCCGAGCTGACCCGCCAGCAGACCGATGCACCGCCGCCGACCGTGCTGATCCTGGGCGAGACCGGCACCGGCAAGGATGTGCTTGCGCGGTTGCTGCATGACCACAGCGCGCGCCAGGAACAGCCCTTCGTACAGGTAGACTGTGCCTCGTTGCCGAAGGACCTGATCGAGGCGGAACTGTTCGGCCACGAAAAGGGCGCTTTTACCAGTGCCCACAGTGCGCGGACCGGCCTGATCGAGGCGGCCGAGGACGGCGTGCTGTTTCTCGACGAGATCGGCGAAATCCCGCTGGATCTGCAGTCGAAACTGCTGGCGGTGCTGGAACGCCGGGTGGTCCGGCGTGTCGGCACCACCCAGGAACGGCCGGTAGATGCCTGGTTCATTGCCGCCACCAATCGCGATATCGATCGGCTCGTCGAGCAGGGTGAATTCCGTTCCGACCTGTACTATCGGCTTAACGTGCTCAGCGTGCGATTGCCACCGCTGCGTGAACGCGGTGACGATATATTGCTGCTGGCACGCCATTATGCCGATCGCACGGCGAAGCGTTACGGGCTCGGTCAGGTGCAGTTCAGCAAGGATGCCGAGCAGGCGATGCAGGACTACAACTGGCCCGGCAATATCCGCGAACTGCGCCATATCATCGAGCGCGCAGTGCTGTTGTCGGCGGGTGGCGAGATCAGCCGTGCCGGCCTCGGTCTCAACGCCAGCGAGCGACCCCCGGAACCGACTACGGACAGTAGTGAAGCGCTGTCGGCAGATACGACGCTGGAAGAGGCGGAATACAATCTCATCAAGCAGGCGCTGGAACGCACCGAAGGCAACGTTTCACAGGCTGCCCGCGAACTCGGCATTACCCGCATGGCCTTGCGCTATCGTATGAAAAAACACGGCTTCGATAGTTGAGGCGCTATACTTCAGGCAAGGCAGAAATATAAAGACAGACCAGCGTGCCGCTGCCTGATTGAGTTTTAAAGGGTCTGCCGGCACGCCTGGCGAGACAGGGGAGACAGGCTATGGCGAAAGTCAGCATGCAGACCGAGCTGGATGTGCCGGCGCAACAGGTCTGGGACCTGGTCGGCCGCTTCAATGCGTTGCCGGACTGGCATCCGGCTATCGAACACAGTGAACTCGATAACGGCGGCCAGGTACGCAAGCTGAGCCTGGTTGGTGGCGGCACGATCGTCGAGCAGCTCGAACAGGTCAACGACAACGAGCACCTGTATACCTATTCGATCCTCGACAGCCCGCTGCCGGTCAGCAATTACACCGCCAGCATCCGCGTGCGCCAGGACGCCAGCGGCAACGGTACGATCATTGAATGGTCGAGTTCCTTCCAGCCCGCCGGTGCGCCGGAAAACGAGGCGGTAAAGATCATCGAGGACATCTACCAGGCTGGCTTTGACAACCTGAAGCGGATTTTCGGTATGTAATGGCGCGGCGCAAGCGCCGCGCCCGTATCTCGTTATTCGTGAAGCGTATCTCGTGGGGCGGGCCGGGCTTGACTGTCCTGGCGGTCAAGCCTCGTTGAATAACGAGATACGAGATTAATGCAGTTTCATGCGCGGCTTGGCACGGCGCGTCAGCACATTGGCGATGGTGGTCATGATCACGCGGGCGGCGCCGTGCAGGGCCAGCTGGTGCATCTTGTACAGTGAGAAATACATCAGCCGCGCCATCAGACCCTCGATCACGACACTGCCTGTCCATTTGCGCGTGATGCCGCCCATGAGGTTACCTACCGCGGTGTAACGGCTGAGATTGATCAACGAGCCGTAATCAACATAGGTGTATTTCAGCGGCGGTTCATTCTGCAGCCGCCGGCGGATGGTCTTCACCAGGGTGGCGGCCTGCTGGTGCGCGGCCTGGGCGCGCGGCGGAACGAACTCGCCGTCATCCTGCGGGCAGGCGGCACAATCGCCGATGGCGAAAATATTCTCGTCGCGGGTGGTCTGCAGGGTCCGCTCGACCGCCAGCTGGTTGACACGATTGGTCTCCAGACCATCGATTTCGGCAAGGAACTGGGGTGCCTTGATGCCGGCGGCCCAGACCTTGATCTCGGCCGGTATGAAATGGCCGCTCTCGGTATGAAAGCCCTCCGCCGTTGCCTTGACGATGCGTTCGCTGGTCAGGACATCGACGCCGAGTTTGTGCAGCTGGTTGGTGACCTGGTCGGTCAGCCGTTCCGGCAGCGCCGGCAGGACCCGTTCGGCGGCCTCGAGTATCGATATCTGGATATCCTCGTCCGGGTTTACGCCGTCAAGGCCAAACGTGGCCAACTGGTGGGTGGCGTCGTGCAGCTCGGCGGCCAGTTCCACGCCGGTCGCGCCGGCACCGGCGATGGCGATGCCGAGCTGGCCGGGACGCAGATCCGTGGTGCGCGTGTGGGCCTTATAGAAACAGCGCAGCAGGTGCTGGTGGAAGGCATCGGCCTGATTGCGGCGATCGATGAAATGGCAGTGCTCGCGCACGCCTTCGACGCCGAAATCGTTAGTTTCGCTGCCGACGGCGAAAACCAGCGTGTCATAGTGGAACTCGCGGCTGGGAATGAAGACGTTGCCATCCTCATCCAGCGTCGGTTCGGTGGAGACGACGCGCCGTTCGCGGTCCAGATCCCCGACCCGGCCAAGCCGGAAGTAGAAATGATGCCAGTGCGCCTGCGCCAGGTAACTGAGCTCGTCCTCGTAGGAATTCATCGTGCCGGCAGCCACCTCGTGCAGCAATGGCTTCCAGAGATGGGTCAGGGCGGCATCGATTAGCGTGATATCGGCCTGCTGCTTGCGGCCCAGCTTGTCGCCCAGCTTGGTGGCGAGTTCCAAGCCGCCGGCACCGCCGCCGACGATAACGATTTGATGACGTTTGCTGCGTTCCGGGTTGCTCATGCGCGAAGTGCCAACTGGCTGTTATTGCGGAATTTGAACGCGTTATAATAACGGAATAAGGCACTGAAACAAACGACAGGTGTGAATAATGGACGAAAAGACACAAACCGAGCTGGAAGCTGCGGCGTTCCGCCAGCTGGTCAGCCACCTGCGCGAGCACACCGAGGTCCAGAACATCGACCTGATGAACCTGGCGGGTTTCTGCCGCAACTGCCTGTCCAAGTGGTACCGGGCGGCAGCCGAGGAACGCGGTCTCGAGATGGACTATGAGCAGGCGCGCGAGATCATCTACGGTATGCCCTACAGCGAATGGAAGGCGAAATACCAGAAAGATGACAGTAAATGATCGCTGGCCGGCTCTAATTGACCGGTTCGACGCTGTAGCCGGCAGCCTCAATCAGCGCCAGCAGGCCGTCTTCCTCCGGTAGATGTAACGCGCCCAGGGCGATGAAATTGCCGCCCGGCGCCAGGTGCGGTTGCAGGCGCTCGAACATGCGCCGGTTACGATCATAGACCATGGTCTGCATAAAGCGCTCGAAGACCGCCTCGTCGTAATGCGGCTGCTTGTTGAAGGCGACCATGCCGGCCAGATCGTCCGCCAGGTAGTGATCAACCAGGGTCTTGCTTTCCCGAACAATGCGCGTGTGGTTACAGATCGTATCCTTCAGGATCACCATCTGATCGTCCATGGGCAGTGACGCCAGCGTGTCGATCAATTCCGCCATCTTTTCCAGTCCGTGGATCGGCTTGTCCATGCGCATGGCGGTTTCATGGATGCGCTGGTCCAGGGTCGGCCCGGAAACCGGTTGCGGTCGGCCAATCTGGCTGAATGCGGCCCAGGGCTTCAGGTCAGCGACCCGTTCGGTCGGCAGGCCGTAATCGCTGGCAATACGCCTCAGCCGCCGATAGAGGGGGGCAGGCAGCCGTTCATCGAGGCCGGTACCGTCATCCGCGTACATGGCATTCAGGTAGCGGCGATTGGCAGCCGGGTCGGGCACGACCTCGATCAGCAGGCGATCGCTTCGTGCCAGTCGCAATCGCTGTGCCGGTGACAGCTGGGCAACCCGGCGGTCCTGGGAATGCACGGTACCGAGGATGTAGCTGGGCTTGTCGCCGCCGTCAATACGCCAGAATACGCTGTCACTGTAAGGGACATTACTGGCTTCGACGCTGCCACTGGCAGTCGTCGTGAATGGCGCGCAGATGTGCTCGATTTCCCCGCCAGCCCCTTTGCCATTATGATGTTTATCAGCGTGACTTGGCGTAACGATCGAGCTGCAGATAAGCAGACACAGGCCGCGCGTCAGACTGGATATTGCGGTGCGATTACGCATATTTTTACCAGACTCTGAGAAATAAAAATAATTCACAGCTCGCGGGTGCAAAACAGCGCCATGCCATAACGGCCATTGGCGTATGCACGCGGCGCTGCTTGTACTGAAGGGAACATGCTCCATCCTGCCACTTACCGATAGGGATTCAATATGTTCAGGTTAATTTCAGTCTCGTTGGTTAGCGTTGTCATGACCATGGCGCCGGTTTACGCCGATGCGCAGGAGTCGGCGGAATTGCTGCACGGCAAGGTCCATCTGGAAACCTGCATGGCAGCGGCGCTGGCCGAGCGTGCCGGTCGGGTCATCAAGGTGGAGATGAAACGCGAGGCCGGCGGACCGGTATATGAATTCGATATCCGCGACAATAATGCCCGGGACTGGGATATCGAGTGCGATGCCGACAGCGGCGAGATCATCGAGATCGAACAGGAAGTCACGACGCCGCGGCATCCGTTGTTCCAGGAAGTCGCCACGGTGTCGGAACAAAGCGCCCGGGAGATTGCGCGCCAGGCGTATCCCGGTGTCATCGTTGAAACCGAGTATGAAATCGAAAGCGATGGCCGCGCCGTCTATGAATTCGATATCCGCCAGGATGACGGTACGGAAATGAAAGTGGAGATCGATGCGGCTACCGGTGAGGTTCATGAAGCCAATCGCGAATACTGGCAGATTGGCTATGAATAGTTTATTGCCGTTGGGTTCGGCTGTGCCCTAAGCCATGTTGGTACGACACCAAGCCGCGGTCTGTCCGCCCGTTCGCCTGGCCGTGCTGTTATTGCTGCTGCTACTGGTGGCCGGTTGCGCACTGCAGAGTTACGAGCCGCAGCCATTACAGGTGCGTCAGACCTACAGCGAACTGGCCGACCGCAGCCTAGATGCACCGGCGTTGCGCAAGTTCATGCGCGCACATGGCAGGCCGGCGGATGATGGCCAGTCACTGGTCTGGGATGAACAGGCACTGGTACTGGCAGCGCTGTACCTGAATCCCGATATGCAGGTGGCATTGGCCGAATGGCGCCTGCAGCAGGCCGGCGAGGTCACCGCCGCCCAGCGTATCAACCCCAATCTGAATGTGCCGCTGGAATGGCATACCGATACGGGTGATGGCCAGTCGCCATGGATGATCGGTCTGGTGTTTGACCTGGTGTTTGAACGCCGCGGCAAGCGCGCCGCACGAATCGAACGCGCCGAATTACAAAGCGCAGCGGCGCGCATCGCCGTCGATGAAGTCGCCTGGCAGGTACGTGGTCAGGTGCGTCAGGCACTGGCGTCGCTGGCCGTTGCGCGTGCCGGCAGCGAGTCGTTACAGCGGCGTATCGAGGTGGTCGAGGCCACACAGCAGCTGCTTGGCCGGCGTCAGGAACTCGGTCAGATGGCCGCGTTTGAACTGAACCGGAACCGGCTCGAATTGCAGCGCCTGCGGCTCGGCCTGAGTGAACAGCGTCGCCAGGTGGTGGCCGCACGCAACCGGCTGGCCGCGGCAATCGGGATCACCCCCGACAAGCTGGCGACGATCGATATTGAATTACCGGATGCCGCGGCATTACCGGCCGCCGAGTCGGTGCCGGTGGCGGATGTCCAGGGCCTGGCACTGCGCGAGCGTTACGACATCCGCATGGCCCTGCTCGAATATGCCGCCCAGGAAGCGGCGTTGCGGTTGCAGATAGAAAAGCAGTATCCGGACATCAACCTGTCGCCGGGCTTTGTCTTCGACCAGAGCGATAATGTCTGGGAACTCGGCTCGGCCTGGGTGTTGCCACTGTTTCACAATCACCAGGGCGAAATCGCTGAAGCCATGGCCCGGCGGCGCTTGCTGCAGGCCCGCTTTATCGACCTGCAGGCCGGCGTCATCGCGCGTGTGGCTAATGCCCGCAGCGAGTATCTCGGGCGCCGGCAGACCAACCGCGAGGCACAGGAACTCAAGGCCGAGGCAGATCGGCACGCCGAGCAGATGCGCCGGCAGTTCGAGGCCGGCTATGCCGACCGCCTGCAGTTTCTGCGCGCCCGTCAGGTGGCCGCCGAGGCGGATCAGGCGCTGGTCGACAGCCGCGCCGCGTTACTCAGCGCCCATGCCGCACTGGAACAGACGCTGCAACATGAACTGAACGCGTCCAATCGGACTGCTGCCGTGGTTGCCGATCTGGTTGATAAAGACAACGCCGCCATTGCCGCCGGAGCGGCCGGCACTGAAGGGGAGACGAATCCATGAAATGGCTGCTGGGGACAGTGCTTGTAGTGGCATTGGTGGTCGTGTTCGCGACACCGGCGGGCCAGCAGATGCTGGCCGGATTGCTGGCGCCGGAGGCGGCGAAATCGGCCGCGGTGGCGGATGACGACGACGATGATGACGATGTGCCGTCGCGCCTGCACCATCGTGACGGCGTACTCGGCATTGAACTGCCGCCGGCAACGCAGGCGCTCAGCGGCCTGCGCACACAGCCGGCCGACCCCATGCAGTACCGCCCGGAAATCGAGGCACTGGCTGAAGTGGTCGATATCAAGCCGTTGCTCGACCTGCGCAGCCGTTACCGGGCGTTGCGTGCCGATATCCGTATCAGTGAGGTCAAGCTGCGCCAGTCGCGTGCCAGCCATGAGCGTCTGCAGCTGCTGCACAAGGACGATGCCAATATTTCCACCAGCCAGCTGGAGCAAAGCCGCGCCGAGCTCGACTCCGCCGCGGCGCGTCTCGCTGCCCAGCGCCAGCAGGTCGCCAGCCTGCGCGACGAGGTCACGCAGACCTGGGGCGGGACGCTGGCCGACTGGGTGCTGGACGGTGACAGCGACAATGGTCATTTCCAGCAATTGCTGCAACGCCAGGAGGTGTTGCTGAAAGTGTCGCTGGGCCGCGACCAGTCCATGCCCAGTACGACCCGCGTCATCTACGTCAATCGCAGTGACGACCGCCTCAATGCGCGCAAGGCCTATTACGTGTCCGTGGCCGCGCGTACCGATCCCAGCCTGCAGGGGGAAACCTATTATTTCCGCAGCGGCGCGGACAAGCTGCGCGTCGGCATGCGCATCCGGACCTGGATTCCGGTAACCGGCGAGATCATCGATGGGGTGCATATACCGGCCGAGGCCGTCGTCTGGCAGGCCGGCCAGCCGTGGGTTTACCTGCAGGACGGCGAGACGTTCTTTTATCGGCGCGTACTCGATGAGCCGGTACGCCAGGGTCGGGGCTGGTTCGTGCCGGCCGAGCAGATCGCCGCGGGTGAGCGCATTGTCACGCGCGGCGCGCAAATGCTGCTGTCAGAAGAGTACCGCTGGCAGATTCCCGACGAAGACGACGACTGAGCGGAAGATAGCGCATGCTGGCGGCCCTGGTTCGTTTTTCCATACGCTTTCGCGGCGTCATCCTGATGCTGGCGGTGGTCGCCATGGCCTATGGCGGCTATCGACTGATGAACGCCGGCCTCGACATCTTTCCGGAGTTTGCGCCGAAACTGGTCACCATCCAGACCGAGGCGCCGGGACTGACCGCCGAACAGGTCGAGGTGTTGGTGACGCAGCCGATCGAGCAGGCGCTGGCCGGCATCGTGGACCTGGAATACGTGCGCTCGGAATCGATCCAGGGACTGTCGGTGATCACGATGGTGTTCGCCGAACATACCGATGTCTACCGCAACCGCCAGCTGGTCACCGAGCGACTCGCCGGCGTCGGCAAGCAGTTGCCGCCGGGCGTTGAGGTTCCGGTGCCAGTACCGCTGGCCTCGTCATCGGCGACCGTACAGACCATCGGTCTGACCTCGGACGAATACAGTCTGATGGAGCTGCGCGACCTGGTCGACTGGACCCTGGTGCCGAACATCATGAGCGCCGAGGGCGTTGCCGACGTCAATGTCTTCGGCGGCGAGATCCGGCAGTTGCAGATTCAGCTGCTGCCCGATCAGCTGGACCGTCATGGTGTCAGCGTGCAGCAGGTCATCGACGCTGCCCGCCAGGCCACCGGCATCTACGGCGCCGGCTTCGTCGAGAACGAGAACCAGCGCATTACACTGCGCATGGAAGGCCAGCCGGACAGCGCCGCCGAGCTCGCCAAGGTCGTGCTCAAGCGTCAGCAGGGCAGGCCCATCCAGCTAGGCGATGTTGCCGAGATCGAGATGGCCGCGGCACCGCCGATCGGTGCCGGATCGATCATGGGCAAAGACGGCATCGTCATGATGATCATCGGTCAGTACGGTGCCAACACGCTGACCGTTTCACGCAATGTCGAACAGGTGCTGGCAGGCTTCGAGCCGATCCTCTCGGACCGCGACATCACCCTGTACCCGGAACTGTTTCGCCCGGCCAACTATATCGAGGATTCGCTCGCCAACATCAGCGGCCATCTGTTCATCGGTGGCCTGTTCGTGATCGTCGTGCTATTGCTGTTCCTGTTCAACCTGCGCACCGCGCTGATATCGGCGCTGGCGATTCCGCTGTCCCTGATCAGTGCCGCGGTCGTGATGCTGGAACTGGGCATGAATCTCAACATCATGGTGCTCGGCGGCCTGGCAATTGCACTCGGCGAGGTAGTCGATGATGCCATCATCGACACCGAGAATATATTCCGGCGCTTGCGCGAAAATCGTCTGCTCGATCGCCCGCGCCGGGCGCTGGAGGTCGTCTATGAAGCCTCCATGGAGGTGCGCGGCTCGGTGGTCTATGCCAGCTTCATCGTCGCCCTGGTGTTCGTGCCGTTGCTGACCCTGGGCGGCGTTGCCGGGCGGCTGTTCGCGCCACTGGGTATTGCCTACATTCTGGCGATCCTGATGTCGTTGCTGGTGGCACTGACCGTGACGCCGGCACTGTGTTACCTGCTGCTGGTGCGCAGCCACCTGAGTGACAAGGACCCGCCCCTGATTGCCGCCATCAAGCCGGTTTACGCGGCCACACTGCGCGGCCTGGCGCGGGTGCCGGGGCTGGCCATCGGTGCCAGCCTGGTGGTCTGCCTGATTGGCGCGGCAATCCTGCCGCGCCTGGGCGGCGAGTTTCTGCCGGAACTGCGCGAGGGCCATTACATGGTGCACACCACGCTGCTGCCCGGCACTTCGCTGAACGAGTCGATCCGCGTCGGCAACCAGCTGACCGAGCAGTTCCTCGAGATCCCCGGCGTGCGCTCGGTGTCCCAGTGGGCCGGCCGCGCCGAACGCGGCGCCGATACCTACGGCAGCCACTACAGTGAATTCGAGGTCGACCTGGAACGCGGCCTGTCCGGTAGCGAGCAGCAGGCCGTGCTCGATCGGCTGCGCGAGATCCTGCGCGAGTTTCCCGGCCTGCTGTACGAGGCCAATACCTTTTTGATCGAGCGTGTCGACGAGACCATTTCCGGCTACTCTTCGCCGGTGGTCGTAAATATCTATGGCAACGACCTCGACTATCTGGATCGCAAGGCGGCGGAGGTGGCCGAACATATCCGTGCCATCGACGGTGCCACTGATGTCCAGGTGCGCTCGTCGCCGGGCACACCGCTGCTGCGCATGAAACTGGATATGGATAACCTGGCATTCTGGGGACTGCAGCCGGTAGAGGTGCTGAATACCGTACAGACGGCCTACGAGGGCAAGACGGTCAGCCGCATCAGTGAAGATAACCGGTTGTACGAAGTCGCGGTCATGCTTGACGAGACGCGGCGCCGCGACATCCACGATGTTGGCACTTTGCCGTTGCGCAATAGTGACGGTGAACTGATCCCGCTGGACCGCGTTGCCAGCCTGACCCAGACTGATGGCCGTTACAATATCCTGCACCAGGACGGTCAGCGGCTGCAGACGGTGACCGCCAATGCCGAGGGCCGCGATACCGCCGGCTTCCTCGACGAGATACAGCGGAAATTGCATGCAGAAGTCGACTTTGCTGCCGACACATATCCGGAGTACACCGGTGCGGCTGTCGAACAGGCCGAGGCACGCGCCGATCTGCTCCTGCACGCGGCGCTAGTCAGCGTCATCGTGCTGCTGCTGATCTACATCGCCATCGGCAGTCTGCGGCACATGTTGCTGACCCTGGTCAACGTGCCGTTTTCACTGGTTGGCGGTGTGATCGCAGCACTGGTGACCGGCGGCACACTGTCGGTGGGCTCACTGGTCGGTTTTATCACGCTGTTCGGTATCACCGTACGCAACTCGATCATGCTGCTCTCGCATTACCAACACCTGATCCAACAGGAACAGCAGCCGTGGAATGTCGATACGCTCGTCCGTGGCGCCCAGGAGCGGCTGCCCTCGATCCTCATGACGGCGCTCGTCACGGCGCTCGCCATGCTGCCGATTGCTTTTGACAGCGATAACGCCGGCCGCGAGATCATGGGACCGATGGCCGCGATTATCATCGGCGGGCTGGCGTCGTCAACGCTGCTCAACCTGCTGGTCCTGCCGGTGATTCTCTACCGCTTCGGCAATTTCACGTCGGACAGTGATCGCGACGAGCAACCCGCCGCGGAGACCGCCGTGCACGGTCGATAGCATCGCCCTGCGACGGCAGGCATAATGACTGCCAGTCAGGGGACAGGACCAGTGCTATCCGCATGAACGTATTGATCATTGATGATTCGTCCGACTTCGTGTCGCTGTTGCGACTCTACCTGGGAAAGGCAGACGGCGACTACAACGTTATCGACTATGACTTCCCGCGCAATGGACGCCCGGCCGATGACTACGACTGGACGTCCTATGATGTCGTGTTGCTGGATTACAAGCTGAGCGCGACCGAGGACGGTCTTGAGTGGCTGAAGTCTTTTGGCAAGCGCGCCGGATTTCCGCCGACGATTATTCTTACCGCCGAAGGCGATGAATATGTCGCAGCCCGGGCGATCAAGCTCGGCGCCGCCGACTATATCAACAAAAAGGACGTCTCGCCGAAGCGCCTGTCACAGCTGATCCATGACGCGCTGAATGTGAATGCGGAGAGAACCGCCGAACAGCAGGCACAGTTGGCGCAGGATGAACGGATTGTTGATCAGCTGCGTAAGGGCGATACGCTCACCCCGCGCAAGTCCACCAGCGATTACAAGCTGGTGCGTCTGATCGGCAAGGGTGCCATGTCGCATGTCTATCTGGCCGAACGTGCCAGCGACAGTTTGTCACTGGTGCTGAAGGTTCTGGATATCCAGGACATTGAACATCACCTGTTGCGACGTTTCATCCAGGAAGCCGAGTTAATTGCGAACATCAGCAGTCCGTTTATCGTCAAGGTGCATGAACATGGCGTGACGCAAAAGTACGGCTACATTGCCATGGAGTTTTTCTCGCGCGGCGATCTCAAGCAGCGGCTTGAACATGGCATCCACGAGGAAGTCGCCGTGTCCTATATGACCCACGTCGCCTATGGTCTGGATGTTATCCACCGGGCTGGTATCATCCACCGCGATCTCAAGCCGGCCAATATCATGTTTCGCGGCGACGACAGCCTGGCGATAGCCGATTTCGGCATCTCCAAGCGGCTCAACAGCCGTAACGAACTGACGACCATTGGTAAGGTGCTGGGGACACCACATTACATGAGCCCGGAGCAGGGCCAGGGCTACGAAATCGATACGCGCTCGGACATCTACAGCGCCGGTGTACTTTTCTACGAACTGCTGACCAGCAGGAAACCGTTCCAGGCTGATTCACCGGCCTCTTTGATATACCAGCATGTGCATGCGCCGATACCACAATTGGATGCCTCGTTGCAGCAGTACCAGCCGATTCTGGAGCGCTGTCTGGCGAAGAAGCCGGAAGATCGTTATCAGCAGGCCGGCGATCTGATTCGCGCTCTCGAGGCTTTTGACGTCTAGGGTTTCGAGTCGCCGGCCGATTCCATAAACCGGTTCTGCGCAGACGCAGTCAACCCGCGCCACCCTTGCTGTATTAATCGCGTTCCGAACGTTCTTCGATTTGCCGGAGCCAGTAGTCGGCCTGCGAGCGGGTCTTGTCATATTCACGCGCGCGTTTCAGGGCATTACTGGCGCGTTCATAGTCCTCGAGGTGATAGGCGGACATGCCCAACAACAGATGGGCCATGGCCCGGTGATCCAGGTCGTTGTTCTGCAAGGCCTGCTGCAGGGCGTCGCGTGCTTCCTGCCAGCGCTGCTCCTGCACCAGCAGCTGGCCCTGACGGAAGTACAGTTCCGGGTTGCCCGCGGCACGGGCCGCGTTGCCGTAGGCCTCGATGGCTGCGTCGGTCTCACGCGCCAGGTGAAAACTGTCGGCCAGCAGCTTCAGGTTCTTGGCGTTTTTTTCGATACGACCGTTGGCCATTTCCTGTTCCAGAAACCGGGCCGCGCGGTAGGGTGCCTGCTGGGACAGGTACAGCCGTGCGAGATTCAGCTTTTCTTGGCTGTTCAGATAACCGCGACGGTTGGCCAGTTCGGTAACCGCCAAGACCTTGCGATCCTGATCGAGAAACTGGTAGCTGGCGGCAAGCTGTTTCCAGTAGTCCGGGTTGTCGGGGAATAACTCCAGCATGCGTTCAAGCAGATTGGCAGCCCGACCGTAGTCATTCGTTTCAAAGTAGGCCGCCAGTAACAGCTGGTAGAGGTTTTCATTCGCCTTTTTGCTTTTGCGAATGGCCATCTGCGCCTGTTCGATAACACCGGCATAATTTTTCAGTTCATAGTAAAGCCCGGCGGCCAAGCGATGGGCGTCGACGCCCGGATCGTCTTCCGCGGCCAGCCAGTCTTCCAGGTAACTGATGGCGCGATTGTAGTCGCCCGTCTGGGCGAGCAGCTGGGCGATGAAATATGTCAGCCGGTGGCTGACATCCGCGGGCAGGGCATTGCTTTCGACGGCCTGAATAAAGGCTTCGGCGGCCTGATCGTAGCGTTCCAGTCCATTGTAGGCATAGCCGAATGTCTGGTTGACTACCGCCTGTTCGTAGTCGTCATCGGCCGCGATAGCCTGTTCCAGCTTGCGCAACGCGGTCAGTGCGCCATTGTAGTTTCCGTCCTGCAGTTGTTCGTTGATTTTGTTCAGCGCGTTGTAGGTGGGTTCCGAGAGCAGATATTCGCCGTCCTCGTCCTCCCGTGACTGGCCGTTGGCAGTAGCACTGGCCAGCAGCAACATCATGGCCAGTAGCAGGGCAGGGCACCGGAATGAAAGACTGTTAATGGAAGGCATGATCATCATTGCAGTTTGAAACGCACGACCTGGCGCGCACGGCGTTCCACCACTTCGCCGTCAACGCGCTGTTTTTCGAATTTCCAGCGCCGAATCGAGCGTAATACGGCATCATTGAAAATGTGTTCGGGGTCGGCCGCGACGATTTCCGGATCCTTGACCGTGCCGTCTGTGGTGATCGTGAATTCGACGGTGACGCTGCCCTCAATGCCGGAACGCAGGGCACGTGGCGGGTACTGTGGCGGCACCTTGGAGGTGGGCTGAATGTCGGTAAGTACGCCTGATGTATCCGGTTTCTGCGGTTCCGGCGTCGGTGACTTCATGAAATCGCCGACATAGGGCACACCATCGATACCCATGGGAATATCGATATTGGGCGCCGATACGCTGGGCTGTGCCTGCTGCTGCGGTTCGGGCGCCTCCGGTTCAGCCATTTCCGGCTGTTGCTGCGGTTCGGGTTCGTCCGGCGGTTCCGGCGGTTCCTCTTCCTTGCGTTCCGGCTCCGGTTCCGGTTCCTCCTCACGCATGCGGACAAAGTCGACGAACTGTACATCCTCGTAATCCTGCATGCCGTCCTGATCGCCGCTGACCAGTTCCTGAATGAAATAAAACAGCAGCAGGTTGAGTATCACTGCCGCGATGATGATCAGGGGAAATCTCAGGCTCATGGCCGCTGCGTCGGATGGTTGTTAATTGCCGGTGCCGGGCCGTTTGGCAGCAATGGCGATATTACTGACACCGGCCAGCCGCACCTGGTCCATTACATCGACCATGAGACCACTGCGTGACTGCTTGTCGGCCGTGATGATTACCGTGCCTTCCGGATTCTGGGCATGAAGTCTCTGTACATGGGCGCGTACCGAACGGATGTCGACCTGGTTGTTATCGATCCAAATCTCGCCGTTCTGGCTGATGGCTATGACCAGGTTGCCGCGTTCCTGGCGATTGGCGGTTTCCGCCGATGGCCGGTCAACATCGATACCGGATTCCTTGGTAAACGAGGCGGTGACCAGAAAGAAGATCAGCAGGATGAATACCATGTCGATCAACGGTGTCAGATTGACGCCGACATCGGTACTGTCACGCTGTGTATGGGACGGTCGCATATTATTCGCTTATGTTGAGTTGGTCCTGCGCGCGCTGGCGTTCGACCTTGGCGCGGTGGCGCAGATTGGCACTGAAATACAGTCCGGCAATGGCGGTGGTCAGCCCGGCCGTGGTCGGAAGCAGCGCCCGGCCAATGCCGTCGGCCATGCCGCGGGCGTTGCCGGTGCCGAACACGGTAATGACGTCGAAAATCGCAATCATGCCGGTGACCGTGCCAAGCAGGCCAAGCAGTGGCAGTATCTGCGTGATCGTCTGGATCGGCGTCAGGTAGGACTGTAGGGCCAGATTGATCTCTGCAGACAGCCCTTCGCGCAGTCGCAGTGCATGCCACGAACTCTTGTCTGAACGCTGTTGCCAGCGTTGAATGATCGACCGTAACCGTTTTGGATAGGTGAAATACAGGAAACAGTAGCGCTCGAGGATCAGTATCCACAGCAGAGTCGAGACGCACAGAATGCCAACCAGCACGGGGCCGCCGCGCTCGAAGAAAACAATCAGTTGCTCGACGTACTCAGGCATGGGTTACTTGCCAGTGGCAGCCTTGTGTTCGCCTTCGGCCAGTACTGCAACGTAGGCGGCACTTTGCTGGTCCAGTATCTGGATGATGGCGTTACTCTTTGACGACAGGAAGCTGTGAATCAGTAGCAGCGGAATGGCTGCCAGCAGACCCAGTGCAGTCGTCACCAAGGCCTCGGATATGCCGGCCGACATGAGCTTCGGGTCGCCGGTGCCGAACAGCGTGATCGACTGGAATGTCTCGATGATGCCGGTAACGGTGCCAAGTAGCCCGAGCAGCGGCGTAACCGCGGCGAGAATGGCGATCGTGCCGAGCCCGCGCTGCAGCGGGTTGATCTCGCGCAGTATTGACTCGTCCAGCTTGTGCCCCAGCGTATCCGTGTCGACGTGCTTGTTGTCGAAATAGACCTGCATGATGCGTCCGAGCGGGTTGTTGCCCGGGCTCTTGTCACGCAATTGCCGGCGAACCTTGCGGTAGGCGCTCGACAGTACGAAGAAACGTTCGATGGCGACCAGCAGGCCGATCAGGGCCAATGCGAGAATCACGTAAGCGACGATGCCACCCTGCTGGATACGAGTGGTGAGATCCGGCGATTGCACCAGCAGGGCCAGCAGACTGCCCCGGGTGGGGTCGATGGCTACCGGGTGCATGCCATCCTCGGCACTTTCGAGTGCCCGCGCCTGAGCCAGATAGCGGTTGCTGGGCTGGCGCTGCGGTTCGACCAGCTTGCCGCCGTCTTCCAGATAGCGCAGGTACTTGCCATCGGCCAGCGCCACAAAGGTACCGATCCGGGTGACCTGGCGTTGTTGTTTTTCGCCCTGGAGATTGATCACTGGAGCATTGAATTGTGTTACAGCGCCGGCGGCGGCAATTTCGTCAAGGGTCATTTGCCAGAGCCGGCGGATTTCATCCAGCGACGGCAGTTCTTCGCTGGTGGCCAGCTGTTCGACGAATTCGGCGCGATCCGGTATCTGTGCCGATACCAGAGAGTTCTCCAGTGACGCCTGGATATCGCCGGCAATCTGGCGTATGACGCCATGCAGCTCGTCCAGGTAGCCCATGCGTTCTTTCAGCTGTGCTTCCTGCGCCTTGATGTTTTCGGCGTTGCTTTCGAATTCCTCACGCAACGACTCGCTTTCGCCTTCCAGCGCGGCCAGCTCGGCGCGGGCCTGTTCCAGCATCTGCTGCTGTTCGTCGCGGGCGTTGCGGAATTCTTCCAGCCGCTGGTTGAACTCGCGTTTTTCAGTAGCGCTTTCCTGGCGTACTTGCTCGACCAGCTGATCGAGACTCTGGGCCTGTGCCGGGGCGGTGGCGAGCCAGCCGCAAAGGCCCAGAAGTAGGGTCAGTGTCTGTTTTTTCATTCGGCTTGCTCCGGCGCCGGGACCGGTATCCTGAAGAAATCCGGTGGTGCTTCCTTACGTGCGATTTTCAGGCCCTTGCTGATGGCGGCATTGAAGTCCTGCGACAGGGTCTGCCAGCGGTTGTTCTCGTCGTCCCAGTAGCCGGACTCCTGACCGTCCAGGGTCTGGTAATAGAGGCCGACGCGGCCCACCCGCAGGAACTCCACGGTCAGCCGGTCGCCGTTGTCACGTTCGAGTTCGCCCTCGTAAACCTCCATGTTGCGGCCATAGTCCATCTCGATCTGGTAAGCTTCCATGATGCGGCGGAACTTGTCGGGCAGGTTAACGTCCGGGCGATACATCATTTCCTTGAGTGCGCTCAGGCGCGCCTCACGTTCACGCGGCAGAAACGGGGTGTCGACCTCGATCATTTCGTCGAGCACTTCGATCATGCGCGACATCAGCGGCACGATATTGCGCTGGGTCTCCTCAACCTCGTTCAGTTGCCGCTCGAACGAGGCCAGACGCTGATTCTGCTGTTCGACCTGCTTGCGCAACTGCTCGTTGTAGGATTTGGCATTCTCAATCTTGCGCAGGGTATCGCGGTATTCCTGTTCCATGGTCTCGGTTTCGTCGGCGAGCTGATCGACTTCCTGCTCCGAGCGCTCGGCCTGTTCCTGAACCTCGACGCGTTCGCCGACAGCCTGCTCGACCGGGCCGGCGATGGCCTGCGGCGCTACTGCCGGCAACGCCAGCAGGTAGAGAAGGTGGTAATTCCTGGGCTGACACCACATGGGGATTTTTCCTATGGGTTAGCGGCTAAATAAAAGTTATTGTCAAATGATAAAGGTTATCAAATAATATCGATGTTAGACAGTCCTTATCAATTGCGATTCATGTTCGCTTCAGCCGGCGTTGATATTGTCTGTACTAAAACGGACCCGCATAATCCGTTACACACCACAACCGATCAAGTTGATTATTCATGAGTCTGCGCACGCGCCTGAATCTGCAGATCACCCTGTGTTTCGGTCTGATACTGATCCTCGGCACCGTTTTCGTTATCCAGCAGGCGCGTCTCGCCGTGCAGGAGGAGGTCGGTTCCACCGCCAACCTGACGCTGCGCCTCATCGAGGTCGCGTTGTCGAATGCTGAACCGGGCCCGGAGCAGTCCGGTGGGGTACAGCGCAATATTGTCCGCCAGATCGCGCGGCTCGGCGAAACCCGCCACCTGCATATCGAGATCCTGCGCCAGGGCATGCCGGTTTTCGACACCCGGCGGGAGATGCACAGTCGTTACGACGCACAAGCGCCGCGCTGGTTCATCAGTCTCATCGGTCCGGCACCGATGGAATTCCGCAGGGTACTCACGACCAACGACGACGTCGATACGGAAATTGTCATCCGCGCCGATCCCAGCGACGAAATCGCCGAGGTGTGGGGCGATGCCCGTATCGTCCTCGGCCTGCTGGTGCTGGCCGTGCTGACCGCGAACATTCTCGTTTATTTTACCATTGGCCGCGGGCTCAAGCCGGTCGGCACCATTCTCAAGGCGCTGGACGGCATCGAGCAGGGCGATTATCGCTTGCGCCTGCCGCGTTTCAACCTGCCGGAGATGGGTCAGATTTCGGACAAGTTCAACCATATGGCCGAGGTTTTGCAACGTTCGCGCGACGAGAACCGCGCCCTGGCACAGCGTTCGCTGGCCATCCAGGAGCGCGAACGGCGCAACCTGGCGCATGAATTACACGATGAAATGGGCCAGTCGATCAGTGGCATCAAGGCACTGGCGGTCTCCATCAGCCAGCAGGATATCGATGACCGCGAGCAGATCGCCGCCAGCGCCGAGACCATTGTCGCAATCTCGAACGACATTTACGGCGTCGCCCGGCAGATGATGCGGCGCCTGCGTCCGGTCATCCTCGACGAGCTCGGCCTGGTCGTGGCATTGCAGGAAATGATCGACGACTGGAACAGCCGCCATGAGGATACGTTCTGTCACTTCAGCCATAGCGGCGAGCTCGGTAACTTTGACGAGGAGCTGAAGATCAGCGTTTACCGCATGGTGCAGGAAGGACTGACCAACATCAGCAAACATTCCGACGCCAACGAGGTGTACATTAATCTGAACCGCGACTCCGCTCAGGGGCAGGACGTTGTGCAACTGGAACTCAGCGACGACGGCCTCGGCTTTGACGCGCAAAAGGCCCATTGGGGGCTGGGTTTGCTCGGTATGCGTGAACGCTGCGAAGCACTGGGCGGGAAATTTTCCCTAGTCACGCAGCCGGGTAAAGGGGTATCAATAGACATTCTGCTACCGATCAACCGGGATATATCGCTCCATGACCAGTAAACCCAATCCCATTCGCGTCATGCTTGTCGACGATCATGCCGTCGTGCGTGCCGGCTATCGCATGTTGCTGAAGAACTCGGTGGATATCGAGGTGATCGCCGAGGCGGATAACGGCGAGTCGGCCTGCAAGCAGTACAACCAACTGCAGCCGGATATCGTGGTGATGGATCTGTCCCTGCCGGGTATCGGCGGACTCGAGGCCATACGCCGCATTATTGCCCGCGATCCGGATGCGCGCATCCTAGTGTTCAGCATGCACGAGGACACGATTTTCGTCGAGCAGGCGCTGCAGGCCGGCGCCCAGGGCTACATGACGAAAAGCGGTGCGCCGGAGGCACTGATCGACGCGGTACGGGCGCTGGCCAGCGGCAAAACCCATCTGGACAAGAATATTGCCGAACGCTTGGCATTCCAGAAAATGCGCGGCAAGGACACGCCGTTCTCCGGCCTGTCGACGCGCGAGTTTGAGATCTTCTGTCTGCTCGCCGAGGGCCACAGCACCAGCGACATCGCCAAGCGCCTGTCGCTGAGCTACAAGACCGTGGCCAACTACAGCACCCAGATCAAGAACAAGCTTGAGGTCGGCAGCATCGCGGAGATCGCCCGTCTCGCCATCCGCCACCAGATCGTCAATGTTTGATCCCGGCAGCGTAGCGCAGGAATTTTTCCTGCTCTTTTATGCCTCAACGTCCTGCATCTGAAGGCTTACTTTCAGTTTAAACTCATTTTACCTGAGCATTCTGGCCATCATGCTTGTCATTAGTCTGACAAATCGCTGAATTGATCTAGAATTAGTCTAAAATTCCAACAAGAGATATAGGTGCTGCATGGCAACATCATTTTTTCAATCGAGTTCGGGTTCATCCGCCTTCGGGCCGGCCTGGGCCAGCAGTCTTGGCGTGGTCGCCATCGTCCTCGGCGTTTTCCTCACCGGTCTGCACGGTACGGAATGGATGAAGCAGGTCGTTATGGTCAACCACTATTCGGACACTATGGAAAAGCCGGCCGCGGATTGCCCCGAGGAGGAGCTGGAAGAAGAGGGCATCAGCCTGGCCGAGTGCGAGTTCATGGTTGATCACATCTGGGGGCTGGGTCTGTCGACACCGGACTGGTTCCCCGGGACGCAGATGACACTGGCTGCCATTGGTACGCTGCTCGCTTTCCTGTCGCTCATTATCGGTGGTGCATTGGTAAATTTCAGACCGTGGGCGGTACCGGCCGCGATCACCGTATTCGCCGGGCTGACGGCGGTTGATGCTTTGCAGTTTGCCGCAGTGGTTAATGCCGGCCCGATCATTCGCGATATCTATCTATGGAATATCCTGCTATGGCTGTTGATCCACCTGTTGATGCTGACCGGTGCGATTGCCGGCCGTCACGTTGAGCGCAGTCAATAATCAAACTGTCAGACGGTTTCCTTAACACTGACATGAATAAAATCAAATAAGCGGAATTGGTTATGCAAAATCAAGGTTACAGTCGTACAGCGGTTTTCCTGCACTGGACAATCGCGGTATCCATCTTCTTCCTGTTCATTTCCAGCTGGTGGATGCTGGGTCTGCCGTTACCGTCGAAGGAATTGCAGTTCCGGGCCTTTCCATTTCAGCTACACAAGAATATAGGCATCACGCTCGTGTTGCTGTTGTTCATCCTGCTGTATGTGCGTTTCAAGCACCGGCCGGCACCGGTGGAATCGAGCATGAAGCCGTGGATGCACAAGCTCGCTTTGGCCGATCACGTGCTGTTGTATGTGCTGATCCTGGCAACCTGCGTCACGGGTTATCTGTCATCGGCGCACACCAAGTGGGATACCGTGTTCTGGTGGGTTATCGAGTTCCCGCGTATTGCCGCACCGAACGAGGATATGAACGAGTTCTGGGGTGAGCTGCACCTGTGGACAGCCTGGGCCCTGTTGGCGCTGGTTGCCGTGCATATCAGCGGTGCGGTGTATCATGCCTTCATCAACGACGGCATCGTCCGCCGCATGATGCGATGGTAATATTCGTATCTCGTCGTTCGTGAAGCGTATCTCGTGGACGGGATTCGGGATTGACAGATTAGCCCTGGCGGCAAAGTCGTCGTTGACGAACGAGATACGAGATACGAGATACGAGATACGAGATACGAAAAAAGCCCGCCACCGGCGGGCTTTTTTTATGCATTGTGCATCGCAATATCATGCTGTTTCCGGATTAAAGGAAACGCTTGTCCCGGTGCCGGCACTTGAGTAATCTAGAGTTGTATAACGTTGCATATATAAAGAATGGCACTAAGCCATCATGCCCGGACCGCAGATGATAATTATTCCATATCCTGAGACTGCCGGAGGGGGTAACCCTTATGTTGAAAGCGCTACAGATAGAGCCGGAGAAATGCACGGGCTGTCTGCAATGCGAGATGGCCTGTTCGTATCGCGCCGAAGGCGTATTTAATCCCGCCAAATCCCGCATCAAGATTTTCACCTTCCACGAGGAAGGCCGTTTCGTTCCCTATACCTGTACCCAGTGCACCGAGGCGTGGTGCATGCACGCCTGCCCCGTCGAGGCCATCGTCTACAACGAGGCAACAGGTTCCAAGGATGTGCTCGCCGACAAGTGTGTGGGGTGCAAGGTCTGCACCATTGCCTGTCCGTTCGGTACCGTGAACTACGATCAGGACAGCGGCGTTGTCTACAAATGCGACCTGTGCCAGGGCGATCCGGAGTGTTCCAAGGCCTGTCCGACCGAGGCGATCACCTACGTCGACGCCGACCATACCGGTTTGGACAGAATGCGCGCCCACGCTGCGAAAAGCGCCGGGCTCGATGCGCAACAGCACTGAGGCGGGAGGTGAACCATGGCCTGGACCCAAAAAGTATTACGCATCAATCTGACTGACGGCTCGATCAAACAGGAGCCGTTGAACATGGAGTGGGCGCGCGATTACCTCGGTCAGCGCGGTCTCGCTACCAAGTACCTGACCGAAGAGATCGATCCGAAATGCGATCCCCTCGGGCCGGATAACAAGTTCATCATGACCACCGGTCCGCTCACCGGCACCATGTCATCCACCGGTGGCCGCTACTCGGTCGTGACCAAGAGTCCGTTGACCGGCTGTGTTGCCTGTTCCAACTCGGGTGGCTTTCTTGGTGCCGAAATGAAGGCCGCCGGCTGGGACATGATCATTTTCGAGGGCAAGTCGCCGCAACCGGTCTACCTGTACCTGGAAAACGAGAAGGCCGAACTGTTGCCGGCCGACGAGATCATGGGCACCTCGGTATGGGCGGCCGACGAATGGATACACAAGAAACACCAGGATCCGCTGATCCGGGTCGCCACGATCGGTCGCGCGGCAGAGAAGGGCAATCTTTACGCCGGGGTCATCAATGATCTGCACCGCGCCGCCGGCCGTTCCGGGGTTGGCACCGTGATGGCGTCAAAGAACCTCAAGGCAGTCGCCATTCGCGGCACCCGCGGCGTCGGCAACATCAAGGATCCGGCGCGTTTCATGCAGGCGGTCAGCGACGGCAAGAAGGTGTTACATGATAATGCCGTGACCGGCCAGGGTCTGCCGAAGTACGGCACCCAGGTATTGATGAATGTTATCAACGAGGTCGGCGCCATGCCGACGCGCAACATGCGCGAGGTGCAGTTCGAGGGCGCCAGCAATATTTCCGGCGAGGCCATGCACGAGCCGCGCGAGTCGGACGGTAAGCCGAACCTGGTCACCAACGCCGGCTGTTTTGGCTGCACCATCGCCTGCGGCCGCATTTCCACCATCGACCAGGGCCATTTCTCGGTCGAGAACAAGCCCGAGTACTGGGATGCTTCCGGTGGTCTGGAATACGAGGCTGCCTGGGCGCTGGGCTCGGATACCGGCATCGACGATCTCGACGCGCTGACCTACGTGCAGTTCCTCTGCAACGAGGATGGCATCGATCCGATCACCTACGGCGCCACTCTCGCTGCGGCCATGGAAATGTACGAAATGGGTGCGATCGACAAGGAAACCACGGGTGGCATCGAACTCAGATTCGGCAACGCCGAGGCGCTGTGCCGGGTCACGGAACTGACCTGCCGCGGCGAGGGTTTCGGTATCGACATGGGTCTGGGATCCAGGCGTCTGTGCGAGAAGTACGGTCATCCGGAGCTGTCCATGACCGTTAAGGGGCAGGAATTCCCGGCCTACGATCCGCGCGGCGTGCAGGGCATGGGCCTCGGCTACGCGACTTCCAATCGCGGTGCCTGTCATCTCCGTGGCTACACGGTTGCCTCCGAGATCATGGGCATACCGGAGAAGACCGATCCCCTGACCACCGATGGCAAGCCGGAACTGGTCAAGGCGTTCCAGGACATGACCGCCGCGGTGGATTCCTCCGGCCTGTGCGTGTTCACCACGTTCGCCTGGACACTGGAGGATATCGCACCGCAGATCGACGCCGCCTGTGAGGGTGACTGGTCACCGGACAAATTGCTGGAAGTCGGTGAACGCATCTGGAACCTGGAGCGGGACTTCAATATCGCCGCCGGCATGACGGCCAAGGACGATACGCTGCCGAAGCGTCTGCTCAAGGATGCCGCCAAGACCGGTCCGGCCACCGGCCGGGTCAACGACCTCGACCAGATGCTGCCGAAGTACTACGAGGTCCGCGGCTGGACGGCAGATGGTGTGCCGACGTCGGAAACCCGTAAGCGTTTCGGTCTGAAGGCATTGTCGGCATAAGTGGCTGTCGCATCTGCAAACAGTAATTACATTCAATATTTATCGTCGTTACGAGCGTAGCGAAGTAATTTCGCTCAGGTTGCATCACGGAGATTGCTTCGTCGCTTCGCTCCTCGTAATGACGTATTGAATGAGTTCAGAGGAACTATTATGAAACATGTAATTATTGGAACTGGTCCGGCCGGTGTCATTGCCGCGGAAACCCTCCGCAAGATACAGCCCGATTCGGAAGTCATGCTGATCGGCGATGAGCCGGAGCCTCCCTATTCACGCATGGCGCTGCCGTATTACCTGATCGAGAAGATCGATGAATCCGGTACGCATCTGCGCCACACCGACGGCCATTTTGACAAGCAGGGCATCGAACTCGTCCAGGATCGCGTCGTCGGCATCGACAGCGGTGCAAAGACGCTGAGCATGGAACAACGGGATCCGATCAGCTACGACCGCCTGTTGTTGGCCACGGGATCCCACCCGGTGCGCCCACCCATCGACGGCATGGATCTGCCCGGCATTCACGCCTGCTGGACGCTGGAAGACGGCCGCAACATTGCCAAAAAGGCGAGGAAGGGTTCGAAAGTGGTGCTCATGGGCGCCGGATTCATTGGCTGCATCGTGCTTGAGGCACTGGCCAAGCGGGGTGTCGACCTTACCGTGATCGAGATGGAAGATCGCATGGTACCGCGCATGATGAACCAGACATCAGGCGGTTTGATCAAGAAATGGTGCGAGGCGCAGGGCGTTGCCGTGCATACTTCAACCCGGGTCGAGTCGATCGAGAAGGGTGGCCTGCTCGGCGGCGGTGGTCTGCGGGTCAATCTCGACAACGGCGAGACACTCAAGGCGGATCTTGTCATTTCCGCGACTGGCGTGAAATCGAATATCCAGTTCCTGGACGGCAGCGGCATCGAGACCGATACGGGTATTCTCGTCAATGATCATCTGCAGAGCAATGTTGACGGCATTTATGCGGCCGGCGATGTCTGTCAGGGCCGTGACTTCTCCACCGGTGAATACACCGTCCAGGCCATTCAGCCGACGGCCGCCGATCACGGTCGTATCGCGGCCATGAATATGGCCGGACACGATCTGAAACATCAGGGCAGCGTCAACATGAACGTGCTCGATACCATGGGGCTTATTTCCAGCTCCTATGGGTTATGGATGGGTGTCGACGGCGGCGATACGGCCGAATTGCAGGATATCGAACGCTATCGCTATATCAGCCTGCAGTTCCAGGATGACATCATGGTCGGCGCCCAGGCGCTGGGACTGACCGAGCACGTCGGCGTACTGCGTGGCTTGATTCAGACGCAGTTGCCGCTGGGCAAGTGGAAGGACCGGCTGATGCAGGATCCGACCCGCATCATGGAAGCCTATCTCGGCACCACCCAGGCCATTGGCCACAACGCTGACGTCATGCTCAAGGCCTGACGTTTCATTTAAAAGCAGTCCGCGAATGAACGCGAATACACGCAAATAATTTGCAATGGGTTGGGTTGCTCATCTGACCATGCTTGTCCGGAATCGGCTATAACAATCCAGGTTCCCGTCTGCTTTTAATCCAGAGCGGTATTTGCGTATATTGTGCGTTCATTTGCGGATATTTATTGATCAATGACCATTCACATTAGCCTCAAGCTGTACGCATCACTCAGTGACTATCTTCCTGACGATGTCGAGGGCAATATCGTCCGTATTGAACTCGACGATAGCGCGACACCGCACCAGGTCATTGACCGTTTCCGAGTCCCACGTCAGGAAGCGCACCTGGTGCTTCTGAATGGCGTTTACATCAAGCCGGAAGACCGCGACCAGTCCGCCTTCAACGATGGCGACACACTGGCCATCTGGCCGCCGGTAGCTGGCGGTTGAGTCACCAGCAAGCAGCAAGCTCGTTAACTGCGAACATGAAACGTACCCGGACGATGGCGTACACGCACGCCGAATTCAAACGCCTGCTGCCACACGCATTACAGAATCGTGACTACAGCGATCGCGGCAGGCAGATCGAGGCGAACGATAGTGGAACCCGCATTCTGATCCAGCTGGGCGATGAGTATGAACGACGCATCGCCTCGCTCAGCATGCCGGTATGCGACGTTACGCTGGAGCTGCAGGGCTTCAGTGACGACCAGGCTCAGGCCTTCCTGGACAAGTTCGATCGCACCTACCGGCGCGGTGGAGGGTGACTGGTTGATTGGTGACTGGTGATTGGTGGTGATTGGCAAGGTCCGGCCCCTGTGGGAACGAATCAACCAACAGCGCGAAGCGCACCCTTATCTCTTCCCCCTTGACGGGGGAAGTATGGATGGGGGTGTGGTTAGTAACTGGTTATTCGTGATTGGCAATGCTTGCCATTGTGGGAGCGCATTGACCAATAGCGCGCAGCGCCACCTTCTTCTTCCCCCTTGATGGGGGAAGGTACGGATGGGGGTGAATTAAACATCCTCGATAATTCAACCACCCCCACCCTGACCCTCCCCCATCAAGGGGGAGGGAATGGAATGTGGCTGGTAGTTGGTTAACTAGTTAATTGGTTATTGAAATTGAATTTTTCCCTTGACACCTGAACGGTATCGGTCACGCTTTTCCAATCACCAATCACCAATCACCAATCACCAATCACCAATCACCAGCCTACAGCCGCCAGGCATGGAATTTCTGGATCAGCTTTAGCAATCCCTGCGGCGCATGCGCGCGCTTCCATTCGCCGGCGGCGAACTTGTTGGCTTCCATCATGGTCGGGTAGGCGTGGATGGTGCCGAGGATCTTGTTGAGACCCAGGCCGTGGCGCATGGCCAGTACATATTCTGCAATCAGCTCGCCGGCCTGGGCGTTGACGATGGTGACGCCCAGAATACGATCGGAACCCCTGGCGGTCAGTACCTTGATGAAGCCCTGATCGATGCCTTCGGTAATGGCTCGATCCAGTTCGCTGATATCGTAGCGTGTTACTTCGTAATCAATGCCCTGTTCGTCGGCTTCCTTTTCATTGAGACCGACGCGGGCGAGTTCGGGCGCGGTGAACGTCGCGGCAGGAATCACGCTGTAGTCGGCCCTGAATTTTTTCGCGAAACCGAACAGCGCGTTGACGGCGGCAAACCAGGCCTGGTGCGCAGCAACGTGGGTGAACTGATAGGGACCGGCAACGTCGCCGCAGGCGTAGATGTTGGGGTAGCGCGTCTGCAGGTAGTCGTTCAGAACCAGAGTGCCGTTGTCGCGTGTTTCGATATCGAGCGATTCCAGATCCAGGCCCTCGGTGTTGCCCTGGCGGCCTACAGCGACCAGTACTTGGTCGAATTCAATGCGCTGTTCACTATCGTTGCTCTGCGTATGAAGCACCCGAGCGGCCTCTTCCCGCGTGAATTGTTTTGCCTTGTGGCTCAGCAGCAGATTGACGCCATCGGCCTGCAACGCTTGCCGCACGGCTTCGGCGGCTTCGGTATCCTCGCGTGGTAAAAGCTGTGGCGCCATTTCCACCAGCGTGACGCTGCTGCCGAGTCGGGCGAAACTCTGTGCCAGTTCACAGCCGATCGGACCGCCGCCGAGCACGAGCAGGCGTTGAGGTTTTTCCGCCAGCTGCCAGAGGTTGTCCGAGGTCAGATAATCGGTTTCCTCGATGCCGGGAATCGGTGGTACGGCCGGTCGGCCGCCGGTCGCAATAATGATGCTGCGTGCCGTCAGCCGTTCGCTGGTACCGTCGCGGCTGATTTCGACTTCCCAGGGTGACACCAGGCGGGCGTTGCCGCGACGGCAGTCGACACCAAGTTCGGAATAACGCTCGACCGAATCGTGTGGCGCGATTTGGCCGATCACGTCGCGGATGCGCTGCATGACTGCCGGGAAGTCGACACTGACATTTTCCGGCAGCCGCACACCATACTGATCCGCCTGCTTCAGTTCGTGTACCTGCCGGGCACTGCGAATCAGGGTTTTCGACGGTACACAGCCGGTATTCAGGCAGTCACCGCCCATCTTGTCGCGTTCGATCAGCGTGACGCCGGCTTTTACGGCCGCGGCGATATAGGCACTGACCAGACCGGCGGATCCGGCGCCGATGACAATCAGGTTGCGATCAAAATGCCGGGGTTTTTGCCAGCCGCGGTAAACACGCCGGTGCTGGATGAGATTAATGATGCCACGCGCGATCCAGGGGAAGATGCCGAGCAATACGAAGGCACCGATCAGTTCGATTGACAGCAGATCGCCAGTGCTCTGGATTTGTGCGATCTGTGTGCCGGCGTTGACGTAAACGATCGTGCCGGCGAGCATGCCGACCTGACTGACCCAGTAAAATGTCCAGGTCTTGATCGGTGTCAGCGCCATGACGATATTGATGATGAAGAACGGAAATGCCGGCACCAGCCGCAGCGTGAACAGGTACAGTGCGCCGTCCTTGGCAACGCCCTCATTGATTTTTTTTAGTCGCTGGCCGAATTTCTCCTGCACGCTGTCGCGGAATAGATAGCGCGCTATCAGAAAGGCCAGCGTCGCACCGATGCTGGAGGCGAATGACACCAGCAGAACGCCGGTAGCCAGGCCGAACAGGGCACCGGCCGCCAGGGTCATGATCGCCGCACCCGGCAACGACGCCGCGGTAATAATGACATAGCCGAGGAAAAAACCACCCAGCACCAGCAGTGGCCGGGCATCGGCATAGGCGCGGAATTCATCCAGCCGCGACTTCAGGTACTCCAGTGTCAGCAGTTCGTCGAGGCCGAAGTAAAAGTAGCCAAGCACAACGGCCGCGATAATCAATATCAATAGCCAGGTCTTGCCTGATTTCATGCTGTAGTCAGCTCCGGTTTTTTGGCTGGGTTGTTCAGGAGGGTGAATGCGCCTGGCTGCAGGAGGCGCCATAGCGGAAGCAGCTGAAGCAGCGGTGATGGCTCAGCATCACGGTTTCACGCAGGCTCTCGCTCAGGCTTGAACCCAGGTCATAGTCCGGATCATCGTCGACCAGGGTGCAGGCATACACGCGCATGCAACCGCGGTCCTTGACGATCATGCGGCTGTAGGCGCACATGAAATCGGCGCGGCTGGCTGCAGTATGGTAAGTGGTCATGCAGTGTTCGGTAATGGCCGGTGTATCGATTTGGTCGCCCGGCAGGCCGAAGTCGGGGAACCAGATGATATTCAGATCCTCGGGCAGGCCGTGTTCACGGAATATACGGCGGAAAGCGGCGGCGACTGCCGCGGAGTCCTCATCCGGTGACCATTGCCGCGCTACCGAGACCCGGAACCCCATGTTATGCAGCATGGCCATGCCGCGCAGCGCCGCGGCAAAGTTGCCGCGACCGCGGCCGGCGTCGTGGCGCTCGGCATCGGGGAAGTCGAGGCTGATGCGAAAGTCCACCGGATGGTTGGCCCTGAGCAGCGGTTCGATCTGGTCGATACGGTGCTGCAATGGTCGGGTGCCGTTGGTCAGTACCAGGCAGGGCGCGTGTGCCGCGGCGTATTCCAGAATGGCGGGAAACTCGCGTGCCAGGAACGGCTCGCCGCCGGTGAACGACAACTGGCTGGCACCGAGTGCGAAGGCTTCGTCGATGTAGGGCTGCACATCAGCGAATTTGACCAGTTGCAGCCGGGTGTCACCGGGTTTCGAGCCTTCGAGACAGAACGGGCAGGCAAGGTTGCAGGCGGTACCGGTGTGTATCCACAACTCGTCCAGGCGTTGCGTCCGGATGTAACCGCGCGGCTGACCGTCCGGCGTATACAGCCAGTGTGGTGATTTTTCCATTATCGCCGACATGGCTTAGCAGCAACCCGACTGGCTGGATTCGTCGTCGCTGAACGGCAGGTTGATACCGCAGCCCGGGAAGATACCGTGATGAGTGGAGAAATCACCGATGAATTCGAAATACGGTGCGAACCGGCTCTCGGCCAGCATGCGCCAGGTATTGCCGCACACGGGGAATACCCGGCCGCGCTCGATGTGGTGGTGATTGTCGAGTACGAAGGTATGCGGGTAGTGCTCGATGCCACCCTTGTAGATCACCGCCTGGCCGTAATCTTCGCAGGCCGGTTCCAGGTTATCGATTTTAAACAACCGGTAGGTGGCGGAATAGAACTTTGCCGGCGCCAGCCGCGCGGCGATGGCATCGTTGTCGATGCTCAGCGGCCGGTCCTCGACCAGTCGCGGATCGGCAAAGCCGGTCGTTTTCGCCAGGTTCAGGAAATCGTTCCAGTACAGGGCGCCGGCCAGGCATTCGCCGTACAGCACCGGGTCCTCGCGCAGCGCCGGATCGATGCGCCGGTCGCAGTAGACATCGGAAAAATAGAATTCGCCGCCGGGCTTCAATACCCGGTAGACCTCGCGCAGCACCTTTTCCTTGTCCGGGCTGAGGTTGATGACGCAGTTGGAAACGACGATATCGAAACTGTCGTCCGCCAGGTTCAGCTGGTCCAGCTGTTCGATGTAGCCTTCCAGAAACTCGACCGTATTATTGCGGAAACCGAACTGCTGGCGATGATAGTCCTGGTGGCGGCGGGCAATCGCCAGCTGCTCGGGCGTCATGTCGACGCCGACCACGCGGCCGGACGCGCCCGCCAGCCAGGCGAGCAGGTAACAGTCACGGCCGCTGCCGCTACCGAGATCGAGGATGGAAGTACTTTCCAGCAGTGGCGGGGCCACCAGGCCGCAGCCGTAATAATGGCTGACTACCTCGTCGTGTAACTGGCTCAGGCCCGGCTTCAGCCAGTCGGGCGGCGCCTGGTCACAGCAGGCGTTGGTCTGCAGATCCTGGCTGCCGGTCAGGGCCTTGCCGTAGTAGTCTTGAACTTCACTGTGCATGGTTACTTGTCCCCGGGCGCGGAAATAATGGGCTGTTTCTACCCCGCTTTAACGCGGGCAACAGACTATTGGATGCGTATAACCCCGTTCTGTTACGCAACGATACTGAATCGTCGCGCCATTTGTCGTAAAAATTGTAGAAAAAAGCTCGCGGACGACCGACAACCGTTAAGGGGTTAGGGGGAATAACGGTTGCGGGGGAGGGCCGCCCGCGAGGGATCGGCTGATCAGCTAAAGTGTTTTTTCAGGGCATCCAGCAGCGCCTTGTAGATCGGGTCACAAAACTCGGCGACACCGCCGCCGCTGTCTTCCCAGGAGGACGTCCACAGCACGAAGGTCTGGTTGCCGTCGGTGACTGGAAAAACCTGCACCTCACCGACGTAGCCGCTGACATTGTCGCTGGAAACGGCTTCGGGACCGTCATCGATGCTGTAGCGCACGACCCGGTTCTGGTCGTCCAGCGCCAGCAGGGTTTCATGAAACGCGTTGTTCAGAACCCGCTTGGCGCCAATCTGGGTGCCGGGCAGCTTGTTGCCGGCATCACAGCTTTCGATAACACCGCTGGCCCAGGACATATCGTGAAAATCCCTGAGCTTCGCCCAGACCTTGTCGATCGGCGCGGGAATGACGGTGGAATTGTAACAACTCATAATGTCGCTCCTTATTCGTTTTTGATTGCTTGAAGAAAGACGCTGTTCAATGCTTGACGGTCAGCAGCGTGTCCTGGTCGCGTAGCAGGTACAGAGCGATACAGGCTGCCAGCATCGGCCAGGCGGCGAAGAACAGCAGGCTGTCCCACGGTTGCAGGTATTTGCCGAAGCTGGCGAAGGTCGATACGCCGTGCAGCAGCAGGACTAGTCCATAGGTCCAGCGCTTGAACAGGCCGATGACAAAGGCGATGACCAGCGCGAGCTCCGCCAGGCCGACGGCCAGCATGATCGACTGTGCATTGGCGATGCCGTAGAAACCAGCGAAGACCTGCGCGGCGTGATCGGGATTGACGAACTTGTCCAGCGTCCACATCAGCATGACGATGAACACGCCGAGCCGGAGCAAGAGCAAGCTGATTTTCAGACGTTCTGTGTCAGGCATGGGGTAGGTCTCCCTGGATGCGTTCAGGCGGCGCTGCTGTGCGGATCGTTCCATGTACGGCCGGCAAACAGGCTGTCGACCTCGGTATGGAACAGGTGATTGGTGTAGTTGCTGAGCGTTTTCACGGCTTGTGCCAGCACGATGTCGAGGATATGCCGCTCGCTGAAACCGGCGTCCAGGAACGCCTGTGCATCCGCCGACGTGGGCCGGCCGCGGGTCTCGACCATGATGGCGGTAAAGCGGGCGAGCGCCGCCAGTCTGGGATCCGGGATCGTTTCATAATTGCGAACGGCATCGGTGACCACGCCGGGGACGCCGGACTGCTTGTCCGCCAGAAAGCTGTGTGCGGCCATGCAGTAATGGCAGCCGTTTTCGCGGCTGATGACCAGGAATACAACTTCCTGTTCGGCCGGCGCGAAAACCGAGTTCTCGCGAAACTGCTGGTAGCCGTGCAGATAGGTGTCGAGCAGCCCCGGGCTGTTGGCCATGGCCTGGTACATGTGCGGAACAAAACCCACTTGTGATTCGGCCTTGTCCAGCGCGGCCCTGGCGTCACCTTCGGCGGCCTCCGGGCTGACGGGTGCGAGGCTTGTTCGGTAAGGGGTTGTCATTACTGCTCCTTCTGTCTTCAGGTTGTCATGGACTCGAATTCAGGAACACTCGTTCCAAATTTGAGCAAAAAAATATTCAATCCAGCGCTGCGAGTACCTGCCGGGCTACGCCCTCGGCCCGGGATCGCCCGGCGCCACACTTCAGTAACGTGCGCAGTCCGCACATGCCGCTGACCAGGTAGTAGCCCAGGGCATCAGCGTCGAGCGTCGCGGCGATGACCTGTTCGGACTGGCCGCGGCGAATGGCCGCGGTGAATATATCGGCAAACTGCTGCAGCCCGGCATGCGCCTGCTGCGCCAGTGCCGTATCTTCATGACCCAGCTCGATGGCGGTATTCATCGCCAGGCAGCCCAGCCGCAGCTGCGGGTCGTCGGCACCGCGTGCAACCTGCATAAAGGTTGTCTCGATGAAGGCGCGGCCGGTTTCGGCATCCGCCAGCTGTTGTCGCAGCTGCGCGGCGAGGTCATCGCAGTAATTCTGCAGACAGCGACTGAACAGGTTTTCCTTGTTGCTGAAGGCCTGGTACAGACTGCTGCGCGACAACTGCGTCGCGTCGAGCAGATCGGCTATGGACGTCGCCTGGTAGCCCTGGCGCCAGAATACCTGGGTCGCCTGATCGATGACCCGCTCAATCTCGTAGCTGTTGGGGCGTCCTGCTGTCATGGCGGCCATTATAGGAATGCTCGTTCCATAATTAAAGCCAGTGTCATTCAACCCGATGAGCGCGGCCAGCATACTTCAGCTCGCCGGCGGGTCGGGCTGCTTCAACTCGGCCTGCCTGATTTCTGCCAGGACGCGTTCGACGGTTTCCGGCGGACAGGTTTTGTCGCTGTCGTGCTGACGTCTCAGCAGGGCCAGTAACCGTTGCAGCTGGCGTACATAACGCCGGCAGTAACGGCACATCATCAGGTGTAGCCGTACGCTCAGGCGCAGTCGGCTACCCTCCAGCAGATCCGGATTCGCCGTGGTTTCCTGGACCAGTTCGCGGCAGTTCAGCATTCGCCGGTTTCCTCATAGTGTTCAAGCATTCTGTACAGTGCGCCACGTGCCCGGTGCAATAGTACCCGGGCATTGGATGCGGACAATGCCAGCTCGTTACAGATCGTCTCGAAGGCCTCGCCGTCGATGTCGCGCAATTGGATCAGGGCCTGCTGGTTGCCGGGCAGTTGGGTCAGCGTCTTTTCCAGGCAGTCGGCAAGATTGCCTTGTGCCAGCAGCGCCTCGGGTGAATCCGCCTGCCATGCGGCCGGCGGCGAGCTCCAGCTGCCCTGGCTGTTGAAGCGCTCAAGGTAGGGATCTTCGCCGCTGCTGTCCTGCATGCGCAACTCGCTTTCGCGCTTGTCGTGCCTGAGTTGCATGCGCGCCTCGTTGACGGCGATGCTGCACAGCCAGGTCTTGATCGTCGAGCGGCCGGCAAACCGGCTGCAGTGCTTGTGCGCCTTGATCCAGGCCTCCTGTACGACTTCCTCGGCGTGCGCGTCGCCGACCATGGGGCGGACCAGACCGAGCAGGGCGGTGTGATAGCGCCGGATCAGTTCGGCGAACACGGCCTGGTCGCCGGCGCGCAAGGCATCGAGATCGATCGTGTCTTCGGGGCTTGCCATTAGTATTCCGGTTCACGAAATGGGGTGACTCATGAAGGTATCACAACACTATGGCAAGTCCATCGTACATGCCAGCCCGGGGCTGAGTCAGTCTGTACCGCCACGCTCTGGCCTCATTGTGTCGCCGGACTGTTGATAGTGTATTTCTAACTAGTTGATTTTATTTGACTATCAAGACATTGTTTCCATTGTTGCTTTAATGCAACAAAGCGGATGGAAGAGTGCTGTCCATAGACTGGAATGATGTTGCACTGCAACTTGATACGCGATCTGCGGATGATCGGCTAAGTCATTGCGTGACAGGCCAAAGCGTTTATCGCAGAATCAGCGTTGTTGCATCAATGCAACGAAAAAACGACATTCAGGTGGATTGTTGTTTTTTTGTAAAAAAATACTTGCAACTGTGGTTTTCGTGGTTTACTTTTTACGTGTCTTGAAGAAAGACAGTACTGTCGGTCTTCAGGCCTGCTCCACCGAACATTAATAAGTTGGGGGAGGGATAACAGGCTGGGGAGATCGCACTTAATCTCTAGAGTGCATTAAGTATTCACGCTTTGTGAGTTACTAGGAGGAAACAAATGAAAAACCTGAAGAAGAGCACGCTTGCTGCTGCAGTAGGTAGTGCGACTCTGGCCCTGGCGATGAGCGCACCGGTTCAGGCCGAAAGCTCCGTCGACATTTCGGGCTGGATTAACGAGGGCGTCATGTACTGGGACGACGGTGTCGACAGCGACATCAGTCAGCAGTCCGACAACGGCACCACCCTGGGCAGCCGTATCACTTTCTCCGGTACGACTGACCTGCAGAACACCGGCATGAACGCCGGCTTCGAGGTCATTCTCGAGCCGATTTCGAACACCACGCCGCTGATTTTCGGTAACCAGCAGAACATGCCGGACAACAACGCCTATGACGTCGGTGTGCTGGGTTCCAGCGTCAACGTCGGCGGTGCCTTCGGTAAGGTGACCGTCGGTCTGCAGTCCATGCCGACCGATAACATCGCCGTGCTGGCCGATCCGTCCGCCACCCTGTGGCCGTCGATCTCCCCGGTGTTCCGTGGTAACGGCTTCATGATTCAGGATACCGACGCGGTTAGTGTTACTGCTGGTGGCCTAAACGGTGGCGATCCCTTTGCCACGACCTGGGGTAACTTCCTGGGCTGTCTGACCGCGCCGACCCTGCAGGGTGCCGGTGGTATCGGTCTGGACTGCAATGGTATCTACCGCAGCGGCGTTCGCTATGACCTGCCGACCTTCGTCGACGGTCTGAACCTGGCGGTTGGCGCGTCCAATGACGACATGTATGACGTCGCCGCCAAGTACAACACCGAACTGGCCGGTCGTATCACCACCATGCTGCACCTCGGCTACGCCCACAACGGCGGCCCGAATGGTGGCCTGGCCTCGCAGGTGTTCTACAACAGCGCCGACAACTTCCAGGTCCAGTTGGGCTTGATGGATCAGCAGACCGGCATCTTCGGTACCTTCGCGTACCAGTATGAAGACGCCAGCCTGACCGACCTCGGTCGTTCCATCAACTATGAAGACTCGACCGACGCCTATTGGGGCAAGATCGGTATCAAGAAGAAGTTCAACGCCGTCGGTGATACCTCCTTCGCCGTGCAGTATGGCTCCTACAACGACCAGTACGGTCCGCTGGGTGCCGTTGGCGTCACCGGTTCCGAAGTTGAGCGTCTCGGTATCGAGGTCAGCCAGTACTTCGGCAGCAACCTGATGCTCTATGGCGTCTGGGAAAACCTGAGCCTGGATGTTGACGGTTCTTCCGCCGCCGCCCAGTCTCTGGATAACGGCGACGACCTGGATACCTTCACTCTGGGTCTGACCTACTTCTTCTAAGACTTGGAACGAAGTATCCAGCTGTAGACGTATCTAGCTGTAATAAAAGGGCCTCCTCGGAGGCCCTTTTTTATGCGCGTCTTCCGGGAGCGAAGGGCACTGCGGGCTTCTCCCACCGGGCCCGGATACGCTAAACTAATGATTTCCGGCAAGGTCGAACTTGCATTACTCACTCCATTCACCGGTCTGTTATGAAAACGATTACTAATCACCTGGTTACGGTTCTGTTCCTGAGCGCGCTGATGGTCTCCGGCAACGCCGCGGCGGCGCTGTTCGGCGGCGACGACGGCAGCGTCCTTTGGAAGTCCGGCAACAATCTCTACATCAAGTACGCCAAGCAGGACAGTGACAATTTTGGCAGCAACGACCACCCGGTTGAGCTGGATCCGCAGAACATCGTCACGGTACTGGAAGAACTGCGCTTTCAAGCGAAAAAATCCGGCCTGTTTTCCTCGGGCAAGGAAGAGCGCGTGTTTTCCGTGACCCAGGCGCGGCGCCTGGCCGAGTACCTGGCAATCGGCCTTAAGGAGGCGGAACCGAACCAGGACATCATCTTCACGCTGCAGAAAGAGGTCAGCCAGCTGCTTATTCTGACCGACCATGTATTCGTCTCCGGCCGCGCGTTCTACAAGGACGGCCGGCTCAACATCATCATTGGCGATTACAATCGCTTCAAGAACCAGGAATACGAGCGTGTCTATGACTCCTCCGGCCAGCTTGGCGGTGCCTACAATTTCAATCATGGCCGCCGCTCCAGTAGCGCCAACAATGTACCCGGCGCGGTCGTTAACATGGCCGGTATTCAGAACAAGGTCGTGAACAACAACCCGCGCCAGGACTGGTTCGTTCTGGACATTGACCAGGCGGCGAGCGCTATTGCCCAGCAGAAGGGCGAGCGGGGCAAGGAAGAAGGCGGCATGAGCCGCGAGATGCGCCTCGAAGCCGCGCGCATGCAGAAGGAGCAGCGCGAGCTGAAGCTGGAAATGGCGCGCATGCGCGAGCAGATGAAGAATTCCGGCGGCGACAACGGCGGCAAGAGCCCCGAGGAACGGCTTGAAACGCTGGAGAAGCTCTACGAGCAGGAAATGATCTCCAAGGAAGAGTACGAGACCAAGCGCGAGCAGATCCTGAGCGATATCTAGGCGCACAGGATGTAGAGTAGATTCCGGATAACCGCTGCGCGGTTTCCGGAATGACGAATGCTTGATTGCCCCGGAAGGCGATAGCTGTCATTCCGGCCTCCCGTGAGGGAGAGCCGGAATCCCGCATGCGGTGGGCGCTTTTGATAGATTCCGGATAACCGCTGCGCGGTTTCCGGAATGACGAATGCTTGATTGCCCCGGTAGGCGATAACCGTCATTCCGGCCTCCCGCAGGGAGAGCCGGAATGACGCATGCGCGGTGGGCGCTTTTGATAGATTCCGGATAACCACTACGTGGTTTCCGGAATGACGAATACTTAACTGCCCCGGAAAGTGATAGCCGTCATTCCGGCCTCACGACGCGAGCGCCGGAATCTGACGGGTCAGGACTCGTTGCAGCCTTCACACCTCATCCAATACTCAGGATAATCACCCCCATGCGCGAACTCTACCCGGAAATCGAACCGGTCGAAGCCGGTCTGCTCGACGTTGGCGACGGTCACCGGATCCATTACGAGGACTGCGGCAGCCGCGACGGCATCCCGGTGATTTTCCTCCATGGCGGCCCCGGCTCGGGCGCCAAGCCGCAGCACCGCCAGCTGTTTGACCCGGCGCGCTATCGCATCATCATCTTCGACCAGCGCGGCAGCGGCCGCAGCGAGCCGTTCGGCCGGCTGGAAGCCAATACCACGCAGCACCTGCTCGCCGACATGGAAACCCTGCGCGAGCGGCTGGGCATCGACCGCTGGCTGGTGCACGGCGGTTCCTGGGGCGCGACGCTGGCGCTGCTGTACGCCGAGACGTACCCGCAAAAGCTGCTCGGCCTGGTGCTGCGCGGCACGTTCCTGGCCCGTGCCCAGGACTACCAGTTCCTGCTCGGCCGCGGCGCTGAGCGCTTTTTCCCCGAGTACTGGGACGATTTCCGCCAGGAGCTGATCGACCTGGCCGAGGTGCGCGGCCACTCGGGTTTCGACATGCGGCCCGAGGCCATCGTGCAGCTGCTGCATGAAAGCCTGGGCGCCGACGAAGCCGACCAGGTGGAAAAGGCGGCCCGCGCCTGGGCCTGGTGGACCGGCCGGGTGGTGACCTATACCCTCAATGGTGAATTCAGTCTCGACGGTTTCGACGCCGACAAGCTGGTCAAGTCCGGCGGCATCGAGCTGCACTACGCCCGCAACGCCTACTTCATCGAGGACAACCAGATACTGGCCAACATCGGCCGGGTGCCGAATGTGCCGGTGCGCATCATCCACGGCCGCCGTGACATGATTTGCACGCTGTCGGCATCCTGGGCCGTGCACCGCGCACTGCCACAGTCGGAGTTGAAAGTGCTCGAGGATGCCGGCCATCTGGGCGGCGAACCGGCCATGATCAACGCGCTCGTCAAGGCCAGTGACTGGATGGCGGATCAGATCGAACCGGCCAACTGAACGCCTGAAGCAAGTAGCCGATATGCAATCGTTTTCCAGCCAGCAGCCGGCCATCATGGGGATTCTCAACCTGACGCCGGACAGTTTTTCCGACGGCGGCCGCTACACCGATGTCGAACGCGCGATTGAGCACGCCCGGCAGATGGTGGCCGAGGGTGCGGCCATCATCGACGTCGGCGGCGAGTCGACGCGGCCCGGCTCGCAGCGCGTCAGCGCCGAGGAGCAGCTGAGCCGCATCCTCGATATCATTCGCGCTCTGCGCGGCGATCTGCCCGCCGATATTGCCATCAGCGTCGACACGACCCGCGTGCCGGTCGCCGAGGCGGCCATCCGTGCCGGCGCCAACATGCTCAATGACGTTTCCGCCGGTCGTGACGACCCGCGCATGTTTGCACTGGCGGCCGAGACCGGCGTGCCCATCGCCATCATGCACATGCAGGGCGAGCCGGCGACCATGCAGGACAATCCCACCTACACCGATGTCGTCACCGAGGTCCGCGATTTTCTGCTCGAGCGCGTTGCCGTGGCGGAAGCCGCCGGTATCGCCCGGGAACAGCTGGTCATCGACCCGGGCATCGGCTTCGGCAAGACCCGCGATCACAACCTGCAGCTGCTGGCAGGCCTGTCTGAATTCGTGCAGACCGGCTACCCGGTCCTGCTCGGCACCAGCCGCAAGCGCTTCATGGGCGCGATTTGCCAGGAAACCGATACCAGCCAATTGATCGGCGCAACCTGCACCACCACCGTCATTGGCGCCCAGGCGGGCGTCAGCATCTTCCGCGTTCACGACGTCCGACCCAACCGCCAGGCCATCGAAGTGTCGAAGGCGATTGCTTCAGCGCGTTACTAGCGTCTGAGTATGGCTGGAAATGGATTCCGGATAGCCACTTCGTGGCTTCCGGAATGACGGTGGTTTTTCGATATCGGGAAGTAATTTTCCGTCATTCCGGCCTCCCGTAGGGAGAACTTGAATCTCCGTCGGAATGACGCCGAAGCAAAAACAGTCGTCATTCCGGCCGAGCGCATGCGAGAGCCGGAATCTCTAGCATGCGGTGGTGTTTTTAACAGATTCCGGATAACCACTACGTGGTTTCCGGAATGACGGATTCTTGATTGCCTCGGCGTGCGAGAATCGTCATTCCGGCCTCCCGCCAGGGAGAGCCGGAATCCGTACATTGCTCAGGAAGAGCTGAATTGCTTATGGACAAGCTGCCTTGTGTTTACATTCTGACGAATCGCCGTCGTGGCACCCTTTATGTCGGTGTCACTTCCAATTTACCCGGCCGCGTCTGGCAACACAGGAAAGATCTGGTTGAAGGTTTCACCCGACGCTATCGACTGCATACGCTGGTCTGGTTCGAGGTCCATGACAGCATGGTGTCTGCGATCCGGCGCGAGAAATCACTTAAGCATTGGCGCCGGCAATGGAAGATCGAATTGATTGAAAGCGTCAATGCCGAGTGGCGTGATCTTTATTCGGATCTGGCCTGAATGGATTGCGTTTGGCGCCGGAAAAATTCTCGTCATTCCGGCCGAGCGCATGCGAGAGCCGGAATCCATGCCGGTAAGGCCGCGGGTGGAAGGCGGCACGGGGATTCCGGATAACGACTGTGTCGTTTCCGGAATGACGACAGGTTGAAGCGGGGGAATGTTTTGCCGTCATTCCGGCCTGCTGCAAGGGAGAACCGAAATCTTAGATGGAATGACGCCGAAGCAAAAACAGTCGTCATTCCGGCCGAGCGCATGCGAGAGCCGGAATCCATGTCGGTAAGGCCGCGGGTGGAAGGCGGCACGGGGATTCCGGATAACGACTGTGTCGTTTCCGGAATGACGACAAGGTTTGATGCGGGGAAGTTGTTTCCGGTCGTCATTCCGGCCTCCCGCTAGGGAGAGCCGGAATCTTGTGCTACTCCGTCGTTTCCAGGTGCGGTTTTTTGGCGTCCTTCTCGATGTCCTTGGAGTTGCGCATGTTGCGGAACATCAGCGGTTTCTCGTCCTTGTTCGGATCCTGTTCCTTCGCCAGCTTGTTGATGCGCTCGACGTCGGCGTGCAGCTCGGCGTGATAGGGCGACTTGTCACACACCGGGTCGGCATTACGCGCGTCGCCGGTAAGCATGTAAGCCTGGCAACGGCAGCCGCCGAAGTCCTTGGTTTTTTCCGGACATGAGCGGCACGGTTCCTTCATCCAGTCGAAACCGCGGAAGACGTTGAAGCCTTCGGAGTCGTTCCACAGACCCTCGATGGTCCAGTCGCGCACGTTGGGGAATTCGATCGGCAGCTGGTGCGCGGCGTGGCAGGGCAGGGCCGTGCCGTCCGGGACGATGGTCAGGAACACCGAGCCCCAGCCATTCATGCAGGGCTTCGGTCGTGTCTCGTAATAGTCCGGGATGACATAGATGAGCTTCATCTTGTCCTTGTACTTTTCCTTGTACTTCTGGGTAACCTGCCAGGCATTATCCAGCTGTTCCTTGGTCGGCAGCAGCTGGTCGATGTTGATGCGCGACCAGCCGTAATACTGCGTGCTCGCCAGTTCGACGTAGTCGGCATCGAGATCGTTGCACATGTTGATGATGTCATCGATCTGCTCGATGTTCTTGCGATGCAGGACGATGTTCAGAACCATCGGGTACTCGTACTTCTTGACCAGGCGCGCCATCTCGTACTTGTGGTTGAAGCTCTTGGTGCCGGCGAGGTAGTTGTTCAGTTCCTCGTTACTGGCCTGGAAGCTGATCTGGATATGATCGAGGCCGGCTTCCTTGAAGGCCTTGATGCGATCCTCGTCCATGCCGACGCCGGAAGTGATCAGGTTGGTATAGAAACCCAGCCGCCGCGCCTCGGCGATCAACTCTTCCAGATCCTTGCGCACCAGCGGTTCGCCGCCGGAAAAGCCGAGCTGCGTCGCGCCCATTTCGCGTGCCTCGCGCATGACCCGGAACCACTCCTCGGTGGTGAGCTCGTCCTGGTACTTGGCGATCTCCACCGGGTTGGAGCAGTATGGGCACTGCAGCGGGCACTTGTAGGTCAGCTCCGCGAGTAACCAGAGGGGCTTACCTTTACTGCTTTGCTCGAATCCAGCCGTTGTCATGAGCTACCTCCATAAATTTGCGTACGTCCTGTTCGAGTTCAGCGTCCGGAAACTGCTGCTGCAGCTCGCTGATGATGTCGGCGACGCTTTGGGCGCCGTCGATGCGTTTCATGATCTCGCCGGCGCTGGGGCTCAGCTTGACCATGCCTTCCGGATACAGGACGACATAACAATTCTGTGCTTTTTCCCATTGCAGCCGGAACGTCGGCGCAATCTCGGGAATCGTTTGATCAGCTGTAATATCCATTCTTCTTATTCGACACAGTGATAGGGTGGTTTGTTCTCGATATAGGCCATCCACATGGCATCGAGCATGGTCCAGAGGATGTCGAGCTTGAACTGCAACAGGCCGAGCGCGTGTTCCTGCTGTTCGCGCGTGCGGAAATGATCCAGCGTGATGCTCAGGCCATGTTCGACGTCGCGGCGGGCTTCTCCCAGCCGCTTGCGGAAATAGTTGTAGCCGTCCGGCTCGATCCAGGTGTAATGCTTGGGCCAGTTGTCGAGCCGGTTCTGATGAATCTTCGGCGCGAACAGCTCGGTCAGCGATGAGCAGGCGGCTTCCTGCCAGGTCGCGTGCCGGGCGAAATTCACGTAGGCGTCGATGGCAAAGCGCACGCCGGGCAGCACGTGCTGCTCCGACTGGAGTTCCTCGCGGCTCAGGCCGACGGCCTCGCCGAGCTGCAGCCAGGCCTCGATACCGCCGTCGTTACCCTGGGTGCCGTCATGGTCGATAATGCGCTGCACCCACAGGCGGCGGGTGTCGCGATCGGTGCAGTTGGCCATGATGGCGGCATCCTTGATTGGGATGCTGGTCTGATAATAGAAGCGGTTGGCTACCCAGCCCTGGATGGCCTTCTTTTCCAGCTTGCCCGTGTTCATCAGGACGTGGAAAGGATGATTGATGTGGTAATACTTCTCTTTCGCGCGGAGTTTCTGCTCGAACTCCTCGCGGCTCCACGGTGTTTGTTCTTCGATACCCATCAGTTCAATATCCGCTTATTGATCGTTTATGTATTAAAAAGCCCTGTTGACGGCGTGTCTAACAGGGCTCACTGAAATTCCTGGTGCTTCGTGCACGCCCTTGCAATAACTGTGTCCCTGTTTCGATCCGGTTGGCTCAATCCGGCCTGGTATTGAAACCGGGAGTGGCAAACCACCCCCGGTCATACATAACAACTTACTTGTTGTTGATGTACATGGTCACTTCGAAGCCGAAGCGAATGTCGCTATATGCAGGAGTATCCCACTTCATGTTAATTCTCCAAGTTTAAGTTTAGTTTGAATGTGGAGAGTGTCATCTAACTCCCCGGTGCAAACAGCGACATCAGAGAAGCTGTGTTGCACTGAATACGCGTTGCCAGAACCGTGCCAGTTCTGGCCCGGACCGCCGTATTGGGGTAAAATATCACTCAAATCATAAGGTTAAAATCGTCACGCAAACCCATGGCGGGTCTTGCTGCGACCCGGACGGGCCCGGCAGGCCTGTTTATGGCTATGAGTGACCAGTTAGACTGGTTACAGACAACCAGCAACGCGGTATCGGTTCGAAGCCGATATAATGCCCGCCGCAACCCGATCGCGAGCAACCAGACCAGGCGCTTCCCCATAACATGTCCGAACACATCGTCTTTCTGACCGGCAAGCTGGCGGAGAAAAGCCTGCACCAGGTGCTGGAGTCCATGCAGCCGGAATTCAGCTACGAGGTGCGTAACATCGGTGTCAGCGTGGCCGCGCTGATGACGGTCAAGCTGATCGAGCGACGGCTGACGGCGCTCGACGGCATCGACCGCATCGTCGTACCGGGCCTGTGCCAGGGCGATATCGACGCACTGGCCGCGCAGCTTGGTGTCAGCGTGGAGCGCGGCCCGAAAGATCTGAAGGATCTGCCGGCGTATTTCGGCGGCAAGGCGTTTGCCCCGGATCTGAGCCGCTACGATGTGCGCGTGTTCGCCGAGATCGTCGACGCGCCGCAGATCGACGTGGCCGCTATTGTCGAACGCGCCGAACGCTATCGCCGCGACGGCGCCGACGTCATCGACCTCGGCTGCCTGCCGGGGCTGGATTTCCCGCATCTGGAAGACAGCGTCCGGGCACTGCGCGACGCCGGTTTCACCGTCAGCGTCGATTCGCTCGAAACCGACGAGCTACTGCGGGGCGGCCGCGCCGGTGCGGATTACCTGCTCAGCCTGAAGGAAAGCACGCTGTGGCTGGCCGACGAGGTCGCCAGCACGCCCATTATCATCCCTGAAAGCCCCGGTGACATGGACTCGCTTTATCGTGCCGTCGCCAGCCTGACCGGGCAGGGCCGCGAATGTCTGGCCGACAGTATCCTCGATCCGATCCATTTCGGTTTTACCGCCTCGATCGTGCGCTACCAGCAGCTGCGCGAACAGTGCCCGGATATTCCGATCATGATGGGCATCGGCAATCTCACCGAGTTGACCGAGGCCGATACCACCGGCATCAACGCCATCCTGTTTGGTATCATTTCCGAATTGCGGATCACCAACGTACTGGCCACCGAGGTCAGCCCGCACGCCCGCGCGGCGGTGCGCGAGGCGGACAGTGCCCGCCGGCAGATGTTCGCCGCGCGCGAGGCCAACAGCCTGCCCAAGGGTTATAGCGACGCACTGCTGACAACCCACTCGCGCAAGCCGTTTCCTTCCACGCCGGAGGAGATCAGCGAGCTCGCCGGACAGATCCGCGATCCGAATTACCGCGTGCAGATCAGCGAGGCGGGTATCCACGTGTTCAACCGCGACGGCATGAGTATCGGCCAGGAACCGTTTGCGATGTTCCCGGAACTGGTTCAGCTCGAGGACGATCCGCCGCATGCGTTCTACATGGGCGTCGAACTGGCGCGCGCGCAGATCGCCTGGCAGCTCGGCAAGCGCTATGACCAGGACGAGGAACTCGGCTGGGGCGTGGCCGTACCCGCCGCGGTGAGCGAAGAGGCCGGCGACACCGCGCGTGCCGCGCATGCCCTGAAACCGCAGAGCCGGCAGGAATTCAAGGAAGAGGGCAGTACAATGAAGGCCAGCCGGGCGCGCAAGCGCAAGCAGGCCGAGCGCGAACAAACCACCGATAACGACAACAGCGGCGCTGACGATCGCGACGACGATCGCAGCAGCAACGACTGAATATAATGATGATCTACGAAACCATCGTCACCACCCTGAATGCCGACGACAGCGTGCAGATTGCGCCCATGGGCCTGCGCCGGGTCGACGACCTGTATCTCATTGCACCGTTCCGGCCGTCGACCACGCTCGCCAATCTCGAACGCAGCGGCGTGGCTGTCGTCAACCTGACCGATGACGTGCGCGTGTTCGCCGGTTGCCTGACCGGCCGCTACGACTGGCCGTTGCAGCCGGCCGAAGTCGTGGCCGGGCGTTACCTCGACGCCGCCCTGTCGCACCTGGAACTGCGCGTCGAGCGCGTCGACGAGGACGAACTGCGGCCACGCTTCTACTGCCGGTGCGTGCATGAAGGCATGCACAAGCCGTTTCTCGGCTTTAACCGTGCCCAGGTCGCGGTGCTCGAGTGCGCGATACTGGTTAGCCGTCTCGATCGGCTGCCGCGCGAGAAGATCACCAATGAACTGGAATACCTGCAGATCGCCATGGACAAGACCGCCGGTGAACGCGAACGCCAGGCCTGGGACTGGCTGATGGAACGCATCAATGCCCACCTGGACGCCGACGCGGCACAGGACGCCTGATGAACGCCATAATGCCTCCGGTTACGCCGCAGTTCCTGGCCAGCGTCAGCAGTCTTGCCGAGGCCCGGCTGGTGGCTGCCCATGGTGCCGATATCATCGACCTCAAGGATCCGGCCCGTGGCGCGCTCGGTGCGTTGGCCGCGGCGGAACGCGCGCGTATTGTTACCGCGCTGGGCGGTCGCCACACGCTGAGTGCGACCATCGGTGACCGGCCGCTGGCCGCGGACGTTATCGCGCCGGCGATCACGGCGACGGCCGCCGCGGGTGTCGACATCGTCAAGATCGGCTGGTTTGGCAGGCAGCTGGACAGCGCCGTATTGGCCTGCCTGGCACGGGCGGCCGGGCAGGGCGTACGGGTCGTCGTCGTGCTGTTTGCCGAATACGGGGCGCAGCTCGATCATCTGCCGAGCCTGGCTGATGCCGGCCTGTATGGTGTCATGCTCGACACCATGGACAAGCAAAGCGGGGCGCTACGCGATAAACTCGGAGATGACGAACTGGCCGCGTTTGTCGCGCGGTCACGCGATGCCGGCCTGTACTGCGGTCTGGCCGGTTCGCTGAAACAGGCCGATATCGTGCCGCTGCTGTCGCTGCAGCCGGACTACATGGGCTTTCGCGGCGCGCTTTGCCGCGACAGTCAGCGTATCGCGACGCTTGATAAAGCGGCGGTGGAGGCCGTACGGTGCGCAATCAAGACGAACATTCATACACTGGCCGACCGCCCGTCGGTTGCCTGTGTCTAGCTGATTAAAGGAGATCGATACCATGGCTCAATGGCGCAACAAGGAAAAGGACGCAACCTACAGCGAAGAGGAAATCGAGGCCCGCCTGAAAGAGGAACTGCCCAACTGGTACTACGAGGACGGCTGGATCCGCCGCAAGTACAAGACCGCGGGCTGGAAAGGCACGCTGATGGTCATCAACACCGTCGGCCACCTGGCCGAGGCCGCTTTCCACCACCCGGACCTGACTGCCTCGTATGCCTTTGTCATCGTCAAGCTGATGAACCACGCCGCCAAGGGCGTCACCGACAAGGACTTCCAGCTGGCGAAGAAGATCGAGGAAGTCGTGATGTGGCAGCCGGCCCACGAGGAAGGCGATCTCGATGGCACGCCGGACGACCCGCGCTTCAAGTACATCAAGTACGACTGATCAGTTACTGGTCATTAGTGACTGGTGATTGGCAAAACCTGCCGAGAGTGAGAGCGGATTAAAATCCGCGAACCTCTCGTTACATGTTTCGCCAATGGTAATCGGCTTGTATGTTGATGGTGACGGCTCTCCCACTGAAAAGAAACGACGGCAACGGTAGGAGCGGCGACCCCGCCGCGAAACATGCGCCAAATCATTCGGCCCGAGGTCGGACCTCCTGCCGGGAGGTTGATTGGTGACCGGTGAACCTGCCAGTCACCAATGACCGCTCACCAGTTACCACACTACAACTGCCCCTCCGCCGTCCAGTGACTCGAACGACTGCCGGGCTTTGATGTTGGCGCAGCGCTTTACACAGCTTTCATGAATCGGCGGCCCATATCGCTCACTCGGCGGCCGAATCGTCCACATCATAACCAATCGCCGAGTCGTCCGTTTCATAGCCAAACACTGCCTGTTGCTCGGGCACGGGGATCCCGTGGCTTTCACAGCGCTCGCGGATGAGAACCTCGATCCAGTTGGTCACGCTGCGATGCTCGCGCCCGGCGGCGGTGCGGGCGGCCGCCTTGAGGTCGGGATCGATGCGCAGGTTCAGAGTGGCAATTTTGCGGGCGGTCATGGCTGGCACCTCGTGAATGACTGCGTATCATTGTTGCGATGTCTGGGAAATGTGAAAACTGCTATTGTATAACTAAACTATAGCGTGGGTTGGCAGGCTTGAATATAGATAGTGAACCTGGTCTGGTAGCCCGGTCACGGCAGCAAGGTGCAAGCCGTAACGCGACGCTGCCAGTGTCTGACGGCCTGTTGCTGGCACAGCTTCGTGTCGCTACCCGCGAGCAGCATGCACGGCTGGAATCTCTACCGGCGCTGCGGCGGCTGTTTGCCGACGACTATACCGTTGCCGAATATAGCCGTCTGCTGCAGTCGTTTTTCTCCCTCTTTAGCCCACTGGAAGCCGCCGTACAGGCAACAGGACGAAAGACGGCGGCCAGCCTGGGCTATGAATTGCGCAGTGAGGATCTGGCCGCGGATCTTAAAATATTGGCCGCTAAAACTGGTGCCGATACTGCCGTCCCGTCTGCACTGACCGGTTCCCGGGCGGCTGAAACCGGTTGCCTGTATGTGCTGGCGGGGTCGCGCCTGGGTGGCAAGGTCATTGCCCGGCAACTGGCGGGCAGCCTGGGCCTGACCGCGGATAGCGGCATACGGTTTTTTGCGGGATCTTCCGGTAACGAGGGACACAATTGGGCACAGTTCTGCCACCGCGCCGAATTGTCTTGTGATACCCCGCCGGCAAGAGAAGCTGCAGTGTCTGCCGCGGCAGCCACATTTGATCTGTTTTACCAGCAGCTCGCCGATGAATAATCCATTGACCGAAAAAGACGATCCCCGCGTCGCGTTGTATGAAGGATGTGAAGCCGAGCCGATTCATATTCCGGGTAGCATTCAGCCCCGGGGCGCACTGCTGGCAGTGGATCGGCACAGCGGCGAGATACTGCAGGTCAGCCTGAACACCGAACGGTACCTGGGATACCAGCCGGAGGGCCTGCTCGGCAAGGATATATCGTTCCTCATCGGGGCCGGGCCCAAGAAGCAGATCATGGACAGGGACCTGGCGCCGGTCTATCCGAATCTGAACGAACCCGTTCTGGTCACCATAGCGGGAGAAGATAATCACTCCCATGAATTGATCATGATGCCACATTTAAACGACGGCGTCGTGATACTGGAATTTGAATTTTATAATGAACAGGAGGCAGCACCGCTTGCCGCCTATCATCGGCTGCTGGCAACACTCAATCGTATCAGCCAATCCCGTTCCGAGGACGAACTGTTACAGCAGGCGGTCACAGAGGTTCAGGCGCTTACCGGATACGAACGCGTCATGTACTACCGGTTCAAGGAAGACGGTAGCGGTATCGTGACCCATGAGGCGCGTACGGACAGCAGCATAGGTTCCTATCTTGATCATCATTTCCCGGCTGCGGACATACCGGCCCGCGCGCGGGAACTGTATCGCCAGAATTCGCTGCGGTTCATTTTCGATCCCGAGGCCCGGGCCGTACCGATCCGGCCAGCGAACAACCCGCGTACCGGCAAGCCGCTGGATCTGACCTATGCTGTGTTTCGGAGCATCGCGCCTGTGCACATCGAGTATCTGCGCAATATGGGGGTAGGCGCGAGCCTGTCCCTTTCCATTGTGATTGATGATCATCTCGAGGGCCTGATCGCCTGCCACCATCGCTCGTCAAGTGCCGTTTCGCAATATCTCCGGGTTACCTGCCAGAGCGTTGCTGTCGCTGTAACTTCGCACCTGTCTAAACTGCGTGCTTCCAGTACCAGTAGCTGGAACAACGAAATCAGGGAGTCGCTGGAGCCGTTTATCAATGAAATTATTAATGGCCAGCGATTGGTTACCGCTTTTCGACACCATATTGACACACTTATGTCGCTCATGGATGCGGACAGCGCTTTTCTGCAGTTCGGTAAAGAACAGGTGGCAGCGCCCAAGGCAGCGGAAAAGCAGCCATTCCCCGTCCAGTTAAGGGGTGTTTGCACAGGGCCACCTGTCTACGCATCGGATCGTCTGGGGGAATTGAGAAGTCTTCCCGGTGAACTGCGGGAATACCTGACAGGCGGGATCGTCATCGATTTGGACAACGGTGACTTTCTCTGTCTCGGACGGCGCGAATATCTGGATGACATTGTCTGGGGCGGTGATCCGACCAAGCCGATGGTCAATGGTGACACTGAAAATCCTCGGCTCAGCCCCCGGTCCTCGTTTGCATCCTGGCGCGAGACGGTGCGCGGCAGAAGCAGGGCCTTTGGCGCCAGGGAGAAAACCATGGCAACCGCGCTGCGACATATCATGTTTGAGGCGAAGGCGCTGGAGTTCAGGCGCCTGGCAGAAGAGAAAATGCAACTCGAGGCCCGCACCGATTCGCTGACCGATCTGATCAACAGGAAGGAATTCTATCGTCGTGGCCAGGAAGAGATAGAGCGTGCACGGCGTTACGGCCGGGAATTAGCGCTGGTATATTTCGATATCGATCATTTCAAGGTCGTTAATGATACGCATGGTCATGATGCCGGTGACCGGGTGCTCCGGCGGGTGGCCGATCTCTGCCGGGAACGGCTGCGTGTCAACGATATCTGTGCCCGGCTGGGTGGTGAGGAGTTTGTAATCCTGCTGCCGGAAACCCAACTGCAGGCTGCCGTCCATCTGGCCGAATGCCTGCGCGAACAGTTCGAAAATGATAGTGTCAGTTACGACGATATAGAAATCCGTGTTACCAGCAGCTTCGGCGTTGCGGTGCTGGGCGCGGATCCCGATGAAACGCTGGAAACCGTACTCAAGCGTGCCGACACGGCGCTTTATCAGGCCAAGGCAGCGGGGCGTAACCGGGTGGTTAGCGACTTGTGACTGGTAAACCTGCCAATTACCAATTACCAGTCACAAGTCACTAAATTACGGCTGCCCGTCCGCCGTCCAGTGACCGGAGCGGCCGCCGGACTTTTCCAGCAGGCGGACGGCGTCGATCTGCATGCCGCGGTCGACCGCCTTGCACATGTCGTAAATGGTCAGCAGGGCGATCTGTACCGCGGTCAGCGCCTCCATTTCCACCCCGGTCTGATCGCGTGTCTCGGTGCGCGCCTGGCAGCTGACCCAGTGGTTGGTGTGGTCCGGCGAGAGCTCGACGCTGACGTGCGTCAGCGCCAGCGGATGACACAGTGGCACGAGTTCTGCAGTCTTTTTCGCAGCCATGATGCCGGCGATGCGGGCAACCGCCAGCACATCGCCCTTGGCATGTGTGCCCTCGGCAATCATGTTCAGCGTTTCGGCCTGCATGTGAATGCGGCCGCTGGCGATGGCTATGCGCTGCGTCAGGGCCTTGTCGCCGACGTCGACCATATGCGCCTCGCCGGCGCTGTTGAGATGGCTTAAGTGTCTGGAATCGTTGGACATGAGCGTTCGGTCACAGGTTTGTCAGGGCGTATTATGCGCCAAAGCGCCGGCCCACAATAGGGCCGGGCGACGATGTTAGAATGGCCGGGATAAAACGAATTCAACGGATTGCTGCATGAGCATACAGGTTAAATTTTTCGCCAGTTTGCGCGATGAGCTGGGCCGCGACAGCGCCGAGATCGAGGACGCCGGTGATATGAAAGTGGTCGATATCTGGCAGCAGGTTGCAGGTAATCAACCATTCTCGGGCAATATTCTGGCGGCGGTGAACATGGAATACGCGCAGGCCGACAGTCCGGTGCGTGACGGCGACGAGGTGGCGTTCTTCCCGCCGGTAACCGGAGGCTAGCATGATCGAGATCATCGACAGCCCGTTCGATCCGCACGCGCGACTGGCCGATTACCAGCGTTCGCTGCAAAGCGTCGGCGGTTACGGTGCCGAAGCCAGCTTCACCGGCTATATGCGTGACCATAACGATGGCGAACGCGTCACCGGCATGCACCTGGAATACTATCCGGGCATGACCGAACGGCATCTGCAGTCGATCGCCGATGAAGCGGCTCGCCGCTGGGAACTGCTGGAAGTGCTGATCCTGCATCGCGTCGGCGACATCGCAGTCGGTGAAGCGATCGTCCTGGTGGCCGCCTGGTCGGCGCATCGCGCCGACGCTTTCGAGGCCTGCCGTTTCATGATGGAAGATCTGAAATCGCGGGCGCCGTTCTGGAAGAAGGAACAGCTCGACCCCGGCGAACGCTGGGTGCAGGGCAACACGCCCGGCTACAAATAGCCATAATTTCGCGCCGTGATTGGCGCGGGCAAGACAATGTAATTGAAGGAGTGTGAGGCTTATGAAAATCTGTGTACTGGGCGCCGGCGCCGGCGGCGGCTTTCCGCAATGGAACTGCAACCATCCGAACAGCCGCCGCGCGCGGCAGAACGATCCGGCGGCGAAACAGCGCACGCAGTCGTCGATCGCGGTCAGCGCCGATGGCGATGACTGGTTCCTGTTCAATGCCTCGCCCGATTTGCGCAAGCAGATCACCGACAACGAGATACTGCATCCGAAAAAGGATCTGCGTCACAGCCCGATCCAGGGCGTGGTCCTGACCAACGCCGACGTCGATCACGTTGCCGGCCTGTTGAACCTGCGCGAGTCACAGCCGCTGCGCGTCTACGGTACCCAGCGGGTACTCGACGTTCTGAAGGCCAATACCATCTTCAATGTGCTCAATCCGAAATTCGTCAGCCGTGAGGTGATGAAACTGGATCAGCCGCTGGATCTGCAGAAAGCCGATGGCAGTCGTGCCGGTATCACCGTGATCCCGTTCGCCGTGCCCGGCAAGGTGGCGCTGTGGCTCGAGGACGAGAGCAAGGGCGATGACAATTTCGGCTCGGTGGAGGAAGACACCATTGCGCTGGAGGTCAAGGACGCCAGTGGCGAAACGCGTTTCTTCTACGTGCCGGCCTGCGCGAAGATGACGCCGGAACTGGCGGAGCGCTTGCGCGGTGCCGACCTGGTCTTCTTCGACGGCACGCTGTGGACCGATGACGAGATGATCCGCGACGGCGTCGGCGTGAAAACCGCCAAGCGCATGGGTCATATGAGCAATGCGGATGCGGACGGCAGCATCGCCGCGCTGAAGGATCTCGACATCAAGCGCAAGATCTTCATCCATATCAACACCACTAACCCGATCCTGCTCGACGACAGCGACGAGCGTCGCCAGGTGGAAGCGGCGGGCTGGGAAGTGTCCTACGACGGCATGCAGATCGAGGTCTGAACTAGACCAGTCCGTGAAACGGCTGCACGTCGACCCAGTCGCCGGGTTCGATGCCGCTGGCCTCGACGGGCAGCAGGATGAAGCAGTTGGCGTGTGACATGGAAGTCAGGATGCCGGAGCCCTGGGCGCCGGTCTTGTGCACGTTCAGCTCGCCGTCGTCACCCTGTGACAGGATGCCGCGCTGGAATTCGAATCGCCCGGGCCGCTTTTTCAGGCCCGACTGGCAACGCGCCCGCACGGTTATCGGGTCGGTGACGGCTTCGCCCATGAGCTTGCGCAGCGCCGGCTGCACGAACTGGTAGAAGGTGACCATGACCGAAACCGGGTTGCCGGGCAGGCCGAAGAACACGCAGTCACTGATGCGGCCGAAGGCCAGCGGCCGGCCCGGCTTCATTGCCACCTTCCAGAAACCGACCTCACCCAGCGCCTCGAGCGTGGTCTTGACGTAGTCGGCCTCGCCCACGGAGACGCCGCCGGAGGTGATCAGCACGTCGGCGCAGTCGGCCGCCTCGCGAAACGCGGTGTCAGTGGCTTCCGGCGTGTCGCGGACCACGCCCATGTCGATCAGCTCGCAGCCCAGCCGCTCCAGCATGCCGAAGAGGGTGTAGCGGTTGCTGTCGTAGATCATGCCCGGTTCCAGCGGCTCGCCGATCGAGCGCAGCTCGTCGCCGGTCGAGAAGAAGGCCACGCGCAGGCGCCGCCGCACCGTGATCTCGCCCAGCCCCAGTGACGCCAGCAGACCGAGCTCGGCCGGCTGCAGGCGTGTGCCGGCAGCCATCACCCGGGCGCCTTTGGCAATGTCCTCGCCGGCGGCGCGAACGTTGTCACCGCTGCGTGTGCTGTTGTCGATGATCAGCGTGTCGTCGCGGCGCTCGGCGCGTTCCTGGATGACCACCGTGTCGGCGCCGTCAGGCAGTATCGCGCCGGTGAATATGCGCACGCATTCACCGGGCTGCAGTGCCTGCGGGTAGGGCCGGCCGGCCCAGGCGGTGCCGGCGATGCACAGTTCGCGGTTGCCGTCGGCGGGCAGATCGCTGCCGGCCAGGGCGTAGCCGTCCATGGCCGAGTTGGTGCCATGCGGCACTGCCACCGGCGAGTGGATGTCCTGCGCCAGTATGCGGCCCAGCGCTGAGCGCAGCGCGACCTGCTCGTAGCCGCGCAGTGGTTGCAGGTTGTCGAGGATGCGCGCGCGTGCCGCCTCGACCGGCAGTGATTCGGAATCGTAATCGTCCTGGCAGCTGGGATCGTGATCGGGCCGGGTTTTCGGGGCTTCAGACATGGTTTTTATACGGCATTAAGTATAAGTTTTAATTCATTGAAATTAATCAATTATTATTAACGGTTTCGTTCACTGTTACGTGTGCACTGGCGGCCGTCAGGAAGCGCTCGATAATGAATTCGCCGATGGCCCGCGGATCGTTGATATCGAGCTGGACGCGATCGACCGCCAGAGGCGCCGGCGCGTCGTGGGCGACGGCAATAATGCTTGCATCATTCTGGCACAGCAGCGGTTTGCCCAGCGATGGCCGGTGCAGTTCGATCTTTGGGATGGCGTAGGGCTTGAAGCCCTCGACCAGCACCAGGTCGAGGCGGCTCTGGTCGAGCCGGTCGAGGTAGTCCTGCAGGCTGCTGCCATGGTCTTCATCCGGCGTCTCGCAGATCAGCGCCCAGCGCTGGCGCGAACCGATCAGCATCTGGCTGGCGCCGGCATGGCGCAGTTCGAAACTGTCCTTGCCCGGATGGTCGATCTCGAAGCTGTGATGGGCGTGCTTGATGACGCCGATCCGCAGGCCGCGCTCGCGCAGCAGCGCCAGCATGGCCACCAGCAGGGTGGTCTTGCCGGTGCCGCTGTAGGCAGCGAAACCGACCACCGGTACTTGCGCCTGCAGCGTCATGGCGACGCTGCCTGCAGGCGGTCAGCCAGCGCGCTGGCGTCATCGGCGCTGTTGATGTTCAGGAATGCTTCGGGCCGGTCGCTGAAATCGACCGTGGCCATGCGGTGCTGCGCGTACCACTGATCGATCTTGCGACCGTCATTGGCGAGGAAGGCGTTCAGCGACGGCAGCAGCTCGCGTGACAGCAGGGCAAACACCGGCTGCAGGCGCTCGCCGTTGTGTGCCACGGCCAGTTCCGCCTGTTGCGCCTGCAGATCGCGCTGCAGCCGCGCGACGAGGTCCGGCGGCAGCAGCGGCGAGTCGCAGGGACAGGTCGCCAGGTAGTCGGTCGTGCAGGCCTCGAGGCCGGACGCCATGCCGGCCAGCGGGCCGCAGTAGCCGCCGAGCTTGTCGGCGATGACCGGGTGGCCGTACGCGCGGTAGGTGGCGTGACTGCGGTTGGCGTTGATCAGCAGCGCCGCTGTTTGCGGCCGCAGCCCGTCCAGCACCCATTCAATCATCGGCCGCCCGGCCACTTGCGCGAGACCCTTGTCGATACCGCCCATACGCCGCGCCCTACCACCGGCCAGCACCAGGCCGGTCACATTATCTTGAATCAATTCAGCCATTGTTTTTAATAAGTTATAGTAATAATTTAATCTGAATTATTTACTATGTTCAGGGTCTATTCTGGATACATTATCGCATGACCTGCGGGTCATGGAGTTACCGGGAGTCAGTCATGAACGAAGAAACCTTTAACATGGGCGTACGTAAGCTGCTGAAGAAGGTCGGCGTGACCGCGCAGCGGGAAATCGAAAAGGCGGTCGACGAAGGCATCGAATCCGGCCAGCTGCAGGGTAACGAAACGCTGCGGGCCCGGGTCACGGTCCACATCGACGGCCTGGACCTGGATCACGTTATCGAGGGCGACATTCCGCTGGAATGACGCCCGGCTCAGCCGGCGTGCAGGCGCTTGGGCGGCCGCTCGCCGGCCTTGGCCGGCAGTTCGGCGTCGAGCTCGACATGCTCGAAACCGTTGTAGACCAGAAAATGCTTGCCCTTGGCGCGCGACAGCAGGGTCACGCCGAGATCCTGCGCCAGTTTCAGGCCCATGGCGGTGATGCCGGAGCGTGACAGCAGCACCGGGATATTCATCTGCGCGACCTTGATGATCATCTCCGAGGTCAGCCGGCCAGTGGTATAGAAGATCTTGTCGTCGCCGCCGATGTCCTCGATCCACATGCGCCCGGCGATGGAGTCGACGGCGTTGTGGCGGCCGACATCCTCGACGAAGCTGAGGATTTCGCTGTCCTTGCACAGCGCGCAGCCGTGTACGGCACCGGCCGAGCGATACACCTCGTTATATTCGTTCAGGTTCTTGAGCAGGCCGTAGATGGTCGACTGTTTCAGCGGTACCGGCGTGATGGTGATGTCGTAGAGCTGCTCCATGATGTCGCCGAATACCGTGCCCTGGCCGCATCCGGTAGTGACGGTGCGCTTGCCCAGTTTCTCTTCCCAGTCGCCGGTGCCGTGCCGTGTGACCACCGCGGCGGCGCCGACATCCCAGTCAACCTGCACTGAAACTATCTCTTCCAGATCCTTGATAAGCCCCTGGTTTTTCAGGTAGCCAATAACGAGGAATTCGGGCTCGCGGCCGAGCGTCATGAGCGTGACGATCTCGTAGCGGTCGACGTAGATCGTCAGCGGTCGCTCGTCGGCAATGTGCAGTTCGCGTGGCTCACCGTACTCATCAAAGGCGGTGACGGGCTGGGTGGGCGGCAGCCCGGCGTGACTCATGTCCGGGCGGTAGCGGGCGTTCATGTCAGCCGCCGGTCATGTTCATGTGGCGGAAGATGACCGGTTTCTCTTGCAGGTTGAAGTCGTGGCCCTTCGGCTTGATGGCCATGCTGTCGCGGATGGCCTGCTTGACCGGCTCGATGTCGCCGGGATTGGCACGCAGCACGCGCCGCAGATCGACCGAGTGTTCCTGGCCCAGACACAGCAGCAGCCGACCCTCGCAGGTCAGGCGCACGCGGTTGCAGGTATCGCAGAAGTTGTGACTGTGCGGCGAGATGAAGCCGACCCGGGTGCCGGTCTCGGCCAGCTGAAAATACTTCGACGGTCCGCCGGTGGTTTCGGTCGTCGGCAGCAGGGTGAAGGTTTCCTCGAGATCGGCCCGGATCTGGTCGCTGGAGTAGTAGGCCTCGTAGCGATCGTGTTCGCCGATGGCGCCCAGCGGCATTTCCTCGATGAAGCTGAGGTCCATGCCGCGATCGCTGGCGAAGCGCACCAGGTCGGTAACCTCATCGTGGTTGCGGTTCTTGAGGATGACGGCGTTGATCTTGGTGCGCTCGAAGCCGGCAGCGCGTGCAGCATCAATGCCGGCGAGTACTTTGTCCAGTTCGCCGACGCGGGTCAGGCGGCGGAAGCGTTCCGGATCGAGCGAATCAAGACTGATGTTCAGGCGCTTCATGCCGGCGGCTTTCAGCTGCTCGGCGTAGCGCGGCAGCTGTGAGCCGTTCGTGGTCATGACCAGTTCGCCGAGACCGGGCAGGGCGCCGATCTGCTCGAACAGTTGCATGACGTTGCGCCGCACCAGCGGCTCGCCGCCGGTGATGCGGATCTTGCTGACGCCGAGCTCGGTAAAGGCGCGGGCCACGGTCGCCAGTTCCTCCAGCGTCAGCAGCTGTTCGCGCGGCACGAATTCCATGTCCTCGTCCATGCAGTAGACGCAACGGAAATCGCACCGGTCGGTGACCGAAATGCGGACGTAATTGACCCGGCGGCCGAAGTTGTCGACCAGGATGTCGTTGCTGCTGTCTTGAGTGCTGATGTCCTGCATGGCGGTTCGGATTCTCGTGGGGTTGCCGGTTTCCCGGCAGAAACCATTTTACGCAGGCGCCTATAGGCGGTCAAAAGCGCCGTGTCAGTTTCAATTATGACACGTTCTCGGGCCAGGCGTTGAACGGCTGGCTGACCAGGCAGACGTTGTAATAGCGTGGGTCATCGGATACGTCGGCGCCCAGCCAGGGCGGCTGCTCGAATGCCTCGTCGGCAGAACCGAGTTCGATCTCGGCGACGATGAGCCCGGCATTGTCGCCATAGAACTCGTCGATTTCCCAGGTATGCTCGCCATACCTGACCATATGTCGGGTTTTTTCGATCAGCGGCTTGTCGGCCAGGGTGTCGAGCATCTCACGCGCTTCAGCGACCGGAATGGCGTAGTCGTATTCCTGCCGGTGGATACCGAGCGTCGCCGACTTGATGTTCAGGTTGGCGTCTTCGCCGCTGACGCGGATGCGAATGGAGCACTGCTGACTGTTGCCGAGATAGCCCTGCGCCATGTCAAGGGAACGTTCAACCTGGCCGCGCCAGCGGTCGTCTTTCAGCAGAAACTTGCGTTCGATTTCTTCAGGCATTCGACGATGGTAATCAGATTGCTGATGACAGACAATCCGGCGTTTGATTCGAGTGTATGCCGACAATGATGGAACGATTGTTTGCCGACAGGCGCCAGTGGTGTAACCGGCGCCTGTTCGTGACACTGTTGCTGGGCTTTTCCTCGGGCCTGCCGCTGGCGCTGTCCGGCGGCACGTTGCAGGCGTGGTTTGCCGACGTCGATGTGGATATTCGCGCGATCGGTTTCGTCTCGCTGATGGGGCTGCCTTACGCACTCAAGTTTCTCTGGTCGCCGTTGATGGACCGGTTCGTGCCGCCGATAGCCGGCCGGCGGCGTGGCTGGCTGTTCATCTGCCAGTTCCTGTTGCTGGCCACGATTGTCATGCTCGGTAGCCTGACGCCGGCCGAACACCTGCAGCCGATGCTCTGGCTGGCGCTGTTACTGGCATTCTTTTCGGCATCGCAGGACATTGCCGTCGACGCCTATCGCACCGACCTGCTGGAGGTACCGGAACGCGGCCTGGGCGCGGCGCTGTCGGTGGCCGGTTATCGGTTGGCGCTGCTGTGCGCCGGCGCCGGCGCCCTGATCATGGCGGATCAAATCGGCTGGCAGCAGACCTACTGGCTGCTCGCCGGCCTGCTCGGTCTCGGTCTGCTGGCCACCTGGCTGGGGCCGACACCGACCTTCGAGGCCGCCGCACCGCGCAGCCTGCGCGCTGCCGTCGTCGAGCCGTTTCGTGATTTTCTCAACCGGCGTGCCGCCATCGTCCTGCTGGTATTCATCGTGCTGTACAAATTCGGTGACGCCTTTGCCGGCACATTGACGACGGCATTCCTGATTCAGGGCCTGGGGTTCTCCACCACCGATGTCGGCGTGGTCGGCAAGGGCTTCGGCCTGGTGGCAACGCTCGGCGGCGCGCTGTTTGGCGGCCTGCTCATGTACCGCCTGCGCCTGTTCCGTGCCCTGCTACTGTTTGGCGTGCTGCAGGCGCTGACCAATCTCAGTTTCGTTGGCCTGGCCGAACTGGGTGCGGACACTGCCTGGACCTACTGGGCCATGGTCGGCGCGGTGGGGCTGGAAAACCTGGCTGGCGGCATGGGTACGGCGGCATTCGTCGCGCTGCTGATGGCGTTGTGCAACCATCACTATACGGCGACACAGTACGCGCTCTTGTCGGCGCTGTCGGCGGTCGCCCGGGTCATCGTCGGCCCACCGGCCGGCGAACTGGTGCATCAGATTGGCTGGGCACCGTTCTTCCTGCTGACCTTCCTGCTGGCGCTGCCGGGCCTGTGGCTGCTGCTGCGCCTGCGCCCGGTGATCGAGCAGGCGGACCGCGATCAGGGCTGACAGGCCTAAAAGCCGCCGACACCATGGCGGGTGCGCCGGCGCTCGTCGTAGCGGCCGTCACGGTAACCATGGCGGTAACCATGCTTGTAGCTGTAACGCTTGGCGCGGTCATGGTAGTAGCTGTGCGACCGGCCGTAACCGCTATGGCCATAATAATGGCCTGATGGGTACGCTTTCCTGTAGCCGTACGATTTGCCGTAATAATGCGACTTCGGCGCCTTGTAGTGGCGATAGTGTTTGCCCCGGTAATGGCCACCGCTGCCGTAGCTGAGCGCGAAGCCGGGCCGGGTCCGGTAATTGTGGTGATAGCCGTGGCCACCATGGCCGCTGCTTATGAATAGCTTGATGTCACCGGCGCTCGCCGGGGTGCTGATGGCCATGAGCGGCAACAGGCCGGCCGCCAGCATCACGTACTTGCCGGGCAGTCCACGCAGTAATGAGCCGATTGTTTGCATATCGCTTTCCTCATTCAGAGACTGATACGCTAAGTATGACTCAAGGGTCCTGACAGGGTTGCCGAAATGACCGCACCGCGGGTAGAAATCACATTCTGTTCACAATGTCGCTTCCAGCTGCGCGCCGGCTGGCTGGCGCAGGAATTGCTAATGACCTTCGGCGACGATCTCGGCGAGGTGGCACTGAAACCCGGGCATGGCGGTATTTTCGAGGTGCGGCTGGGGGACGAACTGATTTTTTCACGGCGCGAGTCGGGGCGTTTTCCCGAATCCAAGGAACTCAAGCAGTTGATCCGCGATCGTATCGACCCGCAGCGCGATCTGGGGCATAGCGACAGGTGAGTAGCTGGCTGGTTGGTAGATGGTAACTGGTTAATAGCGATTGGTGATCAGTAGGGGCGGCGACCTGCCGCGAACAGCTCCGGTTAACGGGTTATTGATGTTTGATTGCTCCTTGGCACTGAAACAGGGCCGGTCACGCTATTCTCAATCACCAGAATCACCGCACCCGGCGTCTGAGGCTTTCCAGTTCTTCCAGCAGCTCAATGGCCAGCGCGATGCCGGGCATGTTGACGTCGAGATCGCGCTGCAGGCGGGCGGCGGTGCGTACCCGGCGTACGCAACTTCCACTGAAAACCCAGTGACTGGCACGCACGTCGGCGGGTTCGAGTACACCTTCCTCGACCAGTTCGATGATCAGCGTGGTCTGCGCGCCGCAGAGTTGTGACAGTTCGTCCAGGCTCAGGCGGCGTTCGTCGTCAAATACATCAGCCTGCAGAATGTCGTCATCGTGGTTCATTTTGAACCTCCCGTGCGCTGCTTGCGGGGATCGAAAGCCGTCTGGTCGCGCATCTGTTCGTACAATTGTCTTACGGTATCGCTGTTGGCCGGCGGCGTCACGATCCTGAGTCTGACAATCTGGTCGCCGGCCGGCTTGCCCGGCAGGCCGCGACCTTTCAGGCGCATCTGCTTGTCGGTCTGTGACCCGGCCGGAATACTCAGGTTGACCTGACCGCCGAGAGTCGGCACCGGCACCTTGCCGCCGAGGGCAGCTTCCCACGGCGCGATAGGCAGATCCAGGTGGATGTCACGGCCGTCGACCTGGAATTGTGGATGCGGCTCGAATTCGACTTCCAGCAGCAGATCACCGGCCTGGCCGCCGCCGAATCCCTGACCACCCTGGCCGCGCAGACGGATATGCTGGCCGGCGGTGACGCCCGCGGGGATGCGCACCTTGAGTTCGCGCGGTTGCTGGCGTACGCGCCCCTGGTCGTCGGTTTCGGGTACGTTCAGCGTGATGCTGCGAGTGGCGCCGTGATAGGCATCCTCGAGACTAATGCGCAGTCGCGCGCGCTGGTCCTGGCCGCGAAACTTCGCCGAGCGGCCCTGCTGGCGGCCGCCACCGAACAGACTTTCGAAAAAATCGCTGAAGTCGCCGCCACCGAGGTCGGCATCGCTGAAGTGCCATTCCTGGCGCTGGTTTTCCCAGCCCGGCGGCGGCCGGAAGTCCTGACCGCCCTGCCAGTCATTACCCATTTGATCATAGGCCTGGCGTTTGTCCGGGTCCTTGAGCACCTCGTAGGCTTCCTGGACTTCCTTGAAACGATCCTCGGCGTCTGCTTCCGTGCTGACGTCGGGGTGATACTTGCGCGCCAGCTTGCGGTAAGCGCGCTTGATGGTGTCGGCATCGGCGTCACGATCGACGCCGAGGATCTTGTAATAGTCCTTGTATTCCATATTCCACGTCGCTCGTGAAGAGTATCTCGTTGATGGGATTCACGGCTGCCCGCAATTATCAACGAAATGGGGACAGTGTAGTGAATTTCAATCTGCTGTTGGAGGCCGGCGCAATGCCGGTCCCTCAGGCCGTCTGTGCGGCAGAGCTACGACGGGGCGGCGTCAGCACGGTGTCCCGGGGTGGCTGGCTGCTGTCCGGCAGCGGGTAGTCGGTGATGTAGTGCAGGCCGCGACTTTCGCGCCGGGCGAGCGCGCTGTGGATGATCATGTCGGCCACCGCGCAGATGTTGCGCAGTTCGATCAGATCGTTGGTCAGGCGGAAATTGCTGTAGTACTCGTGGATTTCGTTTTGCAGCAACTGGATGCGGTGCTGGGCGCGCTGCAGGCGCTTGGTGGTACGGACGATGCCAACGTAGTCCCACATGAAGCGTCGGATTTCGTCCCAGTTGTGCGAGACCACCACCTCCTCGTCGGAATCGGTGATCAGGCTTTCGTCCCAGTCGGGCAGGGCCGGTGCCGATGCGCCGGTATCGATCTGGCTGACGATATCCTGGTAGGCGGCATGGGCGAATACGACGCATTCCAGCAGCGAGTTGCTGGCCATGCGATTGGCGCCGTGCAGACCGGTGCTGGAGGCCTCGCCGATTGCGTACAGGCCGGCCAGGTCGGTGTGGCCGGCCGTGTCGACGACGACGCCGCCACACAGGTAGTGTGCCGCCGGCACCACGGGAATGGGATCGGCGGTCATGTCGATGCCGTATTTGAGGCAGGTTGCCTGGATCGACGGGAAGTGTTCATGGATGAATTCGGCCGGCTTGTGGCTGATGTCGAGATAGACGCAATCGAGGCCGAGCCGCTTCATCTCGTGGTCGATGGCGCGGGCGACGATGTCGCGCGGTGCCAGTTCGGCGCGCTCGTCGAACCGGGCCATGAATGGTTCGCCGTCGGGCAGGCGCAGAATGCCGCCTTCACCGCGGATCGCCTCGGTAATCAGGTAGGATTTCGCCTGCGGGTGGTACAGGCAGGTTGGGTGGAACTGGACGAATTCCATGTTCGCCACCCGGCAGCCGGCACGCCAGGCCATGGCGATGCCGTCGCCGGTACTGACGTCCGGGTTGCTGGTGTAAAGATAGACCTTGCCGGCGCCGCCGGAGGCGAGCACCACCGCGCCCGCGCCAAAGACCTCGACCTGGCCGCTCGCCTGGCTGTAGACGTAGGCGCCGAGGCAGCGATCCGCGGCCGGATCAGCGGCATGGCCGGTCTTGGTAGCGGTGATCAGGTCGACCGCGGTGTGATATTCGAACAGGTCGATGGCCGGATGCGCCCGCACCCGGCCCTCCAGGGTTGTCTCGATAGCGCGACCGGTGGCATCGGCGGCATGGATGATGCGCCGGTGGCTGTGGCCGCCCTCGCGGTTCAGGTGATAGTCGCTATGGCCGTCGGCGGTTTCGACCCTGGTGAAGGCGACGCCGAGCTCGATCAACCAGTCAATGCTGCGCGGACCCTGTTCGACCACGAAGCGCACGACATCCTCGCGGCACAGCCCGGCGCCGGCGATCAGCGTGTCATTGACATGGGATTCGACCGAATCCTGGGTGTCCAGAACCGCCGAGACGCCGCCCTGGGCGTAAAAGGTGGCGCCCTCGGTCAACGGCCCCTTGGACAATACCGCCACGCGCGCATGGTCGGCCAGCTGTAGCGCCAATGACAGGCCGGAGGCGCCGCTGCCGATGATGAGGACATCGTGATGGTATTGCTGTGGCATAAGCGGGAACTGTTATAATCGTCGGGAATTGTCAGAACAATTTTGAATATTGCATTGTAAGCCCTGAATCTCGCCAGAAGCATGGTTTTCGCAGCTTCGAAAATCCGGCAGGCGATTCAGTTCAACCCATCCAGCTGAACGGCATGACTCGGTCACCGCTGCACGCGGGTGGCCTGATGCGGCAAGAATTCAGGCCGTCCATGGTGATTGTAACAGCAAGAAGAATCTTATAGGGGACCGGGCGGAATGACCGCACGCGAATCAGATCAGGAGTTGGTCGAACGGGTCCAACGGGGCGACAAGCACGCCTTCGACCTCCTGGTTACCAAATACCAGCAGCGCATCATCAATCTCGTGGGCCGTTTCGTGCGGAACCCGAACGATGCCATGGATGTCACACAAGAAGCCTTCCTGAAGGCCTATCGGGCGCTGCCGAAATTCCGGGGTGACAGTGCGTTTTATACCTGGATGTACCGGATCGCGGTCAATACGGCAAAAAATTACCTGGCCGTACAGTCGCGCCGGCCGCTTGAGGCGGACCAGGACTATGATGAAATTGAACAAATTGACTCCAGCGGGGTTCTAAGGGACCAAGCGACTCCGGAACACATGCTGTTGCGGGATGAAATCCAGGACACGGTAATTCGTGCCATCGAGGAGTTGCCCGAAGATCTGCGGACCGCGATAACCCTGCGCGAAATTGAGGGGCTGAGCTATGAAGACATCGCAGAGGTCATGGAATGTCCGATCGGTACCGTGCGATCGCGGATATTCCGGGCGCGGGAAGCAATCGATAAACAATTAAAACCATTGGTAACAGATGAGTAGGGTGCAACAAAGTGAATAAATATGAAGAAATATCTATCTTCATGGACGGTGAATCCGGGCAGTCGGCCGAAACGGTCCTGAACTCGTTCCGGACGGATCCTGAACTGCTGGCCAGCTGGCGACGCTACCACATGATCGGTGACGCCATGCGCGGGCAGCTGGCGAGCGACATGCCGATCCGCGACCTGTCGCAGCGGATTTCGGCTGCCCTGGACGACGAACCCACCGTTCTGAGTCCACAATCGAATTCACGCCGCTTCGTCCAAAAGGCGCTGAAACCGGCCGCCGGCATGGCCATCGCTGCTTCCGTGGCGCTGGTTGCCATCGTTGGTTTGCGCGGTCTGGACCAGGCGACCAGTGTCAGCAGCCCGACGGCGCCAGCCGTAACCGGCGTGTCGGTGAATACCGCGCCGGCGGGGGACAGTTCTTTTGCCAATGACCCGGTGACCGGGCCGTGGCAGTCGACGCAGCCGGCGCCGCGTGCGCCGCTGGCGCGTACCGTGTCGACGGATGCCGCGCCGGCCAGCCAGCAGCAGGGCCAGTATGGCTTCAACAGTTACCTGATCAACCATAATGAGTACCGCGCCAACAGCGGGGTTTCCGGGAGCTTGCCGTACGCGCGCATCGTCGCGCCGAGCTATGGTGATCGCTAGTCCCATGTGGCAGGGTCTGTGGTTGCTGGGCCTGTGGCTGGTCGTTGTGCCCGCGCTGGCTGAAAACGGGGCAGGCAACAGTGATGCCGAGGCGCGCCTGCTGCTGGACAAGATGACCGAAGCCGGTCGCACGCTCGACTACGACGGTGTGTTCGTTTACCGGCGCAACCAGCACATGGACGCGATGCGCATCATCCACAAGTCGGAAGCGGGCCGGGAACGCGAACGGCTGATCTCGTTAAGCGGCCCGGCCCGCGAGGTCATCCGCAATGACGAGTCGGTGACCTGTATTTTTCCGGACGACCACTCGGTGCGCGTGGAGCGCAGTCGGCCCTATCAGTTGTTGTCGTCACAGTTCCCGAGCTCAGTGGACAAGCTGTCGGACAGTTACGTGTTCAGGGTGGCGGGTAGCGGCCGTACCGCTGGACGCGATGCCCGGATCGTCGAGATCGTGCCGCGAGATGATTTCCGTTACGGCTACCGTCTGTGGCTGGATGAAAAAAGTCACCTGTTGCTTAAATCGGAGCTGCTCAATGAAGACGGCAGGCCGATAGAGCAATTCATGTTTACCCACCTGGACATTGTTGACAGCATCCCGGACAGTCTCCTGGAACCGACGATTAACGGGACTGACTACAGCTGGTATGAAAATCCCGATGACAGCCACGAACCGGCCAGCGAAGATGACTGGCAACCCGGCTGGTTGCCTGCCGGTTTCAGTGTGACGGATCGCTCGCACGAACTCCTGGCCGACAGTCCGCGCCCGGTACACCATATGGTTGTTTCGGACGGCCTGGCGCTGGTATCGGTGTTTATCGAACGCCTCAGTGAGCAGGATGCAGCCAGGGTCGGTCCGTCCAAACTCGGCGCCGTCCATGCCTTTGCCCGCAAGACCGATGATTACCAGATCATGGTCGTCGGTGAAGTACCGGCCATTACGGTACGCAAAGTGGCCGACGCCGTCAGCCAGCAGCCCTGACGCCAATCAGCCGCCGTTCCGGCTGGTCTTTGCATCAGGGATGCGCCTGCAACGCTATACTTCAATCAGGATGAGTGATTCATGAAAGCGCCAATTGCCCGTTATCTCCTTGTCTTTTTGATGCTGAGCCTGTTCGGCATCAGTGTCGCCCAGGCTCGGTCGTTGCCGGACTTTACCGATCTGGTCGAGGAAAATTCGGCGGCGGTCGTCAATATCAGCACCACGCTGAAGGGCCCGGAAAATAAAATGCCGCCGGGTATGCGCAATCTTCCTCAGATTCCGGAAGACAGCCCGTTTTATGATTTCTTCCGTAAGTTCCTCGAGGAACAGCCGGATGGTGGTGGGCAGCCCTATGAGGATAACTCGCTGGGTTCCGGCTTCATTATTTCCAAGGACGGCTATGTCATTACCAACAATCATGTCGTCAAGGATGCCAGGGAAGTGGTCGTACGACTGGTCGATCGGCGTGAATTCGTCGCCGAAGTGATTGGCACCGACCCGCGTAGTGACCTCGCGGTACTGAAAATAGACGGTGAAAATCTGCCGACGCTGAAACTGGGTGATTCATCCAAGCTTAAGGTGGGTGAATGGGTGCTGGCCATAGGCTCGCCGTTCGGTTTCGATCACTCGGTGACGGCGGGTATCGTCAGCGCCAAGGGCCGCAGTCTGCCGAAGGAAAACTATGTGCCGTTCATCCAGACGGATGTCGCCATCAACCCGGGGAACTCGGGCGGCCCGCTGTTCAACCTGGATGGTGAAGTCGTCGGCGTGAATTCACAGATATATAGCCGTACCGGCGGCTTCATGGGGCTGTCGTTTGCCGTCCCGATCAACGTGGTTGAAAGCGTTTACCAGCAGTTGCGGGATAAAGGACGCGTTTCACGCGGCTGGCTGGGTGTATTGATCCAGGATGTTACGCGCGAGCTGGCGGAATCCTTCGACATGAAGCGGCCTCATGGCGCCCTGGTGGCACGCGTGCTGCCGGACAGCCCGGCGGCCAAGGCGGGTGTCGAGGTCGGTGACATCATCGTCAATTATGATGGTGAAGACATCGCAGATTCTTCGGATCTGCCGCCCATGGTCGGCAGCACCCATGTCGGCAGCGAGGTCGAGGTTGAGATTATCCGTGAGGGCAATGAAAAGCGCCTGAACCTGACCATCGAGGAGCTGCCCGACGATGACCAGACACTGGCCAACCGCGGCAAACCGGACAAGCCGGATGCCGCCAATCAGCTGGATATCAGCGTCCGCGACCTGACCGAGAGCCAGCGCGAAGAGCTGGAGCTGCCGGAAAACGGCGTACTGGTCGAGGAAGTGGGCCCCGGACCGGGGCGGGCTGCCGGTATTCGCTCGGGCGATATCCTGTTGATGCTGAACAATACCAAGGTCAAAAATGCCGAGCATTTTGCCGAGCTGGTTGGCGATCTGCCGACCGGCAAGTCCGTGCCGGTGCTGGTGCAGCGCCGTGGCGGGCCAATGTTCCTGGCCATCAAGATCGACCCGGAATAAGTCTGCATAGCTCAATAACGGCAACCGGGCCGCGCAGACGGCCCGGTTGCCAGTTTATAGGTTGGCCCAGATAGGCTAGAATTCGCGCGCCTGCTTGCTGATGACCAGCGGGCTGACGGCGAACAACAATTCACTGGCCAACCCGATCCCCCCGCCAGCAAGGCCAGGATGCCGGTTTTGGTCTTGCAACCAGCAGATGCCGATGGACCATATCCGTAACTTTTCGATTATTGCCCACATCGACCATGGCAAGTCGACGCTTGCCGATCGATTTCTACAGCTCTGCGAGGCGTTGACGGATCGTGAAATGTCGGCCCAGGTCCTGGATAGCATGGATCTGGAGCGGGAACGTGGCATCACCATCAAGGCGCAGAGCGTCAGCATCAAGTACAAGGCGGACGACGGCCAGGAATACCAGTTCAATATTATTGATACGCCCGGCCACGTGGATTTCAATTACGAGGTATCACGCTCCCTGTACGCCTGCGAGGGTGCTTTGCTGGTCGTCGATGCCGCCCAGGGTGTTGAGGCGCAGACCGTGGCCAACTGCCTGACCGCCATCGAGCAGAACCTTGAGGTCCTGCCGGTCATCAACAAGATCGATCTTCCGGCCGCCGACCCAGAACGGGTGAAGCAGGAAATCGAGGAAATCGTCGGCATCGATGCCAGCGAAGCCCTGTGCGTGAGCGCCAAGACGGGGCAGGGCGTACATGAAATCCTGGAACAGATCGTCAAGTACATACCGGCGCCCAAGGGTGATCCGGCCGGACCGTTGAAAGCCCTGATCATAGATTCCTGGTTTGATAATTATCTGGGTGTGGTCTCCCTGGTCAAGATCGTGGATGGTGAACTGTTTGCCGGGCGCAAGATGCGGGTCATGTCCACAGCCCATGATTACATGGTTTCCGAGGTTGGACTTTTTACGCCGAAGCGCCTGAAAGTCGATGTCCTGCGCACCGGCCAGGTGGGCTACGTGGTCGCGGGCATCAAGGAAATCGATGGCGCCCCGGTCGGTGACACGCTGACCCAGTCCGACCGACCGGCGACGGAGAGGGTGCCGGGCTTCAAGCAGATCAAGCCACGCGTCTTTGCCGGTCTGTTTCCGGTTGATGCATCGGACTACGAGGATCTGCGCGAAGCCCTGGCAAAACTGCGTCTGAATGATTCGGCGCTGCATTATGAGCCGGAAACCTCACAGGCACTGGGTTTTGGCTTTCGCTGCGGCTTTCTTGGCATGCTGCATATGGAAATCGTCCAGGAACGGCTGGAGCGCGAGTATGGCCTTAATCTCATTACCACGGCGCCGACCGTTATATACGAAGTCCTGACCAGCAAGGGTGAAACCCTGCAGGTTGACAACCCCTCACGATTGCCGCCGCTGGACCAGATCGAGATCATCTATGAGCCGATTATCCATGCCGATATTCTCGTGCCGCAGGAGCATCTCGGTAACGTGATAACGCTGTGCATGGAAAAGCGTGGTGTCCAGAAAAGCATGCAATACCTGGGGAACCAGGTTGCCATCAGCTTCGAGTTGCCGATGTCGGAAGTCGTCGTCGATTTTTTCGACCGGCTGAAATCGGCGACGCGTGGCTATGCCTCGTTCGACTATAATTTTGTACGCAATCAGGCATCGAACCTGGTCAAGCTGGACGTGCTGATCAACGGCGATCGCGTTGATGCCCTGTCGATCATTGTGCACAAGGACAAGGCGCAGATTCACGGTCGAGCACTGGCGGAAAAAATGAAAGAGGTCATCCCGCGGCAAATGTATGATGTCGCAATCCAGGCAACGATTGGTTCTCACGTGATTGCACGGGAAACGGTCAAGGCCTTGCGCAAGAACGTAACTGCCAAGTGTTACGGCGGGGATATTACGCGAAAGCGTAAATTGCTGGAAAAACAGAAAGAAGGGAAGCGGCGCATGAAGCAATTCGGCACGGTGGAGATACCACAGGCCGCCTTCATGGCCATACTGGACGTGGGGAAAGGAAAATGAGTTTCGATTTCTCAGCACTGCTGGTTTTGCTTACCGTTGTCAGTGGAGTGATCTGGGCATTTGATTCTGCAGTGCTGGCGCCCGGCCGCAAACGGGCGATTGAAGAAGCTCAAAGAACCGGCGAAGAAGATGCCGAAAACGTGCCGGTGCTGGTGGAGTATGCGCGCTCGTTCTTTCCGGTTTTCCTGATCGTTCTTCTGCTGCGCTCATTTATTGTCGAGCCATTCCGCATACCTTCGGCATCTATGATGCCGACACTCCTGATAGGCGATTTTATTCTGGTCAATAAGTTTGATTATGGTATTCGCCTGCCGGTCGTCAACAGCAAGGTCCTGGATCTGGGCGCACCTGAACGCGGTGACATAGCGGTGTTTCGCTACCCCAAGAACCCGGAAACACCCTACATAAAGCGAATAGTTGGCTTGCCCGGTGATAGAATTGCCTATCGTGATAAGCAGCTCTATATCAATGGCGAGTTGATGCCCCAGGAAACGGTGGGGCGTTATGAGACCAACGGCTCCGGTAACGACATGAACGGCGCCATACTGCGCCAGGAAGACCTTCTGGGCATGGAACACCATATTTTAATAGATTCAGACCGTTCCGGCTTCAAGGTTGATACGGTGGTCCCGGAAGGGCATTATTTTGCCATGGGTGATAATCGCGATCATAGTAGCGATAGCCGCTTCTGGGGATTTGTGCCGGAACATAATCTGGTCGGCAAGGCATTTTTCATCTGGATGCACTGGGATGGCGGTATAGAATGGAGTCGGTTGGGGACCATAGAATAAGTATGGTTGCATACGAACCTTAAAGGGGAGCTTGAGGAGACGGTTATGACATATTCCAGAAACCAGTACGGTCTGACGTTGATTGGCTTCATCATGGTGATAGTGCTGATCGGGTTCTTTGCCCTGGTGGCAATGAAATTATTCCCGCTGTATAGCGATAGTTTTGCCATCACTCAGTCGCTGAACTCGGTAGCCAGCCAGGCCGAGGCTGAAAAAATGTCTGAACGGGATGTGCGCAAGTATTTTCTTCGCAGTGCGAATATCAATGGCCTGTACCAATTTACTGAAAAGAACATAAACGACTATCTGACCGCCAACAAGGTGGGGCAGGAACCGCGTGAGATGTATATGTACTATGAGAATCGGACAACGTTGTTTGGCGATCTCGATGTTGTCCTGGTTTACGATGAAACGGTTCAGTTGGGCGGCAATTGAATAATAGTTGGCAGATACCAACAAGTTGTCTTGGGCATGATTTTAATGATGCTGAGCTACTTAAAACAGCGCTTACACATCGGAGTGTAGGTGCGGCTAATAATGAAAGGCTGGAGTATCTTGGTGATGCCATTCTCGGGTTTGTGATTGCTGAGGCGCTTTATCAACAGTTCCCGCAAGCCAGTGAGGGCAGTCTTACGCGTCTGCGGGCGGCACTGGTCAAGCGGGAGACCCTGGCGCGCCTGGGTCGCCAGCAGGAACTGGGTGACTTGATCCAGCTTGGCAGTGGTGAACTGAAGAGCGGTGGCTGGCGCCGGGATTCGATTCTGGCCAATGCAATGGAGGCGATTATCGGCGCCATCTATATGGATGCCGGCATTGAGATCTGTCGACAACGCATACTTGACCTGTACAGCCAGCTCTTGAGCGAAGTGTCCCCGGAAAAGGCGGGCAAGGATCCTAAAACCATGCTGCAGGAATATCTTCAGGCGAGGCACCTGCCCTTGCCAATCTATCGCATTGAATCAGAGAGCGGCGAAGCACATTCACGTGAATTCACTGTCGAGTGCGCCGTTGATGGGCTCGATGTAATAAGAGCTAGCGGGCGCAGCAAGCAGATGGCCGAGCAGGCTGCCGCAGAACAGGCCTTGCAGTACCTGCAGGTAGAAAAAGGCAGTGAAAATACATGATGTCCAGTGACAGCTCATTTCGCTGTGGCTATATTGGAATTTGCGGCCGGCCCAATGTCGGCAAATCCACTTTGCTGAACCACCTGATCGGTCAGAAACTCAGCATTACCTCGCGACGGCCGCATACGACCCGTTGGCATGTTCTGGGTATTCATACGACAAGCAATACCCAGCTTATCTTCATGGATATGCCGGGCCTTAAGCAGCAACGCAGTAATGCGCTCAATCGATTCATGCATCGTGAAGTGGCCGATGGATTGCTGACCATCGATGTAGCCGTTTTTGTTATCGAGGCCCTGCGCTGGACAGATGAAGACGAGTATGTCCTGGACCACATCAAGCAGGCTGATCGTCCGGTTATTCTGGTCGTCAACAAGACTGATCGTGTGTCTGACAAGAAAGCCTTGCTGCCCTTCATTGACTCGGTCAGTGCTAAACATGATTTCGCAGCGATTTTCCCTCTGTCTGCGCGCCATGACGACATGCAGTCATTGCAAGAGAAGCTGACCGATCTAATGCCCGAACAGCCTGCAATGTTCCCTGAAGACCAGATTTCGGATCGCAACGAGCGATTTTTTGTCGCTGAAATGCTGCGTGAACAACTGGTGCGCAATCTCGGCGATGAATTGCCGTATCGGCTTACGGTTGTCGTTGAAGATATGAAGGTTGAAAATAATCTTGCTCACATTCATGCCCTTATCTGGGTGGAAAGCGAGGGCCAGAAAGCCATTGTAATAGGCGAAAGCGGCGAACGGCTGAAAAAGATTGCCACCCAGGCACGGCTTTCCATGGAGAAGTTCCTCGATATGCGGGTCAATCTGAAAACCTGGGTCAAGGTGCGGGACAGCTGGACCGATGATGTTAAAAGCATGAGAGAGTTTGGCTACGACGGTTGAATATCCATAAGTGCGTGTCGAACCCCATAGTTGTTTTGTTCTTCATACGCGGGCCTATCGCGAAACCAGTCTGCTGATCGAGATATTTTCCCAGTTGCACGGACGCGTGGGACTGGTTGGTCGTGGTAGCCGCCGCCGGCAGAGTGGTCAGGCTGCCCTGGTTCAGCCGTTCCGACGCCTGTCTATCGCCTGGTCGGCCCGCGGTGAGCTGGGTACGCTCGTCAGCGTCGACGCCGAGGCCGCCCCGGTGGCCCTGACCGGTGCCGGTTTGATGGCCGGCTTCTATGTCAATGAGCTGATCATGCGACTGTTGCACCGTGACGAAGCCCACACGAAGCTGTTTGATGATTACGCCGAGGTCATGCTTCAGCTGGCACAGGTAACGTCTCACGAGCAGGCACTGCGGCTGTTCGAGATTCGTCTGCTCGAAGCAGTCGGTTATGGTCTGATCCTGGATCACGACATCGTAACGGGTACGGCAGTTCGTCCGGATGAGCTGTACCAGTATATAAGTGAACAGGGCCCCAGCCTGGCAGCGGAGCACATGCCCAAAGGTGTTTGTATCCATGGCAGCACACTCATTGAGCTGGCTGTGCAATCCCTGCAGAGCGAACAGTCATTGCGTGAAGCCAAATTGCTGCTGCGCCAGGAACTCGGCCGGCATCTCGGCGACCGGCCGTTGGCCAGCCGCAGCCTCTATCAGGCCTACCTGCAGCAAAATCGCAGCCTGCAGAAACCATAGCTATGGTCGGTTGCCGTGCGCAGCGGTAAAATGCCCGCTTTTCCGCACACGGGCAAGCTCGTTCCATGATGAAACTCGGTGTCAACATTGACCACGTGGCTACACTGCGCCAGGCCCGCGGTACCACGTACCCGCGCCCGCTGGAGGCGGCCCTGCTGGCACAACAGGCCGGTGCGGATTCGATCACTGTGCATTTGCGCGAGGATCGCCGTCATATCCAGGACCAGGATGTCGTCGAACTCAGGCAGATCCTGGCCATTCCCCTGAACCTGGAGATGGCCGTGACCGATGAGATGCTTGGCCTGGCCGAGTCGGAGCAGCCGGATTACTGTTGCCTGGTACCGGAAAAGCGTGAGGAGCTGACTACCGAGGGCGGGCTGGACGTGGCCGGTCAACTGCCGCGTATCACTGCTGCCTGTGAGCGCCTGGCGGTGGCCGGGATTCGCGTGTCCCTGTTTATCGATGCCGACCCGGTTCAGATCGAGGCGGCTATTCAGTCCGGGGCGCCGATGATCGAGATCCATACCGGGCACTATGCCGATGCCCGGAATGCAGCAACAATGGCGGCGGAGCTGGAGCGAATCCGGGTTGCTGTCAGCGACGCGCACCGGGCTGGACTGCAGGTCAACGCCGGTCATGGTTTGAACTATGACAACGTGCAACCGGTAGCCGCCCTGGCGGAAGTCGCCGAGCTCAATATTGGTCACAGTATCATCGCCCGGGCGGTATTGACCGGATTGCCCGAGGCTGTAACCAGCATGCGTGATTTGATGCGTACGGCGACAGCCCGCTAAATTCATCAACGTTTTATTTAGAGCTTCCACATCACATGAGTACTTTTTCGGAAGAAACCCGTCGCCGGCGGACCTTCGCGATCATATCGCATCCCGATGCCGGTAAAACCACCTTGACGGAACAACTGTTGCTCAAGGGCGGCGCGATTCAGCTGGCGGGAACCGTCAAATCGAGAAAGTCGGCGCGCTACGCGACCTCGGACTGGATGGAGATGGAAAAACAGCGCGGTATCTCGATTACCAGCTCGGTCATGCAGTTCAAGTATGCCGACAAGATCATCAATCTGCTGGATACGCCGGGCCACGCCGACTTCTCCGAGGACACATACCGGACATTAACCGCCGTGGACTCGGCGCTGATGGTCATCGATGTGGCCAAGGGCGTCGAGGACAGGACCCGCAAGCTGATGGAAGTGTGTCGTATGCGTAATACACCGATCATCACTTTCATTAACAAACTGGACCGTGAAGGACAGACGCCGCTCGAGTTGTTTGATGAAATCGAGCGGGAGCTTAATATCCAGTGTGTACCGATGACCTGGCCGGCAGGTATGGGCGCCAGTGCGAAAGGTGTTTATCACATACACCGCAAGCAGTTTTTGCCCTGGGCACGTGGCAATGCTGACAAGGGTTCACAACCTGCACCAATAGATGCGGACGATGATGCCGGTCTGCGCGAATGGCTGGGCGATGACAAGGATACGCTGTTTGAAGAGATCGAATTCATGCGCGAGGTTTGCCCGGACTTTGACGAAGCAGCCTTTCGTCGTGGCGAACAAACACCGGTTTTCTTCGGTTCCGCGCTGCGCAATTTCGGTGTTTCCGAGTGCCTGGATTATGTTTCCGACCATGCCCCCGGTCCCATCGAACATCAAACAAAAGACCGCGTGGTCAGACCCGAAGAGGAGAATTTCAGCGGTTTCGTCTTCAAGATACAGGCCAATATGGATCCCGCCCACCGTGATCGCATTGCATTTTTGCGGGTTTGCTCCGGCACCTACCGGAAAGGCATGAAAATTCATCATGTCCGCCAGGGGCGCGATATACAGATTGCCAATGCCATGACATTGATGGCCGGTGACCGTGAGCAGGTCGAGGATGCCTATCCCGGTGATATTATCGGTTTATACAATCACGGTGCGATTCAGGTCGGCGATACCTTCACCCAGGGTGAAAAACTCAAGTTCACGGGCATTCCGCACTTTGCGCCGGAGATGTTCCGTCGGGTACGCCTGAAGGATCCGCTCAAGACTAAGTCGTTGCACAAGGGCGTGAATGAATTATGCGAAGAAGGGGCCACCCAGGTATTCCGGCCACAGCTGTCCAATGACATTATTCTCGGCGCTGTTGGCGTACTGCAGTTCGACGTCGTTGCCTGGCGTCTGCAGCAGGAATACGGTGTCGATTGCGGCTATGAAAGTGTACCGGTGGCTACCGCCCGCTGGATATATTGCGATGACGCGAAAAAACTGGATGAATTCAAACGTCGCCAGCCGGAGAACCTTGCAGAAGATGGCAGCGGCGCACTTACCTACCTGGCGCCGAGCATGGTGAACCTGAATTTGACGATGGAACGTTGGCCGGACATCGAGTTTCTGGCAACGCGCGAACACTAGGGTGATAAAGGCGCGGCACCCTGATTAAGGGTGCCGCGTATTCGCCGATCTATTTAACTTCGGACTCTTCAGTCGGCTTGGTTTGGGTACCATCCGCGCTGCCCGATTCGCCGTTATCGTCCTGGCGCGGCTGGACACTGCTGCTGCCATAGAGTGAACGCGGCTGTTCCTGCGTCGTGTCGGTGGTATCAGCCTGCTGCTTATTGCTGCCTGTCCCCGGATCGTCATCCCGGTTGCCGGCATCATTCGCTGATGTTGCTGCGGCAGGTGCCTCATCCTGTGCACGCGGTTTGGCATCTGCCTGCGGTGCCGGCTGTTCGGTCGGTTTTTCGGTTTCACTCGCCGCGGTGTCCGCTTGCGTCTTGTCGGCGTCGCTAGCGGGCATCGCAGTTGCTGCAGTTTCCGCTGTTCCGGTAGCGTCGCTGTCAGGCTTGTTAGCGTCTGTTGTGGCTGCGGGCTTATTGCTCTGATTATTGCCCTGGCGGCGGTTACCCGATGACGCGGACCGGTTTTCCGATTGCTTCTCATCGGCCGCCTTGTTACTACCATCAGCGTCGTTGCCCGGCGAACCTTGTGACGACGTCTTGTCTGCCGATGACGCGCCATCAGTGTTCTGGTTGTTACTGTCGCCAGTATTGCTGCCGTCATTACGACGCCGGCGTCGACCGCCGCGCCGGCCGCGACGTGAACTGGAGCGGGGCTTGCGCGATTCGCTGCTGTCTTCAGTACTGGCGGCGGCATTGCTGTTCGCGCTGTCGCTCGCACTATTGGCCGTGCTGTCTCCAGTCGTGGCGTCGCCACTGCCACTGTTGGCGCTACTGCGCGCACCGCTGCTGTTGCTATTACTGCTGCCACTGCTGCGTTTGTTGCTGCGCCGGCCACGTTCGCGCTGGTTGCCGGAATTGCCGCGTGAACCCGAGCTGGACTGGCCGCGTCGGCTCGAGCTACTGCCGGAACGCTGACTGCTGGCACCGGATGCGGACTGTTGCGTGGCGGATTGCCCGGTCTCGGTGGTGCTGGCCGATTCGTTGGCCGACTGGCTGGCCGAATCACTGCCCGTTTCCGGCACGCCGAACAGGCTGCCGAACAGGCGTGAGATCAGCCCCTTGCTCTTGTTGCCATTGCCGGACGTGCCATTCGCGCCGGTGTCCTGTTTGGGCGCCTCGTGTTGCGGCGATGGCCGGTTGGGCATGACCTGCTTGACCACTGGCTGGGCGAGCGACTGCTTGCCGGGTAGCCCCGTTTCTTCCTCTTCTTCGTTATCGCCATCCTCATCCAGCGACAGCTTGTAACTGCTTTGCTGAACCTCGCCAAGCTGATCCTCGTCGTTTTTACGCAGCCGCTGTACCTTGTAGCGTGGCGTTTCCAGCTCGGCCTTGGGTATCAGGATGAGTTCGACATCAAGCCGGGTTTCAATGTCACGCAAACCACTGCGTTTTTCATTAAGCAGGAATGTTGCGACTTCCACCGGCAGGTGCGCGATGACCTTGGCGGTGTTCTCCTTCATCGCTTCTTCCTCGATGATGCGGAACACCGACAGCGACAGCGATTCGACACTGCGCAGGTGGCCGGTGCCGCTGCAGCGCGGACAGACGATATGACTGGACTCGCCCAGCGACGGCCGCAGGCGCTGGCGTGACATTTCCAGCAGGCCGAAGCGTGACAAACGATTGATCTGCACACGGGCGCGGTCGTCCTTGACGGACTCACGCAGCCGGTTTTCAACTTCGCGCTGGTTCTTGGCGTTCATCATGTCGATGAAATCGATGACGATGAGACCGCCAATATCCCGCAGGCGCAGCTGACGGGCGATTTCCTCGGCCGCTTCCAGGTTGGTGTTCAGCGCGGTTTCCTCGATGTCGCCACCGGCCGTGGCTCGCGCCGAGTTGATGTCGATGGTGATCAATGCCTCGGTGTGGTCAATGATCACGGCGCCGCCGGAGGGCAGGGTGACCTCGCGGGCGAATGCGGATTCGATCTGGTTTTCGACCTGGTAGCGGGTAAACAGCGGGTCATGCTCGGTATACAGCTTGAGTTTGTTCAGGTTGTGCGGCATGACCTGCGACATGAACTCATGTGCGCGGTTGTAGACTTCCTCGTTGTCGATGAGGATCTCGTTGATGTCCTGGCGCAGGTAATCGCGGATCGCGCGTATGATGACCTCGCTTTCGCGATAGATGAGGAACGGCGCTGAACGCTCCTTGGCGGCGCTTTCGATGGCCTCCCAGACCTTGAGCAGATAGTCGAGATCCCACTGCAGTTCCTCGCCGCTTTTGCCGACGCCGGCGGTGCGCAGGATCATGCCCATACCGGTCGGGATGCTGACCGAACTCATGGCCTCGCGCGCCTCGGAGCGATCATCGCCTTCGATCTGGCGCGACACACCGCCGGCGCGCGGGTTGTTCGGCATGAGTACCAGGTAGCGGCCGGCAAGGCTGACGAACGTGGTCAGGGCGGCGCCCTTGTTACCGCGTTCGGGTTTCTCCACCTGGACGATCAGCTCCTGGCCGACCTGCAGGTGATCCTTGATGTTGAAACGGCCGCGACCGCCGTCGTCCTTTTCCTTGAAAAGGGAGCGGGCGATTTCCTTGAACGGCAGGAAGCCGTGGCGTTCGGCGCCGAAGTCTACGAAAGCCGCTTCGAGACTCGGCTCAATCCGGACAACCTTGGCCTTGTATATATTGGATTTTTTCTGCTCGCGACTGGCTGACTCAATATCGACATCGTACAGACGCTGGCCGTCCACGAGCGCGACGCGCAACTCTTCCGGCTGAGTCGCGTTGATTAACATTCTTTTCATGATGAGCTACCTGCGTAGCGCTCGACCGGCGGACGACAAACGGCATCACCCGACATTGTGTGCTAATGTGGTGGCCAGTAGTCGACATTGGGGAGCGCTTCCTTAAAGACCACTCTTTACGGGGGGCGAGTGGTGGTTGAACCCTACCAGCAATCCTGCGGATCGCTGAATGTCATTTCCTGCGGTTTTGACACCGCGTACCGGACGGGCGGACCGACCGGTATTCAGGCAATAGTTTTATGGCTTTTAGCCAAGCCTGCCAAGTTACCTTGGGCTGGCTTGAAATACCTATAGTAACTTATTGATTTTTCTATATTAAAATAGCAAAATTTTAGCCGTGACAGGCTAGTGACATACTATAGCAGTGATACTGTAGCGCAGCAATCCAAACCGCTTGACAGGCCTGAATGCCCCCTCCAGACGAACAGACAAGCGGTGTCCAGAAGGTCACCGTGGACACCGACGAAAACGGCCGCCGGCTCGATAATTTCATCAGCAGCCGCCTGAAAAACATTCCGAAATCAAGAATCTACCAGATGCTGCGGCGGGGCGAGGTGCGCGTCAACGGCTCGCGGGCGCGGCCGGAGAAGCGCCTCGAGGCTGGCGATGTGGTACGCCTGCCGCCACTGTTTCAGAATCGGGACGACGCCCGCCCGGTCATTCCCGGGGCGGCGATTGCACGGCTGGAGCAGCAAATCCTCCATGAGGACGCGCGGCTGCTCGTTATCAACAAGCCCAGCGGTGTCGCGGTGCACGGTGGCAGCGGTGTGAGCTATGGCGTCATCGATATCCTGCGTGCCAGCCGCGGCGACAAGGCGCGGCTGGAGCTGGTACACCGGCTCGACCGGGACACTTCCGGCTGCCTGCTGCTGGCCAAGGACATGACGCTGTTGCGCACATTGCATGACCAGTTGCGCGATGGCCAGGTGCGCAAGGGCTACCTGGCCCTGCTGCGCGGCCAGCTCGGCCGGCGTCAGCTCGATATCGACGATCCGCTCAGCCGCCAGCAGGGCAAGTCGGGCGATCGCCGCGTGGTTGTCGATGCGGCCGGCAAGGTTTCGGCGACCCGTATCCGGCGACAACGCCAGTACAGCGACGCGACGCTGGCCGATGTCAGCCTGTTGACCGGGCGCACGCACCAGATCCGCGTGCATGCCGCGGCGGCCGGCCACCCGTTGGCTGGCGATGTGAAATACGGTGACAAGGCGTTCAACAAGCAACTGCGCCAACTCGGATTACGGCGCCTGTTTCTGCACGCCGCCAGCCTGCAATTGCCCGACCACGAGCAGGCCTTCGAGGCGCCCCTGCCCGACGAGCTGCAGGCCGTGCTTGAGCGACTCGCATGAAACTGACCTACAGGCTTTTGATTTTCGACTGGGACGGCACTCTGGCCGACTCCGAGGCAATAATCATCCGGGCCATGCAGGCGGCGATCGCCGAGCAGTCACTGCCGGCGCGTGGCGCTGACGCGGTCCGCGATATCATCGGTCTCGGCCTGGCCGAAGCCGTGCAGCGCCTGTACCCGCAGGCGCCGGCGGCGACGCTGCGCGAACTGGCCGGCACCTACCAGCAGGCCTACCTGGCGGCGACCACGCGGCCGGTACCACTGTTTCCGGGCGCGGCAGGTACGCTGGTTGCGCTGCGCCAGGCCGGTTACCAACTTGCGGTGGCCACCGGCAAAAGCCGACGTGGCCTGGAACGGGCACTCATTGACAGCGATTTGACGGCGCAGTTTGACGCCACGCGCTGCGCGGATGAGACGCTGTCGAAACCGGATCCGCTCATGCTGCACGAAGTCCTGGCCGAGCTGTCCGTCCCGGCGTCGGCCGCGCTGATGATTGGCGACAGCGAACACGATATCGAGATGGCGGGCCGGGCCGGTGTTCCGGCGCTGGGCGTCACCAGTGGCGTGCACCCGGCAGACCGTCTGCTACAATCCGGGGCCATCGATTGCATTGACAGCGTCGCCGGTCTTGGCGACTGGCTGTTGGCTGGTCAGATGGATAGCGCTGTCAGCCTGATGGTCGAATGATGCAGTCGTTAGGCACGATCCCCGCCCAATAACCGAATGGAAGAACTGAATGTCTGAAACACCCGCTACCGACAGCAAACCCGGCGAAGACAATGCCTGGGAGCGCAACCTGATCTCGCGGATTGCGCTGGAGGCATTGACCGAACAGCGCCGTGCGCGCCGCTGGAGTATCTTTTTCAAGATCCTGCTGGCGCTTTACCTGTTTGCATTGCTGTTGCTGTATTTGCCAGGCGACTGGACCAGTGCGCCTGTCGGTGGTACTAGCGGCTATACCGCGCTGGTCGAAATCGACGGCATCATCAGCAGCGATTCCACCGCCAGTGCCGACCAGGTGGTCACCGGACTGCGCCGGGCGTTCAAGGACAAGAATGCCAGGGGCGTAATTCTGCGCATCAACAGTCCCGGCGGCAGCCCGGTCCAGGCCGGCTACATCCATGATGAGGTGCTGCGCCTGCGCGAGAAATACCCGGAAAAACCAGTCTACGCGGTGATTACCGATACCGGCGCCTCCGGCGGCTACTATGTCGCCGTCGCCGCGGACAAGATCTACGCCAATCGTGCCAGTATTGTGGGTTCCATCGGCGTGATTTATTCGGGCTTCGGTTTTGTGGATACCCTGGAAAAACTCGGTATCGAGCGCCGGGTCTTCAGTGCCGGCGACGACAAGGCGTTGATGGATCCGTTTTCACCACTGGAAACCGATGCGATTCGACACATGCGTACGATGCTTGATGAGATTCACCAGCAGTTTATCGACGTGGTTCGCAAGGGCCGGGGTGATCGGCTGCAGGAACAGAACGCCGATTTGTTCAGCGGCCTGGTCTGGACCGGCGAGCAGAGCGTCGACCTCGGGCTGGTGGATTCCCTGGCCAGTGCCAGCGAAGTCGCACGCGACATCGTCGGTGCCGAGGAAATCGTCGACTATACGGTGCGTGAAAGCTATCTCGATCGTTTTGCCCGGCGCATGGGCACGACACTGGCCAACGAAATCGAGACGGAAGAATTCAAGTTGCGTTGAGCAGCCGCGTCGGCTTGCTCAGGGCAGGGCGATCCCTTCCTGGCGCAGCATTTCACACAGTTTGATGAGCGGCAGACCGATGAGCGCCGTCGGGTCGCTGCCGCTCATCGATTCGACCAGGCTTACGCCGAGTGCCTCGGAATGGAAACTGCCGGCGCTGTCGAAGGGTTTCTCGGCGGCTACGTAGCGTTCAATCTCGGCATCCGTATAGTTGCGGAACTTGACGCTGAACGGGACCACTTCAACCTGCTGACTGTGCCGGGCGGTATTGAACAGGCATAAGCCGGTCAGAAACTCGATCCGCCGGCCGCGCATCTGTTGCAGCTGGTAACTGGCGCGGCTGGCGTCGCCCGGCTTGCCGAGTACCGTATCCCCCAGCGTGGCAACCTGGTCGGAGCCGATGACCAGGCTCGCTTGCCGGCATTGTTCGGCGACCGCGCGGGCCTTGCCCAGTGCCAGTCGTTGCACCAGTTGCAGGGGCGGTTCACCGGGCTCGGCGGTTTCATCGATTGCCGGTGACTGGCAGGTGAAATCCAGCTGCAGACGCGTCAACAGTTCGCGCCGGTAGCGCGAAGAAGAAGCCAGAATGACGGCCGGGGTGGTATCAGTCATGGTGGTGATGCTTGCTTGAATGTGTGAACAGGCGGCGCAATTAGACTGGAAGCAGGCCGCCGCGTCAAACCCGGAACGCGGCTTAAGCTATTGCCAAAGCTGAATTTTTGACAGTTTCGCGGGCGCGCATTAATATTGCCCGCCTGATGCCGCCGGAGCTGCCCCAATTCATTCACCCGCTGCGCCTTGCCGGCCATGGTGAAACGTTGTCTGGCAGCTTTAAAATCAATGAGTTGAAGCGTCTGCAGGCGGCCGTGCTGGAGACCGATGGGACGCTGACGTTCAATCTGAAATTTGGCCGCGATGCGGCGGGCACAGCCTGTATAATAGGTAGTTTGTCCGGCCAGGTGGTGATGACCTGCCAGCGCTGTATGCAGCCGCTGACGGTGATTATCGACGCCGATGTGGCACTGGGTATTGTCCAGGGCGAGGCCGAAGCCGGCGAGCTGCCGGAAGAATACGAACCGTTACTGGTCGAGCAGCAGCCACTGAAGTTAAGTGAGCTGGTGGAAGACGAAGCCCTGCTGGCGCTGCCGTTTGCGCCTTTGCATGCCGCGGAAAGCTGCGCTGAGGCGGTGACAAGTGACAGCGCTGACGCGCCGTCAGAACAACAACAGGACACACACCGGCCGTTTGCCGACAAGCTGGCGGATTTGAAACCGTCGCGCGATAACGAACGGTAACGATGAATGAATTGCAGCGACAGGCAGTAGCCTGTCGGTCTTTACTTTTTAAATTAGCGGAGAGACAAGACAATGGCCGTACAACAGAATCGCAAATCCAGTTCGCGCCGCGATATGCGCCGCTCGCACGATGCCATCAAGGCGCCCGCCGTCAGTATCGATCCGAACAGCGGTGAGGTGCATCGCCGCCATCACGTCAGTCCGGATGGTTATTACAAGGGCCGCAAGGTCATCGATAACGACGACGACGAGTCGCTTGATTAAAGGCAGCTGCGGCCGCTTCGCCGGCCGTTGTTCTGTGACAATGACAAGCTGTCAACGCCGGCCCGGTTGACAGCACCAGCGGGTATCCCGGATAGCAACCGCTTCTGCATGACTGATCAGCATTCCCCGGCGCCAGCCAGTACGTTACCTCCGATCATCGCCCTGGATGCCATGGGCGGTGATCATGGCCCAGCCGAGATCGTACCGGCGGCGCTGTCCGTTCTTGAGCGCTATGCAGCCATCACCCTGATACTGGTTGGTCAGCGCGATGTCCTCGAGCCGATCCTGAAGCAGCACGGGGTCGAGGAGTCGGATCGTTTGCGCATCCATCACGCCAGTCAGACCGTGGAAATGCACGAGCTGCCGTCGATGGTGATGCGCAACAAGAAGGACTCTTCCATGCGTGTGGCCATCGACCTGGTCAAGGATGGTGAGGCCAGTGCCTGCGTCAGCGCCGGCAACACCGGCGCACTCATGGCCACGGCGCGGTTCGTCCTGAAAATGCTGCCGGGTATCGACCGCCCCGCCATTTGCGCCACCATGCCCGGCACCAATGGCCCCACGCATTTGCTGGATCTCGGCGCCAATGTCGATACATCCTCCGAACAACTGCTGCAATTCGGCATCATGGGATCCGAGCTCGTCTCGGCCGTGAATAACAAATCCGACCCGACCGTGGCGTTACTGAATATCGGTGCCGAGGAAATCAAGGGCAATGATCAGGTCAAGCAGGCTGCATCGCTGTTAAGCCAGAGCCCGATCAATTACGCCGGCTTCGTCGAAGGCAACGACATCTTTACCGGCAAGGTCGATGTTATTGTTTGTGACGGCTTCGCCGGTAATATTGCTCTCAAGGCAAGTGAGGGTGTGGCAGAATTCATCAGTCAACAGACACGCGCTGAATTCAAGCGCAGTCTGTACGGCAAGTTTGCCGCGTTGCTGTCGATGCCGGTATTGAATGCGATTCGGCACAAGCTTGATCCGCGCCGTTACAATGGCGCCAGTCTGCTCGGTTTGCGCGGCATCGTGATCAAAAGCCATGGCAGTGCCGACCGTGTTTCGTTTGCGCATGCAATCGAGGAAGCGATTATCGAGACACGCAAGAACGTGCCGGAACGCATCTGCAATGAACTTGAAACCGTGCTCAACGAGAGACGGGACAATTGAAAAACGCCCGCATCATTGGCACTGGCAGCTACCTGCCCGAACGGGTGCTGACCAACAAGGAACTGGAACAATGGGTTGATACCAGTGACGAGTGGATTCGGGCGCGCACCGGTATCGAGAAACGCCATATAGTCGCCGACGACGAGACCACCTGCGATCTGGCCGAGCGCGCGTCGCGGGCGGCGCTGGAAGCGGCCGGACTGCAGGTCGGTGACATCGACTTGATCATCGTGGCTACGACCACGCCGGACATGATCTTTCCCAGCACCGCCTGTCTGTTGCAGCAACGGCTCGACATACACGGCTGCGCGGCATTTGATGTACAGGCAGTATGCACCGGCTTTGTCTATGCGCTGGGCGTGGCGGAAAAATTCATCAAGACCGGTTCTGCGGCACGTGCGCTGGTAGTGGGTGCCGAGACGCTGTCGCGCATCCTCGACTGGAAGGATCGTTCAACCTGCGTACTGTTTGGCGACGGTGCCGGCGCGGTCATCCTTGAGTCCAGTGATGAGCCGGGTATCCTGTCGACCCATTTGCACGCCGACGGTGCTTATCAGGATCTGCTGCGCGTGCCGGCAGGGGTGTCACTGAATCCGGAGGTCGTCCGTCGTGGTGAAGCGACCATCGAGATGCAGGGCAACGAGGTGTTTCGCATGGCCGTCAACACGCTCGGTCGCATCGTCGATGAAACCCTGGCAGCCAACCAGCTGACCAAGGCCGATATCGACTGGCTGGTACCGCATCAGGCAAACGTGCGCATTATCGCGGCAACGGCACGCAAACTGAACATGTCCATGGATCACGTCGTGGTGACCGTGGACCAGCATGGCAACACCTCGGCGGCGTCGGTGCCGCTGGCACTCGATGTGGCGGTACGTGACGGTCGTATCAAGCGCGGCGAGTTGCTGATGCTGGAAGCCTTCGGCGGCGGTTTCACCTGGGGCTCGGCACTGGTGCGCTATTGAACAAACCGCAAATGAACGTCAATAAACGCGAATGGTTAATTGAGTCAGGAATGAAGCCCGATACAGCGTCGTTGCCAACATGCATGAATTGCACTGCTTCCTGGCGTACCTGTGTCTGTCGGATGGCGATGATTCATTCAAACGGCGCGACTATTTGCGTTCATTCGCGTGCATTCGCGGACCAGAGATTTTCGATTCGGGAGTAAAACGGTGGCACTTGCATTTGTTTTTCCCGGTCAGGGATCGCAGTCAGTGGGCATGCTGGCCGATCTGCAGCCGGTCAATACGATCATTCACAAGACGTTTGCCGAGGCTTCTGAAGTACTCGGTTACGACCTCTGGCAGCTGGTTCAGAATGGGCCGGAAGACGAACTCAATGATACCCGCCGGACGCAGCCGGCCATGCTGACCGCCGGTATCGCCGTCTGGCGTCTGTGGCAGGCTCGCGACGGTGCACGTCCGGATTACCTCGCCGGTCACAGTTTGGGCGAATACACGGCGCTGGCGGCGGCCGGGGCGCTGACGTTTGCCAGCGCGGTGAAGCTGGTGGAGCAGCGCGGCGAATTCATGCAGTCGGCCGTCCCGGCCGGCGGCGGCGCCATGGCGGCGATTCTCGGTCTTGATGACGCGCAGGTCGCGGCGGTTTGCGAACAGGCTGCCGGAAACGGTCATGTCGCGCCCGCCAACTTCAACGCGCCCGGCCAGGTCGTGATCGCCGGCGATCATGCTGCGGTGGAACGCGCCATCGAGGCCGCCAGGGACGCCGGCGCCAAGCGTGCCGTGGCACTGCCGGTAAGCGTGCCGTCGCATTGTGAGCTGATGCGCCCGGCCGCCGAGCAGCTGGACGCGGCGCTGGCGTCCGTGGACATCCAGTCGCCGGCGATCCCGGTGGTACACAATGCCGACGTCAGTATGCACAGTGATCCGGCGGCCATTCGCACGGCACTGGTGGAACAGCTCTATCGGCCGGTGCGCTGGGTCGAGACGATTCAGATCCTAAAAGACAAGGGTGTCCAAGGTGTGGTTGAATGCGGGCCCGGCAAGGTGCTGGCTGGCCTCGGCAAGCGCATCGATCGCAGCCTGCCGATCCAGGCGATACATGATGCGGCCAGCTTTGAGGCCGTGCTGAATCCGGCGACATAAGAACAAAACAGGGAACGGAGTCAACAACATGGAATCTCTCAGCGGACAGACAGCCCTGGTGACCGGTGCCAGTCGCGGCATCGGCCAGGCGATCGCGCTGGAACTGGGCCGGCAGGGCGCCACGGTGCTGGGTACGGCCACGGCCGAAGCCGGGGTCGAGGCCATCAATGCGACGCTGCGCGAGCACGCTATCGACGGTCGCGGTTATGTCCTTGATGTCGGCCAGGCCGAGTCGGTCAACCAGCTGGCCGGGCAACTGCAGGCCGACGGCCATACGCCGACCATTCTCGTGAACAACGCCGGTATCACGCGTGACAACCTGCTCATGCGCATGGGCGACGAGGAATGGCTGTCGGTTATCGAAACCAACCTGAATTCCGTCTATCGCCTCAGCAAGCTCGTGATCCGCGGCATGATGAAAGCGCGCGCCGGCCGCATCATCAATATCGCCTCGGTGGTGGGCCTGTCCGGTAATGCCGGTCAGAGCAACTACGCCGCCGCCAAGGCCGGCATGATCGGCTTCACCAAGTCACTGGCGCGAGAAGTCGGGCCACGCGGCATCACGGTCAATGCCGTGGCGCCGGGCTTCATCCAGACGGATATGACCGACGGTCTCGGCGACGAGCAGCGCGAAGCGTTGCTGGGCCAGACCGCGCTCGGGCGCCTCGGCCAGGTCGAGGAGATTGCCGGGGCGGTGGCGTTTCTGGCCGGGCCCGCCGCAAGCTACATCACCGGTGAAACACTGAACGTCAACGGCGGCCTGTACATGGCCTGAACCGAACGTAGAATCAACTTTAAGCATTTTATATAACTAATTAATTTGACAAGTAAATATTATCCAGCTTGCAAGTTAATTCCTTTTCCTTAAACTGTACACCGCACTTCGGTCTGTGCACCGTCCCGGGAGGATAGATAAACCATGAGTAGTGTAGAAGAACGCGTCAAGAAAATCGTCGTCGAGCAACTGGGCGTCAAGGAAGATGAGGTGACCATGGAGGCTTCGTTTGTCGATGACCTCGGTGCCGATTCGCTCGATACGGTCGAATTGGTCATGGCGCTCGAAGAAGAATTCAAGACCGAAATACCCGACGAAGAGGCTGAAAAGATCACGACCGTTCAGCAGGCGGTTAACTACGTTAATGCCAGTTCTGAATAAGTCTACCTTGCTGTTTTCTTCCAAGGCCGCGTCCGAGGCTCCCCGCGCGGCCTTTTTCTTAGGTGGCTTTTGTTGATCCGCCGTGAGTCGGTGGAAGGGTAAATCACTGTGACGAAGAGACGTGTCGTAGTCACCGGCCTGGGCATGGTATCGCCCGTTGGCAATACCGTGGCCGAGAGCTGGGATAATATTCTGGCCGGCAAGAGCGGTGCCGCGCCGATCAGTCATTTTGATACCACGGGTTTTTCGGTGACCTTTTCCGCCCCGGTCAAGGATTTGAACCTGGGCGATTACCTATCGCCGAAGGATGCCCGCAAGATGGACCCCTTCATCCATTACGGTATGGTCGCGGGGATCCAGGCATTGGCTGACTCCGGCCTTGAAGTCACCGAGGAAAATGCGCCACGCATCGGCGTTGCGATCGGTTCGGGCATCGGCGGTTTACCGGGCATCGAGAAGGGCACCCAGGCGTATCTCGAAGGCGGCCCGCGCAAGGTCTCGCCGTTCTATGTGCCCAGCAACATCATCAACATGATCTCCGGGCATCTGTCGATTCGTTACGGCCTGCAAGGGCCCAACATCGCCCTGGTGACCGCCTGTACCACCGGTACCCACAGCATTGGTGAAGCCGGCCGCATCATCGAGTATGGCGATGCCGACGTCATGGTGGCCGGTGGTGCCGAGATGGCAACCTCGCCCACTGGCGTGGCCGGATTTGCCTCGGCGAAAGCCCTGTCGACCCGCAACGACGCGCCGGAACGGGCCAGTCGGCCCTGGGATGTCGATCGCGACGGCTTTGTGCTCGGCGACGGTGCCGGTGTGATGGTGCTGGAAGAGTATGAACATGCCAAGGCACGTGGTGCGACGATCTATGCCGAACTGATTGGCTATGGCATGAGCGGTGACGCCTATCACATGACCGCCCCCTCCGAGGATGGCAGCGGTGCCGCGCGCTGCATGGAAAACGCCCTGCGTAATGCTGCCATCAATGTCGACCAGGTGAACTACATCAACGCCCACGGCACCTCGACGCCAGCCGGTGATATCGCCGAAACCCAGGCCATCAAGCGGGTGCTTGGCGACCACGCCCGCAAGGTCGCGATCAGCTCGACCAAGTCGATGGTTGGTCATTTGCTTGGTGCGGCCGGTGGTGTCGAAGCGATCTTCAGCGTGCTGTCATTGCGTGACCAGGTGGCACCGCCGACGATCAACCTGGATAATCCGGATCCGGCCTGTGACCTGGATTACGTGCCGCATACCGCACGTGAGATGCCGCTTGAGGTGGCATTGTCGAACTCGTTCGGTTTTGGCGGCACTAACGGTACGTTGATTTTCAAACGACCCTAGCCTCGTTCGGTAACGGCCTGTCGCCGTGACTTCAATCTGGCCGGAGACTGTATGATGTTCGTGTTTTCCGGCTTCATTACACGGGTTAAACTGCGCGCGTGAACCTGCCTGCATTGATCAATGGCCAGCCTGCGGACTCGATCGCCATTACCGATCGCGGTCTGCAATACGGCGACGGCCTGTTTGAAACCATCGCTGTAGTTGACGGCCGCCTGCTCTGCTGGCCGGAGCACATGGCACGGCTGGAGGAGGGCTGTCGACGCCTCAGCCTGTTGCTTCCGGATACGCAGCAGTTGCATGACGAAGCCCAGCAGGTCGCCAGCGATGCCGGGCGTGCCGTGCTCAAGCTGACACTGACCCGGGGATCGGCCGGTCGCGGTTACGCGCCAGCACCGGCAGCGATACCGAACCGTATCATCAGCCTGCACCCCTGGCCGGAATACCCGCAGCAATACCACACCGAAGGTGTGCGCGTGCGCCTGTGCACCAATCGGCTTGCCAGTAACCCGCTGCTCGCTGGTATCAAGCACCTGAACCGGCTCGAGCAGGTGCTGGCCCGCGGCGAATGGAGCGAACCGGACGTCGCCGAGGGCCTGATGCTTGATGGCGACGGCAATGTTATCGAGGGCACCATGAGCAACCTGTTCGTGGTCCGCCATGGCATTCTGGAAACGCCCGACGTCGTTAACGCCGGGATCGCCGGCATCATCCGTGGTCGGGTACTCGCGGCTGCGCACGATCTTGATATCGATGCCATGATAGCGACCCTGGATCTGCATGATATCGAGGCGGCCGAGGAGCTGTTTTTATGTAACAGCCTGATCGGTATCTGGCCGGTACGCGCGGTGGGCGACAAGACCTTCGCGCCGGGCGCGCTGACCCGGCGCCTCCGGGATTACCTGGTTCGCCAGGACTGGATCAGTCCCGACTGAACATTTATGAAACGCTGGTTACTCCGTATAGCGGTGTTCTGCCTGCTGCTGGCAATGCTGGCGGCGGTCTGGTTATGGCAGGATATGCAACGACAGTTGCATGCACCCATGCCGGTGGCAGAAACGACGACCCTCGAGATCAAAAGCGGCACCAGCCTGCGCGGCCTGAGCCAGGAGCTGGTGGCCCGTGGTTGGCTGGCACAGCCATACTACCTGCTGCTGCACGCTCGCTACACGGGTGACGGCGGCCGTATCAAGGCGGGCGAATACGCGGTAACGCCTGGCACGACGCCGCAGGAACTGCTCGATCAGATCGTCGCCGGCAGGGTTGTCCAGCATACATTGACGGTGGTCGAAGGCTGGAACTACCGTGATCTGCTGCGCGCGCTCAGACGCCACGAGCGCATCGAGAACACGCTGGCGCCGGAGCTCATCGATGACCCGGCCGGTCTGATGCAGGCCCTGCAGCTTGATGACGATCACCCTGAGGGCCGGTTCTACCCGGACACCTATCATTTCCCCAGCGGCACGACCGATGCCGATTTCCTGCGCCGCGCCTATCGCCGCATGGCCGAGACGTTGGCACAGGAGTGGCAAAAGCGCGGCGCGGACCTGCCTTACGATAATGCCTATGAGGCACTGATCATGGCATCCATTATCGAAAAGGAAACGGCGGTGCCGGCCGAGCGCGACGAGATCGCCGGCGTGTTCGTCCGGCGTTTGCAAAAGGGTATGCGGCTGCAGACCGATCCGACGGTAATCTACGCCATGGGCCAGCAGTACGACGGCAATATCCGGCGCAAGGATCTGCAGATTGATTCGCCGTACAATACGTATGTCAGCGACGGCCTGCCGCCGACGCCGATAGCCCTGCCGGGGCGCGAGTCGATCCATGCCGCGCTGCATCCGGCCGCTGGCAGTGCGCTGTACTTTGTCTCGCGCGGCGACGGCAGCCATTATTTTTCCGATACGCTGCGCGAACACAATCGCGCCGTCGCCAAGTATCAGCTCGGTCGCGACATCGACCTGGAAAAGGAATAATGCAGCCGACGGGACTGTTCATCACGCTCGAAGGGGTCGAGGGCGTCGGCAAGTCGACCCAGATCAAGCATGTCGCCGACTGGTTCCGGAAGCAGGGCCGCGAGGTCCTGACCACCCGCGAGCCCGGCGGCAGCCGTGCCGGTGAGGCGATCCGGCAAATCCTGCTGCGTCACAATGATGTCGCGATCAGTGCCGAAACCGAGCTGCTGCTGATATTCGCCGCCCGCGCCCAGCACTTGATCGAGATGATCCGACCGGCCCTGGCTGCCGGCCAGGTCGTGGTTTGCGACCGTTTCACCGATGCCAGCTACGCCTACCAGGGCGCCGGCCGTGGCATGGCCGTGGAACAGATTGCCCAGCTCGAGCAGTGGGTGCAGGAGGACCTGCGTCCGGATCTGACACTGTTGCTGGACGCGCCGGTGGAACTCGGTCTGGAACGCGCCGGCCGCCGCAGTTCGGCGGATCGCTTCGAGGCGGAAACGCTGGCGTTTTTCCAGGCCGTGCGCGAGGCCTATCTCGATATCGCACGGGGTGAACCCGAACGCGTCGTGGTCATCGATGCCAGTGATGATGAAATGACCGTACGCCGCAATATACGCGCCGTGCTGGAGCACGAGTACGCATGACGGTTTACGACATTTATCCATGGCACCGCACAGCCTGGGAACGTCTGCAGCAGCGCGTGGCGTCCGGGCGCCTGGCGCACGGTCTATTATTGACCGCACCGGCCGGTGCCGGCGCGGAAACCTTCGCCCGCCAGTTTGCTGCCAGCCTGCTGGACGCGGCCGGCAGTGAGCGTTCCACGGCATTGCTGGCGGCGGGTTCGCACCCCGATCTCATGATTCAGCAACCGGAAGAGGCGGGCAAGGCGATCAAGGTCGACGCCGTGCGCGAATTGATCGAATTCGTCAGCCTGACGGCGCAGTACGGTGCGCGCAAGGTGGCCGTCATCCTTGAGGCCGAGGCGCTGAACCGGCACGCCGCCAACATGCTGCTGAAGACGCTCGAGGAACCGCCAGCCCAGTCGCAGCTGATCCTGGTCAGCGCCCAGCCGGCACTGTTGCCGATTACCATTCGCAGCCGCTGCCAGGTAGTCGATCTGACGCCGGTGATGGATGAACAGGCGGAACGGTGGCTGCAGCAGGAGACCGGCGGCAAACAGGCCGACAGCGGCCTGCTTCTGGCCATCTCCGGTCAGGCACCGCTGGCGGCCCGCGATCTGACCGGCGAAGACGGTCTGCCGCTGCGCGATCAACTCATCGTCGATCTGGCCGATCTGCGCGCCAAGCGCAGCGATGTCGTGGCCGTGGCCGAACGCTGGAACAAGGCCGGCGCGCTGAGCGTCTACCGCTGGCTGTACCGGCTCACCCGTGACCTGGTGCGTTGCCGGGTGCTCGATGCCAGTGCTGCGATCAATCGCGACCAGTCTCAACGCATTGCCAACTTGACGGCCGGGCTGTCCTTGAGGCAAGTTATCAATTACCACGATTTAGTCATTAAGAATTATCGGCTTTTAACGGGACCGACCAATCCCAATAGTGCCGTACTGCTGGAGGACTTCATTCTCCACTGGCAGGGCACGGTGGAGACGCAACAGCCATGAGTGTACCCGGTGGACGTGATCCCAGGCAGGGCATTCTGTCCCTGACCATACGCGACAAGAGTGCCCTGTATGCCGCCTACATGCCGTTCGTTAAAAACGGCGGTCTGTTTATTCCCACTTCGAAAACCTACAAGCTGGGCGACGAGGTGTTCATGTTGCTGACGCTGATGGACAGCAAGGAAAAGATTCCGGTTGCCGGCCGCGTCGTCTGGATAACACCGCGCGGTGCCCAGGGCAACAAGACCCCCGGCGTCGGCGTGCAGTTCAGCGAACTCGACAAGGGCGCCACCCGCAACAAGATCGAAAACCAGCTCGCCGGCGCCCTGAAGTCCGATCGCGCCACACATACAATGTAATTTACGTCCCTCGTCGCTCGTGCCTCGTCACTCGAGGGACGAGGTACCAGTAACGAGGAACGCACACGCATGTTAGTCGATTCCCACTGCCATATTCCGCTGATGGATGACGCCGAGGCCGACGCGGTGTTGGCCGAAGCGCATGCCAATGATGTCGGTCACCTGCTTTGCGTGGCCGTCGATCTGGAAACATATCCGGGCGTGCTGGCATTGGCGCAGCGTTATCCCGAGGTCTTTGCCTCGGTCGGCCTGCACCCGAATCACGAAACCACAAGCGAGCCGACGGTGGAACAGCTGATCGAACTGGCCGCCGACCCGGACGTGGTCGCGGTTGGTGAAACCGGGCTGGACTATTTCCGCAGTGAAGGCGAACTCGAGTGGCAGCGCGAGCGTTTCCGCACTCATATACGTGCCGCAAAACAGGCAGCCAAGCCGCTCATTATCCACAGTCGCAACGCGCCGGCGGACACGATCCGGATACTGCGGGAGGAGGATGCCGCCGAGGTGGGTGGTGTCATGCACTGTTTCGTCGAGGACCAGGCCACTGCCGAAGCCGCCATGGCAATGAATTTCTACATTTCCTATTCCGGTATCGTCACCTTCAAGAATGCCCGGCAGGTGCAGGCCGCCGCCCGCGAGGTGCCGCTGGAACGGTTACTGGTGGAAACTGATGCGCCGTACCTTGCGCCGGTACCATATCGTGGCAAACCCAACCAGCCGGCCTACGTGCGGCATACGGCAGAATTTCTCGCCGAACTGCGCGGCGAGGACTACACACAACTGGCCGAACAGACCAGCCGCAACTTCTTTGATCTGTTCCGACATGCCCGGCCGGTATCTGGTTATTGGTGATTGGTTAATTGGCAGGAGCGGCGAGGGCGCCGCGAACTTCAAACAGTCATTGCGAGGAGCAACGCGACGAAGCAATCTCGCCGAGGTTGCCGCGGCACTAGCGTGCCTCGCAACGACGGGTTGAATCAACTTTCGGCCCGTGGTCGGGCCTGCATGGTTGACGGGTTATTAGTGATTGGCAATGCTTGTTTTCGTGGGAGCGCATTGTAATCCGTAAACCCTTCAGCGCATGTTTCACCGAATAAATTCGGCTCTTAACAGAGGCTCGGTAACTGCCAATCCCCGGCACCTTGACAAACAATGACGCTGAATCATGCTTTTCAGTCACCAGGTAAGAGCGGCGAATCCGCCGCGAAAGCAGTAACCAGCCAGCCTAAAGATTAAATAGGCCGACCACCCCGACCAGGATGAGATACAGCGCGATGATGTAGTTCAGCAGCCGCGGCTGAACGAGGATCAGTATGCCGGCGATCAGTGCTACCAGCGGTACGAGTTCGAAGTGTACGGTCATGTCTCATCTCCTGTTGCTGTTGTTGTTATGGTCAGCCACATACTCTATCAACACAGTTCCCTTATCAAGGTGACGGCCTTGTCAATTTTTTCCCGCGGCGTGTAGAAATGCGGCGACAGGCGAATGCCGCCGCCGCGGGGTGCGCAGATTACATTGTTTGCCATAAGCCGTGCATGCAGATCACCGGCATCCCGATCAGGGATGCGGAAGGTGACGATGCCGGCATGTCTTTCCCGGTTCGCCGGCGTGATCAGCTTAGCGCCTGGCACCGAGCGTAACTGCGCCATGGTGTAGGCGGCATTGTCCAGAACCTGCTGTTCAACATTCGCCATGCCGACATCCTGTAACAACGACAGACTGGCACTGAAAGCGTAAATGCCGAGCATGTTCGGACTGCCGCACTCGAAGCGCCGCGCGCTCGCGGCCGGACGCCATTCGCGCCGGCTATAGTCACCCATGTGCTGGACCATGTGCCAGCCGAATTCGTGCAGCTTGAGTTGGTAACGGTGCTCGGCCGCGCAGTAGAACGCGGCAATGCCTTCCGGCCCCAGTAACCACTTGTGCGCGTCCGCCATGACGAAGTCCGCCTGAATGGCCTGTACATCCAGGCTTTGGGCGCCAAGACTCTGGATTGCATCGACACAGAAGAGGATGCCATGCTCGCGACAGAAGCGCCCGAGCCGGGCCAGTTCGAGTTTCAGACCGCTGCCGTACTGTACTGAACTGACGGTCAGTACCCGGGTACGCCCGTCGCAGGCATCCATCAGCGCCTGCTCTGGATCAGTGACTGTCTGCAGGTCGACTTCGCGGAACTCGACGCCAAAGCGTTTCTGCGCCTCCCAGACGATGCGATTGGAAGGGAATTCCTCGTTGCTGCTGACCACGTTTTCGCCGTAACGCCAGTCGAGTCCGCCGGCAACCATTGACAGTGCCTCTGATGTGTTCTTGACCAGCGCGATGTCATCGACCGACGGCGCATTAATGAGGTCGCCGAGTTGCTGGCGCAGTTCAGCATCCCGGGTCAGCCATTGCTTGTAGCCGGCAGCGCCGCGCTGGCAGTTCTCCTGGGCAAATGCCTGCACGGCCGTCGCGGTACGCGTTGGCCAGGGTGCGACGGCGGCGTGATTGAGATAGACAAGATCCGGGTCGAGCGGGAATTCGGCCGCCAGTTGTTCGGCATTCATCGGTGGCTAGTTCTGGTCCGGGCTGACGTTGAATGTGGTTTTGTCGATACCGGTGTTGCCGGTTGCCGGGTCGTAGGCATAGACAGTGATTTCATAGCTGCCCGGCTGTTTCAGGCGCAGTGTGCCAGCGAACTGGCTGCTGGTGCCAGCATAATCGAGCACCTGTTCGCCGCTGGTCTCGCCGTTGCGCCGGATTAATGCCGTCACCTCGTACTGATCGGCATCCCACAGGCCGCCGGGCGTGACGGGACAACCGCACATCATCGTTACGTTGGCCGCGACAGGCACCTCGACAGGCGTGCCGCGCAGGCTCTTGTGCGCCGGCGGGTCGAGTATGTCGACGACAAAGCCGGGCATTTCAAGCAGCCAGCCGTTACCGCCGGTGACATGCTTGCCGGGTACGACCCAGCGGGTCGCGGAGACGGTATTCATGGCCTGCCGCTGGGCGAGAGGGCCGCGGGCCGTGACCCGGATTTGACGCGGTTCGTTCAGGTCGAGTGTGGCGCGGTAGCGCGCGGCCGCGTACGTGGCGACGACGCCCGCGCGTGGATGATGCTGCTTCATGATGCGATCGGTATCGCCGGTGCCGCCCGTGGTCTTGCCGAGGGCCAGCAGTTCACCGGTGTCGGCATCGTGCAGGGTGATTTCGACACCGCCCATGCTGGTGCCGATGAACTTGGCGCCCTGGCTGAGTACACGCACGTCGATATGGGTCTCGAGCGCCATTGCCGTGTTGCTCGCTAGTATCAGGACGATTATAACGAATATGTTATAATTTATTGATTTTAAAAGATTGTTATGTTTTGAAAATGACATTGTTCCTATGCTCCATGATGCCGTGAGCGGGGTTAGCAGGCTGTATTGTCAGGCATGATGTTCGATCCGCTGAAATCATGCCATGCTCATACCTGAGACCCGCATCGGCGGCCAGTGATTCAGCCATTAGTCGAGGTTTATCGAAACATGAATATCCAGCAGGTTTATCGCGGTATTCCCACCCAGGACGGCGCCGGCGTGTCGATTCGTCGCGCCATCGGCAGTCACCTCGTGCGCGAGATCGATCCATTCCTGTTGCTGGATGAACTGCATTCCGACAATCCGGACGACTACCTGGCCGGTTTTCCCAGCCATCCGCATCGCGGCTTTGAAACGATAACCTACATGCTACAGGGCAATATCCGCCACAAGGACAGCATGGGCAACGAAGGCCTGGTTGGCAGTGGCGGTGTGCAGTGGATGCGCGCCGGTCGCGGCATCATTCACTCGGAAATTCCGGAACAGTCAGAAGGCCTGCTGTGGGGATTCCAGATCTGGGTCAATCTTCCCGCCGCCGACAAGTTCGGGGCGCCGGCACATTACGACCTGCCGGCTGATACCATCCCGGAATTCGAAACGCCAGCCGGTGCCCGTGTGCGGGTGATAGCGGGATACACTGATGACGGCCGGGAAGGACCGTTACAGCGTTCGGATATCGACCTGCAGCTGTTTGATGTGCGACTGCCCGCTGATCGCGGTTTCAGCTGGAGCGTTGCGCCGGGGCATACGCTGCTGGTGTATGTCTATTCCGGCGAACTGGTGACACCGCCGGCGCGTTATCCACATGGCGCGCTGCTGGTCATCGATGCGAGCCAGGACTGGCAGCTGGTTGCAGGTGAAGAGGGCGCCGGTGTGCTGTTGCTGGCCGCGCGCCCGATCGGTGAGCCCATCGTCCGTGCGGGTCCCTTCGTGCTCAACACCGAAGCCGAGCTGCGCCAGGCGATTGACGACTTCCAGAACGGCCGATTGGTTTCATCTGACGGATAGGCGGTAAGATTCCGGATAGCCCCTGCGGGGCTTCCGGAATGACGTGGTTTTGCTAAATCGCGGCATTGGTCTTTCCGTCATTCCGGCCGACCGCAAGGGAGAGCCGGAATCTCCAGGTCATACCAAGCGAAGATTCCGGATAATTGCTTCGCAATCTGTTGTGCATGCGTCGAAGGGTTCACGGATTATGGTTCGCTCCCGCAGAAACCGGCTATTACCAACCGCAACCACTCCGTGGAGGCCCGACCCCGGGCCGAAAGTTGATTCAACCCGTCGTTGCGAGGCACGCTAGTGCCGCGGCAACCTCGACGGGATTGCTTCGTCGCGTTGCTCCTCGCAATGAACTGTGCCTGAAGTCAAGCGTATTCGGCCGAATAAGGCCGGTTGGTTGTGGCCACGGCAAAGGCCTGCCGCAGCAGTTTAT
>NZ_JANUCT010000004.1 GCF_024808875.1 Methylohalomonas lacus
CAGTCGCTGCTGGCCGGGACACCGGCAATGGATTATGTGGTCGCTGACAAGGGCTACGACAGCGCCGCCTTTCGTGACACGATACAGCAGCGTGATGCACAGCCGGTCATCCCGCGGCGACGCAACAGCCGACAGGGCAATGACGACATGGACTGGGGCTTATACCGGTACCGACACCGGGTCGAAAATGCCTTTGCCCGACTCAAGCACTTCCGCGCTATCGCCACGCGCTACGACAAACTGCAACGCAATTACGCCAGTATGATTGCGTTGGCCTGTGCAATCATGTGGCTGCCCATGTTAAAGATCAACAGGCCCTAGTAAAAGGTGACTGGTTCCGGTTGTTCCATGGGTTGGTATCAATGACTGGGTAGCCACAATAGAAATGGCGATAGAGTTCGAATATGCAGGATGGCAGGCCTGCTTTTTCCCCTCCCCCTTGATGGGGGAGGGGCAGGGTGGGGGTGATGATTAATCGGGATGTCTGTTTATTCTGAATCGCTTGCTCCTGAATGATACTTGCAGGCGCTCAATTCATTGAGCAAATGAACTGGCCACCCTATTTAATCGCCACCTTTGTCTGACCAGGAACCGACAGGTTAAAAGAACCAATGGATCATCACCCGGTCGTCATCAAGCTTGGCGGCAGCCTGCTGGGTCAGCCGCTGCTGCAGGACTGGCTGGCGGCCATACACCAGCACGCGCGCGGGCGGGCCGTGATCGTTCCCGGTGGCGGCCAGTACGCCGATGCCGTACGCGAGCAGGTCGACCTGACCGCGGAGATGGCGCACTATCAGGCCATGCTTGCCATGCGCCAGGCGGCGAACGACTGCATCGCTCTGAACCCGGCCTACAAGCGTGCCGATTCTCTGGCCGCCATCGCGAGACTGCTTGCGGCCGATGAAACCCCGATCGCGGTGCCGGTGGACGACTGGCTGTTTGCCGGCGATATTCCCGCATCCTGGGACTGGACCAGTGACAGTCTGGCGCTGTGGCTGGCGGATCGGTTGCAGGCGGAGCGGCTGTTGCTGGTCAAGTCCGTGGCCCCGGACGACAACCCTGTCGACGTGCATTCATGCAGTGGCATTGTCGACGCCGCCTTTGCCGATCTGTTGACGCGTGTGACGGTCGAAGGCTATTGGGCGGGACCGGCAACGGCGGATCAATTGCCCGCCTGGCTTGCGGGCGAACCGCGCCATGATATCGCCCGACTCGATTAGGCATTCAACAGCCTGGCGATCTGCTAGGCTGAAGGTAAACACAACAGGATACAGCCACGCCCATGTATAAAAATCTGCTCGTTCCCGTCGATGGTTCCGCTCATTCCCGCAAGGCACTACAAGTGGCCTGCCAGCTGGTCGGTCACCAGAAGGCGGTGATTCATATCCTCAACGTGCCCGAACTGCCGCCGGCCAGCGATCCGCTGGGTATTGCCATGGGGGCGACCAACATGAGCATTTCCATGGCCGAGATGCAGAAGGCCGGCGAGGACATGCTGCGCCAGTTCGAAGACTACCAGCGCTCCGGTCTGGAACTGATCGAGCGCCTCAAGGAATCGGTCAGCATGGCCCAGGTCGAGATGAAACCGCTCATCCGCGTTGGCGCACCGGCGAAAGCCATCCTGGAAGAGGCGGCCAACCTTGATGTCGAGGCGATCGTCATGGGCAGTCGTGGTCTCAGCGATCTGAAGAGCCTGGTGGTCGGCAGTGTCTCACACAAGGTGATGCACGCCGCCGAGTGCGCGGTGATCACCGTGCACTGGCCGGGCCACAACGATTAACTGCGCAGCCGGTAGCCGCTGACGAAGACCCAGCGGATCACGCCCAGGCACAGTGCCATGAAAACAATGATCATGGCCGCGCTGATACCGACGTTTACGTCGGAGACGCCGTAAAAGCTCCAGCGGAAAGTGCTGACCAGGTAGACCACCGGATTGAACAGGCTGATGGTTTGCCAGAGCGGCGGCAGCATGCTGATCGAGTAGAAACTACCGCCGAGAAACGTCAGCGGCGTGACGATCATCATCGGCACGACCTGCAGCTTCTCGAAACCGTCCGCCCATATGCCGATGATGAAACCGAACAGGCTGAAGGTGATAGCCGTCAGCAGCAGGAAGAACAGCATCCAGCCGGGATGGGCGATGTCGTAGTCGACGAATAGTCGGGCCGTCGCGAGTATCAGCAAACCGAGAATGACCGACTTGGTCGCCGCCGCACCGACGTAGCCGAGCACGACCTCCACCCACGACACCGGTGCCGACAGGACTTCATAGATCGTGCCGGAAAACTTCGGCATGTAGATGCCGAACGAGGCATTGGAGATACTCTCATTCAGCAGCGACAGCATAATGAGGCCCGGAATGATGAAGGCCCCATAGCTGATGCCATCGATCTCGACCATGCGCGAGCCGATTGCCGCGCCGAAGACGACGAAGTAAAGCGAGGTCGAAATCACCGGTGACGCAATACTCTGCATGAGCGTGCGGCCGGTGCGGGCCATTTCAAAGTGATAGATGGCGCGGATGCCGTACCAGTTCATGTCCATTGCCTCATGATGCCCTGACCAAGCTGACGAAAATGTCCTCGAGCGAACTCTCGCGCGAGCGCAGGTTGCGAAAATCGATGCCGTGCTGGTCGAGCTTGCGCAGCAGCTCGGCAATACCGGTGTGATCGCTGTGGCTGTCGAAGGTGTAGATGAGCTCGCTGCCGTCCTCGGTCAGCGTCAGCGGATAGCCGCTGAGCGCGACCGGAATGCTGGCCAGCGGCTGCTGCAGCTGCAGGCGCAGTTCGCGCTCGCCGAGCTTTTCCATCAACGTGTGCTTGTCCTCGACCAGGATCAGTTCGCCGCGGCGAATAACGCCGATGCGATCGGCCATTTCTTCGGCTTCCTCGATGTAGTGCGTCGTCAGGATGATTGTCACGCCGTTGTCGCGCAGGCCGCGCACCATCTGCCACATGTCGCGGCGCAGCTCGACGTCGACGCCGGCGGTCGGTTCATCGAGGAACAGGATCTGCGGCTCGTGTGCCAGCGCCTTGGCAATCATCACGCGGCGCTTCATGCCGCCGGACAGGGTCATGATCTTGGCGCTGTGCTTGTCCCACAACGACAGGTCGCGCAGCAGTTTCTCGATGTAGGCGTCGTTCTGTGGCTTGCCGAACAGGCCGCGGCTGAACTTTACCGTCGCCAGCACGGTTTCGAACATGTCCGTGGACAGTTCCTGTGGCACCAGGCCGATTTTCGCCCGCGCCGCACGGTAATCGCTGACGGTGTCGTGACCGTCGGCGATCACCGTGCCGCTGGACGGGCGCGAAATACCGCAGATGGTGCTGATCAGGGTCGTCTTGCCGGCGCCGTTCGGGCCGAGCAGGGCAAATATCTCGCCACGTTCGATCTCGAGATCGATGTCCTTCAGCGCATGCAGGCCGGAGGCGTAACGCTTGTTCAGTTGCTGGATGGAAATGATGGGTTGCACGGTGGTGTTGCCTGGTTGCTGGTCAGAAAAATACCGAAGCCTTATTCAAGTGATGATTTAAAGGTTAAGCACGCCGCCGCCTGTTCCCTGGCGCACACGGCCGGGGCAGGGCGCCAGCCGATACAAGGCAATCAGTATAACCGATGAAAATGACAATCGGTGGAAGGGTGCTAGCGGCGCTTCTTCTCGGCCGCGGCGACATGCTGTTTGACGGCGATGAAGCTGTCCGGGGTCACCGAGATCGAGTCGATGCCGATGTCGACCAGAAAACCCGCGAACGCCGGATAGTCGCTCGGGCCCTGACCGCACAGGCCGGTCTTGGTGCCGGTCTCGCGGGCACTGCTGATCACCTTCTCCAGCATCCATTTGACGGCGTCGTTCTGCTCGTCGAACAGGTGTGCCAGCGGGCCCGAGTCGCGGTCCACGCCCAGCGTCAGCTGGGTGAGATCGTTGGAGCCGATGGAAAAACCGTCAAAGCGCTGGGCGAACTCGCGCGCCAGGATCACGTTCGACGGCACCTCGCACATGACGTAGATTTCGAGGCCGTTGTCGCCGCGCTTCAGGCCGTTGTCGGCCAGTACATCCAGCACCTGGTCGGCCTCGGCGGGCGTGCGGCAGAACGGGATCATGATGCGCACGTTGTCGAAGCCCATGACCTCGCGCAGCCGGCGGATGGCCTGGCATTCGAGCGCGAAGGCGTCGCGGTACAGCGGCGAGTAGTAGCGCGACGCACCGCGGAAACCGAGCATCGGGTTTTCCTCTTCCGGCTCGAAAGCACGACCACCGATGAGGTTGGCATACTCGTTGGTCTTGAAGTCGCTCATGCGCACGATGACCGGATTCGGGTAACGCACCGCGGCGATGCGTGCCAGCCCCAGTGACAGCTGTTCGACGAAGTACTCGGTGCGGTCGGCATAGCCGCGCGTGAGTTCCTCGATGCGTTTCTTGGCCGCCTCGTCTTCCAGTTCGTCGAACTTCAGCAGGGCCATCGGGTGCAGCTGAATGTGATCGTTGATGACGAATTCCATGCGCGCCAGGCCGACACCGTCGGCCGGCAGTCGCCACCAGCGCAATGCCGACGCCGGGTTGGCGAGATTCAGCATAACCCTGGTTTCGGTCTCCGGAATATCGTCGAGCTGAATATCGCGCACCTCGTAATCGAGCGCGCCTTCGTAGATGAAACCCTCATCACCCTCGGCGCAGGAGACGGTCACGGTCTGGCCATTATTCAGCTGGTCGGTCGCGCGACCGGCGCCGACTACCGCCGGCAGGCCGAGTTCACGGCTGACGATGGCCGCGTGCGAGGTGCGGCCGCCCTGGTCGGTGATGATCGCCGCGGCCTTCTGCATGATCGGCATCCAGTCCGGGTCGGTATTGCCGGTGACAAGAATGCTGCCCTCGACGAAGTCATCGATCTGATCGGGACTGTCGAGCCGGCAGACATCGCCACTGACAATGGCGCTGCCGATGCTCAGGCCCTTGATGAGTTTCTTGCCCGGTTCCTTCATTTCGTACAGCTTGAAGGCGTTCTGTGCCGCCTGCGACTGCACCGTCTCGGGCCGTGCCTGGACGATGTACAGTTCGCCGGTCTCGCCGTCGCGGGCCCATTCCATGTCCATCGGCATGCCGTAGTGCTGCTCGATCACACAGGCCCAGCGCGCCAGCTGCAGCACCTCGTCGCTGTCGAGCACGTAGTGACCGCGTTCATGCTCCGTGGTCGCGATGGTCTCCACCGTCGTCTCGCCCTTGTCGGCGTAGATCATCTTCTCGGCCTTGCCACCCAGGCTGCGGGTGATGATCGGTTGCAGCGTCTTGTTATCGAGCAACGGCTTGAAGACCTGGTACTCGTCCGGGTTGGCGCTGCCCTGGACCAGGCTTTCGCCCAGCCCCCAGACGGCAGTGATCAGCACCACCTGGTCGAAACCGGTTTCCGTGTCGATGGAGAACATGACACCGGCGCCGCCGAGATCGGAACGCACCATCATCTGTACGCCGACTGACAGCGCGACCTGCAGATCGTCGAAGCCGCGGGACTCGCGGTAGCTGATCGCGCGTTCGCCGAACAGCGAGCCGTAGCAACGCTTGCAGGCGTCGAGCACGGCATCTTCACCGCGGATGTTGAGAAACGTTTCCTGCTGGCCGGCGAAGCTGGCGTCGGGCAGATCCTCGGCCGTGGCACTGGAACGTACGGCCACCGAAGCCTCGTCGTGGCCGGTCTTTTCGCACAGCTGGCGGTAAGCCTCGCGAATGGCCTTTGCCGTTTCCGCCGGCCATTCGGCGCGGATGAAGGCGTCGCGGATCGTCTCGCTGGCCTGTTTGGGCGTGGATGTCCCGTCACTGACCGCCGCGCGGGCGTCCTCGATGACCTTTTTCAGGCCGTTGGCCGCGACGAAATCCCAGTAGGCCGACACGCTGGTCGCGAAACCGGGGGGCACGTTGACACCCTGATCGCCGAGGTTGGCGATCATTTCACCCAGCGAGGCGTTCTTGCCGCCGACCCGGGCGACGTCGTCGTTGCCGACCTGGTCGAGCCAGAGAATGGATTGGCCTTCAGCCGTCATAGATTACCCTGCAATTCGGTGGATTCTTCGGGGACGCAAACCAGCGTGGTGAACCAGTCTAACAAATCACGCTGATGGGCAGGCCATGTTTCTTGTGCTCAATAACCAACTCGCGCAGGCGTCTGCCTGAACAGGGTATAGGGATGCGGACAATTCATACGGCAAGGTAACGCCCTGGCAACCCGCGCTAGACTTCGTTCATGCCTTCGCCCTTGCCGCGCAGGTAGATGAAATAGTAGACGAGGGCGACGAAGCCGGCGCCGCCGACGATGTTGCCCAGCGTGACCGGAACGAGATTATTGAAGAAGCCGGCGGCATTGAGATTCTGCAGATCGGCAGCCGTGTAGCCGGCCGCCTCAAGAATGGCCGGATCCTGCGCCGCGACAATGCCGATCGGAATCATGTACATGTTGGCGACGCAGTGCTCGAAGCCCATGGCAACGAAGCCGGAAATCGGAAACAGCACCGACAGGATCTTGTCGGTCACCGAGCGCGCGGCGGAACACATCCAGCTGGCCAGGCAGACCAGCGCGTTGCACAGCAGGCCGCGGGTGAACGCCTCGACGAAACTGTAGTCGACCTTGGCAACGGCGGACTGCACCGCCGTGGCGCCGACGGCATGATTGCCGGCCTCGAGGTAACCCGAGTAATAGACGAGCAGTACACTGGCAAAGGCGCCGATCGCGTTAGCGAAATAGACCAGTCCCCAGTTGCGCAGCAGGGCCTTGCTGGAGACCTGCTTGCCGGCCCAGGCCATGACAATCAGGTTGTTGCCGGTGAACAGTTCGGCGCCAGCGATAATCACCAGTATGAAGCCCAGTGAAAAGGCGATGCCGCCCAGCAGCCGGGCCGGGCCGTAGGCCGCCTCGACCTCGGTCATGACGACGGTGTAGTACATGGCGCCAAAGGCAATGAAGGCGCCGGCGATCAATGCCAGCGTGACAATCTGCAACGCTGGCATCGTCGCCTTGGAGACGCCGACCGTGCGCATGCGCGCGGCGACCTGGGGTGGTGAAAAGGCATCGAAAAACGATGGATCGGACATGCGTCCTGACTCCCGATGGATATGTTGTAATGTGACCTCTGGCGGGTCACTGTTCATGCTGCACTGCGTTTCGGTACTGTGCGTGCGCGTAAGATTTGGATGATCTATTGCCCGCTGATCAAGATCAAGTCCGCATGCGCGATGTGATTGATTAAGTAGAGAAATACTGTATCGCGTGCAGATCCAGACCGGTTCGAGCCCTGATGAACAGCTGATGAATATTGAAAACAATCATGCCCGGCACCGCCATGCACTTGCAGGGTGCGTGATGTTCATTGCCTTGCTGCTTGCCGCACTTGGCACGCTGGCCGAAGACAAACCACGGCCGCGGCTGACGGACGATGCCGTGATCACGACCGACGGCTACCGCCTGCCGCTGTCCCGATGGCTGCCCGACGGCGAGCCCTGTCGAGTGGTACTCGGCCTGCATGGCTTCAATGACTATCGCGAGACCTTCGACAATCTCGCCAGCCATCTGAGCGCGGACTGTACCGCCTTTTACGCCTATGATCACCGCGGCTTCGGCGGCACGGCCGATCGCGGTCACTGGCCGGGCCGGGCGCGGCTGGTCAACGACGCGACGAACGTCGCCGAGCTGCTGCGCGCGCGCCATCCGGGCAAGCCGCTGTATATCGTTGGCGAGAGCATGGGCGGGGCGATCACGATCCTGACACTGGCGCAGGACTATCCGCCGCCGGTTGACGGCGCGGTGCTGCTGGCGCCGGGCGTGTGGACGCGCGACGTCCAGCCCTGGTACATGCGCACGGCACTGTGGCTGGGCATACGGCTGGCACCCGGCCTGGAGATCCCGAATGACCTGGTCGATGTGAATCCCAGCGACGACCCGGATGTGCTCGAGTACTGGCAATCGCATCCCATGGTCATCAAGCGTTCGCGCATCGCGTCGCTGTACGGTGTGGCCAACCTGATGGACGCCGCGCTGGCAGCGACCGATCACTTGCAGCAGCCATTACTGGTCCTCTACGGTGGCGCCGATGAAATCATTCCATCCGGGGCGACCTGCGGTTTCTTGGAGCGACTGGCACAGACATCGGCCGACTGGCGGTTTGTCTATTACCCGGAAGGCCACCACCAGCTGACGCGCTACAGTGGCGAGGATCAAACGATGGCGGACATCAGTGCCTGGCTGCAATCGCCGCAAGCTGCATTGCCGTTCGACGGGCAACTGTCACTGGCTGAAGCCAGGGATGAATTATGCGACTCCTGAGATCTACGCCGATGTCGCGTGCAGCTTCTCGGCGATCGTACCGGCGACCTGTTGCATGCGCTCCAGACAGTCACGGCGCTGGTTTTCATCCAGCCAGCCGTTGATGTAGACCGTGCCGATGCCGGCGATCGGGTAGCCGGACGGATCGAGAATGGCCACGCCCAGCCCACAGGTGGTGCGATCGAGCAGGATGTTGTCGTAGAGGCCGACACCGGCCTCGGCTGAGGCCGTTAGTGATCGCCGGTAGCCAGCCTCATCGAAGCCTTCGATGCGGTGATAGCGCGACAGGTTCTTGCGCACGATCCCGTCGACCTCGTCGCGCGGCATGCACGCGAACATGCCGAGACACGCCGGCGTCATACCGAACGGCCCGCGCATGCCAACCCAGCCCTTGCCGACCTGAATCTGTGAACCGCTGTCGTAACGGCCGATACAGACCATGTCCAGACCCGAGCGCACGCCGAGGTACACCGTCTGGTACAAACTCATCGACAACTGGCTGAGTTCCGTATGTGCGACGCGTTCGATCGGATGCCGGCTCATGGCCGAGTAGCCGAGCGCGGCAAGATCGAAGCCGAGGTTGAAACGACCATTGGTTTCATCGCGTTCCACCCAGCCGATGCTCATCAGCTGGTTCAGTACGCGGTGGATGGTCGGGCGGGGCAGGCTGGTGCGCGCCACCAGCTTCGTCATCGTACTGCCGCGGCGTGAGTCAGCGGCGATCGCGTTCAGCAGGATCACCGCGCGGTGCAGGCTGCCGGCCGGTAGTGCGGAAGCGTCCTTCTGGCTGCTGGCTTCGTCAGTCATGTCGTTTTCCATTGTCCGGATATCGAATACCAAATTACCGTCAGGACATTGTTCTTTACAAGTCCTCTGGCTAATCTACGCGAAAACCAATATTCAAAAGCTGTCCGATTATCGGACAAAACAAAAAGGAGAGAGGAGCATGAGCCGGACTGACAAACATGCGGGTAACGTGGTGCTGATCCGGGGCGGGGCACTGTGGTTGCTGGTGGCACTGTTGCTGGCGTGGTGTCTGGTCGGCCATAAATTGCAGATTCCGCTTATCACATCCATTTTTCACGACTTCGATCGCCTGTTACAGGGTCACATCGACTTCCTGCTGATGACTGCGCTGATACTGGGCTTTTACGGCGCAAGAATACCGCTGGCCTGGCACGTGCGCTGGACCATGGTGATAGGTGCGTTCACCAACTCCAGCCTGTTCCTGCTGATGTCAATGTTCCCGATCCTGGAAGAACCGTCCATGGAACTACATTCACTGATGTACCGTTCGTTCCTGTTTACCAGCATATCGGTTACCACCTATGGCTTCGGCATGGGGGCGATTACCGTACTGTGGTCGACCGTCAAAAATGATGGACAGGCGTAATTTAAATTCGACTCTGATTGCGATTTTATGGATCGCGTACTAATCGAGCAGAAAGATCAAAGTTAGCCTGAAAATTATTATTGAATACTGGAGGATATAAAAAACATTTCTCTATCTCTGGTTTTTATTCTTAAGCATAAATCCGTCGTTTTATATCTTTTTTCATTTTTCTCTCGCTATTTCCCGCTATCCGGAACTGATAGTGGCACATCCCGTTCGCAAAGCCACTATTACCCGTAGGATCTGCCTGCCATATCGGTTATGAGTGGGTTTGCGAACAGACCCCGTGTAACCGCTTGTTTATTATAGCCATCATGGTTGATACCACGAACACACCTATGCCTTTGAAATCCTGGCATGATAATGGCTCCACGCCCGCCGAAACGAAGCCTGTATGCCCTAATTGTGACAGCCCCCTCGTGCGGATTCCGCGTCGACTCGGCGATCGGCTCCTGAGCATGATCATGCCGGTCCAGCGTTATCGCTGCAGCGCCCGGAAAAAGGATTTGAATTGTGCCTGGGAAGGAAATTTACGCATACAACCTGTCGGCAAAGGAAAAGTGTTTCAATACCTTCCCGAAAGTATCAAGAAAACACCGGAGCGGATTGACTGGCAACTAGGCGAACTGCGGAATCATGTTGCCCGTTCCGGAACGGCAAGACATGTGCCGCGGGTCAATGAACCTTCCATGAGAGACTTCGGTGATGTCTCGTTCGAGGACATGGCGCAGATCACGCTGGATGCCATTGGCGATGCCGTGCTGGTTGTCGATCCGAAAGGCAAGGTCGTCTATCTCAACAAGGTGGCTGAAACGATGACCGGTTGGTCAAGCGAAGCGGCAATTGGACGTCCTGTCGAGGAAGTTTTTTTCATTATCGATGGTACCAGCCGAAAACGGGCGGCAAGCCCTTCGCAGCGGGCCATTAACGAAGGCGGGATTGTCGAGCTGGCCCTGGGCAGCATACTGATTCGCCGCGATGGTACCGGCATAGCGATTGAGGATTCCGCGGCACCCATTCCCAATCGTCTCGGCAAGGTGACCGGCGCGGTGATAGTTTTTCATGATGCGCGTCAGTCGCGCACTGAGATGCAGAAGATGCACCATCTTGCCCAACACGATTTCCTCACCGGTCTGCCCAATCGCGTGCTGCTAATGGATCGACTCGCCCAGGCCATTGGCATGGCCAAACGGCACCACAAGCAAATTGCCCTGCTGTTTCTGGACTTGGACAATTTCAAGCAAATCAACGACTCCTTTGGCCATGCAGCCGGCGATCATTTGCTGCAGGAAGTTGCGGCGGATATCGTCGCCTGTGTGCGCATGACAGATACAGTAAGCCGTCATGGTGGCGATGAGTTCGTTATTATCTTGACCGAAATCGGAGAAATTCAGGATTCTGTCCAGGTTGCCGAAAAATTGCTGGCCAGGTTCGCGCAGCCGCGCGTTATCGATGGCCACGAACTCCAGATAACCCTGAGTATCGGCATCAGCCTCTACCCGGAAAACGGACTCGATGCCGATACACTGATACGGAATGCCGATACCGCCATGTATGCCACTAAGGAAAGCAGTCCAAACAGTTACCAATTCTTTCACTGATACTAATGTGTGGGGAAGGGCGGACTGGCCTGGATGTAATCGCTCCAATGCCCGTAACGATGACGCTACATGACTTTAACCAAAGACTGTACGTGCACTGAGAGAAAAACGTTATGTAGCTGGCCTGGCCAACATACAGATCTGAATACATCGTGAAGGGAGGATTCTAAACAAAGAAGCCCGCTGCGTGGATTCTCAACCAGTGCAACGGGTTAACCTGTAGATGACTATTATTACCTTGGCGTATTACTCAGTCTTCATCATCGCTCAGGATGTGACCAAGGAAGCCACCAGCAGCGGCGCCACCAAGTATGCCAATAGTACTGCCACCGGTCATAACACCACCTGCCACGCCACCGGCACCGGCACCTATCGCGGTGTTCTGCTCCTGTTCAGACAGGTTGGCACAACCGCTCAAACCGAGCAGCAGGGCCGTAATAAGGATTGGTTTGCTATATATCATGTTCATCAGAATTGCCTCGGGCCTTAACGGGAAGATTCCCAGCCCACCGGTTAGAGTATTAGAGAACCCGAATGCGGTCGGTGCGTTGGAGCGCTTAGGTCGATAGATGATTTTTACGGGGTATTATGCGGCAACCAAAGAGCAGACAAACTAACTGGGCAGGCTGGTTCAGGTATTAAAACAGGACGTTCCACCGGCGGTGATCTGCGGTTTCCTGAAGCGACTGGCACAGATGCCGGCCCACTGGCGGTTTGTCAAAGGGGCGCAATTAGTTGATGCACTTCAGTGGTGAGGCTGAAACGATGGTGGATATCCGTGCCTGGCTGGAAGCGCCTGATCGATCCCTGCCTCAGATGCTCAGCTGAATGACCATGCCGCCAGATTCCTAGCACCACATCGGCAGCAGGCGCCCGCCGAGGCCGGTGGTATCAAGCCGTTCCCTGTCGCTAGCCGCCATGGCCATGCGTTGCATGACGGCGGGGAAGTCCCGGTCGGCCTGGAAGGCCAGCATCGGCATCAGCAGCGGTGCCAGTGGCCACGGCTTTGGTGCGAGCTCCCACCATACCTCGACGCGTGAGCGGGTCGCGTCCACGGCCGTGACCGTCCAGCCACCGATCATGTACCGGACCGGAAAGGGGAAATCCGGCGCATCAGCCAGGAAACGAACAACAAGACAGCGCTCTGTATCGCTGAAATCAGTGCATTCCTCGGACCAACGCCGATCCGCCTGATCGGTGCAGCAGCGTACCGCACCGATACCTGGTGCCCGGTTATCCAGCAATTCCGAGGTTTTCAGCGTCGGCATGTAGTCCTTGATGGCGGACAGATCGCGGATGATCGACCACAACGCATCGGCGGGGGCGTCCGCCTCGACGACAAGGCAGTGCCGGTAGAGACCGCTGGCACGGCTGTAATGCGCCCGGTGGATACCCCACAGCTGCCAGGCACCGAAGCCGAGCACGATGCCGGCCACCGTCAGCACGATCGCCACGCCGCGGTCACTCAGGTCATGCGGGAGCAGCAGCACGGCCGCAATCGATCCCACTACCCAGAGCCCGTCCGCCACGCTTGCATAAAGGGCCCGCCAGCTGGTCGGCCGCGGGCGTGTGGCCTGGTGAACAAGATCGATGGCAAAGAGGATCAGGCCGACACCGATCAACTGTAAAAGCACGGGTGCGTACCAGCCAAGCAGCGCGCCGACAGTAGCGGGGGCAAACAGGAGCAGCAGACCGCAGGCCAGAGAAAACAGGGCGTTCGCCAGCAGGGCACGACGCAAGGTCAGGATCGTGGGCATGTCGGCATCTCGCGGTTCGGTTCATGGTGATCACCACTGGACTGTGATGTAAACTATGTTGACATAGCATAGCTCGATTCTACCTTATGTCAACCAGGTTTACAAAAAGAGGTACTCCGATGGTGGACAGCCTGACGCTGCGCCTGACCCTGGGTTCAGCGACGGTGCGCGACCGCATCTGCGACTATGTGGTTGTGGAACTGCAGTCATGCGGCTACGAAGACATCACTCCGGCATTGCTGGGTTTTCTCGGCGGCCTGGATTGCGGCACCAACTACGCTTCCGCAATCGCCCGCAATCTGAACGTTTCGCGCCAGCGGGTCGCGCGCATGGTCAGTGAACTGTGCCAGGCCGGTTACCTGCAACAGGACGCTGCCGACGGGCGCCAGAAAGCAATACTGTTTACGCAGGAGGGCGAAGAACTCATGGCCGAGGTCAGGCGGATACTGGCGCGGCTCGACAAGGCCATAGAAAAGGAAACGGGCAGGCAGGGATTGAATGCCACGGTTGAATCGCTGGAGCGGATCGCAGCTGTGCTGGAGCAGAAACTGTAGACCTGACCGGTTAACCTGAGCGCGTGTCGAGCCTTGTCTGCATCATTGTCATGAAGGTCCATACCCACGCGGCATTGGTGAAGGCATCTGCAATATTGGCAGAGAATACCCCTGATGATCGCTTATAGGCAATAATCAGGGATGTAGGGATGTTATGTATCAATATTTCAGGATTTTATCAGCACCAAGGAAGACCCGTGTGATTTCATCGTCATCCTCGTTTGCAATTCTGGCACCTTTTCTCAGATTATCTGCGTCAATACCGGCGGCAGCTGCACAGTGAGGACAAACGAGCACTTCGCCACCTGCCTCGATGAATGCCGTGTAGTGTTCGGACAGTGGCGCATGTGAAAGCCCCCAGTTCATGTCCTGTGGTGCTCGCTTGTCCGCAATCCGAACGCCTTCCAGATCAAGGAAAAGGGTGACATTAGCGCCGTGCTGCTGGAATTCCACGGCGAGCTTTAGTGCCATGAATGACGCATGCAGATCGTTGGTGTAATTGCTCAGATGAACCACAACGTTTTGGTCCTGACCGAGCGATTCTGATTCTGCCTGGGAATTGGTCGTAAACAGCATCGCCAGACAAGTCAGGGCAATCAGCGAATAATATCGTAGAGATTGGAATTTCATGGTGTTTCCCTCTTAGGGTAGTGGAGCCGTATTAGACATAAAAAGCCTCCTTAGTTTATATGGTATACGACATATTGTCGCAGAAACCTGCCTGCAAATAAGCTGTCGATATTTCCGATCCTGGAAGAACCGCTCATGGAACCGGAAGCGCATTAGTCCCGGATAGGCTGGCTGAATAATCAGAAGGAAAACTAAATCGGCAGGCCATCAATCGTCTGTCACCAGCCTGATGTCCGCCATCACTGCCCGGTGATCCGAGAGATTGGCCGTCATCACCTTGTGATCGACAAATTCGAATTCACTCGATACCAGTATCCAGTCCAGGCGCCTGCCAAAAACGGGAAAGGTGATGATGTCCTCGCTCTCGGGCCGATAGACGGACAGATTCAATGCTTCCACCAGATAGTCCATGACGCCGTCCCGGTGCGCCCATTCGGTGTTCAGATCGCCCATGAGGATCACAGGCCGGTCTCTTGAAACAAGTTCCTTGACCAGGGCTTCGGCCTGGAGGCGACGATGTTTTCCGGAGAGAAAGTCCAGGTGCAGGGAGACAACGTCAATCTGCAGATCGGGAGCATCGGGCCAGGTAACGCGGGCTATGACAAATCCCCGGGGCAGGGGGAGGCTGGATTTTTCAAAAGGCCCTGACAGTCTGTCCCGCAGCGGCGTTTTGGCGAGCAGGGCGGTGCCGTATTGCAGGTTCATGCTTTGTACATGCAGTCCTTGATAGGAGGCAAGATAGCCGGTTCTGTACAGCAGGTATTCGACGTGGTTGAAGGTGCCGCTCCAGCCGGAGACACTGTCGGTCTCCTGTAACGCGATGATATCCGGCTGTTCCCGTCGGATAACGTCAGCAATAGTATCGAGGTTGTTTTTAATGCTGCGGCTGGTGGCGAAAAACTGATGGAAGCCGGTGCCACGCCCGTGGGCCGTGTTCAGGGTCATCAGCCGGAGCGTTGTCACCCCGTCCGGCTGTTTCGTACCGTATTCGTTTGCTATGTGCCGTTCGGGCTCGAAATATTGTTCGACCGGTCCGTAGGATACGCTGGCACAGCCCCCTGCAAGCAGCAGTGCTGCCAGAACGGACAGAGACGCAAGTGTTTTTCTGACGGACGACATGATGGCTAAGTTAACACGGAACCGGAGGCAGCCCGATTCAATAAATGCCACAGTGCTTTCAGCGAATGGCTATCCTGATTGTGAGGCTGCAGGCAGCTTGATCCGCATCACTTCCAGGAAGGTTCGAATCCGCGCGGCATTGGTGCCGACGTCCGATTTGCCGACCCGCGACTTGGAGCGCATGTCCAGCCGGGTGCGGTCGTTATCCGGCTGAATGCGAATGACCACGTCATCCTTGAAACCGAACCAGCGCGTGGTATCGGTCACCTCGATGCGGCCGGCGTCCTCATCCGCCGCGATCAGCTCCCAGTCCAGATCGGCCACGGCCTGCTCCGCGGCGCGAAACACGTGTTCAACGGGCGCGTCGAAATACAGCGGCTGGATGCCGGGATACGCCTCGCGCTGCGCTTCGGCGGTGTCCGCACCGGCATATTCCACCGGGTTGGGCGCATCCGCGCGCAACGGCGCGATGTCGACAAATTCGGGCGGATCATCGAGATCGGTGCTGATGTCGTGAATGGTCGGCACGCTTCGCGCCTGCTGCTGCCAGGAGTAGGGGACAGCGACAGTGACGAGACCGACAACAACGACCAGGATGTTCACAATGATGAAATTGCGGAGCCGATGCCAGAGCAGCATCGCCACGGTGGCCGCGGCTGCCAGGATCGCCGAGACCAGGCCCAGGTAGGCACCATAGCGCAGGACGATGAAGCCGATGCGGAAGTCCCACCAGTTTAGTTGGGTACCGAAGCCGGATATCAGTAGCATGGCAATGGCCACGATAGCGAGTATCAGTGGGACGGCAGTGGCGATGTAGGCCAGTCTTTGGTGTTTTGATGGTTTTACAGACATATTTATAAAATTCTAACGCTACACTTAGGTGACATTTTGCATCACCCTACATTTGGGATAAGCGGAACAACCCCAAAATTGTTCACCGCGTTTAGCACCACGCTTCGCCGTGCGAAGAACTAATGGACTCCCACACTTTGGACAAAGCCGATATGCATCAGGTCTAGAGCGCGCCTTTAATCGCCGGATGTGAGTGCGATGCAATACAGAACCGGGCTCAAGGCGCCTGGACCCAAGCTGTTTGACAAGCCTTTGAACCTCTGGTTCGCTAAACACGCGCTCTCGGAACGACTTGATATATGATACGAAGCGCGCTCCACTAGTAACACTCGCCGGCATCTCTGTCTTGAATGTGCTGCCGCCTACAAAGATCACTACTGAATGAATCGTCTCGGGGGGTACTTCGAGCGCTGACTCCACAGCCTTTATATGCTTATAATTCTGTTGCAAAGGGTTTTGAAACCTGAACGATTGCTTGTATATTTTTTGTGTCCACTGCCGCTGATTTGCGCTTCCAAAAATCCAGCCTTGCATATTCTTCGTTTCGAGTACAAATATGCCGAAAGATGATATGAATATATGATCAATCTGGGTTGTTCCATCAGGTGTTCGCAGTGTGACATTGTGCATACCATGATATGTCTTCCTGTTCAGCATTAGCCAGGCCAGAACTCGAACACCCAATTCACCAATAATACCTTTCCACCATGATGTCCTGAATAGCCATACAATAAGCACAAGTGGAGCAAGCCACCAAAGTTTCAGGACTTCATCAATTATAGGTGAAGTGTCCACTGTCCCTGGCTATCTAGCAACCAAGCTAAGGGGTCGCCGCTTTTTGGCGGTCCCTCTTGAGCGTATTGTTAAGTGTTTTTTCAATTCCACTATTGTGTAATCTTGGATGTCCAGTAACATTTAGTTTGTATTCATCTTTTTTATCGCTCGCCTTAAAAATTGACAAATTATTTTTATTTACTTCCTTTAATGACTCAACGATAGACTTTAAGTTAGCGTAGTTATCGTTAGACATCTCCATTCCAGCTATAACTGAACATAATATCTCATCTCGTCTATAGTGATGAATTCCTGGGCCACGTTCGTGGTCTACTACTCGTTCTTCTTCTTCATATTTCCAGTCTGTGCTTTTTGTCAGAACTACCTTGTTTATTAAGTCATCCGGTAGCTCTGAGCCTACATCTATATGGGGTCTCTCGTGTTGATAAATTACAGGAAAGGGTAAAAGGCGTTCATTTGTCAGTAAAACATCTTTCTTCAGTCCTTTAATTGGTATGCGAAACTCAAGCACAAAACCGCGATGAAAGTCAGCGTAATGCGACCACATTAAGATATTTAATGCGTTTTTACTTAAACTTACTACCCCGACACGAGAAATTGATTCCTTGGCAAAACTTCCGTCTTCTAATCGGTTTCTAAGGCGGGCAATAAATTTCCCTTTGTCTTGTAGTCTCTTTGCAGGACTTAAACCTCGCCTATCTCCGGCCGCTTTAAAAAGATCAGGTTTTAATTGAGGAAGCCTATCAATGTTCGTCGTATCATAATATGGTTTACAATCAAACGGATCGTTAAAATCTAACGGATTTGTGAATTTAATAGTACTGTCGGTAAGTGTTTTTATCGACCCTTCGGTATACGGAAGGTATTTGTATCGATAGATTACATTTTCTTCGTCAAACATTTAACGCGTCCATAAATGTCTAACTTAATTTATATGACATGTATGCCATCTTATGAAACGACATCTCTACCGTATAATATTCTTCGAGGTCTATAATTTTCTGATTTTTCGGTATCGCTAGCATGTTATACGGTAGCACCTGTCAGGTGGTATGGCTGCAAAATAAAAGGGCAGGCCCATTACGGGCCTGCCCTTTGGAATAAGAAAGCCTGGCACCCGGAAGAGGCGAGGGGTGCCAGGCAAGTGCCGAGGTCCGTCTCGGCATCCCCGCTAAGAGTCGTTACATGACTGCATGTTTGTGGCATTAATCCCAGCTTAGGGCGCCGCCGGTCTGGTACTCGGTGACGCGCGTTTCAAAGAAGTTCTTTTCCTTCTTGAGATCCATGACCTCGCTCATCCACGGGAAGGGGTTGTCCACGCCCGGGTACTGCTCGGGCAGGCCGATCTGGATGCAGCGGCGGTTGGCGATGTATTTGAGGTATTCCTCGAACATCGGCGCGTTCAGGCCGAGTACGCCTCTGGGCATGGTGTCATGCGCATAGCGGATCTCGTATTCGACGCCGTCGCGGATGATTTGCAGAATCTCTTCCTTGAATGCGTCGGTCCACAGATGCGGGTTCTCGATCTTGATCTGGTTGATCATGTCGATACCAAAGTTCATGTGCATGGACTCGTCGCGCATGATGTACTGGAACTGCTCGGCGCAGCCGGTCATCTTGTTGCGCCGGCCCATCGACAGGATCTGCACGAAGCCGACATAGAAGAAGATGCCCTCGAAGACGACGTAGAAGGCGATCAGATCGCGCAGGAAGCGCTGGTCGGTTTCCTGCGTGCCTGTGCGGAAGTCCGGGTCGCCGAGGCTTTCGGTGTATTTCATTGCCCAGGCGGCCTTGTCGTGCACCGACGGGATCTCGCGGTACATGTTGAAGACCTCGGCCTCGTCCAGGCCCAGCGACTCGATGCAGTACTGGTAGGCGTGCGTGTGCAGTGCTTCCTCGAATGCCTGGCGCAGCAGGTACTGGCGGCATTCCGGGTTGGTGATGTTGCGGTACACGGCCAGAACCAGGTTATTGGCGACCAGCGAGTCGGCGGTGGAGAAGAATCCGAGGTTGCGCTTGATGATGGTGCGCTCGTCCTCGGTCAGGCTGTTGCTCTTCCACAGTGCGATGTCCGCGTTCATGTTCACTTCCTGCGGCATCCAGTGGTTGGCACAGGCGTCGAGGTATTTCTGCCAGGCCCACTTGTACTTGAATGGCACCAGCTGGTTGACGTCGGCGCGGCAGTTGATCATGGCCTTGTCGTCGACTGACAGCCGGCCGGCACCGAATTCGACCTGTTCCAGGCCGGTGACGCCGGCCTGTTCGTCGGTCGGCGCCTCGGCCAGGGCGGCATCGAGGTCCGGCGTCGGTGACGCGGCGTCGCCGCCGAATACGGATTCGACGTTGGTTTCCTCGGCGCTGTATTCCTGCAGGCCGGCTTCGGCTTCTTCAGGCTGCGGCTGGTAGGCCTGCTTTTTCTCGTTTTTGACGCTGGCGATTGGATCGTCCCAGTTCAACATTGATGCTTCCCCTGTAATTCGTCGTTTGTTTCAGATTCGTTCATTAAAAAAATCTGTAGGAGCGGTGACCTCGCCGCGAATGCCGTCTGGCTTGTTCAGCCCGGGGTCAGGCCTCCCACAGGTTGTGTTTCGGTTGTCTGTCGCATGTTCTTCACCCCCATCCCGGCCTTCCCCGTCAAGAGGGAAGGAACAAAGCTCATCACGGCCTTATTTGTCGGGAGGGGGAATTGCATTTACTGACAGGCCTCGCAGTCCGGGTCGTCGATGGCACAGGCCTGCGGGGCGGCGGAGCCGACCGGTTCGGCGCTGCCGCTGACCGCGTTCAGGCGGCTCTGATGACTCTCGCTGTTGTTCAGGGTGCTCTTCTCGACGTGCGTCGCGCCCATGGAACGCAGGTAGTAGGTTGTCTTCAGGCCCTTCACCCAGGCGAGCTTGTACAGATTGTCGAGTTTCCTGCCGGACGGTTCGGACATGTACAGGTTCAGTGACTGCGCCTGGTCGATCCATTTCTGCCGCCGGGCGCCGGCCTCGACCAGCCAGCGCGGGTCGATTTCAAACGCGGACGCGTAGGTCTGCTTGATTTCGTCCGGGATGCGGTCGATCGGCTGGACGCTGCCGTCGAAGTACTTGAGGTCGTTGACCATCACCTCGTCCCAGAGACCGGCCTTTTTCAGATCGTTGACCAGGTACGGGTTCACCACCGTGAACTCGCCTGACAGGTTCGATTTGACGAACAGGTTCTGGTAGGTCGGCTCGATCGACTGGCTGACGCCGCAGATGTTCGAGATCGTCGCCGTCGGTGCGATCGCCATGGTGTTGGAGTTGCGCATGCCGACGGTCTGCACGCGCTCGCGCAGGCTGTCCCAGTCCAGCGTGCTGGAGCGGTCGACGTCGAGATAGTCGCCACGGGCCTCGGCCAGTTTCTCGATGGAGTCGTGCGGCAGGATGCCCTGGCTCCACAGCGAACCCTGGAAGCTCTGGTACGGACCGCGTTCCTCGGCGAGATCGGTGGACGCGCGGATGGCGCAGTAGCTGACCGCTTCCATGGAGGTGTCGGCGAACTCGACCGCGCCTTCGGAGGCGTAGGGCAGGTTGAGCTTGTAGAGCGCGTCCTGGAAGCCCATGACGCCGAGGCCGACCGGCCGGTGACGCAGGTTGGAACGGCGCGCCTGCGGCACGCTGTAGTAGTTGTAGTCGATGACGTTGTCGAGCATGCGCATCGCGGTGTTGATCGTCTTCTGCAACTTGTCGCGATCGAGCGCACCGTCGGTGACGTGCTGGGCGAGGTTGACCGAGCCCAGGTTGCACACCGCGATCTCGTCGTCGGAGGTGTTCAGGGTAATTTCAGTATTTTTGGTAACCAACCCATTTACAGTCCATGCATGGGTTTCCGAATCTACTGTCAGACAATATGCATCTTCGTTGGGCAGTTCCTTTAATCCGGTAAAAGTTGCATATAATTTTTGCTTATACCCATCCTTTTTATCAAGATTTTCTAATAAGTTCCTTGCCGCTTCTGAGTTATTGGCTTTATCTTTTGCTAGACTAATAATGCTTTCTGCAATTTTACAGCCCTTAACTGAGGTTATTAGCAAGCGATAGAGGGGTTTTGACCAATATTTACTCTGACCATCATGACCGTTGGGCATCAACTGTTCTTGATAGCCACGCATCTGATTTATTGATGTCTTGACACCAAAATTTGCCCACAAAATCTGTAGGTCTCGAACAAAGCTTAGGTTGTTCGAAGCTAATACAATAGTTGAAATTTCATTTGAAGCTTGAATATGACCATCAGCTTGGTAAAGACCTCGCAAATATGCAGCTGCTGTCTCCTTATCACCTTGCCATGCGAGGTTCGGCACAGATAGTTTTGAGTCCTTGTTGAAGCCGTATATTTCAAACTGCCGCTTTAATGGTGCTGAGGTGAGTCTTGCACGTCCATGAGCTAGATCTTCTTGGAATAAGGGTTGATTTGTAGAGGTCGTTCTAAGGGCTGTATTTCCTTCAAGTAAGGATTGCACTCCGTTCTCTATGCGTTCCCGGTGATGAAAATCTTGGCTCCATAAATCAATATGCACGCTATTTTTGCCAAAAGTGCCATCCCCTGCCACTAGACCCATTAGATAACCAGTGTCTGGATCATGTAGTGAACCCCATAACCCCTCAATTTGTTGTATAAGCAACTTATCACCTGGGGTTAGGTTTTGTGCTTCAACCCATCCATGCTCCTTTACCCAGACTTTGTGGTCAGGTGTGACTTTATGTGTATACCCCTCACTAGTTTGTATCTCTACCATGGGGGCATTTGGTCTAGGTAGTAACATTTCAGAGGCATTGTAAATTCCATCCAAACCAATGACTCTATTCTTGTCACCGAGTTGATATAGTTCGCCAACCGTCAAAAGACCACGATCCGTTACGACACGCTGATCGGCTGCAATACAGCAAAGATTGGAACTGTGTACCTGACCTGTATGCTGCTGCGGCGAGCGCAGGTTGCACGGGTCCTTAAAGGTCATCCACGGATGGCCGGTCTCGTACAGCATTGACAGCATTTTGCGCCAAAGGTCGGCGGCGCGCAGACGTTTGAATGTCTTGATCTCGCCGCGATCGGCCTTGGCCTCGTATTCGACGTAGCGCTTCTCGAACTCGCTGCCGTAGAGGTCGTGCAGGTCCGGCACCTCGTTGGGCGAGAACAGCGTCCACTCGGCGTCCTCGCTGACGCGCTTCATGAACAGGTCCGGCACCCAGTTGGCGGTGTTCATATCGTGCGTGCGGCGGCGATCGTCGCCGGTGTTCTTGCGCAGCTCGATGAACTCCTCGATATCGAGATGCCAGGTCTCGAGATAGGCGCACATCGCACCCTTCCGCTTTCCGCCCTGATTAACTGCCACGGCGGTATCGTTGGCCACTTTCAAGAACGGCACGACGCCCTGCGACTTACCGTTCGTGCCCTTGATGTGGGCGCCCATCGCGCGCACGCGGGTCCAATCGTTGCCCAGACCGCCGGCATACTTCGACAGCAGGGCGTCGTCCTTCACCGCGGCAAAAATGCCGTCTAGATCGTCCGGCACTGTGGTGAGGTAACACGAGGACAGCTGCGGGCGCAGCGTGCCGGAGTTAAACAACGTCGGCGTCGAGCTCATGAAGTCGAACGACGACAGCAGTTCGTAGAACTCGATGGCGCGCGCCTCGCGATCGATCTCGTTGATCGCCAGGCCCATGGCGACGCGCATGAAGAACGCCTGCGGCAGTTCGAAACGCGTGCCGTTGGAATGGATGAAGTAACGGTCGTACAGCGTCTGCAGGCCGAGGTAGGCGAACTGCAGATCGCGCTCCGGCTTCAGCGCCTGGCCGAGCTTGTCCAGGTCGTAACGGGTCAGCTCGTCGTCGAGCAGTTCCAGCTCGGCGCCGCGCTTGACGTATTTGGCGAAGTAGGTCGGGTAGGTGTCGGCCATCTCCGCCTGGGTCGCCTCGGTGGTCTGACCGTTGATGAAGGTCAGCGCCTCGCGCCGCAGGCCGTCGAGCAGCAGGCCGGAGGCGACGTAGGAGTAGTTCGGTTCCTTCTCGATCAGGGTGCGCGCGCTCATCACCAGGGCGTTGTTCACGTCCCGGTCGGCGACGCCGTCGAACAGGTTGCGCAGCGTTTCCTTGATGATCAGTTCGCCGTCGACTTCGCCCAGATCGCGGCAGGCCTCGCTTACGATGGCCTGCATGCGCTGGACGTCGAGCGGCTTGGTGGTGCCATCTTCCAGCGTGACGTTGAGATCTGTGGTCTGCTGTGTCGGCGCCTTGCCCTTCGATTTCTGCGCTTCCTTTTCGGCGCGCTCGCGGGCGCGGGCATCGCGGTAGAGGACGTAGGCGCGGGCGATCTTCTGCTCGCCGGCGCGCATCAGCGACAGCTCGACCTGGTCCTGGATGTCCTCGATATGGACGGTGCCGCCGCCGGGCAGGCGCCGGGTCAGGGCGCTGGTGACCTGTTCGGTCAGCTCGCTGACCTTTTCGTGGATGCGCTTCGAGGCCGCGGCGGTGCCGCCCTCGACCTCGAGGAAGGCCTTGGTCATGGCGACACTGATCTTGCTCGGGTCGAAGCTCGTTACCTTGCCGTTGCGGCGGATGACCTTGTAATCGCCCGGCTGGTGCAGGCGGATCTCGGCGGCGACTTCACGGGCAGCCTCGTCCAGGGCGTCCTCGTGCGAGCGGGTCGGTTCGGGGTTCTCGTTAACTGCGTTTTCGGCCTCCATGGACCCTCCTGAAAACTGGTACAAAAATTATCTACTTCCTGTACCCCGGGAATCGCGGGGGACGCGATCGGGGGGAACCGGTGTCTGGGGTGATGGCCGCGCGGGCGCGGCGAAACCTTATGTATGAATGTATAGCACCCCCAATTGTAGGGGTCAAGGCGGGATACAACCACTATATGATGTGGATTAGTGGTCGCAGTTCCTGCGGAAAGATTGTGGATAAGCTGGGATCAAATGGCGCAAAACCGCGCCATGCGCGGCTTCGCGCTGATCCCGGATCACTCTTCAACGGTGGCTGGTTTGATGCCGTCGAGCTGGGCGTGGGTGAGGTCGCGGGCCAATTCTGTGAATGCCTGCACAAACGGCAGGCTGGCCTGTTCGCGGCGCACGGCACTGTAGAGCGTGCTCCACATACCGTCGCCGCCCAGCGGCCGCGTCCGGATGTAGTCGTCGGCGCGGTATTTCTCGATCGCCCACGACGGCAGCACGGCAACGCCGCGGCGGCTGGCGACCAGCTGCACGATCATCGAGGTCAGCTCGGCGGTGCGGATGGCGGCGACCTCGACGCCGGCCGGTTCGAGGAAATGCCGGAACACGTCCAGGCGCTGGCGCGCGACCGGGTAGGTGAGCAGCGTCTCGTTCACCAGGTCCGCGGGCTCGATGTGATCGCGTTCGCCCAGCGGATGATCGTTGGCCATGACCAGCACCGACTGGTAGCGGAACAGCGCACTGTAGCTGACGCCGGCGTGGCTCATCGGGTCCGAGGTGATGACCATGTCGATGACGCCGTCGAGCAGCGCCGGCAGCGGATCGAGGCTGTAGGCCAGCGACAGATCCAGCTCGATCTGCGGCCAGGCCTCGCGGTAGCGGTCCATGGCCGGCAGCAGCCAGTCGAAACAGCTGTGGCACTCGATCGAGATGTGCAGCCGGCCGCGGTCGCCGGCCGCCAGGTCGTGGATGTCGCGTTCGGCGGCCTCGATGCGCGGCAGGATATCGTCGGCCAGCTGCAGCAGGCGCTGACCGGCGGCGGTGAAGCGGATGCTGCGGCGCTTGTGGCGGGCGAGGATCGGCGTGCCGAGCTCGTTTTCCAGCCCCTTGAGCTGGTGCGACAGTGCCGACTGGGTCAGGTGCAGGCGCTTGGCCGCGCTGGCAATGCTGCCGGTATCGCGGATGGCGAGCAGGGTGCGCAGGTGGCGCATTTCGAGGTGCAGGCGTGCGTTTTGTTCAGTCATGACGATCGTTTATGAATTAATCTCAAAGTTGAATTTAAAATAAAGAATTTGATTCATGTTAGCAAGCACCGCATGCTGACCGCCCATGTCGATGCAATGGATGCGAGCACAGGAGGCCGCCATGACTGAATCGCTGCAACAGGTTAAAGCCGCTAACCGTGACACGGCAGTTACGGACAGTGTGCAAATCGTGGTCGAGCAATTCTGGTGCGGTCAGCTCGATGTGCGTCGACTCGCGCAGATTGCCCAGGCGCTGTACCCGCAGTCTGGCAGGAAGGCGTGGCATGGTGATACTACGGACACTGGCAGGGGTTGAGCCATGGCTTTTTTGTGGGAACCGCGAATGAACGCCAATGGACGCGAATGGAAGGTCTTCGTCATTCCGGGACGTGGACAGGTTTATAGCAGCGTGCGTTATTTGATCTCCGTATCAGGGTTTGTATTGGCCGTACCGTCCTCGCTCCGGGCGTTGATGGGGTAGCTGTGTGTAGGACCGTGGAATGGCTGCCACAGCATGTGGTCCAGACGCAGTTCCCGTGGGTCGCGGAAAAGATTGATGCCTATGGTCATCGCGACGTGACCGTCGCGTGGCTGGGCCCGGTAAGTGCCGAAAATCCGGTCCCACCAGGGCAGATTGAATCCAAAGTTGGAGTTGGTCTCATTCGGATACCAGGAGTGGTGTACCCGGTGCATCTCCGGGGTTACGACGATCCAGCGCAGCACACGGTCAAGCTGTTTCGGCAGTCGCACATTGCCATGATTGAAAACAGAGGTGGCGTTGAGCAGCACCTCGAAGATCAGTACGGCCACGGCCGGCGCCCCGAGCATCACGATGACGCCCGCCTTGATGAACATCGAAAGCAGGATCTCGACGGGGTGAAAGCGCAATCCTGTGGTGATGTCGAAGTCCAGGTCCGCGTGGTGCATGCGATGCAGGCGCCAGAGTAGCGGTACGGCATGGAAAAACACATGCTGCGCCCAGATGGCAAAGTCGAGGACAATAATCGTAAGTACGATTGTCAGCCAGTAGGGCGCTTCAAACAGACGGAATAATCCCCAACCCTGGGCCTCGACGAACAGTGCCGTGCCTACGGCTGCTGCAGGGAACACAACTCGCACTACCAATGTGCTTACAGCAACGACGCTGAGGTTGTTGATCCAGCGATAGCTTTTACGGACGTGCCACTCCCGGCGCGGTGCGAAAACTTCCCATACAGCCATCAGGATAAAAATACTGGCGAACGCGCCAATGCGGACCAGAGGTTCCTGTGATAACAGCGTATCCATTCGTTACGTTCCCCGGTGTGGTCGAGTGCCAGTCGATGAAAGTACTGTTCCGGAAGATGGCATTTCGTCACTAAAATGAAGGGCTGGAGATTGGGTTGAATGACAGGCGATCACTTTCAATTACTCTATCAATCCATCGGATGATAGCAAGGAAAACGCCATGCGAACGCTCATCATCATCCCTTAGTGCCGGGCCGGGCTTGATGCAGCATGGTCCGGGATCCGAACGTTTCTAGAATATCGAGCTTTGCGTCTTTGTCGTCAGCAGTTCCAGCGCCTTCGTGCCGACCAGCGAGTTGCCTTTTTCACTGAGCCCCGGCGACCAGACGGTGACGATGTATTCGCCCGGCATGACGGCGACGATGCCGCCGCCGACACCGCTTTTCGCCGGCAGGCCGACGCGGTAGGCGTAGTCGCCGGCCTCGTCGTAGACGCCGCAGGTGAGCATGACCGAGTTGATTCGCTTCACCTGGCGTTCGCTGGCGACGACCGCGCCGCTGGCGGAGGTGCCGGCCGCGGCGAGGTAGTGGAATGCCGTGGCCAGTTCCGCACAGCTCATCGACAGGGAACACAGGCGGAAGTAGGCCTGCAGCACGCGTTCGACCGGGTTGTCGAGGTTGTCGTAGGTTTTCAATAGCCAGGCCGAGGCACGGTTGCGGTGGCCGGTTTCGTGTTCGGCCTCGGCGACGACCAGGTCGTAGTCGATGCTCGGTTCCATGGCGAGATCGCGCACGATGTCGAGGATCAGGTCCTCGCCGGTGTCGGTGTGATTGAGGATGATATCCATGACCACCAGCGCGCCGGCGTTGATCATCGGGTTGCGCGGAATGCCGTGTTCGTTTTCCAGCTGACCAAGCGAGTTGAATGCCGCGCCGGACGGTTCGCGGCCGACGCGTTTCCAGACGTCGTCACCTTCCAGCTGCATGGCGCGGGTAAGGTTGAACACCTTGGCGATGCTCTGGATGGAAAAGCGTTCGTGCGCCTCACCGACGCTGTAACTGTTGCCATCGATCGTGCGCAGGCTCATGCCGAAATGCTGCGGCGAACGACCGGCCAGCGGCGGGATGTAGTCGGCAACCTTGCCCTGGCCGATCAATGGCCGGACTTCGGCATGAATTTCCTCGAGCAGGGACTGGTAATCGATATTCGTCTTCATGATTGCAGGCTGTCGCGATTACAGGCCGTGGTAGACACCCAGTACGCCGTTGATCACGAACTGCACGGCAATGACGCTGAGGATGATGCCGAACAGACGCGTGACGATCTCCTTGCCGGTTTCGCCAAGGTAGCGCACCAGGTATTTCGAATAGATCATGGCGAAATAGCAGGCTGCCGTGGATACGACGATGGCGAGAAATACCAGGCTGATGTGCCAGATGGTGGGCGCTTCGCTGGTCAGGATCATGACCGTGGCGATTGCACCGGGACCACTGATGAATGGAATGGCCAGCGGAATGATCGAGATGTCATTGGTGATCCGGCCGTCGATATGATCCTCGGTACTGGCCGTTTCGCTTTCGCCGTGTCCCTTGTGAATCATGCCCATGGCAATGCCGAACAGGATGATGCCGCCGGCGATGCGGAATGCCTCCAGGGTAATACCGAACAACTGGAAGATCAGGCCGCCGAGCAGGGCGAAGATGAACAAGATGCCGGTAGACACCGTGACCGAGCGCAGGGCGACGGTGGCTCGCGTGGCTTCGCTGGCCTGCGGCAGCATCGACAGGAACGCGAACGCCGTGGTCAGCGGATTGACGATGACAAACAGCGCCGCCATCGTCACCAGCCAGTATTCAAAGAACGGACCGATCTGCATGATGTACCTCTCTGTGCCGTTAAGGCCGCAAACGTTTAAATCTACTGCAAATACCTTACCAGCCCGTGACCGGCGATAATACCAAAGCCTTATACGCCCCCGGTATTGCGCTGCCGTAATGCCTTGGGTCACTATAGGCCGTACGCATGATTGAAAGGCCCATCCCGCATTGAAGTCGAAACCCGCCCAGCCCGACGTCCTGATCGTCGGCAAGGCCAATAATTACGGTCTCACCAAGGACACGCAGCTGCTCGAATACGCCCTGGCACAGACCGGTCTGATGACCGGCCGTGCGACGACGCGGCAACGCGGTTTGATTGAGGCGCTGCTGCGTCGCCGGCGTGCCCGTGTCGTGGTACATATCGAACGCATTCATCCGCGCTGGCTGCATGCCGGCGATCAGCACTGGCTCATTCCCAACCAGGAGCGGTTTCCGCGCCGGCACCTGGGACGGCTTGCCGGCATCGATCGCGTGCTGGCGAAGACCCGGCATGCCGAAGAAATTTTTCAGCAGGCCGGTGCACGCGCGGTGTCCTACCTGGGATTTACCTCCGAGGACTGCCGTGACGTCAGCGTCGAAAAGGACTGGCAGCGCTTCTTTCACATGGCCGGTGCCAACACGCTCAAGGGTACCGAGGATCTGATCGATCTCTGGGGCGCGCATCCCGAGTGGCCCGAACTGCTGCTGTTGCAGAAGGCCGATCGCGCGCCGAAGGTGCTGCCAGCGAACGTGCGCCTGGAGGGCGGTTATCTCAGTGGCCAGGCACTGCGTTACCTGCAGAACGGTTACGGCATCCACCTGTGTCCGTCGCGTTCGGAAGGCTGGGGCCATCATATCCTTGAAGCTATGTCGACGGGCGCGCTGGTGCTAACCACCGATGCACCGCCGATGAACGAACTGGTGACCGCCGACGCCGGCGTGCGGGTCGGCTGGGCGCGTTCGCAGCCGCGACATCTCGGCCACCAGTATTTTGTCGATCGTTCGGCGCTGGAAGCGGCGATCGAAAACCTGATTGCCATATCGGATGCGGACAAGGCCGCATTGGGATCGGCGGCACGGGCGCGCTACGAGGCGATCGACCAGGCTTTTCATGAGCGGGTGCAGGCGATCTTTGCCGAGCTGAACTGAAGTGGCGACAAAAAAAGACGGCCAGCATCCGGGGATGCGTGGCCGTCGGTACAGCAGGGTGCTCTTTGTGAGTACCAGGGGATTAAATCGAACTACATCGCCAGCCGGCGAATCAGTTCATGCGTGCAGTGTCCGCCTGTCTCTGGCTCAAGTCTAATTGAAGATTTCTTTCATTTGGATAGGCCAGGACTATCGGATCTGCCATGAACACATCCTGGTCATGCGGGCTGAAGAGAGGTCAGGCGGGCGCCGTTCAGTGGCTGTAGTCCTGGTAGGACTTTTCCTCGATCAGTTTCGAGCCGAGCAGTTCGTTGATCTCGCGCTTGACCCGGGCGCGCTTGTCATTGGTGAAATAGACCGAGCGCGCCAGTTCGATGAATTCGGCGTCGAAGGCAGCGGCGGCTTCTTTGAGGCGGATATTGTCCTCAATGTCCCAGAGGGCTTCGTTGATCGACTTCAGGCTTTGCGTCTGCGCCTCGATATCGGCGCCGGCGAAGGCGGACGCCTGCCAGGTTTCGCGCAGCAGACCGAGTTCATGCGCAACGTTGCGCAGCTTGTCGGCGTCGGTGATGCGTTCGGACTTGATCTGCAGGATCGTGATCTTGTCGACCAGTTCGCCCGGTGAGATGGGCACCATGATTTCAGCCATTAGTCGTGTTTTCTCCATGCTGCATGAATTCGTCGAGTTTGCCGGTGACATCGGCCACCGTGATGAGATCCATCACGCCCGGGTATTCGATTTTCGTGCCCCATTTGATGTCGCGGTCCGGTTGGCCGAGGTATTTTAAGGCCGCGTCGTCGTATTTATCCACACACCAGCGCAGGCTGTTGTAGGGACCGGAGCGGCGCGGGTTGCTGGCGGCGTACAGGCCGAGAACCGGCGTGCCGGTGCAGGCGGCGATGTGCGCGGGGCCGGAATCGGGACTCAGCAACAGCGTTGCGCGTGCGAGCAGGCCAAGAAATTCCTGCAGGGTGTCCTGGCCGACGAGGTTGATGAGCGGTTGCCCGGCGCGTTGCATAATATCAGTGGCCATGGCCTTTTCCGTTTCGGAAGGACCGCCGCAGAGCGCCACCTGGAAACCGTAGCGCGTGATCGCGTAATCGGCGACGGCGGCATATGACGGTGCGTCCCAATTGCGCCGCGCATGACTGGAGCAGGGACTGATGAGCAGCAGCGGCGCCGGTTCCGGCACGTGGCGCTCGGCGAATTCGCGTGCGGCGGCCGTAATCGGCAGCTGCCAGCTTTTTTCGGCAGCGTGCAGGCCCGCCTGGCGCAGGAAGCCGAAAAAGCTGTCGACAACATGCTCGCGCTCACTGGCGGCGATGCGTTCGTCGACGAACAGGCCGTGCAGATCCTTGGATCGTGCCCGGTCATAACCGGTCTTGACCCGCGCCGGCACGCACAGACTGGCGAGGTTGGCGCGCAGGGCGACCTGCATCACCAGCAGCCGATCGAAACGGCGGTTTTTCAGCGTGCGGTAGAGTTTCAGGTATTCACGCCAGCCGTTCTTTTTATCAAAGACGATGAACTCGACATCAGGCAGGTTGGCAACCAGTTTGTGTTCCAGTTTGCCGATGACCCAGGTGATCTTTGTTTCCGGCCAGTGATGCCGTAGAGTATGCACGATCGGCAGCACATGGGTGATGTCACCCAAAGCAGACAAACGCAGTAGACAGATGGAATTGGGCGGCGCGGGCTGGCCCGCAGAGTCTGATGACATGAATCCGACAGAGCTTGAGATCGACAGGGACTGCATTTTATATGACGCGGACCTGTTAGACATAGCCGACGCCCCGATTTTTGATCCCGATGCCCTCCAGACGGCGGCGTTGCTGACCGGCCAGGCAACCGGACGTGGCAACAGTTTCTTTTTTCAATTCAGCGGCTTGAACCTGGTGCTGCGACACTACCGGCGTGGTGGCCTGGTGGCGAAGTTGCTCGGGGACCGTTATCTCTACAGCGGACTGGCGGCCAGCCGCGCCTGGCGCGAGTTCACACTGCTGGCCAGGCTGCAGCAGCTCGGCCTGGCGGTACCACAACCGGTGGCGGTGCGGGTGCGCCGCCATGGTGTGTTCTACCGCGCGGATATTGTTACCCGGCAGATTGAATCCAGCCGCACGTTGACACAGTGCCTGACACAGACCGCGCTGGCGGCAAACGACTGGGCCGGGATAGGGCGCACCTTGCGGCAGTTTCATGATTGCGGTGTCTATCATGCCGACCTGAATGCGCATAACATTCTGCTGAACGCCGCCGGTCGGGTTTACCTGATCGATTTCGATCGCGGCCGGTTGCGCGATCCGCGCAAGTCGGGCTGGCAGCAGCGCAATCTGCAGCGCCTGCGGCGTTCGCTGGACAAGCTGGTCGCCGCGCGGCCGGGCTTCCAGTTCGACAGCAACGACTGGTCCCGTCTGCTCGCGGGTTACCGGGCATGAGTTGACAGGCCGGCGATCCGGCCTGTTTCATTAACAATCACGTACTCAGGAGATCACTGGTTTGTTGCGTCCTGCGACCAAGGTATATCGCTTCGGTTTTGTTCTGCTGTTCATGGCGGTGTTTTTCACACTGCCGGCGCAGGCCGCCACCGGCCTCAATGCCATGCGCGCCCTGGCGGCCGAGGGCTACGATGTGGCCGGCCTGGTGGTGAACCTGTCGTCCGGTGAACGCGTTGCCGAGTACAATGCCGACCAATTGCTGAGTCCGGCCTCGGTCACCAAACTCTATACCGCGGCCAAGGCGCTGGAAGTCTGGGGCGCCGATTACCGCTTCGAGACCGACGTGCTGGTCCAGGGGCAACGGCGTGGCCCGACGATCGATGGCAACCTGGTGTTGCGCGGCGGCGGCGACCCGTCGTTTACCAACTCGGGATTGTGGCGGCTGGCGCTGGATGTGGCACAAAGCGGAATCCAGGAAGTCAGTGGTGACCTGATCGTCGATGAATCGCGCTTCGGCCGCGTCACCTGTGTGACCCATGACCGCTGCAAGGCGGAAAAGAAGAGCTGGCATTCCTACGACTCGCTGTTGTCATCGACCGCGGTCAATCACGGCAACATTGCCGTGGTCGTGTCACCGGGCGAAAGTATCGGGGCGCCGGCACACATCAGCATCGATCCGTATCCGTTGCCCACCATGGATGTGCGTGGTTCTATCAATACGGTCAAGGGTTATGGCGCCCAGTTCAGTGTCTCGCGTTTTACTGAAAACGGCAGTGACTGGCTCAAGGTCAGCGGCACGATCGGGGTGAAAGCCGGCACACACCGGGTCTATCGCTCGGTGGGCCAGCCGGCGCGCTATACCGGCAACCTGTTCCGCGAGTTTCTGCAGGCCGCCGGGGTCAAGGTCGGCGGCAAGGTGGAAGTCAGCCTTCTGCCGGAAACCGGCGACCGCCTGAGCAGTTACCAGGGCGAGCCGCTTAACCAGATCCTCGGCGACATGCTGTACTACAGTAATAACCTGATCGCCGACGTCCTCACCCTGAATATTCGCGCCGAGCGGAATCCGCTGGCGCCGGTAAACCTGACCATCGCCGGCGGTGAGCTGCAGAGCTATGCCCGGGAGCGTACCCGCGCCTCCGCCTTTGCCAACAGCAGTGATGCGATACTGCATGATGGCAGTGGCCTCAATCCGGACAACCGGTTGGCGCCGGTCGACCTGGTGGCGTTGCTGGATGGCGTCTATCAGCGAACACGCGATTTTCCCTACCTGCTCGGCGCGCTGCGGGTACCGGCGCAGAGTCCCTCGCGCGGGCTGTCCGGCAGCAACGAAATATGGGATCGCCTGTCGGTCAAGACCGGCGGTCTCAGTGAGCCGGTTTCCGTGCACACGCTGGCCGGCTACCTGCGTTTCAAGAACGGTGACTGGGGCGCGTTTGCAATGATGGTTAACGGCACCCGGGCCAATCGCTGGATCCCCCGGGTCAAGGCCTTCGAGGCGATGCGCAAGGATCTGGAAAAGCTCTAGCATCCCGGGCGGTACGCGTTATCAATTTTCCATCACGGCTTTTACCGGCGGATCCCTATCTGCGTGGCTGTTGCTACGCGTTGCTGGCGACGGCGATCTGGTCCGGTTTTATCATTGTCTCGCGTGCCGGTGGCACCAGCGTGCTGACGCCGTTCGATACTGCGGCGCTGCGCTTCGGTACCGCGCTGCTGATCCTGTTGCCGATCTGGTGGCGGCAACGGCGTCCCCGGCAGCTGTTCAGCCGGCCGGTGTTACTGTTTGCCGTTTTCGGCGGTGTCGCTTACGCGCTGCTGGTCTATGGCGCCTTCAAGTATGCACCGGCGACCCATGCGGCCATTCTGCTGCCCGGGGTGATGCCGTTTACCATTGCCTTTTTTGCCTGGTGGCTGCTAGGTGAGCGCCTGAACCGGGCGCGCCAGACCGGCCTGCTGTTTATTGCCATCGGCACGGCCTGTCTGGGCTGGGACACGTTTCGCCATGATCAGATCGCCTGGCTGGGTGATGTGCTGTTTCTCGCCGCTGCCCTGTGCTGGGGCTATTACACGATATTGATACGCTGCCAGCCGATAACCCCGTGGGAAGCCACGGTCGGGGGTGCGATCGTGGCCGCAGTTTTATATTTGCCGGTTTACCTGCTGTTTCTGCCCAAGGCGATCAGCGCGGCGCCGTGGCACGTGTTGCTGCTGCAGTCGGCCTACCAGGGTGTGCTGGCGATCATCATCGCCATGCTGCTGTACATGCGTGCGGTGACGTTGATTGGCCCGAGTGGTATGGGCGCGTTCATGGCGCTGGTGCCGGCTATTGCCGGGTTTGCCGCGGTGCCGCTGCTGGGCGAGAGCGTGTCGCTGCCGCTGGCGATCGGTTTGCTGCTGGTCAGTGCCGGCGCCTATTTCGGTACCCGCAACCAGCGCGCCGCTGTCATTCCGGACTAGTGCATCACGGGCCGCTCAGACGAGCAGCGTCAGCACCAGCCAGGGCACCAGGTTGAAGACCAGCACGAGCAGCTTGTAGCCGGCCATGGCGGCGTAATGGATCGTGTCGAAGCCGGCCTGTTCCAGGTTGAACCAGCGCGTATGCAGCGCGTAGATGAAGTCACGATTGAAGCTGAACAGCGCGAACCAGAGCAGCAGTACGGCGTAGTTGATCAGTGCGGACCAGCCCAGCAGGGCGGTCAGGGTGGTTTCAGTCATGAGTCTTGCCTCCTTGGCTTTAGGTATAAAAAAAGCCCGGCATAAGCCGGGCTTCAGTGGTTAAGTATAGGCTATTTGATCGCCTGTCAGGCGTTGGCGGCAGCCTTTTTCGTGTCCTCGTCGCCTTCCGCTTCGATCGCCTCCGGATCGTAACCCAGGCTCTGCGATAACCAGCGCTCGATGGTTTCAATGTCCATGTCCTTGCGCTTGGCATACTCTTCAACCTGGTCGCGGTTGATCTTGCCGAGGCCGAAGTAACGCGACTTCGGATGCGAGAAGTACCAGCCGCTGACCGCTGCTGCCGGCATCATGGCATAGCTGTCGGTCAGCGTGATGCCCGCGTTTTCCTCGACATTCAGCATGTCCCAGAGCAGCGGCTTCTCGGTATGGTCCGGGCAGGCCGGGTAGCCGGGTGCCGGGCGGATGCCGCGATACTCCTCGTTGATGAGGGCATCGTTGTCGAGCTCTTCGTTTTTGGCAAAGCCCCAGAATTCCTTGCGCACGCGCTCATGCATGCGCTCGGCGAAGGCTTCCGCCAGGCGGTCGGCCAGGGCCTTGAGCATGATCGAGTTGTAATCGTCATGGTCCTTCTCGAACTCGGCGATCTTTTCCTCGATGTTATGGCCGGTGGTTACCGCAAAGGCACCGATGTAGTCCTTCTTGCCGCTGTCCTTGGGCGCGATAAAGTCGGCCAGGGCGTAGTTAGGCTGACCGTCCGGGCGCTTGGTCTGCTGGCGCAGCGAGTGCAGGGTAGTCATCACTTCCTTGCGATCGTCGTCGGTGTAGACTTCGATGTCGTCGCCGTTGATCTGATTGGCCGGGAACAGGCCGATGACGCCCCGCGCCTGCAGCCAACCCTCATCGACGATCTTCTTGAGCATGGCCTTGGCGTCGTTGAACAGCTTGGTCGCTTCTTCGCCGACGACCTCGTCCTCGAGGATCTTCGGGTACTTGCCGGCCAGCTCCCAGGTCATGAAGAACGGCGTCCAGTCAATGCGTTCGACCAGTTCGTCCATGTCGTACTCGTCGAAGTTCATGACACCGAGTTCCTTCGGCTTCGGCGGCGTGTAGTTGTCCCAGTCGCCGTCGAACTTGTTCGCCCGCGCGTCCTCGATGGTCAGCCAGTCGATCTTCTTCTGCTTTCCGGCGTGACGCTCACGCATCTTCTCGTGTTCTTCCTCGATTTCCTTGACGTACTCTTCCCGCTTGGTCTTGCTCATCAGTTTCGAGCAGACGCCGACCGCACGCGAAGCGTCCTTCACGTGAATGACCGGATGATCATAGGCCTGGTCGATCTTCACCGAGGTATGCGCGCGCGACGTGGTTGCACCGCCGATCAGCAAGGGGATCTCGAAGCCGCCTTTCTTCATTTCCTTGGCAACGTGGACCATCTCGTCCAGTGACGGCGTAATCAGGCCGGACAGGCCGATCATGTCGGCGTTTTCTTCCTTCGCCTTTTTCAGGATGTCCTCGCACGGCTGCATGACGCCCATGTCGACGACTTCAAAGCCGTTACACTGCAGCACGACGCTGACGATGTTCTTGCCGATGTCGTGGACGTCGCCCTTGACCGTGGCCAGAACCATCTTGCCGGCGGTTTCGGTGCTGCCGGTGCGCTTTTTCTCTTCCTCGATGTACGGGAACAGGTGGCCGACCGCCTTTTTCATGACACGGGCGGACTTGACGACCTGCGGCAGGAACATCTTGCCGTCGCCGAACAAATCGCCGACGACATTCATGCCGTCCATCAGCGGGCCTTCAATGACGTCCAGCGGCTTGTCGGCCTTCTGCCGGCATTCCTCGGTGTCATCGATGATGTAGTCGCCGATGCCCTTGACCAGCGCGTGCTCGATACGCTTTTCGACCGGCTGGTCACGCCATTTTTCATCCTTCTTGTTGTCCTTGCCTTCGCCCTTGAAAGACTCGGCAAACTCGATCAGCGTGTCGGTGGCGCCTTCCTTGCGGTTGAGCAGCACGTCCTCGACCTTTTCCAGCAGCTCCTTGTCGACCTGATCGTAGACCTCGAGCTGGCCGGCGTTGACGATGCCCATGTCCAGCCCCGCCTTGATGGCGTGATAGAGGAAGGCCGCATGCATTGCTTCACGCACCGGGTTGTTACCCCGGAACGAGAACGAAATGTTACTGACACCACCGCTGACCAGCGCGTGCGGCAGGTCCGCCTTGATACGCTTGGTCGCGTTGATGAAGTCGACGGCGTAGTTGGCGTGTTCCTCGATGCCGGTACCGACCGTGAGGATGTTCGGGTCGAAGATGATGTCTTCGGGCGCGACGCCGACCTGTTCGGTCAGGATCTTGTAGGAACGTTCGCAGATTTCGAACTTGCGATCCTCGGTGTCGGCCTGGCCGGTTTCGTCGAAGGCCATGACCACGATCGCGGCGCCGTAGCGCTTGATGAGCTTGGCCTGCTGGATGAACTTTTCCTCGCCTTCCTTCAGCGAAATGGAGTTCACCGCGCACTTGCCCTGGACGCACTTCAGACCGGCCTCAATCACCTCGAACTTCGAGGAGTCGATCATGATCGGTACCTTGGAGATGTCCGGTTCGGCGACCACCAGATGCAGATAGTCCTGCATGACCTGCTCGGAGTCGAGCATGCCCTCGTCCATGTTGATGTCGACCATCTGCGCGCCGTTGTCGACCTGCTGGCGGCCGACGTCGAGGGCCGTTTCCAGATCCTCGGACTCGATCAGCTTGCGGAACTTCGGCGAACCGGTGACGTTGGTGCGCTCGCCGATATTGACGAAGCCGAGATCCGGCGTGATGGTCAGCGGCTCGAGGCCGCTCAGGCGGCAGTAGGATTCGAGCTGCGGTATCTCGCGCGGCTTCTTGCCTTCCATCGCCTTGCTGATGGCGCGGATGTGATCCGGCGTGGTGCCGCAGCAGCCGCCGATGATGTTGATGAGACCCTCGTCGGCAAACTTGGTCAGCAGCTCGGCCATCTGTTCCGGCGTCTGATCGTAGTCGCCGAACTCGTTCGGCAGGCCGGCGTTCGGATGCGCGCTGACAAAGGTATCAGCAACCGCGCCGATTTCCTCAAGATGCGGCTGCATGTCCTCGGCGCCGAGCGCACAGTTCAGACCGATGCTGAACGGCTTGGCGTGGCGCAGCGAATACCAGAACGCGGTTGGCGTCTGGCCGGTCAGGGTACGGCCGCTGGCGTCGGTAATCGTGCCGGAGATCATGATCGGCACGTCGATGCCGTGCTCTTCAAGATACTCGTCGATCGCGAACAGGCAGGCCTTGGCGTTCAGCGTGTCGAAAATCGTTTCCACCAGCAGCAGGTCGACGCCGCCATCAACCAGACCTTCGACGGCCTCGTAGTAGGCTTTTCTGAGCTCGTCAAAGCTGGTGTTGCGGTAGCCGGGGTTGTTGACATCCGGCGAGATCGAACCGGTGCGGTTTGTCGGGCCGAGTGTGCCGGCGACAAAACGCGGCTTGTCGGGGTCCTTCTCGGTCATCTCGTCGGCCGCCTCGCGGGCCAGCTCGGCTGAGACCTTGTTCAGGTCATAAACCGCCTCTTCCAGGTTGTAGTCGGCCTGGGCGATGCTGGTGGAGCTGAAGGTGTTGGTCTCGATGATGTCGGAGCCGGCCTCCAGGTAGGAGGTGTAGATCTCCTTGATGACATCCGGGCGCGTCAGCGACAGGATGTCGTTGTTGCCCTTGAGATCGCTTTCGTGATCGGCAAAGCGATCGGCCCGGAAATCCTTCTCTTCCAGGTCGTAGGCCTGAATCATTGTGCCCATGGCGCCATCCAGTAACAGGATGCGCTCACCGAGCAGTGAATTGAGTTGTTCCCGGATTGCTTGATAGTCGCGTTTTTCACTCATAACGTTGTTTTATGCAGCCTGCGCTTGCGCGCGCTTGAATTGTCGTGGATTGACAAGCTTCTGTTGTATTGCAGGGTTTTGCGAAGCAATCGAAGCTTGTGCTCGAATTTCGTTGGCGCCCAGTATAACGTGAACGTCGGTAAATTTACAGTTCCGGGTTGCTAACTAATTGATAACACTGATTTGAAAGCCAAAATGAGGTTCCCCGCCGCCAGTTTGGCGAGATTAAGGTTTCTTTTCAAAAATGGCCGATAGTCCCGGAAAAAATGGCGGATTCGGCTAAAAACACAGGTTATTTGAATCGTTTTAATGCTGGCCATGAATTTTGTTAATTTGACAGCCAGACAGTTAAATCCGTAATCTTGAAAAAGCTACAGGTGTTTTGGCTGTTTCCAGCAGCTGAAATGAAACGGGAAGCCGGTACGCATTCGATGCCAGTCCGGCGCTGCCCCCGCAACGGTAGATGGTTGCGGTGAATTGTTTGCCACTGTCGACATTGTCGACGGGAAGGCGATTCGCTGCCGGTACCTGAAAATGGTACCAGACCATGAGCCCGGAGACCGGCCTGTCGCAAGCAACAAGCGCATCGCGGAGGGCGGTGGCGGTTCAGGCTATCCTGCCAGCATGTGTAACTGCACGTGTGTTCCCGCCTCGTTTTTGCATGACACTTCCGCCAATGTGGCTTTTGTCGTTTTTACAGGGCTGTTACCTGTACGGACGATAACAATAATTCAAGCGTTTTAGGGTGCTTTTTCGTCAGTTGACGAAAGAGTTAAACGGGAAGTCAGTGCGCTCGTGACTCGTGATACGAGCAAGGCTGACGCTGCCCCCGCAACGGTAAGCGGCCATGCGATGATTCATGCGCCACTGTCGATGTGGATGTCGACGGGAAGGCGAATCCTCGCTGCCTTGTCTGCAAGGCAAGACCGCAAGCCCGGAGACCGGCCCTGAAACGTCGTCGCGGTGCCGTTCGCTGTCGCCGACAGTAACGCGCGGCATCCAGCAAACGACAAAACGTGCGGGTGTGCACGGGGGATACATGTATTTCAATAACAAGTTTTTGATGGTTCTGCCGTTGTTGTGGACGGCTTCGCTGGTTCAGGCGCAGGACAGCGGTTCGGGGAGTTACCGGACGGATCCGGTTATGGTCACCGCAAGCCGTACGGCCCAGCACCAGAGCGAGGCACTGAGTGCAACGACCGTGATTGATCGGCAGGAGATCGAGCGCCTGCAGGCAAATTCCGTGGCCGACCTGTTACAGGGCCGCGCCGGTATAGCCATGGCGAACAACGGCGGGCTGGGCAAGGAGACGTCCCTGTTCCTCCGTGGTAGCGATTCCGACCAGACCCTGTTCCTGATCGATGGCGTACGCTTCAGTTCGGCAACCACCGGCAAGGCGGCCATCCAGGATATTCCGATTGAACAGATCGAGCGTATCGAGATCGTCAAGGGGCCGGGTTCGAGTCTCTACGGCGCCGATGCCGTCGGCGGCGTGGTGCAGATCTTCACCCGCGATGGCAAGGATAGCCGCGGCCTGCGGCCGTCGTTCAGCGCCAGCTTTGGCAGCAATGACCTGACGCGCGTCACCGGCGGATTGTCCGGTGGTGATGGTGACAGCTGGTTCAGCGCCAATGTCTCGCAAACCAACAGTAATGGTTTCGATACCTGCGGCGGCCGGTTTAATGATCGTTTCCAGTGCAGTAATCCGGCCGACCTCGATGATGACGGTTATGGGAACCAGTCCATCAACCTGCGTGCCGGTCATCGTTTCGGTGACCGGGCCGAATTCGATTTCACCATATTCCAGGCGAATTCGGAGAACGAGTTTGATAGCGGCGATACCGTAGCGGACAACAGCCAGCAGGTCATCAGCGGCCGGGCGAAAGTCACACCGGTTGATTTCTGGGATGTGTCACTCCAGGTTGCGCGCAATCGCGACGAGAGTGATAACAGTTTCAGTAGTGGCCTGGAGACGATGTTCAATACCGAGCGTCATACTGTGACCCTGCAGAATGATTTCACTCTGGCGCGACGCCAGTTATTGACCGTTGGCCTGGATTACTATGATGACAAACTTGAGACGAGCAACAGTCTCGATGGCCGCAGCCGTGATAACAGCGCCGGTTTTGCCCAGTACCTGGGCCACTGGGGCCGGCATCATGTTAAAGGCAGCTTGCGTCATGACGACAACGAGGACTTCGGCAGCGAGACGACCGGTAGTCTGGGCTACGGCTTCGATTTGACTGAAAATCTGACCCTGCGGGCTTCTTACGGTACCGCCTTCCGGCCGCCGACGTTCAACGATCTGTTTTTCCCGGGCTTCGGTAATCCGGATCTGGTGCCGGAAACATCGGAAAGCTTCGAGGTCGGGCTGGATGGCTGGCACGGACCGGTCAGTTGGTCATTGAGTGCCTACCAGACCGATATTGATGATCTGATTGTTAACGCGCCGGACGCGACGGCAATGTTCGGTATTTCACCGCAGAACGTCGGCGAGGCGCGTATCCGCGGTCTCGAGGCCAGTGCCCGGGTACAGCTGAATCACTGGCTTATCAATGCCCAGGCCGACTGGCTGGATCCGGAAAACCGCGGTGCTGGTGCCAACCACGGCAACGTACTGCCACGGCGCCATCAGCAGTCTTTGCGCATTGACGCGGACCGCCAGTTTCAGGACTTCAGCCTCGGCGCCAGCTGGCAGCTTGTCGGTCGTCGCTATGACGGCATTGAAAATGAAACACGGCTCGGCGGCTACGGCCTGCTGGATTTACGCGGTCAATATGAACTCAGCCGCGATTGGACGATCCAGGCGCGCTTGAGTAATGTATTGGACAAAGAGTACGAGACTGCGGCCGGCTTCGAGCAGGCGGATCGCGAATTCCTGTTCACCGTGCGGTACCAGCCGCAATAATCCTATTAAATAAAAAGAGAGCTCATCATGTTTTCAAGCAAAACATCAAAAAAACTGGCAATTTTCGCAGCCCTGGCGCTGCTGATGCTGCTGACCCGTGGCAATCATTTCGCCCTGACCGCGGAGTTGCCCAGCGCGAGCACGGCGGTGTTTCTGCTGGCCGGCTTCTTCCTAGGTGGTCTGGTGAGCTTTGCCGCATTGCTGGGGCAGGCCTTCGGCATGGACCTGTGGATGGTGTCGCAGGGCCACATGGACGCCGCGGCCTGTTTCAACCAGGCCTACGGCTTCCTGCTACCGGCTTACGGTGCCCTGTGGCTGGGTGGCCGTTTCCTGGCCCGGCATTTTGAGGCAAACGCCATGATGCTGGTCAAGACCGCGGTCGTAACCGTGGTCAGTGCCAGTGCCGCCTTCCTGATCAGCAAGACGAGCTTCTACTTCTTGTCCGGCCTGTACAGCACCAGTTGGAGCGGTTACCTGGCCAAGCTGACGGAGAGCTACGCCGGTTACATGGCCGCGCCGCTGATGTATGTGGCCCTGACCGCCGCGCTGTACGCAATCATTGTCACCGGCTTCCAGCAGTACAGGCAGCACACGGCTTAAGTGAATGCCCCGCAGGGCCATCCATGCTTTCGTCCCCGAACCCGGTCACGACTGACCGGGTCCGGCGGTCGCCTTGCGTCCGTAAAAAATGTCCTGCTTGGCCTGCTGATCGCGGGTTTCCTGCTGTTCGCCCAGAACCTGGCCGCCGCCTCACTGTTCGGCGTGGTATCGGAACGCTCGGCGTCGCTGCTTGCCGCCGGCGCCGGGCGCTTTCTCGATCAGTACCCGGATCATGAACTGGTACTGCGCAACACCCGGCAGGTGGCAGCGATGTCCGATGCCGAACTGCGCGAGCGGCTGGCCACGGCCGATAGCGTATTACTGGTCGGCGTGTTCGGTGACCAGGCCGTGCGCCTGGAAAAACTGCTGGCGTCGATGGACCGGCCGCCCGCGCGGCTGCTGGCCTTCAACGGCGAGCGCCGTCTGACCCGTCTGAGTCGCCTGCAGGGCGAGGCGATCATGGCGGATCTCAACGAGGCCGGCATGGATGCGCTGCATGACAAGGCGGAGCCCGGGCAGCCGGTTGCCGAGCACTTGCGGCAACAGCAGGAACGCTTTCCGCCGCTGGCCGGTTGGCTTGAGGCGCGCGCCTACTGGCAGGGCCGCGGCAGTGACAATGCCGCCGGTCTGCTGGCATGGCTGCTGCAACCGTTCGCTGGCGACCTGAGCGTGCCCGAACCGGAACTGGCCGAAGCGGTACGCTATTACCATGACGGCAAGGTCAGCCCGACGCCGCCCGAGGCGGTGTTTGCCGCAGGTCAGCCGGTGGTTGCCGTGCTCGATCACGACACCGGCGATGTTGCCGGTCAGAACGCGCTCATGCAGGGACTCTGCGCGCAATTGCGGCAACGCGATCTGGGTTGTCTGGGCGTGATCGCGCGCTGGGGGGCGGCCAGTGCCGAGGCGCTGGAAACGTTGCCCGAGCGGCTGGGGCAGGGCCGCCTGGCCGCCGTGGTTTCACTGCAGGATTTCGTTATCGGCGGCAGCGAGGCGCGTGGCCGCGGTGACGCGGCACTCGAGGCACTGGACGTGCCGGTGATCAAGGGACTGCGGCTGACCGACCGGGATGCCGAGACCTGGCGGCTGTCCGACGACGGCCTGCCGGTCGACAGCGTGCATTACCGTCTGGCGATGCCGGAACTGCAGGGTATCGGCCAGGCCCAGGTTCTGGCGGTGCAGCAGCCGGCGCAGACCCAGCAGGCCACCGGCCTGCGCTACGCCAGCATGACCACGCTACCGGCGGAGCTGCGCTCGATCTCCGAACGTGTGGCCAACTGGCAGACGCTGCGGCACAAGGCCAATCAAGACAAGCGCATCGGTATCGTTTACTACAACCATCCGCCGGGCCGGCACAACATCGGCGCCGACAATCTCGACGTGCCGGAATCGCTGCTGACCATCCTGCGCGATCTGAAAGCCGCCGGTTACGACACCGGCGAGTTGCCGGACAACGCCGAAAGCCTGCTCGAGATGCTGCAGACGCGAGGCGTGAACCTGCCGGAAAACCGTGAGGCGCTGGCCGAAATGGCGGCCGCCACACCGCGGCTGCCACTCGAGCGTTACCGGCGCTGGTTCGAAAGTCTGCCCGCGCAGGTGCAGGGCGAGGTCAACCACGGTCCGCTGGGCTACCTGCACGACAGCCTGCGCCAGGCACTCGAGAATGCACGGCCGGAGCGCGGCCGCGAACTGCTCGAGCGCATGCATGCGGATCTCAAGCACATGCTCGCCGGGGTCGATCACCCGGCCCGCGACCGGGCGCGCGATCTGCTGGCGCAGCTGGTGGACGAATACCGGGCCCTGCTGGCGGGCGAGCACGCGGATTGGGCGCAGGCGGATCGGCTGCAGGCGGCGCTGCTCGATACCGGCATCGCCAGCCTCGATGGCTGGGGCGAGCCGCCGGGCGATATCATGGTGCATGACGGCGAGTTCGTGCTGCCGGGGTTGCGCTTCGGCAAGGTATTTATCGGGCCGCAGCCGCCGCGCGGCTGGGAACGGCACGAGGAACTGCTGCACGCCAACCTGTCGTTCCCGCCGCCGCACCAGTACCTGGCCTGGTACCACTGGCTGCGCGCGGAATTTCGCGCCGATGCGCTGGTGCATCTCGGCCGGCACTCGACCTACGAATTTCTGCCGCACAAGCACGTCGGCCTGACGCAGACCGACTACCCGCGCATCGTTATCGGCGATACGCCGGTGGTCTATCCGTACATTGTCGACGGTGTCGGCGAGGGTCTGCAGGCCAAGCGCCGCGGCCTGGCGGTCATTGTTGATCACCTGACGCCGCCGCTGTCGGCGACGCCGCTGTACGACGATCTGCTGCAGCTGCGCCAGCAGATCGAAAGCTACGAGGCGGCCAGCGGCGACCAGGCCGAGGCCACGCGCAGCCGTGCCTTCCGGCAGATCCTCGACGGCGTGAAAAAGCTGGAACTGGAAACCGCCATCGAGCGCGAACTGCAGGCCGAATTCAACGACGACGACATCACGCTTGAGACCGTCGACGACGAAATGCTGGTGCACGAGGTTGGCCATTACCTGACCGAGATGCAGGAAGACTTCATGCCGCACGGTCTGCACGTGTTCGGCCGGGACTGGGACGAACAGGCGCGCAGCATGATGCTCGAGTCGATGGCCGGTGACGGTGACATCGACCCGGACTGGCGCGCGGCCCTGGAACGTTCGCCCGGTGACGAGCGCGATTTCCTGCTGGCCGGGCTGGCCGGCCGTTACATACCGCCGGCCAAGGGCAATGACCCGGTGCGCACCCCCGATGTGTTGCCGACCGGGCGCAATTTCCACGGTTTGAATGGCGATCTGCTGCCGACTTCGGTCGGCTATGAACTCGGCCGCGACATGGCGCAGCAGGCCCGCAACGAGCAGCCGTCAGGCGAAACCGGTCAGGGTAGCGAGGCGGTGATCCTGTGGGCCTCGGACACCGTGCGTGACGAGGGCGCGATGGTCGCGTTCGGCCTGGACATGCTCGGTGTGCGGCCGAGCTGGAACGGTCGCGGCATCGTCGATGGTCTCGAGCGGCTGCCGCTGAACGACGGGCGTTATCGCCGCGACGTGGTGTTCACCACCTCGGGTCTGTTCCGCGATCTCTACGGCAGCCTGCTGACCCTGGTCGACAGGGCCGTGCGCGTGGCTCTGGCCGGCGCCGGGCAAACCATCCGCGATCGGCAACCGCAACTGGCGCCGGCCCTGGACGCGGCGCTGGCACCGGTGCGCGAGTCCGTTGAGGAAGATGACGAGTCGCTGCAGCGCAACCTGCTGGCCGGCCACTGGGTGACGGCGGCACGCGAGGCCATGGCCGCCGGTGCCGACGCGGATACCGCCGGCCGCCAGGCGATCCTGCGCGTTTTCGGCGACGCCCCGGGCGGCTACGGTGCCGGCATCAACCGGCTGGTCGAACGTTCGGCGTCCTGGTCGGAGCGCGGCGAAATTGCCGCCGCCTACCTGCGCCGCATGGGTCATGCCTACGGCGCCGAGCAGTCGGGCACGGCGGCCCATGATCAATTCGAACGCGCGCTCGGCAACGTGCGCCGTACCTACCTCGGCCGTGCCAGCAACCTGTACGGCCTGATGGATAACAACGATGCATTCGACTATCTCGGCGGCCTGTCGATGGCCGTGGAGGAGATCAGCGGTTCGGTGCCGGACAACAACGTCATCAACCATGCCGACCCGGACAACCCGAACATGCGCCCGCTCGACCAGGCATTGCAGATGGAGCTGCAGGGCCAGTTCCTGAACCCGGCCTGGATCAAGCCATTGATGGCGCAGGGCTATGCCGGCGCCCGCACCATGGGCAGCAAGTTCCTCGAATACCTGTGGGGCTGGCAGGTAACCAACCCGGACAGTATCCAGCCGTGGATGTGGGAGTCGGTCAAGGCGGTCTACATCGATGACAAACATGGCCTGGAACTCGACCGGTTCCTGCGCCAGGACCAGCAGGCGCCGGTACTGACCAACATGCTGGCGATCATGCTGGTCGCCATCCACAAGGACTTCTGGCCGGCATCCGAACAGACGGTCGCACAGCTCAGTCGGCAGCTGGCGCGGATGATCGCCGAGCATGGTCTGCCCGGCAGCGGTCATACGCGACCGGATCACCCGATGCTCGACTGGGTCGCCGGGCAGGTCGGTCCCGAATTGCGCGAAGCGATGAACGAACAGCGGCGCGCCGCCGCCGATGCGCCGGCCGGCGAACAGGCGGTGGTCACCACCACGGTCGCCGAACTGCAGGAAGCCGGCGATAACAGCGAAGCAGCCACACGGGAGAGCCAGGAAAGGAACATGGACCGGACTGAACAGACAACGGCGAATGCACAGGCTAACGCCGACCAGCAACAGCAACGCGAACAACAGCAAACGGCGCAGCCGCAACCGGACCGCGATCACTGGCCACTGTGGGCCTTGCTGACCGTTGCCGTGATTCTGCTTGCCGGCGGTTTCCTGCGCGGCCGCAGTGCCGGGGGCCGTCATGTTTGATAACAGCCTGATACCCCTGATTCACGGGCTGGTCGGCTATCTGCTGCTGCCGGTGATCAGTGTGCTCGCGGCGCTGGTTGCGCTGGCCGTGTGGGAAGCCGGCCTGGCGCTGGGCGAACGCTTCGGCGGCCTCGGCCGGCTGGCGCGGCAAACGGACCCGGAACGCTTGCTGCAACTCGGTCGCCGGCGCATCGAACGGGTCGAGATGCTCAGCCGCATCGGCCCGATGCTCGGCCTGATGGGTACGCTGATTCCGCTCGGGCCGGGGCTGGCGGCGCTGAGCCAGGGCGACTTTAAAACCCTGGCCGAGGCGGTCACGATCGCCTTCGACACCACCGTGATGGGACTGCTGATCGGCGTCATCGGCTTTGTCCTCAGCCGCCTGCGCCGGCGCTGGTACGATGAACTGCTGGATACCATGGAACAATCGGGAGAAATGACGGCATGATTACTGCCATCGGTATCGGGCCCGGTGACCCGGCCTACATGACCCGCCAGGGCGAAGCCCTGCTGGCACAGGCCGAGGTTGTCACCGGTTTCGATACGATTCTGCAACTGGCCGATACGCTGATACCGGCGGCCGCCGAACGCGTCGCGCTGACCTATCGCAACCAAGAAGACAAACTGGCCGAGGTCGCCGCGCAGCATGCCGCCGGGCGCCGCTGCGCGGCGCTGTTCATGGGCGACATCGGTTTTTCCGGGTTCCAGCTGCTGGAGCGGCTGGAGCGTGCCTGCGGCGAGCGGGTCGACTACGTGCCCGGCATCAGCGCCGCGCAGATGGTCGCCGCAGCCGGCCGGGTGTGCTTCGACGAGACCGCCTTTGTCACCTTCCATCGTCGTGGCGATCTGGCGCCGTTCAAGCAGCGCCTGGTCAGTACATTGCAGGAAGGCTGGAACGCGATCGTCATCCCGCATCCGTGGGATTTCATGCCGCACGCCATCGCCGGCTACCTGGTTGATCAGGGCGTCAGCGGTGACCAGTCGCTCGAGGTCTGGGAGGATCTGACTCGCGCCGATCAGAAGTGGCAGGGTCAGCTGGCCGACTGCCCGACGGATTTCAGTGACATGAGCATCATGCTGATCCGCACCGCCACACCGATCGCGAGCGCCGTGTAAATGCTGTCGCGTCGTCCCGGACAACGCCAGCGGCGCCTGCTGCAGAGTCGGTTCGACGACGACGATGCCGGTGGTGACGTGCCGTTCACGAATTTTCTCGACATCATGCTGGTATTCGCCTGCGGCCTGATCGCTGCGCTGGCTGCCAGCCAGGGTGAGCGCCAGCCGGCCCCGGAACTGTCACAACAGGCTGTGGAGAAGGGCCGCGAGTTGCCGGACATGCCGGACAGTGTCAGCGGCGAAGGTTCCGGCTACCAGCCGGTAGGCCGCGTCTACCGCGATCCGGAAACCGGGCGCATGATCATGATAGGACAGGAAAAAGATGACTGAACCGGAGATGACCGAAACCGAACGTCACAAGGCGCGCATGGCGCGCAAGAAGGCGATCGTCGATGAAAAGGTTAAAAAGGCCGACCAGAGCCGCGGCGTGGTCATCGTCCTGACCGGTGCCGGCAAGGGCAAGAGCTCATCGGCCTTCGGCATGGTGGCGCGGGCGCTCGGCCATGACATGAAAGTCGGCATCGTGCAGTTCATCAAGGGCAAGTTTGCCACCGGCGAGGAAGCCTTCTTCCGGCGCTTTCCGGAAGTCGAGTATCACGTCATGGGTGAAGGCTTTACCTGGGAGACGCAGGATCGCGAGCGGGATGAAGAAGCCGCGCGCGCCGCCTGGGACATTGCCCGGCAACAGCTCGCCAATCCGCAGCTGGCGATGGTGGTACTGGATGAACTGAACATCGTGCTCAAGTACAAGTACCTGTCGGTGGACGAGGTGATCGCGGCACTGACCGATCGGCCCGAGCATCAGCACGTCATCATCACCGGCCGCAACGCGCCGCCGGACCTGATCGAGGTTGCCGATACGGTGACCGACAGCAAGCTGATCAAGCACGCCTTCAAGGCCGGCGTGAAGGCGCAGAAGGGCATCGAACTATGACGGCGGCACGTTCCTGTCCGGCGTTGCTGATCGCCGCCCCGGCGTCCGGTCACGGCAAGACCACGGTGACCGCGGCGCTGGCGCGTTACCACCGCAATCAGGGTCGGCGTGTGCGCGTGTTCAAGGCCGGCCCGGATTTTCTCGACCCCATGATCCACGAGCGCGCCTCGGGTGCACCGGTGTACCAGCTCGATCTCTGGCTGGTCGGGGAAACCGCCTGCCGGCGGCTGCTGTACGAGGCCGCGGCCGACGCCGATCTGATCCTGGTCGAGGGCGTCATGGGCCTGTTCGACGGCAACCCGTCCAGCGCCGATCTGGCGGCAAAGTTCGGTCTGCCGGTGCTGGCAGTGATCGACGCCCGCGCCATGGCGCAGACTTTCGGTGCGGTGGCGCTGGGTCTGGACCGCTACCGTGACGGCGTCCATGTCACCGGCGTGATCGCCAACCGCGTCGGCAGTCCGACCCACCGCGAGATGCTGACCGGGGCACTGCCGGATGGCATCGATTTCTACGGCAGCCTGCCGCGTGACGAGGCGATCACATTACCGGATCGCCACCTCGGCCTGGTGCAGGCCGAGGAGGTCGACGATCTCGATGCGCGCCTCGACGCCGCCGCCGACCAGCTCGGTCAGGACATGCAGGTGGAACTGCCGGCGGCGAGCGAATTCACGCTGGCAGCGGCCGAAGACACGACCAGTGGCCAGCCGCTGGCCGGCCGGTGCATTGCCGTTGCCCGCGATCGCGCCTTTGCCTTTGTCTACCGCGCCAATCTCGACTTGTTGACTGAACTCGGTGCCGAGCTTGTTTATTTTTCACCGCTGAACGGTGAGGACTTGCCGCCGGCTGATGCCGTCTACCTGCCCGGCGGTTACCCGGAACTGCATGTCGACGCACTGGCGGCGAACGAATCGCTGAAGCAGGCGCTGGCCGATCACCATGCCGCCGGCAAGCCGCTGGTCGCCGAGTGTGGTGGCATGCTGTACCTGCTCGAGTCATTGACCGACAAACACGGTACGGCCGCGGCCATGGCCGGTCTGCTGCCGGGGACCGCGGTCATGCAGGAACGCCTGACGGCGCTGGCGCTGCAGTCGGTGACACTGCCGGAAGGCACCCTGCGCGGTCATACCTTCCACCATTCGCGCATGGACTCGCCGCTCGAAGCCATTGCCCGCGGCGAATGCCCGAACCGCCGGCGCGCAGCCGAGGCCGTCTACCGCGACGGCCGCCTGACCGCCAGCTATATTCATTTCTATCTGCCGTCGAACCCGGCTGCCGCCGCGGCGATGTTTCAGTAATGCACACACGATCATGAGCGAACACGACAGTCCGCATCGCTACGCTGGCGCCGAGCGCGAGGCCATTTACAAGGTCATCGCCGAGCGCCGTGACATGCGCCACTTCCGGCCGGATCCGGTCGACGAGGCGACCCTGTCGCGGGTGCTTGAGACTGCCTACCAGGCGCCCAGCGTCGGCCTGATGCAGCCGTGGCGCCTGATCCGGATCACGACCGTGGCATTGCGCGATGCCATTCATGCCATGGTCGACCGCGAACGCCGCAAGACGGCCATGGCACTGGACGAGCGCCAGGAGGAATTCATGCGCCTGAAGGTCGAGGGCATCAGACAGTGCGGCGAGTTGTGGGTGATGGCGCTGGCCGACGGCCGCGAGGAACACGTGTTCGGCCGCCGCACTATGCCGGAGATGGATCTTGCCTCGACCGCCTGTGCCATCCAGAACCTGTGGCTGGCGGCACGCGCCGAGGGTCTGGGGCTGGGCTGGGTGTCGCTGTTCGAGCCGCTGGAACTGGCGAAATTGTTGAAAATGCCGGCCGACGCACGGCCGGTAGCCGTTCTTTGCATCGGCCATGTCGACGCGTTCTACCCGGTGCCGATGCTGGTGCAGGAGCGCTGGACCGAGCCGCGGCCGCTGGCCGAGATGGTGTTCAGTGACTACTGGGGCGAGGGCGCCGCGGCCGTGACCGGAGCACTCAGCGAATGACCGACGAGCGTCGCGGGCCACAGCGCATTGTCTGCCTGACCGAGGAAACCACCGAGACGATTTATCGGCTCGGCGAACAGCATCGTATCGTCGGTATATCCGGTTTTACCCAGCGGCCGAAAGAGGCGCGCAAGGAAAAGCCGAAGATATCAACCTTTCGCAATGCCAAGGTCGACTCGATCCTTGAGCTCAAGCCCGACATGGTGCTGGGTTTTTCCCACATCCAGGCCGACATCGCCGCGGAACTGGTGCGTGCCGGTCTCGACGTGCATATCTTCAATTATCGTTCGGTCGCCGGCATCTTCGAGATGATCCGGTTCCTCGGCGCATTGCTGGATTGCGCCGACAAGGCCGACATTCTGGAAAGGGAACTGCATCAGGGACTGGATGCCATCCGTGCGGCCGCCGAAAAACTGCCGCGGCGGCCGCGGGTGTATTTCGAGGAATGGAACGACCCGCTGATCTCCTGTGTCGGCTGGGTGTCGGAATTGATCGAGCTGGCCGGCGGCGATCATTGCTTCCGCGAACTGGCATCCGGCCGCAACGCGAAACAGCGGCGTATCGAGGATCCGGCAATGGTCATCGAGCGGGCCCCTGAACTGATTCTCGCTTCCTGGTGCGGCAAGCGTTTCAAGCCGGAGGATCTGTATTCACGACCGGGCTGGAAGGCGATTCCCGCGGTGGCCAACGGCCAGGTCTATGAGATCAATTCCAGCGACATCCTGCAGCCGGGACCGGCGGCACTGACCGATGGTGTGGCCCGGATCCATGACCTGATCCGGCGCTGCGTTTAAAACCATGCTGATAACGCTGGCGCTGCTTGTTGCCGTATTGCTGGATCGCTGGCTGGGCGAACCGCGGCGCTGGCATCCGCTGAACGGTTTCGCCGCCGTGGCGCGCTGGCTGGAGGGGCGTCTCTACGGTGGCCGGCTGCGCGGTGGGCTCGCAGTTGTATTATTGATTGTGCCGCCGGCCGTGCTGTTCGCCTGGCTGGGGGCGCAGGGCATGGCCGGCTGGTTGATCGGTATCACGGTGCTGTATATCGCGATCGGCTGGCGCAGCCTGATCGATCATGCCGTCGCGGTGCGGCGGGCACTGGATGCCGCCGATCCCGAAACGGCGCGCCGCTGCACCGGCTATCTGGTCGGTCGCGACACCGGCGCCATGGACGAGACGCAAATGGCCGGCGCGACGCTGGAGTCGGTACTCGAAAACGGCAACGACGCGCTGTTTGCGGCGATCTTCTGGTTCGTCGTCGCCGGTCCCGGCGGCGTCGTGGCCTACCGGCTGGCCAACACCCTGGACGCGCTCTGGGGTTACCGCAACGATCGCTATCGCGACTTCGGCTGGGCGGCGGCACGGCTGGACGATGTGCTGAATTTCATCCCGGCGCGGCTGACCGCGCTCGGCTACATGCTCTGCGGTCGCGCCCTGCACCATTTCTACCGTATTGCGCAGCAGGCGCAGGCCTGGCCGAGCAGCAACGCCGGCTGGGTGATGGCCGCCGGCGGCTGTGCGCTGCAAAGGCAACTGGGTGGCAGCGTCAGCTACCAGGGTGTGGCGCACGAGCGGCCGCCGCTGGGCACGGGCGCCAGGCCGGAAGCTGCGGATATCGGTCGCGGTCTGCGGCTGGTCCGCAACACGCTGATCCTGTGGCTGGCGGTCATTGGCGCCGGCGCCTGGGTGCTGACCCATGCTTGAGCACGGCGGCCAGTTGCAAAGCGCCACGACGCGCTTCGGCATCGCCGCCGGGGACTGGCTGGATCTGTCGACCGGCATCAACCCGCAGGGCTGGCCGGTGCCGGCAATCGACCCGCAGCACTGGCAGCGCCTGCCGGAAGCGGAGGATGGCCTGGAAGCTGCCGCGCGCGCGTATTATCAATGTCCGCAGATACTGCCGACCGCCGGCAGCCAGGCCGCCATCCAGGCGCTGCCGCGCTTGCGCGGCCACAGCCGGGTCGGTGTGCTGGACCCGGACTACAGCGAGCACGCCCACGCCTGGCGCCGCGCCGGTCACACGGTTGTCGGCCTGCAGGCCGCCGATATCGGCCGGCCGCAGGCGGACCTGGACGTACTGGTGCTCAGCAACCCGAACAACCCGACCGGCGGCGAGCTGGATCCGGCACTGTTGCGCGCGCGGCGGGCGGAACTCGCCGGGCGCGGCGGCTGGCTGGTGGTCGACGAGGCGTTTCGCGATGCCAGCCCGGCGGCGAGCTTGATCAGCGAAACCGATCAAGCGGGCCTGATCGTGCTGCGTTCGCTGGGCAAGTTCTTCGGCCTCGCCGGCGCCCGGGTCGGCTTCGCCGCTGCCACACCGGATCGGCTCGACGCACTGCGCGAGTGGCTGGGTCCGTGGCCATTGAGCGGGCCGGCGCGGGTCGTGGCACAACAAGCACTGCGGGATACCGAGTGGCAGCAATGCACGCGTGAATATCTGGCGCGGGAGAGCGAGCACTTGAATGATTTGTTAAGCCAGGCAGGGTTGGTGCCCAGCGGTGGCTGTCCACTGTTTCAGTGGCTGGCGTATAACGACGCCGCGAACATTCACGAACAACTGGCCCGCCAGGGCGTGCTGGTACGGCTGTTCACGCGGCCGCCGGGCCTGCGTTTCGGCCTGCCGGGCGACGCGGCAGGCTGGCGGCGCCTCGAAGCGGCGCTGGCGCAGCTGGAGGTGAACGCATGAACCGGACGCTGATGGTGCAGGGCACGACCTCGGATGCCGGCAAGAGCGCGCTGGTCACCGGTCTCGGCCGCTGGCTGTGGCGCCAGGGCATTAGCGTGGCGCCGTTCAAGCCGCAGAACATGGCGCTGAACAGCGCCGTCACCGCCGACGGCGGCGAGATCGGCCGCGCCCAGGCGCTGCAGGCCGCCGCCTGCGGTATCGAGCCGCACACCGATCACAACCCGGTGCTGCTGAAACCGAACAGCGATCGCGGTGCGCAGGTGATCATCCAGGGCCACGCCGTCGGCAACATGGAAGCGCTGGCATACAGCGACTACAAGCAGACCGCCCAGGTGGCGGTGCTGGATTCCTACCGGCGGCTGGCGCGTGAGTACGATGTCGTCTTGGTGGAAGGCGCCGGCAGTCCGGCCGAGATCAACCTGCGCACCAACGACATCGCCAACATGGGTTTCGCCGAGGCGGTCGAATGCCCGGTATTGCTGATCGCCGACATTGATCGCGGCGGCGTATTCGCACACCTGGTCGGCACGCTGGCGTTACTCAGCGACAGTGAACGCCAGCGGGTGCGCGGTTTCGTCATCAACCGTTTCCGCGGCGACCCGGCGCTGCTGCAATCCGGGCTCGACTGGCTGGAAAACGAGACCGGCACGCCGGTCGTCGGCGTGCTGCCGTACCTGCAGGGCCTGCACCTGGACGCCGAGGATGCGCTCAACCGTCACGATGGCCGCAGCGACGACGCGGCCCTGCGGGTGGTGGTGCCGGCGCTGCCGCGCATCAGCAACCACACCGATTTCGACCCGCTGCGCCTGCACCCGCAGGTCGACCTGTACTACGTCGGCCCGGGCGAGACGCCGCCGCCGGCCGATGTCGTCATCCTGCCGGGGTCGAAGTCGGTGCGCGCCGACCGCGACTGGCTCGCGGCGCAGGGCTGGGACGTGTATCTGCGGCGGCATCTGCGTTACGGCGGCAAACTGATCGGCATCTGCGGCGGCTTCCAGATGCTCGGCCGGCAGCTGCACGATCCCGATGGCGTCGAGGGTGCGGCCGGCAGCAGCGCCGGGCTGGCGTTGCTGGATATTGAGACCGTGCTGGCGCCGGACAAGCAGCTGCGCAATGTCCGCGGCCGGCTCGCCATGGCGGCGACGCCTCTGCAGGGCTACGAGATCCACGCCGGCGTAACCACCGGCCCGGCGCTCGAGTCACCGGCGGTCTTGCTGGACGACGGTCGCAGCGACGGTGCTGTCAGCGATGACGGCCAGGTGTTCGGCACCTACCTGCACGGCCTGTTCGACGCCGCGGAAACCTGCCGTGCGCTGCTGGTCTGGGCCGGACTGGAAGGCGCTGAGGGTGACGACCATGCCGGCCGCCGCGAGGCCGGTATCGACGCCATGGCCGACGCGGTCGCGGCGCATCTCGACCCGGCCTGGCTGCACAAACACCTGCTCGATAGCCGCGCGGAGACCGTATCATGAGAGAACTCATCCTCGGCGGCGTGAAATCCGGCAAGAGCCGCTACGCCGAACAGCAGGCCGCCGCCAGCGGCCTGGCAGTGTGCTACGTCGCCACCGCCGAGATCCGCGACGCCGGCATGCAGGCGCGGATTGCCGAGCACCGGGCGCGGCGGCCGGCCGATTGGCAGCTGGTCGAGGCGCCGTACGAACTGGCCGCTGCTATCGACGCCCACGCCGGTGCCGATCGCTGTCTGCTGGTCGACTGCCTGACCCTGTGGCTGACCCAGCTGCTGTGCCGCGATGACGAGGCGACATTCCAGCAGCAGCGAGATCTGCTGCTGGCGAGCCTGACGCGCAGCGCCGGTCGCGTGCTGCTGGTCAGCAACGAGGTCGGCGGCGGGGTGATGCCGGACAACGCCCTGGCGCGGCGCTTCGCCGACGAGGCCGGCAGCCTGCACCAGGCACTGGCCGAGCGCTGCGAGCGGGTCACCATGGTGACGGCAGGATTGCCTTATTATTTGAAGAATAATCAATAATTTAAAATATATTATGAATGTAGAACATGAATTCTGGCGCACGCCCGCCGCGGCCCCGGACGCGGCCTGGCGCGAACGCGCCCGGGCGCGCCAGGACGAGCTGACCAAGCCGGCCGGTTCGCTCGGCCGGCTGGAGGAGCTGGCGATCTTCATGGCCGCCGCGCAGGGATGCGATCGCCCCGCGGTCGAGCGGGTGAACATTGCCGTGTTCGTCGCCGACCACGGCATCGCCGCCGCGGGTGTGTCGGCGTTTCCGCAGGCGGTGACGGTGCAGATGATCAGCAACCTGGCACATGGCGGCGCGGCGATCAGCGTGCTGGCGAAGCAGCTCGCCGCGGACATGGAGATCATCAACCTGGGCACGGCTGTTGCGGCGCCGGCGCTGGTCAACGTGCGCGATGCGGTGATTGCCGCGGGCACGGCCAGTTTCCTGCACGGACCGGCGATGACCGCGGCGCAGTACCGGCAGGCGCTGGCCGCCGGTCGCGACGCGGCGGCGCGCGCGCAGGCGGCCGGCTGTCAGCTGTTCATCGGCGGCGAGGTCGGTATCGCCAATACCACCGCGGCGGCGGCCGTTGCCTGCGCGCTACTGGATGAGGCGCCGGTGCGCCTGGCCGGTCCCGGTACGGGCCTCGACCGCGACGGTCTGCAGCACAAGGTTGATGTGCTGGAGCAGGCATTGGCCCAGCACCGCGATGCGCTGGTCGATGCTGATGCGATCCTGCAGTATCTGGGCGGCTTTGAGATCGTCGCCCTGACCGGCGCCTACGTTCACTGCGCGCAGCAGGGCCTGCCGGTGCTGATCGACGGTTACATCAGCAGCATTGCGGCGCTGGCCGCCGCCCGGCTGTGCGCCGGTGCCGATCACTGGTTCCTATATGGCCACAATTCCGCCGAGCCGGGCCATGCGCGCGTGTTGGCGACGCTGGCCGGCCGGCCGCTGCTGGACCTGGACATGCGGCTGGGCGAGGGCAGTGGGGCGGCGACGGCCGTGCCGCTGTTGCGGCTCGCCTGCGCGCTGCATAACGACATGGCGACATTCGCCGAGGCGGAAATCGCCGGGCGTTGCGATTGATGGCGATAGCATCGGCTATTCAGTTACTGCGCCACGGCGAGACCGCGGCCGGCCAGGCGTTCATCGGCAGTAGCGACGTCGCGCTGACGGCACGCGGCTGGCAGCAGATGCATTCTGCTGTTAGCGATGTCACCTGTGATCGCATCATCAGTTCGCCGCTGCAGCGCTGCGCCGCCTTCGCCGAAACGCTGGCGGCGGCGCGCGGCGTGCCGGTGCTGTATGAACCGCGCTGGTGCGAGCTCGACTTCGGTGCCTGGGAAGGGCGCACAGCGGCCGAGTTGATGCAGACCGAGGCCGCCGCCCTGCAGGAGTTGTGGGCGCGGCCGGAGGCATTCGTCGCGCCGGCGGGCGAGGCGGTGGCCGCGTTTCGCCGCCGCGTGCTGGCGGCCTGGGCCGAGCATGGCCGGGCCGACGCCGGCCGCACGCTGGTGGTTACCCATGGCGGCGTCATTCGCGTGTTGCTGGCGGCGCTGTACCCGGATCACTACGCCTCGATCATGCACATCGACGTACCGCACGGCTCGGTACATGCGCTGGCCGGGGCGGCGCCGGCGGTGGAGCGCCCGGCATGAGGCGGGTGATCGTTTATCTGCAGCCGTTGCTCGTGGCCCTGCAGTTTCTGACCATCCTGCCCGTGCGCGTCAACAACGCCGACTATTCGCGGGCGCTGCGGCAGTCGCTGCTGTATTACCCGCTGGTGGGCGTGCTGCTCGGCGCGCTGCTGGCGGCGGTCGCCTGGCTGGGCAGCGGCGTCGCGGCCAATCTGCTGGCAGCCATGGTTCTGACCGTGTGGGTGCTGCTGACCGGTGCCCTGCACCTGGACGGTCTGGCCGATACGGCCGACGCCTGGGTGGGCGGTCACGGCGATCGCGAACGCACGCTGGCGATCATGAAGGACGCCGCCAGCGGCCCGGTCGCGGTCAGCGCGGTGGTGCTCTGCCTGCTGTGGAAATACGCCGGTCTCGGCGTCCTGCTGGCCGGCTCAGAATGGCTGCTGATCGTCATGCTGCCGGTGTTCGCGCGGCTGGCGGTGATGGCGGCGATCGTCAGCGCGCCCTATGTGCGCGCCACCGGACTCGGCAGCGTGCTGGCCAGTGCGACGCCGGTCTGGCAGGTGTGGCTGACGCTGGCGGCAAGCCTGCTGGTTCTGCTCGCCCTGGCGCCGTTGCCGGTGCTGGCCGCTTCGCTGGTCACGGCCGCACTGACACTGCTATTCATCGTACTCGCCAAACGCCGACTCGGCGGCATGACCGGCGACGTGTATGGTGCCCTCATCGAGATCGTCGAAGCGGCCGTAATACTGGCCTTCGTCTTATTCATTTAAATACCGGATCACTGAAACCATGGCCAAACGACTGACCAAGATATTCACCCGCACCGGCGACGGCGGCGAAACCGGCCTGGCCGATGGGACGCGCCTGCCCAAGGACAGCGATCGCATCGAGGCGATGGGCACGGTCGACGAACTCAATTCGCATGTCGGCGTGTTGCGCAGTTGCGCATTGCCGGAAGCACTCGACGCGGAATTGACGGACGTGCAGCAGCGGCTTTTCGACATTGGCGGTGAAATGGCATTGCCGGATCAGGCGATGATCCAGGCCGAGCATGTCGAACAACTGGAGACACTGCTGGAGAAGTACAATGCCAGCCTGCCGCCACTGAAGGAGTTCATTCTGCCCGGCGGCGGGGTTGCCGCGGCCCAGTGTCACCTGGTGCGTGCCGTCTGCCGGCGTGCGGAACGCGATCTCTGGCGGCTGTCGCGGCAGGCGACGGTTAACCCGTTGACGCTGGGCTGGCTGAACCGCTTATCCGATCTGTTTTTCGTCTATGCGCGCATGCTGGCACGGCTGGATAACGCCGAGGAAGTGCAGTGGCGGCATGAGGCACCGGACAGCGATCAATGACACCCTCTCAGGGTGGCGCCTGCAGTTCCAGCACCTTGCCGTCGCGTTGCAGGTTGATGCGATCGAGAAAACTGTTGCCCAGCAGCACGTAGGCAGGAAAGTCACCCTCGTGCACGGCGGCCCTGACGTTTTCGAGCTCGATGCGGCCGACGCGCACGCTCTCCAGTTCGATGATGTAGATCGTGTTCGTGCCGGAAGCCGTCTGTGACAGGCCCTTTTCGCCTTCGAGGCGATAGTTGATGCCGAGCCGTTTCGCCTGGTTGCTGTTCATTGACACCAGGGTTGCGCCGGTGTCGATGACGAACTCCATGGCAAAGCCGTTGATGTGACCGTCGGCGATGTACAGGCCGCTGGCCGCATTCGGCCAGACGCGCATGACCGGGCCCGAGGCGGGCTTCGCAAACTGGCTGCTGATATGCGCACCGAGCGGGTAACGTCGCCTTTCGCCGTCTATTTCCAGTTCGGCCGCTTCACTGTCTGCCGCGATCAGCGTGACGCCTTCCGGGCTGGTCTTGCCGACGCGCAACAGCCGTTGCTGGCCATCGATACGCACCACGGCGGTGTCCTTGAACAGGCCGACGACGACGATCTTGTCGATGGCCAGCGCGTGCGGCGCCGACAGCATCGCAATGATTAGGCCGATGAATAGGGCAATGAACCGTGTGGATCGCGGCACGCTGGGCATCCGCTGATAGGGCGAACAATCATTCTCCGGCATGCGTCTGGCGTCTACAAGCCGGTTAACGGCAGCGTTGCGGGTTATAGGCGGGGATGCGTGCGGGTTGCCAGTGTTCGACGGCCCAGTCGAGGACCGTCGTGGTAGCAGCCTGTTCCAGCTGCGCGGGCGGTTGCTGGCCGAGAAACGCCAGTGCCGCTACCAGCACCTGTGCGGCCGGTTGATCGGCAATCGGCCGGGCGTGGTTCTGCTTGCTGATCTTGCGCCCCTGCTGATCTTGGGCCACCGGTAGATGCAGATAGGCCGGTGTTGGCAGTTCGAGCAGTTCCTGCAGCAGGATTTGCGGTGCCGTGGCGGCCAGCAGATCGGCACCGCGCACGACCTCGCTGATATCCGCCGCCGCGTCATCGACGACAGTCGCCAGATGATAGGCGATGACACCGTCGGCGCGATGCACGACGAAATCACCGACCTGTGTCGTCAGGTCTATATCCTGTACGCCCTGTAGCGCGTCGCGAAAGTGAATGCGGCGCGCGGGCACGCGCAACCGGAGCGAACGTGCCTTGCGTCCCGGTGGCAGGCCGTTGCGACAGGTGCCGGGATAGATGCCGACCGCTTCACGCCGTGTACAGCCACAGGCAAAAATGTAGCCGGCAGTCTGCAGCCGGGCCAATGCCGCCTGGTAGTCAGCGAGGCGTTCGCTTTGATAAACGATCGCCTGATCCGGCTGCAATCCGAGGTGTTCGAGATCGCGGCGTATGACATCCGCCGCGCCGGCCGCCTCGCGGCGCTTATCAAGGTCATCGATGCGCACGCTCCAGAGACCATTGCTGGCGCGTGCCTGCAGGTAACTGCCGAGCGCGGCTATCACCGAACCGAAGTGCAGGGCGCCACTGGGTGTGGGCGCGAAGCGACCATGATAGGGGGAAGCGGGTTTCACCGCCGGCCAGGGAATGTGCAGGAGCGATATCCCGACCGCGAACAAGGTTTCACTTTACACCTGTTTTCGGTCCGGGCTTCCTGCCGTTTCGACTAGCCGTACTGGCGCTCCTTGATCTCGTCGAGCGTCTTGCAGTCGATGCACAGGGTGGCCGTGGGCCGGGCTTCCAGTCGGCGAATGCCGATCTCGACGCCGCAGACTTCGCAGAACCCGTAATCACCGGAATCAATGTCCGTCAGCGATTCGTTGATCTTCTTGATCAGCTTGCGCTCGCGGTCCCGGGTACGCAGTTCCAGCGCGAATTCTTCCTCCACGGTGGCGCGGTCATTGGGATCTGGGTAGTTCGCGACCTCGTCCTGCATGTGGTGGACGGTGCGATCGACTTCTTCCATCAGTTCCTGCTTCCAGTCGAGCAACAGATTGCGAAAGTGCTCGGCCTGGGCATCGTTCATGTACTCCTCGCCCTTTTTCTCTTTGTAGGGCGTAAAGCCCGGACGGACTTCTTCCGGGGTCCGCGCACGCTTACGACTCGCGGAGGATGTGGCCTTCGCCATGGTTTTCTTACTCACAGGTTTCTTGTCCGCAGCCGGTTTTTTGGTTGCGGTCTTCTTCTTGGTTGGGGGAGCGGCTGCCGCCTTCTTCTTGGCCGGCTTGCCGGATGAGGTCTTCGCCGCGGTCTTTTTCTTCGCCGCGGCCTTTTTCTGGGTCGTCTTTTTACTGGCCGTTTTCTTGGCCGCCGCCTTCTTCGACGCCGTTTTCTTCGTCGTCGTCGCTACTTTCTTTTTGGCGGTTGTTTTTTTCTTGCTCGACCTGGCCGCAGTCGCGCTGTTGGACTGGGCCTTTTTCTTGGTCGCAGTCTTCTTTTTCACCGCAGCTTTTTTCTTCGTCGCGGTTTTCTTGCGGGCACTTTTCTTCTTGGCTGCCATCAAGTTTTCCTGCTGCTAGGGTCGAGAAAGCGTGCATCTATACCAGAAAGCATTCGCTCAGGCAATAAAGCTAACCAGCTGCAATTATACTACGACGATATCGCCATCGAGTCGGCCTGTAAATGCGAAACCCACAGTCGTGTTGCGCCGGCCACGGCAACGGGCATGACGATGAAGTTGACGACCGGGATCATGCTGACGAGCAGTGTCGCCATGCCGAAGCCGAAACCGGCCCGTTTATGCCCCGCCAGACGCCGGCGAATGTTCGGAAACGTGTGACCGTGGTTGCCCATGGGAAAATCCAGGTATTCCAGCGCCAGCATCCAGCTGCCGAACAGGAACCAGATCAGGGGCGCGCTGATATTGATCACGGGGATCAGGAACAGCAGCAGCAGCGGCAGCGCGCGGATGGCAAAGTAACCCAGCTTGCGGGCCTCGCCGCCGATGGCGCGGACGATTTCCCGGGGCAGCTGTTTCAGGCTGCCGCCGTCATCCGGCGCCTGACCGGTCAGGTGTCTTTCCACCGCCGCCGCGAGGAAGCCGTTAAATGGTGCCGCGATCAGGTTGGCGAGGATCGAGAAGGTAAAGAACACCAGCAACAGGCTGAAGGCGATGAACAGCGGCCACAGCAGCCACAGTATCCAGTCCAGCCACTGCCACCAGCCGGTGGTGATTTCCGTCTGCAGCCAGGTCATGAAGCCGCTGAGCTGGCTGGCGCCATAGGCAATCACGGCGGCAAACAGCAGCATGTTGATCAGCAGCGGGATGATCACGAACAGGCGTATGCCGGGCTGCCGGAGCAGGCCGAAACCGGCGCTGAAGGCGCGCACGCCGTCGCTGAAACCGGGCTGGCGCATATCAGGCCCCGGCACTGGCGGTGGTTTCGTCGCCGCCTGGCGGCAGCTCGATGCGCGCGGCCGGCTGCCAGCCCGGTTTCTGGTGCTCGGCCACCACACTGGTAAAGATGCCGCCACGGACATTGAAGTCGGCGGTCAGGCGCATGAAGCGTGGCGCCGTCAGCGCGACCAGATCGTCGAGGATCCGGTTGGTGACCGCCTCGTGAAAGGCGCCCTGGTCACGATAGCTCCAGACATAGAGTTTCAGTGATTTCAGTTCCACGCACAGCTGGTCCGGCACGTACTCCAGCCGCAGTACCGCGAAATCCGGCTGCCCGGTTTTCGGGCACAGGCAGGTGAATTCGGGAATGCGCATGCGGATGGTAAAATCGCGCTGCGGTTGCGGATTGGGAAAGGTTTCGAGCACGCCGGTGGCGGCCTGACTGGACGGGTTACTCATGATCGAATCAATCCTGACTGACGGTCTGCTGAAAAGGCCTGTTGCCTGTTGGGGTAACGCATGATATTAGCAGTTAATTGAATGGCTTAAGGTGTTTTTTTCATGGTTGGCAGCAACCGCGGTCACTGCTTGTGTCAATGACATTTACCCGGTATCTTAACGCGCCATGCGCCTACGCAAGATCAAGCTCTCCGGTTTCAAATCCTTCGTCGATCCTACCACGCTGACCATCCCCGGAGACCGCGTTGGCATCGTCGGTCCGAACGGTTGTGGCAAGTCCAATATCATCGACGCGATGATGTGGGTCATGGGCGAAAGCTCGGCCAAGCATCTGCGTGGTGATGCATTGACCGACGTCATCTTCAACGGTTCCAACGCCCGCAAGCCGGTCGGTCAGGCCATGGTCGAGCTGGTGTTCGACAACAGCGACGGCCGCGTGACCGGCCAGTACGCCAGCTACAACGAGATATCGATCAAGCGCCAGATCGATCGCGAGGGCCAGTCGCAGTATTTCCTCAACGGCGGCCGCTGCCGGCGGCGCGACATCACCGCCATTTTCCTCGGCACCGGGCTCGGCCCGCGCAGCTACTCGATCATCGAGCAGGGCATGATCTCGCGCTTCATCGAGGCCAAGCCGGATGAACTGCGCCTGTATATCGAGGAGGCGGCCGGTATTTCGAAGTATCGCGAACGCCGTCGCGAAACCGAAAACCGTATTAGTCATACAAAAGAAAATATCAGTCGTCTCAATGATATAAGAGATGAACTTGAGAAACAGCTTGAAAAACTGCAGCGCCAGGCCAAGGCCGCCGAGCGCTACCAGGAACTGAAAAAGGAAGAACGCAAGCTGTCCGGTGAATTGCTGGCGCTCGACTGGCGCCAGTTGAAGACCCGTGCCGACGAGCATGTTGGCAAGCAGGGCGAGGCCGAGAATGCGGTTGAGGCGGCACGCGCCCGGCTGCGCCAGGTCGAGGCGGCGATGGAGCAGCAGCGCAGCGACGTTGCCGAGGCTACCGAGGATTTCAATACCGCCCAGTCCGAGTTTTACCAGGTCGGCGCCGACATCGCCCAGCTGGAACAGAAGCTTGAACACACCCGCGAGCGCGTCGCTACCCTGGAACGCGACGTCGAACAGATCGATACCGATACCGCCTCTGCCCGCAGCCAGCTTGAGCAGGACCAGCAGCGCCTGCAGGAACTGGTGGCCGAACAGGAACGCCTGAACCCGCAACTGGAAGGTTCGCGCAACGACAGCGAGCAGGCCTACGAGTACCTGAACGAGGCCGAGCAGGCCATGCAGGGCTGGCAATCGGAGTGGGACGCCTTCAACGAGCAGGTGGCGCAGACCGCGCGCGCCGAGGAGAACGCCCGAACCCGGCTCGAGCACCTGGAGCTGAGCGTCGAGGAAGCCGAGCATCGGCGTGAGCAGTTGCAGCGCGAGCAGCAATCACTGGAACCCGAGGAAAGCCGTCAGGCGCGTGCCGAGATTGAGCAGGCCCTGAAACAGGCCGAGCAGCAGCAGACCGAACAGGGCGAACAGCTTGAGCAGCATCGCCAGGCCATCAGTGAACTGCGCAGCCACATCGAAACGCAGTCGAAGACGATCGACGAGCAGCGTGCCGCACAGCAGGATCAACGTGGTCGGCTGGCGTCACTGGAAGCGTTGCAGCAGGCGGCGCTGGGTCAGGATCAGCAGGCCCTCAACGACTGGGTCACGACCAACGGCTACGATCAGGCGCCGCGCCTGGCACAGGCGCTGGAAGTCGACGCCGACTGGACGCTGGCACTGGAAACCGTGCTCGGACCGCACCTGCAGGACCTGGTCCTGGACGACATCGACAGCTTTGCACGCGAACTGCAGTCGGCACCGGCCGGTGAGCTGGGCGCCTATGCCAACGCCGCGGCGGCGGCCACGCCGGCCAATCCGCAGATTGCACTGGCGCCTCTGGCCGATAAAGTGCACGCGCCAGGCAGCCTGGCCGGCCTGCTGGCCGGCGTCTATGTTGCCGACGATATGGACGCAGCGCTGGTGGCGCGACCGCAGCTTGCGGCGCACGAATCGATCATCACCCGCACCGGCGTCCAGGTTGGTCCGGACTGGCTACGCAGCAGCCCGGCTGCGGCCGAAGAGGGCGGCACGCTGGATCGCGAGCGCGAACTCAACGAATTGCGCCAGACGCTGGCCGACAGCGAGCAGCACATCGAGTCCTTGCTGGCCGAACGCCAGACCCTGCGCGAACAGCTGGCCGAACGCGAGCAGGCACTGGAAGATGCCCGCGGCGAACAGCAACGGCTGCAGGAAACGGTATCGGCGAAGCGCTCGGAGCTGGCCGCCGCCGAGGCGCGGGCCGAACAGCAGGCGGCGCGCGCCCAGCAGATCGAGGACGAACTGCAGGGTCTGGCCGAACAGATCGAGGCGGACCGCAAGGAACGCGACGAAACACAGACACGCGCCGACAAGCTCAAGCAGGAACACGACGAACTGCTCGGCCAGCGCGAGGAACTGGCGGCCAAGCGCGAGCGCCACCGCGAGGCGCTGGACAAGGCGCGCGAACAGTGGCAGACCACCAACCAGGAAAGTCACGGCATCGCCCTGCGGCTGGAGTCGCTGAGTTCACAGCGGGCGTCGCTGGAGCAGGGGCTGCAACGGGTCGAGCGCCAGCTCGAGCAGCAGCGCGCACGCCGCGAGGAACTGAGCCGTACGCTTGAGGAAACCCGCGGCCCACTACCGGATATGCAGGAGCAGCTGACCGCGCGCCTGGAAGACAAGCAGGCGGCCGAACAGCGCCTGAAGGCGGCGCGCGAAAAGCTCCAGGGCCTGGATGAAACGCTGCGCGGCCTGGAACAGCAGCGCAGCGACAACGAACAGCAGCTCGAGGCCGCGCAGAAGAAGCAGGAAGACGCGCGCATGGCGGCACAGGAAACGCGCGTGCGCCTGGAAACGGTCGAGGAACAGTTGCGCAATGCCGAGCACGATCTCGACACCTTGCTGGCCGAATTGAGCGACGAGGCGAACCAGGACAGCTGGCGCGAACAGCTGGCTGCCATTCAGCGCAAGATCGATCGCCTCGGCCCGATCAACCTGGCCGCGATCGACGAGCACCAGCAGTTGTCGGAACGCAAGGACTATCTCGACAGCCAGTACAACGACCTGGCCGAGGCACTGGAGACGCTGGAAAACGCGATCCGCAAGATCGACAAGGAAACCCGGACCCGTTTCAAGGAAACCTTCGATCAGCTCAACGACAACCTCGCCAGCCTGTTCCCGGAACTCTTTGGCGGCGGTCATGCCTACCTGGAAATGACCGGCGACGATCTGCTGGAAACCGGTGTCGCCATCATGGCGCGGCCGCCGGGCAAACGGAACAGCAACATTCACATGCTGTCCGGTGGCGAGAAGGCATTGACGGCGGTGGCGCTGGTGTTTTCGATCTTCAAGCTCAACCCGGCGCCATTCTGCATCCTCGACGAGGTCGATGCGCCGCTGGACGATACCAACGTCGGCCGCTTCAGTGAGATGGTTCGCAAGATGTCCGAGGAGATCCAGTTTATCGTGATCACGCACAACAAGATCACCATGGAAATCGCCAGTCAGCTGATCGGCGTCACCATGCAGGAGGCCGGTGTCTCGCGCCTGGTGACCGTGGATATGGACGAGGCTGTTGCCATGGCCGCAGCCGGCTAGGGCAGGACCACGCTCATGGATGGTCTGCGCTGGATACTGTTGTTCATTGGCCTGGCCCTGGTCGCCGGCATCTACTTTTTCGATCGCTTCAAACGCCAGCGCCGCAAGTGGTCGGAGCAGTTTGCCGATGATGATGCCGCGGCCGAGTTCAACATGGCACCGCGGCCCGGTGACGACGCCGAGGACTACAGCGACGCCCTGAGCGGTCTCAACAGGGCCAAGCAGGAAAGCCACAGCGACGCTGATCTCGAGGCCACAACCGGCCATGCCAGCTATGCAGACGAGGAGGCGATCGCCGAGGCCGAGATCGGTGTGCGCGAAAATGCCGTCAGCGACGACGAGGCTGCAGACACGGACGGGCAGGCGGTGACCGACGAACGCCTGATCGTGTTCTATCTCAAGGCGCCATCGGGCCAGGCCTTTGCCGGGCCGGGCCTGTTCGAGGCATTGGCCACGGCCGGCATGACGCTGGGCGAGATGGGTATCTACCACGACCGCAACAGTCACGGTGACACGATATTCAGCGTTGCCAACATCTTCGAGCCCGGGACCCTGGACATCGACGACCCGGAACACTTCAGTACCCGCGGTGTGGCCCTGTTCATGCAGCTGCCGCTGGCGGGTAATGCCATGGATGAGATGGATGCCTTCGAGCGCATGCTCGGCAAGGCGGAGATAATGGCCGGCCGTCTCGGCGGTGAACTGCACGACGAGCAGCACCAGCCGCTGGACGATGCCGGTGTCGCCCGTGCCCGGGCAGTCCTGAAACCTGCCTGAGGCCGGCATGGCCGCCCGTTCCGCGTCCACCGGCAGCGATGTCCGCAAGCGTCTCGAGACGCTGCGCGAGGAAATCCGCCGTCATGATTACCTTTACTATGTACTCGACGATCCCGAGATCACCGACGCCGAGTACGACAGCCTGTTTCGCGAACTCGAGCAGCTCGAGCAGGCGCATCCCGATCTGATCAGCAGCGATTCGCCGACCCAGCGGGTCGGTGCGAAGCCATCGAGCGCCTTCGCCGAGGTCCGGCACGAGCAGCCCATGCTGTCGCTGGGCAACGCCTTCAGCGAACAGGAACTGCGCGACTTCGACCGGCGCGTGCACGAGCGGCTCGATGTCGACCAGGTGCATTACAATGCCGAGCCGAAGCTCGACGGCCTGGCATTGAGCCTGCTTTACGTGGACGGTGAACTGGTGCGCGGTGCCACGCGTGGCGACGGTGCCAGCGGCGAGGATGTCACCGCCAACGTGCGTACGGTCGGGCCGATACCGCTGAGACTGCGCGGCCGCGACTGGCCGCGCCGGCTGGAAGTGCGCGGCGAGGCTTACATGACCAAGAAAGCCTTTATCGCGCTGAACGAATACCAGACCCAAAACGGCGGCAAGCAGTTCGCCAATCCGCGCAACGCCGCCGCCGGCAGCCTGCGGCAGCTGGATCCGAAAATAACGGCACGCCGCAAGCTGGCGTTCTTCGCCTACGGCGTCGGCTTGACCGAGGGCGGCGATCTGCCGGTGACGCAGAGTGCCATGCTGGCACGCCTGCGCGACTGGGGGTTTCCGGTGTCGCCGGAGATCGAAGTCGTGAAGGATCTGGATGGCTGCTTTGATTACTACCGTCGCATCGGCGAGCGCCGCACGGCACTGCCGTATGACATCGACGGTATCGTCTTCAAGGTCGATCGCTTCGATTACCAGCAACAGCTCGGGTTCGTCTCGCGTGCGCCGCGCTGGGCCATTGCCTACAAGTACCCGCCCGAGGAGGCAACCACCCGGCTACTCAGCATCGAGGTCCAGGTCGGCCGCACCGGCGCGCTGACGCCGGTGGCGCGGCTCGAACCGGTGCAGGTCGGCGGCGTGACCGTGACCAACGCCACGTTGCACAACCAGGACGAGATCGAGCGCAAGGACGTGCGCAAGGGCGACACGGTGATCGTCCGCCGCGCCGGTGACGTCATTCCGGAAGTCCTGCGTGTCATCCGTGAAAAACGGCCGAAGGGCAGCCGTCGTTTCAAGATGCCGCAGACCTGTCCGGAATGCGGTTCGGAAGTCGTACGACCGGAAGGCGAGGCGGTGGCGCGTTGCTCCGGTGGCCTGGTATGTCCGGCACAGCGCATCCAGGCGCTGATCCACTTCGCCAGCCGCCGTGCTATGGACATCGAGGGCCTCGGTGACGCGCTGATCGAACAACTGGTCAGCGAGGATTTGCTGAAAACGCCGGCGGACATCTACCGGCTGCATGAACATCGCGAACAGTTGGTTGAACGCGATGGCTGGGGCGAAAAGTCCGTCGCCAATCTGCTGTCGGCGATTGAAAAGAGCAAGGCGACGACGCTGCCACGCTTTCTGTTCGCACTCGGCATACCGGAAGTCGGCGAGGTCACGGCCGCGGACCTGGCCAGTCATTTCGGCAGCCTGGAAAAAATTGAGCAGGCAGCGAAGGACTATGCCGGGCAGCTGGCAGAGCTGGCCGGCATGGATCTGAAACAGGCCGAATACCACCGGCGGCTCAAGGCGCTCGAATTACAACAGGTGGCCAACGTCGGCCACGAGATCGCCAGCAAGCTTGCCGGCTTTTTCCATGAATCCCACAACCTCGACGTGATCCGGCAACTCCGCGAGTTCGGCGTGCACTGGGATGACATCGAGGTCGCCGATGCCGGCGACCAGCCGCTGGCCGGGCAGACCTTCGTGCTGACCGGCACGCTGGCATCGATGAGCCGTGACGCGGCGAAGGAAAAGCTCACCGCGCTGGGCGCCAAGGTGACCGGCAGCGTATCGAAGAAGACCGACTACGTCGTCGCTGGCGCCGATCCGGGCAGCAAGCGTGACAAGGCCGAGGCGCTCGGTGTCGCGGTGCTGGACGAGGATGCGTTTCTTGAGCTGGTCACTGGTAAGTCGTGATTAGTGATTGGCACGGTTCGACTCCTATGGGAACGAATTAAAATCCGCGAACCATCAGTGCATGTTTCACCGACTGAAGTCGGTTCCTACAGGTGGGGTGGTTACTAGTGAATAGTGACGGGATTGTTCCTTGACACTGAAACGGTGTCGGTCACGCTATTTTAATCCCCCATCTCCCGTACCACGCGGAAACCGATGTTGTCATAACCCTGGCTGGCGTCGAACTTGTCGCGGCGTGAATGGCGCAGTGAGGTTGGCGGACTGTTGTACGAGCCGCCACGGACACCGCGTAACCGGCAACTGCCGTTGGCCTGGCGCGGCTGATGTGCCGTGCCATTGGCGTTTTCGTAATCCGGGTGCCAGCAGTCGGCAGTCCACTCGGCGACATTGCCGAGCATGTCATGTACGCCGTAGGGATTGGCCGGAAAGTTGCCGATGGCGGTGGGCATGCGCGGCTGCAGTTCCTCGTCGCAACCGAAACAGTAGGCGCGGCCCGGCTCCATGGTCACGCCCCACCAGTAATCCGTCTCCTGGCCACCGGCAGCAGCGTATTCCCATTCCGCCTCAGTGGGCAGGCGATAGTCATGTCCGGTCTGGCGCGACAGCCAGTCGGCGTAACCGGCGGCATCAGCCCAGCTGACGTTGATCACCGGATGATCGCTGCGGCTCTGGCCGAACGACTCCGGCATGGCCTTGCCGGTGGCGCGCGCATAACGTTCGTACTCGGCGATCGTGATCTCGTACTGGCTGATGGCAAAGCGTTGTACCGTGACCGTATGTTCCGGGCGCTCCTCGCGAAAGCGACTGCTGCCCATCTGGAACTGGCCGGCCGGTAGCGGGCGCATCAGCGGCCCCTGTCCGCCGCCGGCCAATGGATCACGGAAGGCCGGTTTCGGCAGGGGGGCGCTGACCGGTTCGGTTTCCGTCGTCGATGCGGTTGCCGGCGCCGTTTCTGCTTCCTCAGCCGGAGCCGATTCGGGCTCACTGGCGGGCCTGTCTTCGGCGGGTGCCGGGGCGGCGTCGCGCGCCGTTTCCGATGCTGTCTGTTCCGCCGTTATACGCGGCTCGCTGCCGGGTTCATCGCCGGGTATACGCGCCAGCCAGTAATAGCCGAACACGGCGATCAGAATCACGCCACCGGCAATCACGGCAATGGCAGCGGCAAAGCGTTTGCGTCCATCGGCGGTCGTTTCATCGACGTTGGCGGACAGGTCGATGTCGGAACCACGCGGTGCGATTTCATCCTCACCGGCTGTTATATCCAGCATCGGCACCGGATCGGCGGCGTCACTGATCGTGCTACCGGCGGCGGCATTGGGGACGGTCTGATCGGTCAGGTCGACCTCACCGGCGTCGTTGATTGCAAGACCGGCCGAGGCAGTGCTGTCTGGGGGAAAGGCAACGTCGGCGTCCAGGGACAGGGCATCGATTACGAGCACGGTGGTATTGTCCTGCCGTGGCATGGCCTCGTCTTCGATCGCCTGCAGCAGGGTCTGCACGCAGGCTTTGGGTTTGTCCGACCACTCGGAGAACTGGATGATCTTGCCGCCGCCCAGCGTGTCGAGACCATCGCTGCTGAGAATGATGCGATCGTCATGCTGCAGCTCCAGCGGCGCTTCCGGGCAATCGATCTCGGTGATCTCTTCACCGGTGACCGCGCTCATGAGCATGTTGCGCGACAGCCCCGGTTCCGGCTCCATGGGCTGGCCGGCGGCTGCCAGCCGATCAAGGAAGCCGCCGTAGCTGTGATCGGCGTTTTTCTTGCTCAGCTGCTTATCGCGCAGCAGGTACAGGTGGCTGTCGCCGACACTGGCCCACCAAAGGTGATTCTGCTCAAGCAGCACGGCGACCATGGTACAGCCCATACCCTGCAGGGCGGGGGTTTCGCGGATGGTTTCGGCGATCGAGCCGTTCGCCTTGAGGATGCCGCCCTGAAGCAGGCCGGTTACATCGTCGCTGGGGTAATTGGCGCTGACGTACTTGTTGAACGCCTGCACGGCCATGTTGCTGGCGACATTGCCGGCGGCGTGACCGCCCATGCCGTCGGCGACAATCGCCAGAACGCTGGGCTGACCTTCGGCATCGGTCAAGTGTGTTACCAGGAAAGCATCTTCCTGATAATCGCGGGCACCGTCTATCTGGTTGCCTGCGATCTCATACTGCAACCCCATTATGGCTTTCCCCTACCGATGTTGGCGCTATCTTGCTGTCTTGCCTGTTATTATTCAGGGCGATTCAATAATGTATCCTACCAGCCCCTTGTCAGTTTACAAAAACAAACATGAATTGCATGCAAGCATGCATTTTACGAGCATTATTTTTCTGTCATGAGCAGCCCTGATACAGCCCAGCCGGAAACCGCGGCACTGAACGAGTGCACGGTACGCGATCGTCGGCGTCTTTCGCGCCGCCGGCAGCAGGACGCCGAGCAGTGGCGTACCGAGCTGGCCGCTGCCCGCAGCCGTTACCAGGCACGCCGCGAGCACGTGCCGACGGTCGATTTTCCCGCTGATCTGCCGATCACCGCTGCCAGCGATGACATCATCGCCGCGATCCGCGATCATCAGGTGACCATCGTCTGTGGTGAGACCGGTTCCGGCAAGACCACCCAGCTGCCGAAGCTGTGCCTGGCGGCCGGCCGTGGGGTCGCCGGGTTTATCGGACATACCCAGCCGCGACGACTGGCGGCCCGTACTCTGGCAGCGCGTGTCGCCAGCGAGCTGGGCAGCGAGATTGGTGCGGCAGTCGGCTACAAGATCCGCCACCAGGACAGCACCAACAGCGACAGCTACATCAAGCTGATGACCGACGGCATCCTGCTTGCGGAACTGCGTTCGGATCGCGATCTGCTCGACTACGATACGCTGATCATCGACGAGGCCCACGAGCGCAGTCTCAACATCGATTTCATCCTCGGCTATCTCCGGCAACTGCTGAAGCGACGGCCGGACCTGAAGGTGATCATCACCTCGGCAACCATCGATGTGGAACGCTTTTCCGAGCATTTCGATAATGCACCGATCATCGAGGTCTCCGGGCGCAGCTACCCGGTCGAGGTGCGTTACCGGCCGTATGAGGATGATGACGATGACCTGGCGTTCGAACACGCCGTGCTGAATGCCGTGCGCGAACTGTCCGGTCGTGATCGCGGCGATATCCTGGTGTTTCTCGAGGGTGAACGCGAGATTCACGAGCTGGCCAGGTTTTTGCGCAAGCAGGATCTGCCGGACACCGACGTGTTGCCGCTGTACGCACGCCTGGGCGCGGCCGGACAGGGGCAGATATTCCAGCCGCACCAGCGCCGGCATATCGTGCTGGCGACCAATATCGCCGAAACGTCGCTGACCATCCCCGGCATTCGTTATGTCATCGACAGCGGCTACGCCCGCATCAGCCGTTACAGTCCGCGTAGCAAGGTGCAGCGCCTGCCGATCGAGAAAATCGCCAAGGCCCCGGCCAACCAGCGCAAGGGTCGCTGCGGCCGCGAAAGCGATGGCATCTGCATTCGCCTCTACAGCGAGGCGGATTTCGAGGCTCGCCCCGACTTCACTGAACCGGAGATCCGCCGTACAAATCTTGCTTCCGTGGTCCTGCAGATGAAAACGCTGGGGCTCGGCGAGGTGGAAAAGTTTCCGTTCCTGGAACCGCCGGACCAGCGCCAGATCAACGACGCGGTCAACCTGCTCGTCGAACTCGGTGCGATTGACAGTAACGGCAGCAAGAAAGCGATCAGTGGCGGTAAGCTGACGCCGATCGGCCGACAGCTGGCGAAACTGCCGCTCGACCCGAGCTTCGGGCGCATGCTGCTGGCCGCCGGCGACATGCAGTGCCTGAACGAGGCGCTGATTATTGTCAGCGGTTTGAGCATCCAGGATCCGCGCGAGCGACCGCTGGAAACGCAGCAAAAAGCCGATCAGTCGCATCAGCAGTTTCGCGACGAACGTTCCGACTTCCTCGAATTTCTCAAGCTGTGGGATTTCTTCGAGCGCCTGTCCGCGAAGCTGTCGAAGAACCAGTTCCGCCACGCCTGCCGCGAGAATTTTCTCGCCTATGTGCGCGTGCGCGAATGGCGCGATATCCATCGCCAGTTGAGTCAGCAGATGCGCGAGCTGGGCTATAAGCGCAATAGTGAGGCGGCCGGCTACGAGAGCCTGCATACGGCCCTGGCGACCGGTTTGCTTGGCCATGTGGCGCAGAAGACCGGTCCCGGCGAATACACCGGCGCTCGTAACATCAAGCTGAAAATATTTCCCGGCTCGTCGCAGTTTGCCAAACAGCCGAAGTGGTTCATGGCCGCCGAACTGGTGGAGACCTCGCAGTTGTTTGCCCGCACCGTCGCCGCCATTGATCCGGAATGGTTGCTGAAACCGGCCGCGCACCTGCTGCGCACGGAAACCTTCGAGCCGCAATGGAATGCCGAGGCGCAGCGCATCAACGCGCGCCAGCGGGTGACGCTGTACGGCCTGCCGCTGGTGACCGCGCGGCCGGTCGATTATGCGCGCATCGATCCGGATGAGGCGCGCAAGCTGTTCATCCAGCACGCCCTGGTAGAAGGCGAGTTGCGCAGCCGTGCCGGTTTCTACCAGCACAATCGCAAATTAATCGAACAAATCAGGCGCGAGGAACAGAAGATCCGGCGTCCCGATGTGCTCGATGAACAGCGCCTGTTCGCGTTCTACGATGACCGTTTGCCGGCGACGGTGACCGATGGTGCGTCGCTGGAGAAATGGCGCCGCCGGGCGGAACAGAACGATCCGCATAGCCTGTACGCCGAGCGCGATCAGCTGATCCGCAAGGAGACCGCCACGGCCGCGGATTACCCGGATGAACTGCACGTCAACGGCATCGTGCTGCCGGTCGACTACGCTTTCAGACCCGGTGCCGAGGACGACGGTGTCACCATCGATGTGCCGCTGCAGTTGCTGAACCAGTTCGACAGTGAGGCGTTTGAACGACTGGTGCCGGGTCTGCTGGAAGAGAAGATCACCGCCTTGCTGAAGTCATTGCCGAAAAGCCTGCGCCGCCGTTTCGTGCCGATTCCGGACACGGCCCGGCGCTGCCTGGCCGATGTGCGCGAAAGCAGCGCACCGCTGCCGGAGGCGCTGGCCGCCTGCCTGCTGCGCCAGACCGGTGTCGAGATTCCGGCCGATGCCTGGCAGGCGGCGGAACTGCCGGCGCATCTGACGCCGCGCTTTCGTCTGATCGATGACAACGGCAGTACGCTGGCAAGCGAACGCGACTACCAGGTACTGCGCGAGCAATTCGGCGGCGAGGCGGCACGCAGTTTTGCCGGCCGCCTCGATACCGGCGTCGAGCGCGAGGACCTGACCGACTGGAATTTCGGCGAGTTGCCCGAGGTGGTGGAACTGGAGCAGGGCGGCTACCGGATGCGTGCCTACCCGGCACTGGTCGACTGCGCCGATCGCGTTGCGATTCGCTGTTTCGATACTGCCGCGAAAGCCGCGTCACACATGCAGGCAGGCTTATTGCGACTGTTCTGTCTGGCGCTCGATAAGGAGATCAAATACCTGCGCCGCAATCTGCCCGACCATAAAAAGCTTTGTCTGGCTTACAGTGCCCTGGGCAATTGCGAGGAGCTGACGCAGCGCGTGGTTGAACAGGCGGTCATTCACGCCTGCCAGCTGGATCATGCGCAGCCGCGCACGCAGGCAGACTTTGAACAGCAACTGGAAACGGGGCGCAAGCAACTCGTCAGCGAGGCCAACAGCCTGTGCGCACTGCTGAGCGAGATTCTGCAGCGACATACGAAGCTGCGTAGTCACCTGTCCGGCAATGTATCGCCGCAATGGCTGGCCGCGATCAAGGACATTCGCGAACAGCTCGATCACCTGGTGTTTGCCGGTTTCATCAATGCCGTACCCGTTTCGGCGCTCGAACACTACCCGCGTTATCTCGACGCCATCGACAAGCGCCTGCAACAGCTGGAACAGAACCCGGCACGGGATCGCGAGCGGGCCGCACTCGTTGCACCCTGGTGGCAGGATTACCTGAAACTTGCCAGCGCCCATACGGGACAGGACAATGGCCCGGAACAGCTGCACCAGTATCGCTGGCTGATCGAGGAATACCGGGTATCGGTATTCGCCCAGGAACTGAAAACCGCCCAGCCGGTGTCGCCGCAACGCCTGCAGGCCGCGCGCGATGAACTGCGCCGTGCGCGCTAACCGGTTTATGCACCACGAAAGGACCCTGCAGACATGACTGCCTACAAACGCCCACTCGCCGTCCTTGTCGGCATAGTCTGTCTGGCCGGTATGTTTGTCGCCGCCGATTACCTCGGCCTGTTTGGCGTGCGCGAAAGTACCAGCACGGATTTCGTCGATTTCCGCGTCAGAACGCTGGACGCCGAAACCGGGCGTGAAATCAGTGATGTGAAAATACGCTGTTTCCAGTTTGGCACCACCAATGCCTGCGGCCAGCCACCCAGCCGCGAACGCGGTGTCGTGCGCGTCAGCCTGCTGGTGGAAAAGCATGTCCGCGAATCGCTGCTGTTCACGCACGCGGTACGCTATTCGCCGGTCAGCGAGGAGGAGCTGCGCATCATGTTCATTCACGGCGATTACGACAAGCCGGTGCAGCGTTACAACATACCCGATCTGCTGGTCAAACCGGGGCGCACATTCAGCGTGGAAATGAAGCCGTTGGCAACAGCGGCTGGACAGGAGAATGGTGCATGAGTGACGCGATCGACTATCTGCTGCAGGCACGTCCGGAGGCAATGCAGCCGTACTTCAGCTTTCTGAAGCAGTCGGGCAAGAAACTGGATCCGAAGACGCGCGCGTTGATTTCCGTGATCAGCAAGGTGCACGGTCGTACCGAACGTGGCTTTAGGCAATACCTGACGCGCGCCTTGCGCGTCGGCTGCAGTGCCGACGAGGTGCTTGATGCGCTGCTGGCCGCCTTTCCCATGATCGGTCTGTCCGGCTTGATCTGGGCGACCGATATCCTGCTCGACATGGATCTGCCGGAGTTCAAGCCGGAGGCGCTGGGCAGTGAACCACAATGGCATACGGTGGGCCGGATTGATGAAATCGACGATGGCGTCAGTCGCCTGGCCTGCGACAACCGCGAACTGTTCATCTACCGCAATGGTGATGTGATCAAGGTCTATGACAGTCGCTGCCCGCACCAGGTCACCAACATTCCCCAACTGGCCTTAAGCGACTGCACGCTGACCTGTCCGAAACACGAATGGCAGTTTGATATAAGTACCGGCGAATGCATCGCCAAGGGCAACCGGCCGCTGACCGAGTTCGAGCACAAGATCGAGGACGGTCGGTTGCTTGCCTATTGGTAAGCGAGATGCCTTCCGCTGGCAGAACAACAGGCGCATGAACGCATGATAGAAAAGAAAGCGATAACTCAGGTCCCCATCGACAACCTGCTGGCACGACGCTGGAGCGGCCGCTTTTTTGATCCGGAACGCTTGCTGGACCGCGACCAGATCCTGGCATTGCTGGAAGCGGCGCGCTGGGCGCCGTCTTGCTTTGGCGAACAGCCGTGGCGTTATGTGGTCTGCGATCGTGCTGCCAACCGGCCTGCCTGGGAGCGGGCGCTCGGCTGCCTGTCTGGGGGTAACCAGGGTTGGGCGCAGGATGCGCCATTACTGCTGTTGGTACTGGCGCACGAGCATTTTGTCAGCCGTGACGGCAATAATCGCTGGAGTCATTACGACACCGGTGCGGCCAGTGAGAACCTCTGTCTGCAGGCGACCAGCATGGGTCTGATGGCCCACCAGATGGGCGGTTTTGACAGCGACCGGGCGTTGCGAGACTTTTCCGTGCCGCAAGGCCACGCCGCCCTGGCCATGATCGCGGTGGGTTATCCTTTGCCGTTGGCCGCGATGAGCGCCGAACAGCAGCAGCGCGCGCAGGCCGAACGGGCCCGCTGGCCGCTGGGTGAATTATTCTTTGACGGTGACTGGGGCCAGGCCTACGACTAGGGTTGTTTTCCCCGGCTGCCGTGGCTAGTCGGGCAGACTGTTTTTCTGGTTGAAGTGGATGATCTGGCGCCGCTCGCGTTTGGTCGGCCGGCGTGGCGGCCGCGGCTGACTGGTGGCTTCGGCCTTGATCTGGGCCGCCAGCTGCTCGCGTGCCGCGCGGCTGGCGGCCGATTCGGTATAGAGTTCGGCGGCGGCGCTGGCGCCCAGACGCTGGTGGCTGAGCGCATTCACCTCGATGTGGTATTCATACGGCCCGCGTCTGACGATCAGTTCGGCGCCCGGCGCGATCGTTTTCGCCGGCTTGGGCCGCTGGCCGTCGACTTTCACCTTGCCGCCCTTGATCGCACTGGCAGCCCGGCCCCGGGTCTTGAAGAAGCGGGCACACCACAGCCATTTGTCCAGGCGCATGGCCGTCTGGTCATTCATGGATCAATGCGTCGTCGACTGTTATTCCGGTGCTTAAGTGTTTTACTATGCCATCTGTCCTGTTCATGGTAATCACTCGTATGGCCGAAGCAAAGCAGCGTGCATTCAAGCCGTTAGGCATCGCGGTACTGACCGTATCCGACAGCCGTGACGAGGCTTCGGACAAGTCCGGTCGGCTGCTTGCCGAGCGCCTGCAACAGGCCGGTCACGAGCTGCGCGACAAGCAGATCGTGCCCGACGATATCTATCGCATCCGCGCGATCGTCAGCCAGTGGTGCGTCACCGACACTATCCAGGTGATTCTGCTCACCGGCGGTACCGGAGTAACCGGCCGCGATGGCACACCGGAAGCCGTCCGCGTTTTGCTGGACAAGGAGATCGACGGCTTCGGTGAAATGTTCCGGCAGATATCCTATGCCCAGATTGGCACGTCGACGCTGCAGTCACGGGCGATCGCGGGCGTTGCCAACGGCCACTATATTTTTTCCCTGCCCGGATCCGCCGGTGCCTGCGCGACAGCCTGGGACGATCTGATCAGCGCGCAGCTCGATTATCGCACCCGGCCGTGCAACCTGGTCGAGCTGATGCCGCGTCTGCTGGAAAAATAACCACTCCTTCAATCAACCAGTTCGAAATACAACAGCAGGGTTTTCTGAACAAAAAAGCCATTGTTGTCGCTGATCATGAAGTAGCGGTTGTCGCGATGATGCGTCAGGCCCTCGAAGTTGTCGATGTTGTGGCCGGCGTCGCGATCCAGACGCGCGATTGTTTCCACGCGTGTCGATCCGGTGTCAGCGCCCGCCGGATCCAGCCGGTGGATGACGGCGGCGATGATGCCGAAGGCGCCGGAAAAAATGCGTTCAAGAGCCAGCAGTCGGCCGTCCGGCGTTAGTGCAATGTCGGTCAGGCTGCCGTAGTCGGCATCGGCCCGGGCCAGTTCGGCCACCGGGCCGTTCCGATCGTAGATGCGGAAATGACTCTGTCGCGTGTCCGCCACGGGCCGTTCCGGTGCGGTCAGCAGACCAAGCTGTGGATGCATGACCACGCCTTCCAGGGCCTGGTTGGGCGTGCGGTAGTTGTCGATTTCGGTCAGTCGCGCTGGCAGCGGCATATCCTCCAGCCACAGGCCGTAGGTTCGGTAGCGGCTGACGCGCGGCCGGCGTTCAAAGCTGACCAGCAACTGTTCATCGCCGGAGATGCCATTGGCGCCGTTCAGTACCGTCATGCCTTCGCTGTCGCCATTGTGGGTATCCAGCGGCTGGTCATCCGGCCCGCGCAGGGGAAAGGCGTCGACTACCCTGACATCGGTGAGGCGGTTTGCGTGGATGACTGGACGCAGATGCAGGACATGGCCGCGGTCCGAGAGTGCGTAAAGAATTTGCGTGTCGGCGGACCAGGCGAGTGCCGACAGTCCCATCAGCGGCAAGCTCTTGCACTGCGTTTCGTGCAATTCCAAGCTGCCCAGCAGCCGCAGACCCATGTACTCATCGCCGCTGTTTAAATCCGATCCCGGAGCATGCTCACTGGTATGGCTGGCGCAGTCCGGGTCGGCACTGACAGCGGCAGACAGGCAAGAAAGGATTATTGTAATGGCAATCCGGCAGGGTGACCGGCGGACAGGGATGGACATCGAAACTGCTTCGGCAAGGGGCGTTGAAGCAGCGATAATATCCAAGTGTCGGAATTCCTGCTAGTCTGATTGTCCAATTCTGTGGTCAACAAGCCGGAACACTAGCACCGTCATGTTTTACGTCTGCCGTCCCTTGCTCTTGGTTGTCGCATTATGGTTGGCCACCGCAATCGCGCCGGTTATGGCCGAACGTTTTGCGCTGCCTGATGGCGACAGCGTCATCGGCGAATTCGGTCAGGCGCGTGCCGAGCACCAGGACACGCTCCTTGATATCGCTCGCCATAATGGCCTGGGCTACAACGAGATCCGGCTCGCCAACGAACATGTCGATACCTGGTTGCCGGGTGATGGTCAGGAAGTGGTGCTGCCAAAGCGCTACATACTGCCGGCGACACCGCGCGAAGGACTGGTGCTGAACATCCCGGAAATGCGCCTGTACCACTATACCAGCAGCGAAGATGGCGAGCCTGGGGTGGTGACTTATCCGCTGGGAGTCGGCCGGCAAGGCTGGTCGACACCGTACGAGACCACCACGGTGACCGCGAAGGTTGCCGATCCGGCCTGGTACCCGCCGGAGTCCATCCGCGAGGAACACGCCGCAGAGGGCGACCCGTTACCAAGTGTGGTTCCGGCCGGGCCGGACAACCCGCTTGGCGCTTTTGCCATGCGCCTGGGGCTGCCGAGTTACCTGATCCACGGCACGAACAGGCCCTGGGGCGTCGGCATGCGCGTCAGCCACGGTTGCATCCGGCTCTATCCCGAGCATATCGAGGCCCTGTTCGAGGAAGTGGAAGTCGGCACGGTGGTCAGAATCATCAACCAGCCGTTCAAGATCGGTATGAAGGATGAGGTGCTGTACCTGGAAGTCCACCCCCATCTGCAGGAAGACAAGGACCAGTTCGCTAACGCCTACAGCCAGATCGTCAGCCGGGTACTGGCACGGATTGGCCCGGACACGCGTTTCGAGGTCGACTGGGAACTGGCTCGTGAAGTGACTGAGGCGGCGCAGGGTGTGCCCATCGCCATCGGCATGCGGCTGCCGGAAGTGCAAGCGACCCGGGCCGCAACCGTGAACCCGCGACGGGACTTGCCGCTGGCCGCGGCGGGTGGTGCTGGCCGGAACTGATCTGCTCTGCACCGCCGGGTGCCGGCCACCGGGGCCGTGGCGCTAGTCGCGGGCGTGGTAGCCGCCGTCGACGTGCAGGGTCTCGCCGGTGATCGAATAGGCGCCGTCCGCGACCAGGAAGGCGGCCAGCGAGCCGACATCGGCGACGCTCAAGGGCCGGTTCAGTGGTGCGTGCTGGTTGGCGCGCTCGATTAGCTTTTCGAAGTCGGCCAGGCCGGAGGCTGCGCGCGTGGCCACTGGACCGGCCGAGATCGCGTTGACGCGGATATCTCGCGGCCCGAGCTCGTGGGCCAGGTAGCGCACCGCGCTTTCCAGTGCCGCCTTCACCGGACCCATGAGGTTGTAGTTTGCCACCGCGCGTTCGGCGCCGATGTAACTCATGGTGAGGATGCTGCCGCCGTCCTTCATCAGTGGCTCGGCCTGTTTCGCCAGTCGCATGAGTGAGTGACAGGAGATGTCCATCGCCTCGAGAAAGCCGTCGCGGCTGGAATCAATCAGTCGGCCCTGCAGATCGGCCAGCGGCGCGTAGGCGATCGAATGTATGAGAAAATCCAGCCCGCCCCAGTGCTCGCGGATCTGCGTGAAGACGGCGTCGACTTCATCCGGCCGGGTGACGTTGCAGGGCAGAAACAGTTCCGATCCGAGTTCATTCGCCAGCGGCTCGACGTGCGGCCTGGCCTTGTCATTGAGATAGGTGATGGCGAGGCGCCCGCCCTGTTCGCGGATTGCCTGCGCGCTGCCGTAGGCAAGTGATTGTTCGTTAGCGATGCCGACGATCAGGCCCTTCTTGTTACTCAGATCGAAGCGGGTCATGTTCTCGTATCCTTCAATTCTTCGGGGTGGTTGAGTCGTTCACGCGTGTGGCGGGCGATCATGCCTTCCTCGTCGGTGGGAATGACACAAAGCTTTATTCGGCTGCCAGCTGTAGAGATGACGCGCGCGTTGCGTTCGTTGGCTGCTTCGTCCAGTTCCGCGCCCAGCCAGCCGAGGCATTCGCTGACGCGTCGCCGGATGTGCGCGCTGTTCTCGCCGATGCCGCCGGTGAAGACCAGGCCGTCGATGCCCTGCAGGCCGACGGCCAGCGCGCCGAGTTCGGCGAGGATGCGGTAGACGTAAAGATCGATGGCCTCGCGCGTCTGCGGGGCGTCACTGGTTTCGAGGTCGCGCATATCGTGGCTGATGCCGGATACACCTTTCAGGCCCGACTCGTGATATAGCAGTGCGGTCACGGCTTCGACGTCCATGCCCATGGATGCCTGCATATAGAGCAGGGCGCCCGGGTCGAGGCGGCCGCAGCGCGTGCCCATCATCAGGCCTTCGAGGGTGCTGAAGCCCATGCTGGTGTCGACGCTCTGGCCGCCGTGCAGGGCGCAGAGGCTGGCGCCGTTGCCCAGGTGCGCGGCGATGACGCGACCAGCGGCCAATTGTGGATCAGTATCGGCCAGGCGCGTGGCGATGTATTCGTACGACAGGCCGTGAAAGCCATAGCGGCGCACGCCGGCGTCATGATAACGCGCCGGCAGGCCGAACTGCGTGGCCGGCTTGCCGATGTTCGCGTGAAAGGCGGTATCGAAACAGGCCACCTGCGGCGTATCCGGATAGATGTCGCGGATGGCCCCGATCGCGGCCAGGTTGTAGGGTTGATGTAATGGCGCCAGCGGAACGATCGCCTGCAACCGCTGCAGTACGCTGTCGTCTATCGTTACCGGTGCGCTGAAGTCGCTGCCGCCGTGCACCACGCGGTGGCCGACGGCTAGGTGATCGGTCTGCGCCTCGCTGGCCATGAGTTCGTCGAGCAGTTGCTCCAGCGCCTGCGCATGACTGGTGCCGGCGTGCAGTTCGCGACTGTGCGCTTCGCCGTCGCGTCGGCTCGTCAAGGTGGGCTGGCCGCCAAGGCGGTCGATCTGGCCGCGGTCGAGGCATTTGAGATCGGTACTGTAGAGACAGTACTTGATGCTCGACGAGCCGCTGTTGATGACCAGTATGGGTCGGTTCATCGCCGTACGCTTTTGTAATGCCTGTGGTAAAGCAGCGCCAGCGAGCTTGAGGCGATGCGCTGTATGACCGAGTCCGAGCGGCTGGTCAGGATGATCGGCAGGCGCGCGCCCATGACGATACCAGCGCCCTTGGCGTCGGCCAGGTAGATAAGCTGCTTGGCGAGGATGTTCGCCGCTTCCAGGTCCGGCGCGACGAGAATGTCGGCCTGACCGGCCACCTTTGATTCGATTTGCTTGGCCTCGACCGCCGCCGGCGAGACGGCGTTGTCGAAAGCCAGCGGGCCATCGAGTACGCCGCCGGTGATCTGGCCGCGATCGGCCATCTTGCAAAGCGCCGCCGCCGTCAGGGTCGAGCTGATATCCTTGTTGACTTTTCCACCGCCGACAGCAGCGCAACTTTCGGCCGTTCGATTTCCAGCGCGTGGGCGAGGTCGATGGCGTTCTGGACGATATCGCGCATTTCGTCGAGCATCGGCGCGATGTTGATCGCGGCGTCGGTGACCAGTACCGGGCGCGGATAGGTCGGTACGTCGAAGGCGTAAACGTGGCTGATACGCCGTTCCGAGCGGATGCCGCGTTCCTTGTGTATGACGGCGCGTAGCAGTTCGTTGGTATCCAGGCTGCCTTTCATCAGCGCGTCGACTTCACTGGCGCGGCCCATGTGCACGGCCTTTTCGGCCGCAGAGTGACTGTGTTCGACGTCGACGAGCGGATAGTCACTGATGTCGAGTTCCAGCTCGTCGGCCAGGCGGCGGATGCGGTCGGCCGGACCGACCAGGTGCGGCCGTATCAGGCCGGCTTGGGCCGATTCCACGGCGCCGCGCAGAGCATATTCGCTACACGGATGAACCACTGCCGTCGCTAGTGGGTCGAGTGGTTCGGCGGCTTCGAACAGTTCCTTCAGGCGGCCGCGCTCGGACAGGCGTATCTCGGGCAGATCCGGGCGCGGGCGCTCGATCTTATCGGTCGGGGCGATAACCTCGGCCTCGCCCTCGATCACGGTCTCGCCGTTCTGGTTGATGCAGCAGCAGTCGAACACGACAATGTTGCGCTCGGCTCTTTTCTCCCTTGCCGTGACGCTGACCGTGAGTAAATCGCCGAGATGGACCGGGCGCCTGAACTTCAGTGACTGACCCAGGTAGATGGTCCCCGGTCCCGGCAGGATCGTGCCGAGCACCGTGGAAATCAGTGAACCGCCCCACAGCCCGTGGGCGATGATTTCATGAAAATGACTGCTTTTGGCGTAGTCGGCGTCCAGGTGCGCCGGATTGACATCGCCGCTCATGACCGCAAACAGCTGGATGTCGCGTTGGGTCAGGCGCCGTTCGATGCTGGCGCTGGCGCCGATCTCGATCTCATCAAAAACCTGGTTGGCGATGACGGGTCGTGAATTCGGCATGACGCTGTTTTTCCTAAAAATTCGGTACGTTGACCGGGCGGTGGTTCAATACGCCCTTTATTTCACGAATGCTGCGCTGCGTCAACCAACCTCCAAGACCCGGACTATTGCGCCGTTCGGTCTGATCGACAGTACAGGATGGCCGGGTCTGGATATATGTATCGTCTGCGGTATGGGGAAATGCTGGCTCAGCCTGGTAACGCTGATGATTCTACTGCCGTGCTCAGTCACCCCAGTCATCCCGGTCTGTTGGAGTCACTGTTCAAGGTATTGATTGTCGATGATCTGGTTGAGGCTTGGAGTAAAAGGAACCGTGAAGTTGACGGTCGGGGCGTGGCTAAATGGCGGACTATGCCGTGTTTGGCCAGTGGCTAATCAATATCAAATCAGTATCCGTGGCTGGTTGTCATCGCTGATGACCTGTATCCATAATCGACTGGCGCTACTGCTTATGCTTTAACCTGTCCCGTTAATCTACGAATAACAATAAAAAAAGCCCTGTATCGCTACAGGGCTTTTTTTTACTGAACTGCTGTAAAACGAAGTTACTTGGCCATGGCCTTTTCGAACATACGGTCCAGGCGGTCAGAGTTTTCGTTGCAGCAGTCGAGTGCAGTCTGGACGCTCTTCTGGGCTTCGGAAGCGGCATAGGCTGCTTCTGAGGCGACAGTATGAGCATTGTCAGCACGCTGCTGGGCGTTCTTGGCTTCAGCCAGTGCGGTTTCGGCAGTGGCGCGAACTTCGTCGAGCTGTTCCTGCGTGGCACCACAGCCGGCGATCAGCCCAAGCGCCAGGGCAAGTGCTGAGATTTTCACAAGCTTTGTTTTCATTGATGATTCTCCCATTGGACTTGAGTCTGAGGATTCCCCAGTTCACGTCTGCTAATAATGACGTATTTTTTAGTCTATAGCAATTTGCGCCACTGTAAATGATGGCCGTTGTCATCCGGGCCGGATCGGCCTCGGTACAGCCCCTCTACCCCGGTAACGCAACGCACAAGATAACCGTTCTGCCGGCCACTGACCAGAGGTGGCGGCCATTTTTTCAGCGGGCGTGACCTGCGTCACGGCCGCCGGCGGCCTGTCTCAGCGGCCGTATGGATTCTTCTGGCGCAGGGTCTTCTTGCGGTCCTCGTAATGTTCACTAATGAAGTTTGCGAGCGCGCTTTCGAAACTGTGGACGGCGTTGTTGGTACAGAAGTCGTCGAACCAGGCCATGATGTCGGGCATCTCCTGCAGATTACTGATGCTGTAGGTCTCGCTCTGGTGGACATTGTAAGCCGTCAGATAGCCCATGATGTAGTAACGGAATTCGTCGGTGCCATCCTTTTCCCGGGCCTTGTTGTAGGAATGGCAGGAGGCGTTGCCCATACCCCAAATGGCGTAGTTGCCTTCGGCATCGGCGGCATACAATGATGAACTGAACAGTACGCTGACAACAGCAGTCAATAAAATCCTGAAACGCATGTGCTACTCCCTGATGAGGGCCGCGTGCGGCCGCTTTATTTGTTGTTGGTAATGGCCGTTAGAGTGAACGGCACGGGAATATATCCCGACCATGGCCATGATGGCCAGCGCTGTGTGCCTGGCCCCAAGTTGCCTTGAACAAAACCCGCGCATCAGTCGCCGAGCAGTGTCGCCAGGCCGCCGACCAGCCGCTCGACACCGGCCACCGCGGTCTGGCCGGCCAGTGCGCCATAGGAAATCCGCAGGTAACAGCCGTCGCTGCAGCCGAACGTCTGCCCGGGCAGGACGGCGACCTGGTGCTCGGCGATCAGGCGCCGTGTCAGTGTCAGCGAGTCCATGTCCGTGGCCACGCGCAGCAGGATATAAAAGGCGCCATTGGCGGCTGGCGCCACGCAGCGACCGGCGAGTGGCTGCAGCGCTGCCAGCACCTGGCGCCGGGTTGCGGCAAGGCTGTCCAGGTGCTGGCGGCAGTAGTCGCCACCGCAGTTTAGTGCCGCGGCGGCGGCCTGCTGGGCGATCAGGGTCGGGCAGATGAGGTTGGTGTCCTGGGCCTTTTGTACGGCCGTGGCGATGGCCGGCGGAATGACCATGTAGCCGATGCGCCAGCCGGCCATGCCGTAGGCCTTGGACAGCGAGAACAGCGAAATCGTGTGATCGGCCGCCGTCGGGTCGCTGGCCGGCGAGTAGTGTTCATGATCGTCGTAGGTGAAGTATTCGTAGGCCTCGTCGCTGATGTGATAGAGACCCTGTTCCCGGCAGAGTGCGTTGATCGCCCGGAGCGTGGCCCGTGGATAGACCGCGCCGGTGGGATTGTTCGGCGAGACGGTGACGACAGCACGGGTACGTGGCGTGATGGCGGCGCTGATCGCCGCCAGGTCCGGCTGGTAGTCGGCGTCGGTCGCCACCGGCACACAGCGGCAACCGAGCATGCTGATGGCCATTTCGTGATTGAAGTAGTACGGCGTCAGCAGAATGATCTCGTCGCCCGGATCGGCGATCGCCAGCAGGCTGTTCATAAAGCCCATGTTGGAACCGGCAGTGACGACGATTCGATCGTCATTGACGGCAAGCCCGTTATCGTTTGCCAGCTTGGCCTGGATTGCTTCGCGCAGCGTGGCTTCGCCGACTACCGGGCCATAGCGATGGGCCTCGGCGGTTTCCGGGTAGCTGCGTGCCGCCGTGAGTGCGGCGGTGGGTGGCGGATAGTAGACCACGCCCTGGCCCAGCGAGATGGTACCGGGCTGCGCCCGGATCCACTCGCCCAGCAGGGGAATGATCGGATCCTGAACCGCCTGCATGCGGCGGCTGACGGGCGGACGCTGAACGGGGCTTGAGCGAGTCTGTGCGGACATGGTTCTGATCGGTTACGGGCAAAGCCCGCCATCATACCTGTCGTCAGGGCCGCTGGGCAGGGTGGCCCCGGTGCACGGCTATTGCCGGTGAAAGGGCATCGGCCGGCCGGAGAACTGCGACTTCAGGAAGTCCATCTGGTCAGCGAGAATGCGCCGGTTCGACAGTGCCAGGTACTCGGCCCAGTTCGGCACATACGGTACGGCCAGCAGCGGCATGTGCGCTTCTTCAGGGATACGGTTGCCCTTGCGGGTATTGCAGGTACGACAGGCGGCAACGACGTTGGACCAGCTGTCCCGGCCACCGCGCGATATCGGCAGCACATGGTCGCGCGTCAGCAGGGTGTTACGCTGATCGTTACCGCAATACATGCACATATGAGCATCGCGCAGGAACAGTTCGCGATTGGTCAGGGGCGGTACGCCGCGGCGGACGTATTTGTTTTGTGCCGAGCGCTTGATGGCGATGATGGAATTGACATTGACGGCGGAGCGCTGGCCGGTGGCTCGGCATATGCCGCCCTGGAAACGGAACATGTGCTCGCCCGCGGTCCAGGCGACCATGTTGCGGCTGTAAAGGCAGACCGCATCCTGCCAGGGTATCCACGTGACCGGGGTACCCGATACATCGAGACGTAAAATCAAGTGGCTCATTTATTGTTATCCTCGTTCCCGCGCCGACCGTTCCGGAGTGTTGCGCCGGCACGGACGGAGGGTCTTTATAAAACCCGGGATGCAACCCTTGTGAGGCTGACGCTTGTTATCATTATGCAAAATGTACCTCTGAATCAAGTCTTTCTCACCACAATCTGAGACGGGCCATCGATTTTCAGCGCCAATCTTTTGGACAAAATCATGACACTTGAAGCGACTCAACGCCTGCTTGCGATCATGCGCCAGCTGCGCGATCCCGACAATGGCTGTCCCTGGGACCGGCGCCAGGATTTCGCCAGTATCGTCCCGCATACCCTTGAGGAGGCCTACGAACTGGCCGAGGCCATCGAGACGGGCGATGCCGAAAGCATTCGCGGCGAGCTTGGTGATCTGCTGTTCCAGGTCGTTTTCTATGCCCAGCTGGGCAGTGAACGCGACTGGTTTGATTTCGACAGCGTCGCTGCGACCATCGCCGGGAAACTGGAACGCCGTCATCCGCATGTGTTTGCCGAGACTGCTACTGACGAGGCCGAACTCAGTGGCCAGTGGGAACGCATCAAGGCCGAGGAGCGCCGCCAGTCAGGAGCCGGTGATGGTGCGCTGGCCGACGTGCCACGGGCCCTGCCCGCCCTGAGCCGGGCGCGCAAGCTGCAAAAGCGCGCCGCCCACGTTGGTTTTGACTGGGGCGACCCGGCGCCGGTGTTCGCCAAGATCGAGGAAGAACTGGACGAGTTCCGCAGCGAAATGGCCCGCGGTGCGGACAATCATGTGCGCGTGGAGGAAGAGTTCGGTGACTTGCTGTTTGCCTGCGTCAATCTTGCCCGCCATGCCGGCATCGATCCGGAATCCGCGCTACGCCGTGCCAACCGCAAGTTCGAGTCCCGTTTCGCCTTTATTGAGGAACGGCTTGCCGCGCAGGGCAGGACACCGGAAGACAGCAGCCTGGAAGAAATGGATGCGCTGTGGGAGGAAGCGAAGACGAATGGGGTAGCGGAGGCTGGTGATTAGTGACTGGTGATTGGTGGGGTTCACCATGCACAAATGGCGCGCAGCGCACGCTTGTTTCTTCAACCTTGTGACGACGGAAGCAAGAGCCTGTCCCGGCATGCAGTAAGCCGGGAATGGGGGGAGTTGGTAACTGGTGACAGGCAAGGCCCGCCGTCGAGATACGCTTCACCAGCGACGCACGACGCAACTACGGCTTGTACCGCTTCAGATCCCTGATGCGGCCATGGGAATCGAAGATGATCTCGCTGATCCAGCCGTTGGCTGACGCGGGAATGTAGTACCAGATGATCCGGGTGGGACCGTGAATGCCGTCGCCGAGCACCGATTCGCGGTCCGGTGGCCCGACCCGGTACTCGACCTCGGCCTGCGACATGCCGGTATCGAGCAGACTGTAGTCACGCAGGTCCAGACTGTCGGCACCGGCCGTCAGCGGCATCAGTGCGAGCAGCAAGGTACGGGCGGATTGTTTCAGGAACAGGGTCGACATACCCCCTGAGAGCGGCGCGTCGCGGCAACAGTTCCGCCGCGACGCGCGCGGAGCGGTTATTTGCTCTTTTTATCCTTAATGATCTTGGCGTAGGCCGAATGGTTGTGAATCGACTCGAAGTTTTCCGATTCCACGGTGTAGCCGGCGATACGATCGTCGCGGTTGAACTGGACGGCGACATCGCGAACGATGTCCTCGACAAACTTCGGGTTGTCGTAGGCACGCTCGGTGACCCATTTTTCGTCGGGCCGCTTGAGCAGGCCATAGAGTTCGCACGAGCCCTCGGCCTCGACCATTTCGATCAGGTCCTCGATCCAGATGAAACCGTTGGTCTTGACGGTGATGGTGATGTGCGAGCGCTGGTTATGGGCGCCGTAATCGGAGATGCCCTTGGAGCATGGGCACAATGAGGTTACCGGGACGATGATCCGGACCAGCACCTGTGGCTTGCCGTTGTCCTGGATCTGGCCGATGAAGGTCACCTCGTAGTCGAGCAGGCTCTTGACGCCGGTTGCCGGCGCGGCTTTCTCGATAAAATAGGGAAACGACATTTCAATATGGCCGGACTCGGCATCGAGCGTCTCGACCATCTCGCTAATCATGCGCTTGAACGAGTCGATGGTGATCTCATACTCGTGGTTGTTGAGAATCTCGACGAAACGCGACATGTGTGTGCCCTTGAAGTTGTGTGGCAGGGCGACGTACATGTTGAAGTTGGCAACCGTATGCTGTTCCTGGCCGGAACGCGAGGTCACAACGATCGGGTGGTTGATGTCCTTGATGCCGACCTGGTCGATAGCGAGATTGCGCGTGTCGGCACTGCCCTGGGTATCCGGCAGCTCGTTGATGGTTTCCTCGTTCATGGTCTCTGGGTGGCTCATGCCATTTCCTCTACTCTGAGTTCGTGCCCGTCTATTGCGGGGCAATTCCTTAGTATTTTACTAAGCTTTAGAGTTCGTCTCAACTCGACGAAGCATAAACAATCATTTATTGCGGTTGACGATATAGTTCGCCACCCCACGCAACATGTCGGCCTGCGGGCCGAATCCGGCCAGGCTGTCGAGCGCTTCCTGGTACAGGTCCGCGGCCGCCTGCTTGGCGCGGCCCATACCGAGCAGGTGCGGGTAGGTCGGCTTGTTGCGGGCGACATCGGCGCCCTGCGTCTTGCCCAGGGTTTCGGTGTCGCTTTCGATATCGAGAATGTCGTCACGCACCTGGAAGGCCAGGCCGACACAGTGCGCATAGTGACACACCCGGTCGACTTCGTCGCTGGCCGCCGTCGGGCTGGACAGTGCGCCGAGCTCGACACTGGCTCGGATCAGGCCGCCGGTCTTATGGATGTGCATGTTTTCCAGCTCGGCGATATTCAGCTGATTGCCCACCGCCGCCAGGTCGATGGCCTGGCCGCCGGCCATGCCGCGCGAACCGCTGGCCACGGCCAGGGCGTTGATCATCGCCAGACGGCGATCGGCCGCTACCTGAATGGCGTCGTCGCTGGCGAGAATGTGGAACGACAGCGCCTGCAGGGCATCACCGGCAAGTATCGCGGTTGCCTCGTCGTAGGCGCGGTGGCAGGTCGGTTGGCCGCGGCGCAGGTCATCGTTGTCCATGGCCGGCAGGTCGTCGTGCACCAGCGAATAGGCATGGATCATTTCCACCGCGCAGGCGGGGCCGTCGAGCGCGGCAAGATCGACCCCGAAGGCCTCGCCGGTGGCATAGACGAGCACCGGGCGGATGCGTTTGCCATTGCCGAGCACGGCGTAGCGCATCGCCCCGTGCAGATGCTGCGGTTGAATGGTGGCGTCGGGGAGCCAGCGCTCGAGGGCGGCTTCGGCGCTGCGCTGGTAAAGCTGCAGGCGGGTCTCAAAGGCCATAGTCAAGCCTGGTCAGGGTTGTCGTTGTTCTGTTTGTCGCGCGCGCTATCGCTGTCGAATTCGCTGAGTTCTGCTTCCGGCGTTTCATTCAGCAGTATCTGGACTTTCTGTTCAGCCGCCTGCAGGGCTTGCTGGCAGGCGCGGGTGAGGGCGATGCCGCGCTCGAACTGCTGGAGCGATTCTTCCAGGCTGAGCTCGCCCTGTTCCATTCGTTCGACCAGCTGCTCCAGCTCCGCCAGGGCAGCCTCGAAATCGAATTTTTCCGCCGCGGGATCCGCAGCCGGTTTACTGTCGCTGTTTTGTTTTGCCTTGGCCAAGGTTGTACTCGGACGGGTGTCAAATTAAGGCGGCAATCATACCGGTTTGCACACGACTGTACAGACCCCGCGGGTAGGTGCCGGGCGGCGATAACCTGTTGCGATGCATAATTGACACTGCCCTGTCGTGGACCCGCTTTGATCCTGAAACAGGTTAGTTTGGCTCTAAAACTGCAAGCATTGAAAGGGCGAGGCGCGAATAACTTGAAAAGCATTACCAATCAGTGAGTTGCCGGATTTTCTTGTGCGTCTGCATGAGAAGGGTTGCTCTGTCTGAGCTGAAAGGCAGTAAATGAAGTATTACGGCAGCAACCTATGCAAGCGCAGCGCCGACCGTGACACGCTGGACATCAAGGCTCAGCCCGCCGCTGATACCTGTGGTCGGGTGGCAATGTTCGTGACCTGCTACGGCAACCGCAATAACCCGGGCGTGGTCGAGGACCTGCTGGCCGTTCTCGAGCATAACCGCATTCCGGTATCACCGGTTGGACAGGAACGCTGTTGCGGCATGCTCAAGCTTGAGCTTGGCGATCTGTAAACGCTGGCGCGATTGAAAGCATACACATGCCGCGGCTCTATACGGCTGCGCAGTTGGCCAGGAATAGATGGCGCCGGTGCCGTCCTGTGTGCTGATGTTCAAGCAGGAACTGCCGTATGCAGTAGAGTGCGTTCCCGACGCGCTGCGTGCAGCCCTCATTGTCGATCCCGGCTGGATCCCTGCCTGTTTCGGTCGCGTTGTCAATGGCTTGACGGCGCCGTCACGTTACAATACAAAACCCGCCTGACAACATGATCGCCACCCCGCATAATGCGGCGACCATGTGACCGATGTTTCCAATTGCATAATTTTCGGGGTCATTCTTGAATAAACAATACGACGCGGCCGATATTGAAGTCCTGACCGGCCTGGAGCCGGTACGCAAACGGCCAGGCATGTATACCGACACGTCCCGGCCGAATCACCTGATCCAGGAAGTGGTCGACAACAGCGTCGACGAGGCTATTGCCGGCTATGCGAAAAAGATCGAGGTCATCCTGCACAAGGACGGTTCGGTCAGCTGCAGCGACGACGGCCGCGGCATGCCGGTCGACATGCATCCCGGTGAAAACGTACCCGGCGTCGAGGTTATCCTCACGCGACTGCACGCCGGCGGCAAGTTTTCGCGCAAGAGCTACCAGTTCTCCGGCGGTCTACACGGCGTCGGCGTATCGGTGGTCAACGCGCTGTCGAAGCATCTCGAGATCTGGGTCAAGCGCGGCGGCAAGGAGTACAACATGGCCTTTGCCGGTGGCGAGGTGCAGTCGAAGCTGGAAGAAGTCGGCACGGTCGGCAAGCAAAACACCGGCACGCGCATCCGCTTCTGGCCGGACCCGCAGTATTTCGATACCACGAAGTTCGCACTGCCAAAACTCAAGCACCTGCTGCGTGCCAAGGCCGTGCTGTGTCCGGGTCTGACCATCCGGCTGCAGGACGAGGCCAACGATGAAACCGAGGAATGGTGTTACAGCGACGGCATTCGCAGTTACCTGTCCGAGGCGCTGAGCGGCCATACGCTGCTGCCGGAAGAGCCCTTTCTCGGCAGCCTGGCGGGCAACAATGAAACCGTCGACTGGGCAGTGCATTGGCTGCCGGACGATGGTGAACTGGTAACCGAAAGCTACGTCAACCTGGTGCCTACCGTGCAGGGCGGTACGCACGTGAACGGCTTGCGCCAGGGCTTGCTGGAAGCACTGCGCGAGTTCTGCGATCAGCGTTCGCTGCTGCCGCGTGGCGTGAAACTGGCGCCGGAAGACGTCTGGGAACGCTGCAGCTACCTGCTGTCGGTGAAACTGGACGATCCGCAGTTTTCCGGCCAGACCAAGGAACGGCTGACCTCGCGCAATTGCGCCACCTTCGTTTCCGGCGTGGTCAGCGATGCCTTCAGTGACTGGCTCAACCATCACGTCGAAAGCGGCCAGCAGATCGCCGAACTGGCCGTGCGGCATGCACAGAAACGCCTGAAGGCGGAAAAGAAGGTGGTGCGCAAGAAGGTCGGCAGCGGCCCGGCACTGCCCGGCAAGCTGGCCGACTGTACCGGCCAGGGGCTGGATCGCACCGAACTGTTTCTGGTCGAGGGTGATTCTGCCGGCGGCTCGGCCAAACAGGCGCGCGATCGCGACTACCAGGCGGTGATGCCGTTACGCGGCAAGATCATGAACACCTGGGAAGTCGATCCCGCCGAAGTGCTCGGCTCCAAGGAGGTTCATGATATCGCCGTGGCGCTGGGTGTGGATCCCGGCTCCGAGGATCTGTCGACGCTGCGCTACGGCAAGGTGTGTATCCTCGCCGATGCCGACTCCGACGGCCTGCATATCGCGACCCTGCTGTGTGCGCTGTTCGTCAAGCATTTCCGGCCGCTGGTCGCAGGCGGGCACGTGTTCGTTGCCATGCCGCCGCTGTATCGCATCGACGTCGGCAAGGAGGTCTACTACGCCCTGGATGAACAGGAAAAGGAAGGCGTGCTCGACCGCATAGCCGCCGAGAACAAGAAGGGCAAGGTCAACGTCCAGCGCTTCAAGGGGCTCGGCGAGATGAATCCGCTGCAGTTGCGTGAAACGACCATGGCGCCGGAAACCCGGCGACTGGTGCGCCTGACCCTGGCCGACGGTGATACCACCGATCAGTTGCTCGACATGCTGCTGGCGAAAAAGCGCGCCGCCGATCGGCGCTCGTGGCTGGAATCCAAGGGCGACCATGCCGAGGTCATGTACTAGGGATAGACTCGCGCCGTTGACTGACTAACACTGGGTATAGACCGATTCCAGTCATTACTTTAACGAAAGGCGGTAATACCATGATTCAATTAAGAACTTTCTCATGCACGCTTGCATTGGCCAGCCTGCTCGCCGGTGCCTGCGGCAACCCGACCACGGCGGCGACGTTTGACTCCGAACAGCAGAGTTTTCGCCTGACGCCGGTGGTCAGCGATCTCGATCAACCCTGGGGATTCGCGTTTCTGCCCGACGGAGGCCTGTTGATAACGGAAAAGTCGGGTGACCTGCGGCGGGTGCGCGACGGTGAACTGCTGGCGGAACCGATCAGTGGCCTGCCGGACAATATCGCCGCAATCGGCCAGGGCGGTCTGCTCGACGTGGTGCTGGACCCCGACTTCGCCGACAACCGGCGGATCTACTTCAGCTACGCCGGCGAAGGTGAGGGCGGTTACGGCACCGAGGTTGCGCGCGGCCGACTCGTTGATAACGCGCTGGAGGATGTCGAGGTGATCTTCCGCGCCCTGCCGAAGTCGGACGGTGGCCGCCACTTCGGTTCACGCCTGCAGTTCACGTCCGACGGTATGCTGTACATATCGCTCGGTGACCGTGGTATCAAGGACCAGGCCCAGGATCGCTCCACGCATCCCGGTTCGTTGATCCGCATTCACCCGGATGGCCGCGTGCCGGACGACAATCCGTTGGTCGACGCGGATGGTGCACGGCCGGAAATCTATACCTACGGCAACCGCAACATGCAGGGCATGACGCTGCATCCGGAAACCGGACAGCTGTGGACCAACGAGCACGGTCCGCAGGGCGGCGATGAACTCAACCTGATGCAGGCCGGCAACAATTACGGCTGGCCGGTGATCACCTACGGCGTCAACTACGGTACGGGCACGCAAATCGGCGAGGGCACGCACAAGGAAGGCTTGGAACAACCGGTGCATTACTGGGACCCGTCGATCGCCACCTCCGGGCTGGCGTTCTACGCGGGTGATGCCTTTCCGGAATGGCAGGGCGATGCTTTCGTTGGCTCGCTCAAGTTCGGTTTCATCGCCCGGCTCGAGTTGAACGAAGATTTCGAGGTAACCGGCGAGGAACGCCTGCTCGAGGGCACGCTGGAACGGGTGCGCGCCATCCGCCAGGGGCCCGACGGCCTGCTGTACGTGCTCGATGAAGCGAAGGGCGAACTGCTTAGAATTGAGCCGGCCTCCTGAGGCGATGTCCCGGCCGGACACGCCGGTCTATAAACAATAAACTTTCCATGCCCCGGGCCGCGGTCGGCCCGGGCCAACATGACTGAACCAGCCACCAGGCGGAATTTCATTACGATGTCAGACAACAGCACCACGGACCTGGTTGAAAACAAACCACTGCACGAGTTTACCGAGAAAGCCTATCTCGACTATTCCATGTACGTGGTGCTCGATCGGGCACTGCCGCATATCAGTGACGGCCTGAAGCCGGTGCAGCGGCGCATTCTTTATGCCATGTCCGAGCTTGGTCTCAAGGCGCAGTCGAAATACAAGAAGTCGGCGCGCACGGTGGGTGACGTGCTCGGCAAGTTCCATCCGCATGGTGATCTGGCCTGTTACGAAGCCATGGTGCTGATGGCGCAGTCGTTCTCCTACCGTTATCCGTTTGTCGACGGCCAGGGCAACTGGGGGTCGCCGGACGATCCGAAATCGTTCGCCGCGATGCGCTACACCGAGGCCAAGCTGACCGCGTATTCGGAACTGTTGCTGGGCGAACTGGAGCAGGGCACGGTCGAATGGATTCCGAATTTTGACGGTACGCTGAACGAGCCCGAGCGCCTGCCGGCACGCCTGCCCAATGTCTTGCTCAACGGTACCACCGGTATTGCCGTCGGCATGGCCACCGACATCCCACCGCATAACCTGAAGGAGGTCGCCGACGCCTGCGTGCACCTGCTCGATAACCCGAAGGCGGATGTCGCCGCATTGTTCGAGTACGTCCAGGGGCCGGACTATCCCACCGGCGCCCAAGTCATCAGCACGCGTGATGAATTGCTGAGTGTCTACCAGACCGGTCACGGTGCCATCCGCGCCCGCGCGACCTACGAAAAGGAAGACGGCAACATCGTTATTCACACGCTGCCGCACCAGAGTTCCGGCAGCCGCATTCTCGAGCAGATCGCCACGCAGATGCAGGCCAAGAAGCTGCCGATGCTGGAAGACCTGCGCGACGAATCGGACCACGAGAACCCGGTACGTCTGGTACTCATTCCGCGTTCCAATCGCATCGATGTCGATGAATTGATGTCGCACCTGTTCGCGACCACCGACCTGGAACGCAGCTATCGCGTCAACCTCAACATGATCGGCCTCAACGGCCGGCCGCAGGTCAAGGATCTGAAGACCCTGCTGGGTGAGTGGCTCCAATACCGCACCGAGACGGTACGCCGCCGGCTGCAGTACCGCCTGGACCGCGTACTCGAGCAGATCCACGTGCTCGAAGGTTTGATGATCGCCTACCTCAATATCGACGAGGTGATCCGGATCATCCGCGAGGAGGACAAGCCCAAGCCGGTTCTGATGGAACGTTTCGCGCTCAGCGACATCCAGGCCGAGGCGATTCTTGAGTTGAAGCTGCGCAAACTGGCCAAGCTCGAGGAGATGAAGATCAAGGGCGAGCTCGACGAGTTGAACAAGGAACGCGCCGAGCTGGAAAAAACGCTGGGCTCGAAGGCGCGCCTGAAAAAGCAGGTGCGTAAAGAGCTGGTTGCCGATGCGGAAAAATTCGGCGATGCCCGGCGTTCGCCCATCGTCGAATCGGTGGCCGCCGCCCAGGCACTGTCGGAACAGGAACTGGCGCCGGCCGAGCCGGTAACCGTGGTGCTGTCCGAGAAGGGCTGGATTCGCTCGGCCAAGGGCCACGAAATCGACCCGGCAAGCCTCAATTATCGCAGTGGCGACGGCCTGCGTGCCGCCGCGCGAACGCGCAGCAACCAGCAGGTGGTGTTGCTGGATTCCACCGGCCGCAGTTACGCGCTCGCCGTGCACAGCCTGCCGTCGGCACGTGGCCAGGGCGAGCCGGTGGCCAGCCGTCTGACACCGCCCGACGGCGCCACCTTTGCCGGGGTATTGCCGGGGCAAACCGATCAGTATGCGCTGCTGGCCAGTGACGCCGGCTACGGCTTTGTCGCCAGCATCGGCGACCTGCAGACGCGCAACCGCAACGGCAAGGCCTGTCTCAACGTGCCCAAAGGCGCCGGCGTGCTTACACCGGTGCTGGTCAACGACCGTGACAACGACTGGATCGCGATCGCCAATACCAGTGGCCACCTGCTGCTTTTCGCGGCGAGCGAGTTGCCGCTGTTGGCCAAGGGCAAGGGCGTCAAGCTCATGCAGATCCCGCCGGCGAAACTCAAGGCACGCGAGGAATACTGTGTCAGCATTGTGACATTGCCGGCGGATTCGGCGCTGCTGGTTGATGCCGGCCAGCGCACCCTGACCCTGAAGCCGACGGACCTCGAGCATTACCACGGCGAACGCGGCCGCCGCGGCAATCTGTTACCGCGCGGCTTTCGCAACGTCAGCCGGCTGCGGCTGGCGGAATAAAGCTGTAACAAACGAATGCAGACTTGAAACCGTTGCCCGACGGCACTATCTAACAAACGGTTTAACAACGGGGTACTCCCGGAGGGAATTGAATGAAGCGTATCGCGCTGTTTCTTGGAACCAACATCGCCATCATGGTGGTGCTGGCCATTGTCATGCAGATGTTTGGCCTGGAGGGTGTCCTCGACGAACAGGGCGTCGGGCTGGATCTGACCGCGTTGCTGATCATCTCCGCGGTGGTCGGCATGACCGGCTCGTTCATTTCGCTGGCACTGTCGAAGTGGATGGCCAAGTCGATGACCGGCGCGCAGGTGATCGAGTCGCCGCGCAACGCCGAGGAACAGTGGCTGATCGAAACGGTGCAGCGCCAGGCGCGCGCGGCCGGTATCGGCATGCCGGAAGTGGCGGTCTACGACTCGCCGGACATCAACGCCTTCGCCACCGGCATGATGCGCGACAGTGCGCTGGTGGCGGTCAGCAGTGGCCTGCTGCGCGGCATGAAGCGTGACGAGGCCGAAGCGGTGCTGGCACACGAGGTGACCCACGTCGCCAACGGCGACATGGTTACCCTGGCGCTGGTACAGGGCGTGGTGAATACCTTCGTGTTCTTCCTGTCCCGCGTCATCGGTCATATCGTCGACCGCGTGGTGTTCAAGGTCGAGCGCGGCCACGGTCCGGCCTACTGGATCACCGCGATCGTCGCCCAGATCGTGCTCGGTATCCTTGCCAGTGCGATCGTCATGTGGTTCAGCCGCCAGCGCGAATTCCGCGCCGACGCCGGCGGTGCGCAGCTGGCCGGACGTGAAAAGATGATCGCCGCGCTGCGGCGCCTGAAACAGAGTACCGAGCAGCCGCATCTGCCGGAGCAGCTCGAGGCGTTCGGTATCTCCGGTGGCATGGGACGTGGCATCAAGCGCCTGTTTCTCAGCCACCCGCCGCTGGATGAACGCATCCAGGCGTTGCAGCAGCAACGTTACTGAAGTCAGTCATGAATACCCCGGTACACCGGGGTGTTTTTTTATCAGCCAGCCGATGGGACGGGATAGATGCAAATCTGGGTCGATGCCGATGCCTGTCCGAAGCCGGTCCGAGATATCCTGGTTCGGGCCGCGCGGCGGCGTGAAGTACAGACGACATTTGTCGCCAATCAGTTTTTGCAGTTGCCGCCGTCGCCCTTCATCAGGGCGGTCAAAGTCGCCCAGGGTTTTGACGTCGCCGATGATCGCATCGCCATCGAGCTGACTGCCGGCGATCTGGTCATCACCGCCGATATACCGCTGGCCGCAGCGGTCGTGCGGCGTGATGCGCTGGCGCTGAATCCGCGCGGCACGCTGTACACGACGGCCAACGTCGCCGAACATCTGGCGCGACGCAACCTGCTCGAGGAGCTGCGCAGCAGCGGCCAGGTCAGTGGCGGGCCGCCGGCACTGGGCAAGGCCGATATCCAGGCCTTCGCCAACCAGCTGGACCGACTCATTACGCGTGATTCCGGGTTGAAATAAGTCACGTATCCTGCTGAAAAAATTCGCTTTAGCGGCTTTTTTTTGCCATGCTTGGCCTATCGTAACAAGGAAAAACGTCATCATGTCGCTAGCTTCTGCAGTGAATCGTAACGGTGTCGTGCTGTGCCTGGTGATGTTCCTGGCCGCCTGTGGCAGTACGCCGACCCGTAATACCCCGAATATTGCCGCTACGCCATCGCGGTCCGAGCCGGCAAAGCCGGCGTCTGCGGACGAGTCGATCAAGTCAGCCCTGTACGCCCAGTACCAGGAGTGGCGCGGCACGCCCTATCGCTACGGTGGCCTGAGCAAGCGCGGCATCGACTGTTCCGGTTTCGTCTACACCACCTTTCGCAAGCGCTTCGATCAACAGCTGCCGCGAACCACTGCAGGCCAGGTCCGCGTGGGTTACGCGGTACCGCGTCATGCGGTGACAGCCGGCGATCTGGTGTTCTTTCGTACCGGCGCCAAGGGACGCCACGTCGGCATCTACATCGAGGACGGCAAGTTTCTGCATGCGTCGACCAGCGCGGGCGTGATGCTGTCGAACCTAGAGGACCAATACTGGTCGGCGCATTACTGGAAAGCCCAACGTCCGTCCGAACAGCTGGCCGGTCGTTGAACGGGCATCTGATAACCGCGGGAGACGGTCATGACAATATTCGACGCGCTGCGTGAGGATCACGAGAAACAGCGCACGCTGACCGGGTTGCTGACGCAAACCCATGGCGCGAGCGAAGGCCGTGAGGAACTGTTCCAACGACGCAAGCGGGAACTCGAGGAACATGCTGCCGCTGAAGAGCGGCATTTTTATATCCCGTTGATGGAACACGATCTGACCCAGGAAAAATCCCGTCACAGCATCGCCGAGCATCATGAGATCGACGAACTGGTCAAGAAACTGGAACAGACCGAATACGAGTCACCGGCCTGGCTGGCAACCGCCAGGCAACTGCGGGAAAAGGTCGAGCATCACCTTGATGAGGAGGAACAGGAAGTCTTCCAGCTGGCCGGCCGGGTATTGTCTGATAACCAGAAGCAATCGCTGGGTCAGTCCTACCGGGAAGAAAAGGCGGACAGCCAGTAAACGTCGTCATGGCCCGGTCGATTGCCGAACTGTTTCAGCGCCTGACGACCGGTATTTACGTGATCGGCGTCGCTGATGGCAACCGGCGTGACGCCTTCACAGCCGCCTGGTTGACCCAGGTTTCGTTCGATCCGCTGATGGTCGCGCTCAGCGTCAATCCTGATAATGCTTCCCATGCAATGTTGAAAAACAGTGGCCGCTTTGCCGTGACCATTCTCAAACAGGAACAGCTGGAATTGGCGCGGCATTTCGGTACCCGTTCCGGTGCCGATACGGACAAACTGGCACCAATCGACTGGGCAGAAACGCCCGCTGGCATGCCGTACCTGAAGGCGGCATTGGCGTGGCTGGATTGTCGCGTCAACACGATAACGCCAGCCGGTGACCATGAGCTGGTACTGGCTTCAGTTCATGCTGGTGAGCTGCTGGATGCCGAGGCTGTGCCCATGAGTGACGCCGAGACTGGTAATATGGATAACAGTGCCGCGCTTTTTCCGGCGTCGTTTCCGTCCGACCATGGCCACTCGTGACTGGCATCTATACTTGATACGCACTGACAACGGCACGCTGTACACCGGGATTACCACCGATGTCGAGCGGCGCCTGGCCGAACATCAGCAAGGCGGCCGGCTGGCGGCACGTTATCTGCGCGCCAACCTGCCGGTGGAGCTGGTCTATAGCGTTGCCATCGGTTCACGCTCACTCGCCACCCGGCTGGAATGGGCGGTCAAGCAGTTACCGAAGTCACATAAGGAGGCCATCGTCAGCCAATCGCCCGATAGCGAAGCACTGCGGGCATTGCTGAAAATACCGGCCGATAGCAATGCCGGCTAGTCAATCGCGATCAATTCATGATCACTATCCATCGCAGAGGGAGTCAGACATAAATGAGCCAACGTGCCTTACTGGTTATCGATGTGCAGAACGAATATTTTGATGGGGGTCTACCGATCACCTATCCGAACAATCACCTGGATAATATTCTGCAGGTGATGGATCGGGCCACCGATGCCGGGGTGCCGGTGATTGTGGTTCAGCACACATTTTTAAACGACGATCTGCCCCTGTTTCAGCGTGGCACGCCGGCGTGGGAATTGCACGAGCAGGTTGCCGGCCGCCCGAGTAATCTGCACATCGAGAAGAACCTGCCGGGCAGCTTTACCAATACCGGGCTGGAAAACTGGCTCAAGCAGAACCAGATCGATACCGTCACCATCTCCGGTTACATGACCCACATGTGTTGTGACACCACCGCGCGCCAGGCGGTACATCGTGGCTACAAGGTCGAATTCCTGAGCGATGCGACCGGTACGCTGTCACTGGATAATCAGGCCGGCAAGGTGGACGCGGAAGAACTGCAGCGCTCGATTCTGTGCGCGCAGCAGATGCTGCTCAGCGAAGTCATCAGCAGCGGCGACTGGTTCAAGCGTCTCGGCTGATATTACAACAGCGGCGTTTTGTAGGGTTCGCCGCTGACCTCGCGCACCAGCCGCGGTACCAGGTAGCCGGGCAGGCGGGTGCGCAATTGCTCCAGCAGTTCACCGGCGGCGGCGTCGCTGACGTTGAAATGCGCGGCGCCGGCTACGGCATCGAGCATGTGCAGGTAATAGGGCAGTACGTTGTTTTCAAACAGCGTCTCGCTGAGATCGATCAGGGCACGCGCATTGTCATTGACCCCCGCCAGCAACACGGCCTGGTTCAGCAGCTGTATGCCGCTGCGGTACAGACGCTGCAACGCCGCGACGGCTTCCGGGCCGATTTCATTGGCATGATTGCTGTGCACGACCAGCACCGGCTTGAGCCGCGATGCCGTCAGCCAGTCCAGCAGCTCAGCGGTGATGCGTTCCGGTAATACCACGGGCAGGCGGCTGTGAATGCGCAGCCGTTTCAGGTGTGAAATTGCGGCGAGATCGGCGGCCATTGCCGCAAGCCGCGCATCGGTCAGGGCGAGCGGATCGCCGCCGCTCAGTATGACCTCCGTGATCGAGGTATCCGCGCGTAGATAGTCGAGCGTCTGTTGCCAGGCGCCGCGCGCCGGGTTGGCATCGGCGTAGGGAAAGTGCCGGCGAAAACAGTAACGACAGTGAATGGCGCAGGCACCGGTCAGCGTCAGCAGTACGCGACCGTGATACTTGTGCAACAGTCCGGGCTGTTTCTGGGCGGCACCTTCACCCACCGGGTCGTGGCTGAAGCCCGCGTTCTCGCTGTCTTCGGCGGCCAGCGGCAATACCTGTCGCAGTAGCGGGTCATGCGGATCGCCGCGCCGGATGCGGGCGAGAAACGCCGGCGGCACGCGCAGCGGAAACTGATCCTGACCGCGCGCGGCGAGTGCCGGCGACGGTTCAATCTGCAGTTTCGCCAGCAGTTGCGCGGCGGTCATGGTCGACTGCCGCAGTTGCGCCTGCCAGTGACCGCTGTCGCCGTCAGTGGACTGCACGCTGGGCTGGCTTCGCGGTATCATGGTGGTTTTGGATCATTCTCTGCTGCGGTGGAGATGTCTTTGGCGTCATCGTCGGCACCGGTCGTGCCGGCGGGCTTATTCTAATCCGTTAACCGACTCAGTGTGACAATAACATGGCAACCTATAGCACCAATGAATTCAAAGGCGGTTTGAAAGTAATGCTCGACGGCGAACCCTGCGCGATCGTCGAGAATGAAATGGTCAAGCCCGGCAAGGGCCAGGGATTCGCCCGCGTCAAGCTGCGCAATCTCAACACCGGCCGGATTCTCGAAAAGACCTTCAAGTCCGGTGACACCCTCGAGGGCGCCGATGTTGTCGAGCTGGAAATGCAGTATCTCTATAACGACGGCGAGATGTGGTATTTCATGGACCCGGCCACTTTCGAACAGCACGCCGCCGACGAGAAAGCCATGGCCGACGCCGGCAAGTGGCTGAAGACCGAGGAAACCTGCACTGTGACGCTCTACAACGGCCGGCCGCTGAGCGTGACGGCACCCAATACGGTGATGCTGGCGGTCAGCCAGACCGATCCGGGCGTGCGTGGCGATACCGCCCAGGGCGGCACCAAGCCGGCGACGCTGGAAACCGGTGCGGTGGTGAAGGTGCCGTTGTTCATCGAGGAGGGCGAGATCATCAAGGTGGATACGCGCGCCGGTGAATACCTGGGTCGCGCCAAGTAGGCTGGCATGAGCCGGGCGTGCGCACCAGTCGACACCGACGCGGCCACCTGGCAGCCGCTGGCCAGTCCCGAGCGCCTGCGCCAGCGGGCGGCGTTGCTGACAACGATCCGCCGCTTCATGGACGCGCGCGGCATTCTCGAGGTCGAGACACCGTTGCTGTCGCGGGCGGCGGTGACCGACCCGGCGCTGCAGTCGTTCGCGGTCGCTGTCGATGGCACGCCGTATTACCTGCAGACCTCGCCGGAGTTTGCGATGAAGCGGTTGCTGGCGGCCGGCAGCGGCCCGATTTACCAGGTCGCGAAGGTGTTCCGCGATAACGAGCGCGGTCGCTGGCACCACCCGGAGTTCACCATGCTGGAATGGTATCGGCCGGGTTTCAGCGTTGCCGATATGCTTGACGAAATCGACGCCCTGCTGCTGGCACTGGAGCTGCCGCGCAGCGAGCGGCTGGATTACGGCGCGCTGTTTCAGCAGGCCACCGGTTGTGATCCGCACTGCGCCGATCAGCAGACGCTGCAGCGGCGGGCACTGGATTTCGGTCTGGTGTCGCGCGATCTGTCGCGGGTCGAGCTGCTGGATTTCCTGTTCAGCAGTGCGGTCATGCCGGAACTGAAGGACAGGCCCTGTGCCATCGTCAGCGATTTTCCGCTGGCCCAGGCAGCGCTGGCGCGCATTCGCCGCGGCGCTGACGGCAAGCCGGACGTTGCCGAGCGTTTTGAACTGTTCATTCACGGCGTCGAGATCGGCAACGGCTTCCACGAACTGGCCGACGCCGCCGAACAGCGGCAACGCTTTCAGGCCGACCAGGCCGAACGCGGCCGCCGCGGCCTGGCGCAGCGGCCGCTGGACGAAAACCTTCTGGCGGCGCTGACGGCCGGACTGCCGGACTGCTGCGGCATTGCCATCGGCCTCGATCGACTGCTCATGCAGGTCAGCGGCGCCGGGCGTATCGATGACGTCCTCGCCTTCCCGGTCGAGCGCAGCTGAACGCCCGGTCATGCTGAGCGCGGCCGAGATCCTGGCACAAGACGGTCCCGTCGCCCGCCTGATCGACGGTTTTCATGCCCGTGCCGACCAGCAGTCCATGGCGACGGCGGTCGAAGCCGCGCTGGCCGCTGGCGAACCATTGCTGTGTGAGGCCGGCACCGGTACCGGCAAGACCTTTGCTTACCTGGTGCCGGCGCTGCAGTCCGGCCAGCGCGTGGTCATATCGACCGGTACCAAGCACCTGCAGGACCAGCTCTTTCAGAAAGACCTGCCGCTGATCCGCAAGGCGCTTGGCCAGCCGATCGAGGTGGCGCTGCTGAAGGGGCGTGGCAATTACCTGTGTCGCTATCGTTTCCAGCAGACGCTGGAGTCCGGCAACGGCCCGCGGGCGCGCCTGCAGGCCTTGAACGAATGGGCACGGAGGACCACGGACGGCGACCTGTCGGAATTTGCCGAGCTGGCCGATAACGACGCGCTGCGCGCCAGCGTGACTTCCACGACCGACAATTGCCTCGGCCAGGACTGCCCGGAGTTCGAGCAGTGCTTCGTGCTCAAGGCACGGCGCCGGGCGGTGCAGTCGGAAGTCGTGGTCGTCAATCATCACCTGCTGCTGGCCGACATGACCCTGCGCGAAACCGGCTTCGCCGAACTGTTGCCGGCCGTGGATGCCATTATTTTCGACGAGGCGCACCAGCTGCCGGCGCTGGCTGCCGAGTTTTTCAGCGAGGGCCTGAACAGTCGCCAGCTGCTGGGGCTGGCGCGCGACTGTCGCCAGGCGCAGGCGACCGAGGCCAGCGACACGCGCGATCTTCTAACCCTGGCCGCGGATCTGGAATTCGCCGTGCAGCACCTGCGGCTGGCCTTTGGTAACCGCGACCTGCGCGCGCCCTGGGATGACTGGGCACGGCGCGACAGCGTCGAGGCGGCGCTCGACGAACTCGACCAGGCGTTGGCCGATCTCGATCAGGCCCTGGCGCTGGTGGCCGAACGCGGTCGTCTGCTGACTTTCGCGCGGCGCCGTTGTGCCTTGCAGATCCAGCGCCTGCACGCGTTTCGCGCGGACACTTCCGAACACTGGGTGCGCTGGGTCGAGGCGCAGGGTCAGCAGCTGCAGCTGCATCGTACGCCGATCGACGTCTCCGGCGCGTTCCAGTCGCGGCTGCAAGCCTACGGCTGTACATCGATATATACTTCGGCGACGCTGACGGTCGCCGGTGACTTCAGTCACTTCGCCGGCCAGCTCGGCCTGCAGGAAGCGAGCCAGCAGACCTGGGCCGGACCGTTCGACTACGCGCAGCAGGCGTTGCTGTATCTGCCGCCGGGCCTGCCGAACCCCATGGAAGCCGGCTATACGCAGAAACTGGTTGCCGCGATGCGGCCGGTGCTGGAAGCCGGCGGTGGCAGCGCGTTTCTGCTGTTTACCAGCCATCGGGCGTTGCAGGAGGCGGCCCGCGCGCTGCACGAGGCCATCGACTACCCGTTGCTGGTCCAGGGCGAGGCGCCGCGTACCGAGCTGCTGCGCCGGTTTCGCGAACACGGCAACGCCGTGCTGCTCGGCACCAGCAGTTTCTGGGAAGGTGTTGATGTGCGTGGCGAGGCTTTGACCTGCGTGGTCATCGACAAACTGCCATTTCCGCCGCCGGACGATCCGGTCTACGCGGCGCGGGCCGCGCGCATGAAAGAGCAGGGTATCGAACCGTTCATGAACTACGCGCTGCCGCAGGCCATATTGAGCCTCAAGCAGGGCATCGGTCGACTCATCCGCGACATCAACGATTACGGTGTGCTGGTGCTGTGCGATCCGCGTATTCGCAGCAAGGGCTACGGCAAGCGTGTACTGAAATCACTGCCGCCGCTGCCACAAACCGCGGACATAGCCGATGTGCAGCGCTTTTTCCAGGACCGGCGTGAGCAGGCGGGCAACCGCGACGACGCCTTACTGACGCGCCAGTAAGCGGTCGAGCGAGCCGGCGTTGAAGCCATGCATGGTCTGCTGACCGACCTGCAATAGCGGCACGCCCTTGCCACCCAGCCGCTCGTAGTCGCGACGCGCAGAGTCGCTTTTCTCGATATCGCGTTCGCTGTAGGCAATGCTGTGGTTATCCATGTAGCGCTTCGCCTTCTTGCAGACACGGCACCAGTCGGTGGTGAAGATCACCACGCGGCCGCTGGCGACGTTTTGTAATCGTGCGGCGTAATCCGCACGCCGCGCGCTGATTTCCGCCGGACCAAGCAGTGAATCGACCTGGATATCCATTTCTTCCGAGGCGGCATCGGCCGGCGGCCGATCGGTGTAGTGCACCTGGCCGGCGTCATCGACGTACTTGTACAGTATCTGCGCGGACAGACACAGTGGCACCAGGCCGAGCAGCAGTAGTAATAGACGTGCAGTCATGATTGCCTCCCCGCTAGCGTTTGACGGCCAGCGTGATACCGTCGGCTACGGGCAGTTGACTGATGGCGACGCGTTCGTCGTGATGAATGAATTCGTTGAAGTCGCGGATGGCGCGGGTGTCGCGATCGTTGATCCTTGCATCGGCAACCTGGCCGTCCCAGAGCGTATTGTCGATAACGGTTAGACCGCCGGGTCGCAGCAGCTTCAATACCGCTTCATAGTAGTCGCGGTATTCGGCCTTGTCCGCGTCGATGAACGCCAGGTCAAAGTGCCAGGTTTCGCCGTCGTCCAGCAGCGTCGCCAGGGTTTCCAGCGCCGGCCCCAGGCGCAGTTCGATGCGCTCGGCGACACCGGCCTGTTGCCAGTAGTCGCGGGCAATGCGGGTATACTCGGTACTGGTATCGCAGGTGACGAGACGGCCGTCGACCGGCAGCGCCTGCGCCAGCCACAGGCTGCTGTAGCCGGTAAAGGTGCCGATCTCGATAATACGGCGCGCCTGTAGCAGCGTGACCAGCAGTCCCAGCAACTGGCCCTGCTCGGGCGCGATCTGCATGCGCGCCATCTCGAGGCCGGCGGTGTGCTCGCGCAACTGTCGCAGGACGTCGCTTTCGCGCAACGACACCGACAGCAGGTAGTCATACAGATCGTCGGTCAGCGTGATGCTTTTGCGGGTCATGGCGGTACCTGGTAACTGAACTGGTAATTGGTGATCAGTGATTGGTCACCAATGACTGGCTAATCGATTGAACGGCTGACTGTCAAGCTTGACAGCTTTTATCCACGATTCAAACTCTCACCAATCACTGATCACCAATCACCAGCCAATGTCCCTGTCTCTCATCCAGATCACCGATACCCACATCCAGGCCGAGCCGGGCGCGACCTTCGACGGCATCGATTGCGCCGCCAGCCTAGCGGCGGTGCTCGATCACATCAACGCCCATGAACAGCCGGACCGGATACTGCTGACCGGCGACCTGGTGCACGATCCGGACAGCACCTCGTACCGTCGGCTGAACGATTTGCTGCAGGCCGTCGAACGGCCGGTGCACGCCATTCCCGGCAACCATGACGATCCGGCCCTGATGCGTGAACAGCTGGATGCACCGGTACGCCACGAACGCCTGATCGAGCAGGGCGGTTGGCGCGTGCTGTTGCTGAACAGTTGGCTAGAGGGCGAGCACGCCGGCCAGTTGCCGGCAGCCGAACTCGACTGGCTCGCGGAGCAACTGGAGCAACAGCCGGATACGCCGAGTCTGGTCGCCCTGCATCATCCGCCGGTGTCCATCGGCAGTCCGTGGATGGACGCGATGGGGCTGCGCAACGCCGATGACCTGCTGACGGTTATCGATCGCCAGCCGCAGGTTGCCGGCGTGATCTGGGGTCATATCCACCAGCAGTTCGAGAGCGAGCGTCATGGTGTGCGGCTGCTCGGCTGTCCCTCGACCTGCGTGCAATTCCGGCCCGGCAGCGATGAATACGCCCGCGACGAACTCGGGCCGGGCTATCGCCACCTGCTATTGACCGACAGCGGCGAGATCCGGACGACGGTGACGCGCGTCAACAGCTGATTCAGTCGGCACACTGCACCTGGTCGCGGCCCCGACTCTTGGCTGCGTAAAGTGCTTTATCGGCACGACTGATGAATGTCGCCATGTCCTCGTTATGACGATACTCGGCCAGGCCGAGGCTTACCGTGACGCCAATTGCATGATTGCCGACCTGGATAATTTCACTATTGATTGCCGCGCGGATACTTTCGGCGCGTTCGCGCGCGTTGGCGAGAGAGCAGTCCGACAGCAACAGCAGGAATTCTTCGCCGCCCCAGCGACACAGCGTATCGGTATCGCGGGTGTGCTGACGGATGACATCGGCAATCTGTCGAATTACCTGATCGCCGGCCTGATGGCCATGATTGTCGTTGACTTCCTTGAAGTGATCGATGTCCAGCGTAATCAGGGTCACCGCTTCGTTGCGCCGCCGTGCCGTCTTGATGACATGATCAAAAATCATGTCGAAGACCTGGCGATTGGCCGCGCCGGTGAGTTTGTCGGTAGTCGCCATTTCTTCAAGCCGGCGCTGGTAGCCGCGAACCATGAAGTGGGCGACGGTCAGCACCAGAATTGTGATTGCCAGTGATACCAGAATGTTGGCGATCAGCGTATTTCGAATGCGGGTCTCGGCGGCATGCTCGTCCTGCTCGACCACCAGGTACCAGTCGAATTCCGAAATCAGACGCGTATTGACGTGGATGGTATGCCCATCCGGCCGCTGGTAGGTGAATGACATGCCCGGGCTGGTCAGCACCTGGGTGGCATGTCTGCCGATGCCGGCGCGTTCATGCAGCTGTCGTGGGCCGCTGAAATCAGTGCCGTTGAGCACGACCTTGCCGTCACGGTCAACGAAATAGATCTGTCGGCCATAGCGTTTCTGATAGCTCGCGATCAAATCGGCGACGGCATCAACCGACAGGCCAATACCGGTGACGCCGATGAAGTTGCCCTGGTAATCGTTGACCCGATAATTGATGAAAATATTGACGCGCTGACGGTCGGCCGTATCGTTATCGATGTTGATCTCGTAGGGATCGTTCATTTCGCGGATGCGGAAATACCAGCTGTCGGCGGGATCATCCGCATCGACCTGCTTGATAATGCCGTCGGGGTGATAGTAATTGCGCGTCCTGTCAGAGACGAAGAAGGCCGTGATCGTCTCGTGCTTTTGCCGGATTTCACTGAGATAGCGGACGATGGCTTCGGGATTCTCCTCGCCGGACAGGGTCCAGTCGCGTACGAAGGTATCGTGTGCCATAAGAGACGAGATCAGAATGGAGCGCAGCAGGTCGCGGCGTATCTCGGAATAAATGTTGTCGCTGGTCAGCGGCAGCGTCTCCTCGGCGAGATAATCGCTCATGGAGTCGTGCGCGACGAAATAACTGATCAGGCTGGTTGCCATAAAGCCAATGATCAGCAGTACCGCGAGTGCGGCAGCAAAATAGATCTTTCTGGATAACACGATTCGAACCTGTTGCGGATCCCGCCCCTGTCGGAAACCAGTAGGAACAGCCAGTAGCCGGCGGGGACCGGTTACGGTAAAAGGCGCCTAGCATGTCCGAGACATGACAGGGAATCAACCGCTCAGGCGACCGGCAGACAGCTTTTCAGGCCGGTCGTGAGATCCGGGTAGCGCAGTTGCAGGCCGAGGGATTCCAGCAACCGGCGGTTGTCGATACGACGCGATTCGTTCAGAAACGACAGCATGCTGGCGCTGAGCTGCTGTTCGGCTTCCGCGCGGCTGACCTGGGGCGGCCGTGGTAAACCGAGCGTATCGGCGAGGCGGTTGAAGTAATCGGTCATGCTGGTGGGCTGGCCGTCACTGACATTGTAGATAGCTTCCACCTGCGTCAGGCTGCCGGCCAGGTGCGTCGCGCTTGCCAGGTCGTCGATATGAATGCGGTTGCTCCACGGCGCTTCACTTTCGCGAATGATCGGATCGCCGCGCTGAAGCCGGTCTAGCGGCAGGCGGCCGGGGCCGTATATGCCGGGTACCCGTAGAATGACCAGAGCCACGCCACGCTGTTGCGCCCATATTTCCAGCTGCTGTTCCGCCGCCGCGCGCCGCGAGGCGCGCTGGCTGTGCGGATTGCGTGGCCGGTTCTCCGTGACCCAGTCCCCCTGACAGTCGCCGTAAACGCCGGTGGTACTGATGTAGACGAAACGCCGTGGCAACGTGCCGGTATCCAGCCATTGCAACAGGTTGTGCGTACGTGGGTCATGGCCGCCACTGCCGCCGGGTGGTGCGAGCAGGTAAACCACTTCGGCGGCGATCGGCTGATCCGCGTTGACGTTATCCAGGTCCAGTTGTCGGCTGGTAAAGCCGTCTTCGGCCAGTAGCGCACAACGTTCTGTGCTGCGGCTGGTTACGGTGACTCCATCACCGGCGTTCCGGTGCAGTTCGGCGAGACGCCGCCCGGTATCGCCACAACCGACTATTAATATATCCATAACAACGATTTATCCCGTTTTCTTCAAGTCGATTGTTTGACCTGGGCGACACGATCGCGCAGGTAGGTGGGCCGCGCCTGCGCCGCCGTCAGCACGCGACCGGCGGTCCAGTTTCGCGCGGCCAACGCGACACTGGCGGCCGCCCGCGGCCAGACGTCGGCGACAACCGTGATGTCGAGTGCCGGCAGGCGCGCGCGCAGGCGCTCGGCGTAGCTGTACCAGCCACTGCCGGCTGCCAGCCACTGGCGCGTTTCCGGTAACGGCACCGTCTCCGGTGAACAAACGTGCTCTGCGCCCTGCAGCTGCATGCCGCTGTCGGCCGGCAGGTAACAGCCCCAGTAGACCTCATCCATGCGCGCATCCAGGGCCGCCAGGACCGGCTGATCATGCTCAATCAGCGTTTGTGACAGCGCGGCCAGGGTGGATACGGCAACAACCGGTCGATCGGCGGCCAGTGCCAGTCCCTGAACAACGCCGGTCGCGATACGTACGCCGGTGAACGAGCCCGGTCCGCAGCCGTAGACGAAGCCATCCATGTCCGCGCTGCGCAAACCGGCCGCGGCCAGCAGGCTGTCGACCATAGGCAGGATCAGTTCGGTGTGCCGGCGGGGTGCGAATTCAAAGCGCTCGTGAATGTCACCGTCGAGCCATAATGCAGCCGAGCAGGCTTCAGTGGCGGTTTCGATGGCCAGCAGTTTCATAACGGTTTCGGTATAAACATCAACATGGGTGCATTGTACAGCCCGTACGCGGCTACGAGTAATTCGACGGGCACAGGCGTTACGCTTTCGTTATAATCGCCGCCCATGTTTCAAGCATTCGAAGCCTTCATCGGCCTGCGTTATCTGCGCGCCAAACGCCGGAACCATTTCATTTCCTTCATCTCGCTGACATCGATCATCGGCCTGGCGCTCGGCATCATGGTCATGATTACGGTGCTGTCGGTCATGAATGGTTTCAAGAAGGAACTGACCGACCGTATTCTCGGCATGGCCTCGCATGCCACGGTGATGGCGCGTAGCGGCGATCTTCAGGACTGGCAGGATGCCGAAAAGCGCGTTCAGGGGCAGCCCGGCATCGTCGGTGCAGCGCCCTATATCGACGGCGAAGGCATGTTGATGAAGGGCAAGAACGTCAAGGGCACGCTGATTCGCGGCGTACTGCCGGACGAGGAGGTTGAGGTATCCGATGTCGCCAACAATATCGAGTCGGGCAGCCTGCAGGATCTGGTCGCCGGCGAATTCAATATTGTTCTCGGCGCCGATCTGGCCCGCGTCCTGGGGGTGGGGGTCGGCGACAAGGTAACTCTGGTCGCGCCGAAGACGAATGTCACCCCCGCGGGTGTATTGCCGCGCCTGAAACAGTTCAACGTGGTCGGACTGTTTCGCATCGGCATGTACGAATTCGACAGTTCGCTGGCGCTGATCCAGATGGACGATGCCGCCAAGCTGTTTCGCATGGATGGCGTAACCGGTCTGCGCCTGAAAACCGACGACATCATGCGGGCGCCGCAGATCAGTCGCAGCATCGTCGCGCAGCTGCCGGGCGAGTACTGGGTGGTCGACTGGACCCAGCGGCATTCCAATTTCTTCAAGGCGCTGCAGACCGAGAAGATGGTCATGTTCGTCATCCTCGCCATGATCATCGCCGTGGCCGCCTTCAACATCGTCTCGACCATGGTCATGGTGGTTACCGACAAGCAGACCGACATCGCGGTGCTGCGCACACTCGGTGCCTCGCCTCGCAGCATCATGCGCATCTTCATTATCCAGGGCACGGTAACGGGCCTCATCGGCATGCTCAGCGGCCTGGTCGGCGGCGTCTGGCTGGCGCTTAACGTCGAGACCATCGTGCCGGCGATCGAACAGCTGTTCCAGGTCCAGTTCCTGTCCCCCGAGGTCTACTACATCAGCGAGCTGCCTTCCGACCTGCAGTGGGCGGACGTCATCTGGATCTGCTCGGTCGCGTTTGTCATGAACATACTGGCGACGATCTACCCGGCGCTGCGGGCCGCCAAGACCCAGCCGGTGGAGGCATTGCGCTATGAGTGATACGGCCGTTATCGAAACACAACAGTTGCGCAAGTCGTTCCACCAGGGCGACTCCGAGATCGAGGTATTGCGTGGCATCGATCTGCGCGTGGCCAATGGCGACACGCTGGCGATCGTCGGCAGTTCCGGCTCCGGCAAGAGCACGCTACTGCATTTGCTCGGCGCGCTGGACCGGCCGACCTCGGGCGAAGTCACGGTCACCGGAACGGCGGTATCGACACTGTCGGAAACCGCCCGCGGCAACCTGCGCAATGCCGCGCTCGGTTTCGTCTACCAGTTCCATTACCTGTTGCCGGAATTCACCGCCGAGGAGAACGTCGCCATGCCGCTGCGTATCCGCGGCGAGAGCCACAGTGCGGCACTGGCAGCGGCGCGCTCGCTACTCGAACGGGTCGGTCTGGGTCACCGTGGTACGCACAAGCCGGGCGAACTGTCCGGCGGTGAACGCCAGCGTGCTGCCATCGCCCGGGCGCTGGTGACGCGGCCGCAATGCCTGCTGGCCGACGAGCCGACCGGCAATCTTGATGAACACACGGCCGACAAGGTATTCGAGCTGGTGCTGGAACTGAATCGCGAGATCGGCACCAGCCTGGTGATGGTGACGCACAACCTGGAACTCGCCGCACGCATGCAGCGCCGCTACGAACTTACCGAAGGCCACCTGCAGGCGCTGGCCTAGGCAGCGCCCGGGGGATCGTCACTGTCGTCGTCCAGGCGGCGCATGAATGGTCGCTTGCTGCGCCGTTCATCGCGCTTGCGCAGCAACAGCAGCCGCCACAGCAGGCTGGTACCGTAATAGCCGGCCACCGCCGCCAGCGCGCCCAGCAGCAGACTGCCGAGCAATACCGGCAGCCATATCTCGTGCAGTACGGCACTGAACCACTCGTAGGAAAGATGAAACTGGGTGTAGCGCACCGGCAGGTCGAGAAACAGGCTGCCAATGCGATAGGTCATGTAAAAGATCGGCGCAAAGGTCAGCGGATTGCTGGCCCAGGTGAATACCACCGCGATGGGCAGGTTGACGCGCCAGTAGATCGCCAGCGCGGCGGCAATGATCATCTGGCCGAAGAATGGAATGAAAGCACAGAACAGGCCGATGGCGATGGCGCCGGCCACCGAGCGCCGCGTCAGCCGCCACAGTGTATGATCGTGCAGCAGATCGCCGAACAGGCGGATATGCCGATGTTCACGGAAAATGTGATGCTCGGGCAGGTACCGCTTGAAGAGTTCGCGCAGGCTCATGTAATGATACGTTGCATAGGTGCTCGCGGTACCCTGACCCGGGACGGAACGGTCTACCAAAAGCGCGCATTATAACGGACTTGCCAGCACTGTCATGTGCCGTTCAGACTGTCTGACCGTGTCCAACAGGGATAGTTGGAAGCTTCATGCCAACAGGGATATTGGCCTTCATGCTGGGTGTACTGGCGCTGCTGCAGTGCCCGGCGTTACCGCCGCCGGCATTGGTCGCCGGTTTACCGGTATGTCTGTTACTGGCCTGCACCCAGCCGCGCAGTCGCGCGGTCCTGTTGTTTGCCGCCGGTTTCCTCTACGCCCTGGGCCATGCCCAGCTGAGACTGCAACAGCAACTGCCGGCTGCGCTGGAAGGTGAAAGCCTGACGCTGCGCGGTACCATCGCGTCGTTGCCCGATTACCTGCCGGAACGTACGCGTTTCAACCTGGCGGTCAGCGAATGGCCGCCCGGCGCCAGGTCGGCGATGGACACGTTGCCGCAAACGATCCGACTGAGCTGGTACGACAGCGCGCAACGACCGCGTGCCGGTGAATCCTGGCAGTTGCGCGTACGCCTGAAACGACCGCACGGTTTTCTCAACCCGGGCGGGTTTGATTACGAGGCCTGGCTGTTCGAGCAGGGCATACGTGCCAGCGGTTATGTCCGCAGCCATGCCGATAACCGGCGGTTGCCCCGGCCGGCGCGCGGCATTCATCACTGGCGCCAGCAGCTGCGTGAGCGTTTGCAGGCCGTTCTCGGCACCGGCAACGGCGCGGCCCTGGTCAGGGCGCTGGCGCTGGGCGATCGCAGCGGCCTGAAACCGGCCGACTGGGACCGCCTGCGCGCCACCGGCACCAGCCATTTGCTGGCCATTTCCGGCCTGCACATCGGCCTGGTGGCGGCACTGGCCTATTTGCTGGTACGTCCGATTGGGTCGTTGTTCGTCGGACTCACGAGCCGGGTCCCGGCACAGCGGGCCGGACTACTGGCCGGCCTGATCGCGGCCGGCGGTTATGCGGCCCTGTCCGGGCTTGCCATTCCTGCCCGGCGCGCGCTTATCATGCTCGCTGTCGTCGTGCTGGCATTGCTGCTGCAGCGGCGCTGGCGACTGGGCGATGGCCTCGCGCTGGCCCTGCTGCTGGTCCTGCTGTTCGATCCATTCGCGCTGCTCGCGCCCGGTCTTTGGCTGTCTTTTGCAGCCGTGGCGGTGATCGGCTGGGGGCTGGCCTGGCGCCTGCCGCAGAACGGCTTCTGGTGGCGTTATGGCCGTACCCAGGCCTTGATCGCGCTCGGTCTGGCGCCGTTGTTGCTGTTCTGGTTCCAGCAGGTGCCGCTGGCCGGTTTTTGCGCCAACCTGGTTGCCGTGCCCTGGGTCAGCGCCGTGGTGGTGCCACTGATACTGCTCGCATTGCTGTTGCTGGGCGTCTGGCCGGCAGCCGCGGCGCTGCTGCTGCACATGGCCGCGCTGGCGCTGGACTGGCTGTGGCAGGGGCTCGACCTGCTGCTGGCGTGGCTGCCGGCATTGCTGATCCGGCCGCAGCCGGCGGCGCCATTGCTGCTTGCCGGCCTGGCCGGTGCCGCGCTGCTGCTGTTGCCGCGGGCCGTGCCGGCGCGCTGGCTCGGTCTGCTGTGGCTATTGCCGCTGCTGTTGCCCGCGCAACCGCGCCCGGACAACGGCGCCTTTCGCCTGGCGGTGCTTGATGTCGGTCAGGGTCTTGCTGCCGTGATCGAGACGCAGCGGCATGTGCTCGTCTATGACACCGGTGCGCGCTTCAGCGACCGCTTCGATGCCGGTTCCGCCGTGTTGCTGCCGTACCTGCTCAGTCGTGGTCATGAACGTATCGACCAGTTGATCGTCAGTCATGGTGACAACGACCATATCGGCGGTACCGCTGCACTGGCCGCACAACTGCCAATCATGGCCAGCCTGAGCAGCGTGCCGGCGGCATTGCCGCTGGACCATGCCCAACATTGCCGGGCGGGTCAGTCGTGGCACTGGGATGGTGTCGATTTCACCATACTGCATCCGCGTGATACTCAGGCCGCGGCCGATAACGATCAGTCCTGCGTACTGAAAATCGACAGTCCGGTCGGCAGTGTACTGCTGCCAGGCGATATCGAGGCAACCAGTGAATACGATCTGGTCCGCCGCGCAGCGGCTCAATTGCCGGCCGATGTCCTGCTGGCGCCGCATCACGGCAGCCGGACATCATCGACTGCCGTGTTTATCCGTACCGTCGACCCGGATTACACTGTCTTCAGTGCCGGTTACCGTAATCGCTATCAGTTCCCGGATCGCGATATAATCCGGCGCTATCATTCATGCTGTCAGGGTGATACCGCGCTCTACAGCACCGCCAGTGACGGCGCGCTGCTGTTCGATTTCCGCCACGACGGTCTGCAGCGCAGGCGACTGCGGGTTGATGCGCGGCGCTTCTGGCACAACAAACCGGAGCCGGTCGTCGCGGCTGGCGACCGTTAATATTGCGATTCTCAAAAAACAGGGGATGACTAAGTGCTGGAATTAATCAAGGCAGGTGGCTGGGTCATGTGGCCAATCCTGCTGTGCTCGGTGATCGCGCTGGCGATCATCGTCGAGCGTTTCTGGTCCCTGCAGCGCAAGCGCACCGCGCCGCGCAACCTGGTCAACCAGATCTGGCAGTGGGCCCGCGATGGTGAACTGGACGCCGAGCGCGTCAAGGAATTACGCCGGAATTCGCCACTGGGACGCATTCTTGCCGCCGGGCTGGTCAACCGTCGCCACGAGCGTGAAGTCATGAAAGAGGCCATCGAGGAAGTTGGCCGGCATGTGGCGCACGAGCTCGAGCGCTTTCTTAACGCGCTGGGTACCATTGCCTCGATTTCGCCCCTGCTCGGACTGCTTGGTACCGTGCTCGGCATGATCAAGGTATTCACCGTGATCACCAGCGAGGGTGTCGGCGATGCCTCGGTGCTGGCCTCCGGTATCGCCGAGGCATTGATCACCACAGCTGCCGGGCTGATCGTCGCCATCCCGACGCTGCTGTTTTACCGTTACTTTCGGGGCCGCGTTGACGAACTGGTCATCACCATGGAGCAGGACGCGCTCAAACTGGTCGAGGCGCTGTGCGGTCAGCGCGAGCGTGACACGGGCAACTGACGGCAGCCGACATGAATTTTCGCAGCAGACGTACAGAAGATCCGGATCTCAATATACTGCCGCTGATCGATGTCGTGTTCCTGTTGCTGATCTTCTTCATGGTCACGACGACCTTCGATCGCGACTCCGAGATCAGCATCACCCTGCCGGAAGCCAGCCAGGACAAGGTCGATAGCAAGCCGCAAGCGGTCGAGATCGATATCGATCGGGAAGGGCGGGTGTTCATCAATGCCCGGGCGTTGGCCAACGCGCAGTCGGCCACCATCCGCGAGGCGCTCGACCAGGCGGTAAAGGCTAGCGACGACCGCGATGATCCCGCCATTATCATCAATGCCGACGCCGAAACCTCGCACCAGTCGGTTATCCGGGTCATGGATGCCGCCCGGCAACTGGGGCTGCGCCGGGTGACGTTTGCCACCCGCCTCGAACAGAGCGAATAACGCCGGCGTGACAGCAGCAGCCCGACGTCTGCATGCCAGCCTGCAGCGACTCTGGTACCAGCCGCAGCCGTGGCTGTGGCTGCTGGCGCCGTTGGGCTGGTTCTATCAGCTCATCATGCTGTTGCGCGAATGGCTGTACCGCAGTGGCGTACTGCCGGTGCAGCGGGTCGGTGTGCCCGTCATCGTGGTTGGCAATATCACGGTCGGTGGCACCGGCAAGACGCCGCTGGTGTTATGGCTGGCCGATTACCTGCAGCGCCAGGGCTACCGTCCGGGCATCGTCAGTCGCGGCTACGGCGGTACGGCCACGGATGAACCGCAACAGGTGCGCGCTGACAGCGACCCGGCCCAGGTCGGCGATGAACCGGTCATCCTGGCGCGCCGCAGTGGCTGCCCGGTGGCGGTCTGCCGGCAGCGCTATTTCGCCGCCCGCGGTCTAGTCGAGCACAATGGCTGCGATATCATAATCAGTGACGACGGCCTGCAGCACCTGGCGTTGGGACGCGATATCGAGATTGCGGTGATCGACGGCCAGCGCCGCCTGGGCAACGGCCTGTGCCTGCCCGTGGGGCCGCTGCGCGAGGGGCGCGGCCGCCTGCGTCGGGTTGCCGCGGTCGTGACCAGCGGCAAGGCCGGCCGCGGTGAGCACAGCATGAGCTACCAGCCGCAACCGTTGCAGTCGCTTAATGATGAACGCCGACAGGCCTTGGATGCGTGGCGTGATCGAACCGTACATGCGGTCGCGGGTGTCGGTAATCCGGGGCGCTTTTTTTCACTGCTGCGCCGTCAGGGTCTGCGCCTGATCACGCATGAATTCCCGGACCATCATGTTTACAGTCACGCCGAGCTGCAGTTCAACGACGAATATCCGCTGGTGATGACGGAAAAGGACGCGATAAAATGCACGGGACTGGCACTTCGCAACGCTTGGTATCTGCCAATCATCGCGGCGTTGCCGAAGACATTCGAGTACCGCCTGAATCACCTGCTGCAGGCGCTGGCCGACTGATCAGTCACTCTCGTTATCGAAAACGGAACAGGCATGGATAAAAAGCTGCTCGACATTCTGGTGTGCCCGGTAACCAAGGGGCCCTTGATTTATGATCGTGATAACCAGGAACTGATTTCCTGCAGCGCGCGGCTGGCTTACCCTATCCGCGATGAGATTCCGGTGATGATCGAGGACGAGGCGCGCAGCTTAAGCCACGAGGAAGTCGAGCAGTGGCGTAAAAAGCAGCCCACCAGCGTTCGCTAGTTGCCGTCGCAGGCATGGCTTACCAGATCATCATACCGGCACGCTATGCCTCGACGCGGCTGCCCGGCAAACCGCTACTCGATATCAATGGCCGCTGTCTTCTGCAGCATGTTCATGAAGCCGCACTGGCCAGCGGAGCCGAATCCGTCATCATTGCCACCGATGATGAGCGCATTCGCGCGACAGCGGCAGGTTTCGGCGCGCGGGTCTGCATGACGCGCGCCGATCATGCCTCCGGCAGTGAACGCCTGGCCGAAGTGGTCGAACAACTGCAGTTGCCGGACGACGCGATTATCGTGAACCTGCAGGGCGATGAGTTCGGCATGCCCACCGTATTACTCGACCAGGTGGCGGAATTGCTCGCGGCAACAACGGACGCAGCGATCGCGACCCTGTGCGAACCCATCGACAACGACGCCGACTATCACAATCCCCATATCGTCAAGGTCGTCATGGACCGCCGGGGCCGGGCACTGTATTTCAGTCGCGCGCCGATCCCGTGGTCGGATGGCAGTGCGCTTGGCGCAATGCGCCACATCGGTCTGTACGCCTATCGCAGCGGCTTCCTGCGCCGCTATGTCCAAATGCCGGCAAGCCCGCTGGAACAGAGTGAACGGCTTGAACAACTGCGTGCACTGGATGCGGGGGCAACAATTCAGCTGGCGACCGCGGTACAAAAACCGGGGCTGGGTATCGATACCGCGGCGGATCTGGAGCGGGCGCGACAACGCGCCGGTTAACGGTCAGCAGTGGAGAACAGCATGACGGACGGCATAACCGGCGTTCTGTTCGTCTGTACCGGCAATATCTGCCGATCACCCACCGCGCACGGGTTGTTGCAACAGCGGCTGGACGCCGCCGGCCTGACGCCCAGCGTGCAGGTGGATTCAGCGGCCACGCATGCCTACCAACTGGGCCAGCCACCGGATGCTTTTGCGGTGACAGTCGCGGCCCGGCACGGCATCGACATCAGTGCACTGCGTGCACGCCGTATCGAACGACAGGATTTCTTCGCTGCCGATATTATCGCGGTGATGGATCGGGCCAACCTTATGGCCGTGCATAAGCAGGCACCGGCCAGCCAGGCACACAAGATCCGGTTGCTGCTTGATTTTGCCGATGGCGGCGAAATTGCCGATCCCTACGGCCAGCCGCTGGCCGCGTTCGAGACGGCGTTCGCTCGGATTGATCAGGGCGTGGCGGGACTGCTGGCGACGTTGGGCGAGCGTCCGCCGGCTAGCGCTGACGGTAGGTAATGCGACCCTTGGTCAGATCGTAGGGGGTCAGCTCAACGGTGACGCGGTCACCGGTGAGGATACGAATGTAGTGTTTGCGCATCTTGCCGGAAATATGCGCAGTGATCGTGTGGCCGTTGTCGAGCTCGACACGGAACATCGTATTCGGCAGGGTATCGACGATCGTACCCTCCATCTCAATGACGTCTTCTTTTGCCATACACCTTGGTCTGGGATTGATTAAAGATGGCGCATTTTGCCCCAGAACCGGGAGCGAAGCAAAATGGATCGCCAAATTGCCGCCGCTTCAGTCCGGCTCGCGGCGCCATTCGCCCTGGCGCAGGTACTCGAGCGGCTGGTATTCGGTCTTGTAACTCATCTTGCGGCAGGCGGCGATCCAGTAGCCGAGGTACAGCCAGTGGCGACCGGTCTCGTGGGCGATCCGGATCTGCTGGAGGACGGCGTAACGGCCGAGACTGCGCTGGCTCGCCGCCGGGTCAAAGAAGGTATAGACCGCGGACAGGGCGTCCGGCAGGCGGTCGCTGACGGATACGGCAAGCAGGGCGCCGTCGAGGCGGTATTCCATGAAGATCGTATCGGCCCAGCTGGCGGTGAGAAAGTTCATGTAGCTGTCCGGCGTCGGATCGTCCATGCCACCGCCGGCATGGCGTGCCGCGATATAACGCCGGTACAGGTCGAAATGTTCCCGTTCATAGCGCGCCGGGCGTACGCGCACCTGCAGGTCCTGGTTCTGCTGCCAGGTACGCCGCTGCTGGCGCCGCGGCCTGAACTCGGCCACCGGTACGCGGATCGGCACGCAGGCGCTGCAGCCGGAGCAGTGCGGCTGGTATAAATGTTCGCCACTGCGCCGGAAGCCGCGTTCCGACAGGGCGGCGTACAGCGCATTGTTCTTCGGAAAACGCGGATCGGCGAACAGCGTGATCGCGTCGCGGTCATCCAGGTAACTGCACTGGTGCGGCGGCGTGACATAGAAGCTGAGTTTGCTGACCCGGGTGCTGTGTGTCATGGCATCGGCCTGTCAGGTCTGATCGAGCGTCTGCCAGTTGATCGGACCGGGCTGTTCGCACCAGCGATCGAGGCAGGCGACAAACTCGTGTCGTGGCATGAGCTCGGCACCGAGTCGCTGCAGGTGGCCGGAATCCACCTGGCAGTCTATCAGGGCAAAACCGGCTTCGTTCAGGTGTTCACACAACCAGACCAGCGCCGTTTTCGAGGCATCACTGACGCGCGAAAACATCGACTCGCCAAAAAAGATGTGACCGATCGCCAGACCATAGAGACCGCCGACCAGGCGGCCGTTCTGCCAGCACTCGACCGAGTGGCCATAGCCCATATCGTGCAGGCGTTGGTAGGCCTGGTTGACCTCGCGGGTGATCCAGGTATCGCGAACGCCATCGCGCGGTGCGGCACAGGCCTGGATGACGTCGGCAAAGGCGCGATCGCAGGTGACCCGGAAATCGCGATTGCGCATGGCCTTGCGCAGGCTGCGCCTGACCTTGAGTTGCGACGGTACTATGACGCAGCGTGGATCCGGTGACCACCAGAGAATCGGCTGGCCCTCGCTGTACCAGGGAAAAATCCCGCGCCGGTAGGCGCCGAGTATGCGTGCCGGGCTGAGATCGCCACCGATCGCCAGCAGGCCGTCCGGGTCCGCCAGCGCCCGTTCGACCGGTGGAAAGTCGGCGGCGATGCGGTTGTCGGCCACGCAATATATCTGGTGTTCAATCGTTTCCGCGGTCATCAATCACTGCTCCCGCGTTTGTAAGCCGTGTGTCGCCCGAGTTCGGCGATGTAATTGTCGACCAGCGGCCGCTCGCGCTGCAGGAAATCGGTGACTGCCCGGCTGAAGCGGCGATCGCGCAGCCAGTGGTACGACCGCGTCGCCACGGGCACGAAGCCACGGCTGATCTTGTATTCACCCTGGGCACCGGCATCCAGATGCCGCAGACCCTGTTCAATGCAAAAGTCTATAGTCTGATAGTAGCACAACTCGAAATGCAGGTTGCGGTAGCCGGTCTGGCAGCCCCAGTGGCGGCCATACAGCGACTTTTCGCCGATGAGTGCCAGCGCACCGGCGACGTATTCACTGCCGTCATGCGCCAGGATCAGCAACGGTTCGCTGCTGGCGCTGCGGCCCAGGCTGTGGAGGAAATCCGGCGTCAGCCGCGGTTCGCCCCATTTGCGTTCGAACGTCGAGCGGTAGAAATCGTAAAATACGTTCCAGTGCCGGGCCTCGATGGCACTGCCGCGCAGCTGTTCGATCTGCAGGTTGCTGTCGCGCACACTGCGTCGCTCGCGCCGGATTTCCTTGCGCCGCTTGCTGTTCAGGCGGGCGAGAAAGTCGTCAAAGTCGGCATAGCCGTCGTTGAACCAGTGGTACTGGCAACCGCGGCGCAACTGCAGACCGCTAGCGGCGAACGCCGGGTCATCGCTGTCGGGAAACAGCACATGCAATGACGACAGGCCGTCGCGTTCGGCCAGTGCGGTCGCCTCCTGCAACAGCAGCTGGCGCAATTGCTGCGGTTGTTCGGCCTGCGGATGCAACAGCAATCGCGGGCCGGTCACCGGGGTGAACGGCACGGCGCTGACCAGTTTCGGATAATACGGGCCGATCGCGCGTTCATGGGCGTCGGCCCAGCTCCAGTCGAAGACGAATTCACCGAACGAGTTGTCGCGCAGGTACAGCGGCAATGCCGCCAGCAGTTGGGTATGCTGGCGAATGAGCAGGTGGCGGGGATACCAGCCGTGACGCTCAAGACAACCATGGCGTTCCAGCCCGGCAAGAAAATCATGGCTGAGGAACGGATTACCACCGCGCTCAAGAGAGTCCCAGTCGGCGGCGGGGACATCGTCCAGTCGCTCGATGCATTCGATTCGGGATTTGCTGTCGATCATTGAACAGTGGACCGACTCAGGGGCTAAAACAATTCAGCGGGGCAATACCTCAAGTGTACTGCCGAGCACGGCAGACAGTGCACGCTTGGAACCGTCAAGCGAGAAGCGTGTCTGGTTGTAGTCGGCATTGGCCAGGCGGAAACGAAAATCGATGTGCGTGCCATTCATTAATTCATAGAGCGGCCGCGAGGCGACCTGGTTCGACTCGATATGGCCCAGATGATAATTGCTGACCTCGGCGCGCATGCTGCAGCCGCTGCCGTCAGCTGCCGTGTTGCGTGGCTGGCGTTTGTCGATTTGGTAGGTGGGGCAGATGGCCGTGTCAAAGCCGGTCAGCCGATCATTCAGACGCAGCAATGCATGGAGGTTGTCACCGCTGTCGCGGTAGATTGTCAGCGTGTAGCCGTCGGCATTTTTGATCCGTGCGTAGGGCGCACGCAGTGTGCTGTCGTCGTCTGCCTCGTCGATGACACGCCATTCAGCGGCGGCGGGGGCGGCAAACAGCAATCCTGCGGCGAACAATGCTGGTGGCCGGCAACCCCGGACGAGTACCGTAAACAGGGTAACAACTCTGGTATCCAATGCTAGGCCCGACCTTAGAATGCGTGGCTAAGTCTTGAAGATTTCAGTATAAATTAATTTCAGCTTTATTCCATCACCATGCGTTCCATCGCTCCGGCGCCGGCTTTATAATCGCTCACTGGTGTCCGGAGCCCAAGCCCCATGCAACGCCGTCAGTTTCTGCAGAATACAACCCTGGTTGCCGCCAGTCTGTGGCTGGCGCCGACACGGGCCGCCGCCGTCCGGACCGGACTGGTTTATGACGATCGTTTCCTGGATCATGTCATCACGCCGGATCATCCGGAATCGCCGCGGCGCCTGGAGACACTGCGTGCCCATTTTCGCGAGCGCGAATTATGGTCACGGCTGGTTCCGATTCGCCCGCGCCAACACCCTGGCGCTGCGCTTGAGGCCATTCATACGGCAGAGCACATTGGCGGGATAGCCGAGCGCTACCCGGACAGCCACGATATCGCGCTGCTGGCCAGCGGCGGTGCGGTGGCCGCCGTTGATGCGGTCATGGCGGGGACGGTGGACAACGCCTTCTGCGCCAGTCGGCCACCGGGCCATCATGCCCTGAATACCGGCCGCGAGGAGGGCTTCTGCTTTTACAATCACGTCGCCATCGCCGCGCGCCATCTGCAGCAAGAGCATGGTCTCAAACGCATCCTGATCGTTGACTGGGACTATCACCACGGCAATGGCACCGAGGCGGCGTTCTACGACGATCCGGACGTGCTGTTCTTTTCCACCCACGATGTCGACGCCTATCCGGGCACCGGCCGCGCCAGCCGCACGGGAACCGGCGCCGGCGCGGGGTTCAACATCAACGTACCGTTGTCCTGCGGTGCCGATGACGCTGACATTCGTCGGGCGTTCAGCGACCGGCTGCTGCCGGCAGCCGACGACTTCAAGCCGGAGTTCGTGCTGATCTCGGCCGGTTTCGACAGTCGCAAGTCGGATCTGCTCGGCTGCTTTGCGATCACGGATGCCGGCTTTCGCCAGCTGACGACGATGATGCGGGAACTGGCCGGGCGCCACTGCAACGGCCGGCTGGTGTCGATTCTGGAGGGCGGTTACAACCTCAAGGGCAATGCCAGCGCCGCCGCGGCGCATGTCGAGACATTGCTGGAGGATGCCTGATCAGGATTGGCTATCGGTGCGGGTATAAACGGGAAACGGGCTGACGTTGCCGCCGTCGGTGGCATCGCTGATCTTGCCGCTGCCGCGCTTGCTGACCTCGTCAATGCGGACGATCGAGTGCATCGGAATGTAGCTGCGCACGACGTCGGCAAATTCCGACTTGAGGTTTTCCTCGGAGGGATCGACCACCAGTGCGCTCTTTTCGCCGAACAGCAGTTTTTCGATTTCGACAAAGCCGAACATGGCACCCTGGTGTACCGAGCGTGCGTAGACCTCGTAGACCTTGCCCTGATTATAGAAAATTACCTTGTAGACCGGCTGTTTGCTCATGATGTTTGCGCATACGGCTGATAAAAATGAGCGGCGGATTCTAGCACAGCCACGGCTAGCCGTCGTAGATCAGCGGTCCACCCGGACCCAGCGGTAATCCCAGCGCCAGCCAGATGCCGAGCAGAACACACCAGATGACGAGAAACGCCAGGGAGTAGGGCAGCATCAGGGACAGTACCGTGCCAAAACCGCTGCCGACGGCGTAGCGCTGGACCAGGGCGATGATGATGATCATGTACGGATTCAGTGGCGTGATGATGTTGCTGAAGGAATCGCCGACGCGGTAACCAACCTGGGTCAGTTCCGGACTGATACCGACCTGCATGAACATCGGCACGAAAATCGGCGCGAAAAACGCATACTTCGCCGATGCTGAACCGATCAGAAGATTGGCCATGCCGACCAGCAGGATAAAGCTCATCATCAGCGTCGGTGTCGGTATCGCCAGTTGCGCCAGCAGGGCACCGCCGCTGACCGCGAGCATTTCGCCGAGGCCGGAATAGCGGAAACTCTCGACGAACTGGGCGGCAAAGAAAGCCAGCACGATATACGAGCCGAGGCCGGCGATGGTCTTGTACAGCATGCCGGCGAGATCGTGGTCCGAGCGAATGCTGCGGCTGCTGATACCGTAGACCAGCCCGGGTATGAAAAAACACAGGAACAGCAGTGGTACCGTGGCCTCTACCCAGCGGGCAAAGTTGTCGCCCTGACCATGCAAAGGCGCCCCCGGCACGACAATGGCCGTCACGATCAGGGCCAGCGTGATCAGCAAGGCGGCACCGGCATGCCACAGGCTGCGATTTGGGCCCTGGCTGTGTGTGACTTCATCGGTAGTTGTCACGACATCATCAGCGGGCCGGTAAGCAACACGTACCAGGCGCGGTTCGACGTACCAGGCGGTGACCGCCCAGCCGATCAGGGTGAGCAACAATGTCGATGCGATCATAAACCACCAGTTGGCGGTTACCGCCACCTGGTATTCCGGCGCGATCAGACTGGCACCGCTTTGCGTGAAACCCGCCAGCAACGGATCCAGGGCCGTGATGAACAGGTTAGCGCTGAAACCCGCCGAGACGCCGGCAAAGACGGCGGCGATACCGGCCAGTGGCGGCCGGCCGGCGGCCAGGTAAAGCGCCGCGGCGATCGGCGGCAGCACGACATAACCGGCGTCCATGGCCATCGATGACTGGATGCCGAGAAACACCATGACCGGCGTCAGTAACTGCGCCGGTGTCAGCTGCGCCAGGCGCCGAAACAGCGCCGGCAACAGGCCGCTGTGCTCGGCCAGACCGATACCGAGCATGCCGACCAGCACGATGCCGAGCGGCGGAAAATTGATGAAATTGTCGACCAGGTTGGACAGCAACCACCATAGACCATCGCTGCCCAGCAGGTTGTTGGCCGTCAGCGTGCGATCGCCGGCCGGTGTCGGCAACGACCATTCGCCCCAGGCGGCCAGCGCCGAGGCGAACATGACTACAAGGGTGCCGATGAAAAACAGCGTTGCCGGCTGTGGCAGGCGGTTGCCCAAGCGTTCGATGCGGTCGAGAAAGGTCATCGTCGTGTATATCAAAGTATCCGCTAATGCATTCGGACTTTTTGTTAAGGGCTCACCGAGCTATTAACATAACGCTTGCATTTGCATCTGCGTTCAGTCGCGGTCTCTATATTTCAATAATCCTGTACGGATCATAGCCCTCGATTTCCTGATGTCCGTGATAGCCGCGTGGATTGGCTACCACGCGGGTGCCGCCGCTACGGTAATCGGATACGGTGTGAATGTGGCCATGGATCCAGAGATCGATCGCGTATTTTTTCAGCAGTTCTTCATACTGGTTGCAATAGGCAAAGCGCCGCAGGTCAGTGCTGTTTTCCTGATCGCGATACCAGCTTTTCAACGTTGGCGCATGATGCGTAACCACCACGGTCTTGCCCTTGTGCGCGGTGGCCAGTTCATTCTCCAGCCATTCCAGGCTTTCCCGATGCAATTCCAGCAGGATGTCCGCAGTCAGCGGTGAGCCGTGATACTGGATGTAGTGGTAATCGTTCATGCTCTGTTCGGCTTCGCGCATGACGTTTTCATTGACGCCGGCATAGTCGGTCCAGAAAGTTGTCCCGAGAAAGCGAACGTCATCGAGATCGGCTCGCACATTTTCGAGGAACTCCACCTGCGCCGCCTGACTCGTGGTTTCGATTTGCTGACGCGTGTATTCGATGTCGCCGCTGTAGTATTCATGATTGCCGGCAACATAGATGACCGGGCAGGGTGCTTTGGCCAGCCAGTTGACGCCTTCGGTTCCGACACCGATATCACCGGCGGCGACGACAATATCGGCGTCGGTCTCCGGAAATTCACATTCACCGAACTCCAGATGAATGTCGGAGAAGTATTGAATACGCATCAATCCAGCACCTGCTGGCTAAATTTATTCAGAATATTCCTGTAACTATCACCACTGTCGAGGAATCCCTGGTCATGCTTGCCGCTGATGGTTTTCAGTTCGCGTGACCCGGAAGCGGCCTCGAACAGCTTCTCGGCATGGCTGTAGGGAATGATTTCATCATCCGGACTGTGAATAAGCAAAAGCGGCGAACGAATCGCGGTCACGTTTTCGCGCACCGGGTACTCGTTTCTGAGCAGCAGTCCCACCGGTACATAGGGGTAGATGCTTTGTGCCAGTGATTGCATGGAAACAAAGGTTGACTCAAGGATGACACCGGCCGGTTCAACCCGGGCTGCCAGCCAGGCCGCGACCGCACCCCCCAGTGACCGGCCGTAGATGATGATCTCGTCTGGCTTGATGTCGCGCTCCAGCGTCAGGTGGTTCCAGGCGGCTTCGGCATCAGCGTAGGTACCCCGTTCACTGGGCTGGCCGCTGCTGTTGCCGTAGCCGCGGTAATCAATAATCAGGGTGGACAGGCCCAGATGATTCAGCATTTCCAGCATGACCAGGCGATGCGAAATATTGCCGGCGTTGCCATGCAGGTAGAGCACGGTGCCGCGCGAGTTGTGTGCCGGGATAAACCAGCCGTGCAGAACGACCTCATCACTGATGCGCAGTTCGACCGTCTCGTAATCGATCCCGATCGACTCCGGCGTGGCCGCGAGCATACTTGTCGGCTGAAAGATCAGGCGTTCCTGGAACAGATACAGGATCAGGCAGAAACCAAGCCAGGTCAGGGCGAGGATAACGCACAGTGAGACAAGGGCGTGTTTTACTCGAGACAACAGGGGCATGAGTGGATTTGGCGTAGCCGTCAGTCGATTTGCAGAACGAGTTTGCCGGTGGTCGAACCGGACTCGATGAGCTCGTGCGCCCGCGCTGCCCTATGCAGCGGCAGGATCTCACTGACATGAATCTGCAGCTCACCCTGGTCGATCAATGTCGCGCACTCCTGCAGGATCTGTGCCTGGTGCTTTTCCGCTTCAACCAGGCCGAACAGCATTGGTGTCAGCATGACCTCGAGGCTGGTGCGCTGGTTGCGCTGCCGCGCCACGCGCCAGTCGGTGTCGGCCGCCGGCAGCAGCAGCGATACCACGTCGCCGTAGAACCGGACGGCCGGGAACGTTTGCTCCAGCAGCTTGCCGCCGATGTTGTCCATGCCGACATCGACGCCCTGGCCGCCGGTCCAGTCCATGATCGCGGCGGTGACGTCGCTATCACGGTAGCGGATCGCCCGTTCGGCGCCGAGCTTTTCCACCAGTGCCGCTTTATCCGCCGTGCTGACGGTGGTTGCCACGCGTGCGCCGATGGTGCGGGCCAGCTGAATGGCAACATGGCCGACACCGCCGGCGCCGGCCTGCACGAGCACGGTCTGGCCGGCCTGCAGCCGGGCGCGATCGAACAGCGCTTCCCAGGCGGTGATGGCGACCAGCGGCACGGCAGCGGCCTGGACGAAATCCAGCGATGCCGGCTTGTGCGCCAGGACGTGCTCCGCCACCACGGTGTAACCGGCGTAGTTGCCGGCGCGCGTGCCGATGCCGCCATAGCAGAAGTAGACTTCATCACCGACGGCAAAGCGCGTCACTGCATCGCCGACGGCATCGACAATGCCGGCGCCGTCACAGCCGAGAATGGCCGGCAGGCTGTCCGGCAGGAACGTGCCGTTGCGCCGCACCTTGGTGTCGATCGGATTGACGCCGGCCGCCTTGAGCCGCACACGCACGTCGTTCGGGCCGTTCAGCGTCGGTTGCGGCAAGTCGCGCGCCTCGAGCCTGTCCGGGTCACCGGCGGCGGTCATGACCACGGCCGGCATGGTCTGTAACGGGGTGGATGTCATTGAGCAGGCGTCCTGGCTGTCATTCATTTTTATGTGGGGCTGCGCTGGCTTTCACTGTTACGGATCACTGGCAGACCGTACAATCCAGGCGCATTGCAGACGGTTAAATGTACCGAGCGTAGCCGGATACATATCGGTAAAATACCGCCTTCATGCCCGTGGCGTGTCTGGCTACAGCCTGTATACTAACCGGATAACAGTTTATAAACATAGTACTACATCGTTTTTGTCGAATTCGTCTTAATAAACGACATTGCCGGACTTCAATATCGTGGCACAGGCCAAACGCAAGCAGAAAAATACCAGCAGCCAGCCCGCGCGGCCGGCGGCCAACAGCCGCCTGATTCGCATTCTACGTGAAGTCGCCCTGATCGCACTGGCCGCGGTGTCGCTGTTCCTGTTTATTGCGCTGTTCAGCTTTGACCCGGCCGATCCGGGCTGGTCCCACGCCGCCGAGTATGACGGCATTCGCAACAATACCGGCCTGATCGGTGCCTGGATTGCCGATATTCTCCTGTATATCTGCGGCTATGTCGGTTACCTGTTCCCGTTCGCGCTGGCATTCAGCGGCTGGCAGTTGTACCGCACCGTGCGCCGCGGTGCCTGGCCGGAGCCATTGAGCTTTTCCCTCGGCATGGCGGGTTTCGTGCTCGCATTGATGGGTGCCTGCGGTCTGGCGGAAAACCATTTCGTAGTCAGCAACGCCATTCCGGCCGAGACCGCCGGCGCCGGTGGCATTCTCGGCGATGCCGTCGGCGGCAGTCTGCTGGGGCTGATCGGCTCGACCGGCAGCGCGCTGATGCTGCTGGCCATGTTCCTCACCGGCATCACCCTGTACAGCGGGCTGTCCTGGTTCCGGCTCATGGACCAGATCGGCCGCTACACCCTGCGGTTTGTCGAATGGCTGCAGTACAAGCGTGATGAGTACCGGGATCGTCGCGAGGGCGCCCGCGCGCGCCAGGAACGCGAGAATGTTGCCCGCGAGATCAAGCAGAAAACCGAGAAACGCGAGCCGCCGCGCATCGAGCCGGTGATATCCAATGTGCCGACCAGCACCCGCGGCGAAAAGGAGAAGCAGGAATTCCTGTTCGAACCGCCGCCGGAGACGACGCTGCCGCCGCTGAACCTGCTGGATCCGCCGCAGCCGCCGAAGGGACAGTATTCGAATGAAGCGCTGGAGGCGATGTCGCGCCAGGTCGAGATCAAACTGCGCGATTTCGGCATCGAGGTCGAGGTCGTCGCCGTACATCCGGGACCGGTGATCACGCGCTTCGAGTTGCAGCCGGCGCCGGGCGTGAAGGGCAGCCAGGTCATCAATCTGTCGAAGGACATCGCCCGCTCGCTGTCGGTGGTCAGCGTCCGCGTTGTCGACGTGATTCCCGGCAAATCGGTCATCGGCCTGGAAATCCCGAATGAGAACCGTGAGTTGGTCTCGCTGAGCGCGATCCTTAACAGCAAGGAATACGACAACGTCCAGTCGCCGCTGGCGTTGGCGCTGGGCAAGGACATCAGCGGCCAGCCGATCGTGACCGAACTGAACAAGATGCCGCACCTGCTGGTTGCCGGCACGACCGGATCCGGCAAGTCGGTGGCGATCAACGCCATGATCCTGAGCATCCTCTACAAGGCGGTGCCCAAGGATGTGCGCCTGATCATGATCGACCCGAAGATGCTGGAATTGTCCGTCTACGAAGGCATTCCGCACCTGCTGGCACCGGTGGTGACCGACATGAAGGAGGCCGCCAACGCGCTGCGCTGGTGTGTCGCCGAGATGGAGAAGCGCTACAAGCTCATGGCGCATCTGGGCGTACGCAACATCAGCGGCTACAACCGCAAGATCAAGGAAGCCCGCGACCGGGGCGAGCCGATACGTGACCCGTTCTATCAGCCGATCGGCGAGGAAGATGAAGCACCGGAGCTCGAAGAGCTGCCATTCATCGTCGTGCTGGTCGATGAGCTGGCCGACATGATGATGACGGTCGGCAAGAAGGTCGAGGAACTGATCGCTCGCTTGGCGCAGAAGGCCCGCGCTTCCGGCATCCACCTGATTCTGGCCACACAGCGGCCGTCGGTGGACGTCATCACCGGCCTTATCAAGGCGAACATCCCGTGCCGTATCGGCTTCCAGGTGTCGTCGAAGGTCGACTCGCGTACGATCCTCGACCAGATGGGTGCGGAAACTTTGCTTGGCCATGGCGACATGCTGTTTATGCAGACCGGCACGCCGGTACCGACCCGCGTGCACGGCGCGTTTGTCGCCGATCACGAAGTCCACAAGGTGGTCGAGAACCTGCGCAAGCGCGGCGAGCCGGAATACCGCGAAGACGTGCTGCGCGGGCCCGAGGAGGGCGGCGCCGAGGCGGTCAGCGGTATCGAAACCGGTGGCGACGGCGGCGAACAGGATCCGCTCTACGACGAGGCGGTACGCATCGTCACGGAATCGCGCCGTGCATCGATCTCGTCAGTGCAGCGGCGCCTGCGCATCGGCTACAACCGCGCCGCACGCATCGTCGAGGACATGGAACGCGCCGGTGTGGTCAGTGCCCAGGAGACCAACGGCAACCGCGAAGTGCTGGCGCCCAAACCGCCGGAGAACTGAGCAATCGTGGATATTCTGCGCACGCCGGAATCAAACCGGTCGCAAAGGGTCTTGATCAGTACCCGGAACGCTCATCCAACGGAACACACAATGCTCAAGATTTTATCAAGAAAAACTTACAACATACTGTTTATATTATTCTTATTTTGTCTTTTCCCCGTGGCCTCGGTAGCGTCTGGGGAAGACAAGCTGCGCAGCTTTCTGGAGGATCTGGACTCACTGACGGCCGACTTCGAACAGCAGCTGCGGGACGAGTCCGGTGACCTGCTGGAAACCTCGCGCGGCAAACTGTACCTGCAGCGACCGGGCCGCTTTGACTGGCAATACAACGAACCCTACGCCCAGCGCATACTCACCGACGGCGACACGCTGTGGATCTACGACGAGGATCTGGAACAGGTGACCATCCGCGACATGGAAGCCGGCATGCAGGCCACGCCCGCGGCGATCCTCGGCGGCTCTGCCGATATCGACGAGCTCTATGACATCGTCGACCTGGGCGAACTGGAAGGCTATGACTGGGTGCGGCTGGAATCGCGTGATGAAGACAGCCAGTACAGCGACGTGCGGCTGGGTTTTGATGGGCGGAAACTCGGCATGATGATCCTGTCCGACAACTTCGGCCAGACCACGCGCATCGACTTCAGCAATGTCGAGCTGAATCCTGGCCTGGATACCAGCCGTTTTGAATTCACCCCGCCCGATGGCGTCGACGTGATCGACGACCGCGCGCAGTGAGCCCGGCCGCATCCGCACCAGTACCGGACGGCCATGATTACCGGCCCCTGGCGGACCGGCTGCGGCCGCGCACGATCGCTGAATACATCGGCCAGGAACACATCCTCGGCCCGGACAAACCGTTAAGACAGGCCATCGAGGCCGGCCAGCTGCATTCGATGGTGTTCTGGGGGCCGCCCGGCACCGGCAAGACGACGCTGGCGCGACTGCTGGCGTCGGCCTGCGATGCGCAGTTTCTGTCGGTCTCCGCGGTGCTCGCAGGCGTCAAGGACATCCGCGCCGCCATCGACCAGGCGCGTGACTATCGCGAGGCCTACGGTAAGGACACCGTGCTGTTTGTCGACGAGGTGCATCGCTTCAACAAGTCACAACAGGACGCGTTCCTGCCATTCGTCGAAGATGGCACCGTCACCTTCGTCGGTGCGACCACCGAGAACCCGTCGTTCGAACTCAACAACGCGCTGTTGTCGCGCGTGCGCGTCTACGTGCTGCGAGCGCTGACCGGCGAGGCCATCGAGCGCGTGCTGCAGGTGGCGCTGGAAGACAGCGAACGCGGTCTTGGCGGCCGCGGCCTGCAACTCGACGACGAGGCCCTGCAGCAGCTTGCCGCCGCCGCCGACGGTGACGCCCGCCGGGCACTGAACCTGGTTGAGATCGCTGCTGATCTGGCCACTGACGGCCGCATCACGCCGGAATTGTTGCAGGAAGTTATGGCCGGCGGCAGCCTGCGCCGCTTCGACAAGGGCGGCGAGGCGTTCTACGATCAGATATCAGCATTGCACAAGGCGGTACGCGGTTCGTCGCCGGACGCCGCGTTGTACTGGTTCTGCCGCATGATCGACGGCGGCTGCGATCCGCTGTACGTCGCCAGGCGGGTAGTGCGCATGGCCACCGAGGATATCGGCAACGCCGATCCGCGTGCCATGCAGATCGCGCTCAGCGCCTGGGACACCCAGGAACGCCTGGGTTCGCCAGAAGGCGAGCTGGCGCTGGGTCAGGCGATCGTCTACCTGGCCTGCGCCGCCAAGAGCAATGCCGCCTACGTCGCCTACAAGACGGCGATGAAGGACGCGCAGAACAACGGCTCGCTGGAGGTGCCGCTGCATCTGCGCAACGCGCCCACCAAGCTGATGAAGGATCTCGACTACAGCAAGAACTACCGCTACGCCCACGATGAGCCGGAAGGCTACGCTGCTGGCGAGAATTACTTTCCCGATGAGCTCAAGGGGCGCAGCTATTACAAGCCGGTCGAACGCGGCCTCGAGATCAAGATCGCCGAAAAGCTGAGACACCTGCGCGAGCTGGACGCCAAGGCCAAAAAACGCTGACGGTCGGTTACAATGGGCCGAACTTTGGCTCACGGGGATCTCGTCATGACAACCATTCTGGCCGTGGCCGGCGGTGGCGCCGCTGGTTCGTTGCTGCGTTTCTGGTGCTCGAACGGCGTCTACGCACTGCTGGGCAAGGGCTTTCCCTACGGCACGCTGTCGGTCAACGTCATCGGTTCGTTCCTGATGGGCTTTTTGTTCATCCTCCTGAACGACAAACTGGATGCCGCGCCGGAGTGGAAGTCATTGCTGCTGGTCGGTCTGCTCGGTGCGTTTACCACTTTCTCGACGTTCTCGATGGACACGCTGACCCTCATCGAGCAGGGCGCGCTGTTAAAAGCCGGCCTGAATATCCTGATCAGCGTCAGTGTCTGCATCATCGTCTGCTGGCTGGGCGTAGCGCTGGCCAGGCAACTCCCGCTCTGAGCGATTTCAGGACAATAAAAATTTTCGATTTAAGGACGAGTAATGCTGGATCCGAATCTGTTACGAACCAACCCCGAGGATGTCGCCGCCGCAGTCGGCCGGCGCGGCTACAAGCTGGATATTGAACAGCTGAAACGGATCGAGTCCGAGCGCAAGTCGCTGCAGGTCGAGACCGAACAGCTGCAGAACGAGCGCAACACGCGCTCGAAAGCCATCGGCCAGGCGAAGGCGAAGGGCGAGGATATCCAGCCGTTACTGGATGAAGTCGCCGACCTGGGTGACAAGCTTGAAGACCGGAAGAACAGGCTCAATGCGGTACAGGAACAATTGCGCGAGCTGGCGCTGGGCATTCCCAACATGCCGCACGCGTCCGTGCCCGACGGCAGCGACGAGGACGACAATGCTGAAGTGCGGCGCTGGGGCGAGCCGCAGGCGTTCGACTTTGAACCACAGGACCACGTCAGCCTGGGCGAGCGCAACGGGCTGATGGACTTCGAGACCGCGACCAAGATTGCCGCCTCGCGTTTCGTCGTCATGCAGGGACCGATTGCGCGCCTGCACCGCGCGCTGATCCAGTTCATGCTCGACACGCATACGGCCGAACACGGCTATACTGAGATCAACGTACCGTACCTGGTCAATCCGGAGAGCCTGTACGGGACCGGTCAATTACCCAAATTTGCCGAGGACCAGTTCCACGTCACCGAGCAGGACCTGTACCTGATCCCGACGGCGGAAGTACCGGTGACAAACCTGGCGCGTGATGAAATCCTCGACGGCGAGACCTTGCCGCACAAGTACGTCTGTCACAGCCCGTGCTTTCGAAGCGAGGCCGGCTCCTACGGTAAGGACACTCGCGGCATGATTCGCCAGCACCAGTTCGAGAAGGTCGAGCTGGTGCAAATGGTGCACCCGGACGAATCCTGGAACGCGCTGGAGGAACTGACCGGCCATGCCGAGACCATCCTGCAGAAACTCGAACTGCCATATCGCACCATGGCCCTGTGCGCCGGTGACATGGGCTTTTCCGCCGCCAAGACCTACGACCTAGAAGTCTGGCTGCCGGGCCAGGGCAAGTACCGTGAAATTTCTTCCTGCAGCAACTTCGAGGACTTTCAGGCGCGCCGCATGCAGGCGCGCTACAAATCGGCCGATATGAAAAAACCGGCGCTGATCCACACGCTCAACGGTTCGGGACTGGCCATCGGCCGTACCCTCATTGCTGTCATGGAAAATTACCAGCAGGCCGATGGTAGCATCCGAGTCCCGGAAGCCCTGACGCCCTATATGGCCGGTATGGAGTTCATCTGTTAGTGCGGCAGTTTCAGGAGCCTTAATGGGTCATGCCATCAATCCGCCAAGTGGTTTTTGAATGACAACCGACTTCCGGGCGCATGTCCCCAAAATACTGGATCTGCTGCTTGATGCCGTTTGTGTTGTGGATGTCGATGGTCATTTCATTTTCGTCAGTGCCGCTTGTGAACGTATTTTCGGATATACGCCGGATGAGTTGATTGGCACTAACATGATTGATCTGGTCTACCCTGAAGACCGAGACCGCACTTTACATACAGCAGGCGAGATCATGAAGGACAAGCCTGTTAGTCATTTTGAAAATCGTTATGTGCGTAAGGACGGTCGGGTAGTCCATGTCATGTGGTCGGCACGCTGGTCGGAGCCGGATGGCATCAGACTGGCAGTGGCCCGGGATGTTACCGAGCTCCGGCGTGCCGAGCGCATGCAGAGTGCGTTGTACCAGATATCGGAAGCCGCGCATGCGACAACCAGCCTGTACGATCTTTATCAGCATATTCACCGGATTATCGGCCGGCTCCTGCCGGCACGCAATTTTTCGGTAGCGCTATATGACGTTTCCACCGATCAACTATCCTTTCCCTATAGTGTTGATGAAAATCCACATATATCTGAAGCCGATTCATTCGATAGTCACAATTTCATTACCGGAATAATTCAATCAGGGCAGGCGCATTTGACAACGTCGGAGATATCACTAAACGCTGTCAATGAATCGCTGGACTGGTTAGGCGTGCCACTGATGTCTGCAGATATTGGCGTCATGGGTGCCCTGATCGTCAGGAGCTATGCCAGTGATATGCGTTACACCAATGAGGACGTGGAACTGCTGCAGTTCGTATCAACGCAGATTGCGAGCGCGATAGAGCGCAAACAGGCAGAGGCACAGCTGCAACACATGGCGCGTCACGATGCGCTAACCGATTTGCCCAACCGCACGCTTTTTTTCGACCGTCTGGACATGGCGCTCAAACGGGCCCGGCGGGACCGGGAACAGCTGGCGGTACTTTATCTGGATCTGAATGATTTCAAGACGGTCAATGACACACTGGGACACGAAGCGGGAGACATGCTGCTGTGTCAGGTGGCGCATAGATTGTTGCAGTGTGTACGGGAGTCGGACACGGTCGGCCGCCTGGGTGGCGATGAATTCACGATTTTGTTAACGAATATCAAGGGACAGGGCGATGTTGAAACAGTCCTTGAAAAGATTCATGCCACGTTATCCGCTCTGTATTCGATCAAGGATAATTCCGTGTCGCTCTCTGCCAGTATCGGCTCGGCGATCTATCCGGAGCAAGGGGCTACCAGGGAACAATTGGTACAATATGCCGATATGGCCATGTATGCATACAAACGGACAGAATAGGAATAGACGGTCCTGTAAAAAAATGCCCCTCGATTGAGGGGCATTTTTCGTTTCAACAGTCAGCAAGTATATTTAGATCGACAAGGCCTTGAAGACAGCCTCCATGCTTTCCTTGGCATCACCGAACAGCATGCGCGTGTTGTCCTTCAGGAACAGCGGGTTATCGACGCCGGCATAGCCGGTTGCCATGCTGCGCTTGAGCACGATCGTGGTCTTGCTCTTCCAGACCTCGAGCACCGGCATGCCGGCGATCGGGCTGGTCGGGTCCTCGGCTGCTGACGGGTTGACGATGTCATTGGCACCGATGACGATGCTGACGTCGACGTCCGGGAAGTCCTCATTGACCTCGTCCATCTCGTAGACGATGTCATAGGGGACATGCGCCTCGGCCAACAGCACGTTCATGTGCCCCGGCATACGCCCGGCGACCGGGTGAATGGCAAAGCGGACGTTGACGTTCTTGTCACGCAGGTAGCGGGTAAGCTCGTTCACGGTGTGCTGGGCCTGGGCCACGGCCATGCCATAGCCGGGTACGATCATCACCTCGTTGGCATCGGACAGCAGAGCGGCGACTTCGTCAGCCTCGATCGGATTGACTTCACCGGCTTCATCGCCGGCTGCAGCTGCACTGCTGCTACCACCGCCGCCGAAGCCACCGGCAATCACGGCCAGGAATTTGCGGTTCATCGCCCGGCACATGATATAACTGAGGATGGCACCGCTGGAGCCGACCAGCGCACCGACCACGATCAGCAGATCATTGGACAGCATAAAACCGGTCGCCGCCGCAGCCCAGCCGGAGTAGCTGTTCAGCATCGACACCACGACCGGCATGTCGGCACCGCCGATGGCCATGACCATATGCACGCCGAAAGCCAGTGCGATCAGCGTCATGAGGATCAATGGTATTAATGCCCCCATGGTGCTGTCGGCATTGAGGAACACGCTGCCGAGCCAGATAGTGACGATGAGTCCGGCCAGGTTGAGCAGGTGACGCAACGGCAATATCAGCGGTTTGCTGCCGATGCGCGCTGACAGTTTGCCGAAGGCAATCACCGAGCCGGTAAACGTGATCGCACCGATGAAGATGCCGACGTAGATCTCGACTGAGTGGATGGTCTTCTCGACACCGGTGTAGTAACCGCTGTCACCGAAGAAGCTGACGTAGCCGACCAGCACGGCGGCCAGACCGACCAGGCTGTGCAGAATGGCGACCAGCTCCGGCATTTGTGTCATCTGTACCTTGGCGGCAAGCCGCAGGCCGATGGCGCCGCCGACGATCATGGCGATGGCCAGCGCCCAATAGCTAGTGACCTGGGCACTGAATACCGTCGCCAGCACGGCGATGGCCATGCCGATCATGCCGTAAAGCACGCCGCGACGCGCCGTTTCCTGATGGCTCAAGCCACCCAGGGCGAGAATGAACAGAATGGTTGCGCCGATGTAAGCCGCAGTCACTAATCCCTGATTCAACATGATGCGGCCTCCTTATTTGCGGAACATGTTCAACATGCGCCGGGTCACGGCAAAGCCGCCGGCGATGTTGATGCTGGTGATGAAAATCGCGAACGTCGCCAGTCCCGCGAGCAGGATGTTCGACGACGACACCTGCAGCAGGGCACCAATAATGATGATGCTGCTGATCGCGTTGGTCACGCTCATCAAGGGCGTATGCAGCGAGGGCGTGACGTTCCAGATCACCATGTAACCGACAAAGCAGGCCAGCACGAACACGGTGAAGTGCGCCATGAAGGACTCCGGCGCGACCGAACCGACACCGAACAGCGCCAGGCCGCCGACAATCAGCGCCACCACCGGCTGCAGTGCTTGAGATATCAGTGGTTGCTTCGGTTTTGGCGGCTCGGCCGGTTGCGCTTTCTCCGCCCTGGGTGTTGCCGATATCTTCGGTGCCGGCGGCGGCCAGGTGATCTCGCCGTCCTTGATAACCGTCGTGCCGCGGATGACCTCGTCATCCATGTCGACGTTGATGACACCGTCCTTGTCCGGCGTCAGGTCGGTCAGCAGGTGCCGCAGATTGGTGGCATACAGCTGACTCGCCTGGGTGGCCAGCCGGCTCGGCAGGTCGGTATAACCGATGATGGTCACGCCGTGGCGGACGACCACTTCGCCGGGTTCGGTCAGCTCACAGTTGCCGCCCTGTTCGGCGGCCAGGTCGACGATGACGCTGCCGTTGCGCATCGACTTCACCATGGCCTCGGTGATCAGCTTCGGCGCCGGTTTACCCGGGATCAGGGCGGTGGTGACGATGATGTCGACTTCCTCGGCCTGCTGCTGAAAGATTGCCATTTCCTTGCGGATGAACTCGTCGCTCATTTCCTTGGCGTAACCACCGCTGCCGCCGCCGTCCTCGTCCATTTCCACCTCGAGGAATTCGGCGTCCATGCTCTGCACCTGCTCGCGCACTTCCGGACGCGTGTCAAAAGCCCGGACGATCGCGCCCATGCCCTTGGCCGTACCGATGGCGGCGAGGCCGGCGACACCGGCGCCGATGACCAGTACCCGGGCGGGCGGCACCTTGCCGGCGGCCGTGATCTGGCCGGTGAAGAAACGGCCGAAGTGCTCGGCCGCCTCGATGATGGCCCGGTAACCACCGATGTTCGCCATTGAACTCAAGGCGTCGAGTTTCTGGGCGCGGGAAATGCGCGGCACGCTGTCCATGGCCAGCACCGTGACCTTGCGCTCGGAGAGTTTCTGCATCAGATCCTGGTTCTGGGCCGGCCAGATGAAACTGATCAGTGTCTTGCCGGCTTCCAGCAGTTCCGATTCGTCCACGCCCAGCTGCGGATGCTGCTCGGGGGGCCGGACCTTCATGACGATATCGGCGTCACGCCAGAGCTGGCGTGTGTCCTCGACGACCTCGACATCCGCCGCGCGGTAGTCGTCGTCGTTGAAGCTGGCGGCAGCACCGGCACCACTTTCCAGCGCCAGTGTAAAGCCGAGTTTTTGTAATTGTTTCGCGGACTCCGGCGTCAGGGCGACGCGTTTTTCACCCGCATGAACCTCCTTTGGCACAACAATCTTCATCGCCAAACTCCCTTGGTTGTCGGATTCAGTACAGATTTCGGGTCAAACTCGACCCGCAAAAGACGCTATTGATGCTAGCACGCGCTCAAATTCGCGCCATAGATAATGTCGGCCTAAGATATAACGAAAATATTGCTGTGCACAAATCCGCGTCGGAAAAAAACAAACCCCGGCATGGCCGGGGTTTGGGGGTCTTCATGGACCCGGTTGAACAACCGGGCTATAACCGCCGCTGATCAGCGCTCACCGGCGAAAGCGGCCAGCAGATGCAAGAGGCTGAGGAACAGGTTGTAGATGGACACATACAACGTCACCGTGGCCATGATGTAGTTGGTCTCACCGCCATGGATGATGTTGCTGGTTTCGTACAGGATCAGCCCGGACATCAGCAGCACGAACATGGCGGAAACGGCCAGCGACAGACCTGGAAGGCTGAAGACGGCCGCACCGATGCCGGCCAGGAAGGCCACCAGGATGCCGACCATCAGGAAACCGCCCATGAAGCTGAAGTCCTTCTTGGTGGTTATCGCATAGGCGGACAGGCCGACAAATATCGCACCGGTACCGCCGAGTGCCATCATGACCAGCTGGGCCCCGTTACTGAAGGCGCTCAGATAAGTGCTAAGGATCGGACCCAGCGTGATGCCCATGAACCCGGTCAGGGCAAAAATGGAGGCCAGTCCCCAGATACTGTTGCGCAGATAGTTGGTGAGGAACAGCAGGCCGAAGTAGCCGACCAGCGTGATCAAAAGACCGGGGTGGGGCAGATTCATCGCCATCGACACGCCCGCCATCGCGGCGCTGAACAGCAGTGTCAGCGACAGCAGCATATATGTGTTGCGAATCAGCTTGTTTGTCGCCAGTACGGATTCTGAACGACCGGCAACGGCGTAATTGGACTGACTCATGGACATCTACCTCCGGATAAAATGGTAATTGGGTCTAATTCTAGAGATATGACCGGCAGATGCAAGCAGAGTTCTTGCCCGGCGAGCCTGAAAAGCATAATTATTTCAAAAACATGTCGGCCCTGATGGTGACACCGTCAGCTGCACCACGGCGCCTGGCGGGCATGCCCGCCAGGCTTTGCTGAACGGCCCTGATCGGTTATTCTGCCCGCGCTTTTGTAGCGCCTTGAAGGGCCGCGGTCAAATAGGCAGGGGTATGACGCGTCAGCGTCATTGGTCCGGAAAAAGCAGTTGTTAGGAGAGGTGGCAGAGCGGTTGATTGCACCGGTCTTGAAAACCGGCAGGGGCGCAAGCTCCTCGAGGGTTCGAATCCCTCCCTCTCCGCCAAATAATAAAAACCCCCTTGCGGGGGGGTATTATTTGCTGAATGTGAATTCGAACCCTCGAATCAACAATCCGGGTTCGACAGCCGCGGCAGCGGCGGCGGCTCGTAGGGCGAGGCGCGCAGCGCCGAGTCATCCCTCCCTCGTATTATTAAGAGTTCGCATCCCGTCCGGGGCGCGATGCAGAGCGATTAGCCTTCCGACCTCGGCGCTGTCACATGGATCACCTGGTCATGCTCGAAGTAGACGGTGAAGTCCTCGTATAACCAGCGCGTGATCGGCGGTTCACCCACTGCCGGAGTGGTTTGCGCCGGCTCACCGAAGCGGCTTTTCACGCTCTCCATGCTCATGCCACGACTGGGACAGTCGCCAGTACAAGCCTGAATGTCGCTGAGTGATGGCTGTTCCAGGGTGTCGGCCATAACCTGCAGGCCCGGCAGAAAAAACAGCACTAGAATGATCGCTCTCATGACGCAAAGCTTCCGGTAAGGTATGAACCTCATTCTAGCATTATCAGCCTGCCACTGGCCGCCGGTCGCAGGCTTTGCGGAGCCGTTCACAAAAAGACCGCCCGCAGGCGGCCTTCAATAGTATAATGCCCGCAAGTGCGAGGCTTTAAGAAGTCAACTTTTCCAGCAGTTCCTTGTAAAGGTTTTTAGCCTCATCCTTTTCATTATGGGACATCTTCCTTTCAATGAACTCCAGTTTGCCTTCGGAGACATAACCGCCGGCCTCCTTGGCAACCAGGTACCAGGCCTGCGCCAGGGGTAGATTGGTCTCAACATCGTTGTCTTCGTCCGCATAAATAGCGGCGGCCTTGCTCATGGCAGGCACATGCTTTTGGTGGGCGGCACGTTCATACCATTTGACCGCTGCTTCTGCATCGCCATCGGTGCTCATGATTAATTCCGCAAGCTGGTACTGGGCAATGGCCAGATCCTCTTCAGCTGCGGCTGTGAACAACTCGCGCGCCCGCTCGACATCCTTTTCGACACCGTTTCCCTTCCAGTACCAGTAAGCCAGCTTGTTATGCGCCTCAAGATGACCGGCATCGACGGCCTCCTTCAGTGCTGCCACGGCTTTATCGGTCTCGTTGCTGCGGTCGTATTCACGCGCTTTTTCGAAAGCCTCTTCGCCCTTGTCAGCCAGCGCCAGCGACGGCAGCGCAATGCAGAGAACCAGCAGGTAAAACAGGAGCTTGATTTTTGGCATGATAATATCCTGAAAGTTGAATGTTGGTCCCTGTGACAAATTTTCACTTCCTGGGTTGCAGTTTCCATGTGCCAAAATAAAACCGCCGGCACGGGGCCGGCGGTTTTAATAGAGGAGGAGGAGAGGGTCTGGCTTTTACCAGCCGCTGTCACCCTCCGAATCCTCTTCATCCCAGCCGTCATCACCGCCGCCGGAATCACCACCGGCATGCGGAGTCTGGTAGCTGTCGCCAGAAGAGCTGTCTTCACCGCTCTTGTCGTCCCAGCCGTCGTCACCGGCCATGGCGGCACCGCCAAAGGTCAGACCGAGGATCGTCAGCAGAGTGGCAAAGAGATTCTTGAAATTCAGATTACGCATCGTAGTTACCTCCTAAAAGCGTTTTATTGCAGAGACGTTCAAGCCTGAATCAGGCAACGCCTGTTTTATTGCTGCAATTTTAATTATTCAAAAACGATGCCAACTCCGGATTTCAAAATTAATATATTTTTTATCAATAACTTATAAAGACAAAGGGCGGGGCAGCCGGGATTGTACGTATGTGTCTTTCAGGCACATGTATCCCGTTTGACGGCCTGACTGACATACTCTGACTCACTGGCGCCTTAACGTTCGTCCGATTCGACGTCGTCGTCTTCCCATTCCGACTCGTAGGTCTCTGTTCCGGTCGAAGGCCGGTCGTAGCCGTCATCCGGATAATCGGAGTAGCCACCCGAACCGTAATAACCGCCGCTATCGGAGCCATAGGAATCCGCATTGTCGAGCGATTCGAATTCAGGCTGTTCATCCGACCAGGCATCCTGCATCGACTTCTCGTCGATCTGGACGTCCTGGGCCGGCAGGCCGTTACTGATGAGGAGCAAGCCGCCGGCGACGGTGAGGCAAGACAGGGTCGATGGTGCTTTCATGGGCTATCTGAACATTGATTTAAAGACTGTATAGAACAGCAACAGATTTACAGGTTCCTAGTCAAGAGCCAGGGCCGCCGGCTGGCAGGCCCCTGCCTTTAACCACGACCGATCGGATACAATTTGCAGCATGTCGAATACACACACCAGCAGTTTTGACGCCAGCTGTCGCCGCTGCCCGCGCCTGAGCCGGTTTTTACAGGACGTGCGCAAGCAGCACCCGGACTATCACGCCGCCCCGGTGCCGCCATTCGGCGCGGCGCGGCCGCGGCTGTTGATCGTCGGGCTGGCGCCGGGCATGCACGGGGCCAATGCGACCGGCCGGCCATTCACGGGCGATTATGCCGGTATCCTGCTGTATGAATCATTATACAAGCTTGGTCTGAGCAACCGGCCGGAATCCGTCAGCGCCGACGACGGTCTGAAACTGAAAGGCTGCCGCATCACCAACGCGGTCAAGTGTTTGCCGCCGGGCAACAAGCCGACCGGTGACGAGATCAACTGCTGTAATGGCTTTCTGGCGAACGAACTGGCGGGATTACCGAAACGTACTGTCATTCTGGCACTCGGGCTGGTCGCGCATAACGCCGTTCTAAAGGCGCAGGGCGAACGCCAGTCAGCCTACAAATTTGCCCACGGCGCCAGCCACACAATGAGTGACGGCCGCCAACTGGTCGATTCGTATCACTGCAGCCGTTACAACACCCAGACACGGCGCCTGACCGAAAAGATGTTTCTCGATGTCCTCAGACAGGCACACGCTCTGAGCCAGCAGTAATGAGCACGACCGGCAACGACAAAACCTTCGACCACGCGAGCAAAGTGCGCGACATGACCTCGCGCTCCGGTGTCTATCGCATGCTCGATGCCGACGGCACGGTGCTGTACGTCGGCAAGGCGAAGAACCTGAAAAAGCGCGTTGCCAGCTATTTCACCAGCAAGGCGGACGAAAGCCCGCGCATACGCAGCATGGTGCGCCAGATCCATGACATCGAGGTCACGATCACGCGCAACGAGGCGGAAGCACTGGTGCTGGAAAACAACCTCATCAAGGAACTGCGGCCGCGCTACAACGTCCTGTTCCGCGATGACAAGAGCTATCCGTATATTCAGCTGAGCGAGCATGAGTATCCGCGCCTGAGTCTGTACCGCGGCTCACGCAAACAGAAAGGTCGCTACTTCGGTCCGTACCCGAGTGTCGGCGCAGTGCGCCGGACGTTGAACCTCATGCAGAAACTCTTTCAGATCCGCCAGTGCAGCGACAGCTTCTTCAGCAACCGCTCGCGGCCCTGCCTGCAGTACCAGATCAAGCGCTGTACCGCGCCCTGCGTCGGCTATATCAGTGCGGAAGACTACGCCCGCGATGTCAAACACGCGGTCATGTTCCTCGAGGGGCGCAACGAGGAAGTCATCGAGGCGCTGCGCCAGCCGATGCAGGAAGCCTCGGACCGGCTCGATTTCGAGCGTGCGGCACAGTACCGCGATCAGATACAGAACCTGCGCCAGGTACAGGAAGAGCATCACCGCAGCGATCCGGATGCGGACCTCGACGTGATCGCCTGTGCCCAGCGCGAGGGGCTGACCTGCGTACAGGTGTTTTTCGTACGCAACGGCACGAATATCGGCCATCGCTCGTATTTTCCCCAGCATGCCCGCGATGCCAGCGTTGACGATGTACTGGCGGCGTTCATACAGCAGTATTACCTGGCCAGCGACGTCGAGAAGGCGATTCCCGCCACGTTCCTGACCAGCGACGCGCCCGCCGACGAGGCCGTCCTCGAACAGGTGCTCGGCGAGCGCGCCGGGCGCAAGGTGCAGATCGTCACCCGGCCACGGGGCGAGCGCGCCCGCTGGCTGGAAATGGCCCAGGAAAACGCCGGCCTGGCATTGGCGCAGCAAACGGCCAAAGACCAGAACCTGCAGCGCCGGCTCGAGGATCTGCAAAAGGCGCTGGAACTGCCGGAGCCGCCGGAGCGCATGGAGTGCTTCGACATCAGTCATACCCAGGGCGAGGCGACCGTGGCCTCGTGCGTGGTTTTCGGGCCGCAAGGTCCGATCAAGAGCGATTACCGGCGTTTCAACATCAAGGACATCACCCCGGGCGACGACTACGCCGCCATGGCCCAGGCCATCCAGCGCCGTTATACCCGGGTCAAGAAAGAGGAGGGCCGGTTACCGGACGTGCTGCTGATAGACGGCGGCAAGGGCCAGGTGCAACAGGCACTGAATGTGCTGGAAGAACTGCAGGTGCCCGGCATGTACGTGCTCGGCGTGGCCAAGGGACCGGGCCGCCGGCCGGGGCTGGAAACGCTGATCCTGGAGGACGGCCAGGCCAGCAAGCACCTGTCGCCGGACTCGCCGGCGCTACACCTGATCCAGCATATCCGCGACGAGGCGCACCGTTTTGCCATCAGCGGCCACCGCGCGGCGCGCGGCAAGGCGCGTACGGTGTCGCAGCTCGAGCAGATCGAGGGGGTCGGCTCCCGCCGCCGCCAGGAGCTGATCCGTTACTTCGGTGGCCTGCAGGGGGTTGCCCGCGCCGGCGTGGAGGAACTGGCAAAAGTACCGGGCATTAACAAGAACCTGGCGCGGCGCATCTATGACTCGCTGCATGGCAGCGCCTAGCGCGCGTCTCGTGCGGACAGCCAATCTGGTAGGCTGTCAGACTCAGTCAAACCGACAATCAAGGGACGGCGGGTATCCGGTTCGACACGGCTGCCCGCGGCCATAACGACAATGAATACGATGAATATACCGAACACGCTGACCTTCCTGCGGATTGCCCTGATCCCGGTGTTCGTACTCGTCTTCTACGCACCGATTCCGTACCAGTATCCCATCGCCAGCGTGATTTTTATCATCGCGGCGCTGACCGACCTGCTGGACGGCTACCTGGCACGCCGTCTGGACCAGGTCTCGCCGCTGGGCGCCTTTCTCGATCCGGTCGCCGACAAGCTCATGGTCGCGGTGGTGCTGATCCTGCTCGTGCAGCGTGATCCGTCCGCCTGGATCGCGCTGCCGGCGGCGATTATTGTCGGTCGCGAGATCACCATCTCGGCGCTGCGCGAGTGGATGGCCGAACTCGGCGCCCGCAGCAAGGTGGCCGTGTCCGTTTTCGGCAAATTCAAGACCAGCGCACAGATGGTGGCGCTGGCGCTGCTGGTCTACCAGGTGCCGGCCTACGGCCTGCCGGTGTATGAAATCGGCGTGATACTGCTGTATATTGCCGCCATCCTGACGCTGGTTTCGATGTGCCAGTACCTCGCCTCAGCGTGGCCGAAGCTGATGGAAAAGTCCCGATAATTCGGCGGCTTATTTGCGTGACTGGTTGTTGACAGACGAGCCGCTATCGCTACAATATCGGCTCTCTACGCGGGAATAGCTCAGCTGGTAGAGCACAACCTTGCCAAGGTTGGGGTCGCGAGTTCGAATCTCGTTTCCCGCTCCAATTTCGATTGACGTGAAACCCCGGCTCACCGGGGTTTTCGTTTTTATAGGCAGTGCAGTTACAATCCCCCTCCTGATGGCTGGGTGGCAGAGTGGTTATGCAGCGGACTGCAAATCCGTGTACGCCGGTTCGATTCCGACCCCAGCCTCCATTTTACTGAAGTTTATCTGTATAGTTACGTTGCCTGATATGCCCGGGTGGCGAAATTGGTAGACGCAAGGGACTTAAATTAATTTGAGCACCCGTGAGGGAAACCCGCGGTGTGAATGGAGCCAAATTCGGGGAAGTCTCAGCTTCTGTTCTATACGAGATTTTGTACAGGATGGTGATAATCCCGAGCTAAGCCCCGTCTTCTGTTGTATCCATTATTGTCGATCACCGATCGAAGCTTGATTTATACCGATGCAGAAGACTGAGATGAATATTTAGGATCCACTGAATAAGTGCTTTCCTAAACAGATTCAGGGGAAAGTGTAGAGACTTGACGGTTCCTGCCTACTTTCCAATGCATGATTGGAACAGGGTAAAGAGAAAGTCCAGACTACAAATGCCTGCACGGCAGCAGTGAAAACTGTAGTAGTAAGAAAATCCCTCGGAGGCGACTCCGTGCCGGTTCGAGTCCGGCCCCGGGCACCAGTTAAGTATACAGAAAAATCCGCATAGGTCCACGAAACCCGCGCCACACAGGCATTTCAGGCCGCCTCTTTGTTCTCTTGAGTTCGCAATAATTCGCTTGCAACCGGGGTACATTGGGGGTACATTTGGGGGCATATCCTGAGAATTGGGGGTATAAATGCCCTGGGGGTACAAATCGTGGCCGGTAAACTGACCGACAAGGCTGTTCGCGGAGCCGGTCCACTCGACAGTTCCTATAAGCTGAGTGACGGCGGCGGGTTGTACCTGCTCGTTCATGCCAATGGATCAAAGTATTGGCGACTGAAGTATCGCTTCCACGGTAAAGAAAAGACCCTTGCCCTGGGGGTCTATCCTGATGTCAGTCTCGCCACTGCCCGAGAGGGCCGTGAGGAAGCCAAGAAACTGCTCAAGAATGGGCAGGATCCCAGCCAGCTCAAAAAGCAAGCCCGGCGCACTCAGCACGAGAATAGCAAGAATACACTGGAGGCGGTCGCTCGCCAGTGGCTTGATGTCCAGAGGGGCCAGTGGACAGAGGGGCATTTGGAGCGCGTCCGCGAATCCCTCGAGAAAGATATATTCCCGGATCTCGGGGAACGCCCCCTGACCGATATCACCCCGCCGGAATTGTTGATGGCGCTTCGCAAGATTGAAAAGCGGGGTGCCCTGGAAACCGCCCAGCGGGTCATGCAGCGTACCAGCGCGATCTTCCGTTATGGCATTGCCAGCGGCCTGTGCACTCAGAATCCCGCCTCAGAATTACGCGGCACCATAAAAACCAAGAAAGCTACCAACATGCCGGCGATGAGTGCCGCCGATCTTCCTGATTTTCTACGCAAGCTAGATGCCTACGAAGGCCGGCCGGAAACCAAATACGGTCTACAGTTGATCGTGCTTACGTTTGTCCGACCTGGTGAATTGCGCGCTGCCGAGTGGTCTGAATTTAATTTGAAAGATGCAGAATGGCGCATCCCGGCTGAACGCACAAAAATGAAAACCGAACATATCGTGCCATTGTCTGTTCAAGCCATGGAAGTGATTGAAGCCATGGAGCCGCTAACCGGTCGCAAGCGTTTTGTCTTCCCGAATCAATCCCGGCCGAAGTTGCCAATGTCAGAGAACACCCTGACTTATGCCTTATACAGAATGGGGTATCACTCGCGTGCAACGGCTCACGGTTTTCGTGCGACAGCTTCCACGATACTGAACGAACAAGGCTGGCCGCCCGACGTGATAGAACGCCAGTTGGCTCATGCTGAAAGGAACAAAGTACGAGCTGCGTACAACAGAGCGCAGTATCTGGCGGAGCGCAGAAAGATGATGCAGGCATGGGCAGATTATTTGGATGCAATAAAGCAGGGCGCCGAGATAGTACCCATTAGTGCAGGCAAATAATATTTGCTTGCAGTGAAAACTATTGAGGGCATTTTGATTAGCGGATAGCTTGTTTGCACGTTAACAAGACAACAGGTGCAAACAATGACTAACCGACTTATCAGGATGCCAGAGGTGTGCGAAAAAATTGGCATGGGGCGGACCGCTGTTTATGACCTTATGGAGCACAAAGGATTTCCGAGGCCAGTGCGACTGTCGTCACGGTATGTCGCCTGGTCTGAAGCGGAGGTTGATGAGTGGATCAACCAGCGCTTGGCGGAGCGCGACGATACGATTAACGCCTAATCCGTTTCCGGGGAAACGGATATGCCAAAAAAAGTCAGGGGGCTGCGTGGGGAGCAGTATGAACAAGCCAAGCATGAAGCGCTGCGCGGCGAGGCCATCCAGATTGGATCGGATGTGGCCAGAATGATGGACCAGGTGCTCGAATGCCTCGAGGCAAGCCCTGCAGCGAACGTGTACCAGGCCAACGGCCAGTTGGTCAGGATCGCCGAACAGCGAGAGCTGCGCCGGCAGTCCGCTGCAATAAAACGTCAGCAGATCACCAAGGTTGTGTCGCCGCATTCGCGGGATTCATTGCCAGAGGCATTGGCGCGCGCCGGCGTCCATTTTGAAAAATGGAACGCGAAAGAGAAAGAATACAAACCCACAATGCCACCGCGTGAGCTGATCTCTGCATTGCTGGCGGCGCAGAGTTACCCGAAGGTGCCGCCGCTGCAAGGCATCGTGGGTGCGCCCGTGATGCGCTCGGATGGCTCGATATTTGCAACACCAGGCTATGATCCCAACACGGCTTTATATTTTTTCGATGATGACGAGATCGCTTGGGAGTTACCAAACAAACCTGAGCTTGTTGATGCCAGGGCGGCAGTCTGGCGCATCATTGACATATTCGAGACCCTGCCATTCTCGACCGATGGTGACCGATCGGTATTCCTAGCTGCCTTAATGACGCCGTTCATCCGGCACCTGGTTGTCTCCGCGCCGCTGTTTGCCGTGAGTGCTTCGACCAGCGGGACCGGTAAGTCAATGATCTGCGATATCCCGTCACTCATTTTCACTGGTCAGCGTGCAGCCATGATGCCACCACCGGCGACGCATGAAGAAGCGGATAAGTTACTGTTTTCCGCTTTGCTGGCCAAGGATTCGATTGTAGTACTGGATAACGTGGATCATCCGCTCGAGTCCAATTCGCTGTGTACATATCTGACCTCTGGATCGCTCAAGCAACGTGTGCTGGGTAGTAACACCGAGGTCCATGCCAAGGCCGATCTCATTATGTTTGCCAACGGAAACAACTTGGCTCTGGTCGGAGACCTAAATAATAGGGCGCTATCTTGCGAGCTGAGTGTCGATACCGAGCGACCGGAGATGCGGTCATTCGATTTTGATCTCAGAGAGCGCGTACTCAATAACCGTGCGAACCTGGTGCGGGACATTCTGACCATATACAAGGCCTGGCATTTGAGCGGCTGCCCGACACCTAACGGCCTATCTGTGTTCGGACGCTTCGAACACTGGTCTCGGCTTGTACGTGAGCCGCTGGGCTGGGTGGGCTTGAATGATCCATTGGAGACGCGCACCCGCCTCATGATAGGTGACCCTGAGACAGAGAAGCTCGAGGCAATGTTAACCAGCTGGCACAACGTGTATGGCAGCGAGCGGATCAGTGTTGCTCAAATCCTGCGTGAGTTAGACACGGATATGGTGTCGCCCGAGATGCAGAACCTGGGAGATGCACTGCAGGACATAGCCGGGGATAAGGTCGGTCTCAATCGTCACCGGCTCGGAAAGTTCCTGGCGCGCAATCAGGGCCGTATTATCAATGGGTACAGAATCTTAAAGAAAGGTGTTTCAGGAAAAGTTTCACAGTGGTCAGTAGAGCTACAGGGGGTTTAGGGGGTTTTATGTATTTATTTCCTTCTACGCATGGAAAATGTCAGGATAAAGACATTTTATATATATAGAGGGAAATTGACCCCTGAAACCCCCTAAACCCCCAAACCAACCTGGGTAAGGAGAAGTGCAATGCACAATGACAACGATGAGTTTGAATTCGGTAAAAAGCCTGGTGATTTAATCATCGATTCAGGTAGCCCATATTTTACGCTCGAGCACGCAGCCAACATGATGCGACTCTTGGCTGCAGTAGAACCGGAACATATCAGCGATGGTAGGGCAGCAACGGCCTATAGCATGTTAGCTAATCACTGTGCCAAGGCTGTTGAATACGCGCACCATCAATTCAGGGAACAGGAGCGTAAGCCGGAGGCCGCCTAGCTAGCGGGTCCTTCTGGTCCTGCGCGCGCTGCGGTAATCGCGACCGCGGCATGTGTGTAGTCGGCGGGTACCGGGCATGGTGATCGCATGAATAGTGGTGAGATCAGTGATCGCGTTTCCGGGGAAACGTAAAGGATGCGGCCAGAAAAATGGGTCCATGCATACGTGATGCATAGCGGCGTTTGGAATTTGGCAGAAATGTACCGCCGGTGGACTCATCATTCGTTGCTGACACTAAACGCTTAAGCCACCAAGGTGGTTTCCATGGAAAAATCTAAACCGAACCCGAATGACGCCTTTTATAAAAAGGCTGAACAGGCTTTTCGTAGCCTTTTTGATACAGCTTGCACAAAACACGAACTGCACTTCGCTATGGCGCTTATGCCGGAAATGCGTGGTATGCAGGACGCCGGTTGGAATACGGCAGCTGAAACCCAGCATGCATTCGATGAGTATCTGGAATTTCTAAGCACACTCGAAGATGGAAGGATGAAGTGTCGTATCGCTTTAAGTTTCTATAGCCATATCTCTGAAGCGAGCGGCTTTTATGAAGTACCAAAAAATATGCTGCGAATAGCAGGTGGTCAAAGCCATGTATTGTGGCCATTTATGGAGCTTGTCCAATCGCATAAACAAACGGGCGCTCAGATTGCGCCAAACGCAAATAAAGTTCTGAAGGATCTCGCCGGACATGCTAAAGAGTTAGGTCTAAACGATCTCGCAGAAATATTTAGAGATGCCTTTGATCCAGATGTGCGGAATGCTTATGTTCATGCCGACTATGTCGTATGGAATGATGGGCTACGCCTTCCCAAGCGAAATGGTGGGTATGCCAGGAAGATCCCATGGGATGAGTTCACTATTATCTTCGATCGAGGCGTCAATTTTTTTCACATATTGCGCGAGATAATTAGTGAATATATTCGATCTTATGACCCACCGAAAACAATCAGAGCACGGCTACAACAAGAGCCGGAAGCAGACTGGACAATATACTATGATGCTAACTCCGGTGGTTTTGGAGTTACAAGTGGAAAGTATCCTAAGGATACCTGACAAGCGATTAGAGATGGACGCGGAAAGTTGCGCGACGTTCAAATCTATCGTTCCTTGTAGAACTCTTTGGTGATAAGAGACATGCAATTTGTTATTAATCTTAATATTCACATGGAGGCCAATTAAATGCACAAAAACAATGTCTCTCGCAGCCCGAAACCACGCAACAATTCATTAACGCCGATTGATAGCACTGATGCGCGACAGGTAGAAATAATTAAGGACGGTCACGAAGAGGCGCTTAGAAGGGAAGAACTATGGCGCAATAAAGGACTGACCATGCTTGCATCTGGTGACCCAGATGAACGATGGTTAGGAACCATGATGATAGGCCTCATTGATGATCATGTGGTCAATTACCGTTTTGGAAAAGATGGCAAGCGAACAGGAAAAAAGAGTAGCGATTTTGAACGGCTAATGTTCAAGTACATTTATCGATATCTCCCCGGACCTGGAGAGCACAGATTTACACTTAGGTATGCTAAGTCAGGCAGAAAGCAGGAAGAAAAAATAAGGGACTGCTATTTGAAATTGTTTTCCTATGGCTATTCAGAAAATGATATAGAGTTGATCATGCACTACATCAATGATGGCTACATTGATAAATTTTCTGATTTTGTAAATAAAGACTCTAGGTTGGTGGATATGTGTGATGAACTTTTTGAAATGGCCGAGACGAACGATAATCAATCACCCAAAAAAGCCCGTTCTATCAAGAAAAGGAAGGAACGGCTGATCGAAGAAGGCTTGTTATAATACTGAGTCCGTCGGTTTAATCAGGGGGATTTAAATGCCGCGGCTGACACGGATTCACCAGATCGCGATAGCGGCGACACTGCTCTACCTTTGCCTGTACGGCTTTGTATTTTATGACGCCAGCCCCCAGACCGTGGCCGATCGCGTGGCGCTATTCACCGGTTTTTTTACACCGCTGGCATTAATCTGGGTTGTTGCTGGTTTCTACCAGCAGCGCGAGGCAATCCGCGATACTAGGCGAGCACTGGAACTGTCCGAACGCGCTGAACGGGCTAGGCTGCGATCCGTACAACCTGTAATCGAAATGATAAAACCACCCGGTAGATATACCGATCACAAACTAGAGCTGAGAAACCACGGCGTGCCGGCAACACAGGTGGAAATCACTTGTTCGGAAACCGAGCAAATTCACAAGAAGGAATTATTTGGCTATCTTGAGCTCTGGGCCATCCCATGGCCTGACCTGTTCCCCGGCCATGAGGGCCCGCTGGTATTCCGCATCACCTATTTTGATGCGACCCACGCCCTGCAAACACAGGAATATGTCTACGAAAACGAGCAGTTCACCCGTCGCGGCTCGCTGCCACTCGACCCGCCCGATAAAGACAATCACTGAAATGACAGCGTGAGCTCCGAGGTCTGCTGAAGGTGACATTTATCGTTACGACCCTGCAGGCATAAGCAGGCCAACGCCATTTCCTCGTACTAGCCGTGCGCAGCTACAGTATCTCAGGGCGCTGTCACCCAAACCCCAACCATAATGCTTTATGCAAGGTAATAATATTATCTTGCATCTGTTGTTCTTTTCTTAATCCGCCATAAGGCGGAATATAGTAACCGTATCAGTAGTCATGAAATATTTGTGCTGCCCCGGAGGTTTAATACTTTATCCACGCTGGAGTTTCTCCGGGGTCAGCACATTTTTAAAAATTGGATATACTGGGAACAAACAGATTTATGGAGTTTTCGGGCAATCAACGCATATTAGCTTCGCTCACCAGTGAGCCCTGGCTGATACAGCGCAACTATCTCGACACGATAGTCAGCATCGCCCAGCGCCTGAACGACGTTCCGGAGTCTTTGCTGTCGCAGCTCAAGGAAAAGCAGCAGGCAAACGAAGCGGTGTTGAGCCGCATCGGCCGACCGCTGGTAGGCACTCACCGTGTCATTCTGCGTGACAACGCCGCGATTGTACCGGTGCGTGGTCCCATATTCCGCTACGCCAATCTGTTTACTGAGATCAGTGGCGCCACGTCGATACAGGTACTGGCTACGGATCTGCAGCAAGCCATCGAATCCCCCAGCGTTACACGCATCATCCTGGATATCGACTCGCCGGGCGGCCAGGTGACCGGCACCAGTGAATTTGCCGAACAGGTTCGCAACTCCGGAAAACCCATTGATGCCTATGTCAGCGGTACCGGTGCCTCTGCGGCTTACTGGATTGCCTCGGCAGCCGATCGCGTCATTGCGCGTGATACAGCCATTCTGGGGTCGATCGGTGTGGTCTCCCGTGTATTTCGTGATGAGGACAACGGCTCGATTAAGTTCATCTCCAGTCAGTCGCCCAGGAAACACGCCGATCCCGCGTCGGACTCTGGCCGCGACAGCTACCAAGCGATGGTCGACAGTCTCGCGCAGGTTTTCATCCAGACTGTCGCGACCTATCGCGGCGTGGATACCGAAACCGTTCTGGCCCGTTACGGGCAGGGTGCTTTACTTGTAGGGCAGCAAGCGGTCAATGCCGGTATGGCTGATGCACTCGGGTCGCTTGAATCCTTGGTTGCCGGCATCAGCAGCAAAAGTTCGAATTACAGGAAAGTGTCACAAGCCAGGATGATAGATAGTGCGCAGCAGGCCGATGCCAATGATGAAGTGGACAAACTGAATGACTGGCGATGGCTGGCAGCCGAGTGCAAACGTGAGGTTAAACAGGCTAAAGAGCGCGGCTATCCTCTGAGTTATGCTGCAGCAGCTGACCGTGTAGTCAAATCGTTATCAAGCAAGGATTGACCTTTATCTGAAACAACAATGCAGACAAGAGCGCCATTCATCATAAACCCGGTATACACGGCCATTGTGGTCGCTTACACCAATCAGCGTTATATCGCGGATCAGGTTCTGCCACGCGTCTATGTCGGCCGGCAGGATTTTGCCTATATCAAGATGAACCTGGAACAGCATTTTACAATTCCAACCACTTTTGTAGGTCGACGTAGCCGTACGAATGAGATCAGTTTCTCTGCCGATGAGGAAGTTGAGTCCACTGAGGATTATGGTCTTGAGGACCCTGTGCCCAATCGCGATATTGATAACGCACCGAAAAATCACGATCCATTGGCGAATAGCAGTGAATCGCTCATTGATATCGTTATGCAAGATCGCGAACAGAGGGTCGCTAATCTAGTATTTGATGCCGATAGTTATTCTGCATCCAACAGGATGACATTATCAGGTTCAGATCAATGGCATGATCCGGCATCCAGACCGATTGACATTATCATGGACGCGATGGACAGCATGATCATGCGACCCAATGTGCTGGTGCTGGGGCGCAAGTCATTCAGCGCTCTCATCCGGAATCCGCAGATCGTCAAGGCTTATCACGGCAATACGGGTGACACAGGTATCGCAACACGTGATTTTATAACCGAACTGTTTGAGCTGGATGAAGTGGTTGTTGGCGAGGCCAGGACCAATATCGCCAAAAAGGGACAGCCGGTGACCCTGGCGCGTCTCTGGGGGAACCATGCCAGCTTAACAGTAAGAGACAGACTGATCAGCTCACCACGAGATGGTCGCATTACTTTTGGTTTTACCGCCCAATTTGGCGAGCGTCTTGCAGGAGAACAGGAGGATCCCGATATAGGCCTGATGGGCGGGATCCGTCTGCGTGTTGGTGAAAGCCTCAAGGAGCTTATCACAGCCAAGGATCTTGGCTATTTCATCCAAAATGCGGCGGCCTAGTACACGTAGTTCATTTTGAAACGAGGACACGATCATGGGCATTACATCTAACGGCAATCAAACTGACACTATCAAGCTCAGCAATGAAGAGCTGGATGCGCGGGCTGAAGAATATAGAAAATCCCAAGACGAACAAGGATTTTTTGTAACATTCCATGAAGCCCGAGCAATTGTTATACGCGAGCATGCTAATTCGCTGCGCTCGCAGTCAGCAGCAGACTATAAAACCGAAAGGCGCAAGATTCACGCTGATGCACGCCAGCAGGCAAAAGCTATTTACCAACAGGCGCTTGAGTACAAAGGGCAGCAGGCCAACCTGGGCATCAATATCAGCATGGTCGATGCGGTTAATCACGTTCGCAAACAAATCGATCAGGATTGAGAGTGTGACCTGTCGGCTGAAACAGACCAGATTGATAGACAGGAATGAAATCACTGTGCCAGTTAGGCAAAACATGAATTCCACCGCTCTTTCCCCGTTCAGGCACGCGAGACTGCAAGTAGTCACGGGTAGTTATCGCACGTTTCCCCGGAAACGCTTCCGCCCTACCATTTTTCAACCCCGCCGATTCAATGAAATGCGCCGTGAGAGCAATCTGCGAGTGAGGGCCGGGCGCGATGAATCGGCGGGTTTCCGTTTCCCCGGAAACGGCTATAGGGGGCCAGAATGACCACGACCGTCATCGAAACCGCGATACGAGCGGATACCCAGCAGGCACGGCGCGAGACGCGGGCCTTCACGCGCCAGTTCCAGTCCGACTTCCAGCGCATGGCTGGCACCGCGCAGACCAGCGGCCAGCAGATCCAACAGGCCGCGCAGCGGCTTGGCCTTCGTTCCTACCGTGAAATCAACCAGGAAATCCGCCGGCTGCAGAACAGCTATCGCATTGCGGCCAATTCGAGCCAGCTGTCAGCGCGACAGCAGGTCATCGCCCAGCAGCGGCTGCGTGACGGTGTCCGTCAGCTGCGCCGCGAGCAATCCGGCTACAACCAGATTATCTCGGATGCCCGTAGTGGGCTGTTGGGCCTGGCTGCGGTTACTGCCGGCGTGGGCTTCGCACTCAGCCGCGCCGGCCGGCGGGCGTTGGAATTCAGCCAGGGCATGGCCGAGGTATCGACCCTGCTGCCACAGGCGGGAAACAATCTCAGAGAGCTGCGCCGGGGCGTGCGCGAGGTGAGCGTAGCGCTCGGCCAGGATGCCGTCCAATCGACCCAGGCGCTTTACAATATCATCTCGTCAGGCGTGCCAGAGGGCAACGCCATCGAGGTGCTCGAGCAATCCGCACGTGCTGCTGTGGCCGGCGTGACGGATACGAATACAGCCGCACGTGCCGGCCTGGCGGTACTGAATGCTTACGGCCGTGAGGTTGGCGACCTCGAGAGTATCTATGACGTTCTGTTCAGTACTGTTAAACAGGGTGTCACCACGCTGCCGGAGCTGGCGCAGAATCTCGGCCAGGTGCTGCCCATTGCCAGTGCCGCAGAGGTGCCGATAGAAGAATTAACGGCGGCAATTGCCGAGCTGACCAAGGCCGGCGTGAACACACCCCAGGCGACCACAGCACTGCGCGGGGCCATAACGGCCCTGCAGACGCCGACGGACAGCGCTGCCAAGGCCATGCGCGAGCTCGGCATCGAGTTTGATGGTCTGTTCGGCACACTGGACCAGATCGCCAATCTTGACCTTACCGCCCAACAGATCCGCGAGATTGTGCCTGAAACCGAGGCCCGCACGGCCGTGTTGGCATTGACGGACAACCTGGACGGGCTTAGGACCTCCCTAGAGGCGATGTTTGATGCGGCCGGCGCCACACAGAATGCCTATGGTCGCATCGAAGACACGCCGCAGCAGCGCATGGCCCGCTTCAAATCGACTGTAGACGATCTGCAGACCTCGTTAGGCGCACTGGCCGTCGATGGGGCGCTGCCTGTTGCTGAGGCCTTTGCAGACGTTCTGGAAGCTGTAGAGAATCTAAACCCGTCCATGCAGACCCTGCTGGGCGTTCTCGGTACCGCTGCAGCCGGCAAGCTGCTGTGGGTCGCTGGCCTGAGCAGCTTGACCCGGGCTGCATATACGGCCGCAGCAGGCGTGAACTTCCTCAGTCTCGCGATCAAGGGCGTCCCGCTTTTACTGCTGGGCTCATTGGCTGTAGAGGTCGGCACGAAAATAATGAATCACCGGCGCGAGGTGCAAAAGCTCGCCGATGAATATGAGCGCTTCAAGGAACAGGCGCAGCAGAACATTGACGATCTCGAGCAATACAAGGATGTGCAGATTTTGACCGAGACCCAGCTGCAAAGCCTGACTGATGCCGAGCGACGTGAATATGCCGAGCGGCTGCGCAATTCAGAGCGCTACTGGAAGCAGCAGCGTGAACTGACTTCACGTGAGGCGGAACGAGCCTCACGGACAAGGCTTGACCCTGTCCTGGGTCGCGAAATCATTGATAGAAACGAAGATCCAGATACGTTCGATCCGATCATGGGCCGATCTATCGAGCCACGCGAAGTGTGGTCTCCAGGTGACGAGGAACTCGAGGCAGCCCGGCAGGCGCGCGTCAGGGACAAGGCCTTGCGAGAGCTTGACGCCCAGCTGAAACAGCGTGAGGCGCTCCAGGAAGAGCACGCCGACAAGGTGCGACGCATCAAGGCCGATGAGAATAATGCGATTCGTCGCTCCCTGGCCGAACAGGTCAGTCTTTACAAAGACGCCCAGAAAGAACTACAGCGCGTAGTCGATGAAAGAGAGGCTATTGAGCAGGAATTCAGGGAGCTCACTGAACGTATCCGCAGTGGCGGCGACCAGGGCGCAGATACGCTCGATTTTATTGATATTGCTAGCATTCAAAATCAGGCTCAGCAGGCGCTGAATGCCGGCGAATTCGAGCGCTCCATACAACTTGCGCGCCGCGCCGGCGAGGGCCTCGAGGCCCTACAGCAGGCGGGTGATAGTAACAGGCTGGCGCTCTCCGGCGTGGCCGAGGCGATCAGGCGTATCGCAAACGATGCCGCGGCCGCCCGTGAGGAAGCGCAACAGGCGGAAGTCGACCAGATACAAACCACCATCAATGAACTGGTCGAGCGTTTCAAGGCACTTCAAACCATTGAAATTGGCTTTGACGAGGACAATGCCAGGCAGCGGGCGGATAACATCCTCAAGGCCATTCAGGAACAGCTGAACCAGTCGCCAGTGCAGATCCCGGTAGAGATCACGTCTCCCGATGCGCCGAAGCTGAGTGTCGCTGATGAGCTGCTACGCCGGGTCGAGGGCCGCGCCGGCGGCGGCATGCTCAAGGGCCCGGGCACCGATACGAGCGACAGTTTACTGATTGCCGCCAGCAACAATGAATACGTTTTGCGGGCTGCAGCCGTAAAGCGTTTAATGAGCCAGTACGGCCGCGGATTTCTGGATCAGCTGAACGCCACTGGTCGCATTCCTGGCTTTGCCTCCGGTGGACTGATCAGCCAGATAGACATACCGAGCCTGTCGCACGAAGCGATGTCCGCCGCCGGTGGCAGTAACGAAACACCAATCAATCTATATTGGCCAGATGGCAGAAGCACGCAGGTCAAGGCAGACAAAAACGCCGCCCGTGAAATTCGGGAAGTCTTTGGCAAGGCCGCCCTGCAGGCCGGAAAGGGGAATTAATATGGGAAAATATGATCATCTGAGCTTGGACGAGCTCATTAAGAAGGCAAGAGCAGTAATACCCATTAACCATGTGGAGCGGTTAATTAAACTGAGCCAAGAGCGACGTGTTAATTTTATAGAAAAGCAGGGTCTGCAATGCGCTGCTTGCCAACAAGAAAAAGAGCCTGACGGGCTCGTTTATTTCTTTTTTGATATCAGTGATCAAATTAATCAGGATGCCAACCGGCAGTATCCGATTGGTTTCAAGAGTCCGCCGAAAGGATGGCACTTCACTTTTTGGGTGTGCGAGAAATGCCGGGTCCAGCATGTCCGCAATCCATTTGAAGTAAGGCTCGCGTGCATGGACTTTTATTGCTTAAAACTTACGGGAAGAGGGATTTTTGACAGCGACAACCAAGTTATGATGTAAGAAGCCATAGGCAGTGTCCGAAATATAAACCACCATATGGAGTGAGCTATGAGTAAAACAGAACAATGCCTGATGAAGCTAAGGCATAACGGCAAAGTGTACAACATCGGTGATCCGGCACCGTCTGCATCCAATGCAGATCTGGAAGCCTGGCGCGCCGCTGGCGTGATTGGTCATGCAGCTGACAAGCCCAAGGCGGGGCAGGCGTCTGATTCCGCTGAGGATGACAGCAATTAGCTATTCAGAGCTCTCATCATCGGATGGCTGAGTTAATGCGCTCCTAGCATCGTCGGGAACCTCTTCTAGCACTGATTCGTTTTTCTCAGATGATGATCATTTCGCGTAACTGGCGCACAGTGATCGTTACAATAACGAAGAAGTCGAACTGCAGCGTTTGCCTGTAGATCTAGGTGTTTAATGCATGTCACGTTTTATGTGACGGCCTGGTTATATAGCCGCTACTTCAGAAAGTCCTCCAAACGCGGCGGCGGATCCTCGGTGTTTGTAATTAAGGTCTGCGACCACAGGATAGAGGTTTCATAGAAGCTCCGGCAGACTTTCTCGCCTCCCTGATCGAACCAATGGGTTGCTTCGGGAAGAAGTTCAAATGATACAGGGTAGCGAGCAAAGGGATTATGGAAAACCTCTAGCTCGGCTGACCAAGGTTCGTAGCGTTGCGGCCAAAGCTCCCGATATTCTTCGCTTGTTATGTCTAGGCAGAAGGGAGCCCCTCTCAGGGCGCCCGGCGTCCGGTCGAAAAAATTGCCCATCCGTGTATAACGAAGACCCTTAGGGGCTCCTTGTCCGGACACTGCTACTCTATTGAGTTTTCCAATGGAACAGGCATTCGTGAAAATTACAGCAGATAATTCGGCCTGGCGCCCATCAGTAAACAAGCCGGCCGGAAATGATGAGTCACCGATCAATTGTGCTGCGGCTATCCTTTCAACTTGATTGCGCCCATTAATTTCTACCTCCCGCCAGCCCTCTCCATAGAGGTAGCCGATCAAGGCCTCACGGCTCCACAACATCGATGCCGGTGCTTGGAAATCTGCGATCGCGATCATGAATGGATGGCCCGTTACATGCGGAAGCTGCTCATAGTGCCGGCCGAGCTTATTTCCGAGAGTCTTTGCAAAACGCTCTGCGGCCGACCCGAAAAAGATTTCCTCTCGATCAGCCGGTGCAGCGCTACGAGGTGTATTGACATGATTGTAAGCTACTGGCGGATTGGCCGTTACGGCCTCTACCCAGGCGACCCCTCCAAGCCTGTTTTCAATACGGAAGTCTGGAGACTCATGGGGTTGCGTTACACGTAACCCTTGCTCCCGAAACGCCGCCAACAACTGCGCTTCCCACAGCCGCGTATGAAAATTATTTGTCTGGCAATCACTGGCCCAGTTCTGATCGGGCTTAGGGAGCGCGAGATAGAGTTGGTTAAGTGTCCACGCTGCTGGGTGATGCGACAAAGATGTGAGCGTCGCAAACACCTCGCTGGGTTGCCTCCCCTGCAGATCGTAAAGTGCCGCCCGCTGGGTGACACCAGGAGGCACAGATTCGGGTTGTTCCCCTTCCTTTAAAAGTGGCTGCAATAGCGAGAGGGCCTCTTCTCGTGCGACAAAATCATTGCGCTCAGCAATTACCGTCCAAACGTGATCCGTGCGCCGTCTTATAACAATCAATCCAAATGATCGATCGTTTATATTCTGGGTTAGGATCCCGCACGAAAGCCCATCAAAGCTTTGCCAGGCGCCGACAGGTGGTTGCTCTCCAAAACTGTGACCTCTCGGCAACGACAATGCGTAGATATCGAATTCCCATTGCGACAGCGGCTTCATATCGTCAACTATTGTTGGGTCAGTCCCTGTCATTGGGCGCGTGTGACTCCTTATTGTCGATCATCGCAAGAATCAACTGCGCTGCCCTCTGGTAGGTCCGTAATTGGATTGATACCTGAGTAATACAGAATGCCCATGGCGCGGATGTAAGTCTAATAGCCGTGCTGCGGTGCAAGATATTATACTGAGATTTACAGGACTTAATGGCATATGCACTTTACGCCGAAAGAACCCGTATCCGAATCAGTCGGTTATGCCGTGGCCCTGTCATCGTGTAAAGTTGCTGGCCCGCAATTCAGGCGGTGTGGCAAGCTGGCATTGAGAGTGGATGTTTCCGGGGAAACGCCCAGAGAAGGGGAGAGCCAGCAATGGCAGCCGATCAACAGTCGCTATTTTTAATCATCTTCGCCATTAACCTAGTGGTCGCCGTGTTCGTATTGATGGCACTGTATGCCGCCCAGAAATGGGCGCATCAGACGTACAGGCAGGTCAAACGGATAGCAGATGCCCTGGAGCCTGAGCTGAGGGAGGCGCGCAACCTGCGCAATGCCAGCCAGCCGGCATCAGCCAAGCGCCACAGTTCGCAGAATATCCGTGATGCCTATATCAACGACAGCACGGATTGACCGTTGTGAAGCCTTAGCGCTTGCTGCGTAAACCCGGATAGATATAAGCGTAGGCTCGCTCCAGCCGCTTCTTGAATGTTTCCGGTGTGCACTGGCATTCCTTCGCCTTCTTTTGCCGGCCGCCCTGGTTCAAGTATTCGGCCAGTACCACTGCCCTGAGCACCTGGGGCAGATTCAGCACGCAGCGCTCGGTGTGCATCGCCTGCTCATCGCTGTTGTATATGGGCGGGGTTGAGCCCGGATCAGTGCCGCGACGATGATTGCTGATCCAGTTCACGCGTCGATTCCAGCCCAGACCATTGACCTCGAGCCGGGCCGACCACTCCGCCCAGGCCTCGAGGCAGCGCTGCGCATAAGCCCGCTGGCTTTCTGTAAGCTCAGATGACATAAATTCGGCATCTGTAGTTACAGATGCTTATGATAGTCGATCTGGAAGAATCAAATTTCTTGGCGATGGTGCCATAGCCGAGGCCATGGTTCTCATGCAGCTCGCGAATCAGCCGCACATCATTGTCGCTGAGCTTCGCCTTGGGGTGAGATTCGCCGGCGCGGTGGCCTGAGGGAGCGATGGTAAGGCGCATGGCGGTAGAGCCTCCGAAACGTTACGATAATCCCTGCACACCCGATTTTTAGGGCCTCGTGCCTTGGGGGTACAATTGGGGGTATATACCAATGCTTTATTTTCGAAATGCCCGTTATACAGGCCTCTCAGGGCGAAATATTAGAGAGGCCCCGGCACCAGTTCTGAATCCGTGACTCTAACCATTGCGTAACCCGGTTACAGTCGCAGCCAAGAGAGGATCCATCATGAAACATGGCCTCATCATATTCTGCTTCATCGTCACGATGCCGCTGTTGCTTGCCGCCTGCGCAGCGGCCGACAAGCATTTCTGGGAACTGCCCGATGAAAACCTGTCTTACATTGCTCTGATCAGGACCGCTCCGAGGTCCGGCACTGTCGTCGTTTACAATCCGAAACTATGCCAGGCGGTCGGCGAGGCCTGCGGCTTTTTCCGCAGCCATGCGTTTGCCCACTTAATGCTGAATCATCAGATACTGTCGCCGGCATCGTATACACAGTCGCACGAAGACGCGGCCGACTGTTACGCGGCCCGTAACGCGCCTGTCGCCGAGGTCAGGGCGGCTGTCGACTTCCTCGCCGATGAAGACCGTGAGCCGCAGGTACGACTGACCGGTGATCCGGCCGAGCGTGCAAAGAATATTCGCACCTGTGCCGAGGCAGCTGACAACTGGGAAACCGGCAGGTAGTCTGGCCGAATTTCCGCCAACCGGACGATATCTTAATACATGATTACCGGAATTTACGCCGCCTTGCTCGGCCTGCTGTTTGTCATTCTCAGCATACGCACCATCAAGTCACGGCGGCGCAACAACATTGCCCTGGGCTACGGCGACGCCCCCGACCTGGTGCGCGCCGCCCGGGTACACGCCAATTTCGCCGAGTACGTGCCGCTGGCCCTGCTGCTGCTGTACTTTCTCGAACTCAGTCCGGCTCCGGGCGGGCTGATGCACGGTCTGGGGATCGTTCTTCTGGCCAGCCGCATCGTGCATGCCTACGGTGTGAGTCAGATTGACGAGGATATCCGTTTCCGCGTCGCCGGCATGTCCGGCACATTTGCAGTCATTGTAGTTGCCAGCCTCGGCATACTCGTCTACCGGCTGATCTGATTGCGGCCTTTTTCCTTGGCCCGGTAGAGGGCCTTGTCGGCGGCTTCCATGACGTCCCGGGGCGTAGTCCATTTCTGGTTTCTTTCCGCGACACCGATACTGATGGTCACGCTGACTCTTTTGGTCGGCGGGTTGCGGCCGCGTTGACGCCGCCCCTTTTCCGCCTTGCGCGGGCGTTCCCGGCGACGCAGCACCAGTGTGTAATTTTCGATGTTTTCGCGCACTTTGGATAAGTGCGGGATGCATTGCTTGATGTTCCGACGCGGAAAGATGATCGTGAATTCCTCGCCCCCATAGCGATATGCGGTGCCACCACCGGTTACCGCACCCAGATGGCTGGCAACCATTTTCAGTACCTGGTCACCCACCTCGTGACCATGCGTGTCATTGAATTTCTTGAAGTGATCGACGTCGAGCATGGCGATGGCGTATTCATTGCCGAGTGTATTCAGCTTGTGCTGCATCGCACGTCGTGCCGGCAGACCGGTCAGCTCATCGCGAAACGCCATGCGGTAGGAATCCTGAAGCAGGCCGAAGGTCAGGATCACCAGCGCCGCGCTCATGTAAAAACTGTCCCAGTAGGGCAGGTCCGGGCGGAAGGCAGCGAACACGACGGCAAGAAATGCGGCCAGGAAAGCGGCGTGCGTGGCACCGGGCTGCAACAGGTTGCGAACGATCAGGATCACCAGTGCCGGGAGCAGTAACAGCAGAATGACCTGCGGAATATACAGGCGCTCGAGCCAGACAATATCGACCAATTGAAGCTCGAGCACGGCCGCCAGCAGACTGGAATCCAATGCGACCAGTCCGGCAATGACAGCGACCTGGAGCGCGATAAAGCCCAACCGCGTCAGACCGAATTTCGACAGCATGCCGCGCTCGCGGACGAAAGCGAACAGGGTCAGGTTCAGGCACAGGGCGAGCTGAGCTAGGCTGAATAGCAATACCCCGCGATTGTCGGATACCGCCTCGGCCAATGACATGCCCCAGTAAGCCAGGCCTGCGGCCAGTGCCACGACCAGCGTGCGACCGCGATGAAAACCGAAGGCAAGCAGCACACAGATGCCGCTGAGCAGAAGGGGCAGGTTATCAACGAACAGCTGCAGGCCGGCGGGTATGCGCGCGACATGATTCACCAGCCAGGCCGGCAGCGCCAGCAGCAGTGCATAGGGCAAGGCAGCCGCCAGCTGGCCGGGTAGTGCTCTGAGCAACTGAATGATTGCCGTATCCCCCTCCAAGTAATGGCCGCGATTATAGATGACTTGTACTTTAACGGCCGCTTCCAGCGTATTGATTTGTGACCGGTTTTACCAGAATTAAATGGGTGTGAGACGAACCCGGTATAGCTTGTTGCGGCGCAGCACTCTGTTATGATGCACGATAGTCATTGTCCTATATCGCCACGAGCAAAAAGGAGTTCAAGCTTGAGCGTACTGAATCTGGACCATCTGCTGAAACCGCGATCGGTGGCTTTGATAGGCGCCTCGGATAAACCGGAATCGCTCGGTAGCCTGGTGCTGAAGAATCTCCTGGACGGCGGTTTTGCGGGCCCGGTCTGGCCGGTTAACCCGAAATACGAACAGGTGCTTGGGCAATCATGCTACGCCGACGTCGAGGCGCTACCGGAAACGCCGGACCTGGCGGTCATCGCAACGCCGGCGAAAACGGTGCCCGGCATTATTGCGCAGCTGGGTGCGCGCGGCTGTCGTGCCGCCGTCGTGCTCAGCGCCGGTTTCCGCGAGGAGGCCAATGGCCAGACACTTGAGCAGGACATGCTCGATGCCGCCCGCAAGCACGGCCTGCGCATTCTCGGTCCCAACTGCGTCGGTCTGCTGTTGCCGAACTTGGGGCTTAACGCGAGTTTCGCCCACACCAACTCGCTGCCGGGCAAGCTGGCACTGATATCCCAGTCGGGCGCGCTGTGCACGACCATACTCGACTGGGCCAAGTCACGCGGCATCGGCTTTTCGCATTTCATCTCCCTGGGCAACAGCGCTGATGTCGACTTCGGCGATCTGCTCGATTACCTCGGCAACGATCGCAGCACCAGCGGCATACTGCTTTATATCGAATCGATCAAGGAAGCGCGCAAGTTCCTGTCCGCTGCACGGGCCACGGCGCGTAACAAGCCGGTCATCGTCATCAAGTCGGGTCGGGTGAAGGAGGGTGCCGACGCGGCGACCTCGCATACCGGCGCGCTGGCCGGCAGCGATGATGTCTTCGATACGGCAATTCGCCGTGCCGGCATGCTGCGCGTGTATTCCATCGAGGATCTGTTCAGCGCGGTGGAGACGCTGGCGCGGGCACGCAAGGTGCACGGCAATCGCCTGGCGATCCTGACCAACGGCGGTGGTCCGGGTGTACTGGCAACGGATGCCCTGATCAGTGGCGGCGGGCACCTGGCCCAACTGAGTGAAAAAACCATCGCTGAACTCAACGCAACGCTGCCGGCAACCTGGTCGCATGGCAATCCAGTGGACATCATTGGCGACGGCGGCGCCGAACGTTATGTCAATGCCCTGAATATACTGTTGAAGGATGACAGCTACGACGCCGTACTGGTCATGCTGGTGCCGGTTGCAGTGATCGACAACGCTGCGGTGGCGCGTGCCATTACCGAGGCCATCGGCAACACCGATAAACCGGTATTCACCTGCTGGATGGGAGCGGCTGCCGTAGCCGAGGCACGCCAGCATTTCGAGACGGCGGGTGTGCCGAGTTACGAAACACCAGATGCGGCCATCCATGCGTTCCTGCAGATGGTCGACTATGCCAGCAACCAGCAGGCATTGATGCAGACACCGAAGTCGTTACCGGAGACATTCAATCCCGACCGCCAGGCGGTAGAGCAAATCCTCGACCAGGTCATGGCCGATGGCCGCGAATTGCTGACCGAACCCGAGGCCAAGTCCGTATTGAAGGCGTACGGCATCCCGGTCATCGACACGCGCGTCGCTGCCGACGCCGACGAGGCGGTGCGCATTGCCGACGAAATCGGCTACCCGGTGGCACTGAAGATCCTGTCGCCGGACATCACGCACAAGTCCGATGTTGGCGGCGTGTTGTTGAATATCGAGTCCGGCCATCTGCTGCGTTATGCCGCCGAGGGCATGCGCAGCCGCCTACAACGACTGCAGCCCGACGCCCGATTGCAGGGTTTCACCGTCCAGAGCATGGCCGATCGTCCCGGCGCGCACGAACTGATCGTCGGCGCCACTACCGACAACATCTTTGGCCCGGTACTGCTGTTCGGCAAGGGCGGCACCGCGGTGGAAGTCGTCGACGACAAGGCCGTGGCGTTGCCGCCGCTGAACATGATGCTGGCGGACGAGCTTATGGCACGCACGAACATCTATCGCGAACTGCAGGGCTATCGGAACACGCCGGCAGCCGATCTGGACGCCATCCGCCTGACCCTGCTGAAAGTCTCGCAGATCATTATCGATCACCCGGCCGTGCAGGAACTGGATATCAACCCGCTGTTTGCCGACAGTCAGGGTGTGCTCGGCCTCGATGCGCGTATTCGCGTCAAGGCCGGTGGTGACAAGGGGAGTGAACGGCTGGCCATTCGCCCGTATCCGCAGGAGCTGGAAGAGCCGGTTAAACTCAAGGACGGTCGGCGATTGCTGTTAAGGCCGATACGGCCGGAGGATGAAGCGGCGCACCGCGAGCTGTTCGAGCATCTCTCGCCCGAGGATCGCTACTTCCGTTTCTTCCGCGCTATGGGAAACATCGAACACGATCAACTGGCGCGTTTCACCCAGATCGACTATGACCGGGAGATGGCATTTATTGCCAGCGAAGAGGGTAGCAACGGCGAGACACACAGCCATGGCGTCGTGCGTACGGTGACGGATGCCGATAATCAGACTGCCGAGTTCGCCATTGTCGTCGCCAGCGATCTGCAGAAGCAGGGACTCGGCTACCGCTTGCTTGAGAAGATGATCCGTTATTGCCGCGAACGCGGTACACGCTACATGGTCGGCCAGACGCTGGCCGATAATTCCAGAATGTGCCGGCTGGCTGAAACATTCGGGTTTGAAATGAAGTACAATAATGACGGAACCTTTGATTTACGGTTGACGCTTCAAGATAGCTAACATTGTTCACTGCAGAGAGCATGCAGATGGGTTGGGTCAAGTATCCTAAGCGTATGATGATGGCTTTCAATCAGTCCCTCTCTTTGCATACGACTGAACAGGCGACTGACTGTTTCAATGGTCAAACCCAGATAGCTGCCGATTTCAGCGCGTGACATGGATAATTTGAACTCATTGGCTGAATAGCCGAGTTGCTTGTAGCGACAGGAAAGGCTGTTCAAAAATATGGCCAGTCGCTGTTCTGCAGTTTTACTCTTCAGCAGTAACAGAGATTCGTTTTCTTTACTGATCTCCTGGCTCATCAGGCAATGGAACCGTTCATCGAGTCTCTCTGTCCGGCTACAAACCCACTTCAGCTCTTCATAGTTAAGCTCGCAGATGGTTGTCGTTTCTAGGGTTGCTGCTGAATACTGATGCCTGCCTTTGGCTATGCCATCAAAACCTAGCATTTCTCCCGGAAGGTAAAAACCAAGAATTTTCTGCTGTCCGTCTGAGCACTCGTAGTACTGTTTGACCATGCCTGAACGAATAGCATAAATCGCCCGAAAAGGACTATTGCTTTTAAAGATTATACCGCCGCGCTGGATAGGACTTGAAACTAGCGCAATGTCCGCGAGCTCAAGCAATTCACCGCATGGCAGGCTGCGCGGCAAACACAGTTCGGGCAAATGACATTGTGTGCATGAAGCTCTTGCGACCGGAGAATCGCTGGCCATCCGCTGGTAACTCATTTTCGTTCCTAAAGGACTCCACCAGGGAAGTGTTTCAAGACCTAGCCAAATAGACCATGCTTTAAAGTATCATATGCACAACACAGGAAGAATAGATTTTATTTCTAATGAAATCAAATAGATGAACAAAACTGTTTCATGAATGAAACAACTTTGTCATTAGCTGGATAGGATAAAGACTCGAACAGGGTCGGCCGACGTCTCCGAGGAAGCGCCGGCCTAGGCATGTGAAATGACTGTTGCAATTCAGATCTTGTCGATCGTTATTTTCAATAGTCCATTGCTGTGACAGGCCTTGATGTATGCGGCATTAGCGTCGTGGGGCAGCAATATTCCGAGACTCATGTTGCTGCACCAGCGAAACCAGCCTGCTGAGTTCGTGTTCCGGTTTTTTCTGCACTTGATTTGCAATAGCTGATTATTAACTGTGACCTCCAGGTCACTCAAAATGCAATTATTAACATAAATATAAACGATATATTCCTGGTCTGCATCATAGAGAACCATCGGCGTCATGAGAAAACTGTTATATTCAGTGAGTTCTTCTTTCACCACCACTTCTTCATCCAGATGCTGTATTCTTATATTGGTAGGCAGTGTGTGGTGAACGCTGATTTCCTCACCGGTAAAAGCTGTCGTCATCTGTACCATTGTCAGCATCCTTAATTCGAACGTTTTGCCAATGATTTCGTTTCCACCTTGTCTTTTGCCGGCAGAAAATCATTGATATGCCACAGGGAAAACATCATCTCCTGGGTTTTGGCCGAAGCATCCATGAGTTTTCGGGAGCTATCAATAAAGCGTTTCATATACTCTTCAGCCAGGTCGGACTCTCCGTTGATGAAGTCCTCCGGTGATTTTGCATCCATCAGCCGATGCCGTTGATCGTTGCTGCAATCCAGGCATGTGTGCATGAAGTCAATCTGTGCATCCATGAATATTTTTAGTGCGTTGGTACTGAATTTCCGGTAATCGTCCAGCATCTGATCCAGTCCGTTGTTTGAATTGGAAAGATTCCTGCTATCAGGTGTTTTCTCGGTCTCTGTAGTCATGTTCTTTCTCCGGGGGTATATGTTTTGGAATTTCCCTCCCTTGCCCTTGCTATCGAAGAATAGGAGATCAGCAACCATAAAACATTGATCCGGATCAATAGAATGGCCTATGCGTCTTTCCTGTCCCCCTATACTTGATAGGGCAGGGCAGCGTGGGCAAGGGGGGGGCGGAGCCGTGGCCTGCGGTAGCGCTTATTAATCACGCTCTCGCCTATATTGATTTCCTGTATGGTTCTTGTCGCCTCGAGTCAAAAAAGCGCATTCTCGGAACTATCGCAGAATTAAACACAACGAATACGAGAGAGCGTATTAAAAGAATCCTCAATACCGATGGTGCTTTACTGTGAAACTCAATAACTAGGATGCGCTGCTGATCGTCGACGTGAAGAACGACTTTCTGCCCGGCGGCAGTCTCGCCGTTATCGACGGCGATGCTGTTGTCCCGCTACTTAATGGGGACATCCGCCTGTTCACGGCGCGTCAACTGCCGATTTATGCCACCCGTGACTGGCATCCGCAAAAGCACTGTTCGTTCGTGGAACAGGGCGGTCCGTGGCCACCGCACTGCATCGCCGACAGTGCCGGGGCGGCATTCAGCGCCGACCTGCAACTGCCCGCGAAGACACGGATCATATCCAAGGCGACCCGTGAGGATCGCGATGCCAACTCGGGCTTCGCGGGCGCGGACCTGGCCGAGCAGTGCCGGCTGATCGGCGTGACGCGGCTGTTCATCGGCGGTCTGGCGACCGACTATTGCGTGCTGAATACGGTGTGCGATGCGCTGGATGAAGGTTTTGAAGTATGTCTGCTCGACGACGCCATCCGCGCCGTCAACGTCAATCCCGGTGACGGCGAACGGGCGATCGCGACAATGCACGAACGTGGCGCCCGGCCCGTGACCCTGGACCAGATTACGCGCTGAAATGCCGGCTCAGTCAGCCTCGCGATCAACGCTTTCGGCCAGTGCCCGCAACTCTTCGCTGATGCGGACTTCGTAGCCGGACGCATCGGTATCCGCCTGCAGGTGGCGCAGCGAAGCCGGTAGCCGCGCCAGGCCGTCGCCTACCCGTTGTTGAATCGCTTCTGTGGTTTCGCTGTCATGCAGGCGCTGTCCCTGTCGCATGACCGGCTGCAGCAGCGCCTTTCCCGCCTGTGACTCGCTCTCCAGCGCCAGAACGTCATCGTCGAACAATCCCGAGTCAGTCAGATTGCGGTAAACCTGCTTGCGGCCCGGCCAGGTTGCCTTGCCGGTGGAACGCTTGCGGCAGGGCCGGCCGGCGTATTCCTGTAGTTTATAGGCGCAGTCCAGGTAGGGGTGGTCGGCCGAGCAATCCAGCTGCGTGCCGACACCGTAACCGTCGATGGGTGCGCCGGCGGCAACATAACCGGCGATTTCGTGTTCATCGAGACCGCCGCTGACGAGCACCCGAATGGCCTGACAGCCGCCGGCATCGAGTTTCGCCCGCACCTGCCTCGACAGGTTGTCGAGGTCGCCGCTGTCGATGCGCACCGCGCGTATGGCGATACCTTCCTGCTGCAGCTCGTGCGCCAGCCGAACCACCTTGTCGGTTGCCGCCAGCGTGTCGTAGGTGTCGATCAGCAGCACTGCGTTGTCGGGATGAACACGGGCGAAGTGCGCGAAGGCGGCATATTCATCGCCCCAGGCCTGGATATAGGAGTGTGCCATGGTGCCGTACAGTGCGGCGTCGAAAGCGGCCCCGGCCGCCACCGTTGCCGTGCCGTCGAAGCCACCGATAACCGCCGCACGCGCCGCCAGCAGGCCGGCATCGGGGGTGTGGGCACGGCGCAGGCCGAAATCCACCAGTAGTCCGTCCGGCGCCGCCAACCGGAAACGCGCGGCCTTGCTCGCGATCAGGGTCTGGAAGTGCAGCAGGTTGATCGCGATGGGTTCGATCAGCTGCGCCTCGGGTAGTGGCGCCGTCACCCGCAGTATCGGCTCGTTGGCAAAGAACACACTGCCTTCCGGCATCGCCGCCACGTCGCCGCTGAAACGCCAGTCCGCCAGGCGCTCGAGACACGCATCACTGAACCGGCCGCTGTCGCGCAGCCACTGCAGCTCGGTCTCCGTAAACTGCAGTTCCTGCAGATAGGCGAGCAGCTGTTCGAGACCGGCGGCCAGCAGGAAGCGTCGTCCCGCTGGCAGCTTGCGAACAAAGAACTCGAACACCGCGGTCTCTTCCATACCGCTGCTGTAGTAAGCCTGCAGCATGGTCAATTGATACAGATCCGTGAGTAACGGATTTACCTGTTCAAGACCGGCGGCTCGGTGTTCTTTCATGGATGGCTCCAGCGTTGCCTGCACCGCGATACCGTCGACTGACGCCAGGGCAGGGGAGATTGCATGATAAATCCTATCTATCGGTGCGTTTTCAGGCCCAAAGAATACTTTGTTATATGAAGCAGTAATCGTTCAACTACATAGAGCCCTTCGCACCCAGTCATCCAGGCAACACACGATTGTATGGTAAATTGGTTGCGAGAAATAATACAATAAAAACAATAAGATTTAATTAAAAGTTATAAAATTACTTAATGTATTATCTCAACACTATAGGGGTTAACAACTGACTAAGAACAAAACAAAAACGCCCTTGGGGTACGGTCATGGCCGCGCCTCTCTAGTTCAGGAGCTCATCGATCTTCGCGGCGAGGATGAAGTCGTTCTCGTGCAGGCCATGGATCTTCCGGGTCTGGGTTTCGATGCGACAGAAGCCCCAGCCAAAGGTGATGACGGGATGGTGACCCTGCTCTTCAGCCAGTTCGCCCACTTGGCCGGCAAATGTCATTGCCTGGCGAAAGTTGTCGAAACGGAATTCACGGCTCAGCAAAGTGGCGTCATCGTTCAGCTGCCACTCAGGCACCTCGGCCAGCAGTTTGCCGGCTTCATCGGTATCGAGACTGGGTACGCCGCCGCGACAGGCGGAGCAGGTTTTTTCGCTGAGTGCGGTACTCATGGCTTGGGCTCCGTCGTTATGGGTTTGCAGGGATTCGGACGCCGGCCAGGCGCTCCCGTTCCACGCCGGTCACTCGCCAAACAGATCCCGAAACAGGCCCTTGACCGTATCCCCGGCCTTGTCCAGCGTACCGCGCCCGCCGTCTGACTGTGCGCTTGCCGATGCCTGGCTCAGCGCGACACCACAGGGATCGTCGCTGGAGAAGATACGGCTGAACAGTCCCTGGGCCAGCAGTGACAGCCCGCCGGTGGCGAATGCCGCGCCGACCGTGCCGGCGGTTCCGAGGACGCCACTGACATCGGTGACCGGTCGTGGCGCCATGAGGGTACCGCCGATCATCACGAAATCGCTGAACTGCGCCATATTCACGCCGACGCCTTCGCGGGCCTTCGGTCTGGCGCGGATTTCGATCGCCTCGCTGCCGAGATCGATCAGGCCGCTGCCCAGCACATTGGCCCGGGCGGTCTGCAGGGCAATGCCGTTATCAGCTGTCGCAATGCCGTCCACGATTACAAAGTTCAGTACCCCGCAGACCAGTTCCGAATCCCTGTCAGCCTCGGTCTGCGGGTTCAGCATCTGGAACGCCGAAAAGAGCAGATCGGCGCCGGCTAGGTTGGCGAAATTGTTCAGCAACTGGCCACGGCCCATGTTCACCACTAGCCCGCCGTTCCAGCTGGCCGCTAGGGCCGCAACGCTGTTGCCGTGGCCGCGGCCGTTAAAATCGATATCGGTTCGGCCGTCGCGGATCAGTGACTTTTCCTGCAAGGCCGGCAGCTGTTCCGGCAACAGCTGGCGAATGCGCAGGTCTACCTGTAGATGCGGCGTGGCACGGCTGCCATCCAGCATAAGGCTGCCAGAAAACTTGCCGGCAGCCAGCTGACCGGCCGGTGTCAGGGTAAGCCGACCATCCTGCAGCACCGCCTTGAGACTCGCGTCGCGCATGTTCACATTACGCGAGCGCAAGGCATCCACGTTCAACAGGATGTCGGCATCGAGGGCGCGCAGCACGGTCAGGTCGAATGTTTCGCGCGAAAACAGCCGCTCCGCCTGTTCAGGCTGGGGCTGCAGCGGCACCAAGTCCAGCAGTTCCGCATGTAGCACTGCCTTGAGATGGCGGCGCTGTTTGCTAACGCGCCACGACGCCTCGCCGGTCAGGTGTGAATCGGCCAGCCGGGCGGCAAAATCCTCGATATGCAGTTCATTTGCGGCGCCGCGAATGGCGGCACTGAGTTCAAAGGGTCCGACGGCCGGCCAGTCGAGGCCGGCGATGCTGTTGAAGTCGGCCAGCGAGGCCGCCGACAGGTGCAGGTCTGCATCGATGCCCGCCAGTCTGTCCGGCTGCGCGATTTCACCCGTGAGTTCGCCGCTGGCCGCCCCAACCTGAATATTGAGTGCCAGCGGGTAGGGGCCGTCGGCGGTGAGCAATCGAGCCAGTGAACCCACCGTGCCGTGCAGCTGGATAGGCATGTCGCCATGACTGGCCTCCAGCTCGATGGCCAGCCGTGACGGCTGGTTGGCCGCGCGTACGTCGAGCAACTCGATGTTGAACGCCAGGGGCGGCGATTCCGGTGCACCGTGATAGCTGATCCGGGCCTGTTCAATGACCAGTTCATCAATATTCAGCGCCGGCGAGGCGCGCTTATCTGCCGGCGCCTTCGCGGTTTCCGCCGCCTGTTGCGGCAACTGCCAGTTGCCGACACCGTCGGCGCTGATTTCCAGGTTGACCACGGGCTGGTGCAGCAAAATGCGCCGTATCGACAGATCGCCAGTCAGCAGAGGGAGCAGGGCAATGCGAGTCTCGATTCGGCGCGCGGCCAGCATCACAGGCTGCTGCGCCCAGTCCGGGTTACCCAGCGACACGTCCTCCAGCACCAGAGTCGGGAACAGCGAGGCCGCTACCCGTATGTCGCCTTGTACCGAAAAATCACGGCCGGTGTGGGTCTCGACCAGCGCGACAAGTTCCTGCCTGTAGTCCTCGGGGTCCAGCGTCAGCGCCAGAAACAGGCTTGCCAGAAGCCCGGCACACGGGAACAAAACCAGCAAAAAAAGGGAAATTTTCAGTAATTTATTCATTACCTTACGCCTGAACCGGCGGCATGCACCCGGGTCAGAAATTATGTTAATATGGGACCTTATGCGTTAGAGATCCCGTAGCGATCAAGCAGCGCATATCCAACGTAACTGTTGCTGATGTCAAAAGAATGCCACATGGCTCAGCGGTTTGTCCGCGCAGGCGTCAATCATCAGCACCATACAAATTATGTGTAACGCCGAGACTTAAATAGTTCTGCAGATTACCATCCTGTAAGGAGCGGTGAGCTACAAACTTGAACAGTTCTCAAAAATCCCAGGCCTGACATACAGGGGCAGTTCGAATGACCGCCTGCCATTTTCCAAATGGCACCCCGTCGCCTGGAATATGCGTTTCCTTAATTTTTGCATAGTGAGAATTCCATCAAATAGATGGGAAACTTCCTGGCACTTTGCCTTTCTTATAGGCATAGGCCATTGCGGGAGCTCGGAATACCGCAATGGCTGGTAGTAACTAAATAAAACTTAAGTCCAAAACAGAGGTGTAGACAATGTTACGTAATAAGCTTTATGCAGGTGTTCTGTCTCTGCTGATGCTCGGTGTGAGTGCTTCCGCGCTGGCCGAAGAGCATACTGTTAATGCCAAGGCGACCGCCTTCGACCCGGTGGCCCTGAAGATTGAGCCGGGCGACAAGGTTCGCTGGAGCAACATGAGCGGCCATAATGTCAACTTTGAGGAAGGCAACATTCCGGAAGGCGCCGAAGCTTTCGCTTCCTCGCTGGGTGACAACGTGTCCAAGACCTTTGATAAGGAAGGCGTGTATCTGTACAAGTGCGACCCGCACTTCGCCATGGGCATGGTCGGTGCGATCATCGTCGGTGAACCGAAGAACATGGACGCCGTCGAGAAAAATGCCAAGGGCATGTACAAGCGCGCCCTGATCAAGGCCAAGAAGGTCAAGTAAACATCAGTTAACGTTTCCCGTTAACGATGCAAAAGCCCGGCCTTGGTGCCGGGCTTTTTTATTTCAAACCAAGCAATGATACCCCCGCAGGCCGGCCGCGGGCGTTGCCTTCTGCGTCCACGAAACCGGACAGCACGACCCGCATTGAACCGGCCGGGTGACCGTCGGTGAACGGTACAAAGAGGTTGTCGAAACCAGCTCGACAGTGACCACCTGAGAGTCGGAGATTGGGTCGTTCAGATTCTGCAGAAGGTCCACGACAGCGCGCGCGAGTATCGGCCGTATCGGTGTGGGTAAGTCGACGCTCGGCGCGCACTTCATGCAGTGGAGCGCCATGCAACCCCGTCTCCTCTGCAAGTGTTCAATCAAAACACTCGCAGGCCACGCACGATACCTGGGTCGCCCGCGCGATACGGGAGATTGGTGGAAAATCGCGGTCTAATCCACCTCTGTTGCCGTACCTCATTGGTCCATTGATTTCGAGCCTATAAGCAGTCACTCGGGTGTCCTGATTTTCCGGTTTCCCTATCGGTCGGCGCTGCCGTTTAGCTCATCGGAAAACACTGTAGCCAGCCCCCGCCCGCCATTCTTCGAGCGATACAAAGCGATGTCGGCCTGGCGTATCAGCATGTCGGCGGACAATGCCGAGTTTTCAACAATGCGAATACCGATGCTGCATCCCACATCAGTCACGACCCCATCCTTGAGCAAGATGGGTTGGCCGATCGAGGCGATAAGTTTATCGGCAACCATATGAACGTCCTCTGACCGACTCACGCCAGCCTGAATGACCGCAAACTCGTCGCCGCCAAGCCGGGCGACCGTATCGGTCTCGCGCAAAACCGCCTGAATCCGCGCGCCGGTCTGCCGTAGCACCTCGTCACCGGCTGAATGGCCGAGCGTGTCGTTGCACTTCTTGAACCTGTCCAGATCGAGCAAATGCAGTGCGAAAGGTGTGCCGTTGCGCTGCAGGGCCTTGCGCGCCGCGTCGAGACGTTCCGTAAAAAGTACGCGATTGGGAAGCCCGGTCAATAGATCGTGCAGCGCCTGGTAGGTGATCGCAGCCTGTTCCTCCCGTTCGGCAGTAACATCGACATTGCAGCCAACAATGCGCAGCGCTGTACCGTCTTGCGCACGCACGATTGACGCGCGCGTAAGCACCTCAACGCTATGCCCGTCCCGATGACGCATCCGGTACTCGAGCTCGATGTTGTGACGCTCTCCGGCAAGATGAGCATCCATATCAGAAGACACGGCATCGCGCTGAGCCGTGTCGATCAAGCCCAGCCAGGTGTCACGAGAATTGCCGAGCTCATGATCGCCATAGCCCAGCATGCGTTTCCACCCAGGCGAGAAAAATATCTCGCCCGAAACCAGATCCCAGTCGAATAACCCTTCGCTGGTGGCCCGCATGGCTAACCGGAACCGCTCTTCGGAAACCCTTAATGAAGTATTCGCCTGTTCTAGTTCGTACTTGGCCCGGCTCAGCTCCTGGGTACGTGCTTCAACCCGCTGCTCGAGCGTGGTCAGGAGCCGCGCTTTCTCGATGGCTACGATCGCTTGTGCCGCGAGGATTTCTATGACCTTGACGCTGTTGGGAGAGAAAACCCGCGGCATCTGTCGATTTTCCAGGTAGAGTAAGCCGCGTACCTCGTTACCGTGCAAGAGCGGCAGGCACAGTAGCGAAGGAACATCATGGGCCTCGAAGTACGGATCCTCCCAGACATCGTCGGAATCGGCCGAATCGTCCAGCACCAGGCTCTGTTGTCGTCGCATGACCTGGGCGAACACGACCTGGGGCACGTTGGATGCTCCCAGCAACGCTGATTCCGTGGTTTGCGTGCCGGCTTCATCGAACTCCGCAGCCAGCACCCACTCGGAATCGTCTTTGAGCACCAGCAGCCCGCGCTCGGCACCGGCACTTTCGGCCAGAATCAGCATCAGCCTGCACTTGAGCGCGTCGACATCGGTTTCGCTGGCAATCGCCACTGAGGCACGCAGTGCCGACTGCACATCGAAATTCACCGCCGCGTCAGAAGAGTTGTTCGTCGGTTTCGTATCGCTCTCGGCGACCACCTGTAGTTCATGCGCATAGCGTTTGCTCAACTGGCGCACTTTTTCGTACGCCTGCCAACGGCCATACAGGACCATTGCCTCGCGAATCAGACCGGCCGCGAGAAGGGTGCTCCCCCGCTCCAGCATGTACTCAGCGTAAAGCTCAGTGGCCAGGGCCTGATCGTTCAAATAGTATGTTTCGCGCGCGCCCTGAATCGATTGTTCATAAAAACGGGCAGCTCGATGCGGCGAGGAAGATCGGCGCAGACGCTCCGCCACGACGAGCTTGTATTTGTGCAGGAAGTTCATCGGCGCATGCCGAGCCCAAACATCGAGACGACGCTGGTTTCTCGCAACCTGGCGCAACAAACGGCGATTGTGGAGCGCGGCGCCGGACTCGAGGGCAGCCAACAGGCACAGTGAGTGGTAAAAATTGTGCTCGGCAATTTCCGCCATGCCCGACACGTAGTTGCTGTATTGGGCCGCCGCGTCGGCCGCCGCCAGCGCTTGTTCGTTGCGTCCCAGCAAATAGGCCAGCATGGTCTGCGTACAGTAGATATTGAAAACCAGAAAATTGCTGGATTGCGCGATCAGGCGCGGAATCAGCGCGTCGGCGTCATACTCATCACCGGCCAGGGCCAGCGGATCCCTGGCCCGCCCGCTGAGATTGATCGCCAGCTGCCGCCAGATATGCGCAAAGTCCAGGTGATAGCCCATCTTCAGGCGATCGATGATGCGAATATAGGCGTTTTGTTGCTCGAGGACCTCATCGAGCGGACAACCACAAATCACCTGGTGTTTGCCATGCTGAATGGCGTTATAGCTGCCGTACTCGAAGTCACCATAATCAATGCCGCTTTGCAGGCCGCGCGGGAGTTCTTCGAGAGACTTGCGCAAATGCTCCTTCCAGTGGCGCACGAACACGTCGAATAGATTGATGATCTTGGCCCGCAAGGGTTCTACGCCGTAGTGATCCAATAATTGGATCGATAGACGGCCAAAGGCATAGCCCTTGTCTATGTCTTGATAGACACCGGCTAATAGAACGCCGTAGAAGCCGTAGGCGAAAGCTGCCAGCGGTGAACGACCCTGTGCCAAGGTCGTCTTGACCATCTGCAGCGTCAGCACCTCCCAAAGTTTGGGTCGCATGACATATGCTGCACCAGCGGCACTCACCATGACTCGAACCGCAGCCAGATGCTCGGGCTCGTGCATTTCGGCCATCTTGGCGAGTGTCGATATGCCTTGAGACGGCAACCGGATCTCCGCACGTAGCCGGGCGGCCTGTTCGACGAGTCCCGGTGCGTCGAGCGCGAAGCGGATATCCAGCAGCTCAAGCGCCTGGAGAGCCAGATCGATCGCTGCATTTTGGTCATTACGCGCGACTGCAAACTGGCATTCGAGTTCGAACAGTACGACACGATCCAGTCGGGTACGAGCGTGTGCCGCCGCCACCGCTATCATCTTCTCGACTCTATCGTGATTGGCGTTGTTGAATTCGCTCCGGAGAGCATCGAGGTAAAGGTCCCAGTGTTTTTCCGGGTCATCGCGCCAGGCATCTTCACCGGCAAGCGTCAGAGCCAGGCGATAATAACGCAAGGCGACGTCATGTGCGCTGGCGGCCTGGGCTCGATGCGCGGCTTCCGCAGACAGGGCGGCGATTCGCTGTCGCTCAGCGGGCTCGTGCAATGAGGCTTGGCCGCGCTCGAAGTGCGCAATGGTGTCGAATAGTTGCCGCCCCGATAACGATCCGTCGTGGGCGGCCACGAGCTGGCGGCCAATGCGCAAGTGCAGTGCGGCGCGGGCATCCGGAGCGATCAGATCGTAGGCCGCTTGTTGCACCCGGTCGTGCGCAAACTTCAGACTATACGCATCCCAGATCAACAAGCCTTCCTTCAGCGCCGGCTTCAAGGCCTTTTCGGCATCCTGGCCAGAGCAGTCCGCCACCGTAGTCAGCACAGCGGGTTCGAACCGAACACCGATGGAAGCGCCTAGTCGCAGCATTTCCTGAGTTCGTTCCGGCAGCTCACGCAATCGCTGCAGCAGCAGGTCGATTACATTATCGGCTGGTGGCATTGCATCGAGCTGTTCGGAATCCCACAACCAACGCAGCTTGGCTTCGTCGAAACGCAAAACGCGCAGGTCCGCCATCCGCTTGAGCAACTGGTGACTGAAAAAAGGGTTACCACCCGTTTTGGCGTATACCGTGGCGGCCAACTCGTCGGCGGCCTCGCGAGCCATATTCAGATTGGTGGCGATCATCGCGCCAATGTCGGCAGCCGAGAGATTACCCAGCGTCGTGATACGCAACACCTCTGGCGCTTCGTTACGCATCACCCTCAATACCTCTTGCAGCGGGTGCGCCGCATCGACCTCGTTATCCCGATAGGCGCCGACAACCAGCAGTTTTCGAGCCTCCTGGGACTGCGCAATCGCCTGCAGCAGGTCCAGTGAGGGGCGGTCCATCCACTGCAGGTCGTCGAGGAAAATCACCAGCGGCGTCAATTCGGCTGACAGGCTGCCAAGAAAAGCAACAAATACATAGTCCAGACGGTTCTGGGCTTCACGGACCCCCAATTCGTTGACGACAGGCTGGGAGCCGATCAGGTGCTCCAACGACGGCACGATAGCGGTTAGCAGGCCGCCGTTACTGCCGACCGCCGCCAGAACCTTCTCTGCGACCACATCACGCTGAGCTTGCGGTCGCGCCAGAATTTGCGCAACGATGGAATCTAAAGCCCGGGCCCACGCCGAGTAGGGCTGCAGCCGCTGGTACTGATCACATTTACCTTCGGCGTAAATTCCGCCCGCCGAAAGCGTTGGCTCTCGCAATTGGTGTACAAGACTCGTTTTGCCGATTCCTGAATAGCCGGCGATGATGTAGACCATGCGCCCGCCTCCCCGAACCTGATTCAAAGCCTGCAAAAGCGCCATGCGCTCAGTATCACGTCCGTACAGCCCGGTACCCGGTTGGTAGCGATCGGGGATATCGTGGCGACCCAGCTCAAAATGGTCTACCTGACCCGCACCCGCAAACTGCTCCTGCGCAAGACTCAGGTCAAATTCCAAACCTCGTGCACTCTGGTATCGTCGGTCCGGTGATTTATCCAGAAGCTTCAGGATCATCGCCGAAACGATGCTCGGGATGTCCGCCCGGCGTTGATGCGGAGGAATCGGAGCCTGCGTCATGTGCTGGTGGGCTAGTTCCAGCGGATCGGTTGCGGTGAAGGGTGGCTCACCGAGCAGCGCTTCATACAGCGTGGCGCCCAGCGCGTATAAGTCGCTGCGCTCGTCCACCCCGACATTCATTCGCCCGGTCGTTTCAGGTGCCATATAGGGCAGCATAGCTCCCAGACGCTGCTGATCGATGGGCTTGGCACCAGCGTGAATGAGGGGCACGGCCAGCTCGAAATCGACCAGCGCAACGCGCTCAGTCGAAGAATTCCACAACAAATTGCCAGGGTGCACATCCCGGTGCAACACACCCAGCGCATGTAGTTCCTTGAGCTGCTGGCTGGCCGCCCGCGCTATCTTGAGCCAGGTACCTAATTGCAAGGTCTCTGATGACCGCAACAAGTCGCGTAGGGCGACCTCCCCCAAACCCGGTATGACTAGCAGCGGCAAGCCCATGTGGCGATCCACCTCGACTTCACCCTGGCCCAGGGCACGCCGGTATTTTGCTTCCTTGGCGTAATTCGCCGCCAGCTCGTCGCCACGCTGCCCCGGTTGCGGAACCTTGAGCACGACAGTCGCGTCGTTGTCGCGCCTGCGGGCCGCTACCACCAGCGTTCGGGCGCTGGCGTAGATTTGCGATATTACGTGATAGGTTTCGAAGCGCTGCTGCATTAACGATTCCCGTGCAGAGTGAGGGCGCTGAGCTGAGATCCCTCGCCTATCCGCCTGATGGACATAAAGTGGCCAAAACGGCCAGTTTATGTTTCCACGACCAGAACATGGGTCTCAAACCGTAATATGTCCGCAGTTTCTAGCATAACTCGTCCGAATTCGACATCGCTTTCGCGATTGGAGTCTCCTGACTAAGTGTTGGAAAAATTTCCCAAGCTCCAGGTTCTACAGAATAATCAATATGTTAGAGAGCGCTCGGTTGCGTCGGTAACGTAGAAAAGGCTCCTTGCATATTTGTAAGGGAACACCCTGGAACCACCGGTCAAAGAAAGCCAGAAGGCTTGATCAAAGCCGTGCAGCCATTCCCCGGCGCCGGCCATTCTATAGCACAATTCGGATCAGCTATTTAGAATAACAGCCAGCATGGACCTAGCATTGGCACTGGTCGAGGAGGATGAAGACAAGGAACTGGCTATGAGCATCGCCCGCAAGCTGGTGCTTTTCTACAAGCGGCCGGGCGGGCAGAAACAATTCAGCGAATTCATAGACTGTATCATGCAGAACCTGACTGCGGATCTGTCCATTGAAAAGCTTGCCGACAGGGTCAATATGAGCCCGCGCAACTTCACCCGGCTGTTCTAGAAAGAACTGGATGATACGCCGGGTAAATTCATTGAGAAACTGCGACTTCGGCATGCCCGCATACTGCTCGAAAACAAAACCGCGGACTTGAAGGAAACTGCCGGCCAGTGCGGATTCAGGAGTGAGGAGCAGATGCGCAGGACATTTCTGCGGGAGCTCTGTGTCACTCCCCAGGAATATCGTTCCCGGTTCTAAGCGTATGCCTCAGATCACAGCTTCGGGCAAGCGCTCCTGATTATTGCGGCAGTACTCGACAATACCGTTCGATTTCTATTGGCTAACCTTGGATTCAACGATCTGGATTATATGCGCCGGGGTGGTTTCAGGCCGGCCGGCGGAGAAGGGCGGTTCCGGGCTGTACTGGAATATCAGTTGCAACGCTTGCGCAATGTGATTCATCTCTATTTACCAGTATGGTTGGATCACATCATGACAGCATCTCACGGAATGATCTGTTCGGTGGCGTATACGCCGTTGAAACTGCGCTTCCTCGGTCCATTGACCACTTTACGCTGTGAGAGTGGATGAGCGCGTTGGTCAATTGCAGTGATGAATTTGCGCCTTCGTTCGTTGCCACGCAGACAGGTGTTGGCATTTGCGAGAGACTCCCCAGTACTTACCCGTGAATGCCGAACGGTGTCCGCCCATGTCCACTACAGCAATGGAGAATAAAATGAGTAAACAAGCACGTGGCGACCATGCCACCACAGACCGTCTCTCTGAGCGCGCCCACGAGTCGGTGAACCAATTCGCCAAGACGGCGGGCAAGGCCGAGGAACGGATCCGCCATGACGCCATCGATGCGGAGGCCCGTATCAGAGATGTCGGGCAAAAAGCCAGGAAACGCTCTGACGAAACCCTGCACTCCATTAGCGTTTTTGTGCAGGATAAGCCCTTGACCTCCCTGGGTCTTGCCTTTGCCGCAGGGACCTTGCTGTCTGCTTTAAGACGTCGGTCATAGTATCTCGTTGCGGCTCGCAGGCATCAGGTGTGCCAGAGCCACCGTCAGCAGGGCGTCTATCATGCTGAAGGCTTGTAGGCTGGCAGCACCATCGCCAGCCGCCCCGATAAGTAGTCAGTTACCCAGCAGCAGCAGCGCAACCATCAAGTTTGTTTCCATCACTAGCACCGTGTGCCCGAACAGCCGCGCCTCCACACCACACGGCGTACCATGTCAACGACAGGGTCTTCAGGATGCGCGTGATGTCCCGGATGCTGTCGTTCCCGTCGGCCGCGTCGGTAGTGGCTCGCTTGCTTTATGGCCTATCATCCTGGCTGCTCAGCGAGCGTTTCAGACTGGTCTTAATCTCGCTCCAGATGGCTACGAAGAACGCCGTCAGGGGAACCGCGAGCACCATGCCGATAATGCCGCCCAGGGCTGTGCCCCAGAAGAACAGTGAAATAACTACAAGTGCGGGGTGCAGGCCCGAGCGGTTGGCCATTATTCTCGGTGTCAGTAACCAGCTTTCCAGCAGTTGCACCGCCGCGAATACCAGTCCGGTCAGGAGCAGTAACTCAATGCCGCCACCCGGTTGCAGATAGGCCATGGGCAGGACCACCAGCAGTCCGATCAGGGTGCCCAAAAAGGGGACGATATTCAGTAACCCTAGCACTAGGCCGACAAGCACGCCGAACTCCAAGCCGACAAGCGTAAAGCTCAGGGCATATAAGGTACCCATGCACACGGCGATGATCAGCTGGCCCTGAAAGAAGGCGGTAACGTATCCCACGAACACATCCATGAAATACAGCACTTTCTGCTGGGTGCGCTTCTGGAAAACGGATAACAGTTCGGTCGCCTGTCCCCGGAGTAAATCCCCGGAGAGCAGAGTGAAGAACAGGAACAGGGGCACGAAACTGATACCTGCCAACAGTCCCAGAGAGGACATGATGATCCTGCCTGTGCCTTCCAGGACTGGCCGGGACTCTTCCCCATCACTGCTTTCCATGCCAGTGGAGATCATGGAACTGAGTACCGGGAAGTGAATGGAGAAATAGGCCTGCCAGCTTGCCAGTATGTCGGGCAAAACAGTCATCAACTGGACGGTCTGACTGGCCAGGATAGGAACGAGCAAGAAGATCAGGCCGCAGATACCCACGACGAAGACCACCAGCAGAAGAATGATGGCCAGCATGCGGGGTAGGCGAAGCCGGCTCTCGAGAAACTCCACCACCGGATATAGCACTAGCGCCAGTATACCGGCCAGGGACAGTGGCAAGAGCAAGTTGTAGAATACATTTAGTAACCAGCCGAATGCCCACACGATAATTCCGATCAGCGCGGTCATTGCTACCAGACACAACAGAATCGCTGTGTAGCGAAACAGGCGTAACTCAACCGCGTTGAATAGTTGTTTATCCGGACGTAACGCGGCCGGGTTTTGACCGGTATCCTTCGCCCCGCCAAACAGGGATTCCTGCGTGTCGTGGGGCATTGGGAATCTCTGCGTTAGTTATTTACGGATTTACCGAACAGCAGCAGTCCAACACCGGCCGTCGTAGAAGCCGCGCCAAGGATCAGGTGCCAGGTGGTGGAGTCAGTGAAGCGGCCGGTAACGGCCTCGGACACTTGATCGCCCAGGCTTTGGGACGACTGGTACGCAAAGAAAAGTAGGATTAAACCCACAACTAGCAATACAAGAGCCAGAATTCTATTACTTGCCATTTAAATCCCCTTCTGGTTGATGTGATGCGAGGCAACAGTATTCTATTGTTAAAAGAATGGTGCCCTGACCGCCACTCTAATTCATCATGATATATGAACTCGTTGGCACAGTTGTTTCGGATAAGCGGTAATATTTGGCCATTTTTCCTTGTCAAATTCCGACGCGTTTTTCTAGCGCTAGACATCTACGTCGAGCATGAAACGCTTGTATTTAATATCTTGCTTCAAGGCCATTCATGGAACAGCAAAAAGGCGTTCAATCATGTTCAGAAAACGTCGTATGCCAAGACTGCGTAACGTATCCTGCCCTCAGTCATGTCGAGTATGACGTCTTAAATCTTGCCGAACCTCTCATCCTGAAAGTTACAGACCTCATAGCCGCTAATAGAGGTGGCAATCCGCAACGTAGATCCGGGCTGTATATCATCGACGGCAGCGTAACTACTCTTCTATTGTGTCGTTGAATAGTTCATTGCGTCGCTTTCTTGACATCGCTTTTTATATCTCCGTACTTGGCTTCAGCCTTGCCGCCATGCTTCTCGGCTTTACCCTTGTGTTCCATGCTTTCGTTACCGGTTACCTTGCCGGCAACCTCCTTAACCTTTCCCTTTGCTTCTTTCGCACGACCCTTGACCTGATTCTTGTTCATGAGCTGATCTCCAGATGTTTATTTCGTTTGGGTTCTGCCTCTTACCATGAACTCATGTAGATGCAGGGTTAGGTATCCTAATATAACTGAAACTTGAGCTCTGGTCGGTGTGTTGTCTAACTTATGCTGATTCGGGTTGTCGAGCTGGAGCAGCTCTCATCGCTCTCGTCTGTGTGCACCTTGAAGGATTTCAGTGTGTTAGGCCCGAACGCCGTGCTGATGGCTACATCAGCGGCATCACGGCCACGGGCGATAAGAATACGTCCGATACGCGGCATATTGTTACGCGGATCAAATATGTACCACTTGCCGTCGAGGTAGACTTCAAACCAAGCCGCAAAATCCATTTCTCCATAGGGTGGTGGAATGCCCATGTCGCCCAGATAACCAGTGCAGTAACGGGCTGGAATATTCATGCAGCGGCAGAATGCGATGGCGAGATGCGCGAAGTCGCGGCATACGCCCTTTTTCTCCTGAAAGACTTCCCACGCGGTTCTTGTGTTTCGTGCATCGTGGTAGCCGAAGGCAATATGATGGTGAACGTAATCGCATATTGCCTGGGCTCTTGACCAGCCTGTGACATTATTGCTAAACAATTGCCATGCCGTATCACCCAGTAGATCCGTTTCGCAGTATCTACTACCAAGCAGGAACTGCAATGTATCGTCTGGAAGTTGTTCAACCGGTGTCTGTCGCGCCTGCGGATTCACCGCATCGGGCAAGCCGCTGTCATTGATGACGGCATCCGTGGATAGACGCAGAATACCTTTGGGCGCGACGATACGTGCGCTTTGGTTCCCGTAGCTGTCGAAAAAGGTATCAACGGTCACTAGTGGATCTGCAACAATTGGGTCCGAAAAAATCAGATCCGTGACCCTAGTGGAGTGCACCTTCAGTGTGAGGATCATCGGAGTTGGTTTGGGGCAATCGAATACCAGTTCGTAGCCAATACGTATCTTCATAATTTGGGTCCTGAGCTGTAGTCATGTTTTGCAGGTTGGGCTGTCATGAATGATAGCCCCTGAGTACTGTATCCAAAGAGGTGATGATCGAGTTCCTCAGGACAGTCCACTGCTTTGCAGGAAACAGAAGATTTTTCTGGTTTAGTTCCAGCTCGATACCCAGATAGTTGTCGGACGGGAATTTCTTCCTCAACGTTGCAGTGAAACCATCGTTGCGGCCTTCATAGGGGAAGTTGCGACGAACTTTAAGGTCAGGTGCAGACAAATTGAGTACAGACTTCCAGTTTGCGCATAGGGTGCTTTCTCCTTGCCGGGTCGGATCATAGAGCAGGCCGATATCTGCGTGGCGCACCATGCCATTGAAGTTGTTTGTGAAACTGTGGCAGGAGATGTGAATCACTCTGCCCCGCTGGGCAATCCCCTGTGCGACCTGGCGTTCGGCTTGCGTGCGATAGGGTTGATAATAGTGTTCTACTATCTCTTGCCGAATTGCGGTAGGTAGCGCGCGAATTGCATCCGAATGCAGGTTTCGATGTCCGATGGAACGATTCAGATCCACCACCAGACGGCTTACCGTGGAAGTCTGTAGTGGCGCGTCGAAATTTCTAGCCAGGGCAGTGGCCATGACCAGTGCCCCCGGATCAAAACCGCGATGGCTTTCCAGTAATGTGCTGCAGCTACGAAATAGATGGCGATAGGGTGCCGGGACCCGATTGCCGCCATGCTCGCAGGTTATCATCAGAGAAGTCGCTGTTGACGTTGCTTTTTGTTCTTGAGTAGCGCATTCAGACTGCATGTTCGGTAGCTCTACCAGTCCAGGTCAGGCAACCGACCGAAGACTTCTCGGGTACCTGCACTCCACTCCTTGCCCAATGTCGTGAAATAGGCATCGTCCGGATCGAATCGTCGACGCATGGTGACTGCGAAACTGTCGAGCTTGTAACAGATCAGATCAATCGGCATGCCGACGGACAAATTGCTGCGCATGGTAGATTCGAAAGATACAAGGACACACTTCGTGGCGTCATTGAGTGTTGTAGAACGGGTTATTGCCCAGTCAATAATGGGCTTCCCGTATTTGGTTTCACCAGTCTGAAAATAGGGCGTTTGGTCTCCAGCCTCGATAAAATTGCCTTCGGCATAGATACGAAAGAGACGCGGCGGCTCGCCCCTGATCTGACCGCCTAGTATGAACGAGGCGTGAAACCCATTATTATTTTTCTTCAAGTGTTGACCGTCGCGTCTGTCCACTAATCGCATGGCATCCGAGACCAGTAACGCAACGTCAAACATGGATTCGGCGTTCCATAGGCTAGGGCAGTCAGGTCGTTTCCCGTTTTGCCTGAGAATGCTGATGACCGCCTGGGTACCACCGAGGTTACCCGAACTTAGCAACACGATAACCCGGTCCCCAGCCCGCTCAAAGAGATTCAGTTTGCAAAAACTGGCAAAGTTATCGACGCCGGCATGGGTGCGGGAATCCGACGCGAATATCATGCCGCTCTCTAGCATTACACCGACACAGTAGGTCATTGCACCCGCCGGAAACGTGGATTAGTCAAAGGTGCGGTTACCTCATAAAGCTCACGGTAACCGATGGTAGGGCAAAGACATAGGCGCCCAGAAAAACAGGTCTGTTATAGAATTAAATGGTGAGCCGCTAAAATAACAAGGAATCGTTGTTCGTCCATTTGTAGAAGCACCTACTAAGGCGCTAGCTTTGCCACAGTTTGCGGAACGGCGATGCCCGCGTCGGCACATTTTTCGCGTTATTTAGCGCATGCCCAGGAAACCCAGTATAAACAACACTATGACAACTGCACCTACAATCCAGATTATTTGGTTCACGGTTCGTTTCCTTTTGTTGCTATGTATAATCCTTTTTACCATTGCAAGAATTCTGCTTCGGTGCGTTAGCGAACGCTTCTCCGATAATCCTGCGCCAGTTTCAGGGGGGAATCACGAGCACAATTGTTCGTCACCAGCACCTACTCCCGGCTACTTGATTAATTGACTTCTACCAGGATTGCCGCTAGCGTTAGCCAGTTCGGCTTGAATACAGTTCGCTAGGACAAAGATGCCCACTTTTAGTTTGGGCATAAAAACACGCTTTGTCGGTGCGGTGGCGCACTTATTCGTTGTTCGTTATTAAGTGCTCTTGCAGAGTCGATTCCAAATGCTTCCAGGTATCCAGGCTAGGAGACTGCGGTGCGAATAGTCACGCGTGTACACCTTCCCAGGCTAGCGCTAATAATGGCCTGTTTTCTGTCATTGGCGTTCCCGCTGTCTGCCCATGCCGGCGAAGAAGGGTATCGGCTACTCGAGCTGGACGGCTACAAGGTGAAGTGGGGAGACCGGCGATTGGGAGTGGGGGCCAGCGTCAGCTATGCCTTTGCCGTTGAGACGCTACGGTTCGATGACGCGCGTAACTGCCGGGATTTGGCGCCGATTGAAGCGCTTTTGGGTGAGAATCTATCCATGGAGACGTTGGCGCGCGAGACCGCGGCGGCGTTTCGAGTTTGGGAACGCGCCGCCAGTCTGTCATTCCATGAGGTCAGCGATGTCCGGGATGCAGATATTGTCCTCGGCGCCCAGGGCCGGCCGCGCGGGCGGGCATTCGCCGACGTATCCTACGCGCCCGAGCCAGAGGCGGATGTACGCGCCATCGAGCAGGGGCTTGTATGCCTGAATCCCGACCACAAGTGGAAGGTCGGGTTCGACGGTGATGAGGATATCTACGACATCCGCTATACACTGATTCACGAGATCGGCCACGCCATCGGTCTGGACCATCCCGGGCCATCTGGGCAGGTGATGGCATTTCGCTACACCGAGTCCTTCGATGATTTGCAGCCCGGCGATTTGCGCGGCGTCCGGCGGCTCTATGGGCGTGCCACCGATGACGGAGGACCAGCCAATGGCTTCGACACCCATCTGGCCGATAAGCCGACCGAGGCATATCGCGCCAACAATCTAATCGGTCATTCCTTGATAAGCATGACCGAGGACAAGGAGATTGAATCCATCAGCGATTTCATCATTGATAAGGACGGCGGTATTGTAACCGTTATAGGCGGTTTCCTGGGTATCGGAGAGAAGGGTGATGCACTGTTCTGGGACAGTGTGGAACTGGCGTGGGATGCCGATGTGGGCATCTGGTAAAATGTTTTAGCCGGACGAGTATGGAAACGGCAGAGACTTTCGCCGCTGCCGTCTATTCATTCAACTATAAATAAATAATGTGGTTACCGGAATTTAATCCTGCATTTCAAACTTCGGCGCATCGCGCAGTTCATCACGGGTCATATCAATCCGCAGTTCCTGCTCATCAGAAGAATCTGATCGCGTTACGTTGTCCCAGCCAATGGCTACGTCCTTCTCACCCAGGCCCAGGAAGCCACCGGCACCGACTACAATAGCCACGACCTGTCCGTTCTCGTCAAGAATCAGATCACGCACCGAGCCCACTTTCTCATCACTACTGGTGCTAACCTCAGCACCGATCAGGTCGCTCGCCTGCATGCCATTAGCCGCAGCAGAAGCCGTATAGCCCTGGTTCTTCGTGTGTGACTTGTCACGCTGGGAGTTTTCTGCCGCTGGATGCGAGCCTGAATTCATGGCTCGCTGTTTGCCGTCTTCACTAATGGATTGCTGGTTCTTATCACGCTGGGAGTGTTCTACTGCTGGATGCGAGCCAGAATCAGTGTGCTTGTCGTCGCTCTTTTTTTTATGATCCATAGTACTAGACTCTTCAATAGTACTCCACTGTTCACTATCCATATCCTGGTCAGCAGATTTTTCAGCCAGAACAGAACTTGCACCTAACGTCATAGCTGGCGTAATCAATGCATAGAATGTAAATGAATGTAGCTTGTTCATATAAAGCTCCTTCAACTCGGGAATGTTAGTTGGACAAATTGTCCTTTTACTCGCTTAATCACAGCTTTTCTTTCCCGACATCCTTACCGGGGAACGACTGAGATGAGGTTCTAAAGTACGCCAGGGGACTTGGTCTGTCGGTTCGCTGACACACTAAGGCGGGAGCAGAAAGGGTAGGACTTGTTCGGCTATATTTTTTTGCCTTCTAGCGGAATCGATACCTCCGATAGGCTTATTCGTCCGGTTTTTGCTTCCCATTTTCGATCATCTTATCTACCTGCTCTTCTTCTGCCACGTCCGCATCGGGTTCTTCCTGCGCGGCTTCTGCTCCAGGTTCAAGACTATGTTCGATAAAAACGGGAAAATGATCCGATCCCCAGGCGGGCCCTGTCTCCATGCGGACGAGCTTGACCGGTAAACATCTCGTCCCAGTCGCGGGGCTGGGCTGCGCCGTAAAGCGGCCGAATCGGTTGTTGATGCGGCCGCATAGGCATGTCGGGCGCTGATGCCTGAATGCTGCTAGACGGGGCCGACCAGCACGCATCGATGGCAGCCATCGGGCGTAGCCAGGAAACCATGACAGGTGGCCGTGCTCGAGAGGTTAGTCAGGCGGCCAACGTGAATTGCTGCCAGGGCCCCAAGATAGGCATACCTAGACCAATCAGAAGTGACAATCCTTTGTAATCAAGCAGTTCATCCTGCCACTCGCATTGAATTTCTCAGGGTAGCACCCCTCCCTGCATTATTTAACATAATATATATTATGCGCAATCTAGGAAGACTGGGCAAGTGTGCGTTGTCGTACCGATCTCCGCGCCGCAGAGGCACAGCATAAAAAATCCAGATTCGCGCCGGAGCCGGCCCACGCCCAGCTATCGCAACTACGGGCGCACGCCTTCTTGCCGGCGCTCGGAGTCCCGACTTGCAAGCACAAACCATCGATCTCGATCTCGCCGCCAGGCCGCAGGCATTGCGCGGGGTCCTGCGCGGCTACAGCGCCCCGCACACCCGGCGCAGTGTGCTTGAGCTCCTGGTCACGGCGATCCCATTCGCCACGACCTGGATCCTGCTGTGGTACACGCTGAGCGCGGGCTACTGGGCCGGATTCGCGCTCGCCGTCCCGGCAGCCGCTTTCCTCGTCCGCCTGTTCATGATCCAGCACGACTGCGGCCATCGTTCGTTCTTTGCCTCGCAACGCGCGAATGACTGGGTCGGACGGGCCATCGGCGTGTTGACGCTGACGCCCCACGACTTCTGGCGCCACACGCACAATACCCATCACGCGACCTCCGGTAACCTCGACCGCCCGTACATCGGTGGCGTCGATACCCTGACCGTGCGCGAATACCAGAGTCTGCCGCGATGGCAGCGTTGGCGCTATCGCCTGTATCGCCATCCGATCGTGCTGTTCGGAATCGGACCGGCCTGGGTGTTCCTGCTGGACTATCGTCTGCCGGTCGGGTTCATGCGCGTCGGCTGGAAACCCTGGGCCAGCACGATGGCGACCAATGCGGTCATTGTGGCACTCTGGGGCGGACTGATGGTGGCGGTCGGGGTGTCCACTTTCCTGCTCGTGCAGTTGCCGATCACGCTGTTGGCGGCATCGATCGGTGTGTGGCTGTTCTACGTCCAGCACCAGTTTGAGGACACCTATTGGGCGCACGAAGAAGACTGGACGTTTGACGAGTCGGCTCTGCACGGCAGCTCACACTACGTCCTGCCGGGGCTCCTGCGCTGGTTCAGTGCCAACATCGGCGTCCATCACCTGCACCACCTCTGCTGCCGAATTCCGTCGTACCGGCTGTCGGAAGTACTGCGTGACCATCCCGAGCTCGCCAATATCAGCCGCATCAGCCTGCGCCAGAGCGTCGCCGCGGTGCGCCTCGCCCTGTGGGACGAGGACAAGCGCCGACTGGTGTCGTTTCGCGAGGCTCGGCGCGACTCGATCCGGGCGCAGAAGCATATTCGCCAGTACGTTGAGCCTATCGACTAAGCACAACGCAGGAATGCCCGCCAGATTCGCAGCTACGACGAGCGGGTGAGAAATCAGGACTAAACGACCGTGGCGGCCATCGCGGCTCCACAATCAGGGTTTGTCCATGCAAAGTCACTCACATCCATGGCGGCCGGGGGCAGCCGCGCCACGACTCTCGCTTACTGGAGGCGTCTGTCTCTCATGACGGCATGATAGCTTTGCTCTCGACTACCGCCGCTTCCAAAGTGCTCAGCTCAGCCGGATTCAGTCCCGCAGACCTGGCACGCTCAAGTGCATAGTCGGATAGTGATGCCGCCGCCGGAGCGAAGTTTCTCGGCGCTATTTGGCCCAACGCTTTGAGCGCCTTGTGCAGTCGTATCTGCACTTCGACCAAGGCGGCGCCATCACGGGCGATCGGTCGAAAGGCATCGTACATAATATCGGCAGGAAGCACGGGCGGTACATGCACGGCCGGATAATCAACGGCAGAGTCAGTGTAATCAGTCCAGCTCGACAATATCCGAACAAGGCGCCCTATCACACTGATCGCTGTTCCCGGATCATTCACGGCTGACGATAGCGCTCTTGAGGCGATTTCGGAGAGTACGATCACCCCAAACCGCGGATCCTGGCTGAATGTGCGTTCCTTGCCGAGCGTGAAAGCGCGGCGTAACTCGGATACCTGATCCTCGCTGGCTTTGGCGCCCCGTATATGCAGCATATTTACCGCCTCGTGGACGAAGCTGCCAGGCAATGCGTCGATATAGAGTTCCGCGTCGATTGCTTCTGCACATTCGGCCAGTGCATTGATATCAATATGCTGGATATAACCCGTATTGAGTGCCAAGACTGGTACAGCGTCCTGGGGAACAGCGCCATATAACGGCTGACCGCCGAGATAAGGTTGGGCGAGCCGTCCTTCAAGCGAGTGAGCGGCAGCCTGCTCTACACGGTCGAGCGTATCGTCCATCCTACCGAAGGTCATGAGATGACTGATCCATCGCAGCAGCGCCAGGATAACGAGCGCGACCACGGCTAGCGTAGCCAGAAACAGGAGCATGCGCCCTGCCCGGTCATAGATATCGCTACGCAGGGCGATCAGACCGATAAGGCTGAACAGGAAGGCTCCTAGAAAAGTTGCTAGTACATTCTGCGTCGTCGGATCTTCCTGCAGGAGTGCCGTTGCCCGGGGTGTTGCAGTGTTGGCTGCCGCCGAGAACGCGGATACGGCGATCGAGAGCGAGAACGTAGTAACGACGAGCATTGAAGAGGCCAGGATAGTAAGTATCTGATCCACTGCAACAGTGCCGAGGCTGGTACTTAACCCTGTCGGCAGATACGGCGCGAGCACTGGTGCAAGTCCGACCGTTAGAATGGCCAGTAAGGCAATACTGACAACCCGTACCCAGACTTTCTTGAGTGACTGGCGAATAATCCAGAGGGGTTTCGAGTCCATTTCTGTCACCTTCATATGCCCCGCTTCGCGGGCCGGGGTCAACTTCTTAATTGCCGGTCAGATAATTACGCCATAAAGCCGTGCTAACAATCGAAATAATTATCGATCGCGTCGCAAGAATATAGAATCATAGGATCAATTTAACCTACAAGTTGTCTAGAAGTGTGCGTCAACGAACCGAACCTGTCTGACTGTAATAGCAGACTACATGTATATATAAACCATCACTCGTTGATGTGACAGAAGCGCAATGTATGTTCATCCTTACAACATCCACCCGGAGCACATTGTCGTTCTGGCCCGACGCAAGCACTGGACACCGAGACGGCTGGCAATCTGCTTCACAGACCTGCCGCTACATGTTGCCGAGGATCTCCTGGAAAACCGTGCCGAAATAGACAAGCATGGAGAGCTCATATATCGGATCAAGGACTAAATCTATTTAGTCTACAAGAAAGTGATGTAGTGAGATTTGAAGCTTTTTCGTACTCACTCCTTTCAAAACGGCCAACTGATGAGTTAATAACCGTCCAAGATATTATTTGAGTTGCATGTCATTTTCAACTGAGACAACGCCACCAACATTACGCGCAACAGAAACCGCCCTATTGATATTGTCCTGAGAAGAAACAAAGCCACTTAATTGAACGACCCCTTTGAAGGTTTCAACATTAATCTCGGCAGATTTCAATGTTGGTTCATTGAATATGGCGGCCTTAACCTTGGTTGTTATCACAGTATCATCAACATATTCACCCGTTCCCGACTGCGTATCCGTCGATGCACAACCTGACATAACAAGTAATGCGAAAATCGCAACAAATGATGATAAATATTTCAGACTTTTCATGTTCAATATCCTTAATCGGTGCAATAACTATTAATTGCGTACATTAACGCATCCAGGCTGGATCCATTTTCTCGAGAATAGATTAAAAGCCGGACTCAGCGTATTCAGAATAAGCACAGAAAGCACAAGCATCTGTACGTTATAGAACATAATTAATTACATATTTAAACGATAAGAAAAACGGATATGCAAAAAAAACCCGCCTCAAAGGCGGGTTTTTCCATACTAACTTCAAACTACTACTACTCTGTAGATGCTTTTAGGCGCTAACAGCTGTTCCACGGCGACGACGTGTCGCACCCAGCGCCACCAGACCAAGACCTAACAACCCGAGAGTAGCCGGTTCCGGAACGGAAGTCGTGGAGGAGAAAGCAATCCTGCCACCGGACGAATCAGCCGATAACGAGAAATTAGCAATGGTATCTTCCAGGTCGCCATTACTGCTGCGCAAAACGCCTGTACCGAAAACATTAAGCTGACTGCTGGTGCTTCTGTCAATAGCATTAATACTGGTCAGATCAAACATCCAGTCGTAGGTACCGCCGCTATCTGTAGCCAGGACGGTCCACAGGGGTTCCACTGCGCTGAAGGGATCCAGGTTCATGTTATTGAACGAGGCTGCGTCGCCGCTACCGACATTGTCGAGTGCCGGGGCACCAAAGGCATCTGTAACGACGGCATTTCCAAATGTCAGCATAGTCGCGTCCTTAATGTTGGCCGTATCTGCTGTCACTGTACCACCGAACAGGACTTCACCTTCAATAGGTGTCGCCTGCACGGCTGTCAGTGAGAAGGCACTCACGGTCAGCACTGCAAACATTCTTAAAATGTTGGTTTTAAAAGTACTCATGATATGTTCCCTCATTTATATAGCTTTTTGCAGGCAAGATGCCTGCTGTATAAATTAGATGCACATACTATGCCACTAAATTATTTTGTATATAAAACAATGAATTATATGATAAACCTTTAACTGCTGGCGGGATATTTGTCAGGGACGCTTTACAGATAATTGCGCCATTAACATTAAATTTTGCACTGACAAGTGCCATGTTTTAAAACTACAGTTAAATCAGTTAATTAGGTTGAACACTATTCTCTTGCTCCATTCTCCTTTTGTAAAAATTGCCGACAAAGACAAGAGGGAAGTCCATAAGCAGAGAGTGTGTCCGGTTTCAGGTCCGGCCGGATACTTCATGATCAATTAATCAAGGATCATGACTAGAAGAAAAACCATATGCGGACAGTGCACGAATACTGCCTACCACATTGGCTATTGGATATGGCAGTTTGCACTGAACGGGATGCAGCGCAGATCGCCGCGTTGATGGTTTTGAATCAAATACTGTAAACCGCTATGACCTGCACGGCATACTTAAGCGTATGGCAGAATATTGCGAGTAGATTGACGTGCCGTTGAAAACGGCCTCTTAGCTAACGGCCAAAAATAGAATAATATTACTAGACCGAACTGGTTGTTTTTTGTCCATGCCCTACTGACTTCGCTGTCTCGTCCTCGCTAAACCTGTCCCAGGCAATTCCGGAAGAGCTGGCATGCTGTTTCCACTTGCTCTTGAGAACATCCACGCCGGGTATGGCTTGTTGCTGCGGAGGTTTTTGGCTTATAACATCATCATCGACCATGCTGGCACATTGTAAAGTATTACTGGCAAGCGTTAAGAGGTACTGTTTAAAAGTTTTCTTGATTTTATTTTCGCTCAATCTGCCCATGCAAACCTCCCGTGGTATCTCTGCCTGAATGCGAAAAGCTCAGGATACATTAGACGATAACGGTAAATAACCGCAGCGTAAGTGCGTCAGCTCACTTATCCAAAGATTTTACTGAAAGAATACTATGACCAGAAAAAAGAAAGACCGCCTCATAAAGACGGCGGTCTATTGTGCTGACTGTGTAGGCTGATTTATGGATCAGCGAGACTAGGGCCTGTTGATCTTTCACATGGGCAGCCACATGATTGCACAGGCCAACGCAATCATACTGGCATAGTTTCGCTGCAGTTTGTCATAGCGCGTGGCGATGGCGCGGAAGTGCTTGAGCCGGGCAAAAGCGTTTTC
>NZ_JANUCT010000005.1 GCF_024808875.1 Methylohalomonas lacus
GCGCCACGGACAACCCGTGCGCATCCGGTACAGGATCCCTTCCAGCGTCAGCCGATGTTCCGTCTTGTTGTACACCCGCCCGCTGAGCTGCAGCAGGCTCGATAGCCGGGACCAGTCGGCATCTGTTAACATCAATCTGGGCATGGTCGCCTCAACTCACTGTTTTGTCCGAAAACAATGATAACAGGCACCATGCCCATCCTTAATTAAACCGCAAAGATCAACAGGCCCTAATCACCAATAACCCGTTCAGGTGTCTATAAAAGCCTGTAGCCGATCGGCGACGGTGTCGGGCTGGAGGCAAGAGACGTTGGCTATTTGTAGCGCCTCGTACCCCATGATTGAGCGTTGACGAGCCGTTAACCAGCCCGAAAAAAGCTGATTATGCTTCCTATACTCTTACTGTGCTGGCAGACTTCTACAATGCTGTCTTTCCGCGCCCTGTATTATTGCGGCTTGTGAGTGGCTGGTGTTCCTGCGGTCCTGGCCAGCGTCGACCCGGTGGCGGACAATAAGAGTTTGCGGCGAAACAGAACCAGGACTTTTCCCTGATCAGGGATTAGGGAAAAGATAACGCACGAGCCTACGGTGTGCTGAATCCCGCAGGGTATGCCACCGCCATACCTACCATATCGGCAAATGTGGCCGGGTTGTCGCCATAGACCGCAGCTGGAACACAGCGCGTTAGCATCTCTGGGGAGATACATGGAATTTCTGGACACCACGCTCATCGATACCGGAACCGCTTCTTTGACGGTCGGCCAGATGCTGTTGGCCCTGTCGGCTGTCATAGCTGGTTTCGTGGTGGCACGAGTCGTCGAACGGCTGGTCGTGGGCCGCCTGCGCGGGTCGGCCATGGGGCCCGACGTGCTGCAGCTGGTGCGGCGTCTACTGTTCTACGGACTGATGACCATGGTGGTGCTGGGTGCCCTGGCCATTCTGGGAATTCCGCTTACTGCCTTCGCGTTCGTGTCCGGCGCCATTGCCATCGGTGTAGGTTTCGGTGCCAAGAACATTTTCAACAACTTCATCAGCGGCTGGATTCTCATGGGCGAGCGGCCCATCCGCATCGGCGACTTTATCGAATTCGAGCACGTCAACGGACGGGTGGAAGCCATCAACAATCGTTCGACCCGCATCCGCCGGGTAGACGGCGTACACATGTTGGTTCCCAACAGCACTTTGCTGGAAAGCACCGTCATCAACTGGACGCTGGTGGACCGGCGCTTTCGTACAACGGTTCGGGTCGGGGTTGCCTACGGTTCTCCGGTCAGAGTGGTACATGACCTGCTGTTGAAAGCCTGTGAAGAGCACCCTGAAGTGTTGAGTGATCCAGCCCCGATGGCTTATTTCGAGGACTTCGGCGACAACGCCCTGGTATTCGATGTCTATTTCTGGCTGGAAGCCGGCTCAGAAGGCGGGGCACGCGGTGTGCGTAGTGACATTCGCTTCGCCATCGAGGAGGCTTTTGGCGAGCACGGTATCGTCGTGGCGTTTCCCCAGCGGGATATCCACGTGGATGGCACCCTGATGCTGGATCGACGTTCTCCGGAATGACGACATTGAATCCATGGGAGCCGACTACGGCTGGCGATAGATACGCCGAAGGGTTTGCGGATTGCAATCCGCTCGCACAAAGGCAAGCGTTGCCAATCATCGTTTACTAATCACCAGTCACCAACAGGGCGGGTTGCGCGCTGTTGGTCAATGCCATGGATATTCCGGTTTGCGCATTGCGTGGTCGAAATGCCAGCAAGGGGAATAAGAGGAGCGGCGTGTAGTCAGGTTTCGAGAAAAGTCCGTAGCCGTTTGGCGACAGTATCGGGCTGGTCGGCGTGCAGCCAGTGGCCGGCATTGGCTATTGCCTCGATGCCGGCCTGCGGGAACAGTCGCCGTATGGCTTCGTGGTGTTCGGGCAGGACGTAGTCGGAGTCGGCGCCATGCAGGAACAGCGTCGGACCGTCCCAGGCGGGTTCGTCGTCGGGGAAATCGGTCAAAGTCTGGCGCTGCTTGAGCAGCACGTCGAGGTTCACGCGCCAGCGAAAGCCGTCGTCGCTGCGGCTGAGATTCTGTAGCAGGAAGGCGCGCAGGCGGCTGTTGGCCACGCCCTGTTGTGCCAGCCAGTCGTCGGCATCGTTGCGGTTGGTAATTTCAGTCAACGGCATTTGTTCGAGTGTCTGCAAGAGCTCGCCGAGGAATTCGCGGTAGGACACCGGCGCCATGTCCAGTACCGCCAGCCGGATGGCTCTTTCAGGATGCAGCAGCGTTGTGGCCATGACCGCCTTGCCACCGAGGCTATGGCCGATAAGCGTGGCTTTCTCAATCCCGTGTCGGTCCAGCAGGGCGATGAGATCGGCGGCCAGGGCCGGGTAATCCATGACCGGGCTGTGCGGCGAGCGGCCGTGGTTGCGCAGGTCCGGCGTCAGCACGCGATGCCGGTTGGCCAGTGCCTGGGCCAGCGGCTGCAGGTTGCGGCCGTTGCCGAGCAAACCGTGGACCAGTACAACCGCCGGGCCGCTGCCGGTATCGCCGCACGCAAGTTCGAGCGCCGTGGTCATATGGGGGTCATGCGGTGCGCAGACCGAGGTGATCGAGATCCGCGTCGATGCCGGGCATGAGTTCGTAGTCGTGCAGCCGGAGAGGATCGGCCCAGGCGTAGTCGGTGTGTTCAGCATCGAGCGTGATGGTGCCGCCGAGCCAGCGATACAGGAACAGGTGCGCCTCGATGCGGCCGCCGTAGTGGCGATCGCGAAACGGGCCCGCGCAACGCTGCAGTTCCACCTGATGATTTTCGCCGATTTCCTCGCGCAGTTCGCGCCAGGCCGTTTCCTGTGGCGATTCGTTGTCCTCGATATGGCCACCGGGGAAGCCCCAGCGGTTCGGGTTGAAGTCGCGGTGTGCTGAACGCTTGACCAGCAGCAGGGCGTCGTCGGCGTTCTGCACGATGCAGATGGCGTAGCGGGTGTCGATGGCCATTGGGTTGATTGGTTAACTGGTTAATTAGTGATTAGCGCCCTTGACTAGTGGCAGCGCCATGCTATGCAGATTCAATCACCAGTCACCGACTTAATCACTTATTTCTGCGCGGTAAATACAGATCCGTGATTGTACCCTCGAAGGCCTCGGCGGCGAAGCCGATGGTTTCCGAGAGTGTCGGGTGTGGGTGTATGGTCAGGGCGAGGTCGCGGGCATCGGCGCCCATTTCGATCGCCAGCACGCCCTCGGCGATCAGATCGCCGGCGTGCGGTCCGGTCATGCCGATGCCGAGCACACACTGGGTCTGTTTATCGAACAGGATTTTCGTCATGCCCTCGTCGCGGCCGAGACCGAGCGCGCGGCCGCTGGCGGCCCAGGGGAACACGCCCTTATCGTAGTCGATGCCTTGTTGCTTCGCTGCAGTTTCGGTCAGTCCCGCCCAGGCGACTTCCGGGTCGGTGTAGGCCAACGCCGGTATCACGCGATCCTCGAAGCCACTTTTTTCGCCGCAGGCGACCTCGGCGGCGACCTTGCCCTCGTGACTGGCCTTGTGTGCGAGTAATGGTTCGCCGTTGATGTCACCGATGGCGAAGATGTGCGGGATGTTGCTGCGCATCTGGTCATCGACTGGAATGAAGCCACGTTCGTCGACGCGCACACCGGCGCGATCGGCGGCGATGCGATCGCCGTTCGGTTGCCGGCCGATGGCAATCAGCATCGCGTCGAAGTCGTCACTGGCCGGTGCCTTGTCGCCATCGAATGACACGCTTAACGTGTTCCTGGTCATCTCAACCGCGGTGATCGTCGTGTTCAGGTGAATGGCCTCGTAGCGGGGTTTGATGCGTTTCAGCAGCGGCCGCACCAGGTCACTGTCGACACCCGGCATGAGTTGATCCTGCATCTCGACCACGCTGACTCTCGAACCGAACGCGTCGTAGATCGTCGCCATCTCCAGGCCGATGATACCGCCGCCGACGACCAGCAGTTTCTCCGGGATCGCGTCGAGTGCGAGCGCGCCGGTCGAATCCATGATGCGCGGGTCATCGTGATCCGGTTTCAGGATGAGCTCCGGCAACGTGGTCGCACGCGCGCCGGCGGCAATGATCGCCTGGTCAAAACTGATATCGTGGCTTTCGTCGTTATGCTCGACCGTGACCGAGTGTGGCGAGCTGAAACGCGCCGTGCCCTGAACTACTGCGACACCGCGTTGTTCGGCCATTTTCGCCAGGCCGTCGGTGAGTTTCTTCACGACGCTTTCGCTGAAGGCGTGAATCGAGCGGGCGTCGGGATGAATGTTTTGTAGGTCGATACCGAGATCGATGCCGTGCTCGCCGAGTTCCCCGACTTCGGCGATGACCCGGGCGATGTGCAGCAATGCCTTGGACGGAATGCAGCCGACGTTGAGACAGACGCCGCCGAGTACCGGGTAGCGTTCGACCAGCGTGACGCGCTTGCCGAGATCGGCGGCGCGAAAGGCGGCGGTGTAGCCGCCGGGGCCGGCGCCGAGTACGAGCAGTTCGGTCTGTTCAGTGTTCATCAAAGCAGTATGTGACGAATATCGGTGAGCACCGTGCGCAGTTCCTCGGTGAAACGCGCCCCGGCGACGCCGTCGATGACGCGGTGATCGTAGGACAGCGCGAACGGCAGCAGCAGTCGCGGCACGAAGCTGCCGTTGTCATGCACCGGCTGCATGGTCGCGCGCGAGACGCCGAGTATGGCGACCTCCGGCGTATTCACGATCGGTGTGAAGTACGAGCCGCCGACGCCGCCAAGGCTGGAGATCGTGAAACAGCCGCCCTCGATGTCGTCGCGCTTGAGCTGGTTATTGCGTGCGCGTTCGCTCTTGTCGCCGATCTCGCGCGCCAGTTCGAACAGGCCTTTCTGATCGACGTCGCGGATGACCGGCACGACCAGGCCATCGTCCGTGTTGACTGCGACGCCGATGTGGAAGTACTGCTTGAGGATTAGCTCCTCGCCGCTGGCCGCCAGCGAGGCGTTGAACTCGGGGTATTTTTCCAGTACCACGACCACCGCCTTCAACAGGAAGCTGATTAGCGTCAGTTTGACGTCGTGTTGCTCGGCTTCCTCGAGCTTCGAATGGCGGAAGGCTTCCAGGTCGGTGATGTCCGCCTTGTTAAACTGCGTGACCTGCGGCACGCTCAGCCAGCTGCGCTGCAGGTGCTGGCCGGTGAGCCGGCGCAGCCGGCTCAGGGGCCTGTTTTCCACCGGGCCGAACTTTGAGAAGTCGACTGCCGGGATCTCGGGCAGGGCGAAACCACCGCTGGCGCCGAAATCGCGGTTGCCGGACATCACCGCCTTGGTGAACGCCTTGACGTCCTCCTTGGTGATGCGGCCCTTGCGGCCGCTGCCGCGCACCTGGGCGAGCTCGACGCCGAGCTCGCGTGCCAGACGTCTTACTGTCGGACTGGCGTGGGCCCTTGCGGACGCGTTATCCCGGGTCTGGCTGCCACTGGGCAGTCCGGCCGGTGGTTGACCTGGTGCCCGGGGATCGGTTGTTGGCTCCGCAGGTGCTATATCGGCCGCCGGCGTGTTGTCCGTGGCAGCTTCATTTTCAACTGTTTCAGACTTGGCAGTGTCCGGTTGTTCCTGTTCGCCTGCGGTTGCAGCCCGTGTGTCCGGTTCCCCTGTTCCTGTTGATTCGGTGCCAGTTTGTTCGGCGGCTTCAATGGCGAGAATGTCGGTGCCCTCGGAGACCTTGTCACCGGCCTTGATGAAGACCTCGCTGACCTTGCCGGCGGCCGGCGAGGGGATATCCATGCTCGCCTTGTGGCTTTCGATCGTGACCAGTGGCGTTTCATGCTCGATCTGATCGCCGGTTTTGACCAGTACCTCGATCACCTCGACTTCGCTGAAGTCACCGATGTCGGGTACCTTTATGGTTGTGGTTTCAGTCATGATTTCATTGCATGGAAAACAGATTATAACCCGCGATTATGGTTAGCCGAACGCCGACTGAGCCAGCTATTACCAGATGAAATTCCTGTCACCAATTACCGTTCACCAGTCACCAATCACACCGTCACCGGATTCGGTTTGTCCGGATCGATATCGTATTTCTTGATCGCCTCGCTGACCCTGGCAACCTCGATTTGTCCTTCATCGGCCAGTGCCTTGAGTGCGGCGACAACGATGTGGTAGCGATTGACCTCGAAGAATTCACGCAGTTTGGTGCGCGAGTCGCTGCGGCCGAAGCCGTCCGTGCCAAGCGTGACGTAGTGGCGCGGCACGAACTCGCGGATCTGATCGGCGACGGCCTTGATGTAATCACTGGCGGCGATGACCGGTCCGGTGGTATCGGCCAGCTGCTGTTCGACGTAGCTGCGGCGCGGTGCTGCCTCCGGGTTCAGTCGGTTCCAGCGCGTGCAATCAAGGCCGTCGCGGCGCAGCTCGTTGAAGCTGGTCGCGCTCCAGACATCGGCGGCGACGTCGAAATCATTCGTCAGTAATTCGGCGGCGGCGATTGCTTCGCGCAGGATGGTGCCGGCACCGAGCAGCTGTACCCGCCTGTCGCCCTGCTTGCCGGTCTGCAGCCGGTACAGTCCCCTGATGATGCCGCCCTCGACGCCGTCGGGCAGCGGCGGGTGGTGGTAGTTCTCGTTCATCAGGGTGATGTAGTAGTAGACGTCCTCGCAGTCGACGAACATGCGCTGCATGCCGTGATGAATGATCACCGCCAGTTCGTAGGCAAATGTCGGGTCGTAGCTGATGCAGTTGGGCACTGTCGAGGCGAGCAGGTGACTGTGGCCGTCCTGGTGCTGCAGGCCCTCGCCGGCCAGGGTGGTGCGGCCGGCAGTACCGCCGAGCAGGAAACCGCGCGCCCGACTGTCGCCGGCGGCCCAGCACAGGTCGCCGACGCGCTGGAAGCCGAACATCGAATAGAAAATGAAGAACGGCACCATCTGCAGGCCGTGTGTACGGTAGGCGGTGGCGGCGGCCAGCCAGGACGATATCGAGCCGGCCTCGGTGATGCCTTCCTCGAGGATCTGGCCCTTTTGATCCTCGCGATAATACATGACCTGGTCGTGGTCGACCGGCTCGTACAGCTGGCCGACGGCCGAGTAGATCCCCAGCGAACGGAACAGGCCTTCCATGCCGAAAGTGCGCGCCTCGTCCGGTATGATTGGCACGATGCGGTCACCGAGGTGTTCATCCTTGACCAGGATGTTGAGCAGGCGCACGAACGCCATGGTCGTCGAGATGTCGCGATCCCCCGAGCCGGCGAGCAGTTTGTCGAACGCCGACAGTGCCGGAATCTGCAACGGTTCGGCGTGCGGCCAGCGGCGGAAGTAGGCGCCGCCGAGTTCCGCGCGCCGGGCCTTGATGTATTGCACTTCCTCGCTGTCGTCATCAGGCCGGTAGAACGGCGCTTCGCCGATGTCTTCGTCGCTGATGGGGATGTTGAAGCGGTCGCGGAATTTCTTCAGCGCCGCTTCGTCCATCTTCTTCTGCTGGTGGGTGATGTTCTGGCCCTCGCCGGCTTCGCCCATGCCGTAGCCCTTGACCGTCTTGGCGAGGATGACGGTGGGCTGGCCCTGGTGGCGGACCGCCTCGGCGTAGGCGGCGTAGACCTTGTGCGGGTCGTGACCGCCGCGGTTCAGGCGCCAGATGTCCTCGTCGGTCATGTTCGCGACCATGGCCTTGAGTTCCGGGTACTTGCCGAAGAAGTGTTCGCGCACGTAGTCGCCGCTGTGTGCCTTGTAGGCCTGGTATTCGCCGTCGACACATTCCTCCATACGCTGCTGCAGACGGCCGTGCGTGTCGCGCGCAATCAGCGGATCCCAGTAGGAGCCCCAGATCACCTTGATGACGTTCCAGCCGGCGCCGAGGAAGTCGCCCTCGAGTTCCTGAATGATTTTGCCGTTGCCGCGCACCGGTCCGTCGAGACGCTGCAGATTGCAATTGACGACGAAGATCAGGTTGTCGAGCTTTTCACGCGCGGCGAGGCCAATTGCGCCCAGCGATTCCGGCTCGTCCATCTCGCCGTCGCCGACGAATGCCCAGACCTTGCGGGTCTGTTTTTCGATCAGGCCGCGGTTTTCCAGATAACGCATGAAGCGCGCCTGGTAGATCGCCATGATCGGTGACAGACCCATGGACACGGTCGGGAATTGCCAGTAGTCCGGCATCAGCCACGGATGCGGATACGATGACAGGCCGCCGCCGTCGACTTCCTCGCGAAAGCGCTGCAGCTGTTCGGCGCCCAGTTCGCCGCCGATGTAGGAACGCGCGTAGATGCCCGGCGCCGAGTGGCCCTGGATGTAGGCGAGATCGGGCAGGCGGTCGTCAGTCGGCGCGTGCAGGAAATGATTCATCAATACATCATAAAGCGTCGCCGACGACGCGAAGCTGGCGATGTGGCCGCCGAGTTCCGGATTGCGGCGGTTGGCCTGTACCACCATGGCCAGCGCATTCCAGCGGATCAGCGAGCGGATGCGCCATTCGATGGCCGGGTCGCCGGGCGAACGTGCCTCGCGTGACGGCGGGATGGTATTGACGTAGGCGGTATTGGCGTAGAAGGGCAGGTAGGCGCCGCTGCGGCGGGCTTTCTCGACCAGACGTTCAAGCAGGAAGTGGGCACGCTCCAGACTGTCGCTGGCCATGACCGCATCCAGGGATTCCAGCCACTCGCGCGTCTCCTGCGGGTCGACGTCGTCCGGGTCTTGCGGTGCTGAAGCTTGATCGTCGTCGGTCATGACACGGCTCTTTTCCCTGGCAGCGGCTACCTGCAACGGCGGACCGTAAGGCTACTATGACACCGTACGGACGCCCGGCACAAGCCCTGGCTCAGCCGGATAAGTCCTTTTATATCAGCGGTTTATATCACCGGTAAGCGATAGATAGAAAAAATTGAAATTATTTAGACAATCAATTTGAGCTATTAATGCAAATGACTATCATTTCCATATCCCAAGGAGATACGGACATGATTAAGACCCTGACATTCGCAGCCGTACATATGAGCGTCGCCTTCTCGGTGGTCTATCTGACCACGGGCAATCTCGCGCTCGGCGGCGCCGTCGCACTGATCGAGCCGCTGTGCAACACGGTCGCGTACTTCTTGCACGAGAAGGTCTGGGAACGTGTTCGTCGGCAACGGGATGCACTGAAACGGAACCTGTTGGGCGAGTACAGTGCATCTTGAATATCAGCGCCTGAGAAAACATTGCGCTATTGATGTGATGATTCGTTAAGTCATCGTCTCTTGTTCGGGTCCGGCTTCAGGTAAACTGGTGCCAATAACAGGAGCCCGGCCAGCACATGGATTTTCTCAATCAGCTCATCTTTATCGGTGCGGTACTGCTGTTTACCAGCATCGTCGCCAGTTCGGCGGCCTCGCGCTTCGGTGTACCGTTGCTGCTGGTCTTCCTGGCACTGGGCATGCTGGCCGGTGAAGACGGTTTTGGCGGCGTCAATTTTGACAACTATGCCACTGCCTACCTGATCAGCACGATCGCGCTCGCCGTCATCCTGTTCGACGGCGGTATGCGCACATCGATCAAGAGCTTTCGAGTCGGTCTGCGACCGGCGCTGTCACTGGCGACGGTTGGCGTGCTCATCACCGCCGTGGTAACCGGGTTGTTCACCAGTTATATCCTCGGTCTGCACTGGATGCAGGGTTTGCTGCTGGGGGCCATCGTCGGTTCCACCGATGCCGCCGCGGTGTTTTCACTGCTGCACAGCCATGGCCTGCAACTGAAAGAGCGTGTTGGTGCCACGCTGGAGATCGAGTCCGGCATCAATGATCCGATGGCCGTGTTTCTGACCATCATCCTGATCGAAATGATCAGTGCCGGCGAAGTCGCGCCCGGATGGTGGCTGGCCGGTGCCTTTGCCTGGCAGATGGGACTCGGTGCCCTGTTGGGTATCGCCGGCGGTTATCTGTTACTGGCCATCATCAATCGTCTGACCCTGGCGCTGGGCATGTATCCGCTGCTGGTGCTGGCCGGCGGCCTGATGGTGTATGGCCTAACCAATGTGCTCGGCGGCAGCGGTTACCTGGCCATTTATCTCACCGGTCTGCTGCTCGGCAATCAGCCGATGCACTCGCGTCAGAACATTCTGCGGGTTCATGACGGTATGGCCTGGCTGAGCCAGATCGTTCTGTTCGTCCTGCTGGGGTTGCTGGCGAGCCCGTCAGCAATTGTCGCCGACGCCATTCCGGCGATCAGCGCCGCGCTGGTGCTGATTTTTGTTGCCCGGCCGTTGGCGACGCTGGTTTGCCTGGCGCCGTTTCGCATGCCATGGCGCGAGATGCTGTTTATCGCCTGGACCGGTCTGCGCGGCGCGGTGCCGATCATTCTGGCGATATTCCCGTTGCTGGCCGGCCTCGACGGTGCCCAGCACTACTTCAATATCGCTTTCTTTGTCGTGGTGGCCTCGCTGACACTGCAGGGTTGGACTCTGGCGCCGCTGTCGCGGTTGCTCAGGCTACAGGTACCGCCGAAACCGGCACCGGTGCAGCGTGTGGAGCTCGATATTCCGGTGGCCTCCGGTTACGAACTGGTGACTTATCACCTGAAGGAAGTAACACCGGTGGTTGGCAAACCGCTGAAGCAGCTGCGCTTGCCCGAAGGCAGCCGGCTGGTGGGTGTACTGCGTGATAGCAGCTTTCTGCAAAGCGATGGCGAGATGCGGCTGGCGCAGAACGATGGTGTTTACATCGTCTGTCATGAACACACGCTGGAACAGTTGAACAAGCTGTTTGCTGCCGAGGCCACGCCGGCGCAGCTGGATGACCGCGGCTTCTTCGGCGAATTCGTGCTCGATGGTCAGGCGACGCTGAGTGATGTGGCCATGATGTATGGCCTGCAGATTCCGGCGGAGTTACAGAGCCGGACGCTGGCTGAACACCTTACCGGCAGTATGCGCAACCGGCCGGTGGTGGGTGACCGCGTGCGCCTCGACAAGGTGCAGCTGGTGGTCCGCGAAATGGACGATGGCCGCGTTGCCCGGGTCGGTATCAGCCTGCATGACTAGCTGAGTCTGACTGACGCTTGCATGGGCCGGGCAATGGCGGGCTACACTGGTTATCAAACAAACAGGAAACACAATCATGCGAAACCGGAACAAATGGCACCGCAACAAGGCCTCCGGAAAAATCGGACGTGACCACCACCGGCTGGCGCTTCACAAACCACCGGTTGGCGCATCGCCCGGTACGCTGGTTCAGGCCGGTGAGGCAAATGCGGTTAGTATTGTCCTCACTGCCTATAGTGAGCACGAACTGGCCGAGCAAGAAATCGATCGACTAGAGCAGTTACGCGACTGGATGGACTTCAAGGGCGTGGTCTGGGTTGACGTCAGGGGCGTAACTGACCTCGATGCACTGCGGCAGATCGCCGATCTTTTCGAACTACACCCTTTGGTGCTGGAAGACATTGCCCACGTGCACCAGCGTCCGAAGCTGGAAAGCTACCCCGATCACCTGTTCGTTGTTACTCGCATACCGAACGTGAACGAAGGTACCTTGACAGAACAGGTTTCCTTACTGTTGGGCAACCACTTTATCATTACTTTCCAGGAACGGGTCGGTGACTGTTTCGACAATGTGCGTCAGCGGATACGCACCGCCAAGGGCCGCATTCGTTGTTCCGGGTCGGACTATCTAGCCTACGCCCTGATCGATGCAGCCACTGATGCCTACTTTCCGCTGCTTGAGAGCTATGCCGACAACCTCGATGTCCTGGAAAATACCGTTATGCGTTCGGCCGAACGCTTGCCGATCGAGCGCCTGCATGCACTCAAGCGAGATTTGTCAGAATTGCGCCGGGCCATCTGGCCGCAGCGTGACATGCTGGGTATGCTGCAACGTGATGACAGTGGCCTGATCGGCGACGATCTACATACTTACTTGCGCGACTGTCAGGATCATTCGCTGCAATTGCTGGACATCATCGAGACCTGCCGTGAAACGGCCGGTTCGCTGATGGAGCTTTACCTGTCCAGCATCAATCTGCGTATGAACGAGACCATGAAGGTCCTCACCATGATCGCTACGATCTTTATTCCATTGAGCTTTATTGCCAGCGTCTACGGCATGAATTTCGACGGCTCAAACTCGCCATTTAATATGCCGGAACTCGGGTGGTACTACGGTTATCTGGCCGTGTTGCTGCTGATGCTGTCAGTCTTTGCCGGTTTTCTGGTCTTCTTTATCCGCCGTGGCTGGATTGGCGGACAGCGCCGGTCGGATCAAGATTCCGGCTGACTGACGTTTATAACCTTAAGTTCGGGTGTGTCCCAGCTGCCATTGCCGGGAGAGGATGTAGCAGCCCCAGGCGATGGCCAGCAGGATGAGTACACTGCCAATGCCGTCGAAGACATGGGCAATCTGATGGTCGTATTCGATCATGCCCAGGTCCAGCAGGATGTTTTCCCAGTCATGCATGCCCGGCTTGTCCGCGCCGGTGCCGCCGCCGAGCAACGGCAGTTCCAGTGCGCGGGCGTCGTTGATGTACGGCGCACAGTCCATGAAACTCTGGCCCAGCCACCATAGCCCGAGCGCTGCGGCGAACGGGTCCCGCTGTGCGAACAGCATGACCGCCATGACGATCGTCGGCATCAGCAACTGGCCCAGCGTGCCGCCGAGCGTGGTGATGAAGTGACTGCCGAAGATCATGAAAATGACATGGCCGGCCTCGTGGAAGACCAGATTAATGGCGTGCATGAACGACTGGCCGATGGCGTTGCTCTCGAAGTCCAGCGAAATGAAATAGGCACCCCAGACGCTGAAGGCCAGCAGTAAAAGCACGCGGCCCCAGAAGCTGATAGCATCGCGCGGTGTATCGACTGTGAAGAGCAGCTGCTGCAGTTCCACGGCGGTTGCGGCCAGGCGACCGCCGCTGTCGGGTTCGGTATCGAAATTGGCGGCACGCGGTTGTTCTGCCTGAGCGTATTGCTGTTTCAGCCACTTGCTGAAGATCAGGCCGCAGGCCGGACAGGTATCGGTATGGTGGTCATCCGCGGGACTGCGTTGATGACCGCATTTGGGGCATGTCTGGTACATGCGCTGGCCGTTTACGGGTTGGGTTTGAGCGGTGTTATGTTTACTGGGGCGCCTCGGTGCCGCAGTTCCAGCACTCGCCGAACTGGCCCTCGATCAGTTCGCGGCAGTTGGGGCAGCGCCAGTCACTGGCGTTACCCAGGTCGACCATCAGATCCTTGACGATGCGTTCGGCGCGTTCGTGTTCGTGCTCATGCGTGACCCAGACTTCCGGCCACACCTCGTGCGGTGGCAGCTCGCCGACCGCACCGGCCAGGTTCTCGTTCTTCATGAAGCAATGTACGCCGTGCGATTCGAGAATGCCCTTGACGTAACCGGCGAGCATGCGGTCCTCGTCACTGTAGACCTTTTTCATGTCAGCAGTACCCAGATGATGAGCAGCAGGCTGGTGGTGGCCGCCGCCGCGGCAATGATCAACGCCCACTGGGTGCGGCGGTTGCTGGCCTGCAACGATTCGGCCAGTAGTTCGTTCTGCCGTGCCAGCTGCTCGATGAATTTCAGTTGCTGGACGTTGGCCTCGTCACCGGCATCGAGACGCTGGTGCAGGCGCTGCAGTTCACTGTTCAGGTCTTCCAGCGATTCGGGCAGCGTATCGGTCGGTTCCGGATCCGGTGCCAGGCTGCGCTTGCGGATGATGGTCGTCAATCGATCCGCATTCTGCATGATGAGCTGGGCAGTATTGAGAATGGTACTCAATGTGCCGGGCGTCATTGTTTGTCCCGCAGGGCGTTGAGGGCTTCGCCAGCGGCCTGGTTGAGAAACAGGCTGTCGACGCCGACGGTGATCAGGGTGAAGCCCCTGTCCATGTAAGGTCGCACCGCCTCCGGCGTGATACCGAAAATGCCGAGCTTGATACCTGTCTGGCGGCAGGCGCCGGCGACGGTATCGATGGCTTCAATCACCTCGGCGTGTTCGACGTTGCCGATATGGCCGAGACTCGCGGAGAGATCATAGGGGCCGATGAGAATGGCGTCGATGCCCGGCACGGCGGTGATCTCGTCGATGTTGTCGATCGCGGCCCGACTTTCCGCCTGCAGCACGACCAGCGTCTCGTCATTTGCGGTCGCCAGGTAACGCCCGAAGCCGGGCCCGTAAGCGTGGGCTCGGCCGACACCGACACCGCGGTTGCCGGCCGGGGCATACTTGGCGGCTGCCACCATGCGCTGGGCATCGGCGGCGTCGTGCACCTGCGGCACGATGATGCCGCTGGCACCGGTATCCAGTGCCTTCTTGACCCAGACCGGCTCGGCGGCCGGTACCCGGATGAGGCAGGGGCAGGGTGCTGCGGCCTGCAGCAGCGTCAGACACTCGCCGGGCATAAAGGCACCATGCTCGGCGTCGAGGAATAGCCAGTCGTAGCCGCAGCCGGCCAGTAACTCGACTACGGCGCTGTTATTGAAACCGACCAGCGTACCGATGAGCGTGTCACCGCGACGCAACTGTTCGGCGAAAAGGGCGTGGTCTGGCTGCATGCAATAAACCCTAGCGGCCCATCCTTTCCAGGCGCCGGTTGCCCGGCTTGTCGGCCGGTTCGCCGTTCATGACGCGATCCGTGAACCAGTCGCCGCTGGACTCGCCATCGCTGTCGGCGGCTGTTTTGCTGGCAAACCGCTCACAGGTTTCCTCGGCCAGTTTGCGCAGCTCGGCACGTTGGCCGGCGGTCATGTTTGGAAATACTTTGCCGTCGGCCCTGACGGCCAGCTCGCGTGCCTGGGCGCGGCAGTGATCGGAAGCCTGAGCGGCGCTCGTGAGCGATAGGCACAGCAGGCCAGTCAGGCCGATACTGAAAAGCAATGGTTTGTTCATTCGGTCTCCATGGACTTGAGGGTTTCATTCATGGTGCGCATGGCATTGAATGCCGCCGGGTAACCGATGTAGATCGTCATCTGCACGATGATTTCGCGGATCTCGTCGACACTCAGCATATTATTTTCCAGTGCGCCGCGGATATGCCAGCCCAGCTGCGGCTGATTGCCGGAAGTTACCAGCGAGGCGAGGGTGGCGATCTTGCGGGCGCGCTGATCCAGTGCCTCGTTGGTGTACATGTCGCTGAAGCCGTGGCGGATGACATAGTCGCCGAGTTCCGGCGAAAACTGGTCCAGACTGTCGAGGCCGGCCTTGCCCAGGTGCAGTTCCGCCAGCTCACGGCCCTTGTCGTGTTGGCTGCTCATGATTCATGACTCCTTTCAGCTGCGAAGAATGGCTACACATAATAACACCCAGGCAGCGATCAGCAGGCTGCCGCCCAGCGGTGTGATGGCGCCGAGCCAGCGTATCCCGGTCAGTGTCAGCAGGTACAGGCTGCCGGAGAAGATGATCATGCCGGCGAGCATCACCCCGCCGCTGGTGCGCAGCAGGCCGCTGGCCGGCCAGTGCAATGCCAGCACACCGATCAGCAGCAGGCCGAGGGCGTGATAGAAGTGGTACTGCACGGCGGTGCCCCAGATGTCGCTGAGTTCGGCCGTCAGCCGTGCCTTCAGGGCATGCGCACCGAACGCACCGAGAAGTACGCACAGAGCGGCATTGACCGAACCCGCCAGCAGCAGTGCCTTGGCCGTCATGATGCCGGGCACTGTGCGCCGGGCTTGCGCAGCTTCAGCGTCATGCGATCGCTTTCACCGATGGCTTCGTACTTGTCGCGGTCAGTATCGCCGAGACGGTAGCTCGGCGGTAGTGTCCAGACGCCTTCCGGATGATCGCGGTCATCCTTTGGGTTGGCATTGATGTCACTGCGCGCAACCAGCTCGAAGCCGATGCCCTCGAGCATGTCGACCATGTACGGCTCCGGAACATAGCCCTGTTTGGCGCTGGCGCGGACGTCGGCATCATCGGCGGCGCGGTGCTGGACCACGCCCAGCGTGCCGCAGGGTTTCAGTACGCGGTGCATGGCCTGGTATATGGCTTCCGCTTCGCCCTGCTTGATCCAGTTGTGTGTGTTGCGGAACGTGACCACCATGTCCACCGACTCATCGGCCAATGCCGGCAGGTAGCGGCCGTCTTCCTGGAACAGGATGCGTTCGACCGCGCCATAGGTGTCCGGATCGGCGTCCAGCTTGTCCATGTAGCGGCCGTGCACGCGGGCCAGGTAGTCGACCGGGTGGTCGGCGCCAAAGCTGGCGGCGATCAGCTCGCCTCGTTCCTGCAGCACTGGTGCCAGCACCTCGGTATACCAGCCGCCGCCGGGCGTGATTTCGAGCACGCGCATGTCCGGCTCGAGACCGAAGAAGGTGAGCGTCTGGTGCGGATGGCGGTATTGGTCGCGCGCCTTGTTCTCGGCGCTGCGGTGATCGCCATCCAGTGCCTTGTCCAGTTGTTCGCTGATAGTGCTGTCGGCGAAGGCGGCAGTGGCAGTAGTGCAGACCAGTGCCAGGCCCATGTTGCGAATGAAACTTGATAAGCTGATTGCAGGCATCGGTGATTCCCGTAAATAAAAGTAAAGAATATTGAACTGTTATGACTGATCGTCACGGCTATTGTTCGCCATGACGCCGTCAGGGTGATGTCAGTCGCGGATATTGTCGCTGAACCTGGGCGCTGCATCCTCGCCGTCGGCGCTCAGGAAGCGTGCCTCGCCTTCGGCGGCAGTGACATTCTCGTATACGCCCTTGTCGCGACGCACCAGCTTGGTAAAGCCGGTCTCGCGCAGCTTGCTGTCGCCGGTGGGCAGCGACAGGTGGGGCGCATGAATGACCTTGCTGACCGGTGCCAGCGGATCGGTTTCGCCAAGCGGAATCTGGGCGACGTAGCAGACCTCGCCCCAGGTCCGCAGGATTGTGGTCATGGGGTGCTGAACCTCGACCGTGGTCCGGTTGTCAGCGCAGTAGTAGTCGTAAAGGGGCATGGATTTTCCGGCGACGGGTTCTGAACATGAATATGGCGCCTGTGCGGCCCGCTTGCAAGCTCAGTGGTTGGCGTCGCCCGGGGCATGCCCGGCCCGACGCCAAGCCGCGGCGAAGCCGCCGCTCAGCAGGAAGCGCGGGAAAGTCACGAACTGCTCGGCCAGAAAGCGGCGGATCAGGTCCCAGGGACTGCTGAAGCGGGCCGGGGCCTGGGGCTCGAAACGGTGACTCTGCAATTGTGCCATGGCCGCGCCACTGGTCCCGAGCAGACCCAACAGTGTCAATGCCGGTTGTAGCAGAATAATACCCGCGACAATCATTAACGAGCCACTGACAAAAAACGGCCAGGTGACCACATGCACCAACAGATTGACGCGGTGTGTATGGGTCGATGGGTAGGCTGACCATTGCCAGCGTAACAGCTCGGAGAGGTTCATGATGTGAGTGTCTCGATTAGGAAATGAAGTTGACTGTCGGCAGTTGTTCGATGGCCGGTCGGGCGAAGTAATACCCCTGAAACTTGCTGATACCCTTGTCCCTGAGCACGTCGAGCTCCTCGCGGGTCTCGATGCCCTCGCCGATAACATCGATGCCCATGTCCAGGCAGGTATGGATAACGCCGCTGACAATGGATTGCCTGGATTTGCTCTGGTCGATATTGCGGATGAGTTCCATGTCCAGCTTGATAAGTTGTGGCTGGAATTCGGCCAGCAGACCCAAGCCGGCGTAACCTGAACCGAAGTCATCGATAGCAGTCAGGAAGCCACGTTCCTTGTAATGGGTGAATATGTTTTGCAGGTGTGCCTTGTCAGAAATTTCCTCGACCTCGGTGACCTCGAAGATGATGTTTTCGACATCGAAGTCATACGTCTTGCACGCGGCGATCGTTGTACGAATGCAGCTTTCCGGCTTGTAGATCGCATTCGGCAGGAAATTGATGCTCAGTTTCTGGCGGATGCCCAGTTCGGAAGCCAGCTTGACTGCCTTGACCCGGCAACTCTGGTCAAAGCGATAACGGTTACTGTCGTTGACCAGACTGAGTACCTGACCGGCGCCTTCGCCGTTAACACCGCGCACCAGTGCCTCGTAGGCAAATACTGATTCCTGGTCGATATCGACGATCGGTTGGAATGCCATGGTGAAGTCAAAGTCCAGATTGGCGCCATTGGCGCATTCTTTGCAATTTATCTCGCGGAAATCCGCCGGTTTTACTGCCACAGCAACCTCAACTCGTTCAGGATATGTATATTGTTTTGTTTATGCTGGAATCATTATAAGTAGGCAACGGAACAGATGCTACAAAGTGACGCCGGCAAGCGGCGTAATTATCTGAATAACAGTGGTTTTTATTGTCGTTGGCAATCAGCGGCGGAGCACGCACTTTGCGTAGAGATCCGGGAAACGACCGTGCGGATCGTAGCGCTGTTTCAGTTCCTTATAGGCAGCGTGATTGTAGATCGACCAGAACTCGGCCTCGTCATAATAGGATTCCGAATACAGTGACTTGGTGCCGCCACAGGCGGCGACTTCGCGTTCGATCAGGCGATTGAAATGACCGTGCGGATAGGACTCGTGCGTGCTGATCACGTCCCAGAAACCGAAGTTGATGTACAGCGTGTCATCCTTGAGCGGGTAGAGCGGAAACGGGCCGGGTAGATCGCTTGTGCCAATCGGGCAGACCCAGATCGGCAACACGCCGATCTCGCGCAGCAGAAAATCGAGAAAGCCGGGCGCATTCTCAAGCGGTATATCGACATCCTGAATGACTGACTCGGTGTGAATACCGCGCAGGCGATTCAAGCGGCGGGTCAGGCCCCAGCGGTTATTAAAGCGCATGATGCGACTGTAGGTCACCGAGTTGAGGCGTCTGCGGCCATATAGGCGTCGAATTATCGGGTGCTGTGCAAAAACGTTTTTTGAACACCAGAACCAGTCGGTATCCCAGCGCCAGAGATAGTCGTGCGCCGTCAGGTAATCTTCCCCGCGTTCACGCAGCGAACGGTAATAGATATGCTCGAACGTGTAGTCGCTGGCATAGGGCGCCTCATCAACAAAGCGCCCCAGCGTCAGCACCTGTTCACTGCGGCCAAAAACCACGCCGTCGACAAAATCGTTGTCGCCGGATTCCGGACCGCGGCAGTGCCGATCGACAGCGGCAAAAAAGTCGGTCGTATCAGTGCAGTGATGATGTTCGAGGCGCACATACGGTTTGACCGGTAATGTCCGGTAACGCAGGCGCAGCGCATAGCCCAGTGTGCCATAGGAGTTCGGGAAGCCGAAAAACAGATCGCTGTGCTCGTTGTCTGGCCGGCAATGGCGTATTTCACCGTCTGCAGTGAGGATATCCATTTCCAGCAGGTTGTGATGCACCAGCCCGTGTCGGAACGAGGTTGACTCGATACCGACACCGGTGGCGGCACCGCCGAGGGTGATCGAACGCAGTTCCGGCACCACCGCCGGCATGGTTTGATGCTGCAGACAGGCACTGGCCAGATTGTAAAACGTTGTCATGCCCTCGGCGTCGACCCAGCCAGCGCTGGCATCGACGTCAATGACCTCATTGAAATGGCTCAGATCGAGCCGCTCGCCCTGAGTGCCCTGGCGATCGCGAAACAGGTTGGAAGTGGATTTGTTGAGCCCGACCGTTGCCGCCTGTTGCTGGTCAAGCTTGGAACGCAGAGTCGCCAGCTTGTCGGCATGACGACTCAAGCGCTGTCGTCCCTGTAGATATGGGCCCGGCTCATCGGGTAGTCATAGTCGACGTTACCCTTGGAAACCAGCACCTGGAACAGGTGGGTGTAGCCGTTGCGGGAGCGGAACATCTCGGCACAGGAATACAGGTACGTGCGCCACTTGCGGCGGAAGGTTTCGTCAAAGCGTTGCGGATCGAGCGCGACGATCTCGTCCCAGTGACGGTCGAAGCGCTCCGCCCAGGCGTCCAGGGTCAGCGCGTAATGCCGGCGCAGATTCTCGATGTCCAGCACCTCCAGGCCACAGCGCTCCATGGCATCGATAGCCTGTGACAGTGACGGGATCCAGCCGCCGGGAAAAATGTGATCGCGAATAAAAAATTCGGTTTCATAGTGACCGACGTGACCGATGAAGTGGATCATGCCGAGACCACCGGGCTTCATCGTACGGGCGTGTGCGCGGACGACGTTTTCGAGCTGGTCGCGCCCGGCATGTTCGAGCACACCGATGGAAATACTCTTGTCGTATTCGCCATGGACCTCGCGGAAGTCGGCGTCGTGGATCTGCAGCTTGTCGGCCAGGCCCAGCTGCTCGAACATTGCGTTGCCATTGCGCACCTGCTCGCCGGTAATGTTGATGCCGGTGCCTACGGTGCCGTAATGCTCCCAGGCATAACGCATGAAACCACCCCAGCCGCAGCCGATATCGACAAAGGTTTCGCCCGGCTGCAGGCGGACTTTGCGGCAGACGTGTTCCATCTTGTTCTGCTGTGCCTGTTCCAGCGTCTGCGTGCCTTCTTTCCAGTAGGCACAGGTGTACATCATGTAGGGATCATCGAGCCAGTAGCGGTAAAACTCGGTACCGAGCGCATAATGAAAGTCGGCGTTCTCGCGTGCCCGCTCGATGGTACCGTTGTTGTGACGGAATTCGTGCCAGCGGTTGCGCAGTCGTACGGGTAGTGGTGGATGGCTACTGAAGTCGGTCTCCATGCCGGCGCGAAAGGCCAGATTCAGGTCGCCTTCGACATCCAGGCTGTTGTCAAAGTAGGATTCCAGCAGACCGATATGGCCGTAGATCATGATACGGGCAATGGCCCGGTTATCGTTGATGTGGATGATGATGTCGGGCTGGCCGTCCGAATGATTCTGGTAATGACTGCCATCCTTGAAAACCACGCGGAAACAGACACTCGTGGCCTGGCCGATATCGTCGAGTTTGCGTTTGAGTGCTTCCTTCACGGCAGCCCCTTATCCAGTAACCATGAGTTTGTAATTAATATTACAGATTGCCTTATCGATCAATAGGCTAGCGGCAACGGTACGGAACCTGTCACAGCTGCCCAGCGATGATTATTGCCGGATCCGCGGGATGATCGGTTCCAGACTGTAGGGATATTCTTCCAGTCTGATCTCGTGCATCTCCTGACGATAGATCACTGTGTGCTTGAAGCCTGCCCCCGATTCGCGGGGGCTCGAGCGCAGCACCCGGTGCCAGCTCTGGTCCAGCCAGACATACAGGTAGGGACCGGCATATTCGAAACGCAGGTCCGGCTGGCCGTCCATGTTCTCGTCTATGACAAAACCTGTTTTCTGGCCATCACTGGAGAGAATGTCGGTGGTCAGTTTGCCGGTCACCGACTTTTCGTTCAGACGTTCCAGGATCAGCAATACGCTGTCGTGAAGCGGGTGGTTGACGACGATGGACTCGATCCGCCGGTCCGGGGTAGTCTTGAGGGCTGCAATATAGGTGTCGTTGTACCTCAGAATCAGGCTGTCATTGCCTGCCGTCAGCGAGCTCAGCAGCTCCCAGTTACCGATCCGGTGACGATGCGCGCCGTCACGGCCAAGCGGATGCATCATCAGTGTCGGGATCTGCTGGCGGTCGAACTCGATTTTTTCGGGCTCCGGCTGGAAATAGACCCTGGTTACGCCAATACCGATAGCCAGTCCGAGACTGAACAGAGCAAGACTGAACAGATAACTACGTGCTGTTCGCAGCATGTTTCGTTTGCGGCTGTCGTCATTCACTGGCCGATTATCCCCGCCATGATCCCTGATTCGGGCAACCCATCCCATGCTGCAGTGCGAGGGCTGTCAGATGCCTTGGCCTTGTTCGCGACGCCGGTACACCCGGTCCACGAATCGGCTACATCTCTAGCCTATCAGGTTAGCGGAATAAAAAAACCGGTCATCGCCTGGGCAATGACCGGTGGAGGACACCTGAATAGCCAGACCAGCTGAAGGGATAGACTGGGTCTGTGAGTTACCAGGTGTGTTCGGAGGAAGTCCGGGCGACCATTGCCGCCCGGGACTCTGCTTTCTCTGGAGTAACTTCTAGAAGTTAACCGTGACGCCACCTATGAACGTGCGTTCGAAACCCGGACGCAGACCATTGGCATGATCGGCGATATACAGTTTGTCTGTAAGGTTACGGCCCTGGATCCAAAGTTCCGTGTTGGGTGAGCGCTGCAGGGTGTAGCTGGCACGGGCTGAAAACAGGGTGCGACTTGCCACTTCGCCCAACACGGCCGGCTCACGAATTTCCAGGAAGTCAGCCGGACCCACAGGATTACCATCCTCGTCAGCCAAGACTTGGTCCTTGGTATTCGCTACATCAGTGAAAAAGCTGCCGAAATGACTCATAGTGCCGCTGACATGCCAACCATCGGCATGATCGACACCGACTGTCAGACTACCCACATGTTCCGGTATTTCAGGAACACGATTGCCATCCAAGCGACCACCGTCGAATTCCGCACGCGTGTAATTGTACGCAAGCTGAGCAAACCAGTTATAGGCGGACCCCGTATATGCCGCTGAATCGAACCGCAGACCTAAATCAACACCATAGGCAATGGAATCGCCGCTGTTGATAACCAGATCCTGACCATCGATAGTTATCTGTGTATTCACAATGGTATTGCGCAGATCATTGTAGAAAATGGCGGCTTCAGCAGTTACGCCTTTAACAGCATTGGTTCTCAGTCCGACCTGTGAGTTGATGCCGGTTTCAGGACGAAGCGGAAAATCGCCAGCAGTACGGGCGGCGGCAGGCGTGTACCCACGTTGGACACTGGCAAAGACCTGGGTGTCCTGGAAGCCGTCATACAAAGCACTTATGCCGGGAAGCAGTAAAGTGCGATACTCGTTCTGATTCTCGCCACCGGAGGATTTTTCCTGCTCATAGTATTCCGCGCGCAGCCCAGGTGTTACTGTCCAATCGCCGAAACTCATAGCATCCTGGAAGAAGACCGAAAATGCCGAAGCATTATATTTGTCATCCCGTGTTTGAGTGCCGGGGTTGTCCCGGTCAATAACCTGCCCCTGTGCGCCTTGATGTCGCTTGTCATCCAGGAAATGACGCTCGAAACGTACACCCCACTGGAAAGTATGGTCCATGCCGATGGCTTCGACATTGGCGAGCTCCATACGATTCTCGACACCGTAGGTACGGTAGTGTCGATCGCGGCTGACCATGATGCCCTGTTCTCCAGCGATAAACCTATCATCCGGATCCTCGTATACGAAATCGGGCAAGGCCCCTACGAGAATTGATTCAGGGTCAACAGTGTAGCGCGGCCGATCCAGGTCGGTTCTGAAGAACTTGCTCGACATCGAGAGATTGTCAGTCACCTGGAAATCATGTGTCAGATCAAACTTGAAATAGTCTACGTTGATTTCATGGAATTCCTGACCAAATCGGCCGAGCTTCTTGCGTGGTGCACGATCGAATTCAACTGGCGTTAGGTTGCTTTCGTCATAATCCGAACGTTCACGAAAGTAGGTGAATGAGCCACCAAGGCTATGACGTGAATTGATATCCCAGTCGGCGCTCGCAAAAAAGTCATCGTACTGGAACTCACTGATATCGAAAGCGCCATCGCCGTTAAATCCGGTGTACGCGAAAACCATACCAACATCGCCTTCGGTGCGCGTATGCATGAAATGGCGCTTGTTGGCGTTCTGGTTACCGACACCGACTTCGACGGTGGTTTCCGGCTCCAGTGTCGGCTGTTTGTTCCGGAAGTTGATGATACCGTGGTTGTTTAGGGGGCCGTGCAGGATCATGCCGTTGCCCTTGAGTACGTCGACACGCTCGAGTCGTTCCATGGGAGGAGTGTAATGCGCACTGGGGTCGAGATACGAAGAACCATTGATGGGTGTGCCATCTTCCATCAGTAACGTTTTGCGCGAACGACGACCAGGGGCGCCACGAACCGAGATTCCGCCACGACGGCCATAAATATCATCTTCTAGCGTACGCACGCCGGGAATAAAATCCAGAGCATCGTGAAGTGTATATGGCCGATAGGTGTCGATTTCCTCATCAGTCAGGATATTAGCTGCACCCGGCGAATAGCGTACTTCGCTCGGTAATATCTCTTTGACATCAATCGACGGTAGATTACGAATAGTTTCATCAGTGGTGCCCTGGGCGTATACCGGCGCACTGACGACTGCGGCAACGGCCAGTCCCAGCGTGGTGCCGGGTAGGCCACGGCGTATTGAGTATTTCATTGTTATCTCCCCTCCAGACTACCAAGGGATCTGGTAGCGGTTTAAGTCAGAATGGCGTCTTGTGGCTGAACTGCATTAGTCAGACAGCACGGCATGGAAGGTATCAAACAATTTGTTGTAAAAACCCCAGCAAAACCAGAGAGTGTTGTAATTCCTCTACATTGTAGGAGGAATTCCCAGAGCGGATTGCATGAATTCCTGATCCGGCAATATTAGGCGGTGATTCCGGGCGTAGGGCTGGACACCCACATATCGAGCAAGGCGATATTGAAATGTGATCTAACTATTCGCTCACTATGTCTTTTTGCTGCAATGCAGCAACAGAGCTATTAGTTCCGTTCTTATACCGTTCGCTAGATGCCGAAAAAAAACCGGTCATTGTGCTAAACAATGACCGGTTGAGGACACCTGAATAGTCAGACCAGCTGAAGGGATAGACTGGGCCTGTGAGTTACCAGGTGTGTTCGGAGGAAGTCCGGGCGGCCCTAGCCGCCCGGGACTCTGTTTTGCCGGTTAACTACTAGAATTTCACGGTAACGCCGGCTATATAAGTGCGTTCTGCACCCGGACGCAGGCCGTTCGCTGAATCCGTGATGTACAGTTTATTGGTCAGATTGCGACCCTGGATCCACAGCGTGGTGTTACGTGCGCCCGGTAACTCATAGCTGGCGCGGGCCGAAAAGAGCGTATGGCTCGGAACTTCACCGAGAACTGCGGGTTCACGGATTTCCAGGGTGTCGCCCGGACCGACAGGTTCGCCGTCTTCATCCGCCAGTACGAAACCGCCAGTGTTTGCGACGTCGGTGAAGAAACTACCGAAATGGCTGATCGTGCCGCTGACATGCCAGCCGTCGGTATGCTCTAGGCCGAGCGTGAAACTACCGACATGTTCCGGTATCTCGGGCACCCTGTTGCCGTCAATTTCGCCGGAATCGAATTCCGCACGCGTGTAATTGTACGCAAGCTGAGCAAACCAGTTATAGGCGGACCCCGTATATGCCGCTGAATCGAACCGCAGACCTAAATCAACACCATAGGCAATGGAGTCGCCGCTGTTGATAACCAGATCCTGACCATCGATTGTGATCGGCGTATTAACGATGGTGTTGCGCAGATCGTTATAGAACACGGCTGCTTCGGCGGTTACACCCTGGAGTACGTTGGTACGGAAACCCAACTGGGAGTTGATACCCGTTTCCGGTCGAAGCGGGAAACCATCAGCTGTACGGGCCGCTGCCGGCGAATAGCCCCGCTGGACGCTGGCATAGACCTGGGTATCCTCGAACCCATCGTACAATGCGCTGATACCGGGCAGGAGAATCGTGCGATATTCGCTGCCACTTTCTTCAGGGTCAAACTCCGGGAAAGTACGCGTTTTACGTTGGCTATAGTATTCCGCGCGCAGGCCCGGCGTTACTGTCCAGTCGCCATAATTCATGGCATCCTGGAAAAATACCGAGAAGGCGGAAGCCTGATATTGCTCGTTGCGTTGCAGGGCGCCTGTATTATCCCGGTCAATGACTTGGCCCTGTGCACCTTCGTGGCGTTTGTCATCCAGAAAATGGCGTTCGAAACGAACCCCCCACTGGAAGGTGTGGTCCAGACCCAGAGCTTCGATATTTGCAAGCTCCATACGATTTTCAATGCCGAACGTACGATAATGCCGATCACGGCTGACCATTATGCCCTGGTCGCCTGCAATGAATTGATCAGCGGGATCATCATAGACAAAATCGGGTAATGCACCGACTTCGATGTCCTCGGGGTCGACTGTATAACGGGGGCGATCCAGATCCGTGGCGAAGAACTTGGTTGACATCGACAGGTTATCAGTCATCTGGAAGTCATGGGTCAGGTCCCATTTGAAATAATCCACGTTGATCTGGTTGAATTCCTGGCCAAAACGCCCGAGCTTTTTACGCGGTGCGAGTGCGAATTCAATCGGTGTCAGATTACTTTCGTCATAGTCCGAACGTTCACGGAAGTAGGTGAACGAGGCACCCAGACTATGGCGTGAGTTGATATCCCAGTCGAAACTGGTGAAGAAGTCGTCGTACTGGAATTCTTCAACATCGAAGCTGCCGTCACCATTGAAGCCGGTATAGGCGAAGACCATGCCGACATCACCCTCGGTACGTGTATGCATGACATGACGTTTGTTGGCATTCTGGTTGCCAACGCCGACCTCGATGGTTGTTTCCGGCTCCAGCGTCGGCTGCTTGTTGCGGAAGTTGATAATGCCATGGTTGTTCAGTGGACCATGCAGAATCATGCCATTACCCTTCAGCACGTCCACGCGCTCAAGTCGTTCCATCGGCGGCGTATAGTGGGCACTCGGATCGAGGTAGGTGGAAGCATTGATCGGTGTACCATCTTCCATCAACAGGGTTTTTCTTGAACGACGGGAAGGTGCACCACGAATACCTATACCGGAACGCCGGCCATACACATCATCATCGATTGTGCGCACACCCGGAACGAAATCCAGTGCATCATGCAGGGTATATGGCCGATAAGTATCGATTTCCTCATCTGTCAGGATGCTGGCGGCACCGGGTGCAAATCGAACCTCGCTCGGCAATATCTCCTGGACATCAATGGATGGCAAATTACGAATAGTTTCATCAGTCGTACTCTGGCCATACACCGGTGCGCTGATAACTGCAGCGATGGCCAGCCCCAATGTGCTACCGGGCAACGCCCGGTATCGTGACCTTATGAATGGTTTCATTAATTATATCCCCTCTAACTATCCGGAACGGATAGGTTTTAGTAATGATTAATCCTGGCTGAACGGAACTGGGCCAGACAGCACAGTTAGAACTTATCAAAACCCCTGTGGTAAAAATCGCGATAAAATATGAAAGTGTTGTAATCCTGCAATTCAGGGGAATATTTCCTGATACCTTCGGGTAATTATTCTCGAATAAGGGCGAGAAACGTCCAGGAGGGAACGCAGGAGCGCCGGCTGGCTGGCGGTCCCGGCGGTAAAATTTCAGATGATCTCAGTGATCGCGGTGGCTGGAGAAGGCGATCTTGTCCAGCCAGCCCAGCAGTAGTGCGGAAAAGACGAACGTCATGTGAATGATCACGTACCACATGAGTTTGTCATTCGGTATCTTCTGTACGTCCATGAAAGCCTGCAGCAGGTGAATGGATGAAATTGCGACAATCGAGGCGGCAACCTTGATCTTGAGCGTGCCGGCATCGAGCTTGCCCATCCAGCCGAGTTTCTCAGTGGCGGTATCGACATCGATTCTGGAAACGAAGTTTTCGTAGCCGCTCAGCATGACCATGATGATGAGACTGCCGACCAGGGCGATGTCGACCAGCGCCAGGACTGTCAGTATCAGGTCGGTTTCAGCGGTCTCGAGAATATGCGGGAACAGATGCACGAGTTCCTGAAAGAATTTGATGGCCAGCGCCAGTAACGCCAGCGACAAACCGAAATAAATCGGCGCGAGCAACCAGCGCATGGCAAATAACAGCTTTTCAAAGCGTTGTTCCAGCATGTTGTTATTTCCTGTTTTGCAAAATTAGCCGGGTGTGACGAATTTCAGTCCGATGATGGACAGTACAAGCGTGGATAACAGGACAATACGGGCCGCAGAAATCGGCTCACTGAAAAACAGCATGCCTATGACGACCGTGCCGAAGGCACCCATACCGGTCCAGATGGCGTAGGCTGTTCCAATCGGAATGGTCATGAGGGAACGTGACAGCAGCCAGAGACTGATGCCGCCGAACACCATGACCAGTATCGAGGGGCCCAGGCGACTGAATGAATCCGACATTTTCAGCGACGTGGTAAATCCGAGTTCGAAAACGCCGGCCAGAAGCAGATAGAGCCATCCCATGTCATGTTTTCCTGTTATCAATGTGACGCATGCGTTTCAGTCCAGATCCAGCGCATGCTGTTCCAGGGTTTCCCGGGCTACGATGTCCAGTACCCGCTTGTGCGTGCCCTGCAGGTAGACGGGCGGTGCGACACCGGCCTCGAAGGCTTCCTGCCAGCGTTGCGCACACAAACACCAGTGGTCACCGGGCTTGAGGCCGGGAAAGCCGAACTCCGGTCGTGGTGTGATCAGATCATTGCCGAGTTGCGCGGAAAACTCGAGAAATTCGGCGGTGAGCCGGGCGCAGATGACATGGTCGCCGAAGTCCTCGACGCCGGTGTTGCAGTAGCCGTCGCGGTAGGCGCCGGTTATGGGCTCGAAGCAGCAGGGCTGTAACGGTTCACCGAAAATATTGATCGATTCTACGGTCATGATGGTCGTGTCACGCGGTAGCACATTAATTAAGCCAGACGATGGCACCGTTCAGGCCGACGGCAAAACCGACCCAGAGGAAATAGGGGAGCAGCAGCAGGCCTGCCAGCGGTCGTCGATACCAGAATAATAACATGTTGATGCCAATCACGATGAGCAGCAGCGTCGCGGCTACGAGACCATATAACGGCTGTTGCAAACCAAAAAACAGCCACGACCAGGCCGCGTTCAGCAGCAACTGCAGGGCATAGACGCAGAACACAGGCCCCCGGCCAACGGACCCCGCGAGCCAGGCCAGCCAGCCGGCAATAGCGATCAGCCCATACAGTATGGTCCAGGCAACGGGAAAGGCTATCGCCGGTGGTGTCCACGCGGGTTTGTTCAGACGGCTGTACCAGTCGCCCGGCTCGAACATGGTGCCGCTGAGGGCCACCAGGCTGACGAGGACCGCAAACGGAATCAATGAGGGTAGGTGCGAGAGGGGATTGCTGTTATTCATGGTCATGGTGACGGCAGTGTATCGAGTGGTGCGCCAGTCGAACTGCGGGCGCCTCGTAACGTCCAGGTGCGTGTGATTGGCAATAATGCCAAGCCTGCTCGATGGCCGCCATAGATATCGGCCCCGCAGTTTGTCTGTAGCGTCGTTGTAGGGGCCGTTACTGATACAATGCGCCTCATGTCAGCCGATATACCCGCACACTGCTACAGGAATCCGGTCAACTGGCTGGCCTGGGGTTTCGGTAGTGGCCTGAGTCCGTGGGCGCCGGGCACCTGCGGAACCGTTGTGGGTGTTGTCGTGTACATGGCACTGATGGCATTGCCGCTGGGCACCTATTTGCTGGTCGTGTTGCTGATGGCTGTATTTGGCGTCTGGTTATGTACCCATACAGCGAACCAACTGGGGGTCCATGATCATGGTTCCATCGTCTGGGACGAGATCGTCGGCGTGCTGGTTGCCCTGGTGGCCGCACCGGCCGGCTGGCTCTGGATCCTGGCCGGCTTTTGCCTGTTCCGCCTGTTCGATATCTGGAAACCCTGGCCGATAAGCTGGCTGGACAGTCACGTCGAGGGCGGACTGGGTATCATGCTCGATGACCTGCTGGCGGGGGTTTATGCCGCAGTTTTGCTACAAATAACTTCCCTTTTTTTATTGACTTAGCTAGGGTTGCAAGACATAACAAGTACAATATTCAGGGGGCAAGGCTTGAACGCGTACTTTTTCAGGGGACTTTGGTTCAAATCGATGCTGGTTGGCGGTCTGCTTGCGGTATTGCTGGCGGTACCGGCGGCGCAGGCCGACATCTACAAGTATGTGGACAAACACGGCCGCGTCTATCTTACCGACAAACCCAAGCATTCCGGCTATAAGCGCCTGGTCAAGACCTGGAAGGGCTGGCAGGAACCGAGCTACGATACGAGTCGCTTCAAGCAGAACCAGCGCCGGTTCGCCGATCTGATCACCGAGGCCGCCGAGCAGTACGTGTTGCCGGATTCACTGGTACACGCGGTGGTGACGGCGGAATCGGCCTACGATCCCAACGCCCTGTCGAGTGCTGGGGCGTTGGGCCTGATGCAGCTGATGCCGGCAACCGCCAAGCGTTTCGGCGTCAGCGACCGCAAGAACCCGCGCGCCAATGTCTACGCCGGCACGCGCTACCTGAAGCAGTTGCTCGGCATGTTCGACAACGACGTGCGCCTGGCCCTGGCCGCCTACAACGCCGGCGAGAACGCCGTGATCAAATATGATAACCAGATCCCGCCCTATCCGGAAACGCAGAACTACGTGCGCAAGGTGCTGAAGTATTACCGCCAGTATCGCGAGCAGGGGATACAGGTCGCCGGGAATTAAGGGGTGATCGGTAACTGGTGATTAGTGATTGGCAGGAGCGGCGATCTCGCCGCGAAAAAGGTTTGGATACCTTGTCATAACCGACCTTATGTTCGGCCCGTGGTCAGGTCTCCTACGGGAATTGATTTTTTTCTTTGACACTGAAACAGCGCCGGCCACGCTATTTCAGTCACCAGTGACTGCTAAAGAATCAGCTTCGACCCCAGCATCCCCAGGCTGAAACCCGCCACCGCACCGAGACTGGGTGACCAGTGGCGTTTCATCGATGCCTGTGGCGCTATATCCTGAAACATGAGATAGAGAATGCCGCCACTGGCGAACGCCATCATCGCGGCGGTCACCGTCTCGCTGTTCTGCAATAAAGCGTAACCCAGCAACGCGGCCAGCGGGCCGAGCAGACTTACCAGCAACAGTAGCGTGAGAATGCGGCCACTGCCGGAACCGGCGGTGCGCATTTCGCGAAAGGCGTTAAAGCCCTCGGGCAGGTTCTGTGCAGCAATGAACAGGGCCAGGAGCAGGGCGTGTTTGCGCTCACCCGCAAATACTGCACCGAGCGCGATGGCTTCCGGAACAAAATCCATGAGCATCGCCAGCAGCTGCGCGCGCGAGCTGCCACGCCGTTCGAGCCAGGCATCAAACAGGCAGAAAAGGCCGCCGCCCAGCAGGGTGAAGAACAGCAGACAGGAAGCATCGAGGTGTTTGATGGCCCTGGGGGCCAGGCTGAACGCGACGGCGGCCAATAGAATGCCGCCGCCGAAGGCGACGTTGGCATGAATGAACTGTTGCTTGCTGTCGCTTTCCGCGAAGCGCTCGCGCGCCGCGCCGAGGCCGCCGGCAAACGCGGTGATGCCGGCGGCCCAGGCCAGTACGGCAACGATCAGTCCATCAGGCAAGCCCGATCCCCGCGGGTCTATTCGTCGGTGACACAGCCTTCGGAGGCATTGCGCACGGTCTTGATGTAGCGCGCCAGCGTGCCGCGCGTCGCCTTGTAGGGTGGCATGGTCCAGTTGGCGCGGCGCCGCTCGAATTCGGCCTCACTGATGTTGGCATCGATGCGGTTGTTTTCGACGTCTATGGTCACGGTATCGCCGTCCTCGACCAGCGCGATCGGTCCACCTTCCTGCGCTTCCGGGACCACGTGGCCGATGATGAAGCCGTGCGAGCCGCCGGAGAAGCGGCCGTCGGTCACCATGGCGACGTCGCCGCCCATGCCGGCACCCATAATGGCCGAGGTTGGCGTCAGCATCTCTGGCATGCCGGGCCCGCCCTTGGGGCCTTCGTAACGGATGATGATAACGTCGCCCTTCTGGATCCTGCCTTCTTCCAGCGCCTTGAGCATGTTCTCCTCGGCGTCGAACACGCGTGCCGGCCCGGTGAAGGACAGGCCTTCCTTGCCGGTGATCTTGGCGACCGAACCGCCCGGTGCCAGATTGCCTTTCAGAATCTGGATGTGGCCGGACTTCTGGTAGGGATTGTCCAGCGGCCGGATGATCGGCTGGTCTTGCTTGAGGCCCGGCAGATCCTTGAGATTTTCGGCCAGGGTCTTGCCGGTGACAGTGATGCAGTCGCCGTCGATCATGTCATTGTCGAGCAGCATCTTCAGCACCGCCGGCGTTCCGCCGATGTGTTGCAGGTCTTCCATGACGTACTGGCCGCTGGGCTTGAGATCGGCGAGATACGGCGTACGGTTGCTGACCGCCTGGAAGTCGTCGACGCCCAGCTCAATGCCGACCGACCGGGCCATGGCGATAAGATGCAGCACGGCGTTGGTGGAACCGCCGAGCACGGTCACCAGCACCATGGCGTTCTCGAACGCTGCGCGGGTCATGATGTCGCGCGGTTTCAGATCCAGCTCGAGCAGGTTGCGGATCGCCGCGCCGGCGTTGTAGCACTCTTCCAGCTTGAGCGGATCGACCGCCGGCGTGGACGAAGAGTAGGGCAGCGACATGCCCATCGCCTCGATCGCCGAGGCCATCGTATTGGCGGTGTACATGCCACCGCAGGCGCCGGCGCCGGGACAGGCGTTGCGGACGATATTCTGGCGCGCATCGTCATCGATGCTGCCGGAGATGAATTCGCCATAGCTCTGGAACGCGGAGATGATGTCCAGCTTCACCTCGTCGTTATTCTTCTTCAGATGACCGGGCTTGATCGTGCCGCCGTAGACCATCAGCGACGGCCGGTTCAGGCGCCCCATGGCCATGAGTACGCCGGGCATGTTCTTGTCACAGCCGGGCAGGGAAATGTTGGCGTCATACCACTGGCCACACATGATGGTCTCAACCGAGTCGGCAATCAGATCGCGCGACTGCAGTGAATAGCTCATGCCCTCGGTGCCCATGGAAATGCCGTCGGATACGCCGATCGTGTTGAAGCGCATGCCCACCAGACCGGCGTCGACCACGCCTTCCTTGACCTTCTCGGCCAGGCTCAGCAGGTGCATGTTGCAGGTATTGCCCTCGTACCAGACGCTGCCGATGCCGACCTGGGCCTTGTTCATGTCGTCGGGCCCCAGGCCGGTGCCATAGAGCATGGCCTGCGAGGCGCCCTGCGACTTGGGCTGGGTGATACGGGCGCTGATGCGATTCAGTTGTTTGCTAGCCATCTGAAGTATCTCTGGGAGCAGTCGTTGTTCATGTTTATCGCAGCGGCCCGGCGTCACTGGCCGCCTGCTGGCTGCGGACCCCGGAAACCGGTACAGAAAACCGCAGCATGATGTAAAAAAGGTGCGTTAGAATACACCAGCCATGGCAGCCTGTCAGGTAAGCGCGTGCCAACTCAAATGAATAACCAACCCGGCAATAAACCGGAGACAAGGCCATGACCGCCCCCAGCCAGACATTCAAGGACGCCCTCGCGGAGCTGGTCGCGATTCCGTCGGTCAGCAGCGTCGATCCGGCCCTGGATATGAGCAACCAGCCGATCGTTGATCACCTCGCCAACTGGCTGGGCGATCTCGGCTTTCGCATCGAACAGCACGACGTCCCCGGGCAGGCGGGCAAGGTGAACCTGATCGCACGGGCGGGTCCGGACGCGGCCGGTGCCGGCCTGGTTCTGTCCGGGCATACTGACACTGTGCCCTATGACGAAACCGGCTGGGACAGCGATCCGTTCACGCTGACCGAGAAGAACGGCCGGCTGTACGGGCTCGGCAGTTCCGATATGAAAAGTTTCTTCCCGGTGATCACCGAGGTCGTGCGCGAGCTCGATCTGGGCCGGTTGCGCCAGCCACTGACGGTACTGGCGACCGCCGACGAGGAGAGCAACATGCACGGTGCCCGGGCGCTGGTCGACAGTGGTGTGGCGCTCGGTGGTCAGGCGCTGATCGGTGAGCCGACCGGCCTGCAGCCGGTGTACATGCACAAGGGCGTGATGATGGCGGCGATCCGGCTTATCGGCCGGGCCGGCCATTCCAGCGATCCGGCACTGGGTGAAAACGCACTCGAAGGCATGCATGCGGTCATCCGGGCGTTGCTGGACTGGCGTGACGAACTGCAGGCCGAACACATCAATACCGATTTCCGCGTGCCGGTACCGACCCTGAACCTGGGCCGGATCCACGGCGGCGACAACCCGAACCGCATCTGTGCCAGCTGCGAGCTGGGTATCGACCTGCGGCCGTTGCCGGGCATGGACGTTGGTGAACTCAAGACCGAGTTGCGCCAGCGGGTGGCGGCCGCGGTCGCCGACCTGAACCTGGAACTGGAATTCCGTGAGTCGTTCGATGGCGTCGCCGCCATGCAGACGCCGCGCGAGGCGGAAGTCGTCCGCGTCGCCGAGCAGCTCAGCGGCCAGACGGCCGGCAGCGTCGCCTTCGGTACCGAAGGGCCCTATCTGAATGCGCTCGGTATGGATACGGTGGTGCTCGGCGCCGGTGACATTGCCGTGGCACACCAGAGCAACGAATATGTCCCGCTAGATCGGATCGTGCCGATGCAGCGTATTGTTGATGGCATGATCCGGCATTTCTGCATGGAGCAGTCCCAGTGAGCGCGTCCAACAACAACGATATCCAGGCCTTCGTCAGCTGGTTCCGCCAGGCGTCGCCCTATATCCACGTCCATCGAGGTCATACCTTCGTCGTCCAGTTCGACGGCGAGGCGATCGCCGATGCGCAGTTCGCCCAGCTCATTCATGACCTGGCCTTGCTGAACAGCCTGGGCGTGCGCCTGGTGCTGGTATTCGGTGCGCGGCCGCAGATCGACGCGCGCCTGGCCCAGGCCAGTATCGAGTCACGTTTCCACAAGGACATGCGCGTTACCGACAGTGCGGCGCTGGAACATGCCAAGGAGATCACGGGTCGCATCCGCCTGGACATCGAGGCGCTGCTATCGATGGGGCCGGGCAATACGCCCATGCGTGAAACGCGGCTGCAGGTGTCATCGGGCAACTTCATCACCGCGCAGCCGCTCGGCATTCACGACGGCATCGATTTCGAACACACCGGTGAGGTGCGGCGGGTCGATACCCAGGCCATCCAGAGTAAGCTGGATCGCCACGAGATCGTGCTGGTGCCGCCAATCGGTTATTCACCGACCGGCGAGGCGTTCAATCTTAGTGCCCGCGATGTTGCCGCCGAGGTGGCCGTCAGCCTGCAGGCAGCCAAGTTGATCTACCTGACCGAAAGCGACGGCCTGTGTGATGCTGACGGCCAGCTCGTGCGCCAGCTGTCGGAACGCGAGGCTGAGCGGCTCATAGATGGCCATGCCAACGGTGCCGTGACGGATCAGGTCGCCCACGCGATCTATGCCTGTAAGCAGGGTGTGGTGCGTACACATCTCATCAACCGGAGCCGTGACGGTGCTTTGTTGCTGGAACTGTTCAGCCGCGACGGTGTCGGCACTATGATCAGCGCGGCACCGTTCGATGACATGCGCACGGCCACTATCGAAGATGTCGCCGGCGTGCTGGAACTGATCGAGCCGCTCGAACAAAGCGGCGTACTGGCACACCGGTCGAGGGAAAAACTCGAGCTTGAGATCGATCATTTCACGATTCTGCTGCGTGACGATGTGATCATCGGTTGTGCCGCGCTGTATCCGTTTGCCGACGAAAAAGTGGCCGAAATTGCCTGTCTGGCCATTCACGAGACCTACCAGAACCAGGGCCGCGGCGATCAGCTGTTTGCCAGCCTCGAGCGTGAAGCCCGGCGGCTCGGCATGGAAAGGGTGTTTGTGCTGACCACGCACGCGCCACACTGGTTTCTCGAACGGGGTTTCCGTGAGGCAAAGATCGATGACCTGCCGGTCAAGCGGAAGGAGCTTTACAACATCCAGCGTAACTCCAAGGTGCTAATCAAGTCGCTCTAGGTACGGCGGCTGCGGTACAGACGGACAGTCGATTACCAGAGCGCCAGCGTATAGGTGAGGTAGAACGAATCGGCGGTCGGATTGCTGGCGTGAATGCCGCCATTCGATATGTGCTGGTAGGACAGTCCCAGCATCTGGCTGTCCGTCACGCGATAGCCCAGGAACACTTCGGCATGGAACTGAAACACGCCGCCCAGCGATATGCTGTCACCCTGCCGGTAGCCGCCGATACCGGCGGACGGCCAGATGACGGTGTTTTCCGTCGGCCGGATGTCGAGAAACAGATCGCCATAACCGAATACACCGCCATCGGTATTGGCGTTCAGCCCCACCATCGGACCGATGCCGTGGAATGCCGATCCGAACCGATCGCCAAACAGGCGTGGCGAAAAGCGGTAGGCCATGTAACCCTCGGCGGCGCGGTTGTTGCCCTGAAGCGCTTCGAAGACACCGGCGCCCAGCGTCAGATGGCCGCTTTCCTCTGCGCTGACGGGCAACCACAGGCCGGGCACCAGGATGAGGGCCAGAAGCAGGTGTATGCAGCCTTTGTTCATGCTGGATGTCCGTCGCCGGTTACGCCGGCCCGTAGGCTGTGGTGATGTGAGCGGTGTTATGACGGGGCAGCCGAGTGATCGGCCCCCCCCTTTGTCCAGTGACCGGCCAACTAGACTGCGCCCTCGGTCTCTTCTTCCAGCACTTCGATCTTGAGGTCGTCGTTCTCTTCCGTGATGTGAATATGACCGCCGTGTTCGAGTTTGCCGAACAGCAGCTGCTCGGCCAGCGGCTTCTTGATCTTGTCCTGGATGAGGCGGGCCATCGGCCGTGCACCCATGACCTTGTCGTAGCCGTGCTCGGCCAGCCACTCGCGGGCCGATTCATCGACTTCCATGGTGACCTTGCGGGCGTCGAGCTGGGTTTCCAGTTCGACCAAGAACTTGTCGACGACGTGACTGATGATCTCTGGCGACAACGGCGAGAACTCGATGGTCGCGTCGAGGCGATTGCGGAACTCGGGCGTGAACGTCTTCTGGATAGCCTCGGTCGCGTCGTGTGAGTGATCCTGGGTCGTGAAGCCGATGGACGAACGGCTGATGCGCTCGGCCCCCGCGTTGGTGGTCATGACGATGATCACGTTGCGGAAGTCGGTCTTGCGGCCATTGGCGTCGGTGAGCGTGCCGTGGTCCATAACCTGCAACAGCAGATTGAACACATCCGGGTGCGCCTTTTCGATCTCGTCCAGCAACAGCACGGCATGCGGCTGCTTGTTGATCGCGTCGGTCAATAGGCCGCCTTGGTCGTAGCCGACATAGCCCGGCGGTGCACCGATCAGGCGCGACACGGTGTGGCGTTCCATGTACTCGGACATGTCGAAGCGGATCAGCTCGATGCCCATGATGTGGGCGAGCTGCCGCGTGACTTCGGTCTTGCCGACGCCGGTGGGGCCGGCAAACAGGAAACTGCCGATCGGTTTCTGTGGATTGCCGAGCCCGGAACGCGACATCTTGATCGCGGTGGTCAGCGTGTCGATCGCCGTGTCCTGGCCATAAACCGTCATCTTCAGGTCGCGGTCGAGATTGCGCAGCACATCCTTGTCGGAGGTGCTGACCGACTTGGGTGGAATCCGCGCGATACGGGCAACAATATTTTCAATGTCATTGACGTTGACCGTCTTCTTGCGTTTCGACGGTGCGACCAAGTGCTGTGAGGCACCGGCTTCGTCAATGATGTCGATGGCCTTGTCCGGCAGGTGCCGATCGGACAGGTAACGATCGGTCAACTCCGCGGCCGCACGCAGGGCCTGGTGCGTGTAGCGGATATTGTGGTGTGTCTCGAAACGCGACTTCAGACCCTCAAGGATCTTGACGGTTTCATCGACCGTCGGTTCATTGACATCGATCTTCTGGAAACGCCGTGCCAGTGCGCGATCCTTTTCGAAGATACCGCGGTATTCCTGGTAGGTCGTAGAGCCGATGCATTTCATTTCGCCAGAGGCGAGCGCCGGCTTGATGATGTTCGAGGCATCCATGACACCACCGGAGGCTGCGCCGGCACCGATGATGGTATGAATCTCGTCAATGAATAGCACCGACCCCGGTTTCTTCTTCAATGCGGCCATGACGCCCTTGAGCCGCTTTTCGAAATCACCGCGATACTTGGTGCCGGCGAGCAGGGCACCGAGATCGAGCGCATAGATGATGCTGTCGGCCAGTACCTCGGGGACATCTTCGTCGACGATCAGCTTGGCCAGGCCCTCGGCGATAGCGGTCTTGCCGACACCGGCCTCGCCGACATACAGCGGGTTGTTCTTGCGCCGCCGGCAGAGGATCTGGACTGTGCGCTGGATTTCATGCTGGCGGCCAATCAGCGGATCAATCTTGCCGCGTTTGGCCTGCTCGTTGAGATTGACTGTGTAGGCTTCGAGCGGATTGCTGCCGTTTTCCTCGGTACGCACTTCCTCTTCGCTGGCGGCAGATTCGGCTTCCTCGTTGGCGTCTTCCTGCGGTACCTTGGAAATACCGTGGGAGATGAAATTCACCACGTCCAGACGCTTGACTTCCTGTTGTGACAGAAAGAACACGGCATGCGATTCGCGTTCACCGAAGATGGCCACCAGCACGTTGGCGCCGCTGACTTCCTTTTTGCCGGAGGATTGCACGTGGAAAACCGCGCGTTGCAATACGCGCTGGAAGCCCAGTGTCGGCTGGGTGTCGCGTTCATCGCCTTCCGGCAGTACCGGGGCGTTCTCGCGAATGAAATTGCGCAGGTCATTGTGCAGGGCATTGATATTGGCGCCGCAGGCGCGCAGTACCCGGGCGGCGGACGGATTGTCGAGCAACGCCAGTAACAGGTGCTCGACGGTCATGAATTCATGGCGCTGTTCGCGTGCCTCGCGGAAAGCGTTGTTCAGTGTCGTTTCAAGGTCTTTATCGAGCATGGCTCAAGCCCTCACGCTTTTTCCATCGTGCATAGTAATGGGTGATTGTTCTCGCGGGAATAACTGTTGACCTGCGAGACCTTGGTTTCGGCGATCTCGTGCGTGAATACACCGCACACACCTTTGCCGCGCGTATGTACCTCCAGCATGATGCGCGTGGCGCTTTCGCGATCCAGCGAAAAAAACTCTTCCAGAATGTGTACCACAAAATCCATCGGCGTGTAATCGTCATTGATCAGGACGACCTTGTAGAGTGGAGGACGTTTAAGCTTGGGTTTGGCCTCCTGAACTGCCAGTCCATCGTCATGATTCGGATCACGGCCTGGTTCGTGATTGTGGCCAGCTTTGTCGGACATACTGCTTAACTCTGACCCCTGACTTAGGTTGACCCGGCCGACGGTTTTGACCCGCGATCGGGACTTAGGTTTACGACTTTACTGTAACTAATTATACCGCGCTAATATACCCCCGTCAGACGCGTGCAGCCGGGTATAAAAGGTGTATACTTAGCTGGTTGATGTGCGTCGCTGGGAACGCTTTGCCGGGCCCGGTTGCCACCCTGCCAGAGCCTGCGGTGCCAGCATTTCCACGAACCGCCGCGCCGCCGGCGACAGCAATTGCTCACGTCGCAGTACCAGCCCGTAACTGCATTTCGGAAAGTACTGCCCAAGCGGTATGGTCGCCAGATCATCGTGCTGGGCCAGGCAGATACGCGGCACGATGGCGATGCCGATGTCGCGCTCGACGTATTTCTTGATGACTTCCCAGCCCCGTGCCTCCATGACGACGCTGTATTTAATGTTGTGCTGGCTGAACACCATTTCAACCATCTGTGCCGTGGTCAGGTGCCGCGGCGGCAGTATCAGGCCGTACGGGGTGATTTCCTCCAGCCGGATGACCGAGCGTCCCGCCAGGGCGTGGTCGTTCGGCATGATCAGCACCGGGTCGTAGTCGCACAGCGGCGTGAACAACACGTCCTGCGGCACGGTGATCAGGGCGCCGATGGCCAGGTCGATCTCGCCGGCCTGGATCTGGGTCAGGCCGTCGGGGCTGGTGACGTTGTGCAGGCAGACCCGGATCTGCGGATAGGCAGCGTGGAACCGGCGCAGGGGCTGTGATAACAGTTGCAGCAGTATCGCCTCGCTCGCGGCGATGTGCAGCTCGCCGCTGATGTGCTTGTTGACCTGTTCGTCGAAGGCGGCCGGCAGGTTTTCCAGCCCGTCGACCAGCGGCAGCGCCAGCTCCAGCAGGCTGCGGCCCTCGGCCGTCAGGTAGATGCGCGGGCCACGGCGGCCGAACAGCTGGTGGCCCATGTCCTTTTCCAGGGCGCGGATGAGCAGCGACACAGACGGCTGGGTCAGGTCCATTTTTTCCGCCGTTCTGGACATGCTGCCACTCTGGGCGGTGTGACAGAATGCACGTAACTGCTTGAGTCTGTTCTGTTTATAGTAATCGCGGGCCATCAGGGCATTATTCTACTATTAAATATGTTAATAGTTAATATTGACATAAACCGCTTGTCAATTGATGCGCCGCAACTAGACTGGCTCGTGCTTGGCTTAACCTTTCTGTCATACAGGCCGCCGCGACACCGGGATGCGCCTTTCACAGTCCGGATCCAAGCCTCGGACGCCGCTGAAGACGGTCCACGGTCCGGTAGCAAGCAGACGCCATGGAGCGCTGTGTGCCGCTGCCTGACAAGAATCACAATCAAGTGACACACAACTGAACCCATCTGGAGGAAATCTGATGAGTGCCGATGCTGAAATCAAGCAACTGGAGAAGGAATGGGCGGAAAATCCGCGCTGGAAGAACGTGCAGCGCGACTACGGCGCCGCCGACGTGGTGCGTCTGCGTGGCAGCCTGCAGATCGAACATACCCTGGCCAAGAAGGGCGCCGAAAAGCTCTGGAAGCTGGTCAACGAAGAGCCCTTCGTCAACTCGCTGGGCGCGCTGACCGGCAACATGGCCGTGCAGCAGGTCAAGGGTGGCCTGAAGGCCATCTATCTGTCCGGCTGGCAGGTCGCCGGTGACGCCAACAGCGCCTTCGACATGTATCCCGACCAGTCGCTGTATCCGGTCGATTCCGTGCCGACCGTCGTCCGCCGCATCAACAACGCCCTGGTGCGTTCCGACCAGATCCGTCATTCCGAGGGCGACGACAGCGTTGATTGGTTTGCGCCGATCGTGGCCGACGCCGAAGCCGGTTTCGGTGGCGTGCTGAACGCACACGAACTGATGAAGCACATGATCGAAGCGGGCGCCGCCGGCGTGCATTTCGAGGACCAGCTGGCCTCGGCCAAGAAGTGTGGCCACATGGGCGGCAAGGTCCTGGTGCCGACCCAGGAAGCCGTGCAGAAGCTGATCGCCGCGCGCCTGGCTGCCGACATCTGCGGTACCTCTACCCTGGTGCTGGCGCGTACCGACGCCGAAGCCGCCAACCTCATCACCTCTGACATCGACGAGCGCGATCACAAGTTCCTGACCGGTGAACGCACCGCGGAAGGCTTCTACCGCACCAAGCCGGGTCTGGATCAGGCCATCGCCCGCGGTAAGTCCTATGCGCCGTACGCCGATCTGATCTGGTGTGAAACCGCGACTCCGGACCTGGAATACGCGAAGAAATTTGCTGACGCCATCCGCGAGGACTATCCGGAACAGCTGTTCGCCTACAACTGCTCGCCGTCGTTCAACTGGAAGAAGAACCTGGACGATGCCACCATCGCCAAGTTCCAGCGCGAACTGGGTGCGATGGGCTACAAGTTCCAGTTCATTACCCTGGCCGGTTTCCATGCGCTGAACTACAGCATGTTCACCCTGGCCAAGGGTTATGCCGAGCGGCAGATGTCAGCCTACGTCGAACTGCAGGAGAAGGAATTCGCTGCCGAGAAGGACGGTTACACCGCGACCAAGCATCAGCGCGAGGTCGGTACCGGTTACTTCGACGCCGTGACCCAGACGATCTCCGGCGAGAATTCCTCAGTCACCGCACTGAAGGGTTCCACCGAAGACGCCCAGTTCTGAGCCGGCCCGGCCGACAGAACCGCAGCCGTCAGGCTGTAACGACAAACCCGGTGGCTCAAAAGGCCACCGGGTTTTTTTGTGGCCGGTTACCGGTCCCATGATGCTGTGTTAACCTTGCAATAATGAAGGTCTTTTCCAAAAGTGGACTGCAACGCCTTGTCGTTGGGCTTTGCATTATCTTTAGTGCAGTCTCGTGGCAGGTGAGTGCAGCCGATGAGGTATACATCGATCACAAGCACTGCGCCAGCCACGATGATGATCACAACCATGATGATCATGGTGGCGATGACCACGCGGGCAAACACCATCATTGTCCCAATTGCAGTGCCCATTTCGTGGGTCTGGCCTCCAGCATTGTCCTGGTTTCAAACGTACATCTGGATACCTATCAGCGTTTCCTCACCGATCGTTCGCTGCTGCGCAGTGAGGCGCCGCCGACACCGCCCCCCAATCTTTAACTCCCGGTAATCAATTCATCGCTGAACGGTATCAGTTACCGCTCAGCACCCGATGATATGGCCTGTCCGGTGCTGACCGGCAGGCGGGAGTTAGTTCAATGAATCATGTATTACGCCTGTCGATGGCAGGCCTGTTGTTATTGGCAAGCATGCCCGTAACAGCCGCCGGGCCACTACGCATGGCCGATGCGCTGGCACGGGCGCTGACCGAAAGTCCGAAACTCGAGACTTATTCCTACTCAATCCGTGCCGCGGAGGCCGAGCGTCTGCAGGCGGGTCTGCTGCCGAATCCGGAACTGGGATTGCAACTGGAAAACTTTGCCGGTACCGGCGAGATCAGCGGTGTGCGCGGGATGGAGACGACGCTGATGCTCAGCCAGTTGCTGGAACTGGGCGGCAAACGCGAGAAACGTGAGCTGACGGCGGCACGCAACGTCGGTCTGATCGAAGCCGATTACGACATCAGCCGACTCGACGTACTGGCTGAAGTGGCACGTCGCTTTATTCATGTGGCTCGCGATCAACGATTGCTCAAGGTTGCCAAAGAGGCTGTGGATCTCGCTGAAAGCAACCGTTCGTCAGTTGCAGAACGTGTAGAAGCGGCGCGTGCCATGCAGGCTGAACTGAGCCGTGCCGACATCGAGCTGGCACGAGCGCGGCTCCGGCTGGAACATCGCGAACATGAACTCCTGGCGGCGAAACGGCGTCTGGCGGCCAGCTGGGGCAGCGACAGCGTAGATTTTGCGCGGGTGGAAGCTGATCTATTCAGGCTTCCGGCAACTCGTGATCTGGATAGCCTGCTCAGCGAACTGCGGGACAGCCCGGATCTGGCGCGCTTTCTCAGCGAACGTCGCCTGCGCGAGGCGGAACTCGAACTCGCCAAGGCAGGTGCGGTGCCTGACGCCCGAATCGGCGCCGGTATTCGCCGGCTTGAGAGTATCGACGAGCAGGCCCTGATGCTGAATTTCAGCATGGAACTGCCGGTCTTTGATCGCAATCAGGGCAATATTCGCGCGGCGCGCAAGCGTCTCGGCCAGGTCGCGGTCGATGAAACCACAACCTATATCGAGGCCCAGTCGCTGTTGTTTACCACCTATCAGGAATTGCGCCACGCCCGTACCGAGGCGGATACCCTGCGCGAGGATGTCATACCCCAGTCCCGCCGGGCCATGAACTCGTTCGAGGACGGCTATGCAGCCGGTCGCTTTTCCTATTTGGAAGTCGCCGATGCCCGGCGCGAGTTCATGGAAGTGCAGGCCGAGGCCATACGTGCCGCCGCGTCCTACCACAGCCATTTGATCGAGATCGAACGCCTGACCGGGCTGGGATTCGGCGTTGAACGGGGAGACCTGAAATGAAAATCCTAATGAATGTGCTGTTGTTATTGGCGATTCTGCTAATCGGCGCCTACGCCGGCCAGCAGCTGTTGCAATCATCGCCGGCAAAGGGAAGTCATCGGCATGACGCCGGCACCGCTGAACACGCCGGCGAGCAGACCGGCCCGCACGGTGGCCGCTTGCTGGAAGCCGGTGATTTCCAGCTCGAAGTTACGATATACGAACGTGGCGTGCCGCCGGAATTTCGCGTCTATGCTTATCGTGATGGCGAGCCGCTGGCAGCGGAAGCATTCGATCTGAAGATCGAGCTGGCACGGCTCGGCGGCAAGACGGATCGGTTCACGTTCCAGCCGCGCGAGAGCTATCGCGTCAGCAACGAAACCGTAACCGAGCCGCACTCCTTTGATGTCCGAATCAAGGCGCGTCACAACGGTCGCGATTACGACTGGCGCTATGCCCAGCACGAGGGTCGTACGCGAATTTCGCAGACGCAGGCCGAGGCCGCGGGCATTGAAACAGCTATTGCCAATCCTGCCACGATCCATCGTACTGTCACGTTACAGGGACGGATTCAGTACGACCCCGGCCGGATGCGTCAGGTCCGGGCCCGCTATGCGGGTGTGATCCGTTCGGCCGGCAAGGCCGTGGGCGACCGGGTGCAAGCCGATACAGCGGTGGCCCGGGTGGAGAGTAACGACAGCCTGCAAAGCTATGCAATCAAGGCCCCCATCAGCGGCGTAGTCATCGCGCAACAGGCCGGTGCCGGCGAGGCGGTCAGCACCGATCAGTCAATTTACACCATCGCCAATCTCGATCATGTCTGGCTGGACCTGGCCGTCTTTCGCGAACAGCTGGATAAGATCCGGGTTGGCCAATCGGTGCAGCTGCAGAGTCTGGACGGCAACCTCGATGGCCGCGCCAATATCGATTATCTGTTGCCAGTCACGGACGGTCGTTCACAGGCCACGACCGCACGAGTCTATCTCGACAACCCGGACGGACACTGGCGGCCGGGCACGGCGGTCACCGCCGAGGTGACCATCGAAGAAACCGACGTCCCGTTGGCGGTGCGCAACAGCGCGCTGCAGACCTTCCGCGACTTTGACGTGGTGTTCGCGCGCTTCGGCGATACCTATGAGGTACGCATGCTGGAGCTCGGCCGCAGCGATGCGACGCATACCGAGGTGATCGGCGGGCTCGATCCCGGTACCGAGTACGTGGTCGACAACAGCTACCTGCTCAAGGCCGACATCGAGAAGTCCGGCGCCGAGCACGCCCACTGAGGAACCGAATATGTATCTCCTGATTAAATATCTCTTGTCGGCGGCCATCGTCGTCGGCGTTTCCGAACTCGGCAAACGCAGCCCCGGGCTCGGCGGATTGCTCGCGTCGCTGCCGCTGACCTCGTATCTGGCCATCCTCTGGATCTACTACGAAACCGGCAACAATGTCCGAATTGCCGCATTGTCGCAGAGCATCTTCTGGCTGGTTTTGCCGTCGCTGGTGCTGTTTCTGGTGCTCACGGCCTTGTTGCGCATGGGACTGCCGTTTGCAGTCGCCCTGGTCGCGGCGACGCTATCCATGCTGGCCGCCTATGGCGCGATGATCGCGCTGCTGCGGCATTTTGGCATTCCGTTCTGAGGGGCGTCCGCCATGAACAAACTTATTGAAGTTGCCGTCGCCCAGCGCTGGTTGATCATGCTGTTGGTGGCGATCATGGCCGGGCTGGGAATATACAACTACCAGCGCCTGCCGATCGATGCCGTACCGGACATCACCAACGTCCAGGTGCAGATCAACACCGAGGCGCCCGGCTATTCGCCGATCGAGGCCGAGCAGCAGATCACCTACCCGATAGAACTGGCCTTACAGGGACTGCCGAAGCTCGACTATACACGTTCGCTCTCGCGTTACGGTCTGTCGCAGGTGACAGTGGTGTTCAAGGAGGACACCGATATCTATTTTGCCCGCCAGCAGATAGCCGAACGCCTGCAGGCCATCGGGGAAACACTGCCGGCAACGGTGCAGCCCGAGATGGGACCGATCGCCACCGGGCTTGGCGAGATCTTCATGTACGTGGTGCAGTCTGAGGCCGGCGCACGCAAGGCGGACGGTTCTAAATACACGCCGATGGATTTGCGCGAGATCCAGGACTGGATCATCCAGCCACAATTATTACAGGTGGACGGCGTCACCGAGGTCAATACCAGCGGCGGTTACAAGCGCCAGTACCAGGTAATGCCACACCCGGCGCGATTGATTGCGATCGACATCAGTCTCGAAGACGTTATCTCCGCCCTTGAGGCGAACAATGCCAATACCGGCGCCGGTTATCTTGAGCGTTCCGGTGCGCAATACCTGATCCGGATGCCGGGGCGGGTACAGACCCTGGCGGAGATCCGCGACATCATTGTTGCCGAGCGTAATGGTGTGGTGATTACGATCGGCGATATTGCGACGGTAGACTTCGGCAAGCCGTTGCGCACCGGTGCCGCAACCCAGGCTGGCGAGGAGATCGTGCTGGGTACGGCGATGATGCTGATCGGCGAGAACAGCCGGACGGTGGCCGCCGCAACTGCCGAACGTCTGCAACAGATCAATCGTTCGCTGCCGGAGGGTGTGGTTGCACGTGCGGTGTATGATCGTACCGGTCTGGTCGACAAGACCATCGAAACCGTCAGGAAGAATCTGTTCGAAGGCGCACTGCTGGTGATCACCGTGCTGCTGCTGTTGCTCGGCAACATCCGTGCTGCCCTTATTACGGCCGCAGTCATTCCCCTGTCGATGCTGTTTACCATCACCGGGATGGTCAGCAACCGGGTCAGCGCCAATCTGATGAGCCTGGGGGCACTGGATTTCGGCCTGATCGTCGACGGCGCGGTCATCGTCGTTGAAAACTGTGTCCGACGTCTCGGCGAGGCACAAAAGGCGAGTGAAAAATTAAGCCACAGCGAGCGCCTGGCAATTATAGTTCGGGCGAGTCAGGAAGTCATACGGCCGGCGACCTTCGGCGTGTTCATCATCATGATCGTCTATGTGCCGATTTTCGCGCTCGGTGGTGTGGAGGCGAAAATGTTCCAGCCCATGGCCCTGACGGTAATGATGGCGCTGGGTGCGGCGCTGGTGCTGGCCCTGACCTTCGTGCCGGCGGCGGTGGCGCTGTTTCTTGGCGGTCGGGTACGCCACCGGGAAAACTGGCTGATGCGTGGCGCGCGTGCGGTCTATCGGCCCGTACTGCAAGCCTGCCTCGCCTGGCGCTGGCCCGTGGTCACCGCCGCAGTTGTGCTGGTGGTGCTGTGTGCACTGCTGGCAGGTCGGATGGGATCGGTGTTCATACCCAAGCTGGATGAAGGCGATATCGCCATGCATGCACTCAGAGTCACGGGTATCGGGCTGCAGCAGTCCATTGACATGCAGGGCACCGTGGAAGAGACGGTTAGCCAGTTTGCCGAGGTCGAGCGCGTATTCAGCAAGATCGGCACTCCGGATGTGGCTACCGATCCCATGCCGCCCAATGTTGCGGATACGTTCATCATCCTCAAGCCGCGATCCGACTGGCCGCAGCCGGACAAGCCCAAGGAACAACTGATCGCGGAGATCGAGGCCGAGGTCGAGAAAATCCCGGGTAACAAATACGAATTCACCCAGCCGATCGAGATGCGCTTCAATGAACTGATTGCCGGCGTTCGTGCCGATGTGGCCATCGAGGTCTACGGCGATGACTTCGATCAGCTGGCGGAGCTGGCCGGGCGGGTCGAAACCCTGGCCCGCGAGGTGCCGGGCGCTGCCGACGTGCGCATGGAACAGGTTACCGGCCTGCAGACGCTCAGCGTCGAACCGAAGCGTGCCATTCTGCAACGCTACGGGTTGAACGTCGCTGACCTGCAGGACAGCCTGCAGATCGCCTTCGGTGGTCGCGAGGCCGGGCTCATCTTCGAGGGCGACCGGCGCTTCCCGCTGGTGGTGCGGCTGCCGGAGCCGCTGCGCAGCGATCCGGACGTTATCGGTCTGTTGCCGGTCCCGCTGCCGGCGCATGGTGTAGTACCTGATGAATCGACGCGCGACATGGCTTATGGCGATTTTGCCGGCGGCGCGAGTTACGTCCCGCTGGGCGAGGTTGCCGATGTCCGGCAGATCGAGGGGCCCAGCCAGATCAGCCGCGAGAACAGCAAGCGACGGGTTTATGTATCCGCCAATGTGCGTGGCCGCGATTTGGCCTCATTTGTCGAGGATCTGCAGACACGGATTCGCGAGGAGATCGACTTGCCAGCCGGTTACTGGATCGAATACGGCGGTAGTTTCGAACAGCTGATTTCCGCCGCCCAGCGACTGCAGATTGTCGTGCCGATGGCGCTGTTGATGATTCTGGCGCTGCTGTTGGCGGCGTTCGGCAGCCTGCGCGACGCGCTGCTGGTATTTACCGGCGTGCCGCTGGCACTGACCGGCGGAGTGCTATCACTGTGGCTGCGCGACATCCCGCTGTCCATCTCGGCCGGGGTCGGCTTTATCGCCCTGTCCGGTGTGGCGGTTCTGAACGGGCTGGTCATGCTATCCTTTATCCGCGAGCGCTGGCGCGAGGGCTTATCTCTGGAAGAAGCCATTGTCGATGGCGCCCTGACGCGACTGCGGCCGGTACTGATGACCGCCCTGGTCGCCAGCCTCGGTTTTGTGCCGATGGCGTTCAACACCGGTATGGGGTCGGAAGTCCAGCGGCCGCTGGCTACCGTGGTGATCGGCGGCATTGTTTCATCGACGCTGCTGACACTGCTGGTTCTGCCGGCGCTTTACCGTCTGGTTCACCGTGATACGGAAGGTCATCATGACGCATACTCATAGCTAGGAGGCTCTGTAGAGTTACTGGCGCCTGGTTGCGGGCTCCTCAACATGGTATGTATTCGATGCCGGGTAGATTTGCGGTATGGGCAGCCTGACAGGCACGCCAGCTGGCAGCTATTGCGCGGGATGGGTCATGTGCCGATCGAGGGTATTTCGCCGGGTGTTAACCAGAACCGGTTGACCCCTGTATGCGCTTGACCGCGAACAGGCCGGCGCCGACCACGTGCCGAGTCATGCGCGCGGCTTTGTGCGACGGTTTTCGAAACCAAGCATGTTACCATTCAGATAGAACTGCGTACATGCCCGGTTCACGAAATTCGTTACTCGGAATAGTCCTTGTCCCAGTCGAAGCCGGAGTAACGCGCCAACTGCTCGGGTTGCAATACGCCCTGATGGTGACGGCCATTGATGATCCAGGTCGGGTAGCCCTCGATCTCCTTGCTGATGCAGACAAAGGCCATGACGCCGTTGCGGCCGTCGGGCGTGCACTCGACATAGGGCAGGCGATCGGCCGAGGCGCCGAACAGCTCCTTTTGTTCATTGCAGTTGGGGCACCAGTAGGCACCGTAGAATTTGGCGTCGGTTTCATCCAGATGCGTGGCCAGGGCTTTTAGTTTCGGATCCTCGGCAGGCTGGAACAGACCACTGTAGTAGGCGTGCAGCAGGGCAATGATAACGACCGCCGTGATACCACTTTGCAGCAGCCACTTCTGCCATGGCATGCCCGGTGCGGATGCCGGTCGGCGCAGGGCCACCAGGGTGAAGATCGCGGCGATGGTTGCCAGCGACGCCAGGCACCAGATGCAGACCGCGTCGAGGGCGACGATGCCAACGATCGTCAGGTAAACACTGATGGCCAGTGCAACCAGCGACAGGTACCAGAGCCGGCGCCAGCGCTTGAGTCGCGGTTTCATCAATGTGGCGGACAGGGCGATCACGACATAGAGCGCAAATCCCCATAATGCCAGCGGAATGCCAAACACGGTGGACCACTGACTTTGCTGGATGATGGCACAGCCGGAACCGCTGCTACAGAACGCCACGTCGCTGGCGGTGACAGCAACGCGGGTCAGATAGGCGGTGATCAGCATGCCGAACACAGCCAGGCCGGTAATCCACCAGTCGGGGCTTAGCTGGCTGGCGCGATTTTCAGAGTGGCGGCTGCCAGTAGAAGATTGCGCGTGTCGCTGTGTGTGCGTGCGTTTGCGGTTGCGTCGCGATTGTGCCATGAGTCTGTGCCTGCCGGTGGATCATTGTTTTAATCAGGAGCGCAGTATATACGGACTCATGGCCCGTCTGTCCAGATCGGGCGGTCGGGCATAAAAAAAGCCCGCTCGGCGAGCGGGCTTTTTCGGTTGTCTTTATCCAGCCGGAAAAGACAGGGTGTGCTTCGCACTATTGCTTACTGTTTCTTGCGGAAGTGGAAGATGCCCCAGGCCAGATAGCCGCTGTTGCCGCCGTTGATCCAGTGCTGCAGGCCTTCCTTCATCCGTTCGATGTAGTCACGGCTGACCACCTTGTCGGCCAGTTCGTCTTCGAGTTCGATCAACGTCTGTCGAACCCTGGAATAGTGCCGGGTCAGCTGATGGGTATGGTCCTCGAAACCGAGGTCTTCCATGCCCATCTTCTTGGCGGTGTCGATATAGAAACCCGGCGATCCCAGGCTGTTGAGGTGGATGCGATTCAGAATCGGGTCCAGTACACCCTCGGGGCAGTCGTCTGCCTGCATCGGATCGGTCATGACAAATTCGCCACCCGGTTTGAGTACCCGGACGACTTCTTCCAGGACCTTTTCGCGATGATCGCTGTGCAGGATGGCGTCCTGTGACCAGACGAAATCAAAGCTGTTATCGGGGTAGTCGACATCCTCGAAGCTTGCATCGACGACGTCGATGAGATCCGCCAGACCCTGTTCCTTGTTCATTTCGCGATCGCGATCGTTTTCCACTTCGCTCAGGTTCAGGGCAACGCAATGACAGCCAAAGCGCTTGGCAAGGTAACGCATGGAGCCGCCATAGCCGGCACCAACATCAAGCACTTTTGAATCCTTGTTAATGCCCGTGAGCTTGTCTGTCATCTGTTCAACTGTGCGACGACTGGCATCGCGGATCGGTTCATCATCCGACTTGTACAAGCCTACATGGATATCCTCGCCGCCCCAGACATTGAAGTAGAAATTGTCGGCGTCTTCGCTGTTGTAATAATCGCGGGCCGTGTTGGTGGCCTCGTCGTTGTATTGACTCATGATCAAACTGTTCCTTAATTAGCGTATTTCCAGATTACAGGCGATCAGGCTGTATTAAACAGCCTGATCGATCGTCAATCTTATTCGTCCTTGTCGCGGTTCGGGTCATACTGTTTTTCGGCAACATGGATATAGAAGTCCGGCTTTTCACCGTCCGGGCTTTCTTCCTTGAAGTCGCCATAGGTTTCGATGTACTGGAAACCGACCTCGGTCATCAGGCGCCGGGTGTAGTCCTTGCGCAGCGGGAACATGTTCAGGTAATGAACCGAGCCGTCCGGGAAGGTGTACTTGAAGCGGGTCAGCTCATCGCTGATGCTTTCCGGCTCGGCTGAGACATCTTTGCCAGCGTAGTAATACTTGTGCTTGGTTGAGAAACCTTCGTCCAGGATACGATCGTAGTTGCGCTGGTCGAGGATCAGGATGCCGTCGTGGCGCAGGGCGGCGTAGAACTCGGCTAGGGTCTTGCGGCGCGCACGCTCGGAAAACAGATGGGTAAACGAGTTGCCCAGACAGATAACGGCGTCGTACTTGCCGTCGACACTCTTGTTCAGCGACCGCCAGTCAGCCTGGATGGTACTGAGGATATGGCCGCGGTTACGGCCGTTGCGGAAGGCCTGGGCCAGCATTTCCGGGCTGCCGTCGACCGTGGTCACATCGAAGCCTTCCTCGATCAGACGAATGGAGTGGAAACCGGTACCTGCGGCGACGTCGAGGATCTTCGTCTTGCCACGTTCCTTTAACAGGTCGATGAAGAACCGGCCTTCACTCTGGGCGCGGGCTTCCCAGTTGATGAGCTCGTCCCATTTTTCGGCAAAGCTTTGCTCGTACTGTTCCTGGTAGTACTCGGAACTCTTGGTATCTTCCGGGTTGTTGGTGAATGCTTCCGCTTTCGCGTTCATGATTCAATCTCCTTCATTATATAAACGTCGTGCGATCGACGTCCGCGCGCCTGACCGCTGCAAATAACTGTAGCGATAATGCTCTATAATGTCTGTTCGGTACAGGCGGTACACACCTGTATGGACCGTGTGTTGACAGTCGTATGGCCGGTTCTGGTGAACGGGCGACACATGTCTGCTTTCACCTTGCTGTTCTGTCGAATAACACGATTCTGGGGAACCGTCGCGGCGCAATGACCAGCATATTTTGATCCCGCGCAGCGCGAGGCGAAAACCGCTTTGTTTACTAAAATAAGGGTTTGGTCTCATATAATCAAGTTTCATATCGGTTTTATAGCTATAACAGCACATAAAAAGGCCCTTATTAACCGATATACTTGATTTTTTCGAAATACTTAAAAATTTATATAAATCATATAGTTATCTTAAAAAACAAGAGTGATTCAGAGACTTGGAAATAATTTTAAATGGTTTTCAAAAAAAGTGTTTACTAACCTCGAAGCGCAGGTGCTGACGGGCCTGAACGAGAATTATTCCAGACTCAAATGCGGCTCAATGATAGCGTGAGAGTCGTTCATGGCGATCGGGCGCAATAATCCGGTATTATTCCGAGAATAAAGTTGGACAACCCCCCGGTGGGGGCGTATGCTGCATCACGCAGTCGCTTCAGGCAGTGTGTTACCAGAGATTTCCCGTCTCGTTATCAGACTGAACGGGCGGGGTGTTGTAGAGCTCCGAAATACCTTCCTTGATTCGTTTGCAGCCCATGCGGGCGGGTAGTAGCCCGTGTTCAATTTATTCAATAGTAGGAATGTATTTACAATGAGCAATACAGCAACTGGTACCGTCAAATGGTTTAACGAAGCTAAGGGCTTCGGCTTTATCACCCCGACCGAGGGTGGCGATGATCTGTTCGCCCACTTCAAGGAAATCCAGGGCGACGGTTTCCGCACCCTGCAGGAAGGCCAGCGCGTTGAATTCGTGCCGGTCCGTGGCCAGAAAGGCATGGCCGCTACCCAGATTCGTGCTGTCTGATTTAGCAGACACCGATTCTTGAAAAAAACCCCGCTTCGGCGGGGTTTTTTTATGTCCGGTCGTCGGTGTTGGCACGGCCAGCGTGGCACTGAAAAACTTGTGACTGGGGAGCGTCCCGTTGCGGATAGCAAGCGGGCATAGACTCTTTTAAAGCAGCAGTCGCGACAGTATGTTGTGGTAAATCCGGGTCAGTTGGCTCAGATCATCCACTGCCACGCATTCGTTGATCTTGTGAATGGTCGCGTTCAGCGGACCGAGCTCGATCACCTCGGCGCCGAGTGGCGCAATGAAACGGCCATCCGACGTGCCGCCGGCAGTCGAGGTTTGCGCCGGATAACCCAGTACTTCTTCACCGGCCTGTTGCGCCGCCTGCAGCAAGCGGCTGTCGCGGGGCGTCTGAAACGGTTCGCCGGACAGCCGCCAGTCAAGCTCGTAATTCAGGTTGTGTGCATCGAGCAGGCTGTGCACGCGCTGCTTGAGCTCGTCGGCGGTTACCTCGGTGGAGAAACGGAAATTAAACAGCACTTCCAGCGTGCCGGGAATCACGTTGTCGGCGCCGGTGCCGGCATGGATGTTGGAGATCTGAAACGAGGTCGGCGGGAAGTCGTCGTTGCCGCGATCCCACTGGGTTTCACACAGCGTTGCCAGGCTCGCGGCCGCACGGTGAAACGGATTTTCGGCCAGGTGCGGATAGGCGACGTGGCCCTGGCTGCCGCGCACGATCAGACGCCCGCCCAGCGAGCCACGGCGGCCATTCTTGATGGTGTCGCCGAGGCGCTCGTGGCTGGACGGCTCGCCGACCAGGCAATAGTCGATATCGATACCGTTTGCAGCCAGGAAATCGCTGACAACGCGCCTGACGCCGTCGCGGGCGACGCCTTCCTCATCGCTGGTCAGCAGCAATGCAATGGTACCGTTGTGGTCGGGGTGTGCCTGGAGAAAGTTTTCCATGGCGACGACCATGGCGGCGACGCTGCCCTTCATGTCGGCCGCGCCGCGGCCGTAGAGATGGCCGTGGCTAATCGTCGGTTCGAACGGCGGTGTTTGCCACTCCGTCTCAGGACCGCTGGGTACGACGTCGGTATGACCGAGCAGTACGGTCAACGGCCGGCCGCTGCCGTGGGTCAGCCACAGGTTGTCGACATCGCCGTAGCGGATGTGCTCAGCATGGCAGCCCAGTGCCGCAAGACGTTCGGCAATCAGCGCCTGGCAGCCTTCGTCAGCGGGTGTGACCGAAGGCCGGCGGATGAGATCGCAGGCCAGTTCCAGCGTGGCGTCCGTGTTCATGAGTCGTGCTCTCGGGGTTCCCTGAAAGTGGCAATGATTTCACCGACCAGCGCTCGGCGCGAGCCGTTACAGCTGATCGAGCGGCGCACATTGAGCTTGCGCAGACGCGCGCCGTAGTCCGAGTAAAGCCGGCGTATCGCCGCCGTGTCGTGATTCGAGACAACCACGCGTACGCCGCGTTGCGCCAGCCTGGCGGCAGTGGCCGCGAGCATTTCCTGGTCCTGCCAGCCGAAACCGCCGGCATGATAGTCGGTAAATGACGCCGTGCGGCTCAGCGGTACATACGGCGGATCGCAGTAGACGATATCGCCCCGCCGCGCCCGCAGCATGGTCTCGCGAAACCCCTGGCTGACAAAGCGGATGGTCTGCTTGCGCCGCACCCGCTGCAGGAACGCCACCATCTCCTTGCGCGGGAAATAGGGTTTGATCATCTGGCCGAACGGCGTATTGAATTCGCCGCGGCTGTTGTACCGGCACAGGCCGTTGTAGCCGTGGCGGTTGAGATACAGAAACAGCGCCGACCGGCGCCGGCGGCCGGCACCGTTATTGAACTCGTCCCGCAAGGCATAGTAGCGCGCGGCAGTGTTGTTGTCCGGATGAAACAGCGCCGCGCATTCGTCCATGAACGTTTCGCGACCGTCGCGCAGATCCTCGTACAGGCCGATGAGATGCGTGTTGGTATCGCCCAGCAGATAGCGGTCGAAGCCGGTATTGAGAAACACCGCGGCGGAACCGACGAACGGTTCTATGAGTTTGCCGTCCGCACACTGGCGCGAGGCGCTGAAGGCCTGTTGCAGTTCCGGCACCAGGCGGTACTTGCCGCCCGGCCACTTCAGGAACGGTCTTGTCGTCGGCGTGGCCAAGGGCAGGGCAACTATTGCTCGTCCGCGGTCAGGGCGCGGATGCTGAGGGCGTGGATCTCCTGCGGCATGAGGTCCTCCACCGCCGCATAGACCATGCGATGACGCTTGATCGGCGATTGATCGCGAAAGCATTCGGCCACGATGGTGACGTTGAAATGACCGCCACCGGATTCGCGCGCGCCGGCGTGGCGGGCGTGCTTGTGCGATTCGTCGGCGATGTCGATGTGCGTCGGCTGCAGGGCGGCCTGCAGGCGTTCGCGGATGGTGGCGACACGATCCATGATCAGGCTCCGGGAAAAACCTGTTTGAAGGGTTTGACGGTGACCTTTTCATAGACACCCGCCTCGATGTAGGGATCGGCCTCGGCCCAGGCCTCGGCGGCGTCCAACGATTCGAATTCGGCAATGATAATGCTGCCGGTAAATCCGGCCGGGCCGGGATCGGCGCTGTCGATGGTCGGGTTGGGGCCGGCCAGGATCATGCGGCCCTCGTCCTGCAGTTGCTGTAGACGGGCGATGTGCTGGTCGCGCACGCTTTTGCGTTTTTCCAGGCTGTCGGCGACGTCCTCGCCGATGATGGCGTAAAGCATGGGTTATTGATCCTCTTTCGGTGCCGAAATGTAACGGTTCATGTAAAGGCCCTGGCCGATGGCGAACAGCAGTGTCAGGCCGAGAATACCGAACAGCTTGAAGTTGACCCAGATCTCGTTGCTGAAGTTGAAGGCGACGTAGAGATTGATGACGCCGCTGGCAATGAAAAACACGGCCCAGCCCATGTTAAGGTTGTTCCAGACCTGCTGCGGCAGCTCAACGGCATGCTCGAGCATGCGCTGGACCAGGTTCTTATGCATGAAAACCCGGCTGCCGAGCAGGGCCGCGGCGAACAGCCAGTATACCGCGGTCGGCTTCCATTTTATGAAGCGTTCATCCTGCAGCAACAGTGTCGCCGCACCCAGCACGACCAGCATCACCAGCGTGATCAGGTGCATTTTCTCGAACCGGCGCGTCAGCCACCACCAGATGGCCACCTGCACGAAGCTCGCGGCGATGGCGACGACGGTTGCAACATAAATACCCTGACTGCGATCCTCGGGAATGTAAAAGGCGATGAAAAAGGCCACCACCGGGAAGAAATCGATCAGGAATTTCATTGAATTTTAAGTCGTTCCGATGCGCTGATACGTTAAAGTAGGCGGACGATGCATCAAGGCAGTCTCTATTATGGCCCAGTATTTTGAAGTGAATTCAGACAATCCGCAAAAGCGGCTGCTGCATCGCGCGGTGGAGATACTGCGTGGCGGCGGCGTCGGCGCCTATCCGACCGATTCCTGCTATGCACTCGGCTGTCTGCCGGGCGACAAGCAGGCGCTGGAGCGCATCCAGTTCCTGCGCCAGCTCGATGAACACCACAATCTCACCCTGTTGTGCGCCGATCTGTCCGAGATCGGCCAGCTGGCCAAGGTCGACAACAGCGCCTTCCGCCTGATGCGCTCGCTGACGCCGGGACCGTACACGTTTCTGCTGCCAGCCAGCCGCGACGTACCGCGCCGCCTGCGCCATCCCAAGCGCAAGACCATCGGCATTCGCATCCCGGCGGATAATGTCGCCCGCGGCCTGCTGGCCGAACTCGGCGGACCGCTGATGACCACCAGCCTGGTACTGCCGGATGCCGAGAATCCGCTGTCCGATCCCGAGGATATCCGCGCGCAGCTGGACCACGCGCTGGATTTTATCATGGCTGCCGGCGCCCGCAGTCTCGAGCAGACCACGGTGCTGGACCTGGTCGACGGTGAACCGGTGCTGGTGCGCCAGGGTCTCGGCGACGTTGCCGCACTCGGGCTGCCGGCATGAAAATGCTTTTTGCCAATCGTCAGGCGTGCGAGGCTGCGGTTATAATCGCGCCCTGTTGACGATTTCCTAAGGAGGCTTTTTGGCTAACGCGACCAACCTGCGGGTGCTCTCGGGCATGCGCCCGACCGGGCAGCTGCACCTGGGCCACTACCACGGCGTACTCAAGAACTGGCTCGAGCTACAGCACGAGTACGAGTGCTTCTTCTTTGTCGCCGATCTGCATGCGCTGACGACCGAGTACGACAACGTCGGCGTCATCTCGCAAAGCGTCTGGGACATGGTTATCGACTGGCTGGCCGCGGGCATCAACCCCGGCTCGGCGCGACTCTTCATCCAGTCGCGCATCCCGGAGCACGCCGAACTGCACCTGCTGCTGTCGATGATGACGCCGCTGGGCTGGCTCGAGCGCGTGCCGAGCTACAAGGACCAGCAGGAAAAGCTCAAGAACAAGGATCTGTCGACCTACGGCTTCCTCGGCTATCCGCTGCTGCAGACCGCCGACATCATCATCTACAAGGCCGGTTTCGTGCCGGTGGGCGAGGACCAGGTCTCGCACGTCGAGCTGTCGCGCGAGATCGTGCGCCGCTTCAATTATCTGTATGGCCGCGAGCCCGGCTTTGAAGAGAAGGCCGAAATCGCCGCCAAGAAGATGGGCAAGAAAAACAACAAGCTGTACCAGGATCTGCGCAGGCGTTACCAGGAACACGGCGACATCGAGGCGCTGGAAAAGGCGCGCGCGCTGATCGAGGGCCAGCAGAACATCAGCATCGGCGACCGCGAGCGCCTGGTGGGCTATCTCGACGGCGTCAGCAAGATCATTTTCCCGGAACCGCAGCCGCTGCTGACGCCGGCGCCGAAGATGCCGGGGCTGGATGGCCAGAAGATGTCGAAGTCCTACGGCAACACCATCTCGCTGCGCGAGCATCCCGGGACGGTCGAGCAGAAGCTCAAGACCATGCCCACGGACCCGGCGCGGGTGCGGCGCTCGGATCCGGGCGAGCCGGAGAAGTGCCCGGTCTGGAGCCTGCACCAGGTCTACTCCGACCATGATACCCAGGACTGGGTTCAGGAGGGCTGTCGTTCGGCCGGCATCGGTTGCCTGGAGTGCAAGAAGCCACTGATCGAGGCGGTGCTGGCCGAGCTCAAGCCGATCCAGGAGCGCGCTCGCGAGTACGAGGAAGACCCCGAGACCGTGCGCGGCATCATCAGCGAGGGCTGCGAGTCCGCCCGTGAGGTCGCCCGCGAGACCATGGAAGAGGTGCGCCAGGTCATGGGCCTGGTGTATCGCTGACGGTCGCGCGCTATACTGCCGGCCACTATGTCCGATCCCGTCGAACAGGCGCCCCAAAACCATCCCGTCCCCGGTGTTGAACAGGGCGAGATGCCGTTCGCCATCGTCCAGGGATCGCCCTATACCGAGCTGCCGCGCGATCTGTACATCCCGCCGGAGGCGCTGCAGGTGTTCCTGGACGCCTTCGAGGGACCGCTGGATCTGCTGCTGTACCTGATCAAGCGCCAGAATCTCGATATTCTCGATATTCCGATTGCCCGCATCACGCACCAGTACATGCAGTACATCGAGCTGATGCAGGAGCTGCAGCTGGAGCTGGCTGGCGAATACCTGCTGATGGCGGCGATGCTGGCCGAGATCAAGTCGCGCATGCTGCTGCCGCGGCCGGTCAGTGAGGAAGATGACGAGGACGATCCGCGCGCCGAGCTGGTGCGCCGGTTGCAGGAATACGAGCGTTACAAGCAGGCAGCCGAGGATATCGACCAGCTGCCGCGGCTCGAGCGCGATGTGTTCGCCACGATCGTCGAATTCCCGCATCGCAGCCTGAATCAGGAGCCGCCGGCAGTGTCGCTGGATGATGTGCTGCGCGCCTTCGCCGACGTGCTTGAACGCGCCGACCAGTACGCGCATCACCATATCGCCCGCGAGCCATTGTCGGTACGCGAGCGCATGAGTATCGTACTCGGGCGCCTGAACGCCGACAGCTATGTCGACTTTACCTCGCTGTTCACGGTCGAAGAGGGCCGTTCCGGAGTGGTCGTGACCCTACTGGCACTGCTGGAACTCATCAAGGAATCGCTGGCGCAACTGGTGCAGAATGAAATCAACGGCCCCATCTACGTAAAGGCGGCCGGCTAGGACAGGTTTTTCGGAGCCATCTGCCGCTCCGCAGAGATGCCATTAACTGATGAATGCCACGAATATTAAAAATATCCTCGAAGCCGCGCTGATGGTCTCGACCCAGCCACTGACGCTGGACAAGCTGCAGGGACTGTTCGCCAGGGACGCCGTGCAGCCGGATCGCGACGCCCTGCGCAGTGCGCTGGCCGAACTGGCCGAGGACTGCAGCGGCCGCGGCATCGAACTCACCGAGGTGGCCAGCGGCTGGCGTTACCAGGTGCGCGCCGACTATGCCGACTGGGTCAACCGCCTGTGGGATGAAAAGCCGCCACGCTACTCGCGCGCGCTGATGGAGACTTTGGCAATCATTGCCTATCGTCAGCCGATTACGCGCGGCGAAATCGAGGACATTCGCGGTGTCAGCGTCAGCGCCAACATCGTGCGCACGCTGCAGGAGCGTGAATGGATCAAGTCAGTCGGTCACCGTGACGTGCCCGGCAAGCCGGAGCTGCTGGCGACGACGAAGGAATTTCTCGACTACTTCAACCTGAAGAAGCTTTCCGATCTGCCGACGCTCGCGGAAATTCGCGACCTCGACGAGATCAATCCCGACCTGTTTGCCGGTCTCGAGCAGGGCGAGGGCCAGTCGACTGACGCCGAAGCGGAACAGGCGCCGGCCGTGGACGATGACAGCGCGATGGACGCTGACACGGAAGGCAGCGCCGTCGGCGATGAGGACAGCGTCGCCGAATTCGAATATGAAACCAGTGGCGTTGGCAATGACGCCAGCGAGGTCGTCGAAACCGCTGCAACCGAAGCTGCCGCCGAAGACGTTGCCAGCTCAGAGACCGGCGAGACTGAAGCCGTTGATGCGGACGCTGCCGGGCAGGCTGACGAGAACGAAGCGGTGAGCGACGCGGACACTGCCACGGCGTCCGACGCCGAGGATGAGAACGACGAAGATGAAGACGACGACAACGACAAGGTCGTGCAGTTTTCGAAATAAGCATGCGTATCTCGTATCTTGTATCTCGTATCTCGTTGGCCGGGAAGCAGTGATTGGTTCATTGAATCCCGCTAACTCCTGAGTTATTTATTAAAGATTGCCCTTGCGCCGAATATTCGCGGCAATGGGCGCCATTCCCGCACGAGATACCTTCACGAACGACGAGATACGAACGTATGCCCGAACGCATCCAGAAAGTCCTTGCCCGTGCCGGCGTCGGTTCGCGCCGTGCCGTTGAGGGCTGGATCAGTGCCGGCCGTATCCAGGTTAACGGCCAGGTCGCGCAGCTCGGTGATCGTATTGGTGCCGACGATCGCGTGCTGCTGGACGGCAAGCCGGTGCAGATGGACTGGCGCGCCGAGCCGCGATTCAAGCTGCTGGCCTACTACAAGCCGGACGGCGAAATCTGCACGCGCAGCGATCCGGAAGGCCGCAAGAACGTATTCGACCAGCTGCCGCGACTGAAGCAGGGCCGCTGGGTGGCGTTGGGTCGGCTCGACATCAACAGCCAGGGCCTGATGCTGTTCACCACCGACGGTGAACTCGCCAACCAGTTGCTGCATCCGTCGGCGGGCATTGAGCGCGAGTACGCCGCCCGCGTGCGCGGCCAGCTCAGCCAGGACAGCCTCCGCGCGCTGATTCGGGGTGTGAGCCTCGAGGACGGTCCGGCCCGCTTTACCGCGATCCGCGACGCCGGCGGCGAGGGCAGCAATCACTGGTATCACGTCGTTATCACCGAGGGGCGTCAGCGCGAGGTACGGCGGCTGTTCGAGTCGCAGGGTCTGACCGTGGCGCGGCTGATGCGCGTGCGTTTCGGGCCGATCGAATTGCCGCGCGGCAAGCGCCCGGGTCAGTTCTGGGATCTCAGCGCCGACGAGATCGCCGCACTACAGCGTGCCGCACGGGGTACACGGGCGTCTGCCGGACATTGACGTTGACCGGCCGGGCGCGACATGAATTTGTAATTTCGGGCTTTTCCTTTGTCGCGCCAGGTTGTAGGCTAGCGCCCTTTTCCGGGACGGGATAACTGCATCGATGGTCCAGCGTCGCCCCCTGGTGGCCGCCAACTGGAAAATGAACGGCACGCTCGCCACGCTGCGGCCATTGCTCGCCGAGGTGATCGCCGGGCTTGATGACGGCGCGGCCGAGGTCGCCCTCTGTCCGGCGTTTGTCTACCTGGCCGAAGTCGCCGCCGCCGTGGCTGACAGCCGCATTGCGGTGGGCGCGCAGAACGTTTCGGAATACACGTACGGCGCCTATACCGGGGAGGTGTCGGCGGCGATGCTGAAAGATTATAATTGCCGGTTTGTCATCGTCGGTCACTCTGAACGCCGCAATCTGTACGCGGAGACGGATGCCGGCGTTGCGGCCCGGTTCCGGGCGGCGCAGGCGGCCGGCTTAACGCCCATCCTGTGTGTCGGCGAGACGCTGGCCGAGCGCGAGGCCGACGCCACCGAGGCGGTGGTCGGCCGGCAGCTCAATGCCGTGCTGACGGCGGTGGACGATTTCGCCGGCGCGGTGGTTGCCTACGAGCCGGTCTGGGCCATCGGCACCGGGCGTACGGCCAGCCCGGAGCAGGCCCAGGCGGTGCATGCGTTCATCCGCGGGCAATTGCCTGCGGCGTGCCGGCAGCAGACAAGAATTCTGTATGGCGGCAGCGTCAAGGCGGACAACGCCGCCACGCTGTTCGCCATGGAAGACATAGATGGTGGACTGATAGGCGGTGCGTCGCTGGATGCACGGGCATTTCTCGATATCTGCCACGCCGCCTGACGGCCAATAACGAGGTTTAAGGATTTAATGACGACGTTACAGACAACTTTGCTGGTCCTGCAGGTGTTCATTGCACTGGGCCTGATCGCGATCATTCTGGTGCAGCATGGCAAGGGCGCCGACGCCGGCGCCGCGTTCGGCAGCGGTGCTTCCAACACCGTGTTCGGCAGTCAGGGTTCGGGCAATTTTCTGACCAAGATGACGACCCTGCTGGCGGTGGTGTTTCTCGTCAACAGCCTGACGCTGGGCTATCTGGCCGCCAACACGGCGGAAACGGTAAGCCTGATGGAACAGCATGCCGCCGAGCAGGCTGAGCAGGAACGCGCGGCGGACGAGCAGGGCACGGCGTCCGGCGGCGATGATGACATGCCGGCGATTCCGCAGCAGTAGCCGCCGCGGTTGCGACCGCAGGTTTCAAAACAAGCCGATGTGGTGGAATTGGTAGACACGCTATCTTGAGGGGGTAGTGGGCGAAAGCCCGTGGGAGTTCGAGTCTCCCCATCGGCACCAGTCTCTAAGTTTGAGCTTATCGGATCGACAGGGTATGCGTGGGTGTAGACTCGCGCCATTTTGGGCGCTCGCCCTTGGGGTCACCCTGCGGGCGTCCAGAACGTCAATCCTGACGTTTTGTCGAGTCCGCCTATCGGCACCAGTTTTTCCGAATGACGCGGGCAGCATTAGCCGCTGTGCCTTTCCTGTAACCCACTCAAATCTACCTCGTTCTTGGTAGCTTGCGGCCGTGCAGGGCCCTGATCCTGGCGTCCAAATTGCTGGCGTTTGCTATCCCGCCAGTGCCTATATCTGTATAATGCTGTACTGCAACGGCATGCACTGTTGCACCGAAACAGAGCAGGCCGGACTGCACGATGGATATCACCGAACTCGTATTCGTCCCATGGGCAGGACCGGTCGGAATAATAATCCGATAGACTGGCAGCGCGTCGACGCTGAGCTGTGAGCATTTAAGCGCCAATGTTAAGTAATTATCTGCCCATCCTGATTTTCCTGATCATCGGTTTGTTGATGGGCGTGGTTATGCTGGCGCTGGGCTTCATTCTCAGTCCGCGCCGTCCCGATGCCGAGAAGCAGTCGCCGTATGAGTGCGGTTTCGAGGCGTTCGAGGATGCGCGCATGCAATTCGACGTGCGTTATTACCTGGTCGCGATCCTTTTTATCATTTTCGATCTGGAAATCGCGTTCCTGTTTCCCTGGGGCGTGGTGCTGGATCAGATCGGCTGGGCCGGTTTCTGGGCCATGATGGTGTTTCTCGGCCTGCTGACCGTCGGCTTTGTTTATGAATGGAAGAAGGGGGCACTCGAATGGGAGTAGCCGCTGAGAGAATGAATACCGGCCAGATCCACGAACAGGTGCACGAACACGGCATCGTTACCACTACCGTGGACAACCTGGTCAACTGGGCACGCACGGGGTCGCTTTGGCCGATGACCTTCGGTCTGGCTTGCTGCGCGGTGGAAATGATGCACGCCGGTGCCGCACGCTACGACATGGATCGCTTCGGTGTTATTTTCCGTCCCAGTCCGCGCCAGTCGGACGTCATGATCGTTGCCGGTACGCTGGTCAACAAGATGGCGCCGGCACTGCGCAAGGTCTATGACCAGATGTCCGAACCACGCTGGGTGATCTCGATGGGGTCCTGTGCCAACGGCGGCGGTTACTATCACTATTCCTACTCCGTCACGCGTGGCTGTGATCGCATCGTGCCGGTAGACATCTACGTGCCGGGTTGCCCGCCGACTGCCGAGGCACTGCTGTTCGGTATTATGCAGCTGCAGAACAAGATCCGCCGCACCAATAGTATTGCCCGTTAAGTCGCCACTGATTGCCATGACGACAGCCACCGAACAACTCGCCAGCCAACTGCAGGAGCGCTTCACGGATGCGCTCAGCACGGTCCGTATCGAGCGCCGTCAGGTTACGGTCGAACTGCCCGCAGCACGTTTGCTGGAAGTCTGCCGGGCCCTGCGCGACGAGGCAGCGTTTCACTTCGAACAGCTGATGGACGTCTGCGGCGTCGATTACCTGCACTACGGCCAGGCCGATTGGGAAACCGAGGAGACGACGTCGACCGGTTTCAGCCGCGGTGTCAGCATCGGCGTGTACCAGGAATCCACGGACAAGCCGCAGCGCTTCGCGGTGGTTTACCACCTGCTGTCGTTGAAGCACAACCGGCGTCTGCGCCTGCGTTGCTATACCGAGGGCAATCCGCCGCGCATCGATTCGGTGGTGGACGTCTGGAATTCCGCCAACTGGTTCGAACGCGAGGCGTTTGACCTGTTCGGCATCCTGTTCGACGGTCACCCGGATCTGCGCCGCATCCTGACCGACTACGGTTTCGTCGGTCACCCGTTCCGCAAGGATTTCCCGCTGCACGGCAACGTCGAGGTGCGCTACGACCCGGACAAGGGCCGCGTCATCTACCAGCCGGTGACGATCGAGAATCGCGTGCTGGTGCCGAAAGTCATCCGCCATGACAATCGTTACATGATTGGCGAGCCGCAAGTCGAGGATCCCAGGGTCAATGCCTGAAATCCGTAACATGACCATGAATTTCGGGCCGCAGCACCCGGCGGCGCACGGTGTGCTGCGTCTGGTGCTGGAAATGGACGGCGAGGTCATCGAGCGTGCCGACCCGCACATCGGTCTGCTGCACCGGGCGACGGAAAAGCTGGCCGAGAGCAAGCCGTACAACCAGAGCATCGGTTACATGGACCGGCTCGACTACGTCTCGGAAATGGCCAACGAGCATGCCTACGTGCTGGCCATCGAGAGGCTGCTCGGCATTACGCCGCCGATCCGCGCCCAGTACATTCGCGTCATGTTCGACGAGATCACGCGCATTCTGAACCATCTCATGTGGCTGGGGGCGCACGGCCTCGACATCGGCGCGATGACGATGTTCCTGTACTGCTTCCGCGAACGCGAGGACCTGATGGACTGCTACGAAGCGGTCTCCGGTACGCGCATGCATGCGACCTATTACCGCCCGGGCGGTGTTTATCGCGATCTGCCGGATTCGATGCCGAAATACGAGCCGTCGAAGTGGCACAGCGCGAAGGAAGTCGAGAAAATGAACGAAAACCGGCGGGGCTCGCTGCTGGATTTCATCGAGGACTTCACCCGCCGCTTCCCGGAGCGCATCGACGAATACGAAACGCTGCTGACCGACAACCGCATCTGGAAGCAGCGCACCGTCGGCATCGCCAGCGTCTCGCCCGAGCGCGCGCTGCAACTCGGTTTTAGCGGCCCGATGCTGCGCGGCTCCGGCATCGAATGGGATCTGCGCAAGAAGCAGCCCTACGAGGTCTACGATCGCATCGATTTCGATATCCCGGTGGGCAGCAACGGTGACTGTTATGATCGCTACCTGGTGCGTATCGAGGAAATGCGCCAGTCGAACCGCATCATCAAGCAGTGCGTCGACTGGCTGCGCAACAATCCGGGCCCGGTGATCATTGACGATCACAAGCTGGTGCCGCCGCGGCGTGAAGAGATGAAGGACGACATGGAATCGCTGATTCATCACTTCAAGCTGTTTACCGAAGGCTACTGCGTGCCGGAAGGCGAGATCTACGCCGCGGTCGAACACCCGAAGGGCGAGTTCGGTGTCTACATGATTTCCGATGGTGCCAACAAACCCTATCGCGTCAAGATTCGCGCCGCCGGCTTTGCCCACCTCGCGGCGATGGACGAGATGGTGCGCGGTCACATGCTGGCCGACGTGGTCGCGGTGATTGGCACGCAGGACATCGTCTTCGGCGAAGTTGACCGATGAATATGCGTATCTCGTCGTTCGTGAAGCGTGGCGCCAAGGCGCGTATCTCGTCATTCGTGAAGCGTATCTCGCGGACGGGATTCGGGCATTGCAGGATCATGTCGGCGATAAAACTTCGTCGAGATACGAGATACGAGATACGGTTTTCTCATGTCTGAATCTAACGAATCAATTGAATTGTCCGCGCACGTGCGCGAGCAGATCGACGCCTGGGTGGCGAAGTATCCGCCGGAGCAGAAACGTTCGGCGGTGCTGTCGGCGCTGCGCGAGGTGCAGCACGAGAACGACGGTTACCTGACCGTGGCGTTGATGGATGCGGTAGCCGGGTACCTGGAGCTGCCGAAGATCGCGGTTTATGAAGTCGCGACCTTTTATTCCATGCTCGAGACGCAGCCGGTGGCGCGCAACAGCGTATCGGTGTGCACGAACATCTCCTGCATGCTGCGCGGCGCCGATGACATCGTCGAGCATATCGAGAAAAAGCATGGCCTCAAGCTCGGCGAGTCGAGCGCCGATGGCCGCATTTACCTGAAAAAGGAAGAGGAATGCCTGGCGGCCTGCTGCGGCGCGCCGATGATGATGGTCAATCACAAGTATTACGAGAACCTGACACCGGAAAAGGTGGACGAGGTTCTGGACGCTCTGGAATAGACGGAACGGTAATGTTACTGAACGAAGTCTGCTACGCGACGCTGAAGTTTGATACGCCCTGGTCGCTGGATACCTACCGCCAGGTTGGCGGCTATCAGGCGTGGCAGAAGCTTCTCAATGACGGCATTACGCCGGAACAGGTGACCGAGGAGATCAAGACCTCGGGCCTGCGCGGCCGCGGTGGCGCCGGTTTCCCGACGGGCCTGAAGTGGAGCTTCATGCCGAAACAGACCGACGGTCCCAAGTATGTCGTCTGCAACTCCGATGAAAGCGAACCCGGCACCTGCAAGGACCGCGACATTCTGCGCTACAACCCGCACGCGCTGGTCGAGGGCATGGCTATCGCCTGCTATGCCATGGGCGCGCGCACCGGCTACAACTACATCCGTGGCGAGTTCATGGACGAGCCGTTCGAACGTTTCGAGACCGCCCTGAAAGAAGCCTACGCCGAGGGCTACCTGGGGCAGAACATTCTCGGTAGCGGCGTCGATATCGACATCTACAGTTCGCTCGGCGCCGGCGCCTATATATGTGGCGAGGAAACCGCCCTGCTGGAATCGCTGGAGGGCAAGAAAGGCCTGCCGCGATTCAAGCCGCCGTTTCCGGCCAATGTCGGTCTCTATGGCCGGCCGACGACGATCAACAACACCGAGACCTATGCCTCGGTACCCACCATCATGCGTAACGGCGGCGCGTGGTTCCTGGAACTCGGCAAGCCGAACAACGGCGGCACCAAGTGCTTTTCCGTCAGTGGTCATGTCGCGAAACCGGGCAACTTCGAGGTGCCGCTGGGTATTCCGTTCAGCGAACTGCTCGAACTGGCCGGCGGTATGCGTGATGGTCGTGCGCTCAAAGCGGTGATCCCGGGCGGTTCCTCGGTTCCGGTCGTGCCCGGCGAGGTCATGATGCAGACCGACATGGATTACGATGCCATCAAGGAGGCCGGTTCCATGCTCGGTTCCGGCGCCGTGATCGTGATGGATGACGGCACCTGCATGGTGCGGGTGCTGCGGCGCATTTCGCAGTTCTACTATTCCGAATCCTGCGGCCAGTGCACACCGTGCCGCGAGGGGACCGGCTGGCTGTATCGTATGCTGGATCGCCTCGTTCGTGGCGAGGGCCGGATGGAAGACCTGGACAAGCTCGACGACATCGCCAGCAAGATCGAGGGCCGTACCATCTGTGCCCTGGGTGATGCCGCTGCCATGCCGGTGCGCAGCTTCATCAAGCACTTCCGCGACGAGTTCGAATACGCGGTGATCAACAAGCGTACCAAGTACGGCCCGGAAAACCCGGCCGCTGCCGCCTGACGTCGGCCCCGCTGAAGGCAAATGAATCAAGCATGAGTGAAGATAGCGTCACAATCGAGGTTAACGGCACACCGATGCAGGCCCGCAAGGGGCAGATGCTGATCGAGGTGACGGACGCCAATGACATCTACGTACCGCGTTTCTGTTATCACAAGAAGCTGACGGTGGCGGCCAACTGCCGCATGTGCCTGGTGGAAGTCGAAAAGGCACCGAAGCCGTTGCCCGCTTGTGCGACACCGGTGGCCGACGGCATGAAAGTATTCACGCGTTCGCAGCTGGCGCTTGATGCGCAGAAGTCGGTGATGGAGTTCCTGCTGATCAACCATCCGCTGGATTGCCCGATCTGCGACCAGGGCGGCGAGTGCGAACTGCAGGATCTGGCCATGGGCTACGGCCGTGACGTATCGCGCTACAGCGAGGGCAAGCGCGTCGTCAAGGACAAGAACATCGGTCCGCTGGTGCAGACCGAGATGACCCGCTGCATTCACTGCACCCGCTGCGTGCGCTTTGGCGACGAGATCGCGGGGCTGCGTGAGCTCGGTGCGACTGGTCGTGGCGAGCACATGGAAATCGGCACCTACGTTGAAAAGACCATGACCTCGGAGCTGTCCGGCAACGTCATCGACATCTGCCCGGTCGGTGCGCTGACCAACAAGCCGTTTCGTTATTCGGCGCGCACCTGGGAAATGGTGCAGCGGCCGACGATAGCACCGCATGACAGCGTCGGCTCGAACATGGATCTGCACGTCAAGGGGCATACGGTCAAACGCGTCGTCCCGGCCGAGAATGAGGCGGTAAACGAGGTCTGGCTGGCGGATCGCGATCGCTATAGCTGCGAGGGACTGCAAAGTCCGGATCGCCTGCAGGCACCGATGATCAAGCAGCATGGTGAGTGGCACGAGGTCGACTGGGAGGTGGCACTGGAGCAGGTCCACGATCGTCTGCAGGCTGTCATCGATCGCGATGGTGCCGACGAACTGGCCGGCCTGGCTGCGCCGTGGGCAACGCTGGAAGAACTCTACCTGTTCCAGAAATGGTTGCGCGGTCTCGGCAGCGCGAACATCGATCACCGCCTGCGCCAGCATGATTTTCGCGATGATGATGTCGCGCCGGCATTCCCCTGGCTGGGTGAATCGCTGGTCGACCTTGAACACGTCGACGCCGCATTGCTGGTGGGCGCCTATCCGCGCAAGGAACAGCCGTTGATCAACCACCGCCTGCGCAAGGCGGCACTGGGCGGTGCGGCGATCATGGCCGTGAACCCGGCGGCCTACGCGCAGAACTTCGAGTTTGCCGAGACCTGTGTTGTCGCGCCGTCACAGATGGCACAGACGCTGGCGGCAGTTGCCGCGGCGCTGGTCGAGCAGGGCGCGGTCGCCGGTGATGCACTGCGTGGCCTCATTAATAATGTCAGCGTTGATGATCAGCACCGCCGCCTGGCCGAGGCCTTACGGCGCGCGGACAACGCTACCGTCCTGCTCGGCGTGCAGGCGCAGGCCCATCCGGAATTCGCGACGCTGCGGGCATTGGCCGGCGAGATCGCGACGCTGACCGGTGCACGGCTCGGCTACCTGGGCGAATCGGCCAACAGCAGCGGTGCCTGGCTCGCCGGCGTCCTGCCACAGCGCGGCCCCCTGATGGGCACAACGCCGGGCCCGGGCCTCGACGCCCGCGCCATGTTCGAACAGCCGCGCCGCGCCTACTGCCTGTTTAACCTGGAACCGGAACGCGATTGCTGGAACGGCCGTGAGGTGATCCGGGCGTTGACCCAGGCCGATTGCGTGGTCGCCTTCAGCGCCTACGACAGCGCCAGCCTGAGAGAATACGCCGACGTCATCCTGCCGCTGGCCCTGTATGCCGAAACCGCCGGCAGCTATGTCAATGTCGAGGGCCGCTTGCAAAGCTTCAACGGCGCGGTTGCGCCGCCCGGACAGGCGCGACCGGGCTGGAAGATCCTGCGCGTGCTCGGCAATCGCTTCGACCTGGCGGACTTCGATTACGACAGCGCCGAGCAGGTGCGGGCGGAACTGGCGGATGCGATCACGTCACTGCGACCGGGCAATCATCACTGGCAGCTTCCCGGATCATTGCCGCAGGCCGCGGCGGGTTCGCTCGAGCGGGTGACGCGCATGCCGACCAACAGTCTCGACCCGCTGGTACGGCACGCACCGGCCCTGCAACAGACCGTTGATGTCGCCGATGGCCACGCCCACATGCATCCGGATACCGCCGCGCGCCTTGGCCTTGCCGCTGGTGCGCATGTGCGGCTGCAGAATGATGGCGGCAGCGTTGAACTGCCGCTGGCGCTGGATGATTCACTGGCGCCGGGCTGCGTGCTGATCCATGCCACGCACCCGGATGCGATCGAACTCGGTGGCTGGTTCGGCAACCTGGAAGCGGGCGGGCGCTAGGCAACCATGCTGGAAATGATACGCCAGATGTTGAATGCCACCGTCGGTCAGATCGTGCCTGCCGCCTGGCAGGCGCAGACGGTCGAGGTAATGCTGATCGTGATGCAGATCACGATCATTCTGACGCCGCTGATGCTGTGCGTGGCCTATATGGTCTATGCCGAGCGCAAGGTGATCGGTTCCATCCAGGGCCGCATCGGTCCGAACCGGGTTGGCGCCTTCGGCTACCGTCTCGCCGGTCTCGGCCAGCCGATCGCCGACGCGCTGAAACTGATTCTGAAAGAGATCATCATCCCGACGGGTTCGAACAAGTTCCTGTTCGTGATCGCGCCGATCCTGTCGATGGCCCCGGCGGTCGCTGCCTGGGCGGTGATACCGTTCGCTGCCGATACCGTGCTGGCTGACATTAATGCCGGCCTGCTGTATGTGCTGGCGCTGACCTCGCTGGCGGTCTACGGTGTGATCATCGCCGGCTGGGCGTCGAATTCGAAGTATGCCTTCCTCGGCGCCATGCGCTCGGCAGCGCAGATCGTCGCCTACGAGATCGCCATGGGCTTTGCGCTGGTCGGTGTCGTGGTTGCTGCCGGCAGCCTCAATCTGGGCCAGATCATCAACGCCCAGTCCGGCAGCCTGCTGCACTGGTACTGGCTGCCGCTGCTGCCGTTTTTCGTGGTCTACTTCATTTCCGGTGTCGCCGAAACCAACCGCGCACCGTTCGACGTCGCCGAAGGTGAGTCGGAAATTGTTGCCGGTTTCCACGTCGAATATTCCGGCATGGCGTTCTCGCTGTTTTTCCTGGCCGAATACGCGAATATCATTCTGATTTCGGTGCTGAGCGCCGTACTGTTTCTCGGTGGCTGGCTGTCGCCGTTCGAAGGCGTGCTGCCGAAGTCGGCATTTACGCTGCCGGTGATCGGCAGCGTGCTGGGCGGCGGCATTCACTGGCTGCTCCTGAAAACGTCGCTGTTCATTTTCGTGTTCCTGTGGCTGCGGGCAACGTTCCCGCGCTATCGCTACGATCAGATCATGCGGCTGGGCTGGAAGGTGTTCATCCCGATCACGCTGGTCTGGCTGGTGGTTATCGCGACGCTGGCCAAGCTGCAGATCACACCGTGGTTTAACTGACAGAAAGATTTATGTTTGCGAACGTCCATCGTATCGGCAAAAGCCTGCTGTTACTTGAATTGCTCAAGGGTCTGCGTCTGACCGGCCGCAACCTGTTCAAGCGCAAGGTGACGGTACAGTACCCGGAAGAGAAGACGCCGCAGTCGCCGCGTTTTCGCGGGCTGCATGCGCTGCGTCGCTATCCGAACGGCGAGGAACGCTGTATCGCCTGCAAGCTCTGCGAGGCGGTCTGCCCGGCGGTGGCGATCACCATCGAGTCGGAACAGCGCGACGACGGTACGCGGCGGACGACGCAGTACGATATCGACCTGACCAAGTGCATTTTCTGCGGTTTCTGCGAGGAATCCTGCCCGGTCGATTCGATCGTCGAGACGCGGATCTACGAATATCACGGCGAAGAGCGCGGCGATTTGCTCATGACCAAGGAACGGCTGCTGAAGATCGGTGACCTGGCCGAGCCGCAGATCGCCGCCGACCGCGCGGCGGATGCGGCTTACAGGTAGCTAAAAGCTGATGGCCTGAAGCCGATAGCCGGCGGCCATCACGGGAATAATCGGGGACAGGAAAAATAATAAATGTCGGATAGAGCCATAAAAACGGAACTGTGTTTTGCTGGTGGTGATCCGCTACAGGCCGCGGGTTTAGCCAGTGTTTGAACAGATCATCTTTTACAGTTTCGGAACGATGCTGCTGTTGTCGGCGCTGATGGTGATCAGTGTGCGCAACCCGGTGTATGCGGCACTGTTTCTGGTGCTGGCGTTCTTTTCCACGTCAGCCATCTGGCTGCTGCTGCGCGCCGAGTTTCTCGCCATCGTGCTGGTGCTCGTCTATGTCGGCGCAGTCATGGTGCTGTTCCTCTTTGTAGTCATGATGCTGGACATCAACCTGGCGCGACTGCGCGCCGGTTTCATGCGTTACCTGCCGGCAGGCGCGCTGGTGGCACTGGTGCTGGCGGCGTCGATGGTGCTGGTGGTCGGCGGCGAGGGCTTCAATGAGATCCGCGAAAGCGGCCTGGCTGAACGCGGGCCGGCTTACAGCAACACTGCCGAGCTCGGCGAGGCGCTGTTTACCGCCTACCTGTACCCGTTGGAGATCGCCGGTGCGATCCTGCTGGTGGCGATCATCGCGGCGATTGCGCTGACCCAGCGCGCCAAGCGTGAAACCAAGGCACAGAATCCCGACGCCCAGGTGGCGGTACGCCGTCAGGACCGGGTGCGGCTGGTCAAGATGTCCAGCGAACGCGACAGCGAATGACAATCCAGAAACGATAACCGGAAACGAAAGCGACTGCCGTGCTGACATTGTCCCATTTTCTGATTCTCGCCGCGGTGCTGTTCTGTATCAGCATCGCCGGGATATTCATTAACCGCAAGAACGTGCTGTTGTTGCTGATGTGCATCGAGCTGATGCTGCTGGCGGTGAATATAAACTTCGTCGCGTTCTCGCATTTCCTCGGTGATATACACGGCCAGGTGTTCGTGTTCTTCATCCTGACGGTGGCCGCAGCCGAATCGGCGATTGGGCTGGCCATCCTGGTGGTACTGTTCCGCAATCGCGACACGATCAATGTCGAAGACCTCGACTCGATGAAGGGCTAGGGCGATGGCGGATTACCTTACAACCCTGTGCCTGATTGTGGTACTGGCGCCGTTGACCGGTTCGATGCTGGCCGGTCTGTTCGGTTCGGCGCTGGGGCGTGCCGGTGCGCACTGGGTCACAATCATTGGCGTCGCCATTGCCACGCTGGCGTCGGCGCTGGTGTTCAAGGCCCAGGTGTTCGACGGTGCCGCGGTGCTGAACGTTAACCTGTACGAATGGGCGGCACTGGGCGGCATCAGTTTCAACATCGGTTTCCTGGTCGACAGCCTGACCGCGACCATGATGCTGGTGGTGACGTTCGTTTCCTGGATGATTCACGTCTACACCATCGGCTACATGCACGACGATCCGGGCTACCAGCGTTTCTTCAGTTATATTTCGCTGTTCACCTTCGCCATGCTCATGCTGATCATGGCCAACAATTTCCTCCAGCTGTTCTTTGGCTGGGAAGCCGTGGGCCTGGTGTCGTACCTGCTGATCGGTTTCTGGTTCAAGCGCGAGTCGGCCATATTCGCCAACATGAAAGCGTTCCTGGTCAATCGCGTCGGTGATTTCGGCTTCCTGATCGGTATCGCCGCGATACTGTTCTATACCGGCAGCCTCAACTATACGACGGTTTTTGCTGTTGTACCGTCACTGACCGGTACTACCATCAATGTGTTTGGTAATGCCGACTGGTCGGTGCTGAGTTTCATCTGTATCGCGCTGTTCATTGGTGCAATGGGCAAGTCCGCGCAGGTGCCGCTGCACGTCTGGTTGCCGGACTCGATGGAAGGCCCGACGCCGATTTCGGCATTGATTCATGCCGCGACCATGGTTACCGCCGGCATCTTCATGGTGGCGCGCATGTCGCCGCTGTTCGAGCTGAGTGAAGCGGCGCTCACTTTCATCCTGGTCATCGGTGCGACCACGGCGCTGTTCATGGGCCTGTTGGGCGTGGTTCAGCACGACATCAAGCGGGTTATCGCCTACTCGACGCTGTCGCAGCTCGGTTACATGACCGTCGCGCTCGGCGCCTCGGCGTACTCGGCGGCTATTTTCCACCTGGTCACGCATGCCTTCTTCAAGGCGTTGCTGTTCCTCGGTGCCGGTTCGGTGATTATTGCCCTGCATCACGAACAGGACATGCGCCGCATGGGCCGGCTCAGCCGCTTCATGCCGTTCACCTGGCTGACCATGCTGGCCGGTACGCTGGCGCTGGTCGGTTTCCCCGGTACTTCCGGATTCTTCTCCAAGGACGCGATCATCGAGGCCGTGCATCTGTCGGAGCTGCCGGGTGCCGGTTATGCCTATTTCTGTGTGCTCGCCGGGGTGTTCATCACCTCGCTGTACAGCTTCCGTCTGCTGTTTCTGGTCTTCCACGGCCGTGACAATGTCGACTCGCATGCCAAGGGTCACCTGTTCGAGTCGCCGCCAGTGGTCGTGCTGCCGCTGTTGATCCTGGCCGTGCCGTCGCTGCTGCTGGGTCTGGTCGCCATCGGTCCGCTGCTGTTCGGCGGCTACTTCGCCGATGCCATCCACGTCGCCCCGGCGCATGACGTGCTCGCCCGGCTCGGTGAGGATTATCACGGCGTGCTCGGTTTCATGCTGCACGGTCTGATGACACCGCCGCTGTGGCTGGCGGTCGCCGGTTTCATCGTCGCCTGGTACTGCTACCAGTTGCGGCCGGAACTGCCGGGCCGCATTGCCGCGGCCAGCGGCGGGCTTTACCGCCTGCTGCTGAACAAGTACGGCTTCGACGATTTCAACCAGGCGGTTTTCGCCCGCGGTGCGCGTGGCCTGGGCGGTCTGCTGTGGCGGATCGGCGACGTGCGCCTGATCGACGGCCTGATCGTCAACGGTTCCGCCAACAGCGTGCGCCGCTTTTCCGGCCTGATCCGTCACGCGCAGTCCGGCTTCCTGTATCACTACGCCTTTGCCATGATCGTTGGCCTGGTGCTGTTACTGGCGCTGTTCGTCCAGGACTGGCCGGCGCTGCTGGCACAGTACGGCCTCATGCAACCACGCTAGCTGCCCAGACATGATTTCCAGTCAATTACCCCTGTTAAGTCTGCTCATCTGGACGCCGATACTTGGCGGTGTCTGGGTATTGATCGCCGGTGATAACAAGCCGCAGACGGTGCGTTACCTGGCACTGTTTGTCAGCCTGCTGGTGTTCGCGCTGGCGACCCTGCTGTACCTGGGCTTCGACAGCAGCCGCGGCAACATGCAGTTCGTCGAGTTCGGCCGCTGGATCGAGGCCTTCAACATCAATTACCACCTCGGTGTGGATGGTATCGCGCTGCCGCTTATCCTGCTGACCGCGTTCACCACGATCCTGGTGGTGTTGGCCAGTTGGGAAGTGATCGAGCGGCGCCTGTCGCAGTACATGGCCGCGTTCCTCGTCCTCGAGGGGTTAATGATCGGCGTGTTCTCGGCGCTGGATGCGGTGCTGTTCTATGTCTTCTGGGAAGCGATGCTGATCCCGATGTTCCTGATCATCGGCATCTGGGGCGGACCGCGCCGCGTCTACGCGACCATCAAGTTCTTCCTGTACACCTTTTTCGGTTCGGTGTTCATGCTGGTGGCGTTCCTGTATTTGTACGGCCAGACCGGCACGTTCGCCATTCAGGCGTTTCACGAGCTGGCGTTGCCGCTGGATGTGCAGAAACTGATCTTCATCGCCTTTTTGCTGGCCTTTGCCGTCAAGATTCCGATGTGGCCGGTACACACCTGGTTGCCGGACGCGCACGTCGAGGCGCCGACCGGCGGCTCGGTGATCCTGGCGGCGATCATGCTGAAGATGGGCGGCTACGGTTTTCTGCGCTTCAGCCTGCCCATCACGCCGGACGCCAGCATGGCCCTGGATGGTCTCATGATCGCGCTGTCGCTGATCGCCGTGGTCTACATTGGCTTTGTCGCGCTGGTTCAGCAGGACATGAAAAAGCTGATCGCCTACTCGTCGATCGCGCACATGGGATTCGTCACGCTGGGTTTCTTTGTCATCTACGCCATCGTGCAGAACACCGGATCGACCAGCGGCGCGACCCTGGCCCTGGGCGGCGCCATGGTGCAGATGATTTCGCACGGCTTTATTTCCGGCGCACTGTTTCTGTGCGTCGGCGTTCTCTATGATCGCATGCACAGTCGCGAGATCGGTGATTATGGCGGCGTCGCCAACCCGATGCCGCAGTTTGCCGCGTTCATGATGCTGTTCGCCATGGCCAACGCCGGACTGCCCGGCACGTCCGGTTTCGTCGGCGAATTTATGGTCATACTCGCAAGCTTCCAGGCCAGCTTCTGGATCGCGTTCCTGGCCGCAACCACGCTGATCCTCGGCGCCGCCTACACGCTGTGGATGTACAAGCGGGTGATATTCGGTGACATCGCCAACAGCAGCGTGGCCGCGCTCAAGGACATCAGCCCGCGCGAGAAACTGATCCTGATCCTGGTGGCCGTGCCGGTGCTGTTGTTTGGCCTGTGGCCGCAACCGCTGTTTGAAATCATGAACCCGACGCTGGAAGTCCTGCTGGACACGGTCACGCGCAGCAAGCTGGGAGGAATCTAGAGATGTCGATCGATAACCTGTCGCTGCTGCTGCCCGAGATCGCACTGCTGACGCTCGCCTGTGCCACCCTGATGGTGGATATTTTCAGCAATGATCCGAAACACGGCCCGGGCTACTGGCTGGCGCAGCTGACGCTGCTGGTGACCGCCGTGCTGGTACTGGTTACCTACACTGGTGACAGCCAGTATGCCATGGCCGGCATGTTCGTCAGCGATGCCATGAGCGGTCTGCTGAAGTTCGCCATCTGCATCATCAGCCTGTTCGCGCTGTTTTATTCGCGCGAGTACCTGCTGCGTCATGACATCATCAAGGGCGAATATTTCGTGCTCGGTCTGTTTGCCGTCCTTGGCATGCTGGTCATGGTCTCGGCCAACAACCTGCTGACGGTGTACCTGGGTCTCGAGCTGCTGTCGCTGTCGCTGTACGCCATGGTCGCGATCCACCGTGACTCGAGCAGCGCCTCCGAGGCCGCGATCAAGTACTTCGTGCTCGGCGCGATCGCCTCGGGCATGCTGCTGTATGGTATATCGATTCTCTATGGCGTGACCGGCAGCCTCGAACTCGGCGCCGTCGCGCAGGTACTCGAGGGGCAGAGCGACTATCCGACGCTGGCCATATTCGGCCTGGTATTCGTGCTGATCGGTGTCGCCTTCAAGCTCGGCGCGGTGCCGTTTCACATGTGGTTGCCGGACGTCTACCAGGGCGCCCCGACCGCGGTGACGCTGTTCATCGGCAGCGCGCCGAAGCTGGCTGCCTTTGCCATGGCCATCCGGCTGTTGGTCGACGGACTCGGCCCATTGCTGCCGGATTGGCAGCAGATGCTGATGATCCTGGCGGTGCTGTCGATGGCGACCGGTAATCTGATCGCCATCGCGCAGACGAATATCAAGCGCATGCTGGCATACTCGACCATCGCCCATATCGGTTTTCTGTTACTCGGCCTGGTGGCCGGCAACGCCGGCGGATACGCCGGTGCCATGTTCTATGTCATCACCTACGCGCTGATGAGCATGGGCGGTTTTGCCATGATCATTCTGCTTGGCCGCAAGGGCGCGGAGGCCGATCAGCTTGATGACTTCAGCGGTCTGGCGGAACGCAGTCCCTGGCTGGCTTTCCTCATGCTGATTCTGATGTTCTCCATGGCCGGTATTCCACCGTTTCTCGGTTTCTGGGCCAAATGGTTCGTATTGCGCGAGGTCATCCAGGCCGGTTTCGTCTGGATCGCGTTGCTGGCGGTGGCTTTCGCCATTGTTGGCGCGTTCTACTACCTGCGGGTGGTCAAGCTGATGTACTTCGATGAACCACGCGAGCCGGATGAACCGCAATGCTCGACACCGTTGCGCACGGTGCTGAGTGTGAATGGCCTCAGCCTGCTGTTGTTGGGCTTAAGCCCGGGACTGTTGATGTCCCTGTGCATGGCGGCTTTCAGTCCCTGATGTCGATCGGACTCGCGATCTGGCTGTTGTTGGCGCTGGCGCTGGTGGCCGCCAATCTGCCCTGGCTGAGCGAGCGGTTTCTGTTTGTCTGGACGCCGCGTGGCGGCCACAAGCAGTTCTGGATGCGGCTGCTCGAGTGGCTGCTGATGGCATTACTGGTCGGTGTGCTGGCGACCGCCATCGAGCGCAAGGCCACCGGCGGCACGCACGCCCAGGACTGGGAGTTCTACTGGGTCGGTCTGTGCCTGTTCATGGTTTTCGCCATTCCCGGTTTTGTCTGGCGCCACCAGTGGCTGCCGTTCAGTCGGCGTGGCCGGCGCCGGTCAGGCTAGGCGGGTTGCGTTAACGGGTCATCCGCGTTCAGCAAACGACCGAGGGTCTGGCCGAAATGCATAGGGCGCCCCGGCTGTACCGCCGTCAGCCATTCCACCTGTTGCCATCCGGTCAGCAGTATGACCGTCGATCCCATGTTGAAGCGGCCCATCTCGGCGCCGCGGCGCAAATGGATGCGTGCGTTGTGGTAATCATAGTCACCGAGCTCGCCGCTGGCGCGGGCCGCCAGCGTGTCCGTCCACACTGTTTCCATCGAACCGACGAACAGTGCGCCAACCATCACCAGCGCCAGCGGCCCCGCCGGGGTGGTGAAAATGTTCACCAGGCGTTCGTTCCGCGCGAACAGGCCGGGGATGCCGGCGGCACTGGTTTCATTGACCGCAAAGCGACGCCCGGGGACATGGATCATGCGTTCCAGGCGGCCGTCGCAGGGCATGTGGATGCGGTGGTAGTCACGCGGCGCCAGGTAGATGGTGACAAAGCCGCCGTTCTGGAAACGACCGGCGAGTTGCGCGTCGGCGGCCAGCAGCTGTTCGACCGTGTAATCATGGCCCTTGGCCTGGATAAGGCGATTGCCGTGAATCGTGCCGATCTGGCTGATGCGGCCGTCTACCGGTGACACCAGTGCCTGGGTATCGTCGGGCATGGGGCGCACCCCGGGTCGCAGGGCGCGGGTGAAGAAGGCATTGAAGTGCGGATAGGCCCGGGCTTGCGGTTGCTCGGCTTCGGCCATATTGACCCCATAACGGCGAATGAACCAGTTGATCTGCCAGTTCTTCCACGGTTGCCAGGTCCAGCGTGTCGCGTGATACATCAGCCGCGACAGCCACTGTTGCGGCAACCAGGACTGCAGTCGGTTGAAACAGCGCGATCGCCGGTCCATGCCCGCAGGCGGTGAAACATCAACAGGCATGCCGATCCGGTTCAGTGATGATGGTGATGCGAATGATCGCTGCTGCCATGCGAGTCATCGTTGTTGTCGCGTGCCGAGCGCACGCGTGCCTCGATTTCCAGTGGCGGCTGGTCCTTGAAACTGAAAGTGAGTGCAACCGGATCACCGTCTTTCATTGGTCGCCCGGGCTGGAACAGCATCAGGTGATAACCACCCGGTTCGAAAACTACGCTCTCGTCCGCTTTCAGGCTCAGGCTGTCCTTTTGCTCCATTTTCGCGACGTCACCCTCGATGCGCGTACGATGGATTTCGACGCGCTTGAAGTCGGGACTGCTGACGCCGGTCAGTACCATCGTTTCGCGACCGGTATTGTCCAGCTGCAGGTAGCCGGCCAGCGGGCTGACACCCGGCGGCGCTTCGCGTATCCAGGCATCGCTGATGGTGACGGGATGATCGGCCGAACCGGCCAGTGCTGAGCTCATGCCGGCCAGCAGCAGTAATGTCGATAGCGCGCGCATGTCAGAGGGCCTGTTGTTCGATGAAGTCGTGGATGGCGACGAACTGCTCGCGCATCGACGGGACTTCATGCGGTGTGGTGAAAACGCTGACCATCCGTGCCTGCGGATCGAACAGGAACACCGACGCCGAATGATCGACCTGATAGTCGCCGTCCTCGTCGGCTTCGGCAATATGATAGACCGCGCCGATGGAACGCGTCAGCCGGTCGATGGCCTCCTTGTCACCGCTGGCACCGACGAAATCCCTGTTGAAGTATTCAACGTATTCGGCCAGTCGTTCCGGTGTGTCGCGTTCCGGGTCGACGCTGATGAAAACGACCTGAAGTTCGGAATCGTCAATGCCATTGTCGGCAAGCTGCTTCTGCAGACGGTCGAGCTGGGACAGGGTGTTCGGACAGATGTCCGGACAGTGGGTGAAACCGAAGAACACCAGCGACCACTGATCCTTGAAATCGGCGGTGGTGAAATCATCGCCGTTGTGATCATAAAGCGTCACGTCGGGGAAGGTTTTCGGGTTCGGCCACAGCAGACCGTCGGGGGTGTCCGGTTCGCTACCGGCCTGCTGGGCGACGTAGCTGCCGATACCGGCACCCAGCGCGGCGAGGCCGGCCAGCACGAGCACGACAATGGTCAGGCGTTGATTGTTCATAAAATTAGGCTGCTCCGAATGATGGCCGGATTATACCGAAGCCGGTGGCTGTTCGCGCGACCCGTTGCTGCTGCTATAGTCGCAGCCATGATCATGCCAGTTAAGACACGCGGCCGATGGCTTTAATTCCCCGGCGCATACTGTTCGGCAACCCGCAGCGCGCGTTTGCGCTGATCAGCCCGAACGGCCGGCAACTGGCCAGCCTGGCGCCGGTCGACGGTGTCATGAACATTGTCGTTGCGCCGATCGACGCCCCGGACAGCGAACAGCCACTGACTTCTGCCCGCGGACGCGGTATCGGCCATTGTGTCTGGGCCTACGATAATGAATCGCTGCTGTATCTGGCCGATCACGACGGTGATGAAAACTGGCACCTGTATCGCTTGCGGCTGGCCGACGCCGCGGTCACCGACCTGACGCCAGGTGCCGGTGTGCGTGCCCGGCTGCTGGAACTGTCACCGCGTCACCCGGATGCCGCGCTGGTCGAGATCCAGTCGCCGGACGCCGAAGCCTGCGGCCTGTTTCGCATTCGCCTGGCCGATGCTACACGGGAAGCATTGCCGCCGTTGCCGGACTTCCAGCGGCTGCTGACCGATGATTTCCGGCCGGTCCTCGGCAGCCGACCACGTGCCGACGGCGGCAGCGACTGGTATCAGCCGGGCGCGGATGTCAGCGCCGAGTGGAACCCGGCCTTCAGTGTGCCGCCGGAAGACAATCTGACCACGTACCCGGTCGGTCTGGCCGGCGATCAGCTGTATCTCGTTGACAGTCGCGGCCGAGACCGCGCGGCGCTGGTGCAACAATCACTCACGGATGGCCGGCAGCAGCTGCTGTTCGAGCCGGCGGAGGCCGACGTCAGCGACGTGCTGCTGGATGCGCGCGGCCGCCAGCCGCTGGCGGTGGCGGTCACCGGCCGGCGCAAGCAGTGGCACGCCCTGGACGCCGGCGTTGCCGCCGAATTCGACTACCTGGCCGGCCGTGCCCACGGCGACATCAGCATTGCCAGCCGCTCGGCCGATGATCACCACTGGATCATCGGCTACCAGGCCGATACCGCGCCGGTGAATTTCTATCACTACGATCGCCGTCGCGGTACGGCACGTTACCTGTTCAACAACAGCGACAGCCTTGCGGCGCAGCCGCTGGCAGCCATGCATACCGCAACGCTGGCGGCCCACGACGGTCTGCCATTGCATGTCTATTACACGCAACCGCCGGCCGCAGAGGGGCCGGGGCCGACGCTGCTACTGGTGCACGGCGGTCCGTGGGCACGCGATGAATGGGGCTTCAATCCCTGGCACCAGTGGCTGGCCAACCGCGGTTACACGGTTCTCAGCGTCAATTACCGCGGTTCGGCCGGTTACGGCAAGGCCTTTCTCAACGCCGGCGATCGCGAATGGGGCCGGGCAATGCAGCAGGATCTGCATGACTGTGTCGACTGGGCGGTGGCGCAGGGACTCAGCGATCCGGCACGGATCGCGCTCATGGGGACCAGCTACGGTGGCTATGCAACGCTGGCGGGACTGGCATTCACGCCGACGCGCTTTGCCTGCGGCATCGACCTGATGGGGCCCAGCCACCTGCCGTCATTGCTGGCGGCGATCCCGCCGCAGTGGCAGGCGCAGCGGGACTTTTTCCGCCAGCGGCTGGGCGATCCCGATACCGAGGCCGGTCGCGCGCTGCTCGAGGCGCGTTCACCGCTGGGCCAGGCGCATAATATTCGCCGGCCATTGCTGATCGCCCAGGGCGCGCACGATCCGCGCGTGCCACGCAGCGAGTCCGATCGGCTTGTCGAGACGCTCCGCGCGCATGACATTCCCGTCATCTACCTGCTGTTCCCGGATGAAGGCCACGGCATTGCGCGGCCGGCCAACCGGCTGGCGCTGTGTACCATCGCCGAAGCTTTTCTGGCGCGCTGTCTTGGCGGCGCGATGGAACCGGCGGCGGGCGAGTTCGATGACAGCGCCGTCGAGGTTCTGGCGGGCGCCGAACTGCTGGCGGATTACCCGGGACTGGCCGAGCTGCATCGTCGTACGCAGTGACTGCGTATCGCGTAAATGCGTCTGGGCCGTCTTGCCAACCCCGACGGCGTTCGTTAATCTTGCGCGACTTGCACGGCAATCATGCAAGCGGATGGCCGACAGCCCATTCGCCGGTTTGTCGTAACTTGCCCCGCATCGTAGGGCTGTAATCCATCGAGAATAACAAGCCGGGCGCGGCCGCGGTCGCCGGGCCGGGTACAATGTGGGGTGATTGACCAACCATGCTGCTCGCCGTCCTGTCCGGCTTTATTCTTGCTGCCTGCGCGCCCTGGCTGACCCGGCTGTTAGGCGATCGGGCCGGTTGGGTGCTGGCGCTGTTGCCGGCGGCATTGTTCGTCTACTTTCTCAGCTGGATTCCGCTCACCGCCGGTGGTGCGGCCGAGGTGGTTCACTACAGCTGGATCCCCGGGCTCGATATCAACCTGTCGTTTCTCGTCGATGGCCTGAGCCTGCTGTTCGCGCTGCTGATCAGCGGCATCGGTACCTTTATCATCATCTATTCCGGCGGTTACCTGCACGGCCACGAATACCTGCCGCGTTTCTACGGCATCATGTTCGCGTTCATGGCGGCGATGCTGGGTGTGGTGCTGTCGAATAACATCATCAGCCTGTTCGTGTTCTGGGAGCTGACCAGCATCACGTCCTACCTGCTGATCGGCTTTAATCATGAGGACAAGCAGGCGCGCTGGTGCGCCCTGCAGGGTCTGTTCGTGACCGTCGCCGGCGGTCTGGCGCTGCTCGCCGGCCTGATCATGCTGGCCGGTGCCGGCGGCAGTTTCGAATTGTCGGAATTGCTCAACAGTGGCGACGTGCTGCGCGACTACCCGCTGTATACCGGCATGCTGATCCTCATTCTGTTCGGCACGTTCACCAAGTCGGCGCAGGTGCCGTTCCACTTCTGGCTGCCCAACGCCATGGCCGCACCAACGCCGGTGTCGGCCTACCTGCACTCGGCGACCATGGTCAAGGCTGGCATCTACCTCATGGCGCGTCTGAATCCCGGCCTCGGCGGTACCGACCAGTGGCTGTACACGCTGGGCCTGTTTGGTGCCGTGACCATGTTTACCGGCTCGTTCATGGCGCTGCGCAGCACCGATGTGAAGGCGATGCTCGCCTACAGCACGATCATGGCGCTGGGCACGCTGACCATGCTGATCGGCATCGGTACCGAGGCGGCGATTATTGCGGCGCTGGCGTTTCTGCTCGCGCACGCGCTCTACAAGGCGGCGCTGTTCATGCTCGCCGGTGGTCTCGATCACGAAACCGGCACCAAAAACATCCTCAATATGGGCGGGTTGCGCCGGCTGATGCCGGTCAGTTTCATTACCGCCTGTGTCGCCGCGCTGTCGCTGGCCGGTCTGCCGCCGCTGTTCGGTTTCATCGCCAAGGAACTGATGTTCGAGGCGACTCTGCACGCGCCGGCCATCGCCACTGTCACCACGGTACTGGCCGTGATCTCGGCGATCATGATCATGGCGGTGGCCGCGCTATTCGCACTGCGGCCGTACACCGGTAAGTTGAAGGAAACACCGAAACAGCCGCACGAGGCGCCGCCGTCGATGCTCGCCGGTCCGGTGGTGCTGGCCGCGCTCAGCCTGGTGTTCGGCGTCGCCGGTTTTCTGCCGGTGCAGGGTATTCTCCACAGTGCCGTCGCCGCCGTGCACGGCAGCCCGCTGGAGTTCAAGCTTTACCTCTGGCATGGCGTCAACACGCCGCTGCTGCTCAGCCTGCTGGCCGTGGTAACCGGTCTACTGGTGTTTGCCGGCTGGGATCGTGTCCTCGCCGTGTACCGGCGCCTGACTTTCATCGATCGCTTTGGCCCGGAACGCGGTTACGAGCGGGTCATGGCGGCGCTGGTCTGGGTCGCCGAGTGGCAGACGCGCGTGCTGCAGAACGGCTACATGCGCAATTATCTCATTACTATCCTGCTGACTGCAGTAGCACTGGCCGGCGGTACGTTCTTTATCTATACCGGCAACACGGTGCCGTTCGGCACGGTCGATATTACTTTCTACGAGGCGGTGATCGCCGCGCTGATCATCGCCGGTGCAATCGTCGTGTCGCTGATGCAGTCACGCCTCGGCGCGGTGGCCACGGTGGGCATGGTCGGCTTCGGTGTGGCGCTCATCTACGTGCTGTTCAGCGCGCCGGATTTGGCGATCACCCAGATCATGGTGGAGACGTTGACCGTCATCCTGTTGGTGCTGGTGCTGTACCGTCTGCCGCGTTTCCTCAACCTGTCGAGTACCGCGGCGCGCATTCGCGATGCGCTGGTTGCGTTGCTGTTCGGCGGTATGATGACGGTGCTGATCCTGGCGGTGCTCGATGTCGAGGTTGTCGCGCCGATCTCGGATCAGCTGGTGGCCTGGAGCTACGACGAGGGCCACGGCCGCAACATCGTCAACGTCATACTGGTCGACTTTCGCGCCCTCGATACGCTGGGCGAGATTTTCGTTGTCGGCCTGGCGGCGATCGGCGTCTACGCCATGATCCGGCTGCGGGCGGAGGATAAAAGGTCATGATGGGCTCGTTGATCCTGCGCACCGCGGCGCGCTTTCTGCTGCCGCTGCTGCTGCTGTTTTCGCTGTTCATGCTGCTGCGTGGCCATGACGAACCGGGGGGTGGCTTTATTGCCGGCCTGATTGCCGCGGTGGCGTTCGCACTGTATTTGTTCGCCTTCGATGCCGCGCGTACGCGCCAGTTACTGGGCGTTGATCCGCGGCTGTTGCTGGGACTCGGGCTGCTGGCCGCGACCGTCAGCGGTCTGCCATCGATACTGCTGGGAGAGGCATTCTTTACCGCCATATGGTGGCCCATCGACGTTCCCGGCTTCGGCGAAGTGAAACTGTCGACACCGTTGCTGTTCGACATCGGCGTCTACCTGCTGGTGCTTGGCGCCATCATGACCATTGTCCTGGCCCTGGACGAGGCAGAGGAGGAATGAATTGGAACCGGTAATGGCCATTGTCGTCGGCGCACTGTTCGCCACGTCCATATACATGATGCTGCGGCGTTCGATCGTCAAGCTGGTGATCGGCCTGATACTGCTGAGTAACGCCGCCAATCTGTTGATCTTTACCGTTGGCGGCATGAAGCGCGGTCTGCCGCCGCTGATCGATGAAGGCATGAAAATGCCGACCGGCGGTTGGGCCGATCCGCTGCCCCAGGCGCTGATCCTGACCGCGATCGTGATCAGCTTCGGCGTGCTCGCGTTTGCGGTGGTGCTGATTCACCGTGCCTACGAGGTGGTGCAGGAAGACGATCTGGACAAGATGCGGAGCACCGATACGTGAATCCCGACGTCGCCCTGCCTGTTCTGATTCCGTTCATCGCCGGTGCTTTGTCGCTGGTGTTTTACCGATCGCTCAGCGTCCAGCGCTGGATCGGCATATTGGGCACCGGTGCATTGCTGGTTGCCAGTATCTACCTGCTGTATATGACCTATACCCAGGGGATTCGGGTGATGGCCATGGGTGAGTGGGCGGCGCCATTCGGCATCGTCCTGGTCGCCGATTTGCTCGGTGCGATCATGACCGTGCTGGCGGCGATCCTCGGTTTTGCCGTCGCCGTCTATTCGCTGGCGACGATCAGCCGCGACAATATCGCCTACGGTCATTTCCCGCTGATTCACCTGCTGCTGGCCGGTGTCTGCGGTGCCTTTCTGACCGGCGACATCTTCAACCTGTATGTCTGGGTCGAGGTATTGCTGGTGTCGTCGTTTGCCTTGCTGATCCTCGGCGGCGAGCGTGCGCAGATGGAAGGCGCAATCAAGTATGTCACGCTCAACCTGTTGTCCTCGATTCTGCTGCTGGTGGCGGTAGGCCTGACTTATGGCATGACCGGGACGCTGAACATGGCCGACCTGGTCGGCAAGCTGGCGGCGGTGGAAAACCAGGGACTGGTGACGGTTATCGCGATGCTGTTTCTGGTGTCGTTCGGCATTAAGTCGGCGGCGTTTCCATTGTTTTTCTGGTTACCGGCGTCCTATCACACGCCGCCGGTGGCGGTGTCGGCATTGTTTGCCGGCCTGCTGACCAAGGTCGGCGTCTACGCGCTATTCCGCTTTTTCACTTTGCTGTTCGACCACGATGTCGGCTACACCCACGAGATTCTGTTGTGGATGGCCGGCTTCACGATGATCACCGGCGTCCTCGGCGCCGCCGCCCAGTACGAAATCCGGCGTATACTGTCATTCCATATCGTCAGCCAGATCGGCTACATGATCATGGGGCTGGCATTGTTTACGCCTCTGGCGCTTATCGGCGGGGTGTTCTATATCATGCACCACATCATCGTGAAGGCGAACCTGTTCCTGGTCGGTGGCGTGGTGTATTTCCTGCGCGGCAGCTACGACCTCAAACAGATCGGCGGATTGTGGCGCGAGAAACCGTGGTTGGGCCTGTTGTTCCTGGTGCCAGCGCTGTCACTGGCCGGGGTACCGCCGTTGTCCGGTTTCTTCGGCAAATTCATTATTATACGCGCTGGTATCGAGCAGCAGAGCTGGGGTATTGTCGCGGTGGCACTGGTGGTCGGCCTGCTGACGCTGTATTCGATGATCAAGATATGGGCCGAGGCTTTCTGGAAGGCGCAGCCCGAGGCGCATGCCGAGCGCGCGGCACAGTTTACCGCGGCACTGCCCACGCGCTCGCTGGTATTGATGCTGATGCCGATCAGCGCACTGGCACTGCTGACCCTGTTTATCGGTATCGGCGCCCAGCCGGTCTATGAGCTGGCGAGCGCTGCCGCCGAGCAGATGCAGAACCCGCAGATCTATGTTCAGGCGGTGCTGGGAGACAGCCAATGAGGCTCTTTATCTGGAACATCATGCTGGCGCTGGCCTGGGTGTCGCTGACCGGCAATTTCTCCGGCAGTGGCATGCTCACCGGTTTTGCTTTCGGTTACCTGATGCTGGCTTTTGTCACCCGCATGAGCGGCGAGACGCGCAGCTATACCCGCAAGATACCGCAGGTGGTCGGTTTTACCCTGTTTTATATCTGGGAAATCATTCGCTCGAATGTGCGCGTTGCCTACGAGGTGTTGACGCCGACGCATTACATGAAGCCGGGCGTGATTGGCTTGCCGCTGGACAGCGACAGCGATGCCGTTATTTCATTGTTAGCCAACCTGATCACCATGACGCCCGGGACGCTGAGTCTGGACGTTTCCAATGATCGGCGCATGCTGTTCATACATGCCATGTATATTGATGACGAAGAGGCGCTGCGCCGCGATCTGAAAGACCTGGAACGGCGCGTGATCGAGCTGCTGAGTTGAGGTGAATGAAAATGGAATGGGTTGTTACGCTTACCTTTATCATGCTGGCGCTGTCACTGCTGCTGGCTTTTGTCCGGCTGGTGCTGGGCCCGAGTCTGCCGGATCGGGTCGTCGCGCTGGAACTTCTCGCGCTCATCACCGTGGCGTTCAGTGTTGTCTACGCGGTCCATGTCGATGTGGCCCATTTTCTTGACGTTGCCCTCGTACTGGCATTGACCGGGTTCATGGCGGCGGTGGGTTTTTCGCGTTTCCTGGAACGGGGCGGCACCCGCGATGAGTGAACTCGTGGTATCAATACTGTTACTGCTTGGCGCGGCACTGATTCTGATCGCCGCGATCGGTGTCGTGCGCATGCCGGACCTGATGCTGCGCATGCATGCCACCAGCAAGGCCGGTGCGCTGGGCGGGGGCTTGCTGGCGGTGGCCGGCGGTCTGCATTTTGCTGATACCGATGTCATGGTCCGGGCGATTGCCATCGTTGTCTTTGTCGTCATGACCGCGCCGATCGCCGCACATGCCATCGCCCGGGCCGGGTATTTCGTCGGTGTGCCGTTCTGGGATCGAACCCTCAAGGATGAACTGCGCGAGCGGCTGGATACGCGCGATCATATGCTGCGCAGCGGCCTAGAGGACAAGCCGCGCGAGTGAGTGGCCGTATCAGGGCCTGTTCGCCTGCATGTATCGAGGCTGACCGTTACAATCGTCGGCAGGATTCAGGTCGCCGTACGGCTGTAGCAACAGCAAACAGTACGCAGAGCAGAGGAGGTCCGCATCGATGAATTCACCGGCCTTATTGCAGCAGCTGCGGCCGCACCTGCCGTGGCTGGCCGCTGCGGTCGCCGCACTTGTTGTCCTGCTGGCGGAGCTCGTCCTGGCGGACAAGCCCGCACCGGCGCTCGCCGGTGGTTTTGCCAGTCACGCGCTCATCGCTATCGTCGCCGTCCTTGCACCGCTGTTGCTGGCACGCACTATCGGACGGCTGTTGCCCGCTGAGCCAGCGGAACGCGATGTCGATTGATTCCCTGTTAAACAATTTGCCGCCGGGACTCTGGTTACTCGGCGGCGCCCTGTTGTTGCCGCTGGCACGCGGCTGGGCGCGTACGGCCCTGGCCGTGCTGGTGTCCTTGTGGACGCTGTACGCGATCACACAGCTGCCGACGGGCCTCGGGCCGGGCTGGCAATGGTACGGTTATCAGTTCACGCCGTTGCTGGCCGATCAACTGGCCCGCCTGCTGGCACTGGCATTGGCCCTCACCATTGCCGCGGCGATGCTGTTCTGTGCCGCGCGAACGCCGGACCGCGTCCTGCTGCCGGCCCTGTGGGCCGGTGGTGCCGCGCTCGGCGTGATCCTGGCCGGCGACTTCGTCAGCCTGTTTCTGGCCTGGCAAATCCTGATCCTGGCGACGGCGCTGGTGATCGTTGCCGCTGGCGCCGCCAGCCTGCGCTACCTGTGGTTGCAGTGCCTGGCCAGTCTGCTGCTGCTCGCGGCGATTATGGTGCATGTGCATGCCGGCCACGGTCTCAACCTGAATGGCCTGACACCCGGTAGCCCGGCCGGCCTGCTGCTGCTCGCGGCGATGCTGATCAATGTCGCGGGCTGGCCATTATCGAGCTGGCTGACTGATGCGCAAGACAGTCCGGAGGTCGGCCTGATCCTGCTGCCAGTGCTGCTGATCTACAGCGCACTGTATGTCTTGCTGCGCCTGTTTCCCGGCCACGAGGCATTGCCGGTCATCGGTTTTATCCTGACCGGTTATGCGCTCGTCAATGCGGTGCTCGAAAACGATCTCCGTCGCCTGCTGCTGGATGCGATGGTGGCCCAGGCGGGACTGACCCTGGTTGCCCTCGGCCTGGGCAGCGAGTTGTCCCTGAACGCCGCGGTGGCCTGGAGCGTTGCGCAAATCCTCTATTTCGGCCTGCTGTGGCTGACCGCGGCGGCGGTGATCCGGCAAACCGGGCAGTATCGGCTGACCCGGCTCGGCGGCCTGTTTGCGAGCATGCCGCTGACCGCCGCCGTTGCCAGCATCGGCGCCCTGGCGGTACTGGCGGTCCCGCTGACCAGTGGTTATGTCACGACTATCATGCTACCGACTGCGGCGCTGGATCTCGGTCGTGACGGCGTCTGGTTCCTGCTCGTCGCCGCCAGCGCCGCGGCGGTGCTGCATGCCGGTTTGCGCTATCCCTGGCTGGTTTTCTTCCGCCGCGCCGCCGCGGCGCCGGCTGCGGTTAGCGAAGTGGCCCTGCCGGCACGCCTGGCCATGCTGGGACTCGCCTTTCTGACGCTCATCATCGGTATGGCGCCGTGCGCGCTGTACCGATTGCTGCCCTATGGCGCCACCTGCGCACCCTACACCGCGGCGCAGCTGTTGCCCTGGCTGCAGTTGCTGGTCTTCGCCGTACTCACCTTCGCCCTGTGTGCGCACCTGCACGCTGCCCGGCCACGCACGCCGGTCAGCGGTGACTGGCTGTGTCGCCGCGGGCTGGCGCTGCTCGGGCCGCTGGCTGCAGCGACGGCCCGTACGCTGGTCCGCGGCGTGCAGCGCAGCGGCTTCTGGTTGCTGGCCCGGTGCCGGGCGCTGGCGGGCGCCGCCGGCTACCGAACGGCGGAACTGAACAGCCGCGCCGTGCTGGCGCTGACCGCCTGGCTGCTATTATGGCTGCTGGCGGTGGTCGGCCTCGGTGTGTTGGCCCGCTGACGGCGCGTCTGAACCGGCCGGAGGCCGGGAACCCTTCCCGAGCAAAAAAATACCCTATATGGGGGACGAAATGGCCGTCCCGCGCACTTATAGTATCGCCCCAGGACTGCAGGGATTGCTCCAACGGATTGGGGTTTTCACGGATGAACGAATGAGTTTCAGGGAAGGTGACCGCAGCCAGGGACGGCTTCTCCTTCCATTATTCGGTTCGACCTTTCAGCAGCGCCAACAGGCTTGGCAGCAGCAACAGCGCACACACCAGGCTGATGCTGATGCCGAGTGTCAGCAGCAAGCCCATACTCGCAGTGCCCGCGTGGGCGGAAAACGCCAGGTTACCGATACTGCAGATGGTGGTCAGTGCGCTGATCAGCACCGCCTGCGATGTACTGCTGCGCAATAAAGCACCGTCTGCCGGTGCCGTCCGCTGCCGTTGCAGTAGGTGAATACTGTTGTCGATACCGATACCGAGCAGCAGCGGCAGGGCAATGATGTTGGCGAAGTTGAACGGTATCTCCAGCAGCACCGTGCCCGCCGCCGTCAACAGGGCCGCCAGTGCGATCGGCGCCAGTGCCAGCAGGGTGTCACGCAGACTGCGTAACAGCAGCAGCAACAGCAGGCCGATGACCGTGAAAGCCAGTATGAACGCCTCGGTAAAGGCATCGACCACCGAGTCGCCGGCTTCCAGCTGAATCACCGGTGCGCCGATCAGGTCATCGGTTTGCGCGCGCAATGCCGTAACGAAGTCGCGCATGGCCGCTTCCGAGTCGAGCGCCTCGCTCGGCTGGATATCGACCAGGTACCAGCCATCGGGGCTCAACCAGCGATCGCGCAGTACCGCCGGCAGGCTTGCCTTATCCACGTTCTCGGCGCCGAGCGCCTCGTTCAACTGCTGCAGCCGCCCGGGCAGGTTCTGCAATAACCGGTTTTCCAGCGTTGCCAGCCGCGCGGCGGCCTCATCGGGCTGTTGTTCGATCTGCCGGTCGAAGGCCAGCAGTTGCTGATGGAAATCCCGCAGTAACGGCTCGGATGTTTGCGGTGGCGCCGCCTCCAGATAGGCCAGCAGATCCGTGAGTGCCTGGCGACGTGCGGCCGCGCCGATGTCCGCCGTGTCTGTCGGGGTCATGAGCGTCGGCCCCAGCAGCAGGCTCAAATCATCGATAATAGCCAGCTTGTCGGCCTGGTTGGCGGGAATGAAGTCCCACAGGGTTCGTACGTCGCGGACCTCGGGCAGGGTCTCGAGCTCGCGTGCCCATTGTTTCGCCGCGCCGGCGTCACGGGTCAGCAGAATGCCGCTCAGCGGTGAAGCGTCGCTGTCGTCGATCAGGTCGCGATAGGTCTGTACCGATTCCTTGGAATCAGCCTGGAGGTTCAGGGTGTTGGCGTCGAAACGTACAGCCGGCAACAGGCTGGCAGCCACCACGGCCAGCAGCAGGGCGATCAGGCAGATACGCTGGCCGTGGCTTTGTGGCAGTCGCGCCAGGCGATCAAGCAGCGGCTGCGGTCGCTGCGGCCGGGGCCGTTCGCCGGCCGGGGCGAGGATGGCGAGCAGCGCTGGCAATAGAGTCAGCGTGACGAACAGGCTGATGAACATACCGGTGCCCGATATCCAGCCGAGCTCGGCAATGCCGCGGTAATCGGTGGGAATGAAGGCGTACAGGCCAATGGCTGTGGTCAGTGCGCAGATAAACAATGACTGGCCGACGCTGGTGCCGGTTCGGCGCAGGGCCGCGGGGATATCCATCTCGGCATGCAGTTCACGGAAACGTAGGCAGAAATGGATGGCGAAATCGACGCCCAGGCCGATATACAGAACGGCGAAGGCCACCGAGATCAGGTTCAGTTCGCCGACCGTCAGGGTCGCCATACCGGCGGTCAGCAGCAGACCGCATAACAGCGTCACTACCGCGGCGAAGACCATGCGCACCGAACGCAGGCCAACGATCAGGATCAGGGTGACCACGATCAGCGCGGCCAGGGCGGCAATACCGGCGCCCTCGCTGACGCTTTCCAGTTCCTCGTAGGCGAGCGTGGCATTGCCGGTCAGCCGGGCACGCGCGCCGTAACGTTCATCGAGTTCCGCATCCCGGATCATTGCGCGCAAAGACTGGATGGCTGCTTCGCCCGGCAGCAGACTGTTGTAGTCGATGTGCGGCTTGATGAACAGGTATTCGCGTGCCGTGCCGCCGCTGTCCGCGTCCCCGCTGATCAGGCGCTGCCACGACAGGTGGCGGCGCTCGCCGGCCAGGTCGGCCTCGATGACCGCAGTCATCTGGCGTAACAGCGGCTCGATCGCGACATCGTCACCATCACGACGCGCTTCAACGGCCTGCTGTACCAGGCCGAACAGGCCGCGCAGGCTCGGGTCGTCGGTCAGCTGGCCGAGAAACGGCTGAATGCGTGCCAGTCGATCCGCCAGCGCCTGCAGTTCGTCCCGGTCGAGGTACAGCAGTGAACCGGTGCGAAAGAATTCGAGTTCACCGGGCTGGTATATTTCCTCGTATTCGCCGCCGTCGGCATGCAATTGTTGACCGAGGTGGCGTGCGGCGTCGGTAGCCTGATCCGGCGTCGGTGCCTCGACGACAACCACGATGTTGTTGACGTACATCGGAAACGCGTCTTCGTAGGCCAGGTCGAGCTGGCGCCAGCCGAGATCGCGCGACAGCATGTCGCGGGTATCCGTGTTCACGGTCAGGTTATTGACTGTATAAGCGAGACTGAGGCCGCTGGCGACGATCATCAGCAGGACAATGATCAGGCGGTAATGCAGGGCATACTGCATCCAGCGCGTAAGGATGCGATCGGTCAGGCTATTGGAATCGGGCATGGCTTTGAGGCTGACTACCGAGGCGTGGTTATTAGTGTTGTCGAAATGTCGGACGTGATTATCGCAAACCCAGCGTGATATCGCAGGCACGTACGTTGGCAAGACTGCGCCGCGCCCGACTGAACGCGCGCCCGAGTTGCAACAGTTGTGGCAGCAGTTGCGGCTGGCGCAGTAGCAACGCGGTCAGTTGCCTGAGATCGGCCTGACCGTAATCGTTCAGCACGCTGGTCAGTGCCGCCGGAACGGTCATCGTGTAATTGTCGGCGACCGCGCGAATACATAAAAACGGTAACGCATGCTCTCTGGCAACGTCTGCTATGGCGGCGCTTTCCATGTCTGCAACAGCTGCGTCGGTTTGTTGTGCCAGTTCCTGTTTGCCAGTCGGGTCGGTCAGTAGTTTTTCGACACCGATCAATGCAGCGTCGTCAAAGGCAATACCGTGCGCTTGCAGGCATGTGGCCAGATGCGTATGCCATTCCGGATCAACCGGCAATTGCCGTGCACCAGCGTCAGTGAGTATCCGCCGTGGCAGAAACAGATCGCCGGGCCGGGTAGCGGCCCGCAGACCGGCGGCACAGCCCCAGCTCAACAGGTGATCAGCACCGGCCTCGATGAGTGTACAAGCCGCACGCGCAGCCGCCCTGGCGCCGATACCGCAGACCAGCAATGACTGCTGATCGGGCAGGGGCTGGATTTTGCCGGGACTGAACTGTCGGCACAGCAGCCGGCCTTCGGCCGGTAATGCCGCGATAATACCGAGATTGCTCACACGGCTGACTGTGGCAGTGGCAGCTCTGACTCGGGGAATGTCGCTGTCTCGTCACGGCCGAGCAGGGTGCGGTAACGCGCCAGCGCCCAGAACGGGAATATCTTCGCGTAACCGTGGTACTTGAGATAGAACACTCGCGGGAAGCCGGGTGCGGTGAAACTGTCGTCCGACCACAGGCCATCGTTCTGCTGGTGTTGTACCAGATACTCGATGCCGCGGCGGACACTGTCCGAACCGGCCTCGCCGGCGGCCATCAGGGCGAGCAGTGCCCAGCCGGTCTGGTAGGGGGTGCTCGGGTGCGGCGCGCCGATGCCGTCCGGATCGTGATAGGTGTCGTTGCCTTCGCCCCAGCCGCCGTCATCGTGCTGGATCGACTTGAGCCAGTCGACGGCACGACGGATATAGTTCTGTTGCATGTCCTCGCCGGCGACTTCCAGCGCGGTCAGCACCGACCAGGTGCCGTAGATGTAATTGGTGCCCCAGCGGCCGAACCACGAGCCGTTGGCTTCCTGTTCGTTTTTTAGAAACTCGATGGCTCGCCGGCGTGCCGGGCGGTATTCCGGTTTATCCAGCAACGACAGCTGGATGACACAGCGGCCGGTGACATCGCTGGTTGGCGGGTCGAGCAGCGCGCCGTGGTCGGCAAATGGAATGTAGTTCAGGTAATGGCAGGTGTTGTCGGAATCGAACGCGCCGTAGCCGCCATTTCTCGATTGCATGCCGCAGATCCAGTCGCCGGCCCGTTCGATATTCTCGCGATAGCGATCGGCATCGAAGTAGTGCATTGCCCAGGCCACCGCGGGTGTGTCATCGAGGTCGGGGTAGTGATCGTTGCGGTACTGGAACGCCCAGCCGCCGCCGGCGAGATCGGGGTGATTGTCCTGCCAGTCGCCGGGCTCGTCGCTGAGCTGGCGCTCGGCCAGCCAGTCGAGTGACTGGCGGATGGCATCGCTGTTCGTGCAACCGCTTTCCGTCAATGCGAAAGCCGCCCAGGCGGTATCCCAGACCGGCGAGACGCACGGCTGGCAATAGGCATAGTCGGCCTCGTCATCGATGATCAGCAGGCGCCGGATTGCCTCGCGCTGTTCGACCCGGTAGGGATGGTCGGCCGGGTAGCCGAGCAGGGCCAGAGCCTCGTAGGCGTTGACCATGGCCGGGAAAATGGCGCCGAGGCCGTCGACACCGTTGAGACGTTCAATGAACCAGGCCTCCGACTTGCGCGTGGCGTGCTGGCGTATGAATCTCGGAATCAGCGGTTCGAACGTGCGGGCGACGATGTCCCAGATACGAAACACCTGGCCGAGCAGGGTATCCGGGCGGAAGTAGTGTTTCTCCTCTTCCGGCGGAATAGTGAACAGTTCGCGGATATCGACCCGGCGCGGATTGGCGGCACGCGGCTTGTAGCTGCACAGGATCGACAACGGGATCATGACCGTGCGCGACCAGTACGACACCTTGCTGATGTGAAACGGGAACCAGCGCGGCAGCAGCATCTGCTCGACCGGCACGAACGGTGTGCCGCGCCACGGGATCTGCTCGAACAGCGCCAGTGCGATACGCGTGAAGACATTGCAGCGCGCGGCGCCGCCGTGGGCAAGGATCGCCTCGCGGGCGCGCTGCATGTGCGGGGCGTCCGGGCTATCGCCGATGAGCTTCAGCGCGAAGTAGGCCTTGACCGAACAGCTGAGGTCGAAATCGCCACCGTGGAATAGCGGCCAGCCGTCGTGTTCAGCGGACTGGCGCGACCGAATGTAGTTGCCGAGCTTGCGCTCCAGCTCCGGTTCGAGTTCATCCATGAAGTGATTCATCATGATGTACTCGGCCGGGATCGTGCAGTCGGCCTCCAGCTCGTAACACCAATGGCCGTCGCTGTGCTGGTCGGCCAGCAGTCCGGCTTCGGCGTGATCGATGACGCGATCGAGCCGCACGCCCGGTGGGGTCTCTGCCGCGGTATCGGCATGCGCCAGACCGGCTTCCGCTTCAGTCAGTCGATATCGCGTTTCCATCAGCATTGGGTCAGAATCTCCGATTCCGGGTTACCTGATCTGTTACAAACGGGTTGTTCACAGCAGCCGCATTGGCCTGTCGGTCAGGCTACCGGCGTTCCGGCCAGCCAAATTCTTTCTATCTTCTCACGCCGAGGGACTGCGCGGCAATCGGCGGGCGGCCAGCTTAAAGAGTAAATTCAGCAACTTGTCGTTTTTGACCGTGAGATTGGTCACGGCAATCGTGGTCTTGACGCTGGTGCGCGAGATCTTTACCTCGCGGGCGTCAGCAAAACCCGGTCGCGCATGGATGTTGCGCAGGGTCAGGACGGCCATGCCGATGGCCCACAGGCAGAACCGGCGCAGGCCGGTTTCACCGGCCGGCAGCAGCAGGGTGTAGCGCATGGCGTTTTGCAGGTGACCGTGGGCGATGCCGACCAGTTCGCGCAGGCACTGCTCGAAGGCAGCGCCGCCTTCGCCCGGCCGGACCGCGCTCAGGGTGAGGCCGGCGGCGGCAAAACGGTCACGCGGCAGCCAGCAGGCGCCGCGGGCGCGATCATCCCAGACATCCTTGAGGATGTTGGTCATCTGCAGACCCTGGCCGAACGACACCGCCAGCGGCATGAGTTCATCGTAGTGCGCATCGATGGCTGGCGAATAATCGCAGAACAGCTCGGTGAGCATTTCGCCGACCACGCCGGCGACGTAGTAGCAATAGCGATCCATGTCCGCCTGATCGGCGAGGCCGTCCAGCGTTTCGGCTTCCTGGTAGTGCGCCATGCCGTCGGCCATGATGCGCACGCAACGTTCCAGCGCGCCGCGCTGGCGCTCGTTGAAACCATGGGTGATGCGAATGACGGCGGCCGTATTGGCGACCAGGTCGCGTTCCGCTGCCAGTGTCTGCGGCGCCAACCGCGGTGCCAGTTCGTCGGCGAATGCCGCCGCCGGTGTCCGCCCGGCGACGACGTCGATGAAGTGCTGGGCATAGTCGCACTTGGCGGTTGCCGGCAGATCCTTGTCGTCCTCAATAGTGTCGGCAATGCGGCACAGCAGATAGGCATTGCCGACGACCTCACGCAGATCGCCGGGCAGTTGCGGTATCGTCAGGGCGAAGGTGCGCGAAACATCCTGCAGGATGTCGTCCTGATAATGCCGATCGGCGACGCTGGCCGGGTGGCTGTCGGTATTGGCGTGTTCGCTGGCGATAACGGATGACATGGGCCGCGATTATCCCTGATAGGGCCTTGCAGTGACAGTCCTGTGACCGCGTCAGGCGGAGGCCTTGTGCTTCTTGCCCCAGCCGATGGACGAACGCCCCATGCGCGACAGCGTTTCCCAGACCGGGCCGGGAAAGCGGTGCAGGCCTTTCATGACCTGGGCGAACGCGCGGATGAATTCGTCGACGTCGGCGTCGGACAGCACCATCGGCGGTAGCAGCTTGACCACGTCGATGTGGTGGCCGGCGACCTGGGTGATCATACCGTGTTCCTGCAAAAGCGGCATGGTGATCGCCTGCGGGAACAGGCTCTTGTCCATGCGGTGGGCGATCTCCCAGCCGCTGCGCAGGGCGAACGACTCCGGCTTGGCGAATTCGATCGCCACCATCAGGCCGCGCCAGCGGACTTCCTTCATGAATTCGTATTGCGGCACCAGCGCCTGCAGCCCCTGGCCGATGCGATCGCCGAGATCGGCCGCGCGGGCGATGTAGTTGCCCTCGTCGAGCACGTGCAGGGTCGCCAGGCCGGCGACCATGGCCAGGCTGCCCTGGCCGAAGGTCGACGAGTGCACCACCGATTTTTCCAGCGACGGAAACACGCGATCGAAGATCCACTGGCGCGTCAGCACTGCGCCGACCGGCACGTAACCGCCGGACAGCGACTTTGACAGGATGACGATGTCCGGGTCGACGTCGCCGTCGTGTTCACAGGCCAGGAAGCGACCGGTACGGCCCATGCCCGACTGCACCTCGTCGGCGACGAACAGCGCGCCGTGCTTGCGGCATAGCGCTGCCGCCTCGCGCAGGTAACCCGGCGACGGGATGTTCACGCCCTTGCCCTGCACCGGCTCGATGATAAATGCGGCGACGTCGCCGGCGGCCAGCGCCTGTTCCAGCGCCGCGAGATCATTGAACGGTACCATGCGGCATTCCGGCAGCAGGGGCTCGAAAGTCTCGCGGAAGACCGTATCGCCGTTCAGCGACAGGGCGCCGTTGCTGAGGCCATGGAAGGCTTTTTTGGCATGCAGTATGGCCGGCTTGCCGGTGGCGGCGCGGGCATACTTGATCGCCGCCTCGACGCCCTCGGCACCGGAATTGGTGAAGAATACGTAATCGAGCTGATTCGGCATGCGCGCTTTCAGCTCTTTCGCCAGCAGCCCGGACAGCAGCGGCGCCTCCATCTGTACCAGCGACGGATAGTCTTCCTGCAGGAAATCGATCAGGGCCTGGCGAATGGTCGGGTTGTTGCGGCCGAGATTGAATACACCGTAGCCGGACAGCATGTCGATGTAGCGGCGGCCCTCGTGATCCCACAGGTAGGGGCCCTGGGCACGGGTATAGCAGCGGTCGAAGCCGATGGTGCGCAGCGTCTTGGCGAAGCGCGGATTGACGTGTTCGTCGTGCAACTCGTAGTTGCGGCCCTCGGCTTCACGGATCAGGCCAAGAATGTCGAATGACATAGTGTTATATCCCGGTATGGAGTCAGCCAGCTGGAAACCGCATTATTCTATCAGCGCCCGCGGCCGGCTTATAGCAGCCGCGTGCCGGAGTGGTTCCTGTACTCAGACCGGCGCGGGGCGGAAACTATCCGGCCGGGACAAAGCGTGTCTGGTACTTATTTGTACCCGCCGGTACGCGGATAAAAATAGGCGCCCGGGTGGGCGCCTGTTAAGGGAGTTGAGGATACAGTCGCTCGCCATCGGGAGTGATGAGACGACGGTGATAATTCCTGCAGTAATCGTGCCGAATTCTGGATTCATTAAGAATCAAGCAGTTATTTATAATTCTGCCGTTGATGGGCACCTTTATGCCTATTTAGGGTGCAAACGGGTTGCTTCTCTGGTGCAGAAACCTTTTTTATGGATAGTGCGTAAGCCCGTATACCTGCATGTGTACCGGGTCATACATGCCGCTGCTACTGACTGGCAACCGGATTTAGGACGGGTATTGACAAGCATATAGAGCCTTTGGCAGAGTAATACTGTCTAGCGACGGAGCCGCCCTGCTCAGCCCACGGCGAAAACGGGCACAAGAAAATGGCTGGTCGGTTAAAGACCGATTATCCCTCCCAATTGTTGCATGGCCGCTTCACGGCCAAGCCAACTCCTTTAATGATGATATAGCGCACCTTGGCTTACGGGCCAGATGTAGCGACCTGTGTATGTGCGTTCGGTGGAACATTGGCTGTGTCAATCGTTCCGCTCAGAGCCCGTATACACCAAACCAGATGCACACGCCGGATGGCAGTTCTTCGCTGCCATAAGACATGTGCACCCACCCAACCGTCCAGTGCGGCTGTATTGGCGTGCGTTCCGCGCGCCCAAATACGGCCCGCTGTGACACTCGAATTGCGCTCTACCGAGCGCGGTATCCCCGTACTCTTATGCCAGTTTTATTGCCCATCAGCCCACTCCCGGGTGGCGGCCGCCTATGGCCGGTCGTCGGGCCCAGAGTTCAGCCAGTACCGATCGCGACGGGCTGGGTAGGAGACGGTATGCCGTAGGTCTGCCAGGTCAGACCCGTTCATCAAATTGTGACGTTGCGATCATTTTATTTTCAAACAGAACAACGAGAGGGATTTACATGAAAACCAATCAGCTGTATCAATCAATGAAAGGGGAGGCAACCCGCAAACGCGTCGGCCGTGGCAGTAAAACCAGGACCGGCTATATTTTTGCCGCCAAGCATTTCACCAAAGTCATGCAGCTGCAAAATATTCAGTGCGGCCGGGCAGGAGAAGTGAAGAACAAGCATGTCAGGCCCTATGTGGATTATTGCCTGGAAAACGGTCTTGAGGTTTCGACCATTCGGACAACGCTCAGCCGTATCAGGGGGATGTGTGAGAATGTGACAATCACGAACAAGGAACTGGGTCTGGATGACGTCGATTACCTGGGCAAGCACGTGGCACCAAGCCATGATTTTATTGCCCGGTGCTACGACAATATCAAGGACGAGGGCGTAAAAGTCCTTTGTACAATCCAGTGGTATACGGGCGCACGCAACGAAGAGTTGCTTTTATGTGTTCAGTCCATTGATTCGTGGATCGTTACGTTGAGGTTGAGTGGTCTGATTTATATGCCTCATGGGACCAAAGGGGGGAAGCCCAGAAATATCATTATCCCGCATTGCTTCCACGAACCCCTGCTAAATGAACTGTGGCGCGCCAAGGAGATTATGCGGTTGCGAGGCGGTTATCTGCTCAGGGGGACGAATCTCGATCTTTCAATCAAGCGATATCAGGACAAAATGTATCGGGCCGGTTTCAAGGGCGTATTCTCACCACACTCTTTGCGCAGCCGTTTTGCCCAGGACCTGATGGCCGACTTCGAGCGGCAGGGTGTGCCGTATAAGGAAGCCATCGCCCTTGTTTCCACATCCCTTGGCCATGGTGACGGCGGCGACCGATGCCGCTGGGCCAGAAATAATTATCTGATTGGTTGGCAGGGCTATGGCAGGCATTTTCACCCCAAACACCATATCAAATTGCTGGAAAAGCATTATCAGCGGTACGGATTTATAGACGAGTGGGCTCCCAGGTAAGCCGGAACAGCTTTGTGGCCGATGTTAAACTAAAGTGGCCGGGTGTAATAGCAGGCAGTCACAGCGGCCCAATGACATGACAAGGCCCGACTGTTGGCAACATGCCGAACTCTGCATCGTATGTTTCCGGCTGATCGCATCTTGAACGGCGCCCATCCACTTTGTCTACGCCATCGGCGCCAAGGCGCCGATGGCGACATGCCGGACCAGGAAATTGTCGACCGGACTGAGCTGGCCGATGCACCCCATATCGGCTGGCTGTACACGCTGCTCGACTGGCACAACCGGTACGGGCCCCGACTTCGAGCAATACCGCAATGACCGGGTCCATGCCATCCAGGGTAACCGCAACCCCTTCATCGACGAGCCCGGCTGGGCGAACCTCAGCCATGCAAGTAATCATGGTTGAGCTCGACCGCGCTGCCCACTAGAATTAGTGGTCAGTTATCCGGGCCGCTCCAGCCGTAGCCCGTCACGTGGTCCAAGCGCCGCCCGGCGTAACAGGCTTTTTGTGCCCGTTACCGGTGGCCGTTCATTCACGTGACGACAGGAGTATGCCCATGAGTACCTACCATCCCCGTACCCGTCTGCAAATCTTTTTCGACGACGGCGATGCCCCCGAGCTGCTGTTCCACCTCGACAGCGAAACCCTGGTCGAACTCGCCGCCCACTTCGGCGTAACCGCGCCCCGCGCGGCCAAGCTGGCCGTGCGTTGCCTCCACGCGGTCTTGGTCGAGGCCGGCCACTACGACTCGCCGGCGCTGGCGGCCCATCTGCAGCGAACCAACGGGCCCGACCCCGAGATGGCCGCAACCATCGCGCGTGACTCGCTCGACACGGCCTACGACCGACCGGCCATCACCCTACGTTTCGCCGACGGCGCCGACGGCGACAGCCTGTTCCGGCTGCATAGCCGGATCCTGTTCGATCTGGCCCGCCAGCTGCGGGTGTCCCAGCCGATGGCGGTCAACGCCGCCATAGATGCCCTGCACCGGGCGCTGGTGCGCGACATCACCTATCTGAGTCCGGGTCTGCAGGAGCATATCTGCACCGAGGCCGAGCGTGTGGCCGCCGGTCCGACCCGTACAATCGACAGCCTGTACACCCGGTTAGGGCTTGAGGACCGCCAACCCTGGGAGGTGTGACATGAGCTGGCTTACCGCCTATTGGCTGACCATTGCTCTGATGTTCGGATCCGTGGCCGGCCTGTTCGGCTGGCTCCATTGGCTGAAACGTCAACCAGTTCGCCAGCGCCGTGATCATGATAGATAAAGCGGATATACGAACAAGTATAGTTTGGTCACGCCGAGTTTGACGTGGAATTTGCAAGGACCATGGACTGGTATCGTTATCAGGATGACTGTAGAGGGCCGGAGGCGGTGGTTGTGTTGATTGAACCGGCTGGGAGACTGGTAGGTACGGGACGACAGCACCGTACATAATCGGTATCCTCAGCCCGGTTTCTCAGTACCAAGGAATACCGCATATGTCCACAAGGCTCGTCAAAGCCTACTATAATCTTGCGCTCGGCCGCCCACTCGTCGTGATTGCGGCCGTCGCCGTTCTGCTCGCCGCGGCCCTGTATCAAGCACAATATTTCGAACTCGATGCCTCCGCCGAGTCGCTCATGCTGGAAGGCGACGAGAATCTCGAGGAATACAGGGTTATCCGCCAGCGCTACGGTTCCGATGATGTATTGTTCGTGACTTTTACACCGGATGCCCCGCTCTTTAGTGAGGCAAGCCTGGATAAAATTGATGCCCTGCGGGCAGAACTCGCCGCGGTCGACCGGGTCGCCTCGGTGACCAGCCTCCTGAATGTGCCGCTGGTGCAGGGCGAGGACGTGACCTTTGATACGCTGCGTAAGGGACCACCGACGCTGCGCGATCCGGACGTGACGGTAGAACAGGCGCGCGCGGAATTCCTGACGAGCCCGATCTACAAGGACCTCATTCTCAACGCCGACGCCGATACCACCGCGTTGCTGGTCCGATTCCGCAAGGACGAGCGTTTCGCGCAACTGTTCGAGCGCCGGCGTGAACTCCGCGCCAGCCAGGATGCCGGTGGACTGGACACGGCAGGCCGGGCGGAACTCGCGCAGGTGGAACAGGCTTTCAGCCAACAGAGCGACCGGATCCAGGTGCAGATGGAGGCGGATATCGCGGAAATCCGTTCGATTCTGGAACGCTATCGCGACCCGCCGACGATCCATCTGGGCGGTGTTCCCATGATTGCCGTGGACATGATCGACTTCGTCCGCAGCGATATACGGACATTCGGTATCGGCGTCGGGCTGTTCATCATTATCCTGCTTACGCTAGCCTTTCGCCGGACCCGCTGGGTCGTGATCCCGACCACCATCTGTGCCGGCGTGGTTCTGGCCATGGTGGGCTGGATCGGCTTCATGGGCTGGCCGGTAACGGTGGTTTCGTCGAATTTCATTTCGCTGGTGCTCATCATCACGCTGTCGCTGATCGTTCACCTCATCGTGCGTTACCGCGAGTTGCAGGCAGGTAACGAGACCGCCGGCCAGACTGAACTCGTCGAACAGACACTGCGCAGCAAATTCAAGCCGTCCTTCTTCACGTCGCTGACCACGGCGATTTCATTCGGCTCGCTGATGTTTGCCGGTATCCGGCCCGTGATGGACTTTGGCCTGATGATGGTGTGCGCCGTCGTCGCCGGCTTCGTATTCACATTCATCCTGTTCCCTTCACTGCTGGCCCGGCTGAAGCCGGAATCGGTCCCGCAATCGCGACGCGACCGGGCCGGAACGCTGAATCTCGGCATCGCGCACGTCGTCCACCGCCACCCAGGCCGAACCGCGATTGCTTTCATAGTGCTGACAACGCTCGGCATCGCCGGCGCGTTACAACTGACGGTCGAGAATCGTTTCATCGACTATTTCCACGAAGATACCGAGATCTATCAGGGCATGGCGCTGATCGATCGCGAGCTGGGCGGAACGACACCCCTCGATGTCGTGATCGACGCGCCGGATAACTTCATGGAGGATTACAAAGAAGCCCGGGCCTTCGACGCGGAAATGGGGCTTGAGTCTGAGCCAACGCCGGCCCAGGGCTACTGGTACAATGCCGGCGGCATCGAGCTGGTCACTGAAATCCAGGATTACCTGGAAAGCCTCGACGCGACGGGGAAGATCCTGTCCCTTGGTACAACCTGGGAGGTGGTGCGCCAACTCAATGACGGCGAGCCGCTTGAACCCTTCGAACTCGCGATTCTTTACAATCAGGCGCCGGAAGAGATCCGTCAGCAGCTGATCGATCCGTACATGACTGCGGATGGCAACCAGATCCGCTTTGATATCCGTGTTATCGATTCGCTCCCCGGCTTGAACCGCGACCGCCTGCTCGAACGGATTCGAACGGAACTGCCGGAGAAGTTTGATCTGCAACCGGAACAGCTCACGCTGTCAGGCATGCTTGTACTCTACAACAATGTCATGCAGAGCCTGCTTCACTCGCAGATCGTGACACTGGTGGTGGTCTTTGCGGCTATCATGCTGATGTTCGGTATCCTTTACCGGTCCCTGCGCATGGCGCTCATTGGCCCAATCCCGACGGCTGCTGCTGCCAGTATGGTGCTCGGCATCATGGGCTGGGTGGGTCTGCCACTCGACATCATGACCATGACCATTGCCGCGATCGCCATTGGTATCGGCGTGGACGACACCATCCATTATGTCGACCGCTATCGGACGGAAGTGAACCTGGGGGCGGATAATGCTGCCGCGGCGGCAACCGCCCACCACTCGGTGGGTCGGGCAATGGTCTATACGACCGTGATCATCACCCTCGGTTTTTCCATACTGACCCTGTCCAACTTCATGCCGACCATCTACTTCGGTCTTCTGACCGGACTCGCTATGGTACTGGCGCTGGTCAGTAACCTGGCGCTACTGCCGGTACTGCTGGAGCGACTGCGGCCGTTTGGCAAGCAATGAACGAGTTGTTCAGGAGACCGGTTTGAATGGCAATAGGTCAATCTGTTTGCAATGATTGCCAGTGTTGGCCCGGTAGAATCGCCCGTCGAAGAAGGCGTTGCCGGGCGGCTGGCGCTATCAGAGGAACACCGAAAGCAGAATAGACTAACATCCGGGATTTACTCTTAACTAAACCGACCATGAAACGCGTTAGAATTTTTTAAACTGTTTAAAATCCTCAGAAGCCGCCACCAGATCGAAGAACCAAGTCGCTAACCAGGAAATTGTGTGGTTAGCGGACGAATGGATTAACAAATGAAATATTGAATGTCAGCCAATGTGTGCTGACAGCGACCCTGCTGTTGTCATATTCACCGGACAGTAGCGCGCTGCGGTTAACGCTTTGCGATGCTGGCAAGTTCCATTGGTAAGACAGATCGAGCTGGTAATTGCCGACCCGCTGTCCAATCCCGATCCCCAGGATATGCTCGCTGATTGCTGCGGTTAGTGGTGTTAGCGTTGATGACGGGACCGGGCTTTCACCATAGCTATAGCCGGCCCGCAACAGGGTGTTATCGGACACGGCATACTCGGCACCGAAGCGGAATACCCAGCTGTCACTCCAGTCCAGCGGTACATTATCGTACAAGCGGTCGCTGCCTACGATGTTGTTGATCGCACTATTGCTGCCGTTGCTGAGCGCAACAGGCAGTGCATCGAAAGCCCGATCCCAGCCGAGCCAGTCAATCTGGCTGTTTAATTTTAGTTGAGGCTGCGCCTGCCATTCGATGCCAATACTGGCCACATCAGGCAGACGTGTTTTCACGTCTGCATCATAGGTAAACAATACCGGCGCACCAAACTCGCCGCTGACATCCCCGCGAGCCGTGCCATCCGTATGAAATGTTGTCGGCGTGGTGTAGCGCATCCCAAGCGTTACATCCGGGTCCGGCTTCACCATCAGGCCAAAGGTGGCATTGACACCTAAACCCTCCGTTTCCATGTCCAGCAGCGTTTTAAAACCTGCCAGATCAGGCTGCGACTGAAACACATACGGGGCCTGTAGCCGATTTTCGTTATAAATAACACCTAGTGAAGCGCCGAGATGAACGCCGTCGGAAATCTCTCTAGCCACACCCAGTGCGGCGCGCAGAGCCAGAAAACGGGAACGATGTTTTTGCCGACCATAGCTTATAGAGCCGTCAGAGCCCCCTGCCGCGTCAACATACTGCCAGTTGGATTCGGCCACGGCGATCGGGCTCAGGCTTAAACCGAAACCTGTGTCGCCAAGTTTATAATTCAGTGCGATATCGGCCAGAATGCCGGGATCGGTGTCGTCAGAAACCTGATTATTCGCACTATTGCTAAATTCAGCATCGAGAATGGCCACGCCGCCACCGATCTGAATAGCTGAATATGGCAGTGTGCTGAGACCGGCTGGGTTGCCTGTCATGGCATCAATGGGGCCCTGCGTAGAGGCCGTATTCGTGCCGCCCAGCGCGGCGGCACCGGCACCATGACCATTTCTGAGCACCCCATTGGCCTGTGATTCAGAGCTCATCAGGAACAGGCATAGTGCGATCAAGGCGCATAATTTAACGGAAAACTGTGCAAAATTGCAGTTGACTACTGCACCGATGACATATGACCGCATCAAGTCCTCCCCATCAATATTCCTGATAGCAATAATAGCAGAATAGGATTAATCGAAAACATTGCCTGTTGAAAAAAATGAAGGGGCAAAGATGAACATGGTGCGTGGGCGCTGAGCATAGCAGTGGTGTCGTCCGCGATGCGATGGCAGATATTGGCCGGGTGAGGCGTTGAGAGCGCGAAGCTGGACAAGGCGATCAACAGTTCTGGCCTGGCGATGCATTTTGAACTTACCTGCGGCAACCTCCATGACAGCACTCGGGTTAATCGCTGCTGCGTCGGCCACGCCCGGGGTAGAGGTGGCAAGCGACAACCGCTACGTGGTACATCAAACGCTAGTAATAATATGCAAGAATAGTGCGATGGACTAAGCAAGACTGCCTGTTTGAAAAAAACAACAAGCCCTAGGCTAGCAGGGGCGAGCGTTTAAGCAGGTAAGTGCGCATGGGCGATTTGCCCTTCACTGGTATTTCTCCGCGATAAAGAAAAATAAATTCACTGCGTAAAAGCCAATAAACAGTTTCTGAAACCTGTATTTCACCGGTAATGCCATGGGATTCCATGCGGCTGGCAATATTGACGGTGTCGCCCCAAACATCGTAAGAAAATTTTTGCCTGCCTATGACGCCGGCTACCAGGGGGCCTATATGTATACCGATACGTAAATAGACTTTGTTACGGCCGATGTGGATTTGTTCCATGTAGTCCTGTGCATCAAGCGCGAAGTTGGCAATATTCCGAGCATGTTGACTATCGGGTACGGGGATGCCGCCTGCAATCATGTATGAATCACCAATCGTCTTTATTTTCTCAAGACCATAATGTTCGGCAAGCCGATCCAGGTAAGAAAAAAAATCATTCAGAATCGAAATAATCTGCTCGGGGGCAAGCTGATCGGATATGCGAGTGAATCCGACGATGTCACAAAATAAAACGCTTACGGAATCATGTCGTTCTGCAATTACTTTTGCGTCATCTTTAAGCTGTCTGGCAACATCTGCAGGTAATATATTCAATAATAATGATTCGGCCCGATCATATTCTAACGATTGCAGCCGCTCCGCACGCTTTACCTCAACATGAAACAGGTGAAGAAATAGAATAACTAGTGCAAAGACGCTAATGGATACAGTCATGAAAAGGGTGCTAAGAAACAAAGTATCTAGTGCAATAAGATTCTTTCCAGAAGAGAAAGAAAAGTACGATAAGATGTAAAATAGAATGGGTATGATAACGAAGATAGCACGTATATAAATACGATCATTAATAGCCAGTAGCAACGGGAAGCTGGCCATCATTATATGTAAAAGCTGCATCCCCGAAGCGGTTCCGAGATAATAGGTTAGCGCGAAAATCTGCAGATTAGGTGCTAATACCAGCGTCCATTTTGCTGCATTGTGTTTATGGAGTTTGTTGAGCAGAAGAATGCCGGCAAAGAAAATCATGCCGATTATATTGATTGATATGGCAGGAAATAGAAGATGCAGATCGTATAAAGCATATAAAATATTATAAACTAGTGATGTAATAAGTCCGCAGAAAGCAATCTGATTAACTAAAATAATACTGCGCTTTATATCCGTATCGAAGGTGTCGAGGCCATTCGCAGAGATGCTTTCCCAAATATTTATTGGATATTTAATTATCAGCATATATACGAGGGGATCTTACTTCTTTATTTGCATAGATTGATCGGAATTTGCATACCATTGATAAAAATGAGAACGTGTATGCGAAAACAATAAAGTGCTCATGATAGTTTATTTGTTTCTTGTTTTTATTATAGGTGTTTTAATATTACTTAGTTGCTACAACTTCGCTAATACCAAATATGTGTGTTAGCACTTCTTCCTCGCTATAGCATCCTTTGCCATAGGTTTTAACTACTCTTGTAGTGCCATCAGGCAGTACTACACGATATTTGATAGTTGTTTCTTTCTTTTTACATAAAGTTAAATCTTTTATATGCTTGTCCACATAAGCGCGATCGTCGGCATGAATTCTTTTCAATAATTGATACATTCTATAGCCGTCTTTTCTATATTCGAGTCCAAAAATATCAAATGCACCTGCGCTTGCGGTAATCAGGTTTAGTTGTACATCCCATTCCCAGACACCGCCACATGCCTGTGATTTTTTATTAGATGTGGTGTTTGGGAAATATAGTATCTTCGCGGTTTGTTTCGATTCTTTACGCATTGTTATTGATCCGCAATTCTCATTCTTTTATGCAATTCTGATGTTAAAGAAAACTTCACGGGCTTCCTGAGATTCAGCCCATTCTGAGTTATTATTTAGCTTGTAGATGATTTGGTTGACCTCTTCCATAGCTATACTTTATCAGATCGTCCGGCCAGCCGGCATTAGGCCAGTTTTGCAGCTATCATATGAAATGAGTAGCCTAAGCGGGGGTGTCCGGCTGTTCATGGTGCCACGGGTTCAGAACCCCTCGGTGAGCTCGTCGTGCATGGTATCGTCGTTATACTGTTTATGAATGTTGTGATCTTGCCGGCATTGATCGGCCACGGCCAGCTGGCCACGAGTTCATCAGTCGGGGTAATCATCGCGATCATCGGGATGTTGGGGTGGCGTTGGTGAAAATGGATCACGTCAGCCGTTTCGCGCACGCATAGGCCGCAGCCCGGGCTCCAGATATGGACGAGAACCCAGTTATCCTGACCGATGGTATCGGCTAGTGATAATATATACCTCATCAGGGCCAGTACTCGGCTCAGTTTGATTTTCACCATAGTAGGCTTCGGAGTGTATTGCTCTTTGACGTAAAGGTGTCTTAATTTCATCAGTGTATCCTGCGCTGCAACAATGCTGATACGTTGAATTGATCATCCTGCCACGACAGGAACTCACTATTTCATCATGTGTCACCCGTTATGGCGATATAAAACGCCACGAATATTGATCAGATATTGATTAAAGAGGAGATAGATGAAAAATCTACTGATGACAATACTGGTCCTTCTAACTTTTGCCATTGTCGGTCCCGTGATGGCCAAGGAGTATCCGGAGTTCGGTGGCCGTTGTACCATGGGCGTGGCCATGGGTACGGAAGTGGAAACCGACTGCTCCGTCAACTGGGTCGGTCCGAACGGCAACCTGTACTGTTTTGGCAACGAGCAGGCCAAAAAGGACTTTCTAGAAAATGAACAGGAAAACCTGGACAAGGCTTTCCGAAAGTATGATCAGGTTGTAAAGAGCTAAATCGGACCACTCGTTAAAACCAGTAACGCAACCGTACAATGCCGGGCCTAAGCCCGGCATTTTTCATCGGCAGGCGTATCGCTGTTACGAGAAGAACGCGATGAGCAGGGAGTGCTTATGTCTAATGAACTTGCTGGGGAAGGGTGGATTGTCTGGAAAACGGCACGATAGGGCTGCGATGGCCGTTCCTTGTAACAAGCTAACAAGCAGGAAATGGCAGAATAAAAATGCGTACAGCAGATGGCAGAGGGTAATTGTAAGATATTGATAATTGGTCGGGGTAACAGGATTTGAACCTGTGACCTCTGCCTCCCGAAGGCAGCGCTCTACCAAGCTGAGCTACACCCCGATGGTGGTCCTGCGTGCAACACTGGGGATGTGTTGCGGATTCCGGTTTATTGCGTCAGTACTGGCGGTCGACGGCGAAAGCGGCCAGTTCATGCATGGCGTCGCGGTGGGCAGAAACCGGCAGAACCTGTAATGCCTGCATGGCCTGCTGCACCTGCTCCTGAGCAAGGGCGGCAGTGTAGGCAATTGCGCCGCTACTTTCAATGGCTTCACTGATCGCGTCGATGTTGGTCAGGCCGCCCTGGCTGATGGCCTCGGCGATTTGTTCGGCCTGCTGTTCGCTGCCATGCCAGTAGGCGTACAGCAGCGGCAGGGTCGGTTTGCCCTCGGCCAGGTCGTCGCCGATATTCTTGCCCAGGGTGTCGGCGCTGGCACTGTAGTCGAGCACGTCGTCGATGAGCTGGAAAGCGGTGCCGATGTGCAGGCCGTAGTTGGCCAGGGCCTGTTCCTCGGCCGGTGGCCGGTCGGTGAGTATGGCGCCGATCTGGCTGGCGGCCTCGAACAGCTTGGCGGTCTTGTTGCGGATGACCTGCAGGTAGCGTTCCTGGGTGGTTTCCGGGTCATGGCGGTTCAGGAGTTGCTGCACCTCGCCCTCGGCTATGACATTGGTGGCATCGGACAGCACTTCCATGATGCGGATCGAGCCGACGTCGACCATCATCTGGAAGGCACGCGAATAGAGAAAGTCGCCGACCAGCACACTGGCCTCGTTGCCCCAGCGCTGGTTGGCGGTCTGGTGGCCGCGGCGCAGTTTCGAGGCGTCGACGACGTCGTCATGCAGCAGCGTGGCGGTGTGGATGAACTCGATGATCGCGGCCAGCTCGATATGCTGGCTGCCCTGGTAGCCGCAGGCACGGGCGCTGAGCAGCACCAGGGCCGGGCGCAGGCGCTTGCCGCCGCTGTTGATGATGTAATGGCCAAGCTGGTTGATCAGCCCGACCTCGGAGTACAGGCGCCGCTCGATCAGCTCGTCGACCTGCTGCATGTCCTCGCGGACGAGGCTGCGCAGGGTCTCGATGCCGGGGCGGGCGCTGGATGGGGCGGTGGCGTTGGACTGGTTCACAAACTGGGGCCGGGACAGCCGTGGATGAAGTAAGATCGGCATTTTGCCAATAGCGGCCGGCAAATGCCATGAAAATGTCCGCCGAAATGGTGATTTAGACCCGGCCGGGACGCATTTAAGGCTTGTCTGATGGCGCGGAATTCCTTAGAATTTGCGCCCTTTACCGGCAGTCGGTTCCAGCCGACCCGCCCGGCACACAAGCATTGTGGCAGATTTTTGGAGATTTTGGCGATGTATGCGGTGATCAAGACAGGTGGCAAACAGTATCGCGTGGCTGAAGGCGCCACCCTCAAGGTCGAACGGCTCGAGGCCGAGGCCGGTAGCACGGTCGACCTGACCGACGTGCTGATGGTCGTCGACGGCGACAACGTCAAGGTCGGCAGCCCGATGGTCAAGGGCGCCAAGGTCACCGCCAAGGTGGTCGGTCACGGTCGCGGCCCGAAAATCCGCATCGTCAAATTCCGCCGCCGCAAGCATCACCAGAAGTCTACCGGTCACCGTCAGGCCTACACCGAGATCAGCATCGACAAGATCGCTGCCGGTGCGTAATTGAGCAGCTGGAGGACGTAAGAGATGGCACATAAGAAAGCAGCGGGCAGTTCCCGCAACGGTCGCGATTCCGAATCAAAGCGCCTGGGCGTGAAACGCTTCGGCGGCCAGAGCGTTATCCCGGGCAACATCCTCGTGCGCCAGCGCGGTACGCATTTTCATGCCGGCACTAACGTCGGTATCGGCAGCGACCATACGCTGTTCGCCAAGAGCGAAGGCCAGGTGAAGTTTGAAACCAAGGGCCCGCGCAAGCGGACTTTTGTCAGCGTCGTGGCAAGTTGACGGCCACAAGCTGGTGAAGCACTCAAAACCCCGTCAACCGACGGGGTTTTTTGTTTCTAGGGTATGTAGGAGGCCCGACCCCGGGCCGAACGGTTCGCGGCGAGGGCGCCGCTCCCACAACAGTAGATCGAACGGCCATGAAATTCGTCGACGAAGCGACAATCCGCGTGGAAGCCGGCAAGGGCGGCAACGGCTGCATGAGTTTCCGGCGCGAGAAGTACGTCCCCAAGGGTGGTCCGGACGGTGGCGACGGCGGTGACGGTGGCAGCGTTTACCTGATCGTCGACGCGGGGCTGAATACGCTGGTCGACTTTCGCCACAACCGTTCCTTCAAGGCCGGTAACGGCCGTCCCGGCATGGGGGCCAACCGCACCGGCGCCAGCGCCGACGATCTCTACATCCGCGTGCCCCAGGGCACGCTGGTTTACGATGCCGACACCGACGAGCTGATCGGCGACCTGGTGGACGCCGAACGGCCGCTGCGGGTCGCCCAGGGCGGTTTCCACGGCATTGGCAACGCCCGCTTCAAGAGCAGCACCAACCGCGCACCGCGACAGACCACGCCCGGTAAGCCCGGCGAGGTGCGCAACCTGAAACTGGTCCTGCAGGTGCTGGCCGACGTCGGCCTGCTCGGCAAGCCGAATGCCGGCAAGTCGACCCTGCTGGCGCAGGTCAGCGCGGCGCGACCGAAGGTGGCGGACTATCCGTTCACGACCCTGTACCCGCACCTGGGCGTGGTCAGCACCGGTAGCGAATCGAGCTTTGTCATGGCCGACATCCCCGGCCTCATCGAGGGGGCCGCCGGCGGTGCCGGGCTGGGCCACCAGTTCCTGCGCCACCTGTCGCGCACGCACCTGCTGCTGCACCTGGTCGATGCCGGGCCGGACCGGGACATGGCAGCCATTACCATGGACCTGCGCGAAATCGAGACCGAACTGGCACAGTACGACGCCAGCCTGCTGGAGCGGCCGCGCTGGCTGGTGCTGAACAAGCTGGATCTGTATGTCGAGGACGAGCGCGAGGCACGCGTCACGGCAATTCGCACGGCCTTGGACTGGCAGGGACCGCTGGCCGGTATTGCCGCTGCCAGCGGCTGGGGCTGCACGGAGCTGATGAACGCCGTCCAGCGCGATATCGATAGCCGCCGCACGCAGACCGCGGAACACAAGACCGATGACGAACACACGCACGAAACTGAGTAACAGCCGCCGCTGGGTCATCAAGCTGGGCAGCGCCATCCTGACCAACAACGGTCTCGGCCTGCGCCGGGAATCGCTGGCGCGCTGGGCCGGACAGATCGCCACGCTGCGCGAGCAGGGTCACGAGGTCGTGCTGGTATCGTCGGGCGCGGTCGCCGAAGGTGTGGTCAGGCTGGGCCTGAAAAAGCGGCCGCAGACCGTGCACGAACTGCAGGCCACCGCCGCTGTCGGCCAGATGGGACTCATCCAGGCCTACGAGAGCTGTTTCCAGCAATACGGCATTCGCACCGCACAGGTGTTGCTCACCCATGACGACATCACCAACCGGGAGCGTTACCTGAACGCGCGCAGCACGCTGCGCACCCTGATCGATTTCGGTGTGATTCCGATCGTCAACGAAAACGACACGGTCGCCACCGAGGAGATCCGTTTCGGTGATAACGACACGCTGGCGGGCCTAGTGACGAACCTGGTCGAGGCGCCGGCGCTGGTGATCCTGACCGATCAGGACGGCCTGTATAACCGCGATCCGCGTCGTTTTGCCGATGCCGAGCTGGTTAGCGAGGCCAGCGCCGGCGATCCGGAACTGGAAGCGATGGCGGGCGAGGGCACGGCGCTGGGACGCGGCGGTATGACCACCAAGCTGCGCGCGGCCGCGGCCGCGGCCAAGTCCGGTGCCGATACCGTGATTGCCTCCGGCCAGACCTATGACGTGCTGTTGCGCATCGTTGCCGGCGAGCCCCTGGGTACGCTGTTGACGGCGTCACGCTCGCCCCTGGCGGCGCGCAAGCAGTGGCTGGCGAGCCAGTCCATTGTTCGCGGCCGGCTGGTACTCGACGATGGCGCGGTCCGGGTGCTCAGGGAGCAGGGCCGCAGTCTGCTGGCCGTGGGCGTGAAAAAGGTCGAGGGCGAATTCGCACGCGGCGAAATTGTCGCCTGCTGCGACAGCGCGGGCCGGGACATTGCCCGCGGGCTGGTGAATTACGACGCCGCGGAGACGCGTTTGATCATGGGCCAGCCGAGCAGCCGCTACGCCGAATTACTCGGTTACGTGGATGAACCCGAGCTCATCCATCGCGATAACCTGATCATTGTCTAGAACCTTGGAGGTGAGTCCGCTGTTTCCGTAGGAGGTTCGACCACGGGCCGAACAGGAAACCGATTATGGCGTGGTATCTGAACCTTCTTTCGCGGCGGGGTCGCCGCTCCTACTGGAGCGCAGCTTGCTGCGCGAATGAATCAGCCTGTACCGATACCAGAGATTCCGGCTCGCCCTGCGGTCGGCCGGAATGACGGATATAAACCAGGATTGCGGGCGCGGACTACAGTCCGCGCGCAACACTAACGGGGGTGTATTACAGCGCGCGGATCTGGCTGTTCAGACGGCTCTTGTGGCGGGCGGCCTTGTTCTTGTGGATCAGGCCCTTGTCGGCCATGCTGTCGATCACCGGAACGGCAGCCTTGTAAGCCGCGCTGGCCGCTTCCTTGTCCTTCTTCTCGATGGCCGTGACGACCTTCTTGATCTGCGTGCGCAGCATGGAACGCTGGCCGGTGTTCTGCTTGCGGGCCACTTCGGACTGCCGGGCGCGCTTTTTCGCTGAGGCGATGTTAGCCAAGACTGAAAACTCCTGAAATCAATTCGTCGGTGGACAGACACCTGTCCGTAAGGCGCGACATCATGCTGATTTGGCGGACATTTGTCAATCCTGTGCGGTGTCTGTGGTATGCTACGCCGTTTTTGAATACTGTATCGAAAACAACCAGTTAGCTGGTCAGCCCGGAAAACCGGTCCACCGAGGTCGCCGCCCTGAGCAAACGCCTGCTGAAATCCACCGCCACCGTCGGCAGCATGACCCTGCTGTCGCGGATTTTCGGGCTGATCCGTGACATCGTCATCGCGCGTGCCTTTGGTGCCGACGTCGGTACCGACGCGTTCTTCGTCGCCTTTCGTATCCCCAATTTCTTCCGCCGCCTGTTCGGCGAAGGCGCATTCGCCCAGGCTTTCGTGCCGGTGCTGACCGAATACAAGGAGCAGCGCGACGAAGAACAGGTTCGCAACCTGATCGATCATACCACCGCGACTCTGGCGCTGATCCTGATCGCCGTGACCCTGATCGGTATTGTCGCCGCCCCGATTGTCATTCTCGGTTTCGCGCCGGGCTTTAGTGGTGACGGCGGCCGTTATGAACTGGCCGTGTCCATGTTGCAGCTGACGTTTCCGTATCTGTTGTTCATTTCGTTGACCGCGCTGGCTGGTGCCATTCTGAATGCTTACCGGCAGTTTGCCGTGCCGGCGTTTACACCGGTGCTGCTGAATCTGGCGATGATCGCCGCGGCGATCTGGTGGGCGCCTTATTTCGAGCGGCCCATCATCGCACTGGCCTGGGGCGTATTGCTCGCTGGCGTCGTGCAATTGCTATTTCAGTTGCCGTTTCTGCTGAAACTGCGACGTCTGCCGCGCCCGTTCAAGGGGCGCGACAAAGAGGGTGTGAAAAGGATATTCAAACTGATGCTGCCGACGCTGTTCGGTGTCTCGGTGGCGCAGATCAATACGATTGTTGATACGCTGATGGCATCGTTTCTGGTCAGTGGCAGCATCTCCTGGCTGTACTATTCGGATCGCATGATGGAGTTTCCGCTCGGCGTGTTCGGTATCGCGTTGGCCACCGTCATCCTGCCGCAGCTGTCCGAGAAGCACAGCCAGGGCAATAGCGCGGACTATTCCGCCACGCTGGACTGGGGGCTGCGACTGGTCTGGCTGGTGTGTCTGCCGGCGGCACTCGGTCTGGCGCTGCTCGCCGGACCGATCATGGTCACACTGTTCCAGTATGGCAGTTTCACGCCCGGTGACGCGGCGATGGCGGCACGCAGCCTGATGGCCTTTGCGCTCGGTTTGCCGGCTTTCGTGTTGATCAAAGTGCTCGCCAGTGCCTTTTTCTCGCGCCAGGATACGAAAACCCCGGTCAAGGCCGGTGTCGCCGCCATGCTGACCAACATTGTCCTGAACCTGGCATTGATTCAGGCGCTGGCACATGTTGGTCTGGCATTGGCAACATCGATCGCCGCCATGGTGAACGCCGGCCTGTTGTATGTGTGGTTGCAGCGCAGCGGCGCATTTCAATCGCAGTCGGGGTGGGGCGTGTTCGCCTTGCGGATTGCCATTGCGGCGATCGTGATGACGGCATTGCTGATTTACTATGTGCCGGCCATCGACCATTGGGTGAACCTGGATCTGTGGCAGCGTGTACTGCAATTGACCGCCTGGGTACTGGCAGGGGCGTTGCTCTATCCGCTGGTGTTGTTGATCGCCGGTCTGCGGCTGCGGCATTTTCGCGGCCAGGGAGCGAATTGAATGCAGCTGATACGGGGTCTGCAGAACCTGACGCAAGCATTGACAGGCTGTGTGGCCACGATCGGTAACTTCGATGGCCTGCACCGTGGCCATCAGTACCTGCTGGCTGAAGTCGAGCGCCAGGCCAAAAGTGCCGGCTTGCCAAGCGTGCTGGTCACGTTCGAGCCGCAGCCACTGGAATATTTCAAACCGGCGATCGCGCCGGCACGGCTGACGACACTGCGCGAGAAGGCACTGGTACTCAGCCACATGCAGCTGGATCACCTTGTGTGTCTGCACTTTGATGCCAGACTGGCGAGCCTGACGGCGCGTGAGTTCGTGCAACAGCTGCTGATTGAACGGCTCGGACTGAGGAGCCTGGTCATTGGTGACGATTTCCGCTTCGGCAGAGGCCGCGACGGTGACCATACAACGCTGAAGGAACTGGGTGCGGAGTTCGGCTATACGGTAACCGCCATGGACACGCACGATGTCGGTACCGAACGGGTCAGCAGTACCCGGGTACGCGAGGCACTGGCAGCCGGCGACCTGCAAGCGGCCGCCGCTCTGCTGGGTCGGCCGTTTTCCCACGTCGGTCGTGTTATCCACGGCGAGAAGCGCGGCCGTGACCTGGGTGTGCCGACACTGAACATGGATCTGAAGCGCCTGCAGTCACCGTTGCAGGGTGTGTTCGCCACGCGCGTGCATCGGCTCGCGGATACGCCACTGCCGGCGATCAGTTATATCGGTACGCGGCCGGTCTTCAACGGTCGTAAATTATTGCTGGAAACGCATATCTTCGATTTCGATGCCGACTGTTATGGTCGTCTGATCGAGATCGAATTCGTCGAACGCGTGCGCGGGGATCGCAATTTCGACAGCGCTGATGAACTTGTCAAACAAATGCATATCGATATGGACAATGCCAGACAACGGCTGGGACGGGCGGAATGAACACGGGTACTGACAATAACCGGATGCCGGGCATGCTGCCATGGCTGCTGTTGGCCGCCGTGGTGATAACGCTGGACCTGGGCAGCAAATACCTGGTCCTGCAGGTGCTGGAATATCACCGGCCGCTCGCGGTCACGCCCGGTTTCAACCTGACATTGACGTATAATACCGGTGCGGCATTCAGCTTCCTCAGTGAGGCGGGTGGCTGGCAGCGCTGGTTCTTCGCCGCCTTCGCGCTGGCCGTGAGTGCAGTGCTGCTGGTCTGGCTGTACCGCCTGCCGCGCGGCGCCCGCTGGTTGCCGACGGCACTGGCACTGATCCTGGGCGGCGCGCTGGGCAACCTGTATGACCGCCTGGTTCATGGTTATGTGGTTGATTTCATACAGGTTTACTATCAGCAGTGGTACTGGCCGGCGTTCAATATCGCGGATTCGGCCATCACCGTGGGTGCGGTCATGCTGATTATCGACGCCATCTGGCTGAGCCGTGACGATCGCAAACAGGCCTAGTCCAACCCCTGCGGGCGAACCTGTCTTGATGACGGACATGGCCTTTGCCAACCTGGATTGAGGTCGGGATCACGACCCCGGTCCGGGCTGGGCTAGAATACTGGCCGGGCGGTTGACACCGTCGTGACCGGGACGTAGTGTGCAGGGCAACAATTGATTATGGTTGCTTTATGTTCAAGGACTTATGACCCTTTTCGGGGCGTCCGATCAGAACCCCAGGCAATCGGAGAAGCAAGATGGAAGCAGTTTTGAAACCGATGGAATTATTGCTCGCCAACCCGCGCGGTTTTTGTGCGGGTGTCGACCGGGCGATCGAAATCGTCGAGCGCGCGCTCGACCAGTTCGGCGCACCGGTCTACGTGCGCCACGAGGTCGTCCATAACAAGTACGTAGTCGACGGACTGCGCGAGAAGGGCGCCATCTTCGTCGAGGAACTCGACGAAGTGCCAGACGACTCGATCGTGATCTTCAGCGCCCACGGCGTTTCCAAAGCGGTGCGCGAGGAAGCCGCGCGTCGCAACCTGCGCATCTTCGATGCCATCTGCCCGCTGGTGACCAAGGTGCATATGGAAGTCGGCCGTTACCAGGACGAGGGCCGCGAATGCATTCTCATCGGCCACGCCGGTCATCCGGAAGTCGAGGGCACGCTCGGCCAGTACCGACCGGCCGACGGCAAGGGCGGCATCTACCTGGTCGAATCGATCGACGATGTCTGGAAGCTTCAGGTCAAGAACCCGGAATTTATTGCCTATGTAACGCAGACGACGCTGTCGATGGATGACACCGCCGGTATTATCGATGCCCTGCGTCAGCGTTTTCCGAAAATCGCCGGGCCGCGCAAGGACGACATCTGTTATGCCACCCAGAACCGCCAGGACGCGGTCAAGAAGATGGCCGAGCAGTGCGACATGGTCCTCGTCGTCGGTTCGCCGAACAGCTCCAATTCGACCCGGCTCAAGGAGCTGGCGCAGAAGTTCGGTATCCCCGCCTATCTGATCGATTCCGCCGATCAAATCCAGCGCGAATGGCTGGACGGTAAAACCAACGTCGGCATCACCGCCGGTGCCTCGGCGCCGGAAGTGCTGGTCGAACGCGTGGTCAAGCAGCTCAAGGAGTGGGGTGCCAATGTCGCCAGCGAAGTACCGGGCAAGCAGGAGAAAGTGATGTTCTCGCTGCCGCGCGAACTGATGAGCGAGCCCGAGCAGGATACGGCGACCTCCCACTGAGCATTCACAGGATTAAAACTTAATGTACCGGGTTCAGACAGTCATTCCATCGATACTGGCACTGCTGATGCTGAATACGCCGGTACTGGCCACGAATATGTACAAGTGGACGGACGAAGAGGGCAACGTCCACTATACGCAAAACCCACCCCCGGAAGATGCCCAAGGCGTGCGCATGGATCCGCCCGCCGACGTAGACACCGAACAGGCGCGCGAGGAACTGCAGCGCAAACAGGAAAAGCTCGAGGCAATGGAGCAACAGCGCGAACAGGCCCGTGAAGAGGCGGAGAAAGAACAGGAGCGCGCCGCGCTCTACGAAAAGAACTGCCGCCTGGCCCGGGAAAGACTGCAGAGGCTGGAAAACAGTGGCATGGTCCGCGCGATTGATGAAGATGGCAACATGTCGCGCATTGGTCCGGAAGAACAGGCCGAACGCATTAACGAAGTGAAGGAGAAGGTTAAGAAGTACTGCGAGAGTTAAGACCTTTCTGGGCCTCCTTTCTTTCTAATCAACCTTTCCTGAAACCTCACCAGCACTCATCAACCGCCTTACGCACGGCGGAATCCGTGCTGTCGGAGCATTTGCTACCGCCCAGTATGCACTTGGCGCCGGTCGAGTCGAGAGTCAATGTCGCGCAAGCCGTGTCGTTGGCTGCCTGGGGACCGACAGGTACCGCTTCCAGAACAAAGGTGGTACTGGTCGGTTCACCACTGGCAAAGCCGAGATTATAAAATGTTGAATTTCCTTCCTTTGGCGATTCGGTGAAGGGTAGGTCTACGTCATCACCGCCGGTATCTTCATCATAACGACCATTCTCGGTAAAGAAGCGTTCCATATACTGCGACAGCTCCAGCAGATTGCCCTCCGCATCCACGCGCCGCGTCTTGGTAACGTAATTCTGATAGGAAGGGTAAGCAATCGCAGCCAACAGGCCGATAATGGCCACCGTGATCATAAGTTCAATAAGCGTAAAACCCAGTATTTTTGTCTGTTTGATCATATATATAACTCGATTTTGATGGCTGTTATTAACGCACAGGAATACTGATCTCTTCAGGTGAGGCCAGTTCATCAAGGATCCAGACCTCGGTTATCAGGCTACTATTATTCATCGTCTGCATCTTGTAGCCAATTGGCTTGCCCAATTCTAGATGCTGAATGCCTATGGCAGTACTGCCATTGTGAACCTGTACATAGGATGCAATATTGAAGGTGCGGTCACTAATGACCACCTGACCATCATCGGGATATATGAAATCTACTATACCCGTACCCTGATACTTGGGTGTCTGCGCGTGTAAGGGCAAGATACCCAAAAGTATCAGCAGGAGTATACATGATTTAATTACTCTCATTGCCTTGTCTCCTGTCTGTATCAGCGCAGCTGGCGCCAGGACTGTCGACCGACGGTTGTGCCACCGGTACTTTCCTTGGTGGTGGTAATGTCAGTTTCTATACCTGAGGTCTGCTTGTATTCCATGCTTGCATCCTCTGCCGAGATCACTGCCGGTGAGGCGATGGTCGGCGGAATGAAGATGCCAGAACCCGGTACACCATTGCCGCTGGGGTCATTGACAAAGTCCGAGGCATCAATGATGCCGTCATCATTATAGTCGAATACCGAGTTTTCAAGCCGGGCGCCACTGACCGCATCAAGCTCCATGATGACTGAGGCGCCACCGCGATCACAGGGAGATACGCCCGGTATGAAAGTCGTGAAAATGATACGGCCGAAACGGGTCAGGGGGTTGGCGATAACGCGCTCCGCCTGGGCACCCTCGATCGGCGAGATCAGGTCAATGTACCAGCCATCCTTGTTGGCATAATCGACCGTATTTTCGCTGACGATTCTGGCTTTGCCGGTCGTATCGCCGTTCTCGTCGACAATGTCGGGTTCTGACAGGATTTCCTGTTCCTGTAGCTTATTACGGCCACTGCCCACGTCGTCATTATTGTCGCGAATACCGTAGAAGGTCTGTACCTGCGGGTTCTCGGGGATGCTGTTATCGCTGTTTTCGATATATTTGCCGCTACCGAACAGAACCACAAAACCGCCATCCGGGTGGTTGACGACTACGGGCCGGGTGGTGATGGGCTGTGGGTCGCCGTTCGTATCTTCAGCACTGTAAAGCGGCAGCTTATTATTGCCCTGCTTGTAGGCTACATCCCAGTTATTAACATTGCCCGTCAGGTCGAATTTCCACATGTTACCGTGCAGATCGCCAGCATATACGGTGTCTGCGATCAGGTCGGAGTTTTCATCCAGGATGAATGGCATGGAAAGCCCGTTGGTGTTGGTGGGGTTGCCGGTCTCAGTATCAATGACCTTGATGACGGAACCGTTTTCGGCATTCAGGATGAACAGCTGGGCCTTTTCGCTGTCACTGTTGAAGCCATTGCCGACGATAACGCCCCATTCACCATTGTTCAGACGCACAATCTGTGGCTGGTGATAGATGAAACCCAGCTCAGCATGATCAGCGCTGGTGAATTCCCAAAGTACGTCGTCGCTGCCGAAAGCAAACGGATTAGTAATGTCCAGGGTGAAAATGCCGCGACCGCCGGCGCCCTGTGTACCGGCGAGAAGAGTTTTCCAACCGCCACCGACATAGGCATCGGAAGCCCCGGCCGTGGCATCGACAAAGAATTTATGACCATAGCTCGGCTTGGCCAGTTGCTTCAGGTTCTGATGCACGGTGCTGGGTATATAGGCGAATTCCTCGCCGCCATCCCGCGAGTCAAAGGCATGCAGCATGCCGTCATTACTGCCTACATAAACAACACTGAACGGATCGCCGCCACTGGTGAAACGACTGATTTTATCCGACAGGAAAGCAGGATATTCGTCGCCCTCGTCACCCGGCAGCATTTCATAGAGTTGGTCAGACTGCCCAACGGATAGCGGTGATGAATTGACAATATCACCCAGCAGCTCATCACGATCACGTAACAGACCGTTGTTCTGTTCTTCTTCTGACTGATCACCACGAACATAATTGATGATCTCGCTTGAGGTGACCGTGGTTCCATCGATATCAAGGGTGCCCACGGCTGCCTGGAGATCGGCGTCAGTATCATCAAACGATATCGCCGTTGGTGTGCCGGCTTTGTCGACCGTGGTAAATATTTCCCTGCTGGTCGCGGCCGGGATGTTGCTTGTGGCCTGCCAGACCTGTTCGTCCAGGGTGCCATCGGCGTTTAGACTGAAGGCATTGAGTTCGCCCGTATAGTTGCTGCTGTCAAAACGAGCCTGGAACAGCAGGGAGCTGGTGCGCAGCACTGTGCTGTTGATGGCGACTGACGATGCGGAAAAAGTTGTCCGCTCCTCAATATCGCCGATTGAGTTGGCTAAGGAATCAATCAGTTCTTGCGGATTAGATGCGTTAAGAAAAAGACCGCGACCATTGAATGCAGCATGTTGCATGTCATCCAGGGTTTCTGGTGTGTCTGCATCAATATTATTCGGCCATGGCGGTGGAGGGGTCGAGGGATCGTGATTCTCCGGTGTTGTCAGGTTATTCCCGGTAAGACCAAAAGCCACTGTATAAGTAACCATATGCTGTGCTTCATTTTCATCGACCCCCTCAATTACGGGTACAGCGTCAGGTAAATTTGACAGGTCGCTCTCGTAATATTTCATGGCTACGTCGGCTAGCGTGTTTGAGAGATCGTCGGCATGCGGTCCGCCGTCAAAATCGGTATTGTTGTCACCGTCCGTATTGCCGGTGCCGGAATGACTACCATTCCAGAAACCATCAGACATGAGAACAGTAAAATTCTGCTGGCAGGCGCCGCCCTCTGTCTCTGAGAGAATAGGGCTTTGTTCTGAAAAGCCCAGTGCGCTGGGGGACCCGCTACCATCAGTATCGTCATAATATCGGCCAACATTATCTAACAAATTACGTAATGGCGTGCCACCAACTGGTTCCATTCTGGACAACTGGTTCAGAAGGTTATCTTTGTTCGTCTGCTCGCTCATATCGCGTATGGGTGTTCCGACATCATTGTTATCATGCAGTGTCGCAAGGCCCATGTAGGCCTGTGAGTCATTTATAAGGTTTGAGGTCGCGCGCTTGAGCGTAAAATCTCTTAACCGGTAGTAAACAAACCAGTTAGCAAAATTCTGGATTTCTTCAGCATAGGTACAGGCATTTGGGTTGGCGCAGTCAACCCGGTCGGGTCCGCCGGCAAAAGGGGCATTGCCCGGTTTGATTTCAATCTTGGTATGGTCGTCATCAGCATCGGGTTCTTCACCAGCTACTTTTTCGTCCCATGTATAGTAGAAAGCAGGAAAATAAGTGCTTGTGGTGGAGAATAGACAACAACCAGGATTACTATTAGGGATTTCAGGATGATAACTGACATAGCTTTCGGTTCGATCAGATGTTAGATCAATTGTGCCAATATCAGGATTATAAGGGTTATAACGAGCCGCCGATGCATTGGCATCCGTGTACTCGTTGCCATCCTCGTCCTTGCCTGACCAGGGGGTATAGTTTACTCCTGGATTGTAATAGATTCGATTGTAGTCAGAATTACGTGCTCGCCATACGCCTAATGGGCTATTACCACGATTTGTAAGCCATTCTTCGAAAGGAACAACACGATCGAATGGATCCAGATTGTTCGGGGCGGGGAACGTATAATAAAGCTCGACATTACCTCTAAAACCACTGACAGGATATCTAAACGTACCGCCATTACCTGAAGTCAGCAGTGCAAATGCCATACTGCCTGAATCGTCCAGAGCAAAGAAGATGTTCGGTTGTGGGCCGGAGTCTATGATCAGGGGATCATCAGGCAACACCAACGCGCTGTGTGCGGACTGGCTGACGCCAGTTAGGAATGTCAGCAGCAGTACCGACAGGCTCAGTCTGAGTTTGTTAGTGATGGTTTCCATAGTCATTACCTGGTGCTGTCAGAGTTGCTTGTAGGTGGACTGCAGCATGGTTTCGGCGTTGGTGTTCTGGCCCCACCCCTTAGCCGTTACTCGGTAAATCGGCAGCATGCAGCCGGGCGGTGGCGGCAGTTCCAGCATGCAGTTCTTGTCCCTCGGCGCATTGCTGAAATCCTCGACAACATACACGGGATCTTGAACGACACCCTTGACGCCACTAACGCCTTGCCAGTTGATACCGCTGGTCTGCATCCAGATTGGATAGTTGGTGTCACCGACCTCAGTACGCGGATAAAGGCCGCTTGCCCCATTAAAAGTCGTGTCCGGATCGAGGTTGGCAGCAACCTGTTCGCCAGCACGCAGTGCTGTTTCAGCTGCCTGAAATGACACATGCTTGTTGCGGATGTTGCCAGCCATTTTCTCTTCCATTGTCGTGGTCGTCACCGCACTGATGCCAAGCAGCGTCATGACCAGCAACAGCAGGAGACTGACGATCAGCGCGGCGCCTTTCTGATGGTTATTCAATGATGCCATTGCTATCTCCTTATTATTGCAAGCGATTGCGCAGTGTCACAGTTGATGTGAACGTCATGCGCAAACGACGGTCATTGCCCGGGTTGGCTTCAGCGCCGTTAAACATGTAGCTGCGCGATTCGCTAGTCAGATTATCGTCGCTCTGTAACAATAAACTGATCCGGGCGCTTCTCACGTCATTCCAGTCGGTAACATTGTTGGCTGTAACATAGTTATCCGCGTATTCATCACCCCCCGCGTTATCGATTCCATAGAGAATCTGCATATCAACGACACCATCAGCCAGTTCAATTATGGTGTAATCATCAGGGTCGACTGGATTCCACTGGGCCATGTAAAGAGCGGGTTCGCCGGTTTCTCCAGTGGCGATAAAAAATATGTTTGAACGAAATATGAATGCCTGCGAATCCGTGCCGTAGGTCTGTGATAATCTATTATCAGTGTTGCCGCTGTTTGAGTGCGCCAGATTTTGCCGGCCACTGGATTCGTTAGACGTCACGTTGGTAATCGAGAAAATATCAGCCGTCCGACAGTTGGTGACCATTACCGTCTGATCCTGTTGAAAATCGCAGGTGTTGGGGTAATTGATCTTGATGTTTGCATTGGCAACATCGATCTCGTCAACCGTGCCACCACATTCGTCAGCTCTCTGGATAATCACGAAATCGGTGCCACTGATAATGTCCTTGGATGCATCGCCATCAATGTCATTTATGGCGTTCTCTATAATGGTAGGGAAGGTCGGCGACCATGAACCTCCACCGGTTGCCTCATAACCGAGAATGGCATTTTCACCAGTAGGATCGAACGGCGGCGGATTGTTGGATATTGTATTCATATCAATATTGCCGCGGCTCGAGCAGCCGGTGTAGCCAGCCATGCGGACTTCTTTGCTGATCGTGTCAACGATGAATCGGCCGGTTTCCTGCATCCGTGATAGTTCTGATTCCAGCCGATAAGTCTGTTTGTTACTGATGAAAATCTGGATGGCGCCGGCGGTCAACACCAGACCGATGACCAGTGCAACCATGAGTTCAATCATGGACAGGCCTGATTGCCGTTTTTTTAGTTTGTTATGTGGTTTATTCATGGCGGTTAAATCTCTGCCTCAAGCTCGAATTCGGCTGTGTCATCGCCTCCTGTTGCTGTGCCACCGGCACGTGACTCGTCCCATTGCACGATAACCAGGCACATTCCTTGGTTATCACAATTGATGGAACCGTCACCGGCCGGCAGAAGTTGGGCAACATGGTTGTTGACCCAGTCCGAGACGTCATTGGCAGCAAGGCTCCCGCTGCCACTGGGGTTGGCGCCCATTTCGACGTTATAATTGCCCGCTTTGGCTGCATTCTTGTTAGCGCGCATGCGATCCATGATGTCGTAGGCCAGAAACGTGGCCTGGGAACGATGGTAGGCACTGTGGTTGCTTTTCAAAGCAACCGATTGAAGGGCCGCCAGCCCGAGCAATCCTATCGATAGGACAAACAGTGCAATCATGACTTCAAGTAATGAGAATCCTGAGTTGATGCTTTTTATGCGATAAATGGATGTGTTTCTTGATTTCATGGGCAATCCCTGTCGTTTTCATCCAGCCAGACATGGCCCGAGGGCTTTACGTTGATGACTCGTTTATGTTCGCCGGTACACTTATCAGCCAGCAGGGTCAGCGTTGCGCCGGTATCTACCTGGCCGTTTGGCATATAGATTATATTGTTCTCGCTGCTTGTCAGACTGCTGGATTTAACTTCGTCAAAGGTGCGGGTGATGACGTCTTCACTGTCGGAAAAGTCGCCGTCATTGTTGCCATCTATCCGGACGCGCCAGCCGGCGGACCAGTCGGTGCCGGCGACTATCGGTTCGACCCTGACATCGACGCCGCGATTGATGGCTTCACTGCGGGCGTAGTGGAGCGCCGTAATGGCAGAATTGGCTTGTGCGGTGATTCGATTATTCTTGACCAAGTCGCCAAACATCGGGATACCGGCCACGGCCAGGATTGCCACGATGGCCATCGTGACCAGCAGTTCAATCAGCGTGAAGCCGTTAGCAGGTTTGTCCGTCATCGGTATTGCTCTTGTCCCTTTATATATACCCGTGGATTTTCATGCGTCATAATCACGGCTGAATAAGATTACCCAGCCTTGAATTTAGGCAAGCTTGCGGCGAATGTCAGGCCTGTTCAGACCAGCGGTCCTTGCTGGCGGATGGGCGGCGGCAATTGCTCGTTGATTGGCTTTTGAAGACTTTTGCAGAGACTTATGACGACACCGGACTGCTTGATCGCGGGAGATGGTGCCGCCGGGCTGTTCCTGGCCCGTGAGCTGCTGGGACGTGGCCTGCAGGTGGTGGTCTGCGGCAAGGCCGTTGCTGGGCCGGCCGCCAGCTGGGCAGCGGGGGGTATCCTATCGCCGCTGGAACCCTGGCTGGAGCCCGAACCGATTACGCAGCTTGCCCGGCGCAGCCAGCAGCTGTTTCCAGGTCTGGTGGCCGCGCTCAAGCGGGATACGGGCATTGATGCCGAGTACGATAGCTGCGGCATGCTGGTACTGGAACCGCTCGATCATGACCGGGTGGATGCATGGCTTGAATACCAGGCGGTTACCCATGAATGGCTGGATAGCGAACGGCTGACGGCGCTGGAACCGGCTGTCGGACCGTCCCATGCAGGCGGCCTGCTGCTGCCGGACGTTGCCCAGGTTCGCAATCCGCGACTGCTCAAGGCGCTGCGCCGGGATCTGCAGGCGCGCGGCGTGCATTTTTGCACCGGTGACAACATTCGCCTGGTGCTGACGGACGGGCGCTGTAGCGGCGTGGACGTCGATGGCGAACGACTTGTGGCTGGGCGTGTGGTTGTTGCCGCCGGCGCCTGGAGTAGTGAGCTCCTGAGCGACTGTAAGCCCGATCTGGCCGTGACGCCTGTACGCGGGCAGATGCTGGCCTTTCAGGCCGAGCCCGGGCTCTTGCAGCGGATGGTTCTACAGACACGCGAGTACCTGATTCCCCGACGCGATGGTCTGATCCTGGCCGGTAGCACGCTCGAGCAGGTCGGTTTCGATAGCGAGACGACCACCGCGGCCGCCAACGGTCTGCGGACCATGGCCGCGCGCCTGGCACCGCAGCTGGCGGATCGGGTTCCGATGCACCACTGGTCAGGGTTGCGGCCGGCCACGGCTGATGGCCTGCCCTATATCGGGCGCCATCCTGGTGTTGACGGGCTCTACGTCAATTACGGCCACTTCCGCAACGGCATTCTGCTGGCACCGGCTTCGGCCGAGTTGCTGGCGGACATCATGGTGGACGGCACCGACTGCCCGCCGGCGGCGGCCTTCGCGCCGGATCGGCATATTGCTGAGTGAGACTCAGATGCATTCATTGTCTGGGCGTGCCCGTGCTTATATAATTCAGTCATGGGAATCTCGGACGATCAGGAAAATTCGCTCACCGAGCTGTTCAAGCAGCACGGCATATTGCCGACCAGCCAGCGACTGCATATAGCCGCCGTATTGCTGGCGACGCACCAGCATCTGTCGGCCGACCAAGTCCTCGAGCGGGTCAACCAGAGCGGCAGAAAGGTCTCCAAGGCCACGGTTTACAATACGCTCAACCTGTTCGCGGAAAAGGGCCTGGTGCTGGAGGTGATGGTCGACTCGAGCAAGGTGTTCTACGATTCGAATACCACGCCGCACCATCATTTCTATAACCAGGACACCGGCGACCTGACTGATATTCCGGCCTCGGCCGTGGAATTTGCCCGTCTGCCCGATCTGCCAGAGGCCACCCGCAGTGATGGTATAGACGTCATCATCCGGGTGCGTAACGAAGATCGCAGCAACAGTTGAGTCAGCCCGGTCCGTTCTCTATACTCGCACCCCTTCATGATTCAGCCGGAGTAGCTCAGTTGGTAGAGCAACGCATTCGTAATGCGTGGGTCGGAAGTTCGAATCTTCTCTCCGGCACCAATTCTGAAGGTCCATCATGGTATGGGCCTTTTTAGTTGTTCGGGAGATGTGTTCGAACTTCCGTCAAACAATATGTTCGACAAATTGGCCAACGGCCAATTTGAACGGATGCGCATAGCGCATCCGGCCCGTAGGGTGAGGCACGTCAGTGCCGAATCATCCTCTCTCCGGCAACCTCTGTTTCAAACCTTGTTTGTTATTGTTTCCGTCTGCATCTTGCGAATGAATTTATTGAATTCCTCGATCGGTAGAGGATGGCTGAATAGATACCCCTGATAAACATGACAGCCAATATTTATCAGAGCTTCGCGGGTTTCCCCGGTTTCCACGCCTTCAGCAATTACGGCCAGTTCCAGACTCTGGCCGAGGGAAATGACCGTGCGCACGATTGCCTCGTCGCTTGGATCGGTCAGTAAGTCGCGGATGAATGATTGATCGATCTTCAGGATATCCAGTGGCAATCGCTTAAGGTAACTGAGCGATGAATAGCCGGTGCCAAAATCATCCAGGGAGAAACTGATGCCCCTGGACTTTAGGGTGGTCATTTTCGATATGACGCTTTCCATATCCTCCACTAGCAGGCTTTCCGTAAGTTCCAGAGTCAGGTTTTCCGGGTTGGCACCTGATTTCGCGAGTGTGCCCAGCACCTGATCAACAAAATCCCTATGATGAAACTGGCGAGCGCTGATATTGACTGACAGATTAAGTTCAGCTGTTTCAGGGTGCTGTGCCCAGGCAACCAATTGATTGCAAGCCGTCATCAGTACGAATTCGCTGAGCGGCAGGATCAGCCCTGTATCCTCGGCCAGAGGTATGAACTCAGTCGGTGAAACCAAGCCTCGCGATGGGTGCTGCCAGCGTAATAACGCCTCGGCACCCAGCAGCTTACCATCCTTGACTATCTGAGGCTGATAATAGACAAGGAAGTCATTTTGTTTTAGCCCACTACGCAAGTCCGCTTCCAGTGTTATCCGGTTGGTTATAGCCGCCTGCATATCAGGATCGAAGAAACGTATGGTATTGCGGCCTTCACCTTTTGCCTGGTACATGGCTAGATCAGCTCTTTTTTGCAATTCATCCATGTTATGTTCCTGGTTGCTGAACAGGGTGATACCGATACTGGGTGTGCATTGGTGCTCGTAGTCAGAGAGTGAATAGCTTTCATTAAGTGCGGCCAGGATTTTCTCGCCAATAGTTTCTGCCTGGCTGGCAGCTTCCAGGGAGTCACCGCCCAGGTTTTCCAGCATAACCACGAATTCGTCGCCACCAAGACGGGACAAGCTATCACTTTCCCGGATACATGTTGTTAGCCGTTGGGCCACCTGTTGCAGAAGTAAATCGCCAATATCATGACCAAGCGTGTCATTGAGGATCTTGAAATTATCCAGGTCGATAAACAGAAGCGCACCATGCTGCCCGTTTCGCGAAGTTGCGTTAATGGCCCGTTGCAGGCGATCCAGCATGAGTTGTCGATTAGGCAATTGTGTCAATTGATCATAAAAGGCGAGGTACTGGATTTCGTGCTCAGCGGCCTTGCGCTGCGTGATGTCCGTATTGATGGCCAGTATTGATTCTGGATAGCCGGCATCATCCTGTATCAATGTCCAGTGTGCCTCGATAATCAACCTTTTGCCGTTCTTGTGGATTGGCTCCAGTTCACCGCGCCATTCACCATTTTTCTGTAATTCCTCCATGGCCGTTCTGAACCCTTTGGTATCCTCGTAAAGAAATTCTTCCAGGTGACGTCCGGCAACTTCCTCGGCTGTCCATCCGTAGAGGCGTTCAGCGCCCTTGTTCCAGAATGAAACATGATTGTCCATGTCCCGGATTATGATTGCATCGTGGGCCTTGTCCAGTAGTTCGGCCTGCTGGGTCAGTCTGGCCTGTTGCAGTTTCGATTCGGTAATGTCATTCTTGCCGCCGAGCATGCGTACGGCTTTGCCGTATTCATCACGGATAATGAAACTGCGATCCCAGACATAGGCATATGAACCATCCTTGCGTCGGAATCGGTATTCGCCTGTCCAGCTTCCGGCACCACTGTCGATGGCATGATGGACTTCAGCCAGTATTTGATCTTTTTCATCGGGATGAATGCGGCTGGTCCACGAACTGATGTCGGATTCGATTTCCTTGGGGCTGTACCCAAACAGCGTGTGTATACCATCGTTCCACCACATGACATCAGTTTTCATGTCCCAGTCCCAGACGGCGTCTGCAGTAGCCCGGGCGATATTCCTGAAACGTTCCTCACTTTCGTGCATTATGCGTTGCGCAGCCTTGCGTTCGGTTATGTCACGAAAATAGACTGCCAGACCTTCTTCTGATGGATAAGCATTGACCTCAAACCAGGTCTCCAGTGGATCAAAATATTCCTCGAAGCCGACAGTGCACTTCTCAGACATGGCACGGTGATATTCACGATAAAAAATACCGTTTATAGCTTCAGGGAATTCCTCCCATATAAACTTCCCCACAAGGTCGTTGCGATCGCGTTGTAAAAGCCGTTCGGCCTGCTGATTAAGGTAGGTAAACCGCCATTCATGATTCAGGATGAAAAAGGCGTCGGTTATGCTTTCCAGGGTCGACATGAGTCGTTCGGCAAGGCGTCTAGCCTCCTCTTGCGCCAGTTTTTTTTTCTGTAATGTCCTGGAAAGAGCCCTGAACCTTGATGACGGTTCCATCGTCGTCATGCACAGGATGCCCGATGGCCCGCACCCAGACCCTCTGGTCATTGGCGGAAATGATCTGCAACTCTTCATCGTAGGGTATCCCGTCGTTGACACAGGTATCGAATACTGTCCGAATATGATCACGATACTCCGGCGCGTAATAATTGATTCCTTCTTCCAGGCTTGGGGATGTTCCGGGCGGTTCCTCGTGAATGGCGCAGACTTCATCTGACCAGATAATGCGGTTATCCCGCAAATCGATGGACCAGCCACCCAGGCGTGCGGTCTGTCCGGCGATTTGCAACAGAAGTTTATTCTGGCTGGCTTTCTCCTCTGCTTCCACGCGTTCGGTGACATCATGCGCAATGACGATCTCGGCGAGTCGGCCCGCGAAAGTCAGGGGCTGGGAAATGATCTCGACAAAAATGATCCGGCCGTCAGCAAGCTGGTGTCGCCAGACACCGGCATGGTCCGTGTCCGAGTCTACATTGGTGATATTGGCCAGCAAGGCAGGAATTTCTTCTGGCGGACGTATTTCCTTGATAGTCATTGCCAGAAAGGATTCGCGCGTATAGCCATAATGACTTACGGCGGCATTGTTTACGGCCAGAAACCCGAGGCTCTCCAGATCGTAGACCCACATGGGGGAGGGGCTGGATTCGAACAACTGGCGATATGTAGATTCGTTTTGCTGAATCTGCTCATACATTGTCTTATATACCCGTATGTGCAGGAATTACCTTGTAGTACCGACAAGACATTCATCCTGTCTTTTTACCATAGCATCAACTGCCTGCAGACACACTCAGCAATGCATTCTTTGGCTATTGGTTAATTTTCAGCAAGTTAGGCTGGCTGTAAGTGAGCAGGGCAAGGGGAGTTAGTAACTTGTCGGCCGGCTTGGTTTGTACCTGCAGGGTCTGAGTGAGCGGGTCCGGGTTTGGTCGGGGATAATAAAGAAGGGCGCCAATGGCGCCCTTCTTAGTGTAGCGATGTGATTCACCCTAGAATTGCATCCGCGCGCCTATGTAGGCAGAACGCGGCGCTCCGACGCCGACGAAACGAGCATCTTCGAAGTTGTCGAAGCCGGGCACCTCGTCGGGTTCGCCCAGTAGACCGAAGCTCTCGTAGTCCTCATCGAAGACGTTGTTGACCAGTGCAAAGACGCTGAACATCTTGTTGATCTGGTATTCACCCCGCAGATCCACGGTTACGTAGTCGTCCAGCTTGCCAAGCTGGTTGGATTCGTCACCGCGGAGATAGACGCCCGACTTGTACAGCAGATCGGCACCAAGGCTGAGTTTCGGAGTGACTGCAAAATCACCGCCTACCTTGAAAGTATGCTCTGGAATGCCGGGGATGTGATCGCCAGGCTGCACCTGGATCTTGCCATTGCTGTCGGCAGCGGGATTGTTGGCGCTATTGGAACTAAACGGATCCTCGTAGGTGGCGCTGACATAGCTGTAGTTCATAAACCAGTTGAGGCGCTCTACTACACCATTGAGGCCGAGCTCCATACCGACGCGCTCGGTGTCACCGACGTTGTTAAAGAAACCCTGGTTGCTGGAAACGCCGCCTGTGGTCTGGAAGATGATGTCATCCTCGTTGGTGGTGTGGAATGCACCGACCTGCCAGTTCAGTACGTCCATCATGCCGATGTTGCGGAAGCTGCCGCGGAAACCGCCCTCGAAGCTTTTCGCAACCACCTGTTCCAGCGGCGGATCGGCCAAGAAGCCGTTCGGCAGGCTGCACGGTGCATCCTCGTCGGCGCAGGCCAGCTCCACGGCCGTCGGTGCGCGTGATGACTCACTGTAGCTCGCATAGGTCGACAGATTGTCGCGAATGGCGTAGGTCAGTCCGATCGCCGGATTGATGCGGTCGAAGTCGTGGTCACCGTTGAGATCCGGTTCCGCGACGGTGTGACCGGCAGCATCGGTTCCGCCCCGGTCATTGAGCTTGACGTTCGTGTGGTTGTAGCGGGCTGACAGGGTCAAGTCGAGCTTTTCGGTGAGCGACAGGGTATCGGTTACATACAGCGACCAGCTTTCGACTTCCGAGTTTATGAAGGTGCCTTCCTCCGGCACGAACAGTCCCGAGCCAATCGTACTGCGCTGGGGTGTCAGGCGTGCGACTTCGCTGCTCGCCATAAAGTCCACCTCGCCGGCATTATAACCGCCGCCAATGATGAGCTGGTTATCACGGTTGAACAGGTCGTTGAAAAACGCTGTCTGCAACGAGAAACCATAGTTTTCCTGGTCACGGGTACTGCGGTTCTGGAGGCCGTTGCGCTCGCCGTTGCCGCCGTCGACGGCGATCTCGTTGCCGTTCTGATCCTCGATCGGATCGGTGGGTTCGTCTTCCTCACACAGGACGGTCGGGTCAGAGTCGCATTCGTCGTATTCCGAACCGTCACCATTGAATGCGTTGGTGTCATTATCGCGATAGAAGATGTTACCGGATATCTGGGTCACGTCGTTCAGCCAGTGTTCACCTTCCAGGTCGAGGAAAAACATCTCGTTCTTGGTCTGGTCGGGCGAGGTGAAAATAGCCGAGCGGTCGCGCTGGGCGAGCTCAATCGGAATGGCACCGTTGCCGATCAGGTCAGTGTCGGCGTAGTTGAAGTTCAGGTCCAGCGATGTGGTATTGCCATCGCGGTAGCTCAGGGCGGTGAACAGGTTAAGCGAATCCGACGGTGAGGCGTCGCGCCAGCCTTCCTCGTCAAAATACTGGAAGGTGGTGTAGTAGCCCCAGGTGCCGTTGTTGCCACCGCTTTCCACCGTGGTGACGTAGCGTTCGTAGGAGCCGCCATAGACTTCCAGGCTATGCCCCGGATGGGTGAAACCATTCTTGGTTTCCAGGGCGATGGCGCCGCCCAGGGTGTTGAGGCCGTACAGCGGGTTGGCGCCACCGACCAGGTTCATGTTGGCAATCGAGGATTCCGGGATCAGGTCCCAGTTGATCGTGTCGCCAAAGACTTCGTTGACGCGGACGCTGTTCTGGTAGACCGCCAGGCCCTGCGGCAGGCCGAGCAGGGGAGAGGCGGTGAAGCCGCGGTACTGAATGTCCGGTTGCAGCGGGTTGTTGACCGCGTCGTTGACGATGACCCCGGCAAAATTGCGGTTCATGTAGTCCGTGATGTCGAGACTTTTGGTCCGATCCAGATCCTCATCATCGGCGGACTGGACATTGTACGGAATCTTGTCCTCGGGCAGGCCAACACCGAGCGTTGGCGTCACGCCGATAACCTCGATGGCTTGCATGGTTTCCGGCTCATCCTGTGCGAGACCTATCGTCGGTATGCCGCCGGCCGCCAGCGCGAAAACGATCGCACGTGACAGTGGCTTGGGTGTGAACATCTCTCCCATTGCTATCCCCTCAGCTGTTTTATTTGTGTATAGATGGCCGTTGCGACGACCTTGTTATTAGGCTGCAAGCTACCCTTTTTCAGCGGGATTGCGTAGCCGTCTTGTTTCCCGGTGACAATAGGATACTGGCTAATAATTGGCAGGAAAAATTCCTGTCTATATTCTAGAGTGAATATACGGCGGACAAAACGTCGCCGCGGCCGGTGGGGGCTAGATGTAGTTTTCCAGCTGGTCGCGCTCGTCAGCCGAAATCCTGGCATTTTTCAGGCGGTTTTCGATCATGGCGCGGCTGATCCCGCATTGTTCGATCAGGCTGACTTTTTCGCCGGGGGACAGGCTGTCCATGAAAAACATGTTGCTGGGCGGCAGCAGGCCGCTGTCGGCGACAACCTTGACCTCGCTGGCCAGTTCGCGAAAACGGCTGATGGGCTCGGCCAGCCGGCTCTCGGCAAAGGCTGTATCGGCCAGGCCGGCTGTGTAGATGGTGTGGACCTCCATGCGGTAGCAGATCGTCAGCTGTGGGTCGTCGCTGTCGGCGATACGCGCCTGGATATTGTCGAGCCGCGGCTTCAGCAATTGCCGCAGGGCAGCAAAGATATCCTCATCCTCGAGGTGCTCGGCGTAGATGTCGATGACGTTGTCGATCGACAGCTGTCGGTAGGTGTCGGTACGAAACAACTCGTTATTGCGGTACATCAGCAACTTGTATGATTTGAAGCCGAGTACCGAGTGGATGTCGGACAGATCGCGGATGTGCCGGTTGAAACCGAGCGCACAGATTAACTGGGTATGATTAAGGCCGAGCTGTTCGGCAACCCTGTTGATGCGAATGATGAAATCATCCCTGGGATCGGACTTGATCCTGTAGAACAGGCGGACCAGATCGGTGTCCGTCGCCGTCAGCAGCTCGGTGAAGCCGACCGTCTGCGTCATTCGCCACCTTCCTGGTGTCTGTTCAGCCGCAGGTACTCGCGCAATACGCGGCTCTCCTGGCCGGGAATCGAGCTGTCCTCGAGGCGCATCTCGACCAGTTCATCGGGAATATCGCCCTGGCTGAGCAGGCGGCGCTTTTCTTCCGGCAGGATGGTGTCCATGAAAAATACCTCGCCAACCGGAATGAGCTTGTATTCCGTGATCATACTGACCTCGTTTGCCAGGGCGCGGAAGCCATTGTCCATTTGCTGCAGGCGCTCCTTGGCAAAATCGATGGACGCAATGCCGTCGGAGTAGATGGCACGAATCTCGGCCTTGTATTTCTCTATGGTCAGCGAGTTGATGGTCGATTCGATGTTTTCCTCGATGGACTGCAGCCGCCGGCGCAACAGGTACTGCATGCTGTGCAGAATCTCGGCATCGTGCTTGACGACCTCGTAGATGGCGAGAATATTGTCCAGCGTCAGGCGCCGGTATATGTCTTTGGCGAAGTACTCGTTGCGCCGTTCCTCGATGTCGGCGAAGCGGCGGAAACCGAGGATGTCGACGATTTCGCTGAGTTCGCGGCACTCCCGGTTGAAACCGAGACCGCACATGAGCTGACCGTTGCTGAGATCCAGGCTTTTGGCAATGGCGGCGGGTGTCTGGTGCTGCTGTTGTGGCTGCGAACGGAAAACGTAGAAGATCCTGAGCAGATCTTCTGCAGGTGCCCGCAACACATCGTTAAAACTCGCCACGCGACAGTCCCCTAGTTTGATACGCTGAAACGGTATTTAGCAGACCATAGTCCATCGCTATTGTACACAACACGATGACGGCGCCGTGCCTGTTCGGTATCGCACCTTAAAAGCTCACGCCGCTCAGGGCATCAAATCCTGTAATACGCCGAAATTCCGGACCCAGGGCTGGCCGCGTTGTACGGATGTTGGCAGTTCGGTGATTGCAGCCTGGGCAGACTCGTAATTACTGTAGGTGCCGTAGATGGCATTGTAGCGGCGCTGCCCGTCCACTTTGACTTCAATGTAACCGCCACGGTCCGTTAAGGCATGGTCCTGCAGATATTGCTTGGTTGACTGTTCGTCGGTGAGGCTGATCAGCTGGATAGTAAATTCCCCGGCCGACTGCTCGCGCAGCCAGTCGTCGCGGCGGAACTGGCCGCTGGTCCCGGCCATGTCGGTTGCTTCGCGAATGTCGTCAGCAGCGGTAGCGGTATCTTCCGGTTCGCTACCGGCGGCACCGCTGGCATCACCGTCCAGGACCGCGAGCCTCTCGACGGCCTTGTCGATATCATTGGCCGCTGCCTGTTTATACCAGTAACGCGCGCGGTCCATTTCCTTGTCGACGCCGTAACCGTTTTCAAAGAACACGCCGAGGTTGTACTGCGCCTGGGCAATGTCGTTATCTGCGGCCGCCTCAAACAGCTTGAAGGCGCGCTCGTAGTCCTGCTCGACACCCTGGCTGAAGGCATACATGACGGCCAGGCTGTACTGGGCGTTGGCATGGTCCTGTGCGGCGGCCTGTTCGAACAGATCGCGGGCCCGTTCACGATCCTGGGCCACGCCCAGGCCGCGGTAGTACATCAGGCCGAGATTGAACTGGGAATCGGCGAGACCGGCATTAGCGGCCATCTGCCACCAGAGCCTGGCCTGATCGTAGTCGCGTTCGATGCCCTTGCCCTGGAAGTACTTGACGCCGAGGTCATGCTGGACCACCGGCAGACCCTGGCGCGCCGCCCGCGTATACCAGTCGATGGCGGTCTGCGGGTCGGCTTCGACGCCATGGCCGTAGTCGTACATCAGGCCCAGAAGAACCTGGGCATCGCTGTCACCCTCGGTGGCCAGCGGCTCCAGGATATTCAGTGCCTTGTCGTATTCCTTGGCCAGGTAAGCCTGCTTGGCCTCGTTGTAGCCCTGGGCGAGCGCCGGGCTCGCGGTCAATAATGCCAGCCACAGCGCCAGGACAATGGCGGTGGCGCCACGCAACAGAGTTATCCGGGCGTTCACGGTGTACGTGAGACCGGCGGGTCGGAACGGCATCGATGCGCTGTCCGGTCAGGCCATGGTCTTGGCAAGATCGAAGATGTTTTCGGCGTCGAACACCTGGTCGTGTGCCTCGAACAGCTTGTCGATACAGGCGCGGTGCAGTGCCAGCTTCAGCGTACCGAAGCCGATTGCGCCCCACATGATGCGGCCATCGTAGTCCTTGCCCTTATCCATCATGCCGGTACCGCCGATGCCGAGCGGCGGGGTGGCGTTGGCGTCGGCCATCAGTTCGATGGTCTTGTTGTTGGCCCAGTCGTCCTCGCCAAGCAGCTCGACGCCAGCCGCACCCGTGGCGAACACGACCTGGGCGTCGGCAATGGCCTTGGCGCGGGCGGCATTGTCCTTGGCCTCGATCGGCGTAACGTTCACCTCGAAGCGTTCGGCTATAGCCTTGCAGGCCTGATCGGCGCGCTGCTGATCGCGCGAGGTCAGCGACACGTCGGCGCCCTCACGCGCCAGCAATGCCGCGGCGCGCATGCCGACGGGACCGGTGCCGGCCAGCACCACGGTCTTCTTGCCCTTGACCGCACCGCTGGACATCAGCTTGGCGACGCCGGCGGCGGCGGTGGTATTGCTGCCGTTGCTGTCCAGCATGACCGACACGCGGAAGTCGGCGAAGAACATCTTCTGTACGGCCTTGAACAGTTCCTGGCCGGCCGCCATGTCGCTGCCGCCGACAAAGATCGCGGTGAAGCGCTTTTCCTTCGGCGCACGGGTGAAGATCGTGCCCTCGACCAGCGGAGCGACGTTGTCCGGCGTTACATTGCCATGGCCGATGACGTGATCGGCGCCACCGTCGTAGGCGACGACGCTGTCGAAAACGGCCGGGTGCATGTCGGTGTCGAGCTGGAACAGTAACTTTTTCATGGATGTCCTCGATTTATCGGGTTTTTTTAATCGTTTGTCAGCGGCTGTGCGGCGCCGGCCGGCCGGGCCGGTCGGCTGAATGGCGCATAAGTTAACGCATGCGCACCGATCCGACAACTTGGGCGGGGCCGCGACGAGGGGCCGAAATGCTGTATAATCAATCGCTTTTCTGCAAATCTGCGGCTGTTTTGCGCCGGCTTGAGTCGCCGGTGGCTGTCGCTATAACCAACACTACCCGAACCGCGCGGAGGAAAGCATGATTAAGGACCAACCGATCCAGCAGTTTCTCGATGAACTGGCCAGCAAGGCCTCGACCCCGGGTGGCGGTAGCGCCGCGGCGATCATGGGTGCCATGGGCGCGGCGCTGGGCAGCATGGTCGGCAACTTCACGGTCGGCAAGAAAGGCTACGAGGACGTCGACGCCGAGGTGCGCGAGATACTGGATCAGTGCGAGGCGTTGCGCGATAAGCTGACCGGCATGATCAAGGCCGACATCGACGTCTTCAACCAGGTCATGGGCGCCTACGGCATGCCCAAGGACACCGATGAGCAAAAGGCCGAGCGCAGCAAGGCCATCCAGGCGGCACTGAAAGAAGCCACCGACGTACCCCTGGACTGTGCCAAGGCCGCCGCCGAAGTCATCAAGCTGTCCAAGCCGTTGGCCGAGAAGGGCAACAAGAACGTCATCAGCGACGCCGGCGTCGCCGTTCTGGCTGCCGAGGCCGCATTACGCAGTGCCGCGCTGAACGTCTACATCAACGTCGGCGGCATCAAGGACGAGGACTTCAAGCAGTCGCGCGAGCAGGAACTCGAGCAGACCCTGTCAGGCACGCGCGAACTGACCGACGAGGTTTATGAAATCGTCAAATCTAGATTGTGATTGGTGAGTAGTAATTGGTGAATTTGATAGGGATACCATTCACTGTTCGCCAGTCACCATTAACCATCCAGTCGCATGGAAAAATCGATTGCGCGGACGTGCTTTGTCAGTCCGCCGATTGAGATGTAATCGACGCCGGTGGCGGCGATCGTCGCCACCGTCTCTTCATCAACGCTGCCCGAGGCTTCCAGTTCTACCCGGCCGGCATTCTGTGCCACCGCCGCGCGCAATCCCTGCTCGTTAAAGTTGTCCAGCAGTACCCGCGTCACGCCGGCGCGTGTCGCTTCTTCCAGTTGTTTCAGGCTTTCCACCTCGACCTCGATCGGCACCTGTTGCTGGCGTGCCGCTGTCACCGCGGCGCTGATGCTGCCGGCGGCGGCGATGTGGTTTTCCTTGATCAGGATCGCGTCGAACAGGCCGATGCGGTGGTTGGCGCCGCCGCCGCAGCGTACCGCGTATTTCTGTGCCAGCCGCAATCCCGGCAGGGTCTTGCGGGTATCCAGGATCGTGGCAGTGCTGCCGGCGACCGCGTCGACATAGTTTCGGGTCACGGTGGCCGTGCCGGACAGCAGCTGGAGAAAATTCAGTGCCGAGCGCTCGCCGGTGAGTAGCACGCGGGCCGGTCCCTGAAGTTCACACACGCAGCTGTCCAGCGCCATGCGATCGCCGTCGCCAAGATGCCAGTCGATGCGCACGTCCGGGTCGAGTTGACGGAAGACCTCGCTGAACCACGGCTGGCCGGCGAGCACGGCCGCCTCGCGGCAGATGACCCGGGCATGGCCGGGTTTGTCGGCGGGAATCAGCGCGGCGGTGCGATCACCGCTACCGACATCCTCGGCCAGCGCCGCGGCGACGTCACGTTGTACGACCGCGGGGTCGGGCCATTGCACGGTCATAGTTCACCTTGTGCCAGGCGTTCGCGCACCGCGCGGAAGACCAGCGGACTCAGCGCCGCCAGGGCGACCAGGTTCGGTATCGCCATCAGGCCGTTCATGATCTCGGCGATGATCCAGACCAGCCCGATCTGGCCGAGCGAGCCGACCAGCAGTAGCGCCAGCCAGGCGTAGCGGTACGGCTGGATGGCGCGCACACCGAACAGGTACTCGGCGCAGCGCTCGCCGTAATAGCTCCAGGCGAGAATGGTCGTAAAGGCGAAGATCATCAGGCTGAAGGTGACGATCCAGCCGCCGGGGCCGGGCAGGCCGGTCTCGAAGGCCAGCGCGGTCAGCGGTGCGCCATTCTCGCCACTGGTCCACTGGCCGCTGAGGACGATGGCCAGTGCGGTCATGGTGCAGACCAGCAGGGTGTCGATGAAAGTGCCGAGCATGGCCAGCAGGCCCTGCTTGAACGGATCGCGGGTGCGCGCGGCGGCGTGGGCAATCGGCGTGCTGCCCATGCCGGCCTCGTTGGAAAACGCGCCACGGGCGATGCCGTAACGGATCGTTGCCCACACGGCGGCGCCGGCGAAGCCGCCGGTCGCGGCGGTGCCGGTGAACGCATCCGTGAAGATCAGTGCCAGCGCGTCCGGAACGGCCTCGAAATTCAGGCCGATGAGTACCAGTGCGCCGAGGATGTAGCCGGCCGCCATGACCGGAACCAGTTTGCCGGCCACCTCGGCGATACGCTTGATGCCGCCGAGAATCACTGCGGCAGTCAGGATGACCAGTACCACGCCGGTCACCCAGGTCGGTATGCTGAACGTGGAATGCATGACGTCGGCGACCGAGTGCGCCTGCACCATGTTACCGATGCCGAAGGCGGCGAAGGTGCCGAGAAAGGCAAACGTGCCGGCCAGCCACAGCCAGCGCTGGCCGAGGCCGTTCTTGATGTAATACATGGGCCCGCCAACATAGTTGCCGAGCGCATCCTGCTCGCGGTAGCGCACCGCGAGATACCCTTCGCAGAAGCTGGTGGCCATGCCGACTAGAGCCGTCATCCACATCCAGAACACGGCCCCCGGACCGCCGAGGTAGATGGCGGTGGCGACGCCGGCGATGTTGCCGGTGCCGATGGCGCCGGACAATGCCGTCATCAGCGCCTGAAAGGGTGAAATGTCGCCCTCGTCACCGGCACGCGATTCACGCCCCTGCCACAGGTAACGACAGGCCGCGATGAGCTTGCGCCATGGCATCGCCCGCAGGCCCAGGGTCAGGTAAAGGCCGATGCCGAGCAGCATCAACAGCATCGGCACGCCCCAGATGAAGTTGCTGAACTGGCCGAGCAGCGTCTCGAGGGTTTCCATGGGAATCATCCGCTTATCCTGGGTTCATTGTTTTTATTGATATCGAATAATCGCATTACAGCATAACCGCGGCCATTACGTTGAATGCCGGTCATGCCGGTCGGGATCAGGCCGGGGGACTGTCCCAGGCCAGGCGCACACCGGCAAACAGGTGGCGCTTGTCGGCCTCGTAGTAGTTGCGAAAACTGGGACGCTTGATGACCCGCCGGGTGTAACGGCTGCCGCCCCGCAAAACGAAGTGTGCATTGTCAAAGTAGGGCAGCGAGTAGCCGTCATAGGGATACGCCTGGAAGCCGGGGTAGGGATAGAAGGCGTTCGCACACCATTCCCATACCTGGCCGCGACCTTGCAGCAGGCCACTGCGCGTCGCGGCTTCCCACTCGTGCTCGTGTGGCAGGCGGGCACCGGCCCAGGCGGCCACCGCCGCGGCCTCGTGGTAATTGATGCCGACGACCGGCGCGCCCGGGCGCAGGCGCTCTGCCCCGGCCGGGCTGACCTGGAAATAATGGCCCGGGTCGTCACAACGCCAGTAGCCGGGTCGTGCGACCGCGGCAGTCTGCAGCCAGTGCCAGCCGGCGTCGGACCAGAGTTCACGCCGTTCATAGCCGCCATCCTCCATGAAACCGAAAAACTCGGCGTTCGACAGCGGCCGGTGTGCCAGCCGGCAGCCGGCAAGCGTGATCGTATGGCGTGAATGCTCGTTGTCGTACGGGCGGCCGGGCGCAGTCTGGCCAACGGCGTAGTCACCGCCCGCGAGCGTGACCGCGTCGCGGGCGTTGGGCCGGCGTACGGGCAACGGCCGCACCGGTACAGCACTGGCCTGTTGCAGCTGGCGCTGGGCGCGCGCATAGCACAGCGTCTCGTAGTGCTGGGCGTAGTGCTGAATGAGGAAATCGTGCAGGTAGCCGCCCCTGAGCAGCGGATGCCGGCGCGGGTTGTGCTGCAACTGCTGCAGGCGCCGGCTATTCTCGCGTTGCTCGCGGCCGGCCCAGTCGATCAGGTCGTGAAAATCGGGCAGTTGCTGGCCACGCGCCGGCTTGTAGGAGAACTCCGGCACGTACAGGTCACGGTTGGCGGCGGCCAGCGGCTGTGCCTCAATGACCTCGCGGATCCAGTAGTTTTCGGTGAATACGCAGTGGCCCAGGTGCCAGCCGCTGGGGCTCAGGTCGGGATGAAACTGGTGGCTGTAGTGGTCGGTGCCTTCATCGGTTACGAGATCCAGCACCAGCCGCTGGTAGCGTGCCAGCCGTTCCAGACTGCTCATGCGCTGGCGGCAAGCGGCTGTCCGGGACTGAAGCGGTGTACCCGGCCGGCCGTCAGCGTCTGCCAGTAGCGCGGTTCGGTCAGGCGCTCCGAGGCAATCAGCCAGCCGCCGGCATAGTCCGGGTCGCTGTCGCTGACGTACATGGTCGGCGGTGCGCAGCCGATGCCGTGGCGCACCGCGTAGAGGCTGTCGCCGTCGCTCATGACGATGCCGAGCAGCGCCTGGCGGCCGGCGAGCAGATCCTCGAGTTCGTCCAGCGCGGTACTCAGGGCACGGCCCAGGTCGGGCGTGTGGCGCAGGTGCTGGCGTACCAGCGCAAACAGGTACTCGGAGTCTGTGGTGCCCTGCAGGCTGGCGCTCAGGTCGGCCTGCAGGTGCTCGTGGAAGCGCGTCCGCAGGCCGCTGTTGAAGTCCTGCAGGAAACCGTTGTGCAGGTACATCAGCGGGCCGGCGCGGAATGGCTGGGTGTTGGCCAGGTTGACCGACTGGCCGGGGGTGGCGCTGCGCACGTTGGCCAGCCACAGCCGCGCTGACAGGCTGTCGGCCAGATCCGGCAGGTTGCCGTCGGACCAGATCGGCAGCGTGTGCGTGTAGATGCGCGGCCGCTGCTCGTCGTCGTACCAGCCGAAGCCGTAACCGTCGGCGTTCAGCACAGCACTGACCATCTCCGCCGGCGCGTAGGCCTGTTTATACAGGCTGTGCGGCGGTGCCAGCAGCAGCTGGCGCAGTGACAGCGGGGGGCCGGCGTAGGCCGCCAGTCGACACATAATCCCTTCAATCCAGTGTGGTAACCGGTGCTAAACCGGTGGGGGTGGCTTTCAACTACCCAAAGCTTAGCCTAGCATGGACGCATGAGCGGCCAAACCCCGGCACCCGTAACTGATACAACGCCTGAACTGGACGGTGCAACCGGCTGGTTCGCGGGCGTGCGCCAGCTGCCGTCACCGAACTGCGACGCGCGTCCGCCGGAGGCAAGCATCGACCTGCTGGTCATTCACGGCATCAGCCTGCCGCCGGGCGAATTCGGCGGCGACGGCATCGACCGGCTGTTTACCAATACGCTGGACCCGTCAGCGCACCCTTATTACCGCGAAATCGCCGGGCTGCGGGTGTCATCGCATCTGCTTGTCGATCGCAGTGGCGCGGTCACCCAGTACGTGTCGGTGAACGATCGCGCCTGGCATGCCGGCGCGTCCTGTTTTCTGGGTCGGGAACGCTGCAATGACTTTGCCGTCGGCATCGAGCTCGAGGGCACCGATGATGTGGCCTACACGGCGGCGCAGTACCGCGCGCTGGCACAGCTGACGCGGGCGTTACAGCGCCATTATCCGGCGCTTGCGGGCAGTCACATCGTCGGCCACAGTGATATCGCGCCGGGCCGCAAGACCGATCCGGGCCCGGCTTTTGACTGGACATACTACCGGCAACTCATTGAATAACGGAGCATTCGCATGACCCTGATCGCCATCTTGCTGGTACTTGCCATTGAGCGTTTTGTTGGTGCCGTCGACCACCTGCGGCACTTCGGCTGGTTCCGGACCTACTCGCGCTGGTGTGAAAATCGCCTGTCGACCCGTTCGCTCTGGCAGGGGCCGTTCGGTGTCATTGTCATCCTATTGCCGCCGTTGCTGCTGCTCGCTGTCATCATCCAGGCGTTGCATAGCGTTACGCCGGTGCTCGACTTCCTGCTCGCATGCGCTGTGCTGCTCTACTGCCTCGGTCCGGCGGACCTAGGCCACCAGGTCAGCCGCTACACCGAGGCGCTGGAAGCCGGCGATCGCAATGCCGCGGCCGAGGCCCATGCCGCTTTCATCAATCACCACTGGCACCCTTACGGCCCGCTCGGCGGCACGCTGGCCAGTCTGCTGGAGCAGGCCAACGTGCGATTGTTCGCGGTGCTGTTCTGGTTCGCCGTACTCGGTCCCGTGGGTGCGCTGCTGTATCGCCTGACCGCCGAGCTGTATCGCCACTACCATGAAGTGCATGGCGGTTTCGCCAACAGCATTCGCGATCTGTATAACCTGCTCAACTGGCCGACCACGCGGCTGTCGGCACTGGGTTTTGCCCTGGCCGGCAACCTGGTCGATGCAATCGAGGGCTGGCGCCGGGCTGAGGCGCGCAGCCTGGCGGTCAACGAAGACGTGTTGATCGAGTCGGGCCTGAACGCGCTGCAGTTTCCGCAGGTTTACGACACCGACGCTGACGACACCGGCAGCGAGAACGTTGCTGCTGGTAGTACGACGGCAGGCGAGCCGCACAGCGAGGACATCATCAGCTGGATCGAGATGGCGCGCGGACTTGAAAACCGTACGCTGATCGTCTGGCTCAGCGTGCTGGCGGTCATGACGATCGCCGGCGTCGTCAGCTGATGGGCCTGGTTGATTGGTGACTGGTGATTCGTGATTGGTAGGTCCGACTCCCGTGGGAGCGCATCAATCCACAGCGCGCAGTACACCTTGTTCCTTCCCCCTAGACGGGGGAAGGTTAGGATGGGGGGTGGATGCTAACTTATTAATTGGTAGGAGCGGCGACCCCGCCGCGAAGACAAGATTCAGATACTGTAACTGGCCTCCTGTTCGGCCCGGGGTCGGGCCTCCTACAGGCCGCTTCAGTCCAGCAGTTCCCGCACCCGCACCAGCCGTTCGCCCTGGTCGTCGCTGACCAGCACGCTGTCCTGCTCGTACCAGTCGCCGATAACGATGCGGCGTGCCGGCTGACCGTCGAGATCGAAGTCATGCACCGCCGGCCGATGTGTATGGCCGTGTATCAATAATGAAACGCCGTGCTCGCGCAGCGTCGCTTCAACCGTGCTTTGCTCGACGTCCGTAATCGTATTTGCCTTCTGGCGCGTGGTGCGCCGCGTCAGGTTGCGAAAGCCATGCGCGATGCCGACGCGCAGAAACCGCGGTATGGCGAGAAAGCCCTTCTGGAACGCCGGATGGTGCACCAGCCGGCGGTAGCGCTGGTAACCGGTGTCCTGCGTGCAAAGCAGGTCGCCGTGCATGATCAGCACCCGGCGATCGTTCAGTTCAATCACGCTCGGGTCCGGTAACAGGGTGGCGCCGGTTTCGCGGCAGAAACGCTCGCCCATGAGAAAGTCGCGGTTACCGCGCATGACGAACAGCCGCCCCCCGGCATCGGTGAACCGGCGCATGATTGCGATGAGCCAGGGGTGCGGCGCTGTCGCGTCGTCGTCGCCGGCCCAGACTTCGATCAGATCGCCGAGAATATACAGCGCCTGCGCCTCCAGCGCCGGCCCGCTCATGAAACGGCGGAACAGATCCAGCTGGTCCGGGCGTTCGTCGCTGAGGTGCAGATCGGAGACGAACAGTGTGCGCATGATCGGCGGCTAGCTGTCCAGGATCTCCGCCTGGCGGATTTCTATCGGTTCGACCGGCACGTCGGCATGGCCGCCCTTACGGGTCGTTTTGGTCGACTCGATGTCGCGCACCACGTCCATGCCTGCGCTGACCTCGCCAAATACGCAGTAACCCCAGCCATCGGCGGTCTCGGCCTTGAAATCGAGAAACAGGTTGTCGTTGGTATTGATGAAGAACTGCGCACTGGCGGAGTGTGGATCCGATGTCCGTGCCATGCTGACCTGGCCGGTCAGGTTATTGAGGCCGTTGTTCGCCTCGTTGCGGATCGGGCCGCCGCCGGGCCGGCTGCGCATGTCGGCATCCATGCCGCCGGTCTGGATCATGAAACCCTTGATGACGCGGTGAAAAATGGTGCCGTCGTAGTGGCCCGAACGGACATGGTCGAGAAAGTTTGCGACCGTCTGCGGCGCCTGTTCGTCGTGCAGGTTGATAACGATGTCGCCGCGGCTGGTGGTCAGCTTGACTTGCATGGCAGTCTGCCTGAAAAGGAATGAGTCGCGATTATTGCACAGGGGGCCTGTCGACAGCCACGGACGCCGGCCGGCTTTTGAGTCGATCCCGCAATTCGGCTAACATGCGCGCCTTGGCCGCAGCCGAATCCCGTACTCCCAAGAAGAACCCGATGCTCCAGATCTACAACAGCCTGACCCGCAAGAAGTCCGCCTTCGAACCCCTGACGCCCGGACAGGTCAACATGTACGTCTGTGGCATGACCGTGTATGACTACTGCCACCTCGGCCATGCCCGCGTCATGCTGGTGTTCGACATGGTCGCGCGCTACCTGCGCTACAGTGGTTATGACGTCAACTACGTGCGCAACATCACCGATATCGACGACAAGATCATCACGCGTGCGCGCGAAAACGGCGAGACCATCGGTGAGCTGACCGCGCGCTTTGTCGCGGCAATGCACGAGGATGCCGATGCACTCGGCGTCGAGCGTCCGGATCAGGAACCGGCCGCTACCGCGCACATCGATGACATTACCAAAATGATCGAGCAGCTTATCGCGCGCGGCCATGCCTATGTCGCCGATAATGGCGACGTCTATTACGACATCACCAGTTTCGAGGACTACGGCCGGCTGTCGGGCAAGCATCTTGATGAACTGCGCGCCGGCGCCCGTGTCGAGGTGCAGGAATCGAAACAGGATCCGCTGGATTTCGTGCTCTGGAAGGCGGCCAAGCCGGACGAGCCGAGCTGGGCGTCACCCTGGGGACCGGGCCGGCCCGGCTGGCATATCGAGTGTTCGGCCATGTCGACCCATTGCCTCGGGGATTATTTCGATATTCATGGTGGCGGCATGGACCTGCAGTTTCCGCACCATGAAAACGAGATCGCGCAGTCGGTCGGCGCCACCGGCCAGCCGTTCGTCAAGACCTGGATGCACAACGGTTTTGTCCGTGTTGACGACGAGAAGATGTCGAAATCGCTGGGCAACTTTTTCACTGTGCGCGACGTGCTGAAACAGTACCGGCCGGAGATCGTGCGTTTCTTCATTCTGGCCAGTCACTATCGCAGCCCACTGAACTACTCTGGCGAAAATCTCGAACACGCGAAGGCCTCGTTGACGCGACTGTACACGGCGCTGCGTCACGCCGACGCCAGCGGCGGCGAGATCCTGGATGACGAGGTCGAGCGTTTCCGTGCCGCCATGGATGACGATTTCAACACCCCTGACGCGCTGGCGGTGTTTTTCGACCTGGCCGGGCGTATCAACCGGGCAAGCGGTCAGGAACAGGCCGACCTGGCGGCTACCCTGAAGCATCTCGGTGCTGTGCTGGGGCTGTGCCAGAGCGAGCCGGAGGCGTTTCTCCAGGGTACGCCGCAGCGCGCCGACGATGCGCTCGACAGCGCCGCCATCGAGGCGCTGATCCAGCAACGCAGCGAGGCACGCCAGCGCAAGGATTTTGCCGAGTCCGATCGCATCCGCGACGAATTGGCGGCCCAAGGCATTCAGCTGGAGGACACCGCCAGCGGCACAACCTGGCGCCGGGGCTAGTCGCGTATGGCTAAGTTGTTCTAAAGCCATTAAAATTGACGCTTACGCGGCCGGCGCGTATTATCCCGCCCTCCCGCGCAATCGGCTGTTCGAGTAGAATATCGGTTGTGGTGACTGGAAGATGATTCGAAAATGAATCAAAGATTTACGGGGCATAGCGCAGGCTGGTAGCGCACCTGCTTTGGGAGCAGGGGGTCGGGGGTTCAAATCCCTCTGCCCCGACCAGAAGTGAAGTAATTAAAGGCTGATAAGCCAGTAAGTTGAGTTTACGATATGCGCCTGTAGCTCATCCGGATAGAGCATCGGCCTTTAAGCGAGTGACTGGTATGTCAGTTGCTCATTGCAGGAGCCCCTGCAGGGAAATTGAACCTGTCGGGTGGACTACACCGTAACGGGGAAACCTTAGCAGCCAGTCAAACAGGCTGGGCTGATGGCAATCCCGTGGAAACCTGCAACAATGAAGTACGGCGGGGTTCCGTAGAGACTATACGTGTAGCGCCTGAGATGGCGAAGAGATAGTCCAGACCACAAACTGACGCCGTAGGTGTCATCCCCGCGAAAGCGGGGATCCAGTCGGTATAGTCAGGCTGTGAAAACAGTAGTTGGTAAGCTAAGCCGAGGGTAGCAGGTTCGAGTCCTGCCAGGCGCACCAAATCAGGCAGTACAGATTTTATGGTGGGAGTAGCTCAGCTGGTAGAGCTCCGGATTGTGGCTCCGGTGGTCGTGGGTTCAAGTCCCATCTCTCACCCCAAACTTGATGGCAACCAATGCAGGGCGTGAGCCCTGCATTGTTGTTTGCTGATGTATCAACAGCGGGCGCAATGTCCGCGAATGGCAAAAAATGAAGGGCCGTTAGCTCAATTGGTAGAGCAGGGGACTCTTAATCCCAAGGTTGGAGGTTCGATTCCTCCACGGCCCACCAAACTGAAAAAAGCCGTTCAGGTTGCCCTGAACGGCTTTTTTTGTTTACCGATATTATACGGCTAGAATTGCATGGGGACGCGGAAGGTTATGGCGATATCGGATGCATCGTTGGTGAGGCCGAGGCCTATGTTGCTGACGATGGATGTCGAGTTGTTGAGCGCGTAAGTGGCGCCGAAATTCATGACGCCGACATTGGCATCGCTACCGATGATCCTCTGACTGACGCCATTCTGCGTCACCTCGGATTTCATGCTGTACTGGTGGCTGTATGACAGCGACAGGCTGAAGCGCTCATTCAAGGCAAAGGCCGTGCCGAAACCGAAACGTATGGCGTCGCCCAGCTTTACGTCGCCCGGCTGGTTGCCACTGGTCGCGTTGATGTCGTCAAAACTTTCCTCGATGTTGTAGGTATAGCCGGCATTGGCGAACACGATAGCCGGGTCAATGGTCTTGAGCACGGATACGCCGCCGGTCACACCCCAGACGCCGTTGCCCGTAGGCAGTTCGGAGGGGAACGTGACATTGTTATTGACGGGATCTACCTGGGTAGGGATACCAAAGGGGTCGGAGCCTGTCGGCGCACGAAAACCGATATTGACGACCACATCCGGCGTGGTCTGGGTTTCCCGGAACAGGCGGTAGTACAGTGCGGCACTAATGTCGCCGAGACCGGTTTCATCAACACTCACTTCACTGCTTTGCGTTGTCGAGCCGCCGACACCGATCGACTGATAGGTTGATTCACGATAGATAAATGGGGCGTTGACCTCTGCCTCAAGGCGGTCCGAAAAGCCATAACGAGCATTCATGTCCAGGGTCATTATATGACTTTCAACCGTATCCACGTTGATCTGGCCGAGGAAAATGGCATCCAGTGCCAGGAAGCCGCTGAGTGCCAGCTGACTGCGATCGGAATAGGAGTAGGTGAAGCCGGGTTCCAGGGTGAGTCGCTGATTGAACAAGGTGTGCTCTTCGCGCAGGACGTCGCGGACACTCTGGCTCGGGCCGGCCTCTTTGACCACTTCCTCCTCGCCCTGGGCCGGGGCGCTCTCCGTGCTGGCTGGTGGCGGACTGTTGTCTGTCTGCGATGTGCCCCTGCCGGCCAATCTTTCCAGCTCGCTATCGGGTACTGATTTTTTGCTGATTCGATTGGTTCCGGCTTTAGCGTCGGTGTTCTCAATCTTTTCGAGACGTTGACTGATTATTGAAATGACTTTTTGCTGCTTTTCAGCTTGCTCCTTCAAAGCTTCCACCTGTGCCCGCAGGCGTTCAACCTCATCTATATCCTCGGCCAGAACGGCAGCGCCCCGGCTGCTCAATAGCGTGGCCAACGCCATGGTATAAACAGTCGTTCTTTTCATTTTTAATGCCCCCAGGTGGTTCCCATATTGCAATTTTTATTAAGCCGCTGTCTGTAACCGGACCACACGATTACCTGCCACTGCCGGCCTTTTGAATGGGAACGCGGATGGGCAAATGCACCATCCGTGTTCGCGGTTTTTGCTCTCTATAACTTATAGCAGAGACGCTTGATAAAATCCTGAATTAGAGGCGATTCAGGCCCCGGGCGGTCTCGATGGCACGGCGCATCTGGCCGTCCATGCCTGCACTGGCCTGACGATCTATACCCAGCTGCAGGCGCGTAACATTGCGTATCTGTTGTAAATTGCTGTTTAGCTGAACGGACTGGTGCAGCCCCTGGCGCGAGAGTATCTGCTGGTTGATACGCCCCTGTCCCGGCACATCAATGCTGACACCGAGGCCGCCATTGCCACTGCTGACCGATAATCTGGCACCGGACAGTGTGGTCAAGTTGGACATGCCATTGCCTGTATTGCCGGGCAGCGCATTGCCACGGCTGCGGCTGTCGATTTCAATAAAGAAATCATTGCTGGCGGAATTGTGGTCGCCGCCGGCCTGAATGGTTTGGACGACGCCGCTCGCATTTTCCGTGCCCTGATTCTGAACCTGGTTGTTGCCGAAATTCTGCTGTGACGGAGTGTTGCCGTCACCGTTTGCCGCGGTTATGTGTGGCTCGAACCTTACGTTCGGTACCTTGCCGCTCATGTCGGCATACATGATGGCGCCCGCCTGGAGCGACTCACCGGCTGCGGTGCGCCACTCGCTGGTCATCTGGATGCCAAAGTAAAGGATTTTATTGCCGTCAATAAAACGGCCCCGCATACCACTCAGTTCACCGTCAGTCAGTTCGCGTGCATTGCTGAAAGCGGAAGTATCAGGCCAGGCTGCCTGGGCTGCCGGCGCTGTCGTTCCGACTGTTATGCACAGTAGAGCACTGGCCTGAACGATAAACCAGTGACGCCTTACAAATCGAGTGTTCATCTCTCTAGTCCCTCAAAAAGGCTATCGATATAATCAAAATAAATCGGCATGTATGAAGCCGAAATCCAGTAATCTATGCTTGGGCACCGGCGCAAACACGTCGGTTAGTTTGCGTGCCGTCAGTGGCTGCCGGGGCTTGAGCAAAACGGTATTTTCATTGAATCCCTCGCCAACTATGGCGAAAATGATGTTATTCCAAGAAGCGACAAATTCATCACGCTCCATGATGCGGTTGCCCAGTGCAGGGTCGCCGACATAGACACGATCGCCACTGGTCTTTTTCATGATGACGAAATGCTTGTAGCCATTCAGGTCCAGTAGCACGATAACCGGGATGGATACATCATCGAGCGTTTCAGTTTCAACCTGGTAACCGCGGCCACGCAGCCCCAGTGATTCGACATAGTTCTTCAGGTCCAGCAGGGAAAAACCCCTGGCCTTGACAACTTCCGGGTCGGCGACATCCAGCATGCCGTCGAGCACATCAAGCTCGGTAATGCCTTCCTGGCCGTAGGCATACCTGAGGATGGTTGCGACGGATGCGGCACCACAGGAGAAATCGGTTTGCTGTTCAACGAGATTTTCGTAGCGACGTTCGCGGATGGATTGCACATTCTTGGTGATCATGGTGCCGGGTATGGCATTGCCGAACTTGATCCCGGCGGCCTGGCTTGTCTCTGGTATGCTGACAAGCAGGGTCGTAGCTAGCATCACTGCGCCAACCATGCCGCTGATAATATTCCTGTCATTTACTGACAACATGCGCTTCTGTCCATGGTCGTCGACTGCTTCCCTGCCAATGTACCGGCCCATCCCTGGAGAAAAATCCCGGTCCGCTTGTGGCGGACCGGGAACTTGTATCAGCATTTATATATTATGCTGGTCTTTGTAATGGTGCTTTTATAATTCACCACCACCATTACCACCACCATTGCCACCGCCATTACCACCAGTCGCGGCTGCAATCGACAGCGAGTTGCGCTGCAGATTGTTGCTGCCGGCAGCGACGTTCACGCCGATGTTGCCGCTGGCACCGCGCAGAGCATTGCCACCGAAGGTAGCATTGTTCTGGTGATAGACGATGACGTCTTCAAAGGTCTTGCCATAACCCGAGGCGGCACCCTTGAGCACGATGATGCCGGCTTCCCTGAAGCCGAATTCACCACTTTCTTCACCAGCAAAGCGGCCATTTTCCTGATCGGCATCGAAGTCAAGGTGACCAACTTGCTGACAGTTTGAACAGGGATGATTCAGGGTGTCCGGGTCACTGGGGTTGTTGCTCATCCAGATTTCCGGATAGACGTTATTGGTCTGTTCCCATTCACCCGAATAGGTGCCACCACCACCACCGGCGTAGCCGCCGACCATGACCAGGTTTTCACGATAGACAAAGCCCTTCTCCAGCGTGACCACCTTGCCGGTATTATCGGTGTAGTTATCAAAGCTCTGCTGAACGCCGGCTGTGGTCGCATCCGCCGAACCGCTGGCGGTATTAACCGAAGCTGCCAGTGAATTCTGCTGGGCATTGGCGACACCTGCGGCAATGTTCACACCGATATTGCCAGTGGCGTTTTGCAGGGCGTTGCCACCGAGCGTGGCGTTGTTGGTAGCGCCCTGGTTGTCGACCTTGTTGTTGGAAGCAGACTGGGCCGAGAACGCCGCTGACTGGGCAAACACGGTGGCCGCGTCAGAAGCGGACAGGGCCGCATCGTTGGCCTGCTTGTTGTCGTCACCAGCAGTAACGTTGACACCGATGTTGCCAGAAGCGCCACGCAGGGCGTCGCCGTTCAAACGGGCATTGTTCTCGCTGAGCTTGTTGTCAACGTCGACATCGTCGGTCAGCTGCTTGCTGTCAACGGTGGCGCCGCTGTAGTTGCCCGGGTCGACTTCGGCGTCGATCTTGACGTCGATGTACTTGTCGGTATCGGCGTTATGCTCGAGGTCTACCTCGATATCGTTCTCAAACTCGGAATCGATTTCGCTGTCGGTCTCGAAGTGGTTACCACCACCGTTCGGATAACCGCCGTTGCCTGCCAGCACGAGCGGCGAAGCTACCAGGGCAGCAATCGCCAGCGCCAGCGGAGTCAATTTAAAGGTTTTCATGGTGTATCTCCTGACTTATTAGTTTGTGCTATATTATTACTGGCTATCCCATCGCCCCGTTACGGCCCCATTTGGAGGCTGAAACTGTTGCGAGTGGCATTGCCTGTACCCGCTGACTGGTTGACCTGGATAATTCCCCGGGCACCACTGAACGTCGAGCTCTCTATCTCGATTTGACGCTGTGGTGTCCCGGAATCCGGGTCGCCGGTCAGTATTTGCTGATTGGACAGTACCTGACCCAGACTCATGTCGGTCAGACTGCTGCCTTTTATGCCCAGAGCCATACCCATCGTATTGCTCTGTACATTCGTTTGCCCCGCCGCCTGGTTGACCGTGATCCATCCCACGGCATTGCTGAAGGCCCTGTCGCCAATGCGTACAGATGCCTTGTCCGGCGCGAAGCCACTATTCAGTAAAGCCCGCTGCACTATAAGGTTGGTTATATGCGCGTATTCACCCAGCGCCATGGTGCCGGCGTTGTTCTGCAGGTTGTTGTCCCCGGCCGCCATGTTGACGTTGATCGCCCCGGTCACGCCGCTGAGCGCGTTGCCATTCAGAATGGTTCTGGCTGAATAAAACGAATTTGCGGGGGAGAGTTCCTGTGCCAGTGCGGGAGCCGCTGTTAGCAGACTGACGGCCAAGGCCGTTATCATTTTTTGCAGACAGCCTGAGCTGGACCATGCAAGCCACTGGTTTGCTATTGATTGACTGGTGGTTGATTGCAGATTCATGGTTTTCTGTCTTGTCATTTTATTGTTGGTTTATGGCGCCCAGCGACTGCTTGAGCGTATCCGAGAAGCCGGACATGACGCCGCCGATGCTGCCGCCCCTGCCGCTTTCTGCATTGAGGATGCCCATGAGCCGACCGCTGCTGCTGTTTGCCTGGGAATGGCTGCCACCATTACGGTTTAGGTTATGGCCCTGTTCCATGCCGAGTGCCTGATGCAGCTGTCGGGCCGGCGCGGGTGTGCTGTGCACACCTGCTGCCTGGCTGTCCGACAGTGCAATTCCCATCATGCCATCCAGTTGATTATTGACCTGGTTGTTGACTCCGTTGCTGAGTTCGCCAGTACGACGCAGATTGATCTTGGTGGTGATCGGGCCATTGTCACGGTCAACCCGGTTCATGGGTGCCGGCTCGACTCGGCGTATCACAACCACTTCACCGGGATTGACGCCGGGTCTGAGGTTGGGGGAGCTGTCCTGAGCTTGGAGCACAGGTGAGGCGGCGGCGAACAGCAGCATCAGAAAGATTGCCTGGGACAGAATGATTACTCTGTGTGTTTTGATGGTCATTGTCATTGGCCCATCTTGAGGCGGTTGTTCTGGCTGTTGTTATGACCATTGCTTTGCATGACGGAAGTACGATTGCCACTGGAGCTGGTTTCGTCCCAGAGAATGACGCCGGTTTCATTACCGTTACTCGCTTGTATCAGCATGGGTTCGGTAAACAGACCGCGAACCTGGCCCAGCTGGTCGTCGTTTAAGGGCGTGTGGCCGCTGATATTTCCTGTCGTCGTGACACTAAAGCCGGCGTAGGCGTAATGTACGCCCGCAGGAGCCGGTCTATCTGCCAATTGTTCAGCAGCAACCGGCGAGGTGGCACTAAGCAGAGCGAATGAGAGCGCCATAAGCAGCGATAAGGGGCGCTGCCAGGGGGTATGGCAACTAACGCGTGCTTGATTGTTTTGGAGTCTATTCACCGTCCGCTTCCTCACCGGTTGCTGATGTGAATAGACATAGCAATCGCTATGCCAATAGGTATGTGGCTGTTTTTGTTAGGAAAGGGTTTTTACCGCTTGATGACGACTGTAAAGCTATCGATACGGGCTGTAGGCCCCATCAACCTTTATCAGACTGAATGGGCCTGTTTGCCGCTGTTATGGAAGTGATACAGGAATGATACAGTTTGCTGGCATGCTGCTGATTGTCGGTCGGTCAATGCTTGCCGGCGTGGGGGATGTGATGCTTTTCCAGTAACCGGTACAGGGTGACTCGTGAGATGCCGAGTTCCTGGGCCGCGCGTGAGACGTTATTCTGATTGCGCATCAAGGCAGTATGGATGGTGTTCTTTTCCACCTTGTCACGTGCCTGTTCCAGCGTAACTACGACGCGTTTGGATTTGCGACGCTCCAGGCCGAGATCGGCAGGCCGTATCAAACGGCTGTCACACATCACCATGGCCCGCCGCATGCGGTTGATCAGCTCGCGCACGTTACCTGGCCAGTCGTACTGGTGCATGATGGTTAGGGCCTGTTCGCTGATGCCAGTCAGGCGGCTGCTTTTCTCGCAACGGAACTTGTGGAAGAAGAAATTGGCCAGGACTTCGATGTCTTCCTGACGCTCGCGCAAGGGCGGTGTTTTTATAGTCAGGACATTGAGGCGATGATACAGGTCCTCACGGAAACGTTTTTCGGCCACGGCCGTTTCCAGATCGACGTGCGTGGCAGCCAGCACACGCACGTCCACGGGAATCTCCTGGCTGCTGCCGACGCGCTGGATACAATGGCGTTCCAGAAAACGCAGCAGGTTGACCTGCAGGTCGAGTGGCAAATCGCCAATCTCGTCGAGGAAGATGGTGCCACCGGCGGTCGCTTCAAAATGTCCGGCCTTGCGTTGATTGGCGCCGGTAAAGGCGCCTTTTTCATGACCGAACAGCTCGGATTGAACCAGGTTGGCCGGTATGGCGGCGCAGTTGACGGCGTTGAACGGTCCCTGGGCGCGTTTTGAACGTTCATGAATCGCGCGTGCCGTCAGTTCCTTGCCTGTGCCTGATTCGCCGGTTATCAGAACCGGGGCGTCTACGGCCGCGATCTTGCGGATATCTGCAAACAGTTGCCGCATGATGGCGGTACTGCCGACCATTTCGTATTCATTATCGGCCTGCTCATTCTGGCCGCATTCGGAGAATGATAAACGTGCCATGGCCCTGGCATGATCGAGTACACTATCCAGCCTGGCCGCGTCCCCAGGTATTGTGTGATAGGCGAAGAACAGGCTGTGGATCAGTTGCTGGACATTGCAGTTGCCAAGCGCCGGCGTATCAACGAGGGCGATCCACTCGGTTTGTTTGCCGTCGACAAGCTCATCCAGCTCGGTCTTGGCGGGCAGGTGTTTGGGATTGAGGTGCGCCAGGCCAACTTCACAGGGCTGCTTGTCCAAATAGAGCCCGGCCTGATCCCAGTCGCTGGCGTGCTGTACGGTCCAGCCACACGTGCGCATGTCATTGGCAATCTGCTGCAGTTCACCCTGCTTATTATCGCCGACGAACAGCAACGGCTTATGTGCATCCATTGCTTTATTCCTTCCTGTGCTACAGGCATAAGGACTCTTAGCGTGGACCAGTGTGGGTACTGGCAACTCCGGGCGGGCATATTGTTATGGTTATACGGGAAGAAAGTATTGCCCTCGACCGGGTGCTCTGGACATATGCCTCCCCGGCATACGTCACCCCACTGATCAGGTAACTACAGTTAATAGCAGAGGGGGGTGGCTATTGCAAATGACAGTTGTTTTAAATTAGACCATGTAATTTTAATCGATTGCCGGACGCTTGATTTAAATCAACAAATGACTCTAATCTGTATTCTCAAGATTAAATGTCTCAAGCTTTGATATATAAGGAAAACAGATAACGGCCCGGATTGGTTGTCAAGAGAGACTTAACAGGCTGCCCTGGTCGGGGCAGCCGGGATAATAATTAAGTCTGTAAACCGGTGTGTTGATAAACTGGTTCATGACTGGCCACGACGGCCGGCGGGAAACGGCAGGATGCTCCACCTGCTCAGGGGGCAGGGCGGCATGCAAAATGATAATTACACGATTCTGGTAGCGGACGACGATCGCACGACCCGTAACGTGCTGGCGAGTCTGCTGGAAAACGACGGTTTCAATGTCGAGCTCGCCGACCGTGGCGAGAAGTGCCTGTTCCTGGCCCTGGAAAAGGACATTGATGCGTTCCTGGTCGATATCCGCATGCCCGGGCTGGGCGGGCTGGAACTGTGCCGCAAGCTGCGCGCACACGATCGCTATCGCATTACACCGATTATCTTCATCACCGCGCTGGAAGAAGAGGAAATGCTGGCCGCGGTGTTCGATGCCGGAGCAACGGATTTTATTGCCAAGCCAATCAATCCCGTTGTACTCAAGGCCCGCCTGCAGGGACATATCCAGAAGGTTGAATACTACCTGGAAATGGAACGTGTCCGGCGTTACCTCAATCGCTACGTATCGCCACGGACCCAGCGTATGGTGGAAGCCTATGCCACCACGGATGAATTACCGGTGCCGGAGCGGCGCGAAGTCTGCATCATGTTTTCCGATGTCCGCGGTTTCACGGCCCTGAGCCGCAGGACCGAACCCGAGGTGTTGTTCAACTCGCTGAATCGCTTGCTGGCCATGCAGGTCGATATGGTTTACCACTATGGCGGTTACATCGACAAGTTTTCCGGCGATGGCATCATGGCGATTTTTGACGGTGACCATAAGGCTCATAGCGCCTGTCGCTGTGCTCTGGAAATCCTGCACCAGGCATCCGGCATGCAGGGTGTCGCCGACCAGCCGAGTCTGCCGGTGGCTATTGGCATTGACATGGGCCCGGTACTGATCGGGAATATCGGCTCGCAGGAACATCTGGACTATTCGGCCGTGGGGCAGTCCGTTAACCTGGCTTCCAGATTGTGCAGCAATGCCGAATCCATGACCATCGAGGTGTCCGGATCGGTGGTGGCGGAAACTGCCGATGAATCATTCCGCTTCAGTGCGCCGGTGTCGGTGAACATCCGCGGTATCAGTGAACCTGTCTCGATTTACCGGCTCCAATAGGCTGGTAGGCCCGGTGTGCCTGTAGGCTGTATAAGTGATTTGCTAACCAGATGAATCGGTTGTGCCAATGGATGTACTACGCGCTTTATTAATGTCAGTCGTGGTGGCGTCGTCGCCGCTCGCCCTGTCTGACGAGCCGGCCACCAGCAAGCAGGACGGCAACGATCGGGCGGGCGTGCCCTCCGGCACGCTGTTGATGCCCGGACAGGACAGCGCCAGTGGCCGGCAGACGCAGTCCGAGTCGCGGCGCAAGTGCATGCGGGTGTGCCGTGAATGGGGCGAGGATTGCATCATCGATTCGAAACAGGGCACGCGCAAGTGCCGCCGCAGCTGCAAGCAGTTCGGAATGGAGTGCTTCTAGATCGCTTGCCGTGCTAGCGGCTGGCGGACTCGGTCCCCTCGTCCTCTGCCGATGGGTAGCCGGCCGCGTCGAGCTTGTCACTGAGCATCGGCCGGTTGTAGCCGGCGACCATTTCCTCGCCGACCGTTACCACCGGTACTGACAGTTCGCCGCTGATCGACAGCAACTCTTCCTGCAGCTCGGCGTCGTCGGAGACATTCTTTTCGCTGTAGGGCGTACCGCGGTTATCCAGGTAGTTGCTTACCGCGTCGCAGGCCTCGCACGTGGGCACCCGGTAGAGGACAACGGGGCGCTCCGCCTTCAGGGTTTCGAGGTCAGGTGCGGTGTCTTTGGGTCCGGTATAGTAGCTTTTCTTCTCGACCTGGGTCGTGCCCGGCGGACAGCTGGCCTCGAAGGTACGATTGCCGTCGGCATCCTCGCACTGAACAATGGTCGCCGCGACGGCCGGGCCGGTGACGGCGAGCAGGCAGAGACAGGACAATAGCGCGCGTGTCTGGTCCATGGCATACACCCTTCTTTCAATAAATGCCTAATGGCGTCAGTATACACCGGCAATCAAGCTACGCACCGGGTCAACGGCATTTTCGTGTGCCGGAGGGTTACAAAGCCGGAGCCCACCTTTATAATTCGTCTGCAGCTTTGGTCGCCTGCTGCGCTCTGTCACGGTATACCCCAGCGACAGGTGTCAGCCACGCGGCGCCGTGACAGGCGCTGCCCGCACAAGACAGTACAAGCGCGAAAGTGGCGGAATTGGTAGACGCGCTGGCTTTAGGTGCCAGTGGGGCAACCCGTGAGAGTTCGAGTCTCTCCTTTCGCACCAATCGCGTATTTATCACTTAAGTTATTGTTTTTAAATATATAATTCATTAGGTCTGAGGACAGATCATGCAAGTTTCCGTAGAAGAACTGGGATCGCTGGAACGCCGCCTGCGCGTCGAGATCCCTGAAGATAGAATTGCCGGCGAGGTTGAAAACCGCCTGAAAAACCTGTCGCGCACCACCCGGATTGACGGTTTCCGGCCGGGCAAGGTGCCGTTGAAACTGGTCCAGAAGCGCTATGGCCAGCAGGTTCGCGCCGAGGTCATCGGCGAGACCATGCGCCAGACTTTCTATGAGGCGGTGACCGAAAAACAGCTCAACCCGGCGGGTCAGCCGAAAATCGAGCCGCAGGAAACGGAACAGGGCTTCACCTACACCGCGACGTTCGAGGTCTACCCGGAGGTCAAGCCGGTGGCCCCGGATCAGCTCAAGGTCGAGCAGCCGGTGTGCGAGGTCAATGAGACTGACGTTGACCAGATGATCGAGACCCTGCGCCAGCAGCAGAAGCAGCTGGAAGCCGTCGAGCGCGCCGCCGCCGAGGGCGACACGGTCAAGGTCGACTTCACCGGCCGCGTCGACGGCGAGGTGTTCGAGGGCGGCCAGGGTACGGATTTCGATGTCGAGATCGGCGCCAACCGCCTGATTCCGGGCTTCGAGGAGGGGCTGGTGGGCGCCCAGGCTGGCGACACCCGTAACCTCAGCCTGAAATTCCCGGACGATTACGGCAAGGCGGAGCTGGCCGGCAAGCCGGTCGAGTTCGAGATCACGGTCAAGCAGGTCCAGGAAGCCCGGCTGCCGGAGCTCAATGACGAATTCTTCCAGGCGTTCGGCGTTACCGAAGGCGGCATGGAGGCATTTCGTGCCGAGGTGCGCCGGAATATGGAGCGCGAGGCCGAGCAGACCGTACGCAACCGTACCAAGGAATCGGTCATGGATGCGCTCTATCAGGCCAACAGCGTCGAGCTGCCGGCGGCGCTGGTCGAGGCCGAGCAAGATCGCCTGCTGGAGCAGACCAAGAACAACATGCGCCAGTACGGCATCGGCGACGAGCAGCTGGAGGCCATGGGCATGGACAAGTCCAATTACCTGGAACAGGCGCAAAAGCGCGTGGCGTTGCAGCTGCTGGTGCGCGAAATGGTCAGCGAGCAGGGCATCAAGGCCGAGACCAGTGAAATGCGCGAACTGATTGAAAAGAACGCCTCCGGCTACGAAAGCCCGGAAGAGGTGGTCAACTGGTACTTCGCCGATCAGCAGCGTCTTGGCGAGGTCGAGGCCCTGGTCATCGAGGACAAGCTGATTGACTGGCTGCTGTCGCAGGCCCAGGTCAGCGAGACGCCGTATACGTTTGACGCTCTGATGAATAAAGGGCAGACTGAGTAATCGCCGTGATACTATTTTCTACTGTTGATTCAAATACATGAGTGCACCTAATACGCAAGCTTTAAATCTCGTGCCGATGGTCGTCGAGCAGTCCGCTCGCGGCGAACGTGCCTATGACATCTATTCCCGGCTGCTCAAGGAGCGGGTGGTGTTTCTGGTCGGCCCGGTCGAGGACCAGGTTGCCAACCTGATCATCGCCCAGTTGCTGTTCCTGGAATCGGAGAACCCGGACAAGGATATACATCTGTATATCAACTCACCCGGCGGTTCGGTGAGCGCGGGACTCGGCATTTACGACACCATGCAGTTCATCAAGCCCGATATCAGCACCATGTGCGTCGGTCAGGCGGCGAGCATGGGATCGCTGCTGCTGGCGGCCGGCGCCCCGGGCAAGCGTTTCTGCCTGCCGCACTCGCGCATCATGATCCACCAGCCGCTGGGCGGTTTCCAGGGCCAGGCGACGGATATCGATATTCACGCGCGCGAAATTCTCAAGGCGCGTGAACAACTGAACCAGATATTGTCCAAACATACGGGACAGTCCGTGGAACAGGTCCAGCAGGATACCGAGCGCGATCGCTTTATGGGCGGCGACGAAGCGGTGACCTACGGCCTCATCGACGACGTCCTGAGCGAACGCAAACCGGTGCCCGATGTTGCCAGTACGTGACCGGCTTAGTAAGGTGAGCGTCAGTATTTCATTCAATGTTGACTCGAAGGTGTTGTAAATGAGTGACAGCAATCAGGGCAAGAACGGCGGTGACAGCGATCGGCTGTTGTACTGCTCGTTTTGCGGCAAGAGCCAACATGAAGTCCGCAAGCTGATAGCGGGCCCGTCGGTCTTCATCTGTGATGAATGTGTCGAACTGTGTAACGACATCATTCGCGAGGAGATCGAGGAAAAGTCCATGCCCGGGTCGCGCAGCAGCCTGCCGACACCGCATGAGATCAAGGAAGTACTGGATGAGTACGTCATCGGCCAGGAGCAGGCGAAGAAGATCCTGTCGGTCGCGGTGTACAACCACTACAAGCGCATGGACAAGACGCAGCACAAGTCCGACGTCGAAATTACCAAGAGCAACGTGCTGCTCATCGGCCCGACCGGTAGCGGCAAGACGCTGCTGGCCGAGACACTGGCGCGCGTTCTGAATGTGCCGTTCACCATCGCCGATGCCACGACACTGACCGAGGCCGGTTATGTCGGCGAGGACGTTGAGAACATCATCCAGAAGCTGCTGCAAAAGTGCGACTACGACGTCGACAAGGCGCAGCAGGGCATTGTCTACATCGATGAAATTGACAAGATTTCACGCAAGTCGGACAACCCGTCGATTACCCGCGATGTGTCCGGCGAGGGTGTGCAGCAGGCGCTGCTGAAGCTGATCGAGGGCACCGTCGCTTCGGTGCCGCCGCAGGGTGGCCGTAAGCATCCGCAGCAGGAATTCCTGCAGGTGAACACGGACAATATTCTGTTCATCTGCGGCGGCGCGTTTTCCGGTCTCGACAAGCTCATCCGTGAGCGTTCGGAGAAGGGCGGTATCGGCTTCTCGGCCGAGGTCAAGGGCCAGCATGACAAGAAGAGCGCTACCGAAATACTGCACTCGGTCGAGCCCGAAGATCTGGTCAAGTACGGTCTGATCCCGGAATTTGTCGGCCGCATGCCGGTGGCGGCGACGCTGGACGAGCTGAACGAGGATCAGCTCATTACTATCCTGCTGGAGCCGAAGAACGCCATCGTCAAGCAGTACCAGAGCCTGTTCGAAATGGAAGGCTGTGAGATCGAGTTCCGCGAGGACGCCCTGCGCGCCGTCGCCCGCAAGGCCATGGACCGCAAGACCGGTGCCCGTGGTTTGCGCTCGATCCTTGAAAACGTGCTACTCGACACCATGTATGAATTACCGTCGATGGAAAACGTCACCAAGGTGGTCATCGACGAGGCCGTCATCAAGGGCGAGTCCAAGCCGCTCATTATCTATGAGGGTTCCGACATGCCCAAGGTGGCTTCCGACTGAGAACCAGAGCCGGCGGAGACACTGGCCGGCGCGATGCTGTGGTATATTGAATACGACAGATGGCCGGTTTTTCAGCCACATCCATCTTTACATACGGCCGGTAATGACACCGACCGTGTCCCCGACCGCTGTCCCAGCGGAGGTATTATCCCTTGACTGAAGAGCAGAACCAAACCGAAATCCAAGTGCCGGAAAACGCATTTCCGGTGTTGCCATTGCGTGATGTCGTGGTTTATCCGCACATGGTCATCCCGTTGTTCGTCGGCCGCGAGAAGTCGATCAAGGCGCTGGACGCCGCCATGGCGGGCAACAAGCAGATATTCCTGGTCGCGCAAAAGAGCGCCGCCGAGGACGATCCAAGCGCTGATTCCCTTTACCAGATCGGTACGCTGTCAAACATACTGCAGCTGCTGAAGCTGCCGGACGGCACCATCAAGGTGCTGGTCGAGGGCGGCAGTCGCGCGCAGGTCACCCAGCTGAACGACGATGACGGCTGTTTTACCGCCGAGGTCCAGGAGCTCGAATCGCCCGAGTACGACGAGCGCGAACTCGAGGTGTTGGGCCGGTCGGCAACCAGCCAGTTCGACCAGTACGTCAAACTGAACAAGAAGGTGCCGCCGGAAGTCATGTCGTCGCTGTCGAGCATCGATGACCCGGGCCGGCTGGCCGATACCATTGCCGCGCACATGGCGGTTAAGCTGGAAGAAAAGCAGAACATTCTCGAAATTGTCGACCTGCGCGAGCGCTTCGAGCACATCATTGGCCTGATGGAAGCCGAGATCGACCTGTTGCAGGTCGAAAAGCGCATCCGCGGTCGCGTCAAGACGCAGATGGAGAAGAGTCAGCGCGAGTACTATCTGAATGAGCAGATGAAGGCGATTCAGAAAGAACTCGGTGAGATGGAAGATGCGCCGAACGAGATCGAGGAGCTGACCAACAAGATTGAAAAGGCCGGCATGACCAAGGAGGCCAAGGAAAAGGCGCAGTCCGAGCTGAACAAACTGAAGATGATGTCACCGATGTCGGCCGAGGCCACGGTGGTGCGCAATTACATCGACTGGCTGGTCAGCGTGCCGTGGAAGAAGCGCAACAAAATCTCGCGTGATGTTGTTAAGGCCGAGCAGGTGCTGAACGAGGATCACTACGGTCTGGAAAAGGTCAAGGAGCGCATTCTCGAGTACCTCGCTGTACAGCAGCGCGTCAAGAGCATGAAGGGGCCGATCCTGTGCCTGGTGGGCCCGCCCGGTGTCGGCAAGACCTCGCTGGGCAAGTCCATTGCCCGTGCGACCAATCGTGAATTCATCCGCATGTCGCTCGGCGGCGTGCGTGACGAGGCCGAGATCCGCGGTCACCGTCGTACCTATATCGGTTCCATGCCGGGCAAGATCATCCAGTCGATGGCCAAAACCGGCAAGAAGAACCCGCTGTTCCTGCTCGACGAGATCGACAAGATGGCCATGGACTTCCGTGGCGACCCGGCATCGGCGTTGCTGGAAGTGCTGGATCCGGAGCAGAACTCGACCTTTGCCGATCACTACCTTGAGGTCGAATACGATCTGTCCGAGGTCATGTTCATGACCACGGCCAACAGCACGAACATTCCGCCGGCATTGCTGGACCGGATGGAAGTGATTCGTCTGTCCGGTTACACCGAGGATGAAAAGGTCAATATCGCCCGCAAGTACCTGTTACCGAAACAAATCGAGCGCAACGGCCTGAAACCCGAGGAAATCCTGATGGGGGACCCGGCCATCCGCGACATCATTCGCCATTACACGCGCGAGGCCGGGGTACGTAACCTGGAACGTGAGGTTGCCAACATCTGCCGCAAGGTCGTCAAGCAGCTGTTGCTTAAGCCGCAGCAGAAGAAGATGCAGGTCACACCGAAGAAAGTCGAAAAGCTCATCGGAGTGCAGCGTTATCGTTTCGGCCGTGCCGAGGAGGAGGATCGCATCGGTCAGGTGACCGGACTGGCCTGGACCGAGGTCGGCGGCGATCTGCTGTCGATTGAAGCGGCCATCGTGCCGGGCAAGGGCAAGGCCAACCATACCGGTCAGCTTGGCGATGTCATGAAGGAATCAATTCAGGCAGCGATGACGGTAGTGCGCAGCCGCAGCCGGGTCCTGGGTATCAAGCCGGATTTCTACCAGGAAAACGATTTTCATATCCATGTGCCGGAAGGCGCGACGCCGAAAGACGGCCCCAGCGCCGGTGTCGCGATGTGCACGGCCGTTGTCTCGGCCCTGACCGGCATTCCGGTGCGCGCCGACGTCGCCATGACCGGTGAAATCACCCTGCGTGGTGAAGTATTGCCGATCGGAGGTCTCAAGGAGAAACTGCTGGCCGCGCTGCGTGGCGGCATTCAGGTGGTATTGATTCCGCAGGAAAACGAGCGCGAACTGGCGGAAATTCCAAAGAATATCAAGAAGAATCTTGATATTCGTCCGGTCCGCTGGATTGACGAGGTCCTGACGGTTGCCCTGCCGCGTATGCCGGAACCGTTGCCGGAACAGGATCAGGCGGTAGAACTGGTCAAGCAGGATGACAAGGACGCCGACAAGGACACGGACCATCTGCGTACGCATTAACCGTACCAGTTTTATTCGTTTGCCGGTTTAGTGATGTTAATTGTTTGGCAGCGGGTTCTGGCGCTTCTTGACGGCGATAGGGGTGCTTGGTATAAAACTCCGCTCGGCGTTAATAAGTCTTAGCGCCAGTCCGGGTATATCGACTTCAAGCGAATAATTTCATGATCAGCACTTCTCATGTGCTGGTCCTATTTCCAAGGGGAATAACGAATGAATAAATCAGAACTGATTGACGCCGTAGCGGAGGCGGCTGATATTTCAAAAGCATCAGCTGCGCGGGCATTGGACGGGGCCCTTGATGCCATCACCGACTCGCTGAAAAAGGGCGACAGCGTGACCTTGGTGGGTTTTGGTACCTTCTCCGTGCGTGAGCGTGCCGCCCGTACCGGTCGCAATCCGCAGACCGGCGCCGAGATCAAGATCAAGGCTTCGAAAGTTCCAGGATTTAAGCCTGGAAAAGCGCTCAAAGATGCCATAAACTAGCGCGCTTTTCCGGACGGGTGCTTAGCTCAGCCGGGAGAGCGTCGCCCTTACAAGGCGAAGGTCGGGGGTTCGATCCCCTCAGCACCCACCAAAGAGACAATCAGGTTATATACGGAGCGGTAGTTCAGCTGGTTAGAATGCCGGCCTGTCACGCCGGAGGTCGCGGGTTCGAGTCCCGTCCGCTCCGCCATTAAGCACCACGGGCGTCCCATGCGGACGCCCGTTTTTGTTTGTGGCCCGTATTCCCGTTCCGTGTCTACTGTCGGGGAGGCATTACGGCGAACAACACGGTAAAATGCCCCGTGCTCATGGCGCTGCACCAGCGCGGCCGGGTTTCCATAAAGCCCGCTCGCGGCCGGGACTATGGTTCAATCAATAAAGCTAACTAATTAATTATCAGAGACAGTCGATATGCTGCTGAAAATCCAAGACGTTGTTTCCGGCTGGATAGCTGGCGTTATTGTAGGACTAATCATTATCGTTTTTGCCTTTTTTGGCATTCATTACTACATGGAACCGGGCGGTAGCCAGAACGTGGCCCGGGTCGGTGATCGACCAATTACCATCGCCGAGTATCAGCGCGCCTACCAGAACTATCGTCAGCAGGTCCAACAGGCACTGGGTCAGTCGGCCAATTCCCTGAACAACGAAATGCTGCGCCAGGAAGCATTGAATCAGTTGATAGAGACACAAGTGCTCAAGCAGCTGACCCGTGACGCCGGCATGCGCGTCAGCGATGCCGATGTGGTTGCCGGTATTCGCGCTATCGACGCGTTTCATGATGACGATGGCGGTTTCAGCCAGAGACGTTACCAGCAGGCGCTGTCACGTATTGGCATGAGCGCTTCCGGGTTTGAACAGCAGATGCGCGAGGAAGTCCTGTTGCAGCAACTGCGCAATTCGATCATCGACACCGCATTCGTTACCGATGCGGATGTTACCCGGCTGGCCAAGATCGAGGCCCAGACGCGTGATATTCGTTACGTCACCATCGCCGCGCAGCCGCTTTATGACAGCATTGAGGTCAGCGATGACGACATCCAGACCTATTATGACGAGAATATCGATGATTACCGTGAGCCGGCTAGGGTCCGTATTGCCTATATCGATCTAACCCTCGAAAGCCTGATGGACGATGTCGAAGTTAGCGAGGACGATCTGCGCGCCTATTTTGAAAGCAATGCGGAGTCGTATTCCGTTGACGAGGCACGCAAACTGACGCAGATGTACATCAAACTGGACAAGGATGCGGAAGAAGAGGCTGTCGAGACTGCCCGCGAGTCAATGGAATTCATCCAGGAGAAACTCGATGCCGGCATGACCATGGAAGAGGTGGCCGAGGACTATGAAGATCAGTTGGGCAACGACTTCGAACAGATTTCTCTCGGTTTCACGCCACGCGGCGTGATGGCACCGGAGCTCGACGAGCTGGTCTTCGACATGGACAAGGGCGAGATCAGCGACATTATCCGCTCCGATGTCGGCATGCACATCGTCCGGGTTGACGATGCCAAGGGCGGCGAGCGCAGCGATTTCGGCAGTGTGCGTGACGAGGTCGAGGAAGACTATCGCCGCGAACAGGCCGAACAATTGTTTTTCGAACAGGCCGATCGCCTGGCAACGCTGGCCTACGAGAACCCGCGTTCCCTGGAGCCGGCCGCCGATGCGTTGAATGCTGATATTCAGACCAGTGACTGGTTCAGCGAGGGCGGTGGTGAAGGCATCGCCGCCGAACCCGAGGTGGCGATGGCCAGCTTCTCCAACGACGTGCTCGAACGCGGACTGAATAGCGAGGCACTGGAACTGGGCAATTCACGCATGCTGGTACTGCGGGTTGCCGAGCATGAGCCGGCCCAGCCGCTGCCGCTGGACAGCGTGCGGGACGAAATTGTTGACGATATCAAGTACGAGCGCGCCCGCCAGCAGGCGATCGAAAAGGGCGAGGCCATACTGCAGGCACTGCAGGCGGGCGAGTCGCCGGAAGCGGTGGCGACTGAGCACGATATCGACTGGCAGCAGGCGCAGGCAGCCACGCGTGACGACCCGAATGTCAGCCGGTCGGTGCTGCGGACCGCCTTCGGCATCCCGGCACCGGAAGACGACGCGGCCCGCTACGACGGCAGTTCGCTGGGCAGCGGCGACTACATCGTCGTGGGTGTCAGTGATGTGCAGGTACCGAGCGTCGATACGCTGACCGCCGAGCAGCGTGACGAACTGCGCGAGCAGCTGCGGCAGGCGACCGCGCGGAACAGCTGGCAGAATCTGGTCGAGGACGCCAAGTCGCGGACCGAGATATCGGTCAACCGCGACAACGTGGATATCTGAGTCGCCTCAGGCGTTGGGCTGCGGCGCGGCAGGCGCCGCAGCAGCGTCGTTGGCACCGATGTACTGGCCGATGACGGCGGCGCCGACGCTATCGCCCCAGACGTTGACCAGCGTTCGCAGCCTGTCCAGGAACCAGTCCACCGCCAGCAGCAGGCCGATACCCTCCAGCGGCAGGTTGACGGCGGTCAATACGATGATCATCGTCACCAGCCCGGCCTGGGGAATGCCGGCCGCACCAATCGCGGCCAGGGTCGCGGTAATGAACACCAGCGTCTGTTCGGCCAGACCCAGCTCGATGCCATAGGCCTGGGCAATGAACATGACCGCCACAGCCTCATACAGCGCCGTGCCGTCCATGTTCACGGTTGCCCCCAGCGGCAGCACAAAGCGTACCGCGCGATCATCCACGCCGGCCTCACGGGCACACTCCATCGTCACCGGCAGGGTGCCGGAGGACGTCCCGGTACCGAAAGCGGTCACCAGCGCCCGGCCCTGGGCGCGGACGTAGCTGAAGCCGCGCCGCGCCAGCGCCTGGCCGACGGCGGTCAGCAGCAGGAAATGCAGGAACAGGCCGCCAATGACCGTGGCGACGTACCAGCCCACCGCCTGGACCTCGGCCAGGAACGCCGCGCCGCCGCCGGCCTCGGCGAAGCGCCCGGCGATGAGCGCAAAGATGCCGACCGGGGCCGCCACCATGATCCACATCACCAGCTTCATCATCGCCTCGTTGAGGCCGTCGAAGAAGGCGAGCGTAGTGCGGCCGTGCTCGCCGACGGTCGTTAGTGCGGCACCCAGCAGCAGGCTGAAGACAATGATCGGCAACAGCTGGGTATCGGCGGCGGCGGCGACCAGGTTGGGGCTGATCAGCGAGCGGACGATGTCGCTGAAACCGGTCGTTTCCTTGTCGGCGAAGCCCTCCGGCACGCCGCCGGCCAGCGTGTCGATGCCGCTGCCGGGCTGGACCAGGTTGACCAGGACGAGTCCCAGCAGCACTGCACTGGCAGTCGTCAGCAAGTAGTACAGCAGGGTCAGGCCGCCGATGCGGCCGAGCCGGCGCACATCGCCGAGCGAGCCGATGCCGCTGATGACTGCCGCCACGATCAGCGGCACGATGACCATCTTCAGCGCGTCAAGGAACAGATCGCCAAGCCAGGCTACCGGTGCCATGGCTTCGCCAAACCACCAGCCGCAGACAAGACCGGCGGCCGCACCGACAAGAATGGCCCAGAGCAGGGTTTGCTGACGGAATTGCGGCATGCAGTGCGTCCTCGAGGAAGCCGGTGGGGTGGCCGTTGCGGCGGGGCCTAGAGGCTCGCCGTGGTACTGAAGCCGCAGTCGACGTAGGTGATCTCGGCAGTAATGGCACTGGCCAGATCGGAGCACAGGAATGCGCCGACATTACCGACCTCGTCGATGGTGACGTTGCGGCGCAGTGGTGCGGCCTGTTCGACGTGGTCGAGAATCTCGCGGAAACCGCTGATGCCAGCCGCCGCGAGGGTGCGGATGGGGCCGGCCGAGATGGCATTGACGCGGATGTTTTCCGGCCCGAGGCTGGCGGCCATGTAGCGTACATTGGCCTCGAGACTGGCCTTGGCCACCCCCATGAGGTTGTAATTGGCGATCGAACGCATTGCGCCGAGGTAGCTCAGCGTCAGTAATGCGGCATTGCGGCCCTGCATCATGTCGCGGGCAGCGGCGCCGAGTGCCGCGAAGCTGTACGAGCTGATATCGTGAGCGCTGCTGAAGGCCTCGCGGTTGATGTTTTTCAGATAGTCGCCCTGTAACTGATCGCGCGGCGCGAAGGCGATGGCATGGACCAGGATGTCGAGGCCGTCCCAGCGCTGGCCGAGGTGCGTGAAAACATCATTGATCTGGGCGTCGTCGGCGACGTCCAGGGGCAGGACGATGTCCGAGTCGAGCTCTGCCGCCAGTGCCGTGACGCGCTCCTTGAGACGCTCGTTCTGGTAGGTGAAGGCGAGCTCTGCGCCCTCGCGGCGCATGGCCTGGGCGATGCCCCAGGCGATGGAACGGTTGCTGGCGACGCCGGTGATCAGCGCGCGCTTGCCTTGTAGTAATGCCATAGTCGCTATCCTTGATTGTGTTGCTGGTTCCCGGGAATGAAATGCCCGTCGCCGTGTCTATGTTATGGGTGCCAGTATACAGGCTGTGGCATGCCGCGTGACTTTCATGCAGCAGGTGGATGACTGGACCTTTAAGCCTGTGTTTATAATGCCAGTGTCAGAGCAGGCGGCAACCGGGTTTGTAGTGATTTATGAGTCGGGCACCGCTGCTGGCCGCACGGTGCTGGATCAGAGGGTGTCGATAGCCGCTGACAGAAACCGTGCCCGATACCGGCTGAAGCCTTATGTTTGACCACGACAAAGCCTGAACCGCAAGAATAATAACGCAACCTCGAAGCCAGCGCCCAGCCACAGCCATGCCTAGCGGTCTGAAAATCCTGTTGACGCTGCTCACGCTCGGGCTCGGGGCCTGTGAGCAGGCGCCGTGGAATAATCCGTACCCGGCGTCGGAATCGGGTCAACCGGTCTACTACGACATGTTCAGTGAGCGGCCGAAGCACCTTGACCCGGTATCCGCCTACAGCGCTGACGAATACAAGTTCATCGGCCAGATCTACGAACCGCCACTGCAGTACCATTTTCTCAAGCGCCCATATGAGCTGACGACCCTGACCGCCGAGTCGGTGCCGGAGCCCATGCTGTTCGACGCCGATGACGAGCGCCTGCCGGCGGATGCCCCCGCCGATGCGGTGGATTACAGTGTTTACCGGGTATCGATCAAACCGGGTATCGAGTATCAGCCGCATCCGGCCTTCGCCCGCGACGCCGACGGCAACTATCGCTATCATGCGCTGGAAAAGTCGGAGCTTGAAGGTATTCGCGAGCTGTCCGATTTCGAGCATCACGGCACACGCGAACTGACAGCGGCCGATTACGTATACCAGATCAAGCGCATGGTGCACCCGCGGCGCTACTCGCCCATTGCCGGCGTGATGTCCAAGCATATCGTCGGTCTGCCGGATCTGAAGGAGGAACTCAAGAGCGCGCCGATGGACCTGAACGGTTACATCGACCTGCGCAATCACGATCTCGAGGGCGTCCAGGTCATCGATCGCTATACCTACGAGATCCGGGTCAACGGCAAGTACCCGCAGTTCAATTACTGGCTGGCGATGCCGTTTTTTGCCCCCATGCCGTGGGAAGCCGAACGCTTCTACAATCAAACCGGCATGAATCAGCGCAATATCGTGCTCGACTGGTATCCGATCGGCACGGGCGCGTTCATGCTCACGGAAAACAATCCCAATCTGCGCATGGTGATGGAGCGCAATCCCAATTATTGGGGTGAAAAATACCCGACCGAGGGCATGCCCGGCGATCGCGAGGCCGGTCTACTGGATGACGCCGGCAAGACCATGCCGTTCATCGACAAGGCGGTCTACAGCCTGGAGAACGAGAGCATTCCGGCGTGGAACAAGTTCCTGCAGGGCTACTATGACGTCTCGGCCATCAGTTCCGACAGCTTCGATCAGGCAGTCAACTTTAATGCCCAGGGCAATGCCGAGCTGACCCCGCAAATGAAGCGCAAGGGGATCAACCTGCTCAAGGCAGTCACGACCTCGAGCTATTACCTGGGTTTCAACATGCTCGATTCCGTGGTCGGCGGCGATAGCGAGCAGGCGCGGCTGTTGCGCCGGGCGATTTCCATTGCCATCGACTACGAGGAATTCATCAGCATCTTCCAGAACGGGCGCGGCATCGCCGCGCAGGGCCCGTTGCCGCCCGGCATTTTCGGTCACCGCGAAGGCAAGGCCGGCATCAATCCCTATGTCTATGACTGGGAAGAGGGCGAACCGGAACGCAAGTCGATACGCGAGGCGCGGGAGCTGCTGGCCGAAGCCGGTTATCCGAACGGCCGTAATCGGGAATCCGGTGAACCGCTGACACTATACTTTGATACGCTCGATCGCGGCCCCGATTCCAAGGCAATCCACAACTGGTACATCAAGCAGCTCGACAAGCTCGGTATCCGCCTGGTGGTCCGCAGCACGGATTACAACCGTTTCCGCGAGAAAATGCGCAAGGGCAATGCGCAGATGTATTTCTGGGGCTGGAATGCCGACTACCCGGACCCGGAAAACTTTCTGTTCCTGCTTTACGGCCCCAATGGCAAGGTACTCCATGGCGGCGAGAATTCCTCGAACTACGATAACAGCGAGTTTGATCGCCTGTTCGAGCAGATGCGCAATATGGACAACGACGACGAGCGCCAGGCCATCATCGACAAGATGGTTGAAATTGCCCGTCGCGATGCACCCTGGCTGTGGGGTTTCCATCCGGTTGCCTACACCCTGCATCACCAGTGGTACAGCAATGCCAAACCCAACCTGATGGCCAACAATACGCTGAAATACAAGCGCATCGACGCACAACAGCGCGAGCGGCTGCGGGCCGAGTGGAATGAGCCCGTGGTCTGGCCGGTGTTGACGGTCATCGGTCTGCTGGTGCTGGCAATACTGCCGGCGATCCGGGTTTATCGTAAACGCGAGAAGGAAGCCGCGCTATGATTGCCTATATTATCCGCCGTTTACTGTATGCCATCCCGATCCTGATTGGCGTCAATATTCTCACCTTCGCACTGTTTTTCGTGGTCAATACGCCGGACGACATGGCGCGCATGCACCTGGGCGACAAGCGGGTGACCGAGGAAGCGATCGAGAAGTGGAAAGCGAATCTCGGCTATGACAAACCACTGTTCTGGAATGCCGAGAAGGACGGTGCGGGGCAATTTACCGATACGATCTTCTATACCAAGTCGATACGGCTGTTCGTGTTCGATTTCGGCCTGTCGGATAATGGTCGCAACATTGCCCACGATATCAGTCAGCGTATGTGGCCCAGCCTGGCGATCGCCGTGCCCTCATTGCTGGTCGGTCTGTTGCTGAATATTACCTTCGCCCTGACCATGGTCTTTTTCCGCGCGACTTATATCGACACCGCGGGGGTGGTGTTGTGCGTCATTCTTATGTCGATCTCGAGTCTTTTCTACATCATCGGCGGCCAGTTCCTGATCGGAAAAATGCTCAACCTGGTGCCAATCTCGGGGTACGATACCGGTCTTGAAGCGATCAAGTTCCTGATCCTGCCGGTGGCGATCAGCATCATTTACAGCATCGGTTCCGGCTCTCGCTGGTATCGCACGATCTTTCTCGAGGAGTCGGGCAAGGAATACGTGCGTACTGCACGTGCCAAGGGCCTCAGCGAGAAAGTTGTCATGGGTCGGCACGTACTGCGTAACGCCCTGATACCCATCCTGACCGGTATCGTCGTGCTGCTGCCGCTGCTGTTCATGGGCAGTCTCATCATCGAGTCGTTTTTCGGCATTCCCGGCCTTGGCAGTTACACCATCGATGCCATCAATCAACAGGATTTCGCCATTGTTCGTTCAATGGTGTTCCTGGGGTCGGTGCTTTACATCATCGGTCTATTGTTGACCGATATTTCCTACACCCTGGTCGATCCGCGCGTGCGGCTGAATTGAGGACGCGATGAACCTGGTATTGCTGTGGACCGACATGCTGGTATTCCTGCTGGTGCTGGCCATCATCAGTTTCGTGCTGGTGGCCCGCCGCCGGGAACATATGCGTGCGCCCTGGCGGCAGGTGGCGCGCAGTCGCATGGGTATGGCAGCGGCCGTTATTCTGGTGGTCTATGTGGCCATCGGTCTGCTCGACTCGATTCATTTCCATCCGCGCGACCACGATGCCAGTGCCGATCAGCCGCGCTATTCCGCGGATGTGATCAGCGTTTTCGACTGGATCATGGACCCGGTGCGCAGCAAGGTCGAGAAAACCTACTCGGCACCATTTGCCACGCATCTCTATGCCAAGGAAACCGTGCGTCTGCCGGATGGTACCCAGGATCGCATCTATCCGCGACTCGAACACGGCGGTGCGCACTTGAGTGACCCGGAAACGCAGCGGCTGACGGATATCGCCACGCGCGCGGGAATGGGACTGATATATGCGCTTGTTATCTGGCTGCTGGCGGTCGCTGTGCTGGTGGGTTGGCAGAGTCGGGGTCTGCAACAGCCGTTCCGCCGGCGGCTGGCCGATATCTTCAAGCGCCGCACCCCGGTGCCGTGGGATGTGATCATCTATACCGGCGCCGTGGTCATTGTGTTCATCAGTCTGGCGACGCAGCTGGCGCCGCACTATCATATATTCGGCACTGATAAGGTCGGTGCCGACGTGTTCTACCAGACCCTGAAGAGCATTCGTACCGGTCTCATGATTGGTACGTTGACGACACTGATCATGCTGCCGTTTGCCCTCTTTCTCGGCCTGGCTGCCGGCTACTTCCGCGGCTGGGTCGATGATGTGGTGCAGTACACCTATACGACGCTGGTTTCGATCCCCGGCGTGTTGCTGATCGCTGCGGCGATCCTGTTGCTGCAGGTCTACATGAGCAATAATCCCGAACAGTTCAGCACCCCCGAGAACCGTGCCGACCTGCGCCTGCTGTTTCTGTGCCTGATCCTCGGCATTACCAGCTGGACCAGCCTGTGCCGGTTGCTGCGCGGAGAAACGCTGAAACTGCGTGATATCGAATACGTGCAGGCGGCACAGGCGTTTGGGGTCTCGCACATGACCATTCTGACACGGCATATACTGCCCAACGTCATGCACATCGTATTGATTACCGTGGTGCTGGACTTCAGCGCGCTGGTGCTTGCCGAGGCGGTGCTGTCCTACATCAACATCGGCGTTGACCCGAGCATGAACAGCTGGGGCAATATGATCAACAGCGCACGCCTGGAAATGGCACGCGACCCGGTGGTCTGGTGGTCGCTGGCGGCAGCGTTCATATTCATGCTCGGTCTGGTACTGCCGGCGAACCTGTTTTCCGATGCGGTGCGCGATGCCTTCGATCCGCGCATGCGCAAACTCCAGAACAATTGAACTTATGGCTACGTACAGTAACAACATGAAACAGGACCTGCCCAGTGATCGTGAAGCGGTGCTGCGGGTCGCCGCCATGCCCAAGGAAAGTAATACCGGTGGTTCTATCTTTGGCGGCTGGTTGATGGGGCAGGTGGATATTGCCGCCGGAATTATCGCTATCCAGCGCGCCGCCGGACGTGTCGCTACCGTGGCGGTTAACAATTTTCATTTCCGTGAGGCAGTATTGGCCGGTGATCTGGTTAGTTGTTACGCGGAAGTCATCGAAGTGGGCCGCACCTCCATGACCATTCATGTCGACGTTTACAGCCAGCGCCACCTGGGCGCACCCGGGGCGGCGGTACTGCATGTCGCCGACGCCGAGCTGACTTACGTGGCACTGGACGATGAACGTCGGCCGCGAACCGTGCCCGAGGAATCCGTTGATGAGCCATAAACTACTCGAAGTTCGCAATCTTCAGACCTTCTTCGGTGACGACGACAATCTCACCCGCGCCGTCGATGATGTCAGTTTCGGCATCGACCGCGATGAAACGCTGGCCCTGCTGGGTGAATCCGGCAGCGGCAAGTCGATTACCGCGCACACGATCATGCGTCTGTTACCACCGGCCGCCCGGGTGGCTGGCGGCGAGGTTATACTCGATGGTCAGAATCTGTTGAAATTGCCGGAACGGCGCATGCGTGATATCCGTGGCGGGCGTATCGCGATGATCTTTCAGGAACCACAGAGCTCACTCAACCCGGTGCTGACGGCGGGCCAGCAGATTGGCGAAACGCTCGCCCGCCACCAGCAGTTGCACGGCAGCGCGCAGCGTCGGCGCACACTGGAACTGCTGGACGAGGTCGGTATTCCCGAGGCCCGCAGCCGCATCGACGACTACCCGCACCAGTTTTCCGGTGGCATGAAGCAGCGCATCATGATCGCCATGGCGCTGGCCGGCCGTCCGGATCTGCTCATCGCCGACGAGCCGACCACGGCGCTGGATGTCACCATTCAGGCACGTATCCTCGATCTGCTCAAGTCGTTACAACGCGAAACGCACATGGGCATCCTGTTCATTACCCATGATATCGGTGTCGCCGCCCAGGTCGCCGATCACGTTGCGGTCATGCGCCACGGTTGCATTGTCGAGTCCAATCCGCGCGAGGCGTTCTTCGCCCGACCGCGTCATCCCTATACGCACGAACTGTTCGATGCCCTGCCGAGTCGCGAGCGGCGCCAGCGTGAGGCCAATGATACCCGTCCGGATGTTGCAAGTGCGCCGTTGCTGGAGGTACGCGATCTGAAAGTCCATTTTCCGATCCGCAAGGGTGTATTCAAGCGCGTGGTCGGTCACGTGCGTGCTGTCGATGGCGTCTCCATCAGGATTCACTCGGGCGAGACCGTGGCTATGGTCGGCGAGTCCGGCTCCGGCAAGACCACGCTGGGCAAGGGCATATTGCAATTGTTGAAGCCGACCGATGGCGCCGTGCTGTTCGATGGTGATGAACTGACCCGGCTGCGTGGTGATGCCCTGCGCCGCCGGCGTGCCGATATCCAGGTGGTTTTCCAGGATCCCTACGCATCGATGAATCCGCGCATGCTGGTGGGGGACATCATCGAGGAGGGCATGCTGGCGCAGCGCGTCGGCGGTGATCGCCACGAGCGTCAGGCACGTATCGAACAGCTGCTGCAGCAGGTCGGTCTGCAGGCACAGCACAAGAATCGTTACCCGCATGAGTTCTCTGGCGGCCAGCGCCAGCGTATCTGCATCGCGCGAGCACTGGCCGTTGATCCGAAACTCATCATCTGCGACGAACCGACCAGTGCGCTCGATGTGTCCGTGCAGGCGCAGATTCTGGATCTGCTCAAGGATTTGCAGGCGCGACTGGGTCTGGCCTATCTATTCATCACCCACAATATCGCCGTGGTCGAGTATCTGGCGCACTATGTGGCCGTGATGTACGAGGGTCGCGTCGTCGAGCAGGGCAAGGTCGACGATGTGCTGCTACAGCCGCAACACGAATACACCCGCAAGCTGCTCAGTGCCGTACCACGGCCGCCGGAACGGGAGGCGAGCTAAACAGGGTTAATTGGCAGGAGCGGCGACCCCGCCGCGAAGAAAAGGTTCGAATATTACGCCATAACCGGTTTCCTGTTCGGCCCGGGGTCGGGCCTCCTACGGAGCGGTGATTGGTAAGGCCCGACTCCTGTGGGAGCAGATTGCAATCCGCGAACCATTTGGCGCATGTTTCGCCGACTGAGGTCGGCTCCTACAAGAGGCTGGTTATCGGTGGTTGTCAATCCAGGGACCCGTTGGCTGAATACCGGTCATCCTCTCACTCAACATGCCGGATGGTCTGCGGCTGCAGCATGAAGGTCGCGTAAGTCAGCTGTTTGAATACCCGATCCAACAGGATGAAGCCCAGCAACGTCACCAGCAAAAGCGACACCGCATAGCCATAGCCATAATAGAATGGTCCCAGTTGTTGACTGAGCAGGGTCAGGCCCGTATTTGCAAGCAAGAACGCTAAACACAGGCCGAGTGCCTCTTTCAGCCTGTCGAGATAGAACAGCACATTCAGAATTCCCAGAAACAGGACCTGAATGCCGACGGCAACCAGATCGATATTGAACAGCGGCAGATACAGCATGGAAAAGCCCAGCCAGTCCATGATGCTTGGTCCCAGCAGGATCAGCGCGACGACCGTGATGCCCTGTATTTTTAGAATGTCGTAGATGCCCTGGCGGACCGCCTCGATCATGGCATCCAGTTGTTCCTGGATGGTATTCAACGCACCGCCATCGCGAATCGAGGAATAATACGCGTCATAGCGTTCGACAAAATCGGTTTCCAGACGAATCAGAAATACCGCCATACCGGGCACGATGGACAGGTAAGCCAGAAAGATGGGCAAGTCGTAAATCGGTGAGGAACGCAATGGTCCTATAACCGGCTCCGAGGTATAGGGGTTGAACCAGAAAATCAGTTTATCCGCCCAGATACCCAGATTGTAGAACAATCCCACGAACAGCAGTGAACGATGGGTCAGATTCCGATGGCGAATATCCAGGGCAATGAACCGGTCTGCAGGATAATCCCGGAGCACCAGGTATAAAAGAATCGATAGCAGCAGTCCCTGCCCCATAACGAAGCCGCCCAGCAACCCTTGTAGACCATAATCATTGAGCAGCAAACCGGCAGCCAGCGTCGCCCCATAGCCGAAAACAAAAGCCCATAGAACCTGGCGATAGGCTTTCATGCCGACCACAAAAATCACGACACACCAGATGTTGCACAGCAGGACAAAGCCCGTCATCATTTCCAGACGGTACAACAGCGGCTCGCCCTGAAACAGAAATCCGATAATGGCAATGCCGATCACGCCAGCCAGTATGTTGATGAACGACAGCAGCCCGATCAGGTTCGGCATGATGCGATGGCGCTCATGGGCAAACAGGCGATCGGCTACAAAGCGGGTGAACAGGATTTGGAACGGGCCGGTGATTATCAGGGAAGCAGCCACCAGGTAGGTTACCGATACCAGGAACTGGTTGACCTGCAGAGCATGCTCGGCATAGACCAGACTCATCACGCCAAGTGCCATGACCGCCAGAATTGACAGCACCCAGGGACCGGAACTGATCAGTCCGGCGTAGCCATAGGCGCGCAGCAGGCCTGTATAACTTTCCTCGCGCAGCAGTTTGCGCAGCTCAAACCCGATACCGGCCATCAGTTTTTCTCCCTGTCAGCATCGGCTTGCATGGTGTCTTCATACAGCCGCCTGTAACGATCGAACATCAGTTCCTGGGTGTATTCTGCATCCACGCGCCGGATGCCGGCATCATGGGCCCGCTGCCAGTCCTCGCTGTCGCGCAATAGCTTGAGCACGGCATTGGCCATGCTTTCTGGATTTGCAATCGGTACGATATAGCCGCAGGCCTGGTCCGGTCGCGGATCCATGGTTTCAACGGCTTGCGGTTCATGTCTGGATCCGTTGCTGCCGTATAGCAATTCCCGGCAGGCGCCGACGTCGGTGGCTACCACGGGGACGCCGGCCGCCATGGCTTCCAGTACAACAAGCGGCTGCGCTTCACTGATCGAACTCAACACCAGCACACTGATACGCCCAAGAATCTCCTCGGTCTTCTGAAAGCCCAAAAAATGGATTCTGTCTTCAAGCCCAAGCCGCTTGACCAGCGCCTTGCATTCCTCGTCGTATTCCGGATCTTCATCCTCGGGACCGGCTATGAGCACCTCTGCCTCAGGCATGCGAGTGCAGACCGTGTGCATGCTGCGGATCAGCGTCTTGAGATCCTTGATCGGAGTGATACGGCCGAGAAAACCGATGACCGGCGGTCTGGCATCGGCATCGCGTTCACGCAGGTGACTGAATTTCTGCACATCGATGCCGTTGTGAATCACCTGGGTACGCTCGGCATAGGCCCCGTCCTGAATCTGTTGCAGGCGGTTATTCTCGTAAAGTGTAGTCACGGAATCGGCGGCCACGTAGCAAAGTCTGCCCAGCCCTTCGAAGAATCGCTGCCACATGTGACGGACATAATCGACTTCATGCTGGAGCAGTTCACCCAGGTTGGCCTGGGGTGTCTTGATCCATTCAACCTCCGTTAACTCGATACGGCGTTCCTTGGTATAGATACCATGCTCGGTCAGCAGGAACGGAATGTCGTGCAACTGCCGGGCCAGCGCACCGATAAAGCCGGTATAGCCGGTGGAGATGGAATGCAGGCAGCGTGTTGGCGGCAAATGCTTGGCAATATCCGCCAGTAGAAACAGTGGCGCATGAATATTACGCACGTTCCAGAAATAGTCGATGAAGGAAGGATTGGTGCAGTAACGCTGATAATAATCAACGATCTGATCCCAGGCCTGCTGGCTGTAGAGAAAATCTTCCTCGCTCAGACCACCGGGCTGTTCCAGGAGCGACGCGATGCTTTGCAGGCAGTGTTCACCACTATATTCAGTCGGCGACTTGAAATACTGATGCAGTTCATCGTTAGCCTGGAAAGCTGCCGGACAGCCCTGTCTTGGCGCCGGCTTGGTCGCGGCCTTGCCTGCCAACAGATAATGCAGTTCAAGATGTACTAGATTCGGCGGCAGTTCATAGCGCAATCCCTGGTACTCGTCCTCGGCACCGCCGACAAAAATGGCGGCGAAGCGCAACGATGGCAAGCCGGTTATTAGCTGATGCACCCAGCTTGCCACACCACCGCGAATCAGTGGATAGCTGCCCTCAAGCAGCAGGGTCACGTCAGCAGGCTGATCATCGGGATTGAGTCGAGGTAGATTCATGTCCAGTAAGCCACCACCGGGGCCAGTGTTGGATTGTTACGGGCCTGTTCACTCAATGAGTCCAGGTCACTGGGAATATCCCTGTAGTTTCCCCGGCGAAAGGACAGTTCCGCCTGGTAAGGCGCAAGATGATCCTGGTCAAGTCCCAGTTTGCCGGCTTCAACGATCGCCTGCTGGGCTTTTTCAAACTCGCCCAGGCTGGTGCTGATCCGGGTGAGCATAAGCCAGCGTCCCGAGTTCGGCACCAGTGCCAGCGCCTGCTCCAGATGCGACATGGCCTTGTGCATGAAAAAATCGGTCAGTGTCGAACGTGCCAGGTCCAGATAATTGTACTCCCAGTAAAGCCGCGCCAGCATTTCCTGCGCCCGATCATCCGCCCGATTATGTTCGACCTTTTTTTCCAGATCGTTGACTTGTTCTTCGAGCTGTTTTTCGTATTTGCTGATCATGGCAAAGGCCTGTAGCCGGACTTCTTCGGCAGGATCCGCCATGGCAGCCCGTAGAATTGGCACCGCCTGACGGCGGTTGAGATACTGACAGGAACTGATGACCTCCTGGCGATAGTCGGGATCCTTGATGTTTAAGAGACTGGACATCAAGCCATCGCGCATGAACATGGTATCGGTATGGATATTCAGCGTCCGCATCGCCAGGTCTGGTATTCGGCGCTCTTCCCAGATTTTCGGTAACGGCTCCCGGGTCGTCCAGAGCCCCGGTAACAATGACAGGGTGATAATTAGCACGCCCAGCAACGGAATGAATAAGGCCATGCTGAATAAATAGATCATGCCGGCGTCGCTACCCTGCCGATACCGCTGCGGCACGAGTCGGGCCCCGGCCGCGGTCGCCAGCAATGCGGCCAGCAGATGCAGCCAGAACGGCTGCCAGGCTACGGCGTTAGCCACGGCAATCAGATGCAGCAGATCGACCAGAGCCAGACACTCAAGCCCGACGCCCACCAGAAGCAGGATGACGCTAATTATATAGCGCAGCATTTTCATCCCGGATCTCGTCAATCAGCGCCTTGGCGTCCAGCTTGCCGTCTATCAGCTTATGCTGGAAGGTGATGCCATAGTCAGCGGGCTCGATACCCAACTGCTCGCGTAGCATCTGGCTAATGCGGTTCTCGTAAGGCCCGGCGGCGGCGCTGCCTGTCAGTGGCATCAGAATCGCCAGCGTTTTGTGATAGCCATTGTCACTATCGAATACGGCCGGATAGTCAAGGCCACGCAACTGACCCAGCAACAGGTCAATAATGGACCGGGACATATCAGCTTCTCCCGTGTTCGGAACGTGCACACGCATCAGCAGGGATTCCAGTTTGTAACGACGCTTGTAAAGCGACCATGTCTTGATTCGTTCAATGAATGCTGCATCCGAGTCACTCGCCCAGACACTGGCCTTGTTCTTGGCTTCGCGAATCAGATCGCCCAGGTTGGCACCCAGAATGGCCAGTAAATCGAGCATGTTATGATGGAACATGATGAATGGCACATCTGTCACCACGGCAATGGCCCAGACGCGTTCATTCACATCAATCAGCGGAACGGCGGCCAGCACATCCGAGCCGCTCAGTTCCAGTTCCTCGATCAGGGCCTCCTTGAGACTGATCATGCAGCGTTTATTGAGACATTCCCTGACCATCGGGTGATTTGTCACATCGAAGGCCGGTTCACCGCCGATATTCGCTATGGCCGGCGTCACGATCCGGCCTGTCTCATCCACCGAATATAACGCCGCCTGCTGAATCTTGGTATGCCAGGCGAGGAAGCTCAGCAGCTCATCGCCGGAAAATGCCAGCATGGAATGCTCTTCCGCCGCCGGATTGAATCGCTGATTCAGATGCAGCAAGGCATCGCGCAGGTTATACGGATTCGCCGCAATCCGCTCGGCGAGCTGGTCGTGCGAGGTGCGCAGCAGGTGGTAGTTTCTGACAAACTCGTTCAGGCGCGTGGACTGCTGGTGGTTGATGACCTCCACCTGTTTCAATCGTCGATGCCAGACATCCGTGAATTCGCCCGTTACCATTGCCAGCAGAATCAGACCGACGATGTATTGCAGCGAGATAGTCAGCCCACCGATGCCCATGTTGTCAGCCGACAGCGCCAGCAGTGCCAGCAGCAATGCGCTGCTGAAGGCAAGCGCGAAACCGTAACGCAGACCGACGAGCAGGGGGCCTGCAATCAGCCAGGCGAAAGGTTCATCCAGGAAAAACGGATCGTCGGGCTTCATGAACCAACCGAGTGCAGGTACCGCCAGGGTGAGCAACAGGGTTTCAAGCACACGGATCCAGAGCGCCGGTGGCTGATATTGCGTGTCTTCTATACGCGTGGCCATAGCTGTCTACCTGTTGATCATTGCAGTGGCAGCGTGGCGATCAGGTCTACCAGCAATTCCTGAGCCGTACCGGCCAGCGTGTCAAAGCCCCAGCCGGATTCAGCGCCCGAAGCGCTCCAGACCACCCGGCCGCTGGCGATTTCGATGACCTCGACCGTCAGGCCGACAGCCGGTTCGCCATCCAGGCCGCTCTTGTACTGCCATTCCTTGACCGAGCCACGGACGCCATACTGAAAGTCGCTGTTCCGGGCCCATTCCATGGCATGGCTCAGTCGCCGTTCGTCGTTGAGTTCGGGCAGCCCTTCATCATCGCGCTGCGGATAGGTCTCCAGACTGTTGATGCCCTGCTTGCGCAGCAGCGTCGCCAGTATCGACTCGGCCCGCTGCCCCGCCATGGGTGCTTCTGCATAGTTCACCATGGGTAACAGCGCCCAGCGTGCATCGGCCTGCAGCGGTTGCGTCTCGTAGACGTCACTGACTGCACAGCCACCCAGTAACAGCAGTATTAATAAAACTGACTTGAAAGGTTTCATGGTTTCCTCCCTTTCCTAAAATGAAACAACGTTAAATAAGAAACTGTTCACATCACCGTCCAAAGAAGTACTGATATTTCAGCATGACGCCGTAACTGCTCGAGGCAGCTGCCGTGCCGCTCTGGCTGTAACTGGCCTCCAGGCTCAGTTCATCGCTGCCGATTACGCTGACGCCCACAGCGCCGCTGGCGCTGGCACCGAAACTCGAATCCGGCGAGACGTAACCGGCATCCAGATTCAATTGAAAACGCGGTGATGCCACCAGCGGATAATCGCTACCGGGCAGTCCGCGACTGAAACTGATGCCGGCACCGATGAAACTGTATTCATCCGGTACCACATCACCGCCGACACTGCCGGCGGGCAATCGCCGCGCCACGTCATCCGGCAGCGAGCCGACCGGTGAATTCTGTTGTGTGGTGGCCAGCACGCGCGTGGTCAACTGATAGGTGGGGCCCGTCATCAGCGCGCGCGAGGCCACGGCTTCGAGCTGGTAACCGTCGCCCAGGTGGTTTGCGTCCTCGCGCGTGTTGTAGCTGTTGTAAGCCGCATTGATGCTCAGAGTGTCGCGTGCAGTCGGCGACCAGTCGAAGCCGATGCCCAATCGATCGCGGGTGCCGAGCGCGCGCAATTCGCCGGTCTCGATTGCCTCGTCACGCAGGCTGGCAAACGCGTCGATGCCAAGCCGGCGCGTCAGCTGCCAGCGCTGACTGAGCCCCAGGCTGAGCGTGTCGGCGTCACTGGCCTCGCTGTAGCGCAGCCGCAGGCCGGTCTGGCCGCGCCGCTGTCGCCATTGCACCTGTGTGCCGATATAGGCCGGCTGATCGAGGCCGGTAAGATCAGCATCCAGTGCCGAATCATCGAACTGCACGGCCCCGCCCTCGAACGTGAACGTCCAGGATTCAGTGCTGCGTGTTAGCCAGGCGCGCTCAGTTAACAGATCAAGATCGCCCAGCGCGCCCATTTCCAGCTCCACGCCCGTGTTCTGCGGCATCTCGCGGTAAAGTTCGGCGGCCTGACGCTTCAGGTTCCGATGACTCGCGCGGGTCAGCGCGTCATCGCCGATATGATCGAGCGCGAGCCGCTGCGCTGACCCGTTATGATCGAGCCGCCGCAGGGCCGTGACCCTGTCGTTGACATCGAGTGCCCCGCGCTCGGCGTCGGCGACCAGAATTGCCTGGATGGCTGCTTCATCGTTGGCCTGCAAAGCCAGCGACAGCTGTTGCCAGAGTTCAGTGTCCAGCCGCTGCAGCTGCGCGCGCTGATGCCAGTAGCGGGCGTAGGCCGGCATTGCCTGATCCAGGTACCAGGTCAACAGCAGACCGGTATCGGCCGCCGCGGTATCTCCAGTTCTGCCATCACCGGCCGCCGGTTCGGTCAGCATGCGCACGAGCAAAGCCCGCCGGGTCGCCACCGGAAACAGTGACGTTGCCGGTATCAGGCGGGCCATCAGCGTCGACTGCGTGGTCTCATTCGCCTCCATGGACCAGAATTGCTGGCGCAGCAGGGCAACGGCATGGCGACGCATGCGCAGTGCGCTGTCGTGGCGACCCAGCCACTCGAGACTATCGGCATAGTCCAGTAGCAGCATTGCGTTCTGCGGATTCGCTTTGACGGCCCGCTGATACCACGGCAGCGCCAGGCGCGGTTTCTCGAGGGCGGTGTAAGCCACCGCGTAAGCCGGCCACAGTTCAGCACTCTGCCGCGCCGTCCCGGCCCAGCGTTCCAGCGCCTGCTCGAGTTCGGCGTAACGCCGACTGTCAGCGAGCAGGTAAATCATGGCCGCCTGCAGGCCGCTATCGTGCGGACGAATGGCCAGCGCCTTGCGGTAGGCGTCATGGGCCTTGTCCAGCTGCCCCTGGCTGTAAAGATATTCGCCGTAGAGTTGCCAGTAATTGCTGTTGTCCGCCAGTGCCTCCGGATGTTTCGCCGCCAGTCGAAACAGTTCGGCTACCGCTTCGGTTTGTTGTGCCTGACTCGCCGCAGTCAGCGCCGTGACGATAATCTCGGGATCCCGGTGACGCTGCCAGCCGGTCCGCGTGGCGATCATGGCCTCCTGCGTGGCACCCGTGGCGAACGCGGTCTGAATCAGCCGCAGATAACCGGTGACATCCAGCTCGCCGTTTTCGTGCAGTTGCCAGTAAGCGTCGCGAACACGCGCCATATCAGCCGCCTGCCAGGCCAGCTGGCCATACAGCTGCCAGAACTCTGTAGCGTCAGCTGGCGGCGTGGCGTTTAGCGACGCCATGACTGCCTGCGCCTTGTTGGGCTGCCACAGGCGAACATGCAGGCGTGCCCGCGCCAGTGTCTCGGTGACATCGCGGTCATACTCACTGGCGTAGCGCGTCCAGGTATTCAACGCGGCGTCGAGTTCGCCCCGCGCCTCGTGCAGCCAGGCCAGCTTGTGCCAGAAACGTTCCGGCATGCGTCCGGCGGTCGACCAGCGCTGCAGGTAATCGATAGACTGCTCCGGCCGGCCCATATGATCCAGTATCTCGATCATCGTCCAGCGTTGTTCGGTATCCAGGCCATAGTGGCGATAACCGCGTTCGAGCGCTGCCAGTACGGCGGCATCGTCATTGAGCATTCGCGCCAGGCGAATTACCTCCTGGTCGTGTGCGGGGTTTACCTCGCTACGCGCCACAAACTGCCATTGCGTCAGCGCGCGCTGGTGGTTCCCTACCCATTCCTCAACCAGGGCCAGCTGTTTGCGCACACCGGTATCATCCGGGTAGGCATCACGCAGACGCCGCAGGCTACCGGCCGCCCGCTCAAGGTGATTGGTGGCCAGTTCTATCTCGATGCGCCGCTCCAGGGCTGCACGACTGTCCGGCTGCAGCGCTGAAAAACGCGCCGACCACTGCAGCATTTCCGGCACGGCATTATGGGCACGGGCGATCTCGATACCCTTATCCAGCAATACCAGTGTATCCGGATAGCGCGCCAGCAAGTCGCGCGCCCATGATAGCGCGACCGATTCGTCGACCTGTCGTTGTACCGTCAGGCTCCGCTCGGCGGCTTCAACGGCCGCCGCCCGGTCGGGTGCCTGTTCGTGCACCCGGCGCAGGGCTTCGGCGGCGCGTCGGTTGTCACCGGCCGCTAGCCACCATCTGGCAGCCTTCTGCCAGGCGCTGTAACGCTGGTCCGGGCTGACCGCTGCCAGGCGCTCGTAAATCGCTGCGGCCCGGTCCGGCCGTTCTACCGCCAGCCAGTCAACGGCCAGGGTTTCGAGCTGTTCGGCACTCAGGTCATCCAGCGGCAGGGCCTTGCTATAACGTTCCATCAACAGGCGCCCGGCATCATGTTCGAGCGTATCCGCCGGCACACTGTTGAAAATCTGGACTGCCAGCCGGAATCTGAGCCAGGCGATCTCGGGGCTAGCCTGCTCGATACGCTCAAGCAGTGCCAGTGCCTCGGCGAAACGTGCTGCGGCGCGGTATTCCCGCGCCAGTCCGAGTATCAGTTCCGGATCGTCCGGCGTCGCCCGCAACAGGTTTTCCTTGTAACTGATCGAAACGCTGTCGGACCCCGCGCTTTCCGGTGTTTCACGGATAATCTGGTGGTGCAGCGGAAAGAGCACATAGAGCACCAGTGCGAGTATGGCAACAAGTCCCACTAATGCCAGTGGGTTGATGAGGGTGGCCGGCCGACGGGATGCCGTTGGTTCAGCCACAGTGCATCTCGATCAATCCGGAATCCGGTGTTTTATATGCCAGGATCAGGTGATCGCCGCGCCGCTGTTGCCGGGCCTTGTCAGCATCGACACGGCAGCCATCGACACCGCCGAGTTCCACTTCCAGCGGCACGACTTCGGACTGCAGCCGGACTTCAATACGCTTGCCATCTTGCTGCCACTTCACGATGCGGCCGTTGGCGCGGACCAGATGCGGTTTGTCCGTTGGCTGCGACTGCAATACCAGCCTGACCCTCGGCTCGCCGGTAAGCGCCACGTAACGGCCCTGCTCCAGATCACGAACACCGGCCACACCCTGCGACCGCTGCAAGTCCGGCCAGCCCAGCGATGCGGGCAGCCGCAGTGTGCGATTCGCCTCGGCGCCGGTTATCTGCCAGCTCTCGTCCAGCAGGCGCCGGGCGATACCCAGGTGATACCAGTTCTGGGCGGCACGACTGTAGGTACTGACATAGACCGGCAGGATCTCTTGTTCCAACGCGTAACCGTATACCTCATGCAGGGCCGAAAGCAGGGCCGGGGAACCCGCCGAATAGAAGTGGTAATAGATGTTGATGGGTTTCAGCCGGCGTGGCTGGTTGGTGATCTGGTAGGTTTCGATGACACGCCGGTAACCCCACAATGGCGCAGTCATGTCATTGGTATAAACGTTCTCGTTAATCTGCGGCGCATAGACCTGCAGGTACTCGCCCTGTGGCCGCAACATCGGCGAGACGGCGGTGAGTGAGGGATTGTCGTTGGTCGCCGAGGTATTACCGCCGTTGAGATTCAGCAGCCCCTCGCGTTCGGCGATGGCCAGTGCTTCGGCCGAAGGCTGGGCGTCGCCGGTCCACAGCACGACACGGGTTTTCTTGTCTACCGGCGCCAGTTGCTCGTTGATGTACTGCGTCGAGCCGGCGATTTCCTTTTCCAGCGAATAGTGATAACCCGGTATCGGCAGGTTGTAATTGAATCCGGCCGATGTCTGGCCCTCACCGGACACGACGCCTTGCTCCAGGCTGTGCCATTCGAACGGATGACTGAAGGTGTGCGTCGCGATCTCGACCCATGACAGCTGAAAGATCTTTCGGGCAATCGCCTCGACGGTCTGGCTTTGCTCGGGATACAGACCTTCAGGCCCGGTTTCGCCCTGGATAATCGACACCGTCGTCGGCACGCGGTAACGCTCGAGAATGCGGTCCAGGATGACCTGGCCGTTGTAGGGCGTGCCGGGCAAATCCGCCTGGCTTACCATACCGTCGCCGTCGATATGCGTGATGAGGTAACGCGAACCGTTTTCAGTGGTGGCGTCGGCCACGGGCATATCCGGCAACTGCAGCGCCGTGCGCAGGAACCGGAAGGGATCCAGCAACCAGCGCTCCTGACCCGGCATACCCTGTTCTATCAGCCAACCATAGGAAGCAAGCCCGCCCCAGTCGCCGCTCAGCACGGGCGTGTATTCGGTGCCCGCTGCATCACGCATGACGACATGCGCCTCGACATCATCGCGGGTGATGTTGACGCCGGTCGGTTCAACAATGTTCGATGCCGGCATGCCCTCGAAACCGACCATGTCATCATGTCGCACGATTGAGGCAGGACCGGTCTTGAGTGGTGGCGTCGGTTCGATGCTCATGGCTTGTGCCAACTCACCGGTTAGACTGATGCCCGGATCGCCGAACAGCGCCACCGGTACTCCGTTATCCATCTGCCGTAACAGCCACTCGCGGTAGCGCCCGGCATCGGCAATTTCTTCGTTGAACCACGAGACAATACCGGCGTAGCGGCCGGCCAGCGTGTCGCTCGGCAACGGACCGCCGACGTCCACGTATTCCGCGCCGTAACCGAGATATTCCAGCGGCGCGGCGAGGTACAGATGGCCACTACTGTTGGCGAGATCGCCGTTTTCGAGCTCGGCGGCGTTGTACATTACCAGTACCCGGCGCGGCAGCGGTTCAATCAGGCCGATGCCGGCCTGATCCAGCGCCGGCGTGCTTACCCAGGGAATAATGCCGTTTTCGGCAATGCGCCTGGCGGTAGTGCGCGCCTTGTCACGTTCCGACGGTGGCAAGTAATCGATGCTGATGGCCGGCAGGCCGTAATCATTACGAACCGACTGCAGCTCGTTCAATAGGTAGTCGCGATCCGCCTCCGGCACGTCAGTGTATTTTTCCCGTTCGGCGTCCCAGCGCTGATACAGTGATTCCGCGGCGACGGCGCGAATGTCGTCGTGTACTTCGTCAAGAATCGGGAAACCGCGGTTGAGGATCAGCTGGATGTCCGGAAACTCTTCCCGCAACGTCCTGATGAATCCGGTCAGTGCCTGCCACTGGGCCTCAATGTCGGCTTCTTTTTCCAGGAACAGGTGGAAGCTGTCGAGGGTGTCCAGAAACAGCCCGCGATGACCCGCTTCCCAGAGTGGCCGGACGCGTTCTTCCAGCAGATACTCGCGCCAGGCCGGGTGGGTGAGATCCATGACCTCACTGTTCCAGGCCTTGTTTTTGCCGAGCCGCAAGCTGTCCGGCAAATGACCGGTGTCCTGACGCCAGGCTTCCGCCTCGCCGACACTGACGTAGGCGAAAACCTCCGCACCGTAGCGTCGGATCTCGCGCAGATCCCGTTCATCCGCGTGGGCGGCCTCCAGTACAACCCAGTCGTACTGATTCAGGATCTCGGTCGGTAACGAATTGCCGTAGTAAAAAGCGACACTCGGCGACGCCGCAGAGACAGCCGCGTCCGCGGCAACGGCAGTACCCTGCGTCAGCCAGCCAAGCACGGCCAGCCACACCAGCCCCAGCGATAGGCGTGTCATGAATTACGCCTCGTAGACCTGGTCCAGCTTCGCCGCCTCGTGGGCAAGCAGCTCCTTCAGACCCTCATGTAGAGACCAGCGGGCACTGACGCCCAGCCATTCACGCAGGCGACCGACATGGCCGAGCGAATTGCGGATATCGCCCTGGCGCATGGTATTGAATACGGGGCGGATATTCTGCCCGGTTAGCACTTCCAGGGCCCGCACCAGATCCAGAAGGTTCGTGAGCCGGCCGGTCGCGACATTACAGACGCCCTGGCAGTTTGCCTGCAGCGCCGCCATATTGGCGGCGACCACGTCCTGCACGTAGATGAAGTCACGCTGTTGCAGACCATCGCCAAAAATGCGCAGTGGCTCGCCGGTCAGCAGCGCATCAATGAACTTAGCAATAACCCCGCTGTAGGGCGAGGCACCGTTCTGGCGCGGTCCGTAGACATTGAAATAGCGCAGGCCCATGCACGACAGACCGAATGTCTGGGTATAGAAACCGGCATACTGTTCGAGGATCTGTTTCTCGATCCCGTATGGTGAGAGCGGCTGCAACGGCGTCATTTCATCGAGTGACAGCCGATCAGGATTGCCGTAGACGGCGGCGGAAGAACTGTAAACTACGCGGGACAAGCCCATGTCCCGAGCAGCCTGCAACACCTGGATGCTGCCCATGATGTTCTGCTCGGCCGAATAGACCGGGTCAGCGAGCGAACGCTCCACCGAAATCTGGGCGGCGAGATGCAGACAGCTGTCGACACCGCTCATGGCGGACCGGAGTTGCCCAGCGTCGTTCACGTCGGCATGAATGAATTCGAACTGTGGGTGATGGGCCGGTAAATTGACGCGCGCGCCCGACGACAGATTGTCGATGACGCGAACGCTGTGACCTTCGGCTAAAAGCCGGTCAACCGTATGCGAGCCGATAAAGCCGGCACCACCGGTGACCAGTACGGCTAGCCGCATACCGTTTGTGGCTGATCGATTCAACAAAGCCTGTGCCTCCTCAGGGTCCCTGATAAACAGGCTGTATAATCACCGTCTTGCGACGGTAATATGTCGCCTATAGACGACATTTTGTCATTTTTGCGAAGACAAAAAAACTAATGTCTGCATCGTTTTCCCCGCAATCGGCGGCCCGCATCACCTGCGTTCTTCTAGCTAATTGTTTGATAAATATTGGGGTTTCCGTTGCCGGCGGGATTTGTCACCGCTGGCAACATTTTCCTGTCGCAAGCAGGGAAGCCGTTTCAGTAATTATATTGCAATACATGTGCCAAAAACTCGTGGCAGGCCAGGCTGGCCATGGTGCGCCTGGCTGAATCCCAATCAATGCGGGGTCATGGGGCGGGGAAAAGAACCAACAAACAGCTGCACGACTTACTCATATGACAGCATTAAGTTTGGATCCCAGGTGGCATATCCACTGGCAGGTGAGGTTGGCCCGATCTTGCCTGCGGTAAACTGCAAACTGTACGTAACAGACGCGTGCACAAATAAAGCCGATCAACCGTCATGGCTGGCACTCAGGAGATTCGAACGATGCCGGCAGGTGTATCAAAACTGTTACACAAAAACATGCGAATGGAAGGCAATGGCTGGCCAATCAGCTGTTCGGCCCAGGATCGGGCCTCCTACGGATGTGGTTCACTGGTTAATTAGTTAAGGGTCATGACTAGTTAAGCGGCCGTTTTCGGCACAGTATCAGTAGTACCGGATAAAGGTTTTGGCCTCGATGATTAAACCTGAACTCACATTCTTTGAGATGCAAGTAGAACGTTGCTTTTTTCATGCGCCGAAAGCGGGTCAGCCGCGACTTGGCAAAGCCCCAGAAGCCCTCAATGCCATTGATGTGGGCTTTGTCACGCACAAACTCATCACGGCCATGATCGACGCGTAAATGCTTACCGTAGCCAACATCCACCAGGCTATTGTAGCCGCGCCAGCCATCCGAATAGATGACGCTGTCGAGGGTGGCATGGCCCCGGATC
>NZ_JANUCT010000006.1 GCF_024808875.1 Methylohalomonas lacus
ATCATGGCCGTGATGAGTTTGTGCGTGACAAAGCCCACATCAATGGCATTGAGGGCTTCTGGGGCTTTGCCAAGTCGCGGCTGACCCGCTTTCGGGGCATGAAAAAAGCAACGTTCTACTTGCATCTCAAAGAATGTGAGTTCAGGTTTAATCATCGGGGCCAAAACCTTTATCCGGTACTGCTGATACTGTGCCGAAAACGGCCTCTTAACTAGTCATGACCCATGTTTAAAACTGCCCCGGCAGTGCAGGAGATTGCGGTGGCGGGCGTTTGCGGCAACAATCAGGCTTACAGGGAGTATGTCTGCATACCGGCGCAAAAAAGTATGCGCAACGCAAACGGCGTGGCGATTCCAGATAGAACACCGGGGGAATATGAAATCATTCCTGAGACAGTTCGGCCAGAACATGATTGAGTACATCATCATCGTGGCACTGATTGCCATCGCGGCCATCGCGGCCTACGGCTTTTTTGGCAACACGCACCCGGGTCAGCATGGTACCGACGTGCGTAAAGCAGCCGATGCTTCTGCCAACACCACCAAACAACAAGGCGAAATAGACAACAAGCTGAACAGCTATACCGGCAACGTCAGCGAGTAATGCCGCGTCGAGCTTTACCCTGGCTGTTCTATTCTCAATCGGTACATACCTTCGGTATACGTTATGCGCTGGATCTGGCGCATCTGCGGCGCGACTGAACCATCCGCAAACTGGTTCACAACCTGGCGCCACGATGTTTGTTGTTCTGTTCGGGTGCAGCCATGGTCATCGCAATGCCTGCTGGCCGGGTAAGGGCACCAGGTTTACAGTCCTATTAGCAGTTACGCCGGAGAATTAACTTGAAGTACGCGTTGACGACAATCAATCGAAACATGGCCCTGATGCTACTGGGTCTGCTGTTGTTGGGCGGTTGCCAGCCACAGAACCTGCGCCCGGACGCCACAGCGAGCGAAACGACGGCGACCAATACCCAGGAACTACGGGAAAAGGCCGTCCAGGCCTACAACAAGGGCGACTGGGAGACGGCCGAGCGCGCCTATGTCCAATTGACCGAACAGGTTCCGAAGGAAGCCGACTCGTGGTTCCGGCTGGGCAACATCTACGCGCGCCAGGGTCGTCCCGCCGACGCGATCGCCGCCTACCAGGAAACCCTGGTACGCAAGCCGAAGCACGCCAAGGCCTGGCACAACATGGGCATCGTCCAGCTGCGCCAGGCAAGCAACAGCTTCATGTACCTTGAAGACGTCACCGAACCGGACGATCCGCTGCATGAACGCGCCACCCTGCTGCTGGATACCATGACCCAACTGCTGGAATCGGATTTCGGCGGCACGGCAACCGCGCCCCCGGCAGAGGCGGCGGCGAACTAGCGTACCGACACGATGCCGGCAATGCGCTTACATAACCGCTTCCCGAGGCGACACCAGCCGGGCCAGAGCATGGTCGAGTTCATCATCGTCACGCCGGTGATGTTTCTGCTGGTATTCGGAGCCATCCAGTTCGCCCTGCTCTACCAGGCCAAGACGACCCTGAACTACGCCACCTTCGAGGCCGCCCGCGCCATGGCAGCCATGTACATGGATATCAGCGAGGATCCCGGCGTCGATCGTACCGCCGCGGCGCGCGATCTTGTCCGTGCCGAGATCACCGGCTCCGACACGGAGCCAGCGTTCGCCGAATTCCAGTTGATCAACCCGAGCGACGATTCCTTCCGCGACCATGGCATCGATGTTGACGGCACCTGCCAGATACCCAGTGACAACCTCATGTACCGTGACGCCGCGGTCAAGGGCGCCTCGCAGCAAACCGTTCAGGACGCCAACCTGCTCAAGCTGCGGGTGGTGTACTGCTACCCGCTGCACGTACCGTTCATCGATCGCATGCTGACGACGATACTCACCCAACTGCCGGACGACATGTGTCCCCACTGCATCGGCACCTATGGCAGCGGCGACAGCATCGAGCGCACCTGCCTGACGAACAACCGTTTTCCGCTCAACGCCCAGGCGATCGTGCGCTTGCAGTCGCCGGCCACCCGCCAGGGTGCCTGTCCGTAATGCATATGGTGGCCCGTCGGCGCTAAACTGATGGCCATGAGCACCACCGGCCAACACACCCCGTCGCACACCCCGGTCATGCAGCAGTACCTCGGTCTCAAGGCCGAGTATCCGGACAAGCTGCTGTTTTTCCACATGGGCGACTTCTACGAACTGTTCTACGACGACGCCCGCAAGGTCGCCCGTCTGCTGGACATCACCCTGACCCGCCGCGGCAGCTCGGCCGGCGAACCGATCCCGATGGCCGGGGTGCCGATCCACGCCGTGGAAAGCTATCTCGCCCGCCTGGTACGGCAGGGCGAATCGGTCGTGATCTGCGACCAGATCGGCGACCCGGCGCAGGCCAAGGGACCGGTCGAGCGCCAGGTCACGCGCATCGTCACGCCCGGCACACTGACCGACGAGGCGCTGCTCGATGCGCGCAGCGACAACCTGCTGGTTGCCGTGCAGCCGCCGCGAAAGGACACGGAAACCTTCGGTCTGGCCACGCTGGAGCTGTCCAGCGGCCGTTTCATGCTGTCCGAGCCGGACAACGCGGCGACGCTGCTGGCCGAACTCGAGCGCTTGCAGCCGGCCGAGCTGCTGTATCCGGACGCCGCCGGTGCAGCCGCCGGCGAGTTGCCCGTCGCCGCGAATGAACGCCCCGGCTGGCAATTCGACAGCCAGCGCGCGCGGCCGCGACTGTGCCGGCAGTACGGTGTCGACAGCCTCGCCGGTTACGGCTGCGACGCGGCCAACCAGGCGCTGGCCGCCGCCGGCGCGTTGCTCCACTACCTGGAAGAAACCCAGCGCAGCGCCCTGCCGCACCTGTTGCCACCGCGGCTGGAACCGGCCAGCGACAGCATCATGCTGGACGCCGCCTGCCGCCGGAACCTGGAAATCGAGCAGGATCTGTCGGGACGCCGTGACCACAGCCTGCTGCGGGTCATGGACACCACCGCCACGCCCATGGGCAGCCGCTGCCTGCGCCGCTGGCTGACACGGCCCCTGCGTGACCGGGATTGCCTGCGCGCGCGCTACCAAGCCGTTGCCCGCCTGCTCGACGACCGCCACTACCGGCCGCTGCGCGAAACCCTGGGCGACATCGGCGACGTCGAACGCATCCTGGCCCGCATCGCGCTCGCCAGCGCGCGGCCACGCGACCTGGTCCAACTGCGCCATGGTCTCGCCTGCCTGCCACCACTGCGCGCGGCGCTTGAGCCGCTGTACAGCCCGCTGCTGGACGAACTCGCCGATCAACTGCAGGTCGATCCCGGCTGGCACGAGCTGCTGGTACGCGCCGTCGCCGACGAGCCCGCGGCTTTCGTGCGCGACGGCGGTGTCATTGCCGACGGCTACGACAGCGAACTCGACGAACTGCGGCGCCTGAGCAGCGACGCCGGCGACTTCATTGCCCGGCTCGAGCAGGCCGAGCGCGAGGCTACCGGCATCGGCACGCTGAAGGTCGGCTTCAACCGCGTCCACGGCTATTACATCGAGGTCAGTCGCGCCCAGGCCGCGGCCGTGCCGGCGCACTACCAGCGCCGCCAGACCCTGAAGGCCGCCGAGCGTTACATCACGCCGGAACTCAAGGAACATGAAGACAAGGTCCTGAGCGCGCGCGAGCGCGCGCTGGCACGCGAGCGCGAACTCTACACCGGTCTGCTGGAACAGCTCGGCAGCGCGCTGACACCGCTACAGACCGCCGCCGCCGCGATCGCCGCGCTGGACGTGCTGGCGACGTTCGCCGAACGCGCCGAAAGCCTCAACCTGGCAGCGCCCGAACTCGGCGATGCGGCCGGCATCGATATTCGCGCCGGCCGCCACCTGGTGGTCGAACAACTGCAGTCGGAAGCGTTCGTGCCGAATGATCTCGTGATCAATGACGAGCGCCGCATGTTGATCATTACCGGACCGAACATGGGCGGAAAATCGACCTATATGCGGCAAACGGCGTTGATCGTGCTGCTTGCGCACGCCGGCAGCTTCGTCCCCGCCGAGACCTGCCGCTGCGGCACCATCGACCGCATTTTCACCCGCATCGGTGCCAGTGACGACCTCGCCGGCGGCCGTTCCACCTTCATGGTGGAAATGACCGAAACGGCCACCATTCTCAACAACGCCACACCGCAAAGCCTGGTACTGCTCGACGAGATCGGCCGCGGCACGAGCACCTTCGACGGCCTGGCGCTGGCCTGGGCGGTGGCCGGCCGGCTGGCCGACGAAACCGGCGCACTGACACTGTTCGCCACGCATTACATGGAGCTGACCACACTGCCGCAGGACCATGCCGGCGTCGACAACGTCCACCTGGACGCGGTCGAACACGGCGACCGCATCGTCTTCCTGCACAGTGTCGAACCGGGGCCGGCGGATCGCAGCTACGGCCTGCAGGTCGCGCTGCTCGCGGGCGTACCGGCAGCGGTGGTCGACCGCGCCCGCGAACGCCTGCAACAGCTGGAATCGCAGGCGCTGCCCGATGAACGCGCCCAGCCCGACCTGTTTCAGCCGACCGCTGAACAGAATACGGCGGACAAAATCACCACGACACTGGCCGCCGTCGACCCGGATACAACCAGCCCGCGTGACGCCCTGCAGCTGCTTTACCAGCTGCGCCGCATGCTGGACGAAGAGCGCTGAAACGACCGTCAACGGGGATTTATTCTTTATTTATGGGCGGCGCGCACGGTATCATTACGCGTTTAGTTGATATTATAAATCTAAGCCATTTTATCGTCAGGATACGCACATGACATTTGTCGTTACTGAAAGCTGCATCAAGTGCAAGTACACCGACTGCGTTGAAGTCTGCCCGGTGGACTGCTTCCATGAAGGTCCGAACATGCTGGTCATCGACCCGGACGAGTGCATCGACTGCACCCTGTGCGAACCGGAGTGCCCGGTCGACGCCATCATGTCCGAGGATGATGTGCCCGAGGATCAGCAGAAATTTCTCGAGCTCAATGCCGAGCTGGCCCAGCAATGGCCGGTCCTCAACGAAATGAAAGACCCGCCGGATGACGCCGACGAATGGAAGGACGTCAAAGACAAACTCGAATATCTCGAACGCTGAATCCGGCCCGCAAGAGCCCCTGCCCTATCAGGGGCTTTTTTGATCCGCCCTCCCAATCCCGCACCGCCATGCAGCGAGCGACCCTGTTCACCCTGCTGTTGCTGTTACCGATCGGCGCCGGCGCCGAAGTCTACAAGTGGGTCGATGAGCAGGGCCAGGTCCATTACGGCGACAAACCGGCCACTGGCAGCGCCCAATCGCTGGACATCGACCGGACACCGGCGGCGCCGGACCCGGAGCGCGAACAGCGCCGGGAAAAACGCGACCGGCTGCTGCAACAGTTCGCTGATGAACGCACGACCGCCCGCCGCAAAGCCGAGGAACAGGCGCGGCAAAAAAAAGAACGTGAACGCCGCTGCGAACAGGCCCGCCAACAGCTGTGGCGCTACGAGCACTCGCAGTACCTGTACGAGGACACCGCCAGCGGCGAGCGCCGCATACTCGATGACGATGAACGTGCCCGACAGGAACAACAGCTGCGCGATTACCTCGATGCCGAGTGTCCCTAGCCGGCGCCCGGTTCGACCGATAGAACCCTGAAAAAAAGCAGTGTAGTATTGTTTCGGGGGCTACCACTCATAACCACAACAAAAGCGAAGCGGCCATGAAAAGGGGATTCTGGCAACGTGACTGGTTTCTGGCACTGGTCATCATCATTGCGTTTTTACTGCTGGCCCGATCGGCGCTGATCGAGGGCTTCGAGCGCAGCGCCTACGATCTCGGCGTCAGACTGTCGCAGCAGTCACCCGGGGACCAGGTCGCCGTGATCGCCATCGATGACGAAAGCATCAGCAATCTCGGCCGCTGGCCGTGGCCGCGTGACCGCCTCGGCAACATGATCGAGAAACTCGCCGACGGCGGCGCCGACGTCATCGGCAACACCATCCTGCTGTCGGAACCCCAGATCGACCCGGGACTGCGTCACATCAACGATCTGGTCAGCACGTTCGAGGAATGGAACCTGACCGAATACAGCTTGCCAGGGCTCGGCGAACTGGAACAGCGCTTGCTGGACGCCCGCCAGTCACTCGACACCGACAGCCAGCTCGCCTCGAGTATGGATCGGGCCGGTAACGTGGTGCTCGGCATGCAGTTCGACCTGTCGCGCAGCGGCGTGGTATTGAGCCGGCCGGAATCCGGGCTGCCCGAGTCCATCCGCCGCAACCAGGTCGCCGCCAGCGGCAATCCGGACGCTGGCAGTCCCTGGCCGGCGGAGTCGGCTACCCCGCCGATCGCGCCGCTGGCCGACACTGCCGACGCCATCGGTCATATGAATACCTGGTGGGACGTCGACGGCGCGGTGCGCTCGGAGCTATTACTGGTGGACTACAACGGCAACTACTATCCGTCCCTGGCCCTGCAGATTGCCGCCCGCAGCCTCAACCTGTCCCCGGAGGACATTCAGGTCGAACTCGGCGAGGCGGTCCGGCTCGGTAACCTGGAAATCCTGACCGACCCGATCAGCCGCATGTACCCGTTCTTCTACCAGGATAACGGCGGGCGCCCGGCGTTCGAGGTCGATTCCTTTTACGATGTCGCCGAAGGCAAAATCCCGGTCGACAAGTATCAGGACCGGATCGTGCTGCTCGGCGCCACGGCATTTGGTGTCGGCACACCGTTCCAGACGCCGATCGCCGAGGGCATGCCACCGGTACTGGTGCTGGCCAACGTCGTTGCCAGCATCCTCAACCAGGACTTCTTCACCCAGCCGCCGTGGGCGGACTGGGCCAGCCTTGGCGCTTTCATGCTTATCGCCCTGTTCCTGCTGCTGGCGTTGCCGCGCATGACTGCCGGCATCGCCGCCATCTCCAGCGTCGTACTGTTGCTGGCGCTGTTCGGCAGTAGCCAGTATCTGCTAATCCAGGAATCATTGTGGCTGCCGCTGATGTGGCCGACGGCGCTGCTGGTCACCGGTTACCTGCTGCTGTTCACCAAGCGCGTACTGGTCACCGAGTGGGGCAAGCGCCGCGCCGACGAATCCTCGGCCGAGAGCAACCGCATGCTGGGGCTCGCCTTCCAGCAACAGGGCCAGCTCGACATGGCCATGGAGAAATTCCGCAAGTGCCCGCTGGACGAGCACATCATGGATCCGTTGTACAACCTGGCACTGGACTACGAGCGCAAGCGGCAGTTCAACAAGGCGGCGTCGGTCTACGAGTACATGGCAACGTTCGACGGCAACTACAAGGACATCAAGGACCGCCTGGCGCGCAGCCGCAACATGCAGGACACCTTCATCATGGGAGCCGGTTCCAGTGGTCCGACGGCGACGCTGATCGCCAGCACCGACGGCGTGTCCAAGCCCATGCTCGGACGCTACGAAGTGGAGAAGGAGCTTGGCAAGGGCGCGATGGGCGTGGTTTACCAGGGCCGCGATCCGAAGATCAACCGCGTCGTCGCCATCAAGACGCTGGCGCTGTCGCAGGAATTCGAGGGCGACGAACTCGACGAGGCCAAGGACCGTTTCTTCCGCGAGGCGGAGACCGCCGGCCGTCTGACCCATCCGAATATTGTCACGATCTACGACGCCGGCGAAGAACACGATCTGGCCTATATCGCCATGGAATTCCTCAAGGGCCACGACATGATGCGTTACACCAAGCCGGATGCACTGTTGCCGGCGCGGCGCGTGCTCGAAATCATGGCCGCTGCCGCCAGTGCGCTCGACTACGCCCACAGCAACCAGGTCGTACACCGCGACATCAAACCGGCCAACATCATGTTCGAACCGGACAGCGGTCAGATCAAGCTGACCGACTTTGGCATCGCCCGCATTACCGACTCCAGCAAAACCAAGACCGGCGTCGTGCTCGGCACACCGTCGTACATGTCACCGGAGCAGCTGGCCGGCAAGAAGGTGGACGGCCGCTCGGACCTGTTTTCGCTCGGCGTCATGCTCTACCAGATGCTGGCCGGCCGCCTGCCGTTCAAGGGCGACTCAATGGCGACATTGATGTACATGATCGCCAACGATCCGCACCCGGACATCGGTCAGGTCAAACCCTCCGTCCTGCAGGAAGCCCCCTGTGTCGCGGCCATCATCGACCGGGTCCTGAACAAGAACCCGGATGAACGTTACCAGCGTGGTAGCGAACTGGCGGCCGATCTGCAACAGTGTCTGGGGACACTGGACTGACATCGCATGGGCATGAGCGGCCGGGTAGAAATCGCAAACTTCTCCGATGTCGGCCAGAAACGGCCGCATAACGAGGACAGCACCGGCAGCGATGAAAGCCTCGGTCTGGCCATCCTCGCCGACGGCATGGGAGGGTACAAGGCCGGCGAGGTCGCCAGCGCCATAGCCGTAACCTCGATCATGCACAATGTCCGCACCGGTTTACCCAGGCTGCGGCGCAGCGGCCAGACCGCCGGTGACAGCGGTTACCGCGACGAGTCGCTGCTGCTGAAACAGGCGATCAGCGACGCCAACCACAGCATCTTCAAAATCGCCCAGAACGAGGCCAGTTGCCGTGGCATGGGCACCACTGTGGTCGTATTGCTGATGCGGGGCGACCAGCTGAGCATCGCCCACGTCGGTGACTCGCGCCTGTACCGCCTGCGCGATGCCCGGCTCGAGCAGATCACCGCCGATCACTCCCTCATCCAGGAGCTGGTCAGCCGCGGTCTGTACACCGAGGAGCAGGCTGTCGCCCACACGCCGAAGAACCTGGTCACCCGGGCCTTGGGTATAGAATCCACGGTCGAGGTGGATATACTGGAAGAGACGGTCCGGGAGGGCGATATCTACCTGCTCTGTTCGGACGGCCTCAATGATATGGTAAATGATGAAGAAATTCGCTTAACCCTAAGAAAATATAGTGCTAATCTTGTACAGTCAGCTCGCGAACTGGTGCAGCTGGCGAACAGCAAGGGCGGTCGGGACAACGTCTCCGTGATCCTGGTCCGTAAACTGGGGGCATCAAACCGGAAAGGGAGCATTACCCGAAGACTGCTGAATTGGTTTAATTAGTACGTCTGGATTGGGTAAAGGATATTGCTATGTCAAAGCTGGTCTTGAGCATGAACGGGGCCGTTCAGGGCGAGTATGAACTCGACAAGGAACGGGTCACCATCGGACGCAAACCCGAGAACGATATCCAGATCGATAATCTGGCGGTCAGTGGCAAACACGCCCTGATCATCACGATTCTCGACGACTCTTTCCTTGAGGACCTGGGCAGCACCAACGGCACCTACGTCAACGGTAAGCTCATCAAGAAACACGCCCTGAAGGATGGTGACGTCGTTGCCATCGGCAAGCACGAGCTCAAGTACATCAACGAGCACGCCTCGGCTGACGACGACGAATTCGAAAAGACCATGATCATCAAGCCGGGCTCGGCCAGTGCCGCCGTAGCCGCGGCGCAGGCCGCGGAAAAGGCCGCCGGCACCGCCGCCGGGGTCAGCACCTCGACCGAAAGCGCGGCGAAAAGCACGACCACGGCACCGGGCAGCATGCCGCTGGGCCGCCTGACGGTGCTGAACGGCCCGATCGCCGGCAAGGAACTGGAACTCTCCAAGGCACTCATTACGCTGGGCAAGCCCGGCACCCAGGTGGCCGTGATCTCGCGCCGGCCACAGGGCTACTTCCTCACCCACATCGAAAGCGACGGCGACGGCAAGCGCTACCCACTGGTCAACGGCGAGGCCATCGGTCCCAAGGCCTACGCGCTGAAGGACAACGACATGATCGAGCTGGCCGGCATCAAGATGGAGTTCTCGTCGGTTCAGTAGGCGGCCGCCCGGGCCGAATGCCCTTTTAACAGCCCATTCGCGGCGGGGTCGCCGCTCCTACGATTCCAGAATCAATCTTCGTAGAAGCCGATTGCGATCGGCGAAACATGATCTAAAGCATTCGCGGATTTTAATCCGCTCCCACCGGAGTCAGGCCAGCCAATCACTCATCACCAATCAACCCGTTAACCAATCCTACTTGCTCGTGTGCGTGAACACGCCGTCCCAGTCGTCGCCCGGCGGCTGCTGGCGGAAAAACTGAATCCGCTCGATATACACCGCGTACAGTTTCAGTGCCGTACGTTGCTGCAAATTCAGTAGCTGCATCTCGGCCAGATCCCAGTCCTGGTTGCGGTATAGCCGCAACGCTTCCTGGTACAGCTTCAACTCATCGCGTACGCCCGGATCGAGTTCGGCTTTCGCTCCCAGCGGCTCGTAGATGGTCAATGGCTCGTCGCGACCCTTGACCCGCACCCGGTCGATCTCGCGGAAGGCATGATCCGGTACGGCCTCGCGGGTGAATTCGCTGACCAGGATGTCGACGCCATAGTTCTTGGTCAGACCCTCCAGCCGCGCCCCCAGATTCACTGCGTCACCCAGCACTGTATAGGCACGACGGAATTCCGAGCCCATGTTGCCGACGCTCATGTCACCGCTGTTGATGCCGACGCCGACCCGGATCGCCGGCCAGCCGCGCGCCTGGAACTCCGCCTGCAATTCATGCATACGCGCAACCATTTGCAGGGCCGCCTCGACGGCATGGCGGGCATGATCCGGATCCGGCAGCGGTGCGCCCCAGAATGCCATGATGGCGTCACCCATATACTTGTCGATGGTACCGCGCTGGCCATGGATCACCCGGGTCATCGGTGTCAGCAGACTGTTCATCAGATCGGCCAGCTCGGCCGGCGCCATTGACTCGGAAATCGTGGTAAAGCCGCGCACGTCGGAAAACAGCACCGACATTTCGCGGTTTTCCGCGGCCAGTGAATAAGCCTGCGGGTTGGCGCTCATCTCGTCGACCAGTTCCGGCGGAATGTACTGGCCGAACAGGCCGCTAAGCTGGCGCTTGTTGCGCTGCTCGAAAAAGAAGCCATAGGTCATGTTGAGCACGAACATGAGCATTATCAGTACCAGCACGCTGCCGATCGGCAGGACCAGGTCGGCGGCATTCCAGACCCACAGGTTGAGGCCGGCCGACGCCAGCAGCAGCGCGGCAAATCCGGTCGTTGCCAGCAACGGCGACAGTAATGGCAGAGCCAGCATGATCAGGCCGGCCAGCAACAGGTGGATGAACTCGGCACCGAGCGTATACGCCGGCCGTTCCATGATACGGTTGTCGAGTATGCCGGCGACCAGGTTGGCATGGATCTCGACACCGGGATACTCGCTTTGCACCGGTGTCGAGCGCAGGTCGAACAGGCCCGGTGCCGAGGTGCCGACCAGGACGATGCGATCGTGCAGGACCTCGTCAGGGACAGCGCCGGACAGCACGTCGGCGGCGGAAACGTAGGGGAAGCTGCCGTAGCGACCGCGGTACGGTACCAGCGCGCGCAGGCGCTCATCGACGGGTATGCGTAAACCGCCCGCCTGCAACCATTCCAGACCGCTGTAACCGCTGTCGCCGAACGGGCCGGACCCGGCATAGCCGGGTTCGACCCGGTCGGCACCGACGATGCGGCGGGCCATGGCCAGTGACAGCGACTCGTAGTAGTCGCCCTCGAACTCGAACAGCATGGGCACCCGCCGAACCACGCCGTCACTGTCGATCTCGGGATTGAAATGGCCGCCGCCGCTGGCGGCTTCCTGGAAAATCGCCAGGTTGGCACCATAACCGTTGGCTTCCAGGGCATGGGCACTGTTCGGCCGGAAATCCGCCGCGCTCAGCACCGGCGGTGGCAAGGCGCCACTGCGGTTGTTGGCCTCGGCTTCGTCGCGCCGGAAGTAATATCCCAGCAACACCGGCCGCCCGCGCAGACTGGCAGCGAAACGCTGATCGTAGTCAAGTTCGTCACGCAGGTTTGCCAGCTCGTCGTGGAACGCCGGTTGATCGGCCAGTTCGTCGGCGGCGAGCCGTTCCAGCACACGCAGACCGGAACTGTCATCCGGCTCGGCAAAGACAACGTCGAAACCGACCAGGCGGGCCTGGTACTGGTCGAACAGCTGTTCGACCATCAGCTCGAGTTTGTCGCGACCCCAGGGCCAGCGCCCGACCTCGGCCAGACTGTCCTCGTCGATGTCGACGATGACGATACGATCGTCCCGGTCCGCTTCCATGGTCAGCAGCATGCGGCTGTCATAGGCCAGGTTTTCGATCGTATCGATGAATGACCAGTGCAATGCGCTGCCCGCGGGGCTCAGTACATGCAGCAGGCCCAGCACCAACACACACAGGTTGATGGCCAGCAGGGGCCAGAGTCGCTTGAGGCGGTTAGGCATGGATCTCGGTTTCGTGGTACTGGACTCAGCCGGTCGCCGGCCGATTATTCCTGCCGTAGCCGTTCACTCGCCACCGGCCGCGCATCGGCGAGGAAACGTTCGTAGACTCGCTCCAGCGCCCGGCCAAAGGCGTTGACCAACGCCGGCATGGCGGCGTCGCTGACCGGCTCACGCTCGCTATAGGTCTTCACCAGTAACGGCCTGGCTTGCGCCCCGTGCCGTAGCTGCAGTTCCAGCGTGACGACAACATATTCCGGACCTGCCTTTCCGAATTGCATGAACTCCCCGAGATAGCCGGCGATCACGAATTCGGCCGGCACATCGGCTGCACGTGTCACCGTGGCTGCCGTCTGGCAGTCACGCAGGTAATTCAACAGATGGTCGCGTACCAGGTCAGCCGGGGCCTGCTGCCACAGATGGTAGTCATGTTTTTTCAATTCCACACTATCGTTGCTATCGCTGTAGACGATTCCCCGTTCGTGCAACAGCCCGTCGGTGCGAAACGCCGCGACACGCAAGGTGTCCGCGGTCAATTGACCGTTACAGTGCCCGGCATCCGCAGCCGGCAGACGGTAAAAGTGGTCCTCGGGTGCCGGCGACGGCGCCGCACACCCCACCAGACCGATCAATAGCGCAAGTGCCGCTTTTTTCACTGACTGTCCTCCTCGGCCGCGTCTTCGGCTGCCGTACCGCGCAGCAGGACACCCGGGTTGGCACGCAACTGACGACTGAATTCATTCATATTGCGGCTGGTCCCCTGCAAGTGGTAGGTGATGGCATCGATATTGGTGGCTATCGTTTCCAGAGCGCTGCGCAGCTGATTGACAGAGGTCTGCAAATCGGCCCTGTTATCAGTCACCAGGCCGTCGACCCCGGCGAGTACACCGTCCATGTGGACGCGGGTCTCATCGATATTGGTCAGCAGCGTATTCAGGCTGACTGAGGCCGACTGCAGGTTGTCAAGTGTGTGCGCCACATGTTGCTGGTTCGAATCGCCAAGCATCTGTTCGAGATTGTCGGCCGAGCGATTCAGCGTTGTGATCAAACGATTGGTTTCATCAATAAACTCGGTCCGGTCAAGTTTATTCTGCAGATCACTGAACAACGGCCGCAGATCCTCGCGGGTCAGGGTCAACAACTCACCGGTCAAGCGGTCGACATCACGCGTCAGGGTGTCCAGCAACGGCCTCAGGCTGTCCTCGGACAGTTGCTGAAACTGGGCCGCGACGTCGTTGACCACCGCAAACAGGCTGGCCGCCTCTCGGCCGGCAATTTCGTTGCCCGGTTCCAGCATGACGTCACTGTCGCCTTCCTCGATCTCGATGGTCATGGATGACAGCAGTCCGGAAGCGACCACCCTGGCGACGCTGTCACTGGGAATATGCCAGTCGCGCTGCACGCTCAGGGTCAGCTCGTAGCGCATGCCGCCGTCGCTTCGCATCGGCTCCAGCGCCTCCACCTGCCCAACCTGATAGCCCTCGTAGAGCACCGGCGTGCCATACTTGATACCGGCGACATTGTCGTAAACCACCGTGTATTGATCACTCGGTCCGCTGCGGCCAGTCAGCTGGTAAACCACGACCAGCAATACGGCAAACAGGCCGAGGACGAAGCAGCCGACGACAAAATAGTTGATGTTGTCACGTTTCATAAATCAGTGTGTCCGCCTCTAACCTGCCGTCAACCGATCCATGTAGGCATCAGCTTCCAGGCGTTCCTTGCTGGGTGTTCGATTGAGCAACGACTGAATGCGCTCGTTATCCGAGGCGCGCAGCGCCGTCACAGTGTCGGTGATCAGTATATGGCCGCGATCCAGCACGGTAATGCGATCGGCGATCTTGAAGGCGCTGTCCAGCTCATGCGTAACCACGACAATGGTCATGCCCATGGCATCACGCAGGCGCAGGATCAGTTCATCCAGTTCGGCCGCAACCACCGGATCCAGTCCGGCCGAGGGTTCGTCGAAGAATAACAGTTTCGGGTCCATGACAATCGCCCGTGCCAGTGCGGCGCGCTTGATCATGCCACCCGACAGTTCCGCCGGCATCATATCCTCATAGCCGCCGAGATTGACCACCTCGAGTTTCATACGCGCCATGATGCGCATGGTCTTTTCGTCGAGCTTGGTGTGTTCGCGCAACGGCAGCATGACGTTCTCGACCACACTCAGCGATGACAATAGTGCACCGCCCTGAAATGCCACGCCCATATTCCGGCGCAGCTGGTACATCGCGTCGGCATCACAGCGCGTGATGTCCTGGCCAAGCAAACGGATACTGCCGCTGGTGGGTATGCCCAGGCCCAGCAGATACCGCAGCAGCGTACTCTTGCCGGAGCCGCTGCCGCCCATGATGATCATGATCTCGCCTTCGTGTACCTCGAGATCGATGCCGTGCAGGATCTCGGTAGTGCCGTAATGCGTAACGAGCTTGTCGATCTCGATAACCGGCTGGTGCAGTGTTGCGTTCATCAGCGATTCAGGAAATAGGTAAAGATCATGTCAGCGATGACGATGTAGGAAATCGACAGCACCACCGCGCGGGTGGTGACGCGACCGACGCCCTCGGCGCCGCCGCTGACCTGGAAACCGTTGCTGACACCGACCAGGGCAATGATCGTGGCAAACACACCGCTCTTCACCAGCCCCTGTGAAAGATCATTCACGCTCAGCGCCGCCAGGCTGCGATCCAGGTACGCCGTATAGCTCAGACCCAGCTCCACCGAGGTGTAGACCGCACCGCCGAACAGCCCGGCCAGATCGGCCAGGAATGTCAGCGTTGGCACCATGACGAGCATCGCCAGCAGGGCCGGCGCAACCAGATAGCGTACCGGGTTGATACCCATCACCCGCAACGCATCGACTTCCTGCGAGACCTGCATGGTGGCAATACGCGCAGCCAGCGCCGAGCCTGAGCGACCGGCCACGAGAATACCGGTGATCAACGGTCCGAACTCACGGGTCACCGACAGCGCGATGCCGACGACCACCTGTGATTCGGCACCGAAGGTCTTCAGTGAATGAATGCCCTGGATGGCCAGCATGACACCGATGGCAAACGACAGAATGAAAATGATGGGTGCCGCGGCAATGCCAATCGACATCATCTGGGCAAACACGGCCGGCACGCTGATCGGCTGGCGCTTGAACGGCCCGATGATTATCCAGTAAAGACTTTCGATCAGTAATGCGCCGGTATAGCCGAGCTCCTCGACCGTGCGCACACTGAGCCGGCCCAGCTGTTCGACGCCGGAGTGGGCTTTCGCCGGCCAACTGGTGGAAGCTTCAGTCATCCTGCTGGAAGTAGGCGTCGACGCTGGCGTAGATCGGAAATACCTGGTCCAGACGTGCCAGGCTGAGTACGCTCATGGCGCTGTTGCTGACCGCAACCAGTGCGAACTGCCGCTGGTTTTTGCGTGCCGCCTGATAGCCCTCGACAAGACTGGCGACCCCGGAGCTGTCGATATAGCTGACCGCAGCCATGTCGACCAGCAGATCCTGGCCGGACTCGATGACGCCGAGAATCTGCTGACGCGCTATCGGTGACTGCGACAGATCGATCTCGCCGCTCAGCTCGATGATACTGACACCTTCGTGCTGGCGCTGGTTGTATGACATGAACCTGACTCTCCCCGTGTCAGAAACGCCGCTATAACTTTTGCATCCCCATGCTATAGCGCTAGCTTGCGTTCTCGCCGCTGATTTTACGACGCATCTCGAGATAGTTGCCATCACCACCCTCAAGATGGCCGATCCGGCATTCATCCATGATTTCACGAATGAAATGCGTTCCCAGACCACCCGGCTTCACATCGCCGAGTGCACGTGGCTTGATCCGCTCCAGATCCACCGGTCGGGCAAAGTCGCGCAGGTGGAAATGTATGCTGTCCCCATTATTGAAAATTTCGAGCACAATTTCACCCGACTCATCGCCCTGGTAGGCGTGCTGCATGATATTCATACAGGCCTCGTTGACGGCAAGCACCAGTTGTTCACTCAGCTGGTCATGGCAACCGGCAAGCTGGGCACTGCGCCTGACCAGCACCCGCACCAGGCACAGCCGGTCCGGGTGCGAGGGAATGCGCAGTTCCAGCAGCTTGTGCATCAGCGCGGTGGACATCCGATCAGCATCAGCGTCGTATCATCATGCGGCGACTGGTCGCGCATAATATCGTTGATCAGGTTCATCAGGCGCTGCGGCAACGACTTGTCGGCGTGCGCGCGGATGATGTCCTTGAAGCCCCGCACCTCCAGCTGCGCACCAAGCAGGTCACGGCTCTCGGTAACGCCATCGGTATACAGATACAGGCAGCCACCGGCCAGCTGCAATGTCTGGGTCGGAAACTCGCTGTCGGCGAGCACACCCAGTGGCGGCACGGCGGCTGCGTACTCGTGGAAATGGCCGTCGGCATCCTGGAACAGCGGCGGCAGGTGGCCGGCATTGGCAAAGCTGACACTGCCATTATGCGGATTGAAAAAACCGCTGACGATAGTGATGAACATGCCGTGCGAGGCGGTCTCGCACAGCGCCTCGTTGGCCAGTCCCAGAATGCGGCCGGGGTCGGTCTCCGTCTTTGCCAGGTAATGCAGCAGGCTGCTGGCCCGGGCCATCAGCAGCGCCGCATTCATGCCCTTGCCGGAGACGTCGGCGAGATTGAAGTAGATGCGGCCGTCCGCGAGCTGGAAATAGTCGTAAAAATCGCCGGACACCGCCTGCGCCGGCAGGTTCACCGCCTGCACGGGAAACGTGTCGCCGGCCGCTGGCGGCAACAGACCGACCTGGATCTCGCGCGCCAGTTCGAGCTCCTTTTGCAGCCGCTGCTGCTCGATCAGCGACTGCGCCATGCGGCTGTTGTGAATCGCCAGCGCCGCCGCCGAGGCCAGCGCCGCGGTCAGATGACGATCGCTGTCGGCAAACAGGCCGTCGCCGGTCTGCTTGTTGAGCAATTCGAGCGCACCGAGGCATTCGCCACGCACCATCAGCGGCGCACACAGGATCGAACGGGTCTGGAAGTCGCTTTGCTGGTCGGCCTGGTGATAGAAGTCCGGATCCTGGCTGACGTCGCGCACCATCTGGCACTCGTGCTGGCTGACGGCGCGGCCGACGATGCCCTGGTTCGGCGTCAGCCGCAGGCCGGTCACATCGACCGGGCCAACACAGCCGCGGCAGACCAGTTCGCGGCCATCCTCCTCAAGCAGGAAGATCGCTGCACCCTCGGCATTCAGGTATTTGAGGAACTGGCTGAGGGCGTTCTGCAGCGCCTCGTCGATATCCAGCGAACTGGCGAACGACTGGCTGATCTCGGCCAGAAACCCCAGCTGACGCTGGATGGAATGGTCGTCACTGCCCTCGAACAGATTGAGTACCGTTGCCCCCATGTCACCAACCGCCACCTGGTAGCGGCCCCCCGGTCAGTTAATCAACTGTATCAGCAGCTTGCTGGCAGTGCAGCATGCCAGTGCCGTAGGCTCCAGTGTAACTGAAACCGCGGCGGCCGGCTGCAGTATCAGCCGGCTGCGGCCATGAACTGGTGCTTGTCCGACCATTCGCACAGGTCGTTGATAACGCATTCGCCGCAAGCCGGGCTGCGCGCCTTGCAGACGTAGCGGCCGTGCAGGATCAGCCAGTGATGGGCGTGCTGCATGAATTCCGCCGGGATAATGCTGACCAGGCCCTTTTCGACCTCCAGCGGCGTCTTGCCGGGCGCCAGACCGGTGCGATTACCGATGCGGAAAATATGCGTGTCGACCGCCATGGTCGGCTGGCCGAAGGCGATGTTCAGCACCACGTTGGCAGTCTTGCGGCCAACGCCGGGCAGCGCTTCCAGCGCCGCCCGATCGGCCGGCACCTCGCCGCCGTGCCGGTCAACCAGCTGGCGGCAGGTCGCCATGATGTTCTTCGCCTTGCTGTTGTACAGACCGATGCTCTTGATATGTTTCTTCAGTCTGGCCAGCCCCAGGTCGAGGATCGCCTCGGGCGTGTTGGCTACCCCGAACAGTTTCGCCGTCGCCTTGTTCACGCCGGCATCGGTCGCCTGCGCCGACAGGATCACGGCAGTCAGCAATTCGAACGGCGACGAGTAGGCCAGCTCGCCCTGCGGCTCGGGCTTTTCCTTGCGCAGGCGTTCGAATATCTGCCGGGCGCGACGCTTGTTCACGCCTGCTTCTCCCCCGCCCGGACAGCGCCACCCGGACCACCGGTAACGCCGGACCGCAACACAGCAAGCGGGCTGGCCGCCGATATCGGCGCCAGGCCCGGCAAACGACATGGTAGTGGTGACGATGAAGTCGACAAGATGGTTCGGGTACAATGATTCAAAAAGACAATAACCGCACAACAGGCTGTAAAACATGAAGCTTATTACATTCCGTAGTGGTGAGACCACCGCCATCGGTGCCGTGGTCGATGATCAGGTCGTCTGTGCCGACAGCAGCCTGCCCGACAACCTGATCGATTTTCTCGCCGCCGGCCCGGCGGCACGCACGGCCCTGGAGAAACTGGCGGTATCAGGTGGCCGGCGCCTATCGCTGGCGGAAGTCGAGCTGCTGGCGCCGGTGCAGAACCCGCAGAAATTCTTCGGTGTCAGTCTCAACTACGAGGACCACGTCCAGGAAACCGGCCTCGAGCGACCGGAATACCCGACCGTGTTCAACAAGCAGTCGAGCTGCATCATCGGCCCCGGTGCCGCCATTCATCGGCCCAGGGTCTCGGAAAAACTCGACTACGAGGGCGAACTCGGCGTGGTCATCGGCAAGCGTTGCCGCCAGGTACCGCGCGAGCGGGCGGCGGACGTGGTCGGCGGTTACCTCGTCGTCAACGACGTGTCGGTGCGCGACTGGCAGATGCGTTCGCACACCTGGACGCTGGGCAAGTCATTCGATACGCACGGCCCGATCGGCCCGTGGCTGGTGACACCGGACGAAGTCGGCAACCCGCATGCGCTCGACCTGAAAACCTGGGTCAACGACGAGCGGCGCCAGTCGACCAATACCCGCCACCTGATCTTCGACTGCTACGACCTCATCGAGTACCTGTCGAGCGTAATGACCCTGATGCCCGGCGACATCATCGCCACTGGCACCTCCAGCGGCGTCGGCGTGAAGATGAAGCCGCGCGGTTACCTGAAACCCGGCGACACCGTCAGCATCGAAATCGACGGCATCGGACGCCTGAGCAACCCGGTGATCGAGGAACCTGATGATATCGCGGTGTACTGAAGAAGAGGACCGCAAATGAACGCGAATTCACGCGAATACTAACTAGAAGCAAACTTTTCTGCAGTGATCTGAAGGCAGAAGGTACCCTTCCCCCATCGGCAGGTTCCTCCTTGCCTACCTATTGGTTAAAGATAGCTAAACGGACTCAAGTGGGTGGTTGCCTCATGAATGCAGCGTGCAAAGGCGTATTCAATTTGCGTGAATTCGCGGTCTTTAAGCGGTCTTTAAAATAATTACTCTCCGGCGTGCTCGTCGACCGCCTGCACCACCGCGGCCAGCGACTGCAGGCGTAGCAGAGGATCCGGTTGCGCCAGCAAGGCCTGGCTCTGCCCGGGCTGCAGGGGCAAACACTCGGCCAGCCGATAGCCGACCCAGGCGGCGTCACTGAAGCGCTCGCCCGCTTCAGCACGGTCCGGCTCGACGCGTTGCAGCAACTGCCACAGGAGATCCGCCAGCGGCGTGTATTCGGCCGGCAGGGCTTCGGGTTCGTCGGCCAGCCATTCGACTTCGCCCAGCAGCAGGTTGTCGGCCTGCGCGCGGCTGCCGGCAATGCGAAAGCGCCGCTCGCCATGCACGGTCAGCGCCAGCAGGCCGTCGTCGTTGCGATCCCAGTCAACGATGCGGGCCTCGGTGCCAATATCATGGGGCAGCGCCGGCGCGCCGGTGTCGCGGCCTTCACGGATCAGGCAGACGCCGAACGTGCCGTCGGTGCGCAGGCATTGGCTGACCAGATCCAGATAGCGCGGCTCAAAAATGCGCAGTCCCAGCCGGCCCTCGGGAAACAGCACTGTGCCCAGCGGAAATAGTGGCAGTTCAGTCATTTTCCATCTCCAGCTGCAGGCGGCTGGCGAGCCGGCCATGCAGACCCTCGAAACCGCCGTTGCTCATGATGACGACGTGATCGCCGGGGCCGGCCAGTTCGGCGGCGGCATCGATCAGTGACTCGGTATCGGTCAGGATTTGGCAGCGATCCGCCAGCGCCGTGGTCACGGCACTCAGATCCCAGTCCAGTCCAGACGGCTGGTATATCAGGATGGCGTCGGCATCGGCCAGGGACGCGGCCAGTTCGTCCTTGTGCACGCCCAGTTTCATGGTGTTCGAACGCGGCTCGAGGATGGCGATGACGCGCGCCGCCCCCACCCGCCGCCGCAGGGCACCGAGCGTCGCGCGGATCGCGGTGGGATGATGGGCGAAGTCGTCATACAGGGTGATGTCGCGAATGCAGGCGTATTGCTCGAGGCGCCGGCGTACGCCCTGAAAACGGCTCAGCGCTTCACAGGCCGCGGCCGGTTCGACGCCGACATGGGCGGCGGCGGCAATGGCGGCCAGGCCATTCTCGACGTTATGACTGCCGAGCAGCGACCAGCAGACGTCGGCCTGTACCTCGCCGGCCCGGCTGACCGCAAAGGCGCTGCCGTCGGCGCTCAACAGGCGCGCCTGCCAGTCGCCCTGCTCGACACCGAAACGCGCCAGCGGCGTCCAGCAACCGCGCTCGAGCACGGCATCGATTTCGGCGTCACCGGCGCGTGCCAGGATCTGCCCACGGCCCGGGACGATCCGGATCAAGTGATTGAACTGGCGCCGGATATCCTCCAGATCGCGGAAGATATCAGCATGATCGAACTCGATATTGTTAATAACCAGCGTATCCGGGCAGTAATGGATGAATTTCGAGCGCTTGTCGAAAAACGCGCTGTCATACTCGTCCGCCTCGATGACGAAATAGCGGCCGCCGCCGGCACGGGCGGAAATGCCGAAATCCTGCGCCACACCGCCGATCAGGAAGCCCGGCGCCAGTCCGGCCGACTCCAGGATCCAGGCCAGCATGCTGGTCGTTGTCGTCTTGCCGTGGGTGCCGGACACGGCCAGCACGTGACGTTCGTGCAGCAGGGTCTGCGCCAGCCACTGCGGCCCGGAAACGTAAGGCAGACCCTGGTCGAGAATGTACTCAACCGCCGGGTTGCCGCGCGACAGGGCATTGCCGACCACGACCAGATCCGGCGCCGGCTGCAGGTGCGCCGGCTCGTAACCTTCCTTCAGCGTAATGCCGGCCGCCTGCAGCTGCGTGCTCATGGGCGGATAGACCTGTGCGTCCGAACCCTCGACCTCGATGCCGAGCTCGCGCGCCAGCAGCGCCAGCCCGCCCATGAACGTACCGCAAATGCCAAGTATATGTATGCGCATCAGTTAGCCGCCGGAATCGGAATCAACCAGTTGATGAACACGACCGAGGCCGAGTAATAGACCAGGGCCGCGAGAATGCCCAAGGGTAGCAAGGTCGACAACGCGTGTCGGAAAATATGGCCGAGCACCATCAGGTTCCAGATGATGATGCCGTAAAATAGCAGAATCGGTAGACCGGCCGCCGCCGACTGCGCCTCGGCGGCCAGGATCCAGGCGAGTAACGGCAACGCCAGCAGGATCAGGATAACGCCGGTGCCGGCAATCGCGGTCACGGTCTGTTGCCAGCGTGCCGCATGACCGCGCGCCCACAGCAGCAGGTAGACAGCCATGCACATGAACAGGGCCTCGGCCACGGCCGACAGCACCGCCATGGACAGCGTCAGGCTGGTTGCGGCGATAACAATACTGCCCACGACGGAGGCCAGCAGACACAGCACCAGCAGCGGGGTCGACGCCGGCAGATCCTGCGGACCGCGCCGGAACAGGCAGATCTGCAGAAATTCACGAAATAATGTAAGCAACAAGTTTCAAGCTCTCCCTGGTGGATCACAAACCCTGCTGGCCGCCACCCGCGCGGCGTGACAGGATACCCGAGCCGCGCCGCTGCTCGCATGCAGCGCTGCAGGCACTGGCACAAGCGGCGCCCGGCCGGCCGTCTTTGCCGGAACATAGAGCTTAACTATCGCTCTAATAAAAACAATCATTTATCGTAATAATAAACAAGCCGTTACTATGACGACAGCATCAAGGCAGTACACGCATGAGGAGAAAGACATGAAGATCGACATTGGCATCAATGAGAAGAACCGCGAACAGATCGCTGAGGGCTTGTCGCGTCTGCTCGCCGATTCTTACACGCTGTATCTGAAAACGCACAACTATCACTGGAACGTGACCGGGCCGATGTTCAGCACCCTGCACAACCTGTTCGAGCAAGAGTATACCGAGCTGGCGACCGCGGTCGACGAAATCGCCGAGCGCATTCGTGCACTGGGCTTTCCGGCGCCGGGTTCGTACAAGGACTTCTCCAGGCTGTCCTCGATCAGCGAGGAGACCGGCGAGCCGCCGGAAGCCAAGGAAATGATCAAGCGCCTGGTGAAGGCACAGGAGCAGGTCGTCAAGACCGCGCGCGAGGCCTTTCCGGCTGCCGAGGAAGCGCACGACGAACCGACTGCCGATCTGCTGACCCAGCGTATGCAGGTGCACGAGAAAAACGCCTGGATGCTGCGCAGCATGCTCGACTAGATGCGCGAGTCAGTGCACCATGCTTCCGCCGGAAGCTGGTGCACTTGGCGGGGGCAGCAGGCACTGCCTCCCTGTACGCAGGTCCCATTTTCAGTTGACCAAGGCGATATTGATGAAAAAAGTACACCGAACGAACGCATCCGCTGCCGGCCTGGCATTCGGCCTGTTGCTGTCATGCACAGGGCTGCCCGTCGCCGCACAGGCGAGCGACGATCAGGCTGAAGACGTCAGCAGCCATCTCGAGATATACAAGGAATTCGATGGTCGCTGTCAGGGCCTGCGACGCGGGGATGCGCGCATGATTCGCAACAACCATCCGGACAAGTCCATCAAGTATCGCATGGTCCGGGTCCTTAACGGCAAACGTCAGGCTAGCATCATTCAGGATACGATAGCGCCGGGCGAGGAGAACGGCCAGAAACTGGGCTGTGAAAAGGTGTCGGATCGCGAGCAGAACTGGCGCGTCATCCGGGCCGAATTCGTCGCCGAATAATAACCGTCCAATACGAGGAGTCCGTTTGTCATGTCGAAATATCTGCTAGCGACCCTGTTACTGCTGCTGTCGGCACCGCTGGCCGCCGAAGAGGATTACAAGACCCCGGCCAACATGTCGCCGGAGGACCGGCGTGACCTGATGGCCGCCAGCGACGCCTACGAAAGCTGCGTCAGGGAAGAACTCAATGAACGCGCCGCCGACATCGACGATCCACGCGCACTGGCCGATGCCGCTATGGCCGCGTGCAGCAAAATGCTCACCACCATGGCCGAGGAAATGGCGGCGGACAACTATCACCCGGACTTCAGCAACTACTACATCGGCAAGGTTAAGAACCGCGTCGCCAATGACGCCGTGCGCCAAGCCATGGTCTTTGCCTCACAGAAACAGTCACAGTCGGCTGAATAACCGCCGGCGCAGACCGCCTGTCAAAACAGGCGCTGGTCCTTGTTGCCGCCCAGCCAAGGCAGCATGAAAGGCGCCAGTTCTTCCAGCGCTTTTCTGTAGACGTCGCGCTTGAAGGCGACGACCTCGCGTACCGGCTTCCAGTAATGCACCCAGACCCAGTGATCGAACTCGGGCTTGGGTGAGTAGGACAGATCAACCTTGGTGTCGTCGGCAGTCAGCAACAGCATGAACCAGATCTGCTTCTGGCCAATACACACCGGTTCGGAATGGTGGCGGATGAACCGCTTCGGCAGCTGGTAGCGCAGCCAGTTCTTGGTGCTGGCCATGATGGTGACATCCTCCGGCGCCAGCCCCAACTCCTCCCGCAGCTCGCGATACATCGCCTCTTCCGGATTTTCATTGCGCCGGATACCGCCCTGCGGAAACTGCCAGGCATCCATGCCGATACGCTTGGCCCAGAGCACCTGGCCAAAGACGTTGCTCAGCACGATACCTACGTTATGGCGGTAACCTTCAGCGTCTATCATGATCCTGACTCAATACCTCTGCGCAATTGGAGAGCACCGACTCTTCGTCACCAATTTTTCCACACACCCGGTAGACCGGCAAATCCGGCCGCTGTTTTACCCGCCGGCCGCCTTGCCCTAGACTACGCGGCTTTCCAGGCAAACAGGATCCGACCGGAATGCAGTTGGCGATTTTCGACCTCGATAACACCCTGATTGGCGGTGACAGTGACTATCTCTGGGGTGAATACCTGTGTGAAAACGGGCTCATCGACAGCGACGGCCACCGCGACGCCCACGAGCAATTCTACGCGGATTATCGTGCCGGCACGCTGGACATTGACGCCTTCCTGCAATTCCAGCTCAAACCCCTGGCCGATAACGACCTGGATGACTTAACACGCTGGCGCGATGCCTACATCCGCACCAAGATCGAACCGATCATGCTGCCGAAGGCACGCCTGCTCGTCGATGACCATCGTCGGCGCGGCCATACACTGATGATCATTACCGCTACCAACCGCTTCATCACCGAGCCGATCGCCGCGGCTCTGGGTATCGAGCACTTGATCGCCACCGAGCCGGAGTTTGTCGACGGCCGTTACAGCGGCCGCGTCAGCGGGGTGCCGTCCTACCGGGACGGCAAGATCACGCGCCTGCACGACTGGCTGGCCGAACGCGACCAGCGGGCCTGCGAGCGCTGGTTCTACAGCGACTCGCACAATGATATCCCGCTGCTCAGGGAAGTCGATCACCCGGTCGCGGTCGATCCGGACGACCCGTTGCGCAGCTTTGCCGAACAGCAGGACTGGCCGGTCATCAGTCTGCGCTGAGCGCGCCGGCAACCGGTACCACGCGACTCAACCGCCCGGCTGCGGGTCATTCAGCAGGCGTACCTCACGCTGCGGGAACGGAATTTCGATACCGTTATCCCTGAGCGCCTGCCAAATCATCAACAGCAGATCGGCACCGACGCGGTTCTTGCCGTCGTCGATACCCTCCATCCAGAACTCGACCAGGATATCGATGCCGGAATCGCCGAAACCGCTGATTTCCGCATCCGCCAGTTCCTCGATGGGCGTGTCCGGTTCGTTGATCACCTGCGGGTGCGAGCGCACGGTCTGTTTCACGATATCCAGCATCTTCGGAATATCGGTGCTGTAGGCCACCTGAAATTCCAGTGAATAGCGCTGCTTTTCGTTGTTCTGGGTCCAGTTGATAAAACGTGTTGTCACGAACTGTTCGTTCGGCACCACGACATCCTTGCCATCGAAAGTCTCGAGAAACGCCGAGCGCATGTTCAGCTTGCGTATCCTGCCCTTGTTGCCGTCATCCAGCTCGATGTAATCACCGACCTTGATGGAGCGATCCAGCAGGATGATGATGCCGGAAATGAAGTTCGAGGCGATGGCCTGCAGACCGAAGCCGAGACCGACACCGAGGGCGCCGCCGAAAACCGCCAGTGCCGTCAGATTCACGCCGAGAATCTGCAGCAGCAGGACGAAGATAACCATGAACAGCAGCACTTCGAACAGCTTGGCAAACACCTCGCGCGTACCCAGATCGAGGGTTTCCTGCTTGCGAATGATCTGCTGGCCGACGTTATTGGAAATGCGCCCGAGCCAGAACAGGATCGAGCCGAAAATGAATACCCGCAGCAGACCGTAGGCGGAAAGCCGGATATTACCCAGTTCGAAGTCGATACCATCGAGAAAGGCTGTCACATCGTCCAGCCAGTCGAAGATGTGCAGTATGGCGATCGGGATCAGGACCCACTTGAACAGGGTCTTGATGAACGGGCTGGGCACGAAGCGCGTGATGATCGAATAGAACAGAAACACCACGGCCAGCCCCTGGCAGACGCGTACCAACCAGACTTGGGCAATGACCTGCTGGCTGATCTCTTCAACAATACCCAGTGCCAGCAGCACCAGTAACGGAAACAGGAGTTCACCGGCCTGGTAGACGAGTTTCTTCAGCGGCAGCCAGGCACCGGTGGTTGGCGCCCGCATCAACAGCGGTGAGTAATTCCTGAGCAGGTGGGCAAGCCAGTAGGCCAGCAGCAGGGCGACGAGCACGAGGCCGAGCTGCACGTAAAACGGCGGACTGGACAGGGCATTCAGCGCCACGACCAGTACCTGATCGAATTGCAGCTCGAGCGTGGTTAAATCCACTGCCAGTCTTCCTCGGTTATGCGCCCGCGGCGCTGTTCAAGACTAGCCGGCGAGCATGCCCTTGACCGCGTCGCGCTCCTCTTCCAGCTCCTTGAGTGACGCCAGCATGCGCGCGCGGCTGAATTCGTCAATGCTCACATTCTGGGCAATGGTGTAATGACCACCGCCAACATGCACCGGAAACGAGTAGACGAGGCCCTCGGGAATATCGTAGCTGCCATCGGAGGGTACGCCCATGCTCAACCAGTCGCTGGATTTGCCAATTGCCCAGTCACGCATGTGCTCGAGCGCGGCATTGGCAGCGGAGGCAGCGCTGGATGCACCGCGCGCTTCGATGATCGCGGCACCACGCTGGGACACCGTAGGGATGAAGTGGTTCTCGACCCAGTCCTGATCCACCAGGTCGCGAAATGGGCGGCCATTGACCGTGGTGTGGCTGACATCCGGATACTGGGTGCTGGAATGATTACCCCAGATGCAGAAATTCTTAATCGTGGTGACCGGCGTGTGCGCCTTGGCGGCAATCTGGGCCAGGGCACGGTTGTGATCCAGGCGGGTCATTGCGGTAATGCGTTTCGGATCGACGTTTGGCGCGCTCTGTGCCGTAATCCAGGCATTGGTATTGGCCGGGTTGCCGACCACCAGCACACGGATATCGCGACCGGCGACCTCATTGAGCGCGCGCCCCTGCTCGATAAATATCTTCGCGTTACCCTGCAGCAGGTCCTTGCGTTCCATGCCCGGTCCGCGCGGCTTGGCACCCACCAGGAAGATGTAGTCCGCACCGTCGAAAGCCTGGCGTGGATCCGAGTTTACCGTTACCCCCGCCAATGTCGGGAAGGCACAGTCCTCCAGCTCCATGACCACGCCCTCGACCGCCTTCACGGCGTCCGGGATTTCCAGTAACTGCAGAATGACCGGTTGCTTCGGCCCCAGCATTTCACCGGCAGCAATACGGAACAGTAAGGCATAACCAATCTGACCGGCGGCACCGGTCACGGCAATCCGAACGGGCTGCTTCATCGCTCCTCGCTCCTTTTTATCTTCAGGTGTGACTTCACTGCAAGATTAACCTGAACGGCGCAGAGCGGGAACCCATCTGCACCGTTATTGTACCTGCGGGTAAAAATTAATTACCGGCGCAATCAGCCGCGCTTGTCGATCGGCACATAGTCACGCTGCTGGGAACCGGTATACAACTGCCGTGGCCGACCGATACGGAAGTCGGCGTCTTCCATCATTTCCAGCCACTGGGAAATCCAACCGGCCGAGCGACCGACCGCAAACAGCACGGTGAACATCGACATCGGGATGCCGAGGGCCTGCAGGATAATGCCGGAATAGAAATCGACGTTTGGGTACAGCTTGCGCTCGATGAAGTATTCGTCCTGGAGCGCGATTTCCTCGAGCCGCATCGCCGTCTCGAACATCGGCTGATTGACCGTATCCATCTCGTTCAGCAGATCGTGGCAGGCCTTGCGGATAATTTTGGCACGCGGATCGTAGTTCTTGTAGACCCGGTGACCAAAACCCATTAGGCGGAACGGGTCATCCTTGTCCTTGGCCTTGGCAATGTACTGGTCGATGTTCTTCGGATCGCCGATCTCGTTGAGCATGTGAATGACCGCCTCGTTGGCGCCGCCATGCGCACGCCCCCACAGCGTGGCGATACCGGCGGAAATGCAGGCGAACGGGTTGGCTTCGGCACTGCCCGCCAGACGCACCGTGGACGTGCTGGCGTTTTGCTCGTGATCGGCATGCAGAATCAGCAGCTGATCCAGCGCGCGGATGGCCACCGGGCTCGGCTGGTACGGCCGGTGCGGCACGGCGAAGATCATGTTCAGCAGATTTTCTACGTAGGTGAGCTCGTAGCGTGGATGCACGAACGGATGGCCCATGGCGTACTTGTAGCAGTGCGCCGCCAGTATCGGCATCTTGGCGATGACGCGGTGCGCGGTCAGGAGGCGGTCTTCCGGATCCTGGATATCCATCGCCTCGTGGTAGTACGACGACAGCGCGCCGGTCACACCGACCATGATCGACATCGGATGGGCGTCATAACGATAGCCGGTGTAGAAACGATCGAGGTGCTCGTGCACCAGCGAACGGCGGTTCAGATTGTCCTTGAAAGTCTCCATTTCCTGCTGGGTTGGCAATTCGCCATTCAGCAGCAGGTAGCAAACCTCCAGGTAGGAGCTGTGCTCGGCGAGCTGCTCAATCGGATAGCCCCGATGCATCAATACGCCCTGCTCACCGTCAAGATAGGTGATCGCGCTGCGACAGGCGGCGGTATTCACATAGCCGGGGTCGAGCGTGAACATGCCCAGCTCTTTGTACAATTCCTTGGTGTCGATAACGGGGGGGCCATACACGCCCCGGACAATGGGGCATTCGACCTTGTTGCCCGTCGTGTTATCGATGATCGTGACGGTATCGGTCATCGAATTTCTCTCCCTATGGGGGGTTGCAAAGAAATGCCTGCAGGGCAGGCTTGATATTGTTATTTTCTGTAGAATACATTTGTCTGGTGCAGTGCGGCAAGACACAGACTCGAGGGATGCCCGGGTTTTCCGCTTAAGTGCATGACAAGTGGGAAAAAATGTTTACATCTACAGCGCGGTCACCGCCCCCTGTCGGCCCCGGTAACCGCAATGTGCGCGTCCCTTGAGCCGTGACCGGCGAACCGGTCGGCCGCAATATCGTCAGACGACATTCATTGAGGGCCCGCGCGCCAAGTTATAGATTATGAAGAAGCTGTCCAACGCCTGTCTCTACAGTGCCAACGCCGATTTCATCGAGCAACTCTATGAAGCCTATCTGTCCGACCCGGACAGCGTAGACGCGGACTGGCGGCAATATTTCGACGCATTACGCGCCGACGATCACCTGCGGCAGGAGATTCCGCACGGCCCGGTACGCGAGAAATTCGCCCGTCTGGCGCGGCAACGCCCGGCCCCGGCAACTACGGCTGGCAGCGCACCGTTATCGCCGCAACAATCGGCACACAAGCAGGTCTCTGTCCTGCAGCTCATCAATGCCTATCGTTTCCGCGGTCACCGTCAGGCGGAACTGGACCCGATCAAGCAGTATCAGCGGCCCAACGTCCCGGAACTGGAACCGGGTTTTCATGGCCTGTCCGAGGCCGACCTGGATACCGAGTTCAACACCGGTTCTCTGGTTGCACCCGATTCACTCAAGCTGCGTGACATTCTCGAGCAGGTTCGTGCCACCTATTGCGGCCCGATCGGCGCGGAATACATGCACATCAACGAAACCGAGCAAAAACGCTGGATCCAGAAACGGCTTGAGGGTTCGCGCGCCACACCACAATACAACCGTGAACAGAAACACCGCATCATCGGCCGCCTGACCGCGGCCAAGGCGCTGGAAGAGTACCTGCACAACAAATATGTCGGCCAGAAACGCTTTTCCCTGGAAGGTGGCGAGAGCTTGATTCCGCTACTCGACAATATTGTCCAGCGCGGTGGTCGCGCTGATTTGCATGAAATTGTCATCGGCATGGCCCACCGCGGTCGCCTCAACGTGCTGGTCAACATTCTCGGCAAGATGCCGAGCGAACTGTTCGGTGAGTTCGAGGGCAAGCAACCGGAAAACAACAACGGTTCCGGTGATGTGAAATACCATCTCGGCTATTCCTCCGATATCGCCGTCGACAATGGCGCCCTGCACCTGACCCTGGCTTTCAACCCGTCACACCTGGAGATCATCGACCCGGTCGTGGAAGGCTCGGTACGTGCACGCCAGGATCGGCGCCGTGATGTCGAACGCAACCAAGTGTTGCCGCTTTTGATACACGGTGACGCGGCTCTGGCCGGCCAGGGTGTGGTGATGGAAACCCTGAACCTGTCACAGACGCGCGGCTATTCGACCGGCGGCACCATCCACGTCGTCATCAACAACCAGATCGGTTTCACCACCTCGGATCCGCTGGACTCACGCTCAACGCTCTACTGCACCGACGTCGCCAAGATGATCCAGGCGCCGATCCTGCACGTTAACGGCGACGACCCGGAGGCGGTCGTATTCGCCGCCGAGTTCGCGCTCGACTACCGTACCGAATTCAACAAGGATGTGGTCATCGACCTGGTCTGCTACCGGCGGCACGGTCACAGCGAGGCCGATGAGCCCGCCGCCACACAGCCCGTGATGTACCGGAAGATCCGCAATCATACCGACGCGCACCGCCAGTACAGTGATCGCCTGATCAGGGAAGGCACCTTCAGCAAGGAAGACATCCAGATGCTCGAGGACGACTATATCAAGGCACTGGAAGAGAACCAGCCGGTTTCGGCACCGCTGATCAGCAAGGCGCAAAGGGAATATCTGGTCAACTTCGAACCGTTCAAGAACCATCGCTGGGATGAACCGGTCGACACTTCGCTGGACCGCGACACCATCGCACGCCTGACCGAGAGCTTTACCCGGGTGCCGGAAGACTTCCAGCTGCACAAGACAGTGGAAAAGATCATCCATGCACGCCGGCAAATGGGCCAGGACGAACAGCCGTTCGACTGGGGCTACGCCGAGATGCTGGCCTACGCCAGCCTGCTCGACGCCGGCTACCCGATCCGCATATCCGGACAGGACAGTGCCCGCGGCACCTTCTTTCACCGGCACAGCGTGATTCACAACCAGGAAAACGGCGACACTTACCTGCCCTTGCAGCATCTCAAGGCGGAGCAGCCGAGCTTTCTGATCATCAATTCCATTCTGTCGGAGGAAGCGGTGCTTGCATTCGAGTACGGCTACTCCAGTTCACAACCGAACGGCCTGGTCATGTGGGAAGCCCAGTTCGGTGACTTCGCCAATGGCGCGCAAGTGGTTATCGACCAGTTCATCAGTTCCTCGGAAGCCAAGTGGGATCGCTATTCCGGCCTGGTCATGCTGCTGCCACATGGCTATGACGGCCAGGGCCCGGAGCATTCCTCGGCCCGACTGGAGCGCTACCTGCAACTGTGCGCCGAGGACAACATGCAGGTATGTTTCCCGAGCACCGCCGCGCAGATGTTTCACATGCTGCGCCGGCAGGTATTGCGTCCCTACCGCAAACCGCTGATCGTCATGAGCCCGAAAAGTCTGCTGCGCCATAAACTGTCGACGTCGACGCTGAGTGACATTACCGATCACGGTTTTCAGCTGGTCATCGATGAAATCGATGATATCGACAAGCACAAGGTCAGGCGACTGCTGATCTGTTCCGGCAAGGTATATTACGATCTGCTCGACGCTCGTCGCGATAACGACATCGACAATATTGCCATCGCCCGTATCGAGCAGCTGTACCCGTTCCCGAAGCGGGAGCTGAGCGAACTCGTTGCCAGCTATCCCAACGTCGAGGACGTCGTCTGGGTACAGGAAGAACCGCGCAACCAGGGCGCCTGCGCCTATCTGCTGGAAAGCCTGAACCTATTCGGTTCACTGAATAACAACCAGCAGTTGCTGATCATCGCCCGGCCCTATTCCGCCTCGCCGGCAGTCGGTTCGCCCAGCCGTCACCTGGAACAGCAGCGTCAGCTGGTGCAGGAGGCGTTGCTGCTCGAAGCACAGGAAAGCAGCGATGACAAAGCCCGGAAATCCGCCTGAACGGCCCCAACCCTTAAAGTAAACACAAACGACACGCATGATTATTGATATCAAAGTACCGCAACTGGCCGAATCGATCGCCGAAGCCACCCTGCTCGCCTGGCAGAAACAGGCCGGTGAGGCGGTCAGCCGCGGCGATAACCTCATCGACATCGAAACCGACAAGGTCACGCTGGAAGTCACCGCCCCGGATGACGGCGTGCTCAAGGAGATCGTCAAGGAAGAAGGGGCCAGTGTCGGCAGCGACGAGGTCATCGCCCGGCTCGACACCGGGGCAACCGCCGACAGCGCTGCCGCGGCTAGCAGCGAGCCGGAACGCACGGCCGAAGCGGCATCCGCGGACGACCGGGCCAGCGCAACAGAAACGGACAGCGAAGCAGCCGACGACGGCAGCGCCCGCAAGCAAAGCCCGGCCGTGCGCCGGTTGCTGGAAGAACACCAGCTCGATGCTGACAGTATCCCGCCGAGCCGCGCCGACGGCCGCCTGACCAAGCAGGACGTGCTCAGCTACATCGAATTGCGCGACAAGGAAGCCGCCGAACCGGAACAACCGCAACCGACGGCGGCCGACGGTACGGAGCAGACCGCCAAAGCACCGCCGGCACAGCCTGCGGGTGAGCGCCCCGAGGAGCGCGTACCGATGACGCGACTGCGCAAGCGCGTCGCGGAGCGACTGCTGTCGGCACAGCACGATCATGCCCTGCTGACGACGTTCAACGAGATCAATATGGCGCCGCTGCAGACATTGCGCGAACGTTACAAGAAGACGTTTGAAGACAGCCACGGTGTCAAGCTCGGCTTCATGTCGTTTTTCACCAAGGCGGCGGTCGAGGCACTGAAACGCTTCCCGGTGATCAATGCATCGATCGATGGCGAGGACATCGTTTATCACGGCTACTTCGACATCGGCATCGCGGTCAGCTCGGAACGGGGCCTGGTCGTACCCATCGTGCGCGATGCCGATCAGTTGTCGTTCGCCGACATCGAAAGCACAATCCGCGACTACGGTGAGCGCGCGCAAAGCGGCAAGCTGAAACTGGAAGAACTGACCGGCGGTACGTTCACTATCACCAATGGCGGCGTATTCGGTTCGCTCATGTCGACACCGATCATCAACCCGCCGCAGAGTGCGATCCTCGGCATGCACGCCATCCAGGACCGGCCGGTGGCGGAAAACGGCGAAATCGTCATCCGGCCGATGATGTACGTCGCGGTATCCTACGATCACCGCATCGTCGACGGCCGCGAGGCGGTGCAGTTCCTGGTCACGATCAAGGAAATGATCGAGGACCCGGCGCGATTATTGTTGGAAGTATGAATATGACCACGAATAAACGCGAATCAACGCAAATATGACAGAAATCCCTGAACAACCCGTTATTGCGGGCACAAACAGGTGTCATTGCCACTATTCAGGTATGACCGATCGCTTCGTCACCTTGGTTACTCAAGGTGACGCTTTATGATTTTATTGGCGTTCATTGGCGTTCATTCGCGGTTCATACATAAATAAGAGATATCCCATGAACAAGTACGATGTTGTTGTCATTGGCGGCGGGCCGGCGGGTTATGTCGCCGCCATCCGCTGCGCACAGCTGGGTCTGAAAACCGCCTGTGTCGAGAGCTGGCAGACGCCAGCCGGCAAGGGCGCGCTCGGCGGCACCTGCCTGAACGTCGGCTGCATACCGTCGAAGGCACTGCTCGATTCGTCGCACCACTTCAGCTTTCTCGGCAAGCAGGCCGCCGAGCACGGCATCCAGGTGGACAATGCCACCATCGACGTCAAGAAAATGATGGCGCGCAAGGACAAGATCGTGAAGGCACTGACCGGTGGCGTCGCCTCGCTGTTCAAGAAGCACAACATCGACTGGCTCCAGGGCCATGGCCACCTGAGCGGCGAGAAGCAGGTGCATATCACGCCCAATGATGGCAGCGACAAGCAGACCGTCGAGGCTGACCAGATCATCATCGCCACCGGCTCGGTCCCAGCCGGTATCGGCCAGGCCGAGGTCGACAACAGCGGTCCGATAGTCGATTCGACCGGAGCACTGGCGCTGGCCGAGGTACCGGCCAAACTCGGCGTCATCGGCGCCGGTGTTATCGGCCTAGAACTCGGCAGTGTCTGGAAGCGGCTTGGTGCCGAGGTCGTTGTGCTCGAGGCGCAGGACAGCTTCCTGCCGGGCGTCGACGCCCAGATTGCCGCCGAGGCGCACAAGAGCCTGAAAAAACAGGGCCTCGATATCCGCCTGGGCGCGCAGGTCAGCGCAACAAAGAAAAACCGCAACGGCGTCAGGGTCAGCTACCAGGACAGCGACGGCGAGCAGACGCTGGATGTCGACAAGCTGATTGTCGCCGTCGGCCGGCGGCCGAACACCGACAGCCTGGGTGCGGAAGCCATTGGCCTGAAGCTCGACCAGAGCGGTTTCATCCAGGTCGACGATCACTGCCGCACCAACGTCAGCGGCATCTGGGCAATCGGCGACGTCGTGCGCGGCCCGATGCTGGCGCACAAGGCCATGGATGAGGGGGTTGCGGTCGCCGAACGCATCGCCGGCCAAACCGCCCACATGGACTACGACACGATTCCCTGGGTCATTTATACCTGGCCGGAGATCGCCTGGGTCGGGCGTACCGAGGAAGCGCTCAAGCAGGACGGCATCGACTACAAGAGCGGCACATTCCCGTTCATGGCCAGTGGCCGGGCCCGCGGCATGGGCGACACCGAGGGTCTGGTCAAGGTGCTGGCCGACGCCGGCAACGACACCATCCTCGGCGTGCACATCTTCGGCCCCAGCGCTTCCGAGCTGATCGCCGAGGCGGTCACCGCCATGAGTTTCGACGCCAGTAGCGAGGATATCGCCCGCACCATCCATGCCCATCCGACGCTCAGCGAAGCCCTGCACGAGGCCGCACTGGCAGTCGACCAGCGCACCCTGCACCTCTGATCCGGTGGTCCCGGCCGGCGCTCGGGGCCGCGCCGGGACGCTGGAGTCGAACTCGTGTTTCTGTTACTATCTTCATAGTTTTGTTGCACTGCAACGAAAAATGGCGGCGCTGCATAAGCTCAGAACAAAGCCAAGCGTGACGCCCTAATTCAAACATCCGGAGAAACACATATGACGGAGAATGTCGTTATTGTGGCTGCCGGCCGTACTGCCATCGGAGCATTCAATGGCAGTTTGGCGAGCCTTTCCGCCAGTACCCTGGGCGCCAGGGTCATAGCCACCCTGCTCAAGGACTCCGGCGTCAGCCCGGACCAGGTCAACGAGGTCATTTTCGGCAACGTGCTTACCGCCGGTGCCGGCATGAACCCGGCACGCCAGGCCGCCATCGGGGCCGGCCTGCCGGACTCCGTACCGGCGATGACCATCAACAAGGTCTGCGGCAGCGGTCTGAAATCGGTCGCGCTGGCCGCCCAGTCGATCCGCGCGGGCGACGCTGACATCGTCGTCGCCGGCGGCCAGGAAAACATGAGCCAGGCCCCGCACGTACTACCGAACTCACGCAACGGCCAGAAGATGGGTGACTGGAAGCTGGTCGACAGCATGATCACCGACGGCCTGTGGGATGCATTCAACAACTACCACATGGGCGTCACCGCCGAGAATATCGTCAAGAAATACGGCATCTCGCGCGAGGAACAGGACCAGTTCGCCGCTGCCTCGCAGAACAAGGCCGAGGCCGCCATCAAGGCCGGTAAATTCAAGGACGAAATCATTCCCATCGAGATTCCGCAGCGCAAGGGCGACCCGCTGGTCTTTGATACCGATGAGTTCCCGCGCGCCGGCGTCACCGCCGAGGGTCTGGGCCAGCTGAAACCGGCTTTCGACAAGGAAGGCACGGTCACCCCCGGCAACGCTTCCGGTATTAACGACGGTGCCGCGGCCTGCATTGTCATGAGCGAGAGCAAGGCCAAGGAACTGGGACTGACGCCAATCGCCCGCATCAGTGCCTACGCCACCGCCGGCGTTGACCCGACCATCATGGGTACCGGCCCGATTCCGGCCAGTCAGCTGTGCCTGAAGCGCGCCGGCTGGAGCGTTGATGATCTGAACCTGATTGAAGCCAACGAAGCCTTCGCCGCCCAGGCGATCTCCGTAAACCGTGACATGGGCTGGGATACCAGCAAGGTCAACGTGAACGGCGGCGCTATCGCGCTGGGCCACCCGATCGGCGCTTCCGGCTGCCGCGTGCTGGTCACGCTGCTGCACGAAATGAAGCGCAGCGGTGGTGGCAAGGGGATCGCGACGCTGTGTATCGGCGGCGGTCAGGGTGTAGCACTGGCAGTGGAGGTTTAAACAATGGAAGTCACATTAAAAGGCAAAGTCGCGCTGGTTACCGGCGGCACCCGCGGTATTGGTTCCGCGATCGTCAAGCAATTCGCCGCCTCCGGTGCCACGGTCGCAACCAACTATCGTAACCAGGAACAGGCCGAGAAATTCCAGGCGGAAATGAAAAAAGCCGGGGTCGATATTCACATCTACCAGGCCGACGTCAGCGATTTCGATGCCTGCAAGCAACTGATCGAGACTGTCGAGAAAGACCTCGGCCCAATCGATATCCTGGTCAACAATGCCGGCGTTACCCAGGATACAACGCTGCGCAAGATGACCAAGGACCAGTGGGACACGGTCATGCGCATCAACCTCGACAGTGTTTACAACATGTCTCGCAACGTTATTGAGGGCATGCTGGAGCGCGGCAGCGGTCGCATCATCAACATCTCCTCGATCAATGGCCAGAAGGGCCAGATGGGCCAGAGCAATTACGCCGCCTCCAAGGCCGGCATGCACGGCTTCACGATGGCACTGGCACAGGAAGTCGCACGCAAGGGTATTACCGTGAATACCGTATCACCCGGCTATATCGGCACTGACATGGTCATGGCTGTACCGGAGGAGACGCGTAACAAGATTATTGCGCAGATTCCGGTATCCCGCCTTGGCAAGCCGGAAGAAGTCGCGGATCTCGTGACCTTCATCGCCTCCGACAAGGCCGGTTTCATCACCGGTGCCGACATATCCGCCAATGGCGGCCAACACATGATGTAAAGCTGGCTGCCCGTACAGTGAGCCAACGGACGAGTTGATGATCCATGAGCGAAACCAGAGTCATAAAAAAATACCCGAACCGTCGCCTCTATGATACCGAGGTCAGCAAATACATCACGCTCGAGGATGTACGCCAGCTGGTACTGGAAGGTGTCGATTTCTGTGTCAGGGACGTGAAATCGAACGAGGACCTGACCCGCGCAATACTGTTGCAGATTATTTCGGAGCAGGAGCACGGTGGCGAACCGATGTTTTCCACCGACATGCTGACCCATATCATTCGTTTCTATGGGGACTCCATGCAGAGCGTGGCTTCCGACTACCTGCGCCAGTCGCTGGAAATGTTTGTCCAGCAGCAAAAGGACTTCCAGAAGAACCTGACCGATGCGGTTACGTCCAATCCGATCAATACCATGACGGAAATGACCGAGCGAAACCTGAAGCTGTGGCGCGAGGTCCAGGACAACTTCTTCCAGGCGGCCAGCAATAAATCCAAAAAGAATACTGGCGAGTGATAAGCCCAGTGTGTGAATTTCAAGCGACTTCTTAGGGAGCCTCCTTATGGCCAAGTCCAAAGCAACACAAAAACCGGCGGTCAATGAGTCTGCCGAAGCCATGCAGAGCATGCATGAACACTTGTTCAATCAGTGGCAGCAATCGTTGGACATGACTTTCAACTCTTTCATGCGCATGACCGAAGCAGCCAGCGAGGCAATGGAGACCGCCTCGCGTCAGCAAAGCCAGGCCATGAGCATGGTCATCGACCCCTACGTTAACCAATTCAACATGGTCTCGCAGCTGTTCGGTGAACCGAACATCCAGCCGCGCCTGGGCCAGCGCGTGGCGCTGGTCACCGGCGGGATCGGCGGTATCGGTAGTGCCATTTGCCGACGCCTGGCTGATGACCATCATTACGTGGTCGCTTCGTATATACCGGCCGAGGCGGAACTGGCAAGGGAGTGGCAGCGGCAACAGCGTGCCGATGGCTATGACTTTGGCATTGTCGAATGCAATGTTGCCGATTACGATTCATGCACGGCCATGGCTGAACAGCTGGACAAGGAATGTGGCCGCGTCGACGTACTGGTGAATGCTGCCGGTATCACCCGGGACTCGACCCTGCGCAAGATGGATCCGGAAAACTGGCACGCGGTCATGGATACCAACCTCGACAGCATCTTCAACGTCACCCGGCAGCTGGTCGACATGATGGTCGAGCGTGAATACGGTCGCGTGATCAACATCTCCTCGGTCAACGGTCAGAAGGGTCAGCTGGGTCAGACCAACTATTCTGCGGCCAAGGCCGGCATGGTTGGTTTCACAAAATCACTGGCGCTGGAACTGGCCGAAACCGGCGTTACCGTAAACACGGTCTCGCCCGGTTACGTCGCCACGAAAATGGTTGAGGCCATTCCCGACGAGGTCAAACAGCAAATCATCAGCAAGATCCCGGCCGGGCGACTTGGCAAGCCGGAAGAGATCGCCGCGGCGGTTGCCTACCTGGCGCGTGAGGACAGCGGCTATATCACCGGTTCCGATCTCGCCGTCAATGGCGGCCTGTATACCGGTTATCGCTAGACTCAGCCGGCAGGTAGCGTTCACGAAAACCGCGACGGCCAAACCGTCGCGGTTTTTTTATGGCCGGCCGTCACTGCGCCGTATCCGCTTTACCAGGCATGTCGCGAGTTGCATCGCCGGGAACTTCCAGACTGTAAATCAGTGCTGCCAGTTCACCGGGGTTGGCGCGGGCAACAAGCTTCAGGTCACTGTCAAAAATCAGAAAGCCCAGCTCTTCCAGGTCATCGTATTCCACAGCCAGCGGGCGCAGCATGTTGCCGTGCGCCGACATCACGACATTGCTGTCGGCGCGCAGCTGCTCGCGAAAGAACTGCCGCAGACGCTTGCCGTGGCGTTCGATATCTGCCTCGTCGCCGTAGTTGTGATGGACGAAAGAGAGTACCTCGACACGCTCGTCGACCCGGTCAAATGCCAGCCTGGCCGTCTGTACGGCGCGGCAGATGGGACTCGAGTAAACCGCACCGATCGGAATGTCCAGCTTGGCAAACAGCTGCCCGAGTATCTTGGCGCTTTCCTTGCCGGCTTCGGTCAGACAGTGACCGGGCATATCATCCGGTGGCTTGTCGACGCCCGGCACGTGTTCCGCCAGGTCGATCAGCTCCATGGCCGGGATACCGAGCTCGCGTTCGCCGTGGCGTAGAAAGAGGAGATATCCGCCCTCGCGCAGGGCCTCGATATGTGCTTCTTCCAGTGGCAGCGGCCGGTGTTCCGCGTCATCCCCGGCGCTTTCCCCGGCCAGGCTGACCGGCACGGGCGAAAACGCCACCAGGGCCAATGCCATGGTCATAACTCTATGAAGTTTAGATGATAATTTGTACTTCATGGGGGCTGGTATTGCACTCCCGATGTTTTCCGACTGACTTATTTTCGACCGGTGACGCAGCCGTAGGTTGCGTCCGTGACTCAAACATAAGTTAGCACTCACTATTATTTTTGATCGAAACGCAAATATCCTCCACCACCACTTGACACACACCGTGGCGAGAACTATGCTGCACAGCAACAATGTTGCAATGCACAAATGGATCCCGAAGGAGGAAACCATGAACACGAATGACTACATCAAGACCGTAACCGAGTACAACAAGAAGTCCTACGAGAGCATGAAAGAACTGGCTTCCATCAATAAGAAGTCGCTGGAGCAGATCGCCGAGCAGCAGATGGCCCTGTTCAGCCTGATTATGGACAGCAACACCAAGTTCCTCGAGACCGTCGGCAAGGCCAAGGGCTACAGCGAAGTTCTGAATGCCCAGTCCGAACTGAGTGCTGATTTCAGTGGCAAGGCGCTGGGCATTGCCCGCAACACCGCTGACATTCTGAGCGAGTCGAAGGACGAGGTCAGCTCCTGGGTCGAAAAGCAGGCCAAGAACATCCCGGCTGCCACGTCGTTCACCAAAGCGGCTGCATAAGGGTTCTGTCGCCGCGGCCCTAACACGGCTGTTGTAGACTGATAAAACGACCCACCCTGCTCAGGCAGGGTGGGTTTTTTATTGTCTGCGTCAGCCACCGGCTAGTGTCACAAAGCGGTCAGAATAATTAGCACGGCATGGCTCCCGTCCGGCGTTTGCATTAAAATTCGTAACCCATAACCGTCAATGTGAATACCTTGAAAGACCATACACAGACAGCCAGCCTTTTCCAGCGCCTGCTACCAGGCCTGCTCCTCGTCGCTTTAAGCATCCTGACTCCGCCAGCCGTTGCTGAATCCGACGCCTCGGCACCGACACTGGAAGTCTTCCGTAGCCCGGACTGCAGCTGCTGTCATCGCTGGATAGAACATCTGCGCGACAACGGTTTCGAGGTCAGGGACAACAAACGCAGTGATCTTGCGGTTATCAAGCAACAGCTTGGCGTACCAAAGCAACTCGCCTCCTGCCATACAGCAAAAGTCGGCAATTACGTTATTGAAGGCCATGTGCCGGCGAACGACATCAGACGGCTACTGGATCAACGACCTGCCGTCAGCGGACTGAGTGTGCCAAATATGCCCATCGGTTCGCCCGGAATGGAAATGGGCACGCGGCGCGATGCCTATGACGTACTGACATTCGACAGCGCTGGCAATCTTGACCACTTCAACCATTATCCTGCGCGCTAGAGTACTGCGAGTATATCGTTCCAGGCACTGAACCTTGCCGACACCAGACTTTCAAATTCCTTAACCTCTAACTAGACAGCTTCGTTTCGAATAGTAGACGTCTATCTGTAATGAACCTGGAATCCCTCATTTCCGAATATGGCTACCTGGCCATATTTATCGGCACCTTTTTTGAAGGTGAATCCATCATGATCCTCGGCGGCTTTTTCGCCCAACGCGGCTACCTGGACATGCCCTGGATCTATTTTTATGGCTTTCTCGGCACCTATATCAGCGAATCCTTCTTCTACTATCTTGGCCGTACCCGGGGCGCCGATTTCATCAAGCGCAAACCAAACTGGAAACGCAAATCCAGGCGCGTGATAATCATGTTGCATCGGCACAAATACAAATTCATTATCGGCCACCGGTTTGTCTATGGCATGCGCAGTATTACGCCATTCATCATCGGTGCCAGCGGCATCAAGCCGTTCGCGTTTGCGGTTTTGAATGCCGTCGGTTCCTTTTTATGGACCATGATTCTGGGCACCGCCGGTTTTTTCTTTGGTCGAACACTGGAATCCTATATAAAAAAGTTCGATGAATATCAGCACTGGGTTCTGTTGAGTGTCTTTGGTCTCATATTTATTCTCTGGCTGATTTCGTACGGTCTGGGTCGATATGTCGCTCGCCCGGAGTAACAACCAAAAACACGGCATAATTCAAAAACCCGAGAAATAACGGTAGGCTTGTTCTCAATCTGTTGCTACCGTATTCCATCGTGTAAATGGAACGATGAGCCTGAAATCAAACCCCAACGATACATTCGAGAACGCCTTCCAGTACGCTGCGATTGGCATGGCGCTGGTTTCCCCGCAGGGACAGTGGCTACGGGTCAATCGCGCGCTATGTGAAATCACCGGATACAGCGAGCAGGAGCTGCTCAAACTGAGCTTTCAGGATATAACCCATCCCGATGATCTGAACATGGATCTGGACTATCTCAGACAGCTGCTCGATGGTGAGCTGGAAAGTTATACTCTCGAAAAACGCTATTTTCATAAAAACGGCAATATCGTCTGGATCCTGTTAAGCGTGTCGCTGATGCGGGATGAAGACGGTCAACCCCACTTTTTCATAGCACAGATTCAGGATATAACCGATCGCATCATGGCGCTGCGTGAAATGCGCGAAAGCGAGCAGCGCCTGGAACTGGCAATCGAGGGTGCAGAACTCGGCACCTGGGACTGGAATATCCGCACCGGCCATGTCACCTTCAATGATCGCTGGGCAAAAATGCTTGGCTATTCACTCGAGGAGATTGATACACATATCTCAAGCTGGGAAAAGCGGGTGCACCCGGATGATGCAGAGGAAACCCGGGAGATTCTGGCCCGGCATCTTCGTGGCGATATTGAAATCTATGAAAGCCGCCATCGGCTTCGGCACAAGGATGGCCATTGGATATGGGTGCTTGACAAGGGTAAGGTTATCGAACGCAATGAGGTAGGCGATCCGGTACGCGCCTGTGGCACACACCTGGATATCAGCAGCCGCAAGGAATACGAGCAGCAAATCGAGCAGCAGTCCGAACAGCTGCGCATCGCCAATGAGCAGCTGGATCGCCTGGCCCATATCGATTCACTGACCAATCTCTATAATCGCCGTGCATTCACAGCCCGCTTGCGCGAGGAAATACAGCGCGCCAACCGCAACCTGACCTCGCTATCTCTGATGATGCTCGATATCGACGAATTCAAGGCCTACAACGATACCTACGGACATCCCGAGGGTGATATTCTTCTACAGCAACTGGCCAACGTGCTCCAGAATAGTATCCGCGCCAGTGATGTGGCGGCACGTATAGGTGGCGAGGAATTTGCGGTAATACTGCCGGAAACCAACGTTGACGATGCCAGGCGGGTGGCAGAAAAGCTCTGTCGTTCTATAGCCGGCTATCCATGGGATCTGCGTTCAATCACCGTCAGTATCGGTGTTACGACCAAAGCCGTTGAGCACAGCATGACCACCGATTCCAGCGTACTGCTGTCACGCGTGGATGCCGCCCTTTATTATTCCAAGAGCCACGGTAAAAACCGGGCGACACACAGCAACTCAATTGACAAAGTACAGAAATGAACAGGCCGGCACATGGCCGGCCTGACAGTACTGGTTAAGCTGCCAGTAATCAGATTTTCCCATCCAGCCCCATCTGGTAATACTTGTGAGTGATCTGATCCTGGTTTTCAAGCAACCAGTCAATGCTCGGCTCGTGTTTCATCGCCTTGTGAATGGCTTGGGCCATGGCACGGCGATGAATATCGAACAATATCTTGTGATCGAGATCATCCTGTTCGGCGACAACCGGATTCAACCAGACCGAGCAGATAATCCCCAGGTCGTTGGCCTTATCCTTGGGAATATCACCGGCGCGGACGGCGTCGAGCACGCCATTGGCAATCGCGGCCTGGACAGTGCCCATGAGAATATTGGTGTAGCGGCTATTATTTACGGTGACCTTGCTGACCATCAACGTTACCGGCCGGACCATAATATCCGTGTTCAGAATGGCGAAAACCTTGCTGTGCCCTTTGACCTGATCACCGTTCAGGGTTGCCAGTGCGGTGCCAACCGGACCGTCGAGTTCACCGATGACCACTTCTGGCTCGGCGGCCGTTCCCGGCGGGCCACCACCAATCAATGTTTCACCAGTACGTAAAACAATGCGTTCACTCATTGCTCGTAGTCTCCTGTCGTTGAATAATTTGCCGCGCAATGGTAACACATCCCTCCGGGCCGGGATTTTCACTGGCATGGCGGCTGAACAACTACAGCCGGGCCAGGTAAATCGTTAGAATGGTGCCCCATGAACGGCGCGGTACCGCGCCGACTGTTCCGCCAGCCAACGAAGGAATCCTGACTTGAAAAGTAAAAATCGGACTGACAGCCAGCGCCGGACCAACAGCCTGGACTTTTTTCGTGGCTTTCTGCGCGAACCGGGCATTGTCGGCTCGATCATACCCAGCTCGCGCTACCTGGAGCAGCGCATTATCAATGCCGCCGATCTTGCCAACGCCCGGCTGGTGGTTGAACTCGGCCCCGGCACAGGCGGGACGACCCGCAGCCTTCTGAACCATCTGCCGGCCAATGCACAGTTGCTGACCATTGAAGTCAGCGCTGCGTTCGTCGAGGTGCTTGACGGCATCGACGATCCACGCCTGATCAATCACTGCGGCAGCGCCGCGGACCTGGAAGACATTCTCAGCCAGCACCAGCTGCCGGGCGCCGATGCGGTCATCTCCGGTATCCCGTTCTCGACCATGCCCGACGCAGTCGGCCGCCAGGTCATCGACGCGGTATGGCGCAGCCTTGCCCCCGGCGGGCATTTCGTCGCCTACCAGTTTCGTGACCATGTCGCGACACTGGCCCGGCCCCTGATCGGCGTCCCCGAGATACGCATGGAGATGCGCAATATTCCACCGATGCGGGTATTTCGCTGGCAACGGCCCGGCAACAACAAAGCTGCCAGCGATCCGGCCTGAGGCGGCGGAACCATACGTGGGCCGGCCGGGTCACAAGGCAGGTCGTATATGCGGTGACAGGGGCGCCGCATCATCCCGCCCTGTTCAAGACTTACAACCAAGATAATCCTGTTATGCCGAATATCGGTCTGCTAAAGCCCGCCGCAAGCCTGTGGGCCCTGTTATTGATGGTCCTGGTACTCGCCAGCCCGCCGGGGGGCGCCGATGAGGCCGCACCGGTAGCCGTCACAACGGCCGCCGAGGCGCAATTGAGCGAACAGCTGGCGTTGAGCGGCACGGTCACCGCCGAGCGTAACAGCGCGCTGTCGGTACGGGTCAGCGGCCTGGTTGCCCAAGTCGAGGTCGATGCCGGCGACCGAGTCAGCGCTGGCGATCGACTGCTGCAGCTGGACACTGAGCTTGCCGAGCTGGCTCTGGCGCGCGCCGATGCCGCCGTCGCGGAAGCCCGGGCACAGCTTGCCGAGGCGCAACGCCTGCGCGACGAAGCACGCCAGCTGGAGGATTCACGCACCATTCCCGAAACCCAGGTGCGCGCCGCCGAAGCACAGGTGGCCATTCGCCAGGCGGCGGTCACGCGCCTGCGGGCCGAACGTGACGAGCAGGCCGAGCGCCTGCGCCGCCACGAGGTGGTGGCGCCCTTCGCCGGCGTCATCGCACGCAAGCTGACAGAAACCGGCGAATGGGTCGACACCGGTACGGCGGTGCTGGAACTGGTGGAAACCGACCGGCTGCGTCTGGACGTACGCGCGCCGCAGCGACTCTATCAGTCAATCAGAGAAGCCATGCCGGTCACTATTCGCAGCGAAGCACTGCCTGATCGTGAACTCGACGGCCGGGTACATGCACGGGTCCCGGTCAATGATCCGACCGCGCGCACCTTCCTGGTGCGTGTGCATATCAATGATGACAACCATAGTCTGTTGCCGGGCATGTCGGCCCAGGCACAGTTCACGGTAGGCACCGGCGAGCGTGGCATCGTCATTCCGCGCGATGCCGTCATCCGCCTGCCCAACGGTACGACCAACGTCTGGGTTATCAAGCAGGACGACGACAAGCGCATTGCCAACCGCCGTCAGATCAAGCTCGGTCGCATGATGGCCGACCGCGTCGAAGTCAGCGACGGCCTCGATGAAGGCCAGACCGTGGTCGTGCGCGGCAATGAGGTGCTGAACGAGGGTCAGACCGTCCGTATCGTCGAAACCGATGACTAAGCCATGCACTACGGAATGCATCCACCGGCGAGGATAAAGTCGCGGCATGTTTGAAGGCATACTAAAACGCGGCACCCTGGTCGGCATCGCCGTATTGATCATCTGTACCTTTGGCATACTTGCCATCGACCGGGTGCCGGTCCAGATGATCCCGGATCTGGACGTGCGCACGATTACCGTACAGACCATATGGCCCGGCGCCACGCCCCAGGATGTTGAGAAGGAAATCATCATCGAGCAGGAAGAATACCTGCGCAATATTCCCAGCCTGCAACGCATGATCTCCAGGGCCAGTACAGGCCAGGCGGAAATCGAACTCGAATTTCCCTTCGGCACCGATATCAACGAGGCCCTGATCCGCACCAACAACGCCCTGAGCCAGGTGCCCGACTACCCGGAAAATGTCGACGAACCGCGCCTGTTCGCCACATCGTTTTCGGAAAACTCGTTCATGTATTTCTACATCAGGCCGTTGCCGGGCAATCCCAACGGCGTCGACATGGATTTCATGCGCGACTTCATCGACGACAATGTGCGCACACGCATGGAACGGGTCGAGGGTGTGTCCCAGGTCGAGGTGCGCGGCGGCGCCGAACGCCAGGTGCAGATCCTGGTCGACCCCGATGCCCTGGCACAGCGCGATATCACCATCGGTCAATTGCGCGAGACATTGCGCGCCCGCAACCAGGATGTTTCCGGCGGCGACATCGACAGTGGCAAGCGCCGCTACCTGCTGCGTACGGTTGGCCGTTTTCGCGAGGTTGATGACATCCAGAACATGATCGTCAGCCGTGAAGGCGATTCGATCACTCGGCTGGGCGATATTGCCGAAGTCCGCCTGGATCACTTCGAACTGCGCAACAAGGCGTTTGTTAACGGCGACCCGATCATCTCACTGGCCTTGCGCCGGGTCACCGGTTCCAACGTCATCGAGATCAAGGATCGCATGATGCCGGTCATGGATCAGATCAACGAGGAAGTGCTCAACGATGCCGGCATGGAAATGGGCCTGATCAGTGATGACGTGCGTTATGTCGAAGCTGCGGTCGCCAATGTCTGGAAGAACCTGATCATCGGCGCCATACTGGCGACACTGGTCATGTTCCTGTTCCTGCGCTCGTTCACGGCGACCATGGTCGGCGTTGTCGGCATTCCCATTTGTACCATTGCCGCCTTCCTGGGACTGCTGATCGCCGGACGCACCATCAATGTCGTATCGCTGGCCGGCGTCGCCTTCGCCATCGGCATGACCCTGGACAACAGCATTGTGGTGCTGGAAAGCATCGAGCGCGAATGCCGCCGCGGCCTGGATCGCTTCTCGGCAGCGCTCGAGGGCGTGCGCCGGGTCTGGCCGGCAGTGCTGGCCTCAACCCTGACGACGGTACTGGTCTTCGCCCCGATCCTGTTCATTCAGCAGGAAGCCGGGCAGCTGTATTCGGATATCGCCATTGCGATCTCGGCCTCGATCCTGACCTCCATGCTGGTCGCCATCACCGTCATTCCGTCACTGGCCGCACGCGTGCATCTGAACGAGGAACCACCCCGCCAGGCGATTGGTGCATTCATGAAACGCCAGGTACTGGCGCTGATCGGTTGGCTCAATGCCGGCCTGCTGCGACGCCTGGGCTGGGTCGTGGGCACGCTCGCACTGACCGCGGTCATCATTTTCAAGCTGACACCGCCGGCTTCCTATCTGCCCGAAGGTGAGGAAGCCAAGAGCTTTTCCACCATGATTGCCCCTGCCGGTTACAGCCTGACGGAGATGTCGAAAATTGCCGAGCAAATCAACAGCGAATTCATCAAGCACGTCGATGCCGACCGGGGTGCGTTCGAGCAGGGTGAAACCGAGATCCCGCCGCTGGACTATTTCAGTCTTACCGTCATGCCACAAAGCATGCGTATCATCGCCGAGACCAGTGATCCGGCCGATATCGAACTGCTGATGGATGGTATCGACAAGCGCTTTGCATCGTTCCCCGGCATGCGCGCGTTCTCGACCCGCGGCTCGATCATCACCAGCAACGACGGCGGTACGCGCAGCGTCAACCTGGAAATCAGCGGTGCCAGTCTGGCCGAAATCTATCAGGTCGTGGGCACGGCTTATGAACGTGCCTTCGATGTTTTCGACGGGCCGTCAGTGAACCCCGATCCGCCCGTCCTGACACTCGGCCAGCCCCTGCTGGAGGTGGTGCCGAAATGGGAACGCGCCGCCGAAATGGGACTGAATGCCGACGACTTCGGTTACACCATCTCGGCGCTCATTGACGGTGCCTTTGTCGACGAATTCTTCCTCGCCGATGACAAAATCGACATGTTCCTCTACAGCAGCGCAGGCACAACACCGAATCTTGAAAATCTCGGCCAGCTGAACATCTACACACCCGCCGGCGGTGTCGTCCCCATCAATGCCGTGGCCGATATTCGCGAGACCGTCGATACGGAAACGATCCGGCGCGTGGACGGCCAGCGCACCGTCACCCTGAATATCATTCCGCCGCAGAATGTCGCCCTGGAAACCGCGGTCACACGGGTCAAACAGGACGTCATGCAGTACCTGAAAGACAGTGGTGAAGTACCGGCCGGGGTGAACCTGGATATCTCCGGTGCCAGCGATCAGCTCAGCGCCACCCGCGAGGCCCTGTCGGGCAACTTTGTCGTCTCGGTCATACTCTGCTACCTGCTGCTGGTGGCAATCTTTACCCACTGGGGCTATCCCCTCCTGATCATGACGACAGTGCCACTGGGGATTGCCGGCGGTATCGTCGGACTGTGGCTCGTCAACCAGGTCGGCGCTCAGCTGCCGGCGTTCGGCATGGCGGCCATCCAGCAGCCGTTCGACATGATCACGATGATGGGCTTTCTGATCCTGCTCGGCACCGTGGTCAACAACCCGATTCTGATTATCGATCAGACGCTTTATAACCTCCGTCAGAAGGGGATGCGGGTTTACGATGCCGTACAAGAGGCAATGGAGTCGCGCATACGGCCGATCATGATGTCGATGATCACTACGGTGTTCGGCTTGTCGCCCCTGGTATTGCTACCCGGCGCCGGTTCCGAGCTCTACCGTGGTGTCGGCGCCATCGTCCTGTTCGGGCTGATGTTCGCGACCCTCGTGACGCTGACCTTCCTGCCGACGCTGTTAGTCACTATACTGAATTGGCGGGAAAGGCGGCATGAGGCCGTCAGCAACTGACTCAACAGAGGCGAATAACCGACGGTGACGGGATTGCAGAACAGCCAGTGCCCCTTGTGCGGCGGCCGCGAGGCCGGCCTATTTTCCCGGGACAAGCATCATTGCTACCAGCTCTGCCCCCACTGCGATCTGGTTTACGTGCCAACGGCTGAACGGCCGGATCCGCTGGCGGAGAAATCCAGCTACGACCGCCACGACAAGAACACCGCTGACGGCGATTACGGCAAGGTCCTGTCGCGGCTGACCGGCCCGTTGCTGGCAAGGCTCGCACCGGGGTCCGTCGGCCTCGATTTTGGTTCCGGGCCCGGGCCATTGCTGGCCGGCCAGATGCGCGAAGCCGGCATGCGGGTACGCACCTTCGACGTGTTTTATGATCCCGACGCCAGTGTGTGGTACCAAAGCTACGATTTCATTACCTGCAGCGACGTGCTCGAACACCTGCACAGCCCCGGCCGCGAACTCGACCGGTTGTTCAGTGTGCTCAAGCCCGGCGGCTGGCTGGGTATAATGACGCAGCGTTACGACCATGACACGGGCCCGGCGCACGCCAGTGCCCACGTTACACAAGTCTGCTTTTTTAGCGACGCCAGTCTGCACTGGCTTGCCCGGCGGCAGCAGGCCGAGCTCATGCTGCTCGAAGACGACGTCGCCCTGCTGCAAAAGTCCGGCAATTGAATGGCGAATCGTATTAGCGGCTGGTGGCGGGGAACTTTATCGCCGGTCCCGCACCCAATTCCTACAACTCAACACGCGGCCGAAAGGAGGCAGTGATGAGCAGCAAAGACGAGTATATCGAAAAATTACAGTCCCAGATGGACGAATGGAATGCCCAGCTCAAACAGCTCTATGCCGAGGCAGAAAAGCAGGAAGCCAGTGCCAAAATCGAATATCAGAAGCAGATCGATAAAATCAAGGAACAGCAGGAACAGGTTCAGAAGCAGATGGAAGAACTCCAGCAGGCGGGCGAACAGGCCTGGCAGGACGTAAGAAAACAGATGGAGAAAAACTGGGAAGACATGAACCAGTCGATTCGTACCATGATGGATCGTATGAAGGGATAAAGCCTCATCTGACAATCAGCATAAAAAACCGGGCGAGGCCCGGTTTTTTTATGGCATGGAAACTAGCTATGCGAGGCTGGCATACGGATACGGACATTCGATGTCTATTACGACACCGACGCCAGCGTCAGGTATCAAGAATACGATTTCATTACCTGCACGGAATTGGCGCACATCTGCTTCTTATCGCCAACCACCTCAGACGGGCTGGCCGATCGATGTGGTGACCTGCTGGCGAAACCTGACGACAATATCGCCTTTTTACAAAAGCCTGTCTGCGGCCATAGGCCCGATTATCTCGTCCGGCAAACAGAGCCTGCCCATTCAGTTTCAAATCATCTCGTTGTACTATTCTTTGCAAAATTGGGTAATAACGCATGAAGGGTTGCGATGATACGCGATGGGGTTACCGTGGTAACGATATTGATACCGACGATCATGGTATCACCACCGGTAGCGGCCACAACTGATCGACCGTCACAGTCTGAACCAAGCTGTCAGACCGTATTCTGTCTGACGGACACCAGGAACGACCTACGTCTTGAAGGCAATCTGCGGCTGCAACTGGATGCCGCTGCCTATCGCGATGATGGCGCGGCACGGCTGGACGGCGGAACCAACGTTCGCCGGGCCCGGTTCAGTGCTAGAGCCCAGCTTGGTGACGCCTGGACGGCGAAATTCACCTATGATGTTTCCAAGGACGGCGTGAGCGGCATACGCGACGCATTCGTCAGCTACACTCACCCGAAGGGCAGATTGGAACGTCTGCGTATCAAGGCTGGCCATTTCAAGGAACCGTTCGGCATGGAGAGACTCACCAGTGTCCGCGACCTGGCTTTCATGGAACGTTCTTTAGCCAGCACCCTGACACCGAATCGCAATATGGGCATTGAACTACATCGTCATGACCGCCAGTGGACTGCAACGGCAGGCGTATTTGTGCCTGGCACCAGTGATGACAACGACAATATCCGCCACTCCGCCTCGGCACGCGCGACACTAGCACCTGACCATAGCGACGGCCGCATCCTGCACTTCGGAGCGGCCATTGCATACCGATCGCTCGACAGCAGCCGCAGCACGCGTTTTTCCCAGCAACCGGAATCGCGAGTAACCGATCTCAAGCTGGTCGATACGGGGGCTTTCGCGGCACGCGACTACGTATTCTACGGTCTGGAAACCGCATGGGCCCAGGGTCCTTGGTCGCTACAGGCGGACTATATTCACGCCCATATAAACCGGCCTGACTCATTTGCCGATGTCGGTTTCCAGGGCTGGCATATCGACGCGGGCTGGATATTGACCGGCGAGGCCCAGCCCTACAACAGTACGAAGGGTACGTTCGGCCGCCTGCGCCCAGCACCTGGCGCACCAGGCATCTGGCAACTGGGTCTGCGGTTAAGTGAACTGGATCTGAACGATGCTGGCATCAATGGTGGGCGCCAGCGCAACGCCTCCCTGGGGCTGACTTGGTACAGCAATCATTACCTTACCTTATCGACCGAGTACGTTCAGGTTCTCAATATCGACGGCGGCGCCTTCGACGGCGCCCGGCCATCCGCGCTACAGGCACGTGTACAACTGATCTACTGAAAGCAGTCCACACCGGCGCTACGCGCGCCGGCAGCGTCAGCTGCGCTCGGCCAGCCAGTCACCCACCGCCGGCGGGATCATTTTCTGCGCCTTGCCGCTGACGTAGATACCGATATGGCCGCCGGGGAATTCCAGCTCGGAATAGTCGTCGGTACCGATGCAACCGCCCAGCGCCTTGGAAGAGTCCGGCGGCACCAGGTGGTCCGCGGCGGCATAAATATTCAGGATCGGCGTCTTGATATTCTGCAGGTCGACGGTCTTGTCACCAAGACGCACGGTAGCCTTGACCAGGCCGTTTTGCTGGTAGAACTGCTTGGTGAACTGACGGAAGGCTTCGCCGGCCTGATCCGGGCTGTCGAATATCCATTTCTCCATGCGCATGAAGTTGCGCGCCTTGTCGGTATCATCGAGCAGGTTGACCAGATCAATATACTTTTGCCCCATCAGCTGGAACGGCTTCAGGCCGAGATAGGTCCAGTTGAGCAGTTCGCCGGGGATATTGCCAAGCGTATCGACCAGCTGGTCAACATCGATGTTGCGCACCAGGTTGCTGAGCAGATCGTTTTCCGTGTGAAAATCAACCGGCGTAACCGTAGTGATCAGGTTTTTCACCTTGTCCTGATGCAGGGCGGTATAACAGAGACTGAATGTGCCGCCCTGGCAAATGCCGAGCATATTGATCTGCTTCTGGTTATGCTTCTTGCGGATGACATCGACACAACGGTCGATGTAACCATTGATATAATCATTCAGATCCAGGAAGCGGTCGGCATCGTCCGGATAGCCCCAGTCAATCAGGTAGACATCCTGACCGGCATCGAGCAGCCCCTGTATCATCGAACGACCATCCTGAAGGTCGGCCATATAGGGCCGGTTAACCAGTGCATACACGATCAACAACGGCACCTTGTTGGGGTTTTCGACGCGTGGCTTGAAATGATAGAGCACCAGCTTGTCTTCGGTATAGACCGGTTCTTTTTCCGAGATACCAACTTCAATCTCACCCAGATCACTGAGGGTCTTGAACCCCTGCGCGAGCTTGGTATTGAATTCGTTGATCTCACGCGTAATCTCGTCAGGTCTCATCTGGAACGGAAACACGTTATTCACTCCTTACGTTAGTAGCTGTCTGGCCGGTATTCAGCCGGTTTTCTTGCTGGATGTCTTTTTCTTACCGGTTTTCTTCTTGCCGGCTTTCTTCTTGCTGACCTTTTTCTTACTGGTCGCAGTCGCATTGCTACCGGCACTTGCCCGACCGCCTTTCAGTGACTGAACCTCACGCTCAAGCGCATCAACCCTGTCGAGCTTGTCCTCAAGCTCCTCAATGCGATCCTTCGAGGCGATCAGATCGCGGCGCAGCTGCTGCTGGCGCTTCTGCATGGTCACAACGGATTTGCGCGTCGGCATGCCCATGGCGTTGGCAGTTTCATCGATGAAGCCCTGACCATGGTGCTTCAGTGCCATGAGATCGTTGGTCAGGCGACCGTAGAGTTCCGAATATTCATCCGTGAACACATATTCAGCGTAGGCTGCTTCATTACTGTCGACCCAGAGATCGTAGATTTCGCGCAGCGTGGTAATCTGCTCGTCGTTCTCGGCCATCTTGAGGATACGCTGTTTCATAATATCCAGCGCAGCCATCGATATCTTGTTCATCTCCAGCTGGTATTCCTGTGCGGTACGCTGGTAGCGCGCCCACAGCCGCAAACCTTCCTGAACCTGCTCTTGCGATTCGCGTGTATAGCCGACACCCGGAACGGACAGGAACTTGTCGGTGACCTCTCCCATGGCCTCGGGTTTCATGCCCTGCAGGAAATCGCCCGGAAATAGCGAGCCACTGGAAAAAGTCCGCTGCAGCGTATCCATGGGCAGCTGCCAGGCACCGAACATGCCATTCAGGACCTGACTGGCTTCGCTGTTCTGACGGCCCAGGTAATCCTTCATTTCCCGGAACTGTTGTTCGAGCTTCTCCTGCCAGTCCTCGGGACTCTGGCTGATCTCGGCGAGTCCCTGCATGAAGCGGCTTAACTGATCGGTGACGAAATAGAAAGCCTGCGTCTGGTCGATAATCTTGCTGTAAAAGTCCTGGGTTTCGCCGGGCGCGGTCTGCGCCATCGACTGCCACCAGAACTCCAGCGCCTTCTGCCAGGGATTGGCATCCTCGCCATTGCCGGTCGAGGTCGAACCGGACTTGCCACCGGCGTCGGCACCGCTCAGCGCCGACCAGGCTTCCATGTATTTGCGCTGGGCGTCGACCCAGTCGGTATTCCAGAAAGGAAACGGGTTCTTGTCACTCATTTTGCGTCTAAATCTCTTGGCTTGTTCGTTCGTTAATAATCATTAATCAGCAACATACCAGCATGCTGTCCCAACCGCACGCCGGCCGGCTAACCATGGATTTCGGCCAGCTGCCGATACGCTTCCAAGGTCAGGAATTCCGGCAGTTCCTGCGCCGTGATCATGTGATCCAGCAATTCCGCCGCCGCCTGGTAATGACGCCGGGCAAAAAACTGCTCGCCGTACACGATCCGGATCGACTCAATCTCGTGGGCAAGCACACGCCGGAACAGTTCCTCGTTGACCGCGCGGCTGTCTGCCAGCATGCCCTTCGGATACTGGATCCATTGCCAGACCTGGGCGCGCGCGATTTCGGCGGTCGCCGCATCCTCCATCAGATTATAGATGGGCACGGCGCCGAGACCACCGAGCCAGGCCTCAGTATAGCGCAACGCCGCGCTGACATTGCTCATCAGGCCGTGGATAGTGATCGAACCCTCCGGCAGTCTGAGCAGATCGGCGGCGCTGACCTCAACATCATCGCGCTGCTTGCTGATCTGGTTGTCTTCCGGCATGTACTGGTTGAAGACGTCCTCGCAAATCGGCACCAGTGCCGGATGGCCCACCCAGGAGCCGTCGTGACCGTCGCGCGCCTCGCGCTCCTTGTCACGCCGCACCTTGAGCATCGCCATCTCGTTCAGGTCTGGGTCGTCGCGCACCGGCAGCTGTGCCGCCATGCCGCCCATGGCGTGCACGCCGCGCTTGTGACAGGTCTTGATCAGCAACTGCGAATAGGCGCGCATGAACGGCGTGGTCATGGTCACCTGACTGCGATCCGGCAGCACGACATTCGGGTGATTGCGGAAGCACTTGATGAAACTGAAGATGTAGTCCCAGCGGCCGCAGTTCAGGCCGGCCGAGTGCTCGCGCAGTTCGTACAGGATCTCGTCCATCTCGAAGGCGGCGAGCACGGTTTCGATCAGCACCGTGGCCTTGATGGTGCCGCGCGGTATGGCGAGCGCATCCTGGGCATAATTGAAGACGTCGTTCCACAGCCGTGCTTCAAGGTGCGACTGCATCTTCGGCAGGTAGAAATACGGCCCGCTGCCGTGCTCCAGCAGCGCATGCGCGTTGTGATAGAGGTACAGACCGAAATCCCACAGACCGGCCGGCACCGGCCGGCCGTCGACGAGTACATGGCCTTCTTCCATGTGCCAGCCGCGCGGGCGTACCAGCAGCGTGGCCACCTGGTCGTTAAGCCTGTAGTCCTTGCCGTTGTCGGCGGTGAAGTCGATTTGACGCCGAATCGCGTCATAAAGATTGACCTGGCCATCGATCATGGCCTGCCAGGTCGGACTCGAGGCATCCTCGAAGTCGGCCATGAACAGACGCGCACCGGAGTTCAGCGCGTTGACCACCATGCGGCGATCGACCGGGCCGGTGATCTCGACACGCCGGTCCTGCAGATCCGCAGGCAGCGGCGCGACCTGCCAGTCGGCGTTTCGAATGTCGGCCGTTGCATCGAGAAAGTCCGGCAGCTCACCGGCATCAAGCCGCGCCTGGCGCTCGTGGCGCGCCTCGAGCAACGCGTCTACGCGCGGCCGGAATTCACGCACCAGGCCTTCGACGAAGGCCAGCGCCTCCGGCGACAGAATACGCTCGTGTTCGGCGGCGGGTGCCGGTGTCAGAATTTCCAGCCCAGCCACCTTCTGCGCATGGGATGCATCATTCATCGACGTTTCCTCGACAATCTAACGGTTTGTCCCGGCGCAATCCGGGATTACAAGTTGTATCTGCTGCAGTGAACCCCGCCACAGGTAAAAAAACCCGTACCCCTTGCGGGGAACGGGTTTCTTGACCGGGACACAAGGGCCAATGAAAGCTCGATTAGGCAGCCTTCTTGGTGCTGCTGGTGGCCGTGGTCGTCGCCTTCTTGGCAGTCGACTTGGCGGTCTCACCAAAGCTTTCCGCGCTCTTTTCGAACCAGGCAGCGATTTCCTCGCCGGATTCGTTCAGCACTTCAGCGGTCTGCTTGCTGAGATCCATCATCTTGCTGCTATAGGTGTTAGCCAGCTCGGATTCGGCCGAGATCAGATCCTTGTAATTGGTGGTGCTGGACAGCAGCTTGGCCTGCTCGACACCGCTTTCGATGCCCATCGTCGCCATCGAGAACTGCAGCTCGGTCAGTTTCTGCACGGCCTTGGTGTTGATGGCACCCAGCTGCTGCAGGTTTTCGTAAGAGGCTTTGCCGGCGTTGACGAATTGTTCAAAGATATCGTTTTGCATGTTACTCACTCCGTGGAATCATTCAGTTGTTCATTGCTCTACATCGAACATTGTGCATTGCACAATTGCTGCATCGCACAATATAACAACCCCACCCCTCTGTCAACAGGGTTTCGCGTAAATTATTCATGAGCGCGCCGAGCCTAAAAAAAACCCGTAACCGGCCGGTTACGGGTTTTATAAAATAACAATAAAAACAGATAGTTAATCAGTAATGGGGCTTATCCGGCTCGTCCGAGTAGCGAGCCAGCGAGTCGGTGATTTCCTTGCGCGCGGCATCGATACCCTGCCAGCCCCGGATCTTGACCCACTTGTTCGGCTCCAGGTCCTTGTAGTGCTCGAAGAAATGCGAGATCTGGTCCAGCAGCGCCGGCTGCAGGTCCTCGTGGGTATCGACGTTCTGGTGGAACTTGGACACCTTGCTGATCGGTACGACCAGAACCTTGCTGTCGTCACCGGCCTCATCCTCCATCTCCAGCACGCCGATCGGCCGGCAGCGGATCACCGAGCCATGGATCAGCGGCATGGGCGTGGCGACGATGATGTCCACCGGGTCGCCGTCCAGCGACAGGGTCCGCGGGATATAGCCGTAGTTGCACGGATAGCGCATGGACGTGTTGAGGAAGCGATCGACGAACATGGCGCCGGTGTCCTTGTCGAGTTCGTACTTGACCGGCTCGCTGTAGATCGGGATTTCCACAACCACGTTAATTTCATCGGGCGGATTGTCGCCCGGTCCGACTCTGTCCAGATTCATAACGTATTCAGATTTCCTTGGTGTTGGGCTTGATTACTTGTTTGCTCGTGCGTCGATTAGCGTATCGACCACTGAAGGGTCGGCTAGTGTACTGGTATCACCGAGGTTGTCCAGTTCATTGGCCGCGATCTTGCGCAGAATGCGGCGCATGATCTTGCCCGAGCGGGTCTTCGGCAGGCCCGGCGCCCACTGAATGACATCCGGCGCGGCGATGGCGCCGATCTCGTTGCGCACGTGCTTGACCAGCGCCTGGCGCAGTTCGTCGCTGGGCTCGTGGCCGGCTATCAGGGTCACGTAGGCGTAGATGCCCTGGCCCTTGACGTCATGCGGAAAGCCCACCACGGCGGCCTCGGCCACCGCCTCGTGCAGCACCAGCGCGCTCTCGACCTCGGCCGTGCCCATGCGATGACCGGAGACGTTGATGACATCGTCGATGCGGCCGGTAATCCAGTAGTAGCCATCGGCGTCGCGGCGCGCACCGTCGCCGCTAAAGTACTTGCCGGGGAACATCTTGAAATAGGTGTCTATGAAACGCTCGTGGTCGCCATAGACCGTACGCATGATGCCCGGCCAGGGCCGCTTGATGCACAGCGCACCCTCGCCGGCCCCCTCGATCTCGTTGCCCTTGTCATCGACCAGGCACGGCTCGACACCGAAGAACGGCAGGGTCGCCGAACCCGGCTTGAGGTCAGTCGCCCCCGGCAGCGGCGTGATCAGGTGGCCGCCGGTCTCGGTCTGCCACCAGGTGTCGACGATCGGGCAGCGGCCGTCGCCGACGACGTTGTAATACCATTCCCAGGCTTCTGGGTTGATCGGCTCGCCGACCGTGCCAAGGATACGCAAGCTCGCGCGGCTGGTCTTGCTGACCAGCTCGTTACCCTGGCCCATGAGCGCGCGGATCGCCGTCGGCGCCGTATAGAAAGTGTTAACCTGATGCTTGTCGACCACCTGCCAGAACCGGCTGGCGTCGGGATAGGTCGGCACGCCCTCGAACATCAGCGTGATCGCGCCGTTGGCCAGCGGCCCGTAGACGATATACGAGTGGCCGGTGACCCAGCCGACGTCGGCGGTGCACCAGTAGACCTCGCCGTCCTGATAGTCGAATGCGTACTTGTGCGTGATGGCGCAGTAGAGCAGGTAGCCGCCGGTGGTGTGCAGCACGCCCTTGGGCTGGCCGGTCGAGCCGGAGGTATAGAGGATAAACAGGGGATCCTCGGCATCCATCGGTTCCGGCTGGCAGTCGGCGCCGGCCGCGGCCATCGCCTCGTGGTACCAGATATCGCGCTGCTCGTTCCAGTCGATGTTGCCGCCGGTGCGCCGGACCACGATGACGGTATCGACGTTCGGGCACGACTGCAGCGCCTTGTCGGTGTTCGCCTTGAGCGGGACCGTGCGACCGCCGCGAAGGCCCTCGTCGGCGGTGATCACCGCGTGACAGTCGGCATCGAGAATACGATCCTTGAGCGCCTCCGGCGAGAAGCCGCCGAACACGATCGAATGGATCGCGCCGATGCGGGTGCACGCCAGCATGGCCACGGCCGCCTCGGGAATCATCGGCAGGTAGATGCTGACCCGGTCGCCCTTTTTCACGCCGCGCGCCTTCAGCACGTTGGCGAACCTGCAGACTTCCTCATGCAACTGGCGGTAGGTGATGTGCCTGTCATCGGCCGGGTCGTCGCCTTCCCAGATGATCGCGGTCTGGTCGCCGCGCTGCGCCAGGTGCCGGTCCAGACAGTTATAGGATACGTTCAGCTGGCCGCCGATAAACCACTTGATGTCGGCGGTCTTGAAGTCCCACTCCTGAACCTTGTCCCACATCCGGTCCCAGCTCAGGAAGCGATCGGCCTGTTCGGCCCAGAAGGTATCGGCATCCTCGATCGAGCGCTTGTACAGCGCCTGGTATTGTTCCTTGTTAATGTGCGCGCGGCTCGCAATCGCTTCCGGCACCGGGTACTTTTTCACTTCCGACATAACGACCCTCCTCTTCTTCATCCAGGTCAGCTGCCGTCTTGATCATGACGAGACGGTCTATGGTATTTTTTATGTCTGGCTCCGAGACAGTCGGAGATTGACTCGAATCATATCGTAATACTGCGGTTAAAAAAAAAGCAGGCTGCATGCGGCAGCCTGCTATATAGGATATGTCGCATTTGCCCGAACCATTTCCCGGTTTCCCGGAAAGGCGACATATAGCGTTGATGGCAATCAACTCGTAGTCGGTTACACACCTACGTACCCGTGTCCCTAGCAGATTCCGTACCAATCACGCCGCAGCGGGCAGCAGAGTGTAAAGGCTTGTTTTTCATGTTCATGGACAACCTATTCATGAGCAGCTGTTGCATTAACTGTTGCCATAAACTGTGGCGCCACAGTTCACTGCGGCATTATGCAACAGCCATGCTACAGCGGATCGTTCCAGCCACGGCGGCGGCGATAGATGGTACTGCGATCGATGCCCAGTTTACGTGCCGCGGCGCTGACATTACCGCCGGTTTCCGCCAGCGTGCGGCGGATCAGATCATCCTCGACATGGCGCAGCTCTGCGGCGGGTTCGTCCCCGGCCAGGCGCGGCGCGGCGGCCTGCGGCACGTCGGCGTCGCTAATGCGGCCGTCACGGGCGGTCAGCAGCCAGCGAATGCACAGGTTGCGCAGTTCACGGATGTTGCCGGGCCAAGCATGGCGGCGCAGGTAGTCGCGCGCCGCCGGGCCCAGCTGCGGCGGCTGGCAGCCGGCGGCCAGGCTTTCCTTGGCAAGGAAGGATTCCGCCAGTGCAACGACGTCGTCGCCGCGTTCGCGTAGTGCCGGTACACGCACTTCCAGCACGCATAGACGGTGGTAGAGATCGAGCCGAAAACGGCCGTTTTCCAGCGCCCGCGCCAGCTCCGGCGTCGCCGCAGCGATGATGCGTACGTCGACATGCAGCGGCTGGCTGCTGCCGAGCCGCGTGATCTCCTTGTTATCGAGCACGCGCAGGAACTTCGCCTGCAGCTCCGGATCCAGCGAGTCGATCTCGTCGAGAAACAGCGTGCCATTATGCGCCAACTCGAATTTGCCCGGCTGACCATCGCGGCGGGCGCCGGTGAACGCACCGCCGGTATAACCGAACAGCTCGCTTTCAATCAGGTCGCGCGGCAGTGCGCCGCAGTTGATAGCAATGAACGGTCCGTCGTTTCGCCCGCCCTCGGCGTGGATGGCATGCGCCAGCAGTTCCTTGCCGGTGCCGGTCTCGCCAACCAGCAGCACGCTGTTGTCGAGCGGATCGCGGGCAGCGGCGGTCGCCATCTGCAGCGCCTTGGCTATGGCCGGCGAATCGCCGAGGATGTTGTCGAAGCTGTAGCGCGACACCGCCGGCTGCGCCACGGCCGACTCACGCCGCCGGCCCGGCGCCGCGCCGATCACCAGCAGCGCGCCGAGGCAGTCATCGCCGATGGCGATCGGCTCGATCCGGCAGTGTAATGCCTGCAGGTCACCGCCCTGGCTGCGCGCGGTGACCTGCAGGTCACCGGCGCAGGCCTCGTTCAGGTGCTGCTCGATCGTCTGCCACACGCCCGGCAGGAAGCGGCTTACCGGCCGATTGAACAGCGCGATGTAGTCGCTGCCGAGGCAGCGACTGGCGCGGTTGTTGGTGTCGACGATGTCGCCGTTCATGTCGACGACGATGACGCCATCGTCCGGCCAGCGGCTGCGCTTATCGCGGGCCAGGCCGCGCAGCAGCTCGCGCCGCTCATACAGGCGCACCGACAGCGCCGACTGCACGGTCTGGGCGATCGACACCGCCAGCACCATGGCTTCCTGCGAGATGTTCTGCACCGGCCCGGTAATGTCGACTGCGCCCAGCGGCTGGCGCCGGTTCAGCGGGTTGATGATCGGCGCGCCGTAACAGACCCAGGGCTGCCAGCCCTGACAATAATGCTCGACGCCGAGCACTACTTCCGGGCGCTGCAGCGCTAGCGGCGTGCCGATGCCATTGGGGCCGACGTCCGCTTCCAGCCAGCCGCCACCGGGGCGAAAGTTGATGCGTTCGAGGTGTTCCTGGATCTGGTCGTGACCAACGGAATACAGGATCCGGCCCTGGTGGTCGGCCAGAACAATGACGTGGCGGGTGTCGCGCACGGTGTTCGCCAGCTCATCCAGTACCGGGCGACCGGCGCGGCCGAGGTCCTCGCGCACCAGCCAGGCCTCGATTTCCTCGTTGGAGAGGACCGTCGGCGCGCGCTCGGCGCGCGGGTTCAGGCCGATCTCGCGGCTGCGCTCCCAGCTGCGTGCGATGACGCTGCGCGGCGATTCGCCGGCAAAGCGGCCGCTGTCGACAAAGGTCTCCCAGGCGCGTGACAGCTGTTGCTGCGACACGCTCGGGATATGCGGCACACCCGGCGCCGACAGGTGGGTGTTCTGCTCGGTCATTCCGACTCTCCAGCTCGGCCCCGATGATCAACAATGTTCAATACGCCGTCTCCGACCCGTATAAACGGTTGGACCGGCTTTTCAGTCATTCATCTTAATACGAATCGTCCCGGCGATCCTAACCGGCGCGCAGACGCTGCTCGATCTCGATCCAGAGACTGACGTAGGCCCGCGCCGCCTCGCTGGCAGCGGCATAGGCGCCCAGCGGCGCACGCCGCGTACCCATCTGCTCGACCACGCTGGCGTACGGAATGACGCTGGCTAACGCCGCCGGGTAGCTTTCCGGGAACTCGGCAATGATCTGCTGGTGCAGCTGGCGCCGCCGGTCGGCCATGGAAAAGAACGGCAGCAGCCGCAGATCGGCGTAGTTACGCTGGCAGAACGCCTCGACCTGCTCGTAGGCGCGCACCGAGAGCGGCGTCGGGATCACCGGGATCAGCAGGGCATCGGCGGCGCTGAACACGCTTTCCGATACTTGCGCGATGCTCGGCGCGCAGTCGATCAGAACGATATCGTAGTCCTCGGCCAGCGGTTTGATGATCTTCGCCAGCCGCTTGCCGGGCTTTTTCACTTCGGTCAGCAACACGTCCATTTCGCGGTTGGAGAAATCGGCCGGGATCACGTCCAGCGTCGGGTAATTGCTGGCCTTGATGAAGCGTTCCAGGTCTTCCTTGCGCCTGATGATCGTCTTGCTGCCACCGTCGAGTCCCGGCTCGATGCGATAGTAGTACGTCGCCGCCGCCTGCGGATCGAGATCCCACAGCAGCACACGGCGGCCAGCCTGCGCCGCGCAGTAGGCGAGATTGACCGCGGCGGCGGTCTTGCCGACACCGCCCTTGAGGTTATACGTGGCGAGTATTTTCATCGGCGTGCTCGATCCGGTTGGGTTTGAACAGGCGCTTGACCGCCGCGTGATCCTGCTTGCGGCTGAAGCGGTCGAACGCGGCACGGAAATCCTGCAGGCAGCGAGCATGGCGCGCGTCGCAGTCAGCGATCAGCTGCTGTACGCGCCCGGCTGCTGCCGCACTCAGGCTGTGACGCTCGTGGAGTTGCAGCAGCAGGTCGCCCTGTGTGCTGGCGTCGACGATCGCGCCCATGGTGTTCTGCAGTTTCTTCAACCGCTTGATCAGGTGATCGATCGCTGCCGCCGGGTACAGCGAGCGAAACGCCTCGATGCCATAGCGCAGTTTCTTGCAGCGCTTGCGTAACTCGTGCAGGCCTTCAATATCGGTTTCCGGCTTCAGCTTGCGGCCGCGTTTGCGAATGCCGCGATAACTGCGCCAGATGACACGATCGGCCGTGGCCTTGATCGGCATGGCCGCCGCCTCGCCGGCATAGCCGCCGGCGGCGGCACGTTCCAGCCAGCTGCGCCAGTCACGCATGTCGCGCGCGTAACGCGCGCTGTCCAGGTAGCGCAACAGCCGCGCCCGGGCGCGTTCGCGCTCGTCCCGGCAGATCGCACGCAGCTCATCGTGCACCCCGGCCGGCGCGTCGCCAGGCAAATGATCGAATTCGAGCAGAAAGACATCCCAGTCACGGCAATCGCCGGTAACGCGACTGAGTTCAGCGAACAGGGTCTTGAAGCGCGCGCGTGCTTCCTCATCCGGCAGCGGCATGGCCTGCTGTAGCAGGGTACGACTGCGGCGGCAGGCGACGCGGTAATCATGCAGGAACTCCGTGTCGATGTCATCGCGTATGCCGGCCTCGTTCAGCTCCATGACGCCGAGCAGGAACAGCTGCAGGCGGCCGAGTGACGCATCGGTGCGTTCGTCCGGTTCGAGTGCCAAAATCAGCCGGGCGTCGTAACCGCCCGGCACGATATCGCGTTCGCGGCACAGCTGCTCGAACGGATCGGCCTGTTGCGCAGCCAGCGTCAGCTGCGGTTCCAGCTGCCGGCGCAGGGCATCGCCCTGATCGACATAACCGCGCAATGGCGCGATCGACAGCTGCACGTACAGCACCTCGGCATCGCGGCGATCATGAAAGGTCGACACGTCAATGTACGCAACAGTCTTGCCGTTGACGTCGCGAAAGTCATGACGCTGCAGGCGGTGAAACCAGTTCGCCACCGGCAGTAGCGCGCGTACGTCACAAATCTTCTCCAGCTGACGCCGCAGCCGGGACGCCGTCAGTTCCGCGGGAAAAGCCGGCATGCGCTCAACCGGCAGCAGATGCTGCGCCTGTTCGCGCTCGAAACCATGCAATCGCAGCTGGCCACGACCCGCGGCCCAGTCCAGTTCCAGTACCCGGTGCTTTCGGTAAAGCCGCCAATCAAAAGTATCGAAATAGCTGCGCCGATACACACGCCCGGCCTGTGGCACGAGACTGCCCGCCTGCGGCGCGAGCCAGCGCCGCAAACACTCCACCGTCGGCGCCTCGGGCAAGATGTACCGGTAAACTGTGTCCTGCATGCCTTTCTCTTTGTTAAAAAGAATAAATATTCAGCACATGCTTTAACTATTAATCCTGCACAATAATTATTGCAGTTCTACTGATTCTTGCCCCTGAAGTACAATCGATCTATGTCATTCGATCATTTTCTTGATCATTGCAGGTGCCCGGAATGCGGCATTCAAGTTGATTGATACAAACCATTACACTCGCGCCAACCAGCCATGAGCGGGAAGTAGAGCCCGAGCTTTACAGGCCGCTGATCCAGCGCGTACATGAACTCGGCATAACGTTCGAGCTGCGGCTGGTAACGCTCCCGTTCCTGGTCGAGGAACGCTTCCGGACTGCCGCCGGTGTGACTGCCGGTCTTGTAGTCGATGATCCAGCGCATACCGTCTTTATCAACAAACGTGCGATCGATAACAACGCTTTCCAGGCGGCCATTGTTGAAACGCGTGAGTGCCAGTTCCGAGTCGGCCTGTTCATGGCTGTTGTCGAGTATCCAGTGGCCACGCGTGTCATTCAATGTGGTCTGCAGGGCCTGCCGTACCTGATCGACTGCAGCGGCCCGGCGTTCTTCCGGCAGGCCCTGCTGAATGAGCAATGCCTGGATGGTCGGATTCAATTGATCGATGCGCGGCTGCGGCCAGGCACCGGCGCCGTCGCGGGCAATACGTTGCAATAGCCTATGCACGACTATGCCGATAACGCGCGCGGTCTCGCCGGCCCAGGAAAACTCGATCGGCAGGGCCGCGTCGGCCGCTTCCGTCAGCGGCGTCGGCAAGGCGACGGGTGCGGCCAGTGGCGGTACGGACCAATCGGCGCGCAGGCGTGTCGGCGTATAAACGGATGCCTGTGCATCCGTATGGCCCGCATCATCCTCACCATGGTAATCCGCCAATGCATTTTCATAGCTGGCCGCCAGCTGTGGCCAGAGCAGGGACAGGGCACTGCCGGACTGCGGCGCTCGCAGTTCATACGAACCGTCGTCCTTTTCCTTCACAGTGGTATGACCGAGCAGATGCAGTTCGCGTCGGGCACGGGTACAGGCGACGTACAGCAGGCGGCCGCGTTCGTACTCGCCGCGTTCCCGGTCCAGTGTCTGGATGAAACGGTAGACGCGATCGCGCTCGGCGCCGGCGGCGGTCAGCGGCGCGATCAATAAATCCGCATGTTCCTCGCGCTGGCGGATCTGCCACAGCAACAATTGCGGGTCGTCGTGGCGCGGCCTGCGGCCAAGTCCCGGTATGATCACGCGATCGAATTCCAGGCCCTTGGCCTTGTGCACGGTCATGATCTGCAGGACATCTTCGCCCACCTCCGGGTCCGGCGGCGCGAACAGCCGTTCGAGTTCGCGGACCAGTGCCGCGCCGTTCAGCAGATCGCCGCCGTCTTCCATGCTTTCCAGCAAGCGGAAGAAAGCGGCCGCATCGTCCAGCGCCGCGGCGGCATGCACGCAGGCCGGACCGCCGAGCGCGTACCAGGTGGACTCGACCGTATTGCGCAGCGTCTGCCGGCGACGATCGGCAATCGCGGTATTGAGCACCTCGCGCACACGCTGCAGCCGTTGCCTGCCGTCATGAATTAATAATGTGTCATCTGCATTGATCAACTCCGGACCGGTGGCTTCCGGTTGCCGGGCCGCCAGCGCGTGCAGGTCCTGGCGCGTCAGGCCGCACCACGGCGCGCGCAGTAGCGACAGCCAGCTGATGCGATCCGCCGGATGCACCAGCGCCTGGGTCAGCGCGAGCAAATCGAGCACCACCGGCTGATGGCCGAGCCGCTCGATCTCCATGGCGCGGTAGCGAATGCCCTGCTGCCTGAGCAACGGCACCAGGCCGGCGAGATGATTGCGCGTCTGCACCAGCACGGCAGTGGTTGCACCCGCCGGCATGGGTTCATTAATAATGTCGAGTACCTGCTGTGCCTCGGCAACGGTGTCGTTACTGAACTGCGGGTACACCGACACGGCCCGGCCATCGCCGGCATGCCAGACGGCCGACGGCGCGTACGGCACGGCGCCGCTGGCGATGTCCGGGCGCTGCGGCAGCACTTGCTGAAAGCATTGATTGACCCAGTCGACGATGCCGCCAGTCGAGCGGAAGTTGGTGCCGAGTTGCAGTGGCACCAGCGGAATATCACCGAGGCCGTGCGCTGCCGTTTCCAGGAACAGGCCGACTTCGGCGGCGCGGAAACGGTAGATCGACTGCATGGGATCGCCGACCAAAAACAGCGTGCGGCCATCGCCGCGCTGCCAGCCGGCGGTCAGCAGCTTGAGCAATTCATTCTGGATGACGGAGGTGTCCTGAAACTCGTCAACCAGGATGTGGCTGATACGGTAGTCCAGCCGCAGGCCGAGATCGGTGGGATTGTCGGCGTCGCCCAGGGCCTGCAGCGCGCGCGCGGCCATCTCGGCAAAATCCACCTTGCCATGGGCGCCGAACACCACTTTCAGCTGCGCCACCGCCAGCGGCAGCAGTTCGGCCAGCGCTTCCAGCAGCTGCCATTGGCGATCCCCGAAGCGTGGCTCGGGCAATTCGCGCACCGCGTGCAGGCGCCGGCGAAAATCTTCCGCTGCAGCCAGGTCCAGCAATAACTGTTCAATGCGCGCCTTTTGATCCTTCGCCTCCGGTGGCAGGCCCTGGTTCTTGTTCAGCTTCTTGCGCCAGCCGCCGTCCCGGGTGAGCAGCAGCTCGGCCAGACCGCGCCACTGTGGCAGGGCGTCGACACTGGCGGCCGGCAGCGCGGCCAGATCGCGGCAGCCGGCAATGGCACTGGCGTCGGCCTCGAGATTGTCGGCGGCAAAGCCGGCCAGCGCGACGATGTCATCAGCGGCCGTTTCGGGCACGCACAGGCGCAGCTGTTCCAGCTGATGCATGATCTCGTTTGCCAGCGCCTGTTCGGCGTAGGCGCGATCGGTGCTGGCCGTGATCTGCGTCAGCCACTGCTCGCGTTTCGGTAGCATGGCCGTGAGCAGGGCGTGCGTCTTGTGCCAGTCGTTGTCGAGGTGGTTGAGTAGCGCGGCGATGGATGCGGACCAGCGCTCGCCGGACTCGAGCATCTCCAGCGTCTGGCGCACCGCTTCCTCGTACAGCTCGACCGGGGTTTCGGTGATCTGCGGCTGGGCGCCGAAGCCGGCGAGCAGCGGCAACTGACGCGTCAGTTCGGCGTTGAAAGCATCGATGGTCTGGATGCGCAGCCGCGCCGGATTGTCGGTCAGCTGCCAGTTCTGCTCGCGATCGCGTTCGCATGCGGTTTGCGCGAGTTCGCGCAGACGTTTTTCATTTTCCGAGTCGGCCGGTTCATCGGCCTGGCGCAACGCATCGAGTACCCGCTGGCGCATCTCGGCGGCGGCCTTGCGGGTGAAGGTAATCGCCAGGATCGCCTCCGGCCGCTCGACAGTCGCCAGCAACCGCAGATAGCGCTTGATCAACAGGTCGGTCTTGCCGGAGCCGGCCGGCGCCTGAACGATAAAGGATCCGGCCGGGTCCAGTGCCTGCTCGCGTACGGTCTGATCGGGCGGCTGTGCTGTGTTATTCATCGCCCGCCTCCATGTCGTGGCTGCCGAGGCTGATCGCGTCGATACGGCAGAGTGTGTACTGCGGGCAATAGCGGCAGGTCTGGCGCGGATCCTTGGGATCGACGTCGCTGTCGCCGGCGCCGAAGGATCGCGCCAGCGCGCCCAGCTGCGTTTGCCAGTAGGCGAGCAGGTCCGGCAGCGTCGCGCAGTCCGGCGGCAGTCGCTTCCATTCGCCGACCGCATCGATGCCGGGCGCCACGCCAGAGCGATCGGCGACACCGGCGTACTGCAGCTCACCGATGCGCAGCTGGGCAAAAGCGATGCCGGCCAGGTGATCGCGCTGGCTGAGCGCGTACAGCGGCAGCTGCGGATCGTCCGGGCGCTCGTCGACCCAGACGCGGGTGTCCACGCGGCCGGTCTTGTAGTCGATGATCAGCCGACGGTTATCCTCAAGTCGATCCAGCCGGTCGATGCGACCGGCGAATTCGAGATCCTCGATGCGGATCGCCTGCTCGCTTTCACGCGCCTCGACACTGAACGGCGCGCGTTCACGATCGAGTTGCAACCAGTCATTCGCGAGTGACTGCAGGCGCGCAGCCTCGACCTCGCGAAAGCGTGGCGGCAGTTGGCTGGCGTGCTTAGTTTCCCAGTCATTCAATGCCGTCCTGACGCAGCGGCCGACGAGTTCGGACTGCGCATTGGCGTCCAGCGCCAGCAACGCGCTCTGATCGCGCAGTTCGTCCCAGACCACACGCATGACCTCGTGCACCAGTGCGCCGCGGCCGGCGGCGTCGAGGCCGGGCACCGGTTCCTCGAGGGCGCGCGCATGCAGGCGGTGCTCGGCAAAGGCGCGGAACGGACAGGCCGCCTGGTTGCGCAGCACCGCGGTGCCACCGCGCAGCGGTTCGTCCGCTTGTCGCGGCGGCGGCGGATCGTCGTTAAAGGTCTCCAGCGGCGGCGCACTTGCGTACAGGCCATGCGCCAGGTCCGGCGCCGGCTCGTTCTCCTCAGTAACCGTCGGCAGGTGGGCCAGCAATGGTGACACCCGCAGCACGGCGTCACCTTCCTGCTGCGGCCAACTGACGACAATTCGCGGCGCGCTGGCAAGCAGGCGTTCAGTGGTACGGCGGGCGTAGTCGAGTTCGCGCTCGGCGGTGGCATGCGGCAGTTGATAGCGGCGCTGCAGCGGGATAGGCAGCAGCGGATGCGGCCGCGGGCTGGCCGGCCAGACATCATCGTGCAGCCCCATGATCCAGAGCCGATCGAACTGCAGCCCGGCCGCCTCCAGCAGGCCCATGATCTGCACCGGCGCAGCGGCCGACTGTGGCTGGAACAGCCTGTTGTTCGCCAGCCGCTTGAGGCTCGCGACTGCCTGCGGCCAGCCGAGCGGTCCGGCGTAGGCATCGAGTTGGGCGAATTCGCCCAGCAGTTCCCACCATGCGGTAACGGTCTGGTATTCGGCGCTGGACAGGCTGCGACCGCGCGACCAGCCGAGCGCCGCCAGCCAGTCGCCGATCCAGCCGGCGTGCGTCGCCGCCGTCGGCCGGCCGCCGAACTGTTCGGCCAGCGACTGGCACTGCGCGATCGCCCGCTGCAGCAGCGGGCAACCGGCCTCGCCGGCATGGTAGTGCAGATCATTCAGACTGACCTGCTCGCGGCCGCGCCGGCGCAGGCGGGCGTCCAGCCGCGCGCGACCATCGGCCTCGCTGTCGGCGCCGACCAGAAACGGCGAGCGCAGTAACGCGCCGGCCGTGGTCCAGCTGACCGGTCCGGCGGCCAGTTCCAGTGCCAGCAGGGCGTCGCGCACCAGCGGCATCGTCGCCAGCGGCCGGCCCAGCGAAATATTGTACGGCCGCTCGGCGTCGGCTCCCGGCAGGCGTACCCCCGGACACAGCAGTTCGTCGAACACACGTGCGATGGTCTCGCACTGGCTGGCCAGGTCCTGGACGACGATGCCGATGTTCAACGCCGGGTCCTGTTCCAGCTGCTGCCGCGCCCATGTGGCAGCCTGGCGGATCTCGGCGGCAGCGTCGACGCAGGGCAACTGTTCGCAGATGGCCTGTTCGTGTTCGGTAGCGGGCAGCGGCGTCACCTGGCAGCCGTGCTCGGCCAGCGTATCCAGCAACGCCTGCTGCTGCGGCCGCAGCTCGTCGAAACCGGCCAGATACAGTTCGGCGGGCACGGCCAGTTCGCCGTCGGCAAATGCCTTGTTGATGACATCGGCCAGGCGCGGCGGGTCCAGCCAGCCGTCGCGCTCGCTGCGGGCGATGAAGGTTTCCAGCCAGTTAGCAAAGGCACGCGTGTCCTCGTGATCGGCGAAATCCTGGCCGGCCTGCAGGGCCGACAACGGTACCTGCCAGCCGCATAACAGATCCCGCGCCTCGGCAGCGCTGGCGGCGGTGGCACCGGACTGCAGCAGCGCCCTGCCCGCTGCCGAATGTTCAATAATGGACTGCCAGACCGCCTCGGCCTGCTGCGCACCGAGCAGCGCCGGCGGCGCCGTCCCGGCGGTATCGAGGCCTGCAGTGTCGAGATGATAATCGAGCCAGGCGTCGTAACAGTGCTTGAGCCACGCCTGCCAGGAATAAATCGGCGCGCGCGTCCAGACTTCATGGCCGGCTTCACGGCTGAAGTCGGCATGCCGCAGGCGCAACTGGCGCGCGAGACGATCGTTGGCGGTGATGATCGGCGCGCCCTGCTGAAAGGCCTGCTGGAATATACTCAATGACATGACTTATAGATCGATCCCTGTCTGGCCGACGATCATCGCAAGCGCCGGCAAACGTTCCGGTCAATGTTGCGAAGCGACCAATAAAACAAACGATATCAGCTGTTTATGATATGTCCATTGCATCAGCACCAGTACCATTAAACGCTGGCCTCGTCCGATGACCGATGCTAGTCTGCCATAAAAGCAAGTCGTCGCGACCTGTCATCACACACTCTCTAATAACGGACATCCTTGATCAATGGCGAACACTGATCCGCTCATCAAAGCCAATGCTGACGTTGTCTGCCAGGTTCTTAAACCGGCACGGCCGGTGCCCGATATTATTGAAGACGCTCGCAACGGCCTGCTCAGTCGGCCGCGCACGCTACCGCCCAAATATTTTTACGATGCCCACGGTTCGGATCTGTTCGAGCGCATTACCGAAACGCGCGAGTACTACCCCAGCCGTACCGAGAACGAGCTGCTACAGCGTCATGCGCGCGACATCATCGCGTCAAGCAATCCCGACCAGATTCTCGAACTCGGCAGTGGCAGCTCGCGCAAGACCCAGCGGCTGTTCGACGCCTGCGTCGACCTCGGCCACGCCTGCAATTATGCACCGATGGATGTCTGCGAGGACATGCTGCTGCAGGCCAGCCAGGAACTATCCGGCAAATATGACTGGCTGGCGATCAATCCCATCGTCGGCGATTATCACGCCGGCCTCGACAATCTGCCTTCGTTTACCGGCCGCCGACTGTTCGTGTTTCTGGGCAGTACCATCGGCAATTTCGAACCGGCAGCGGCACAGCGCTTCATCAATGAAATCGAAAAATGCATGCGCGCCGGCGATCGTCTGCTACTCGGTGCCGACCGGGTCAAGGACCCGGCGATACTTGAAGCCGCCTACAACGATAACGACGGCGTGACTGCCGCATTCAACCTGAATGTGCTGCGCGTGCTCAACCGCGAACTGCATGCCAATTTCGTACCCGATCGGTTTCGGCATCGTGCCGAGTACAACCCGACGCACCAGCGCATCGAAATGCGACTGGTCAGCGAGCATGAACAGCACGTCCATCTCGGCCGGCTGGAGGCCGACATCAAGTTACAGAGCGGCGAAACTATTCTGACCGAGGTCAGCCACAAGTTCACACCAGAATCACTGCAGGCACTCGTTACACACAGTGGCCTGACACTGCAAGAGCATTACCAGGCCGACGACGATTACTTTTCACTGATACTCGCCCATAAATAAGCCGGCCACACTCACCATGTATCGCAAAACAGGCATTTTCGGGATGACGGACCGTTTCATCCCGGCATTAATTATGTCGCTGTTGTTTATGCCGGCCTCGTCTGGAGCGGTCGATGTCAGTATTGGAAAGCCTCCCGGCAAGATGTATGACGTCGGCGGTTATGACCTGCAGTTGTACTGTACCGGCAGCGGTGGACCGAAAGTGATTGTTGATACCGGACTCGGCAGTTCATCCATGGAATGGCTCGCGATCCAGGATCGTGTGCGCAAACATGCACGGATCTGCAGCTATGATCGCGCCGGTTACGGCTGGAGCGACGAAGGTCCGGGACCGCGTACCGCCGCGTTGATGGCGAAGGAACTGCACAAATTGCTGCAAGCGGCCCAGGAAGCGCCCCCCTATATCCTGGTTGGTCATTCCTTTGGCGGCTACATCGCCCAGCACTTTGCCGAAAGCTACGCCAATGAGGTTGTCGGCATGGTACTGGTGGATTCATCCCATCCCGAACAGACCAGGCGCCTGCAACAACTGGCCAATCTCGAGGCCGGTGATAGTCTACAACAGGCGCATGCAAGTTCAGTCAACCCGGTGATGCTGAGCCAGCCGCGCGGCAACCCGGCCGGTAATGCCCGGGAGATCGGTGAGTTCCTGAATTCACGCCGCAAGGCGATCTTCGCGCAAATGGATGAACTGTCGAACTTCGCCGAAAGCGGCGCGCAGGTGGCCGAGTTGCGACCGTTCCCGGAAATGCCGCTGATTGTGTTGAGCCGCGGCCAGCCGGTCTGGGGTGAAACACCGGCCGGTCGTGCGGCCGAGGCACAATGGCAAATGCTGCAAAAGGAACTTGCGCAGCTGACCAACCACAGCGAGCAGCGCATCGCCCGTCACAGCGGGCATCACGTGCATATCGATCAACCGGAACTGGTCATCGAGGCCATTACCGATATCGTGCGCGCCAGCAACCTGCAGCCGACCCGGAACACGGCCGGCATCGACTGATCAGAGATCATCGGCCAGTTGTGGCTGATCGATAAACGGGTTGCGGTTGCCTTGCAGGCGCTCGATCCGATCGTTGCGGTTCATTTCCTGTTCGCTGGGCGGATCCACCCGGTTCCAGGACTTGAGCAGCTCCATGTCCTCGGCCAGCGGCAACCCGTACTCGCGCTGCATGTAGAGCAATGTCCGTGCGATATTGCCCTTGGCAATATCGCGCGGCTCCACGCGGCGACCGCGACGACGAAAATCGCACTCCTGAAAACGCGACTCGGCACTTTCAATCCCGGCGAAATAGGAATCGGCCCGCTGGATTACCACAGCACCGGTGGCCGGATACATGTTGTGCAGATCAGCCTCGATACGCCGATATTCATTGCCACGCTCCTGATTGCAACGCAGGCGACTGCTGCAACCCAGAGCGCGATAGACACGCGGCATCGAGTAAATATGATCGATGGTTGCCATCACACCATCGCCGTTGCCTTCCGCCTCGAAACGCAGACCACAGTACAGCGTCCAGCCGCCACCCGGGTACAGGGTTTCCCAGAAATGACCGCGCGCGGTATCGAAATCCGTCAATTCATCCTGGGCGATGACCGGTGCAATCAGCAGGGGAAATAACAACAGCAACAGACGAGACATAAGACGGACACGCAGGTTAAACCAGCGCCGATTATGCCCCAGCTGTACGATTACAGGAATAGCGGATCCGGCCAAAAACCCTGGTCAGCAGCCATGCCGACCGTGTTTGCGCCCGGCATGGTCTGACTGGATCCTGCTGCGTTACTGCTCGGCATCCGCCTCGTCGAAGTCGCCACGCGCCTGCGGATTGGCTTTCGCCGCGCCCGCCTGACCGCTTTGGTCGGCGCCCAGGCGGGCCGGCGCTTCGGTCAGGCGTATCGGCGCCACCGGCGCCGAACCGTCCTTGTCCTCGCCGAAGTACAGGGTCATGTGCGGGAACGGGATCTCGATGCCGGCGGCATCCAGGTGACGTTTGACCAGGCGGTTGTACTCGCGACCGACTGCCCACTGCACGCCCGGCAGCGTCTTGATGCGCACGCGGATATTGACCGAGTTGTCGGCCAGTGCTGTAACGCCATGCACCTCCAGATCGCCGATGACATTCTCGCGCTGTGCCGGATCGGCAACCAGTTCTGCGAAGGCTTCACGCAGTTTTACGATGACCTCGTCGGTGTCCTCGCGGTAGGCGACACCGTACTCACCCACGTGGTAGGCAAAGTCACGCATGTAGTTGGACACGCTGTCGACCGAGGAGAACGGAATCAGGTGATAGGTACCAGACAAATCGCGAATGCCGAGTGAACGAATGGTCAGTTTTTCCGCCGTACCGGTAATGCCGCCAGCGGTGACAACATCGCCGGCATTGATGGCATTTTCCATCTGGATGAAAACGCCAGTGATGATGTCCTGAACCAGCTTCTGGGCACCGAAACCTATGGCCAGACCGAGCACACCGGCGCCAGCCAGCAGCGGGCCAATGTTGATACCGATCTCGGCGAGCACGATCATCAGCGTCATGATGATCATGGCAATAGCCACGGCATTGCGGAAAATGGTCAGCAATGTCTTTTCACGCGCAGTCGGTTCACCACGACCACTATCCGGATTGAGACGATGCTCGATCCAGCTGGCCAGCCCGATCCAGATCAGCATGGCCACCAGCAGAATTATGGCAACCGTGAGAGCTGTACCGATGACATGCGTACCGGCTTCCGAGGCCAGCCAGGCGGTCAGACTGAACAGACCCCAGGCATCCATGACAACGGCGATGACCGCGACCAGGATGACCACACGTACAACTTTCAGGGTCGTCGGTATAAAGGCATTCAAACGCTGTTCCAGCTGTGGAAAGCGTAAGCGCGTCTGTTCGGGTACTCGTAACGGCTGACCGATGCCCTGCCCCATTAACAGAGTCAGGAAGATACCGACAGCGATCGCCAGCAGTGTCTGGGCAGTAGCCTTAAGCATTAGCGGCAGTGCGTCCTCCGGTCGCACCATCATGGCCACCACCAATGTGACGAAATAAAGTATGGCCAACACATGCCAGCTGCGTGCCAGCATGCCGAGACTGACCCGCGAGAATGTGAACGAGGCTGTCCGTGCCTGGACCTGCAGCTGTTCCTTGACCGAGACCCGGTTCTGCAGAATAACCACCAGCGCATAGGCTAAAGCCATCAGCATGATCAGTGTACTGACCATCTGGCCCAGAGCTACCGACAACAACGCGTTGATCATCGGTACCACCAGCATGATGCCGTAACCGATAAAGCCGCTCAGACGCGCCAGCCATGCATTCCAGTAAGCTGCAGTTTCCGCCGACATCGGTAGCAGACGCAGACCCTCATCGCGCGACGCAAAGATAATGCGCAATAAGGCCTTGAACAGCTCGACGACGAGGAAGGCATTGAGGAACAGCGACTCACGCGTGTCCATGCTGCCGCTGTCACCAAGCACGAACAGTGCAAACAGATAGCCGCCCACCCAGGCCAGTACGATCACCAGAAAATCGACAATCGCCGAAGCCAGAACGGCAGCACCACGACGCAGCAGTGTCTGGCGCCCGTCCGGTTGTTTCAGAGCCCAGCGATTGGCCAGGCTGAACAGTGATCGCGCCAGGCGGCGCAATATAAAGTAGAGGGCGACCGTGGCGACGATCACCAACACCAGGTTAAGCGCGCCCGTCGCCGCCGCACTCCAGTCAACGGCATCGTCGCTGCTGGTCACGGCCACCAACGCAGCACTACCATCGCGGAATTTCGCGATCATTTCCTCGGCAAATGTCTGCGTGTTATTGGCTATTTTACGGGCAAACGATGGTTCCGCCGCAGTGACAGTTTCTATTGCCGGCGACTGACCGGCATCATTAGCAGGTTCCGTTTCAGCCGACAATTGCCGCAACTCATCGATCAGACGTTCCCGCGCCTCATCGTTCTCAAGGAGTTCGGCCAGCGTTGCGTAGGATGCCTTGTCGCCGGCACCGGCGGTTGCTTCATCGCTTTGGGCGACAACCGTGCCGGCGAATGTGACATTAAAGAATAACAGCAGTACGGCAAGCGGATTGACCATCCATTTTCCGGGCAAAAAAACCACGACCCTCTCCATCACAAGCATGAATTGATTGTCACAGGCACCGAGGTCAGCCCTGTGGCCGAACGAGTATACAAACGATGGAGAAAATTACAAAAACAACGCGCAGATCATGAACACACTTTGCATGATTTACATGCGTTATTACCTGGCAAACGTTTTATATAATGGACATATCCTTGTCATGTATATGAACAGAAGTATTACACAATGAAATAAACCGGACCGCATTCGTTCAACTCATAGTTGAACTGTAGCCTGCAATCAGATCATAAAGTAAAAATGGCTAATAGAAATTGCCACATAAAGTTTATAGTCGACTCTTGCCTATAACGGACAGGTACAATATCAAGTAAGAAAGAAACGGGCCGACCACAGGCTTTCAGGATAAAACCAGGTTGTCGAACCACATTACTTCGAGGGGTTCGAATCCAGCATTCACAAGTCCATAAAAAAAGGGGCGCAAGGCCCCTTCTTTCATGCATTGGCGGAGAGGGAGGGATTCGAACCCCCGGTACCCGCAAGGGTACAACGGTTTTCGAGACCGCCCCGTTCGACCGCTCCGGCACCTCTCCAGTTTTCAATCTGCTCTAACTTCAACGCCGCTATGCGGCGTGTACAACGGTTTGGATTCGGTCGCCTATAGCGACCTTGCCCGGTACCACGATGACCGCAAGACACCACTTGCCGTCGTCGACACTATCGCTGCAGGCAAGGGTGCGTAGCTTACGGGCAGCGTCCCGGCTTCGCAAGTCCATCCCCCGGTCCCGACCTGGTTAATTTGATGAATTATCGTCGCGGCGGCGGCCGAGGCTGTAAAATGGATCTAATGGGTCGTTCGTTTATTTTACTCGCCATTTTGCTGCTCGGCAGCCACGGTTGCAGCCGGGAGCCGGCAGAGCAGCCGGATCGGCTGGAACATATCCGCGAAACCGGCGTTTTGCAGGTCATCACGCGCAGCAGCCCCACCACCTACTATACCGACGCCAATGGCCCGGCCGGCATGGAATACGAGCTGGCACGCCAGTTTGCCGATGAGCTGGGTGTCGAGCTGCAGATGATCGTGGCGCGCGGTGCCGGCGACATTGAGCCCATTCTGCAAAATGGCCGTGCCGATCTGGCCGCCGCCGGGCTGGCGGCCACCGAATTGCGTCGCCAGAAATTGCGCTTCGGCCCGACCTATCTGGAAATACGCCAGCAATTGGTCTATCGGCCCGGCACGCGCAAGCCCGACTCGCTGGCCGAGCTCGACGGCAGACTCGGCGTAGTCACGGGCAGCGCCCTCGAGGAACGGCTGCAACAACTGCAGACAGAGCATGCCGAACTGCAATGGACGAGCTACCGCAACAAATCACAGCAGGAACTACTGGAGATGGTTGCCAACGGCGAACTCGACTACACCGTCGCCAATGCCAACGAGATTGCCCATGCACGGCGCTACTACGCCGATGTCGCCGTCGCCTTTGACCTGAGCGAAGCACTGGAGGTCGCCTGGGCGCTGGCGGCCGACGACGATCCCTCACTATACGAGGCGGTCCAGCACTTTTTCGAAGCGCAGCGCGCATCCGGCCAGCTTGCCGAACTGCGCGAGCGCTACCAGGGCACTATCCGCGAATTCGATTATGTCGATACGCGGACATTCCTGCAGCGCATCGCCGAGCGGCTGCCGCGCTACCGGGCTGATTTCCGCGCGGCAGCCGATGCCGAGGGCTTCGACTGGCGTCTGCTGGCGGCGGTTGCCTACCAGGAATCGCACTGGGATCCGGACGCCCTGTCACCCACCGGAGTGCGCGGCATGATGATGCTGACCCGGACGACTGCCGAACGTGTTGGCGTCGACGACCGCACTGACGCGCAGCAAAGCATTCATGGCGGCGCCCGTTACCTGCGCGAAGTCGTCGGCAAGTTCCCGGAACGCATTCCGGAACCGGACCGGTTATGGCTGGCACTGGCCGCCTACAACATCGGCTTCGGCCACCTCGAGGATGCCCGCCGGCTTACCGAGGCCCGGGGCGGAGATCCGGATCGCTGGGCCGACGTGCGTGACCACCTGCCCTTGTTGAGCCAGAAAAAGTGGTACACACAGACCCGCTACGGTTACGCTCGCGGCCGCGAACCGGTACAGTTCGTGCGCAACGTCCGTGGCTACTACGCGGTGCTGACATGGCTGGATGACCAGCGCAACAACAGCCTCCGGCCGTTGGCGCCACCACAGATCATTTCACCGGTACTTTAATGAACGCGCCGAGCAATCATCCGTACGAAAACCTGACCCCGGACACTATTCTCGATGCCGTCGACGCGCTCGGCTTTCGCTGCGATGGTCGGCTGCAGGCGCTGAACAGCTACGAAAACCGCGTCTTCCAGCTCGGCCAGGAAGACAACGCCCAGCTGCTGGTGGTGAAATTTTACCGGCCAGGGCGCTGGAGTGACGCTGCCATCCGCGAGGAACACGACTTCACCCTGGAACTCGCTGCACAGGAACTGCCGGTACTCGCGCCACTGGTGGTGGCCGAAGAAACGCTACATACCCATGACGGTTTTCGCTTCGCCGTCTATCCGAGCCAGGGCGGCCGCGCACCGGAACTCGATCGCAGCGACGACCTGGAACAGCTCGGCCGCAGCCTCGCCCGCCTGCACAACATCGGCGCGCTACAGGCCTTTGAACACCGGCCGCAGCTCGACATCACCAGCCACGGCTACAGCGCCCGTGACACCGTGCTGGACAGCGGCCTGCTGCCCGACGACACCCGGGCATCCTACCAGGCCATTGCCGACCAGTTGCTTGCCGGTATCGAACGCTGTTTCGAACGCGCCGGCGATGTCGGCCGAATCAGGCTGCACGGCGACTGCCACCCGGGCAATATCCTGCGCCGCGACGAAACCCAGTGGCTGCTGGACTTCGACGACTGCTGCATGGGGCCGGCGATGCAGGACCTGTGGCTGTTTCTGTCCGGCGACCGCGACTACATGCAGGCGCGCCTCAATGACCTGGTCGAGGGCTATAGCGCATTCCGGCGCTTCGATCCGCGCGAGCTGCACCTGATCGAGGGGCTGCGCGGCCTGCGCATGCTCAATCACGCTGCCTGGCTGGCACGGCGCTGGGACGATCCGGCGTTCCCGCAGGCGTTTCCGTATTTCAACACGCGCCGATACTGGGACGACTACATTCTCAACCTGCGCGAACAGGCCGGCCAGCTCGATGAGCCGCCGCTACAGTGGCTGCTGTAGCCAGCGTCGAGCACACCAGACGCCATGCTGACATTCCAGGAGCTACTGGTATTCGCGCTGCTAATCGGCCTGCTGATTGGCTTCTGGGCCAGCAGCCTGCGGGCGCGCGAACAGGCCTTGATCAGTTGCCGCCGCATCTGCCGCGAATTCAACACCCAGCTGCTGGACCAGACCGTGAGCTTGACCCGACTGCGGCCGTCACGCGACGGGCGCGGTCGCCTGGTACTGAGCCGACAGTATTCTTTCGAGTTCAGTCCTGACGGCCAGACCCGCTATACTGGTCGTCTGTACATGCTCGGCATGCGCGCGCAAAGCGCACAGCTGGATCTGCCCGACGGCACTACGCTGGTATCGCCGGCCGGTCGGCGCCTGGACAGTTGACAAGCACAGCTGAAACGCGCTGCCGAACCCAATGATTGAAGGATAACACCATGCCCTCTTTTGACATCGTCTCCGAAGTAGACCTGCACGAACTCGGCAACGCCGTTGACCAGACCAACCGCGAGGTCGGCACGCGCTTTGACTTCAAGGGCAGTAAAGCGCATGTCGAGCAGAACGAACACGAATTGACCCTGGTGGCACCGTCGGAATACCAGGTCAAACAGATGGCCGAGATGCTCGACGGCAAACTCGCCAAGCGTGGTATCGACGTTGGCTGCCTGGAGCGCGGCCGCATCACCGAGACCAATAATGAAGCGCGCCAGGTCATCACGGTACGCCACGGCATTGACCAGGAACTCGGCAAGACGATCAGCAAGCGCATCAAGTCCAGCGGTCTGAAGGTCCAGGCCTCGATTCAGGGCGAACAGGTGCGCGTGACCGGCAAGAAACGCGACGATCTGCAGGAAGTGATGTCGATGTTGCGCGAGGCCAAGCTCGGCCTGCCGTTGCAGTTCACCAATTTCCGTGACTGAGCCGGGGATGACAATGGCGGGTCTTCACGAACAACGCATCAGCTGCCCCTTTTGCGGCGAGAACATCACCCTGCTACTGGATCTGTCAGTGCCGGAACAGGACCTGATCGAGGACTGCCAGGTATGCTGTCAGCCCATGCAGTTGCACTATGGTGTCGATGCCGATGACAATATCTGGATCGATGTCCAGCAGGCCTGACGGCCGGGTACCGGACTAGGCGCTGCCGTTGTTTTTGGCACGGCTCTCGGCAATCGTTTCCAGCTCGGCATTGATATCCGACAACAGCAGGTCATCGCGGGTGCGCTCCTGTTCCTCGGTGGCCGCTGCCTCCTTCTGCATGCGCTGCATGGTGGACTCGTAACGCTGGATCAGTGCTTGCTGTTTCGCCGAACGCGGTTGCTGTGCCTGCTCCTGCATCCAGTTTTCGATCTCGGCATTCATGTCTTCAAGCAGATCCGATTCGGCCTGTTCGGTCCTGGCCAGTGCTGCGGCATTTTCCTGCTGTTCGTCCAGCGCATGCTGATGCTCCTGCTCGGCTTCTTCATAACGCGCCGTCGCCGCACGCAGCGCCGTATCAGAGTCGCTATTGCGTTCATCCTTATTCGCCGTACCAGCTGCAGCTTCTTCCTGCAGCGCCTGACGCACGGACTGGGTTGCCTGCTTGTCGATCAGGGTCTGCTGAACCTTTGCCGACAGCTGCTGTGCCTGGCTCTGCAACTGCTCGCGTTCCTGACTGAGCTTTTCCTTGCTGTCCTGGTAATCGCTGAACTCTTCATTACCGGCCGCCAATTCGTCGCCGATTTGGCTGACTAGCTCGTGCGCCGCTTCGGTCTGTACCTGGCGGCGCTGTTCTTCGCTGGCCCGCAGATCTTCATTGAATCGATCGAACTCAGCCTCGAGCGCGTCCGGACTATCGCCGGCACTATCACTGATGCCATGCAGACGCTTTTCCGCCCTCTGTTTTTCCTGCTGCAGGCGTTCGATCTCGGCCTCGCGCGCCTGGTATTGCTCGGTAATGCGCTTGCGCTCCTCGGCAACACGCTGCTCGATCAGGGTGTTCAGGTTGGAAACACGGCGTTCCATCGCCTGCTCACGCTGGCGGACACCCGCATACAGGCGCTGCTTTTCCTCCACCAGACGCTTTTGCAATTGCTGGGTCTGCTCCAGCATTTCGCGAACCTGCCGGGACTGTGTATTCAGGCGTTCACGCTCGGCATGCATTTGCACCACCGCGGCGCGCTCGGCTTCGCGGCGTGCCGCCTCGGCGTCCCGCTTCAGGCGCATGGCATTATCGACCTGGCGCAACAACCCGGTCAGTTCATTACGTAATGACTGCAACAGCGGATCGCTGTTGTTATTGATCGTGATCTCTTCGCTTTCCGGCAACGGTCCGTCATAACCGCGCGCCACCACCAGCCCGCCCTGCAGCCAGCTGACGGTATAACCCTGTACGGCGAGCACGAAAGCGGCGACCGCACTGCGCGCACCGGAATCGCAAACGACGAGGTAGTGCTTGTCCTTGTCCAGCGCATGGCGACCGTTTACCAGATCCGTAACGGCCACATGGCGGGCGTCCACCTGCGGGTCAGCCGTAACCTCGGCCGTTTCGCGGACATCGAGCCACTGCGCGCCCTGCTGCAGATGCTGCCGTGCCATTGCTTCATCCAGCCGATCGAATAGCGGCAGGTTGAGCAGTTCATCGAACGATCGCTGTGACAGACGCAGTAATGCGCCGTCACTGTGCATGGTCACGGTCATGCTGTGCGGCACGCCGGCGAGCAGGCTCACTTCACCGAACCAGTCGCCGGGACCAAGTTGCGCGATCGTTTCCAGGACACGGCCGCGCTCGTCACAGTACGCCACGTCACAGTGCCCGGACTGAATAATGTAGAAAGCACCGTCGTGGCTGTTCTGTTCAATAACATTCTGCCCGGCACTGAAGGCCAGCGCTTCGCATTGACTGAAAAGCTGCTGCAGGTTGGCCGCCGGCAGGCGTTTGAACAGTGGCGACTCGAGCAGGCGCTGCAGCCAGTCTGAGGTTTCACCGCTGGCCTGGTCTGTTGCCAGTAATGGCTGCAACAGCGCCGGCAACAGCAGGGCATCAAACCAGCCGCGGTCGAGACATAACACGCTGCTGTCACTGAGCGCGCGCGCCGTGGCCAGACGCGGCTGCAATGGTGCCAGGGGCAAACAGTCACCGGCTTCAACCTGCCACCGGCTGCCATTCGACCGCAGTTCCAACCGGCCCTCGATCAGATAGTGCACGGTCGAGTCGACCGCACCCGTTTCAAACAGCCGGGCGCCCTTGTGCAAGGGCCGCAACTCAGCCTGACTGAACAGCAACTGTCGCCGTGTCGCAGACAGTGCCGCCAGCGGCTGTAACTGCTGAAAAGCGGGATCAGCGGACTGTGGCGCTTTCATGGAGTCACCCTACTCTGCCGATAGGTCAATAGCCAGTAAGCAATATGTGCCTGAAAACGGGCACCGCGCGGTCGGCACCGCAACAGGCCCGGTTATCACGTCGTCAGTAAAGCAGAACCGCCCTGGCAACGGGCAGCAAAAGCGGCGAACTGTGACTGTCATCACGGGCCCGGGCAAGGGAGTGTGAACTGCGCCTCACCTTGTTCGGGCGGCCTGTGCCAGCGCCGATTGTCGGGATGGGGCGACAGTTTTGCGCCAATACTGCCGTAACACGGCACTCTGCATGCCGGTCCGTCACCCGGCCAGGGTCGTGACCGTGCCTACCCGTCGTTCAATAAGCATTTGTTTTAACGTTTTTTTTAGCTTCATTCGGGAACCGCGACGGCTACTTCCAGACGCCCGGCCGTTGTGGCACAGCTCTTGCGATACCTCTATCAACAAGCACTGACGCAGCACGAGCTGCCCGAAGGGAGATGCAAAACATGAAATTCGAACAGATGATGCCCGCCAGCGACCTCGAGAAGGCCTGTATCTGGGATATATTCCGGGCCGAGGATCGACTCTGGGACATCGAGGCGGAACTGCTCAACGATCTGCACTACTACGAGCGTCGTGCCGCATCCATGGCACAGGCCGCCACACAGGCCGACCGGGCATTACTGACCATCTACAAAAGCCATATCCGGCGCATCAATGGCCTGCTGTCGCGGTTACCACAGCAACAGGCACGCGATACCGCGGACTGAGCCAGCACCGCTGAATCGTACTACTTCTTGTCGCCGAGCTGATCGGCTATTTCATCCAGCAGGCTACGCGCGGCATTCTGTGATTCGCGCTTGGCAGCTTCCGAGCGTTCCTTGATTCGACGGATGTGCTCCGCCTGTTTATTCAGTACTTCCTGAGACGGGGCTTCCAGTTCATTCTCCGTCAGCCACTCTGACACCTCGTTTTCTATCTGCTCACGCAGTTTCTGCTCTTCCGCCGATTGCCGGGCCAGGCCACGAACATTGCTGTCCTGGGCGGCCTGGACCTTTTGCTGCGCTTTTTCGGCCTCGGCGAACTCGGCCCGCGCCTGTTGCGCCTCGGCTTCCGCCGCCTGCACCCGCTGCTGCAGATCGCGGTCCTTGCGCTCGCTGTCCTGTGCCATTTTGATCTTCAGTTTCGCCAGCTGCGCCTCGGCCCCCTGGCGCGCAGCCTCGGCATCCTGTTTGGCCTTGTCCGCCGCACTCATCGCTTCACGCAACTCGCGTGACTGTTTTTCCAGGCGTTCACGTTCGGCCTTGAGCTTGGCTTCCTCTTCCGCGCGTACTTTGGCATGCGCTTCCTTGAACTCGGCGATGATCTGCTGGGCCTCGTCGTTGGCCGCCTGACGCGCAGCCTCGGCCGCGGCTTTCTCACGCTGTGCCTCCTCAAGGGCCTCGTTGCTGCGCTGGTACTGCTCCGCCAGGTTCCGGCGCTCGGCCTCGATCTTGCGCATTGCCTCATCCTGAAGCTGCTTTTCCATGCTGGCCTGTTGCTGACGTTGCTGTTCGGCCTCGCGCTCGATCGCCGCTTTTGCCTCGCTGAGCTGCTGCTTGATGCTATCGGCTTCCTGCATGCGGCGCTGCGCCTCGGTGGAATCGGAATCGGCCTTTTCCTGTGCCGCCTTGATCTGTGCCTCGGCCTGCTGCTTGAGCGTACGCAGGCGTTCCATTTCCTTGGCGTTCTGCGCGTAAACCGCCTCGAGTTTTTCCTTCTGCTGTTTGAGTTGCTGCTCGGTTTCGGCACGCAGTTTCGCGATGCGTGACTCTTCGGCTTCGCGGTGCTTGCGCGCCTCTTCGGCTGCCTGTTGCTTGGCCGCTTCCAGGCGCGCGTGTTCGGCACGCAGCTTCTCGATCATGGCCTCGTATTCGGCGCGCTTGTCCGCGTTACGCTCGGCGTTGTTGTCTTCTGCCGCCTGTTCCACCTCGTAATTCGCGACTGCCGCTTCCGCCGCATAGGCCGAGGCGCGTACGTCGGCATCAACGATCTCCTCGGCCTGATCATCAGCCGCCACGCCGCTGGTCAGATCGTCCGCCGGGCAGTTCATCAGACCGCCATCCAGATAACTGGCCGTGTAACCCTGTTGCGTCAACAGAAAAGCTGCCACTGAGCTGCGGCCGCCGGAATCACAGTAGGCGATATAGTGCCGGTCCGATTGCAGCGTGCTGGTGTCGCCGCGCAGGCTGGCCAGTGGCAGGTTGAGGCTGTCCTCGATATGTGACTGGGCGTATTCCTCGGGCAGGCGCACATCCAGCCAACAGGCCCCGGCCGCAATACGCTGACAGGCGTCAGCATAATTCAACCAGCTCAGTGCCGGTTTCTTGATAAGCTCGATGAAGTGTTCCTTGGTCAGCCGCATCAGCACGCCATCGCTGAGCATGCGCACACTGGCGTTGCGTTGGGCATCGGCGAGCAGAGCTTCTTCACCGAAACCATCGCCAGGACCGAGCTCCGCGAGCCTGATGGGATCGCCGCCGTCCGCAGAGCGGCATAGCACCTCGCAACGGCCCTCCTGGACAATGTAGTAATAATCGCCTGGACCACCCTGTTCAATCACCCAATCACCGTGGCTGAATTCCACCGGTTCGAGTACGGTGAACAGCTGGTGGATGTTGGCGGTAGGCAGTCGTGAAAACAGCTCCGACTGCAAAATACGGGTCATCCAGTCGATTTCCTCACCGCCGTTGTCGAGTTCACTGATCTCGACATTGCTGTCAGTCCGCGACTGGTTCTCTTGCTGCTCAACCACCAGCAGCTTGTCGAGCGCGGGGCGTTTGACCTGCAATACGGTCGCGCGGCTGGCGGCACGCGCCGAAAACTGGCGCGGCTGCAGCTGGGCGATGGGATAGCGGGCGGAATCACTACCGCCCTTCAGTGTGCTGTGGGTCTGACCATCGGCCTGCATTTCGAGTTCGCCGGCGAGCAGATAATACGAGAAATCATCACGATCACCCTGCTGGAACAGGTAGCGACCGCGTGGCAGATCGAGGATTTCCGAACGCTTGATGACCTCGTCCTGATAGCGCTGTGCCAGGCTGAATATTGGCACCAACTGGCGTATGGTCTCGGTAAATTGTTCCTTCACATCGGCCATGACGAGTCGTCTCAACGGAACGGTCAACCCGTGACGGGCGGACCTGGCGAACCTGCGGGCTCATGCCTGAGTCTTATTATAGAATGCCTGATATTGACAGACCGCTGCAATACGCAGCATCGGCATTGGCACCGGTCAAACCATTGACAACCCGTTGAATGCGTATGGATATCATCACGCAAATACCCGGCAGTATCGGCATCGGCAGCGCCGTATTGCTGTCACTCGGCCTGCTGTTTTTCATTATCGCCTGCACGCGCCTGCGCCGGCGGCGCTGGCTCGGTGCCGGCGGCCATGGCCTGTTCAGTATCACGCTCCTGGCCATAGCCCTGGCGCTGGCGGCCGTGGGCTTCAACCTGCACACCTACCAGCGGCTCACACATGAACGCGACGTTGCCGAAATCAGCTTCCGGCAACTGGCACCGCAGCGTTTCCAGGTACGCATACACTATCCCGACGACAAGCGTTATCAGGAACTGCAACTGTCCGGGGACGCCTGGCAGATCGATGCACGCGTACTCAAATGGCGTGGCCCGGCCCTGCTGGCCGGACTCGACAGCGGTTATCGTCTGGAACGCATCAGCGGTCGTTACGAAAACATCGAGGCCGAGCGCAACCAGACGCGCAGCGTCCATGCACTCAGCGATAACCCCGGTGTCGATCTCTGGTCGCTGACACGGCGTTTTGAGCGCTGGCTGCCGTGGCTGGATGCGGGTTACGGTAGCGCCACCTATCTGCCCATGCGCGACGACGCCCGTTACCGGATCAGCATGACGCAGACCGGACTTATTGCCCGCGCCAGTAACGCCGCCGGGCAGCAGGCCATCGATGCCTGGCATTAGCCCCGTTTCAAGTTGACGGCACGCACCGACAGCACTACAAGGGGAACCAGGCGCAACAGGATCATTATGGAGTTCACCATGCACCGACTATTCACTATCGCCCTGCTAGCGGGCCTACTGGCCGCTCCGGTCAATGCCGCCGACAATAATGGGGAAGCACAGCGCAGCTATTCACCGACCGCCACGGACATGATCGTCGACGGTCTGGTGATACGGCCCCTGTCGCTGGCTGCAACCGTGGTCGGCAGTGCCCTGTTCGTCGTTACGCTGCCGTTCAGTGCCATCGGCGGTAATGTCGACGAGGCCGGCCAGGCGCTGGTCGCGGATCCGGCACAGGCGACCTTCGGCAACTGCCTTGGCTGCATCCCCGGCCACCAGGAACGCCGCCGGCGTCACGACTGAGCAGCGCCGCATGCACATCATCCGGCTGCTTGTGATCGCACTCTGGGCAATGCCGCTGGCTGCCCAGGACAACACCCCCGCCAACCTCAGCGAGCAGGGTCGCGAGCGGATTCAGCAGTTCGCCGGCCGTCTGCAAGACGAATTGCAGCAGGCCATGGCGGACGGTGGCCCGGTCAATGCCATCGATGTTTGCAAGGTCCAGGCACCGGCCATCGCCCGCGAACTGTCGACGGATGGCTGGCAGGTCAGGCGCGTCAGCCTGCAACCCCGCAACCCCGACAACGCCGCCGACGAATTCGAGCGGCGCACGCTGCGGGATTTTGAAGACAAGCAGGCACGCGGCTGGCAGGTCGAGCGTCTCGCCTACTACAAGATGCAGCAGCACCAGCAGGGCGAACGGGCATTCAGCGAATTCCGTTATCTCAAGGCGATTCCGACCCGGTCGCTGTGTCTGACCTGTCATGGCGACAACATACCCGCCGAGGTAAAAGCGAAACTCGATACGCTCTACCCCGACGACCAGGCGCGCGGCTATCAGCTCGGCGACATTCGCGGTGCCTTTTCACTGCGCAAACGTATTAACGACGTTACCGTGCCACAATCTGAAGCCAATGCCGGTACAACAGTACTGGACGACTACCGGGACTGAAGCGGTAGGCCATGCAGATAGGGCTTGTCAGGGAAACCAAGGATCAGGAACGGCGCGTGGCGTTGACGCCGAGCGGGGTCGCAGAACTGGCCACCGCCGGTCACGGCATCCGCGTGGAAACCGGCGCCGGTGACGCGATCGGGTTCAGCGATGTCGACTATCAACAGGCCGGTGCGCAAATCGTCGATACTGCAGCGGCGTGGGATAATGAACTGGTGGTCAAGGTCAAGGAACCCCTGGCGAACGAGTACGAGTATTTTGACGGCCAGATCCTGTTTGCCTTTCTGCACCTCGCCGGCAGTCCGGTGACCCTGACCAAGGCCTTGATCAAGGGTAAGGTCAGCGCCATCGCCTATGAACTCGTCGGTGATGACAACGGCTACTATCCATTGCTGGCACCGATGAGCGCCATCGCCGGCAACATGGCCACCACGGTCGGTGCCCATTATCTGGCACGGACCAACGGCGGCAAGGGCGTACAACTGGGCCGGCTGCTGGAGCAACGTCACGGCCGGGTACTGGTGATCGGCAATGGCGTGGTGGGTTGTCACGCCGCCCGCACGGCGGACGCACTGGGTGCGCGGGTCTGGCTGTTCGGCCGCGACGGGGAGAAATTCGCACAGCAGCGCGAGCAGTTCTCGCCCGAGCTGACGTTCGTCGAATCAACCGATGCCAGCATCCGCGAACACATCGCTGACGCCGACCTCGTTATCGGTGCCGTATTACAGCCTGCCGATCGCGCCCCCTATGTTGTCAGCCGCGACATGATTGCCAGCATGCAGCCCGGTTCGGTGGTGGTCGACGTCAGTATCGATCAGGGCGGCTGCATTGAAACCGCGCGCGCCACCTGTCACAGCAAACCGGTCTATCGCGAGGCGGACGTGATTCACTACGCCGTCACCAACATGCCCAGCGCCTATCCGCGGACTGCCACGCAGGCATTGACCGCGGCCAGCCTGCCGTATGTGCTGCAACTGGCCAACGCGGGTATGGCCGCCTGCCGAAAAAACACCATGCTGGCACAGGCGATCAACACGCATCGCGGTCTCATTACCAACGCGACCATTGCCCGGGCCCTGCGGCTGGATCCGTTATACACACCCTTCAGCGAGATCGACGCCTGACATGAAGATTTCCGTTGTCGGCATCGGCCGCGTCGGCTCGACGCTGGCCTATACGCTGGTCATGCGCGGCCTGTGCAGCCGGCTTCTGCTCATCAACCGGCGAGCCGAAATCGCGGTGGGCGATGCCCACGATCTGCGTCATGCGGTGGCCTTCGTCGATCGCCAGATCGAGGTCGATGCCGGCAGCATCGCCGACAGCGCCGGTTCCGACATCATCGCCGTCTGCGCCTCGGTGTCGAACAGCAGCAGCGGCACCGATCGCATGGCGCTCGGTCCCGGCAATGCGGCATTGTTCGACGAACTCATTCCGCCGCTGGCGGCGGCCAGTCCGAACGCGATATTCCTGATCCTGACGAACCCGGTCGATGTCATGACCTACCATGCGTTGCAGCTGTCCGGTTTTCCGCCCGAGCGCGTCATCGGCACCGGCACATTAATCGACTCGGCACGCTTTCGCGAAATGCTGTCCGACGAGATCGGCATACACCCGGATGACCTGCGCGCCTACATTCTCGGCGAACACGGCCCGCACCAGTTCGCCGCGCTGAGCCAGGCACAGGTCGCCGGCGAACGTATTGAGAACAACGAACACCGCCGCGAGATGTTCCGCGCCGCCGTCGAGGCCGGCCACGAGGTCCTGCGCGCGAAGGGCCACACCAACTACGCCATCGCCCTGGCCGCGAGCCTGATCATCGAGGCAATCGTTCACGACACGCGGCGTACCGTACCGGTCAGCACCCTGATCGATGGCTGGCTGGGCGTGAACGATGTCTGCCTGAGCCTGCCGGTCGTCATCGGTCGGCCCGGCATTACCCGCATCCTGCACCCGCAACTCAATGACGAGGAAAGCGCCGCATTCCGCGACGCCGGTCGCGCCGTGCGTGATGCAATCGAATCAATCCTGAACAACTCCACTACAAAATGATCTTTTTTATCATCAACGCGAACTGGATATCGTCTGTGCTATCAATACCTGTTGAACATTGGCAGGATAGATTGAATCATGACGATGAGCCACAACAACTCAGCTGTAGTGATCTTCGGTGCGACCGGCGCGGTAGGCAGCGCACTTGCGCGGCATCTGAACCAGCAAGGTCGTGCAGTGCATTTATGGGGTCGCAATGAAGCCAAACTGAATACACTCAGCAAGGAACTCGACGCACCGTACAGTGCATTTGATGTGCTTGATGAGACTGCGATCAAGCACGCATATACGCAAATCCAGGGAGAACAACTGGCCGGCCTGGCTTTCTGCATCGGTTCCATCGTGCTCAAGCCCCTGCGCAAAGCAAGTGGCGACGATTTCATTTCTGCCTATCGGCTGAACGTGGTCGCCGCTGCACAGGCGATTCAACACGGCTGCCGATTACTGCAACAGGGCCAGGGCAGCGTAGTGCTGTTTTCCAGCATCGCGGCTACGCATGGCTTTCATAATCACGCGGTCATCGGCAGTGCCAAGGCCGGCGTTATTGGCCTGACCGTGTCGCTGGCTGCCGAACTGGCGCCCCAGGTACGCGTCAATTGCATCGCACCCAGCCTGACCCACTCCGACATGGCATCAAACCTCACCGGCAATAGCCGGATTGCCGGCAACCTGGCACGCCAGCATCCCCTGCAGCGACTTGGCCAACCTGACGATCATGCCAGTCTGGCAGCCTATTTACTCTCCACGCATAGCAGCTGGGTAACCGGTCAGGTGTTCTCTGTCGACGGCGGTCGCAGCAATCTCGAACTGCCGGGCTAGCGATTTTGAAAACCCTGCGTTTCATTCTTGGCGACCAGCTGTCACGGGAGCTGGCCAGCCTGCGTGATATCGACGCCGGGACTGATGTCGTCCTCATGGCCGAGGTCATGGACGAGGCCACCTACGTCCGCCATCACAAGAAAAAAATCGCTTTTGTTTTCTCCGCCATGCGCCACTTTGCCACCGAGTTACAGGATCGCGGCTACCAGGTCGATTATCGGCGACTCGATGATAGGCAATATGGCAAATCGCTCAGGGCAACACTAGTGCAGGCGGTAAAACGCCACAGACCGGATCGTGTGGTGGTCACGGAGCCCGGCGAGTGGCGCCTGCTGACAGACATGCGGGACTGGCAAAGTGCCTGCGGTCGACCCGTGGAAATTCGTGACGATGATCGCTTCCTCTGTGCGCGCAAACAATTCAATGACTGGTTTGACGCCCAGAAACAGCCGCGCATGGAATACTTTTACCGTCAGATGCGCCGCCAGACCGGTTATCTCATGGTGGCTGACAAGCCGGCGGGTGGCCGCTGGAATTTTGATACGGAGAATCGCAATCCACTCAAGGATAACGTCGAGCTGCCAGCCATCAAACAGTTCCGACCCGATGCGATCACCGCAGACGTTTTGACGCTGGTCGACGAACGTTTCGCCGATCATTTCGGCGAACTGACACCATTTCGTTTCGCCGTAACCCGTTCGCAGGCCCTGGCCGTATTGCGACACTTTATTGCCAACGCGCTGCCCCGCTTCGGCGACTACCAGGATGCGATGCTGCAGGACGAACGCTTCCTGTTTCATTCCATCCTGTCGCTGTATCTCAATATCGGTTTGCTGACGCCGCGCGAGGTCTGTGACCGTGTCGAAAACGCCTATCAGTCCGGTCATGTGCCGCTGAACTGCGCCGAGGGTTTCATCCGCCAGATTATCGGCTGGCGCGAATACGTTCGCGGCATTTACTTCCACGAGATGCCCGACTACGCCGACAACAATTATTTTTCTGCCCAGGGCAAGCTGCCGGTTTTCTACTGGACCGGTGAGACCGACATGAACTGCCTGCATCAGGTCATTAGCCAGACCCGAGACGAGGCCTATGCGCATCACATCCAGCGGCTGATGATCACCGGCAACTTTGCCATGCTGGCCGGGGTGGCGCCGGGCGAGATCCACGACTGGTATCTGCGCGTCTACGCTGACGCCTATGAATGGGTGGAGCTGCCGAATACGCTCGGCATGTCACAGTTCGCCGACGGTGGTCTGCTCGGCAGCAAACCCTACGCCGCCGGCGGCAATTACATCAACAAAATGTCGAACTATTGCCAGCACTGTCGCTATAAAGTCAGTGCCAAAAGCGGCCCTGATGCCTGCCCGTTCAATTATCTTTACTGGGACTTCCTGATCCGCAATCGCGATCAACTCGAGCACAACCGCCGACTGGCCTTTCCCTACAAACACCTGGCGCGGATGAGTGAGGAACGTATCGCCCAAATCCATCGTGACAGCCGTCGTTTTCTGCAATCGCTATAGGCAACACATCAGCGTTGCCCCCGGCAGCGCTCGGAACAGTACCTGACCTGATCCCAGCAACGCGCCCATTTACGCCGCCAGCTGAACGGTCGCTGGCAGACCGGACAGGTTTTCTGCGGCAAGTGCGCTTTTTTCCGTCCTGCCATTGGCAATCATCTGTCAGCAGGCTGCGGCAGCCACAGCTGCATGCGCACGCCGGCACCCTGCTCGAGGTTTTCGGCGCGCAACCGACCCTGGTGGAAATCAGCGATCAGCCGTGCCAGAAACAGACCGAGGCCGAGATGCGCGCCGCTTTTCTGGGTGTTGCTGCGCTGGCTGACGAGCGAGTCGAACAGTTGCCCGTCCATGCCTGCCGGTAACGGCGGCCCCTGGTTGTCGACGGCGATCGTCACCCCGTCCCCCTGTATTTCCAGCTGGATAACGATCGGCGTTGCCGGTGTGGCGAAGTCGTTGGCGTTGCTGACCAGCTTATCCAGCAGCTGCACGAGCAGATCCGGCGCCACGTCCAGCCACACCGGCGCATCCGGGCACCGGTAGACGAACTCGCGCGGCGCGTAGGCATCGCGGTAGCCCTGGATGCAGGAGTCCAGCAAGCCGTTTAGATCGACCGGCTCGGTTTCGGCCGCCTGCAGCGCCTGTTCTAGGCGGGCGGCTTCGCTCAGGCGCGTGACCAGCTGGTTCATACGCCGCAGGCCGTCACGGGCACGCTCGATGAAAACCTCGCGTTCCGCCGCGTCGCTGCCGTCGAGATTGTCCAGCGACGACTGCACCACGGTCAGTGGCGTGCGCAGCTCGTGCGCCAGACGCCCGGCCATGCCTTCGAGGTAATCGTTGTAACGCTGCAGGCGTTCGAGCATGGCAGCGTAGCCGCGCGACAGGTCGCCGATTTCGTCACCGGCGCGGCTCGGCTGCAGGCCGCCGACCACGCGACCGTGTTCGTCGATGGCGGCTTCCGCCTGGCGGTTCAGGTGACGCAGGCGCAGCGACAGGCGCGTGGCGAAGATGAACAGCAGCAGCGTCACCAGGCCGTAGGCCAGCAAAGTCTTGTTGACCAGGCTGGCCAGCGCGGCACGCTTGAGCATCTGGATCTGGTGCGTGGTTTCCTCGACGACCACCGCGCCGCGCACATCGCCGGCGACGCGGATCGGTGCCGCGGCCGAGGCGATCACCGCGCGGCCGTCCGGCGACGCGCGCCAGCGGCTGCGCGCCTGTCCGGCCAGCGCCGCCTGCACATCGGGCCCGCGCAGCCGCGACGCGCCGGCGAGATCGTCGGTGAAGTAACGCGATGGCGGCGGCAGGATCAGGTTATAGAGAAAGCGGCCGCCGGGGTTATCCAGATCGCGGCGGATGTTGCCGTGACTGGCCAGCACCTGGGCATCATTGTTCAGCACCCAGACACGGCGACCCGGATCGTCGGCGGCAAAACCGACGAGCTGTTCAATGCGTGCCGACGAGCTTAGTAACGGATTCGGCCGGCGCGCGGTAGCGGCACCGGCGGTGGCGACATTGTGCGCCAGGCTGCGCGTGTCGGCGTCGTCCATGTCGTGCACGCTGACGCCCAGTCCCTGGTAATCGGCCGGTGGCAGCCGCACTTCCAGCGTATAGCCGTTGCCATTCGGCTGCCATTCGCCGCGGATGTGGGTCGCGTAGTGCTGCACGGTATAAGGATGGTCATAAGCGTCGCGCGCCTCGCTGACGCGGAACGGCCGCAGCGAACCGGGTGCCGCCGGCGCGAAATACCACTGCTGCAGATCGCCGTTGGCACCTTTCAGGGTAATCTGAACATGGTCGCCGTCGCGGTTGTCGTCGCTGGCCGGACGCTGGTAGATCACCCGGTCGTCACGGACCTTGAGCAACAGATACAGGCCACCCCGATCGCGGGCCAGGATCAGGCGGTAGGCCAGCGAGTCGCTGTCGGCTGCCGAATAGGTTTCCGACCAGTCGAGAAAATCCAGCCAATCGTCGCTATAGCCGTCCAGCTCCACCGGCTGGCGCAGGCGGTGCACATACAGCGCCGCCGGCCCGTCCGCGCGTTGCGGAAACAGGTTCGCGCGTTCGTGCAGCGACCCGGCCACCGCACGGGCGCTGGCCAGCAGCGATGTTTCCAGACCGTCGCGCAGGAAGCGTTCCATCTCGCGCAGGTATTCGAGGCCGACGAATGGCAGGCTGATCACCGCGATCGACAGCAGCAGCAGTTTCCGGCGCAGGCTGAACCGCAGGCGATGTTTCTGTTTCCGCATCGTGCCCGCGGTCAGTGACTGTTCCAGCGATAACCCATGCCGTAGACCGCCTCGATACAGTCGAATGCCGGGTCGAGGGCGATGAACTTGCGGCGGATGCGTTTGACGTGCGACGTAATGGTCGCGTCGTCGACGAACAACTCGGCGTCCTGCATGAGCTGATCACGGCTTTTGACGTGGCCGGGTAGCCGCGCCAGCGAATAAACGATCCAGAACTCGGTCAGGGTCAGCTCGACCGGCTGACCGCGCCAGTCGGCGGTCATGCAGGAGCGATCCAGGTGCAGCTCGCCGCTGGTCACCACCTCGCGCTGTTCGGCCGCCCCGCGCAGCGCCTCGATGCGGCGAAACAGCGCCGCCACCCGCGCCAGTAACTGCGCCAGGGTGATGTCCTTGGTCAGGTAATCATCGGCGCCCAGGCGCAGACCCGATACCGTATCCAGTTCCGAGTCGCGCGCCGTCAGGAAAATGATCGGCAGCGCCGCCGAGCGCGCGCGCAGCTCGCGGCACAGGTCAAAACCGCCCTCGTGTTCATCACCGAGGCCGATATCGACGATAACCAGGTCCGGCAGCTTCGAGGCCATGCCCTTCAGGGCCGCCGGCCGGTCGGCGTAAGCCTGAACCTCGTAGCCCTGGCGCTTGAGTGCGGTGGTGTAGTTCTCGCGGATGGCGGGCTCATCCTCGACGATAACGATACGCTTGGCCAACGCTGGCTTCCCTCCCGGTGTTCGGCAATCAGATACAGACGGCATAGTGTCGCGAGCCGGCCATGGACACAAGCCGGACAATCCTTCGTGCCATCGTTTTGCCATGATTCATCGGCGCTTTGCCCGATTCATTCCCGTCCGGCGCCTCCGGCGTGCGCTTTAATCTGTATCGAAATCAACCCCGCAACGTCCGGAGGAACCGACAATGTACAAACGCTACCTTATCACGCTGCTGACCATCAGCCTGCTGGCACCGGCGGCGCATGCCGACAGCGATGTCGGCCTGGAGAAGAACAAGGACGCCGCCGGCTTCGGCCTCGGCGCCGTCATCGGCGGCCTGGCCGGTGGCCCGGTTGGTGCCATCGCCGGCGCCGCCGGCGGTGCCTGGCTCGGCGCCCGGGCGGTGGCAAAGGATCAGCAACGGAGCGAACTCAAGGGCGACCTGACGGCACGCACCGCCGAACTGGAGCAGCTGCGCGAACAGCTGACGGCGCTGGAGGATCGCAACGACCGCCTGCAGAACGTGCGCCTGGATCGGCGCGAACAGAGTGCCGAACGCCTCAGCCGGGCGATCAACCTGGCCGTATATTTCCGCACCGACAGCAGTGAACCGGATACCGGTGCCGATCGGCGGCTGCGGGAACTGGCCGACTACCTGGCCGAGTACCCCCAAATCCGCGTGCATATCGCTGGTCACGCCGATCGCCGCGGCAGCCCGGACTATAACCTCGACCTCAGCCGGCGGCGCGCGGAAAGCGTCGCCTACATTCTGCGCGCGGCCGGCATCGACGCGCAGCGCATTCATATCGAAGCACACGGCCAATCCGCCGCCGAGGCCGAGGATATCGAGGGGCATATCTTCGACCGGCGCGTGAACATCGCGCTCAGTGTCACGGACCCGGTCTAGGTCATGTTCGCCAACCCGCAAACACAGGCTTTCGCCGGACTGGTCTGGCGCTGCCTGCTGGCCGCAACCATAACCGGCCTCGCCTGTGCCGGCCTGCTGATACTCGGAGTCCTGCTGCTGGCCTGACCTACTCCTCCGGTGTGACGCATGGCGCCTCCCCCAACCCCGCCAACCATGCGTTCGCACTTGCCATTATGGCCGGACCGGCACACCCCCGCCGGTACCGGCCACTTTTTTTGCCCGGAATACCTGGCGCATTGCTGTTTGGCAACGCTGCATTCGGCATCCTGCCGTGGTTGTTTTATCATGAATCCAAACCGCGCCCGGCACATCGCCGTCCGTGCCGATGAAAACCTAGGAGGCCTCCATGCAGGAAACAATCATGCACTATGTCACGAGTTATGGTCCGGATCTGATTGCCGCGGCCGTTATTCTGCTGCTCGGCCTGTGGGCGGCCAGGCTGATACGCCGGCTGGTAACCAAGCTCATGGAAAGGCGCCAGATCGATCCGCTAATCGTTACGTTTGCCGGCACGGTGCTGCATGTACTGTTGGTGCTGTTCGTGTTCATCGCGACGATTTCCAAACTCGGCGTACAGACCACTTCCCTGATCGCCGTACTCGGTGCCGCCGGCCTGGCCATTGCCCTGGCACTACAGGGCTCGCTGTCGAACCTGGCCTCCGGCGTCATCATCATCACGCTGCGGCCGTTCAAGGTGGGCGACTACGTCGAGGCAGGCAATCAGGCCGGCATCGTCGAATCGATCCAGCTGTTTTATACCCGCATGCGCAGTCCGGACAACAAGGAAGTGTTGATCCCGAACTCCAACATCACCAGCAATTCGATTATCAACTATACCGCACGCAACGAACGCCGCTGCGACATGGTATTCGGTGTGGCCTACAACACCGATCTCGACCAGGCACGCCGTATCATCAAGCAACTGCTGGCGGCGGACGAGCGCGTCCTCGATGATCCGGAACCGGTGATCGTGCTGGGTGAACTGGCTGATAGCAGCATCAACTTCTGGGTACGGCCATGGGTCAAGACCGAGGATTTATGGGGCTTCAAGTGGGACTTCACGGAAGCGGTCAAGAAGCGCTTCGATGAAGAAGGCATCGTGATTCCGTTTCCGCAGCGTGATATCCATCATTACCAGCACGGCGAGCTGCCCGCGGCAACGGGTTGACGGCGGCATTCAGGGCTGTGCCTCGCCGTCGGTTTCGTCGTCGACATATTTGTCGGCATAGTCCTCGGCTTTTTCCCGGGCGCGTTCGAGATCGGGCTCGTCCATCTTGGTTTCCAGGATGGCGATGTTGAGCTCGGCCAACTGTAGCCCGGCCTGCTCGGCCAGCTTGAACCAGGCGTAGGCTTCCACCCAGTCCTGCTCGACGCCCTTGCCGTCATGGTAGAGGGCGCCGAGACTGTTCTGTGCATCCGGCAGGCCCTGCTCGGCGGCCTTGCGATACCATTCGTAGGCCCTGGCGTGATCCTCATCGACACCGCGGCCGGTAAAATACATCAGGCCGAGGTTGTATTGGCCCTTCCTGCCGCCCTGCTCGGCCGCGCGGCGCCACCATTCAAGCGCCTTGCTCATTTGCGCCTGCACACCCTGGCCGCGGAAATAGATGAGGCCGAGGTTCTGCTGGGCATCGACATAATCAAGTTCGGCGGCCTTTTCATACCACTCGATAGCAGTCGCCATGTTGCGCTCGACGCCGAGGCCGTTGTGATAGAACAGGGCCACGTTGTGCATGGCCTTGGGTTCGCCCTGTTCGGCGGCGCGCTTGTACCACTGCAGGGACTCGGCATAATCGCGTTCCACACCCTTGCCTTCGCGATACATCGTGCCCAGGTAGAAGGCGGCTTTCATGTGATCATCGGCAGCCAGGCGCTCGAACTCCGCAAAAGCGCTGTCGTAATTACCGTCCTTGTAATCCTGGTAGGCGCTGTTGAAATCGGCCAGCACGACAGGGGCGGGCAATAACAGAAACAGCATAAGCAGTGCGGATTTGTGCATGCATGCACCCGTAAAATCGGTAAGTATTACTGAGTCAGAGACGCAAGACGGCGGCAAAGTTCCACATGGCCGCCAATCCGGAGAGGCGTGAAACTAGGTCAGCAGGCGGTAGACCATCTGCTGCACCGACATGACCGCCGGTGTCAGGACTTTGCCCAGGACACCCGTAACCAGTAGTACCAGCAGAATGATGAGCCCATAAGGTTCCAGCCGCGAATAACTGTTCGCCCAGGCACCGGGCAGCATGGACGACACCACCCGGCTGCCATCCAGCGGTGGTATCGGAATCATGTTCAGTACCATGAGCACTATATTGATGATGATACCGGCCGCGCCCATCAAGTATAGGAACTCCACCCCCGATGACGGCAACGCACCCTCGAACAGGCCCGCCAGCTTGATAACCAGCACCCAGAACAACACCATCGCCAGGTTGGCTGCCGGGCCGGCAATGGCCACCAGCGCCATATCACGCTTCGGGTTACGCAGGTTTTCCCAGGTCACCGGTACCGGCTTGGCCCAGCCGAATACAAACGGGCTGACCAGGAGCAACAGCAACGGCATGGCGATTGTGCCGATCGGATCGATATGCCGGACCGGATTCAGCGTCAGGCGCCCCATCATCTCGGCAGTACGATCGCCCAGGTATTTCGCGGCCCAGCCATGTGCCACCTCGTGCAGCGTGATGGCAAAGATGACCGGCAGGGCCCAGACGACGATTTTCTGTATCAGACTGAGTTCCATAGGCGGCGCATTATAGCGCAATCGGTCACGGCTGGGGCTGGTGGCGTCATTCAGTCGTCCCGGGTCGGTGCGAGCGGCATGGCATTACTGTCGTGATGATACTGCAGGCGTTCATAATCAATTCCCGCTGCCGGCGGCTTATCGCTGATCTGCCACTCGCCGTCGGCATCGCGCCATTTGTAAACCGTGGTTTCGGCCGGCGCCAGCGGTGTACCCGCCAGCCATCGCTGGCGGGCATCGCGATCGACGTACAGCCACGCGACGAGCGCGGCAGTGATCAGCAACAGGCCAATGAACCATTTCATGGTTGCTCGGTGTATCACCCGGTAGCGGACGACTCAGGCACTGACCTGCTGACCGGCCTCGGTGGGCGTCAGGGCATGCTCGATTACATCGTCGACGTTTTCCATCCAGACGAATTCCAGCTGTTTGCGGGCACTTTCCGGTATGTCGTCGTAGTCGCGTTCATTGCGTTTGGGCAGCAGCACCGTCTTGATACCGGCACGTGCCGCCGCCACCATCTTTTCCTTGATGCCGCCGACCGGCAGCACCAGGCCGCGCAGGCTGATCTCGCCGGTCATGGCCACATCGTGACGAATGGTACGCCCGGTGACCAGTGAAGCCAGTGCGGTAAACATCGCCACACCGGCGCTGGGACCATCCTTGGGAATGGCACCGGCCGGCACATGGACATGAATATCACTGTTATCGAAGTAACCGGTCTCGATGCCAAGCTGCAACGACCGTGTCTTCACCAGACTCAATGCCGCCTGGGCGCTTTCCTTCATCACTTCACCGAGCTGGCCGGTGAGAATCAGGTTGCCCTTGCCCGGAACCCGGCTTGCCTCGATGAAGAGAATGTCGCCGCCGGTCGGCGTCCACGCCAGACCGGTCGCCACGCCCGGCATGCAGGTGCGCATGGCAACCTCGTTTTCGAATTTCGGCGCCCCCAGTATCTCCTTCAGATCGGACGTATCGATCGCCACCTGTTCGGCGTTGCCCTCGGCGATGGTCACGGCCGCGTTACGCAGCACCGCGCCGATCTCGCGCTCCAGGTTGCGACAGCCGGCTTCGCGCGTGTAATCGCTGATGAGATGCGTCAGCGCGTCATCGCTGATGCTGGCCTGTTCGGCAATCAGACCATTCTGCTTCAGTTGCCGATCGATAAGATAACGTTTGGCAATCTCGAACTTCTCCTCCGGCGTATAACCCGGCAGCTGGATGATCTCCATGCGATCGCGTAACGGCCCGGGAATGTTGTCGAGCACGTTGGCGGTACCGACGAACATTACCTTGCTGAGATCGAAGTCCACACCCAGGTAATTATCCTCGTAGGTCGAGTTCTGTTCCGGATCCAGGACCTCGAGCAATGCCGATGACGGATCGCCCTGGAAGCTGGCACCAAGCTTGTCCATCTCGTCGAGCATGAACACCGGGTTACGGCTGCCGGCCTTGCGAATACTCTGGATGATCTTGCCGGGCATGGCGCCGATGTAGGTGCGGCGATGACCGCGAATCTCGGCCTCGTCGTGTACGCCCCCCAGCGAGGCGCGAACGAATTCCAGGCCGACGGCGCGGGCGATGCTCTGACCGAGCGAGGTCTTGCCGACGCCGGGCGGGCCGACAAAGCACAGGATCGGGCTGCGGCCTTCCGGGTTCAGTTTGCGTACGGCCAGGTACTCGAGGATGCGTTTTTTCACCTTTTCGAGACCGTAGTGGTCCTCGTCGAGAATGCGCCGTGCCGCCTCGATATCGATGGTTTCATCACTGTACTTCGACCATGGCAGCGCGATGAGCGTATCGAGGTATGTGCGCAGCATGGAATACTCGCCCGAGGCCTCGGGCATCTTTTCCAGCCGCTTGAGCTCCTTGCGTGCCTGCGCATCAGCCTCCTCGGGCATACCGGCGTCGTCGATGGCCTGGCGCAGTTCCTCGATCTCGGCATTGTCATCTTCCTCGCCGAGCTCTTTCTGAATCGTGCGCATCTGTTCGCGCAGCACGAACTCGCGCTGGCGCTCGTCCATCGCCTCGCGTGTCTGCTCGTCGATCTTGTTTGACAGCTTCAGTACCTCGATACGGTGACTGAGGTAGTCGATTACCTTGTCGAGCCGTTCCTGGATATCCAGCGTTTCCAGCAGTTCCTGCTTTTCCACCGGCTTGATGTCGATAAAGCTGGCGACCATATCCGCCAGGCCCGACGGCGAAGTCATGTTCTGGATGGCATTGCTGAATTCGGCCGGTGCCTGCGGCAACAGCTCCAGTCCCTCAAACGCCAGCGATTTCAACCGGTGTTCGCGCGCTTCAATGTCGGTGGTGATCGTGCCCTTGTCCTTGAGCAGGTCGACCCGCGACAACAGAAACGGAAAACCTTCCAGGTATTCCAGGGTGCGGAAACGTTGTTCGCCCTGACAGATAATGTGGTAGCTGCCATCGTCGGTTTTAACGTAGCGCAGAATACTGGCCAGCGTACCGTAGCGGTACAGATCACCCGGTCCGGGGTTCTCGGTCTCCGGGTCCTTCTGCAACACGAGACCGATACGACGGCGATTACGGATCGCTTCATCGAGACCGGCCAGAGAACGCTCGCGGCCGACCACGACTGGCAGGATAACGCCGGGGAACAGCACCGTATTACGTACCGAGACAAGGATCAGGACGTCTTCCGGGATGGCCGGCAACAGGCTCTTGCTGTCCGCCGTTTCGGCGGACTGGCTGGATTCTTCCGCTTCTACCGTGTTCGCTTCCTCGTCGTCAGCATAGCGCACGCTATCCGGCGCATCGCTATCGATGGCGAACAGCGGATCGTCGCGATTCTCGTCACGGGGATCGGTCATGCAGGTCTCCGGCCGCAGGCAGGCATTGAAGTTCATTACTGGACTTCAATATGGGTACGCCGGCGGCTGATTACAAGGCCCGTCGGCAGACACGGCGAGCGGCGATTTGTTCGCCGGCTGTGGCCGACCCCGGTAGCACGTGCTTACTGAACACCCTCGGCCTGGCTCTGACGCCGGGGCTCCAGCCAGCGGGCGCCTTCATCATCGGCGTCGACGCCAAGACCGGCAAAATCGAACAGCTCACGATCGAGCATGTGCGACGGTACGACGTTTTGCAGACTGGTCAGCAACGTCTCGATACGGCCGGGATACTGGCGCTGCCAGTCATTCAGCATTTGCTTGACCACCTGCCGCTGCAGGTTTTCCTGTGAGCCGCACAGCGTGCACGGGATGATCGGGAATTCACGCGCCTCGGCGTAAGCCTTGATATCGTGCTCGCGGCAGTACGCAAGCGGCCGGATGACGACATTGCGGCCATCATCGGACTGCAGTTTCGGCGGCATGGTCTTGACCTTGCCGCCGTAGAACATGTTCAGAAACAGGGTCTCCAGCATGTCATCGGCGTGGTGACCGAGCGCGATGCGGGTAAAGCCCTGCTCGGCGGCAAAACTGTACAGCGAACCACGCCGCAGGCGTGAACACAGTCCGCACATCGTCTTGCCTTCCGGGATCACGCGCTTGACCACGCTGTAGGTGTCCTGCTCGAGGATGTGGTAGGGAATAGCGCGGCTGTCCAGGTAGTCCGGCAGCACGTGTTCGGGAAACCCCGGCTGCTTCTGATCGAGATTGACGGCGGTCAGCTCAAAGTGCACCGGTGCACTGCGCTGCAGATCGAGGAGAATGTCGAGCAGCGTATGCGAATCGGCACCGCCGGACAGGCAGACCATGACGCGCTCGCCGTCGCCGATCATGTTGTAGTCCTCGATCGCGCGGCCGACCTCGCGGCGCAGGCGCTTGTGCAACTTGTTGAATTCGTGCTGGGGTTTACGGGCGGCAACGCTCATGGTGATCGACTCAGGTGCTTTCGGGGATGTCGGAACAGGGGTAATTATCGCGCAAGGCCTCGCTGACAAGCAAAAAGGCCGGTTCATCGAGGCGCTCGGGATGCGCCTGCAGCCATTCGCTAACCTGGCCGGTAACGTCCGCCAGGGCCTGCGTTTCGGGATCGACACAGAACAGCCGCTCGTCTGCCGGCGCCATCTCCTGCAGGCTGGCCAGAGTCTGCACCAGCCCGGAGACGAACTGCATGCAGTAGGATGTCGGGGCACTTGCGCCGGCGTCCGGCTGGCAATTCGCCAGCAGTTCGGCACCAGTCAGCAACGCCTCGTCGCCGTCGGCCTGGGCCAGCACTGTCAGCGGCAACAGCAGTAGCGTAAACAGCCATCGTTTCATCATCCAGCAACCTCGTCCGGTCATTCAGCCATGCCGCCGCGGCGACCGGGACCTCAGTACCTCAGGCCAGCACGATCAGCAGCAGGACGAATAATACCACCGCCGCAAGCGGCCAGATCACGGCCGGCCAGTCTTTTTCCGCTTCCCGGGAGCGCTGCAATGTCTGCTTGATGCCCGGCCAGAAGAAAAATATCAGCACCAGCGCGCCGACACCGAGTAACAACTGTTCCCATAAAGCCATCGATTCCGTTTCCCGTTCAGTCGCTGTATTGAAATACCCGCCGCGGATGATCGCCTGATTGAGCGCCGGGCTCAAGCGACCGCGTCAACGCCGGCCGGGCATGCCCCTGGCATAAAAAACCCCGCCGGTGGCGGGGTCTGGAGCGTAAGCATGATTATTATTTATTGGCTTACTCTTTGACGACCACCTCGGTCGCATGAGCCCCCTTTGGCCCTTTTTCGAATTCATAACTCACGGCCTGACCTTCGTTCAGGGTACGGTAGCCATCCGCCTTGATCGCGGAATAGTGCACGAACACATCATCACCACCGCCTTCCGGCTCGATAAAACCAAATCCCTTGGCCGCATTAAACCACTTCACAGTACCGGTACTCATTACATAAATCTCCCAACAAAACTTATTATTGACTCAATCCCCAGATACAACCCGGCCACAGGGTCCCGGCCATAACTGTCGCATGCTGCCGGTAAGCGCCTGTATTCGTGGCTGTATTGTTTCCAAGCATAGACCAATCATCTGCTCAAGGCCATACATGGCACGGCTTCTTTGGCCGGATTTTCCCGGCAAAAGCCGCTCATTTCGTGCGCACGTCCTGATTGCACTGCAACAAACAGCCACGCATGCAATGACCTCACAGGCAGTGCCAACAATTTATAATGAACAATCCGGCCACCGACACAGGGATAGATTGAACCCGTATGATTCCCCGACAACGCCTTGACGCCATCTATGCTTACCTGGCGAACGAGGAAGACGCCCGCGTTTGCCGCGACATCTCCGACCAGGCCTGCCGCGAGGTGCCGCGCAATTTCTTTCTCATCATTGCCGCCAACACACTCAGCAAACTGGGCGACACGCTCAGCAATCCCAAGACCGTACTCAGCTGGCTGCTGGAATACCTGCAGGCACCGCTGTACCTGATCGGCCTGCTGGTACCGATCCGCGAATCCGGCTCGCTGATCCCGCAGCTGGCGATCGCCAGCTACATCCGCCGTCTGGCTGTTCGCAAGTGGGCCTGGGTCGGCGGCAGCCTGGTGCAGGCACTCAGCATCGCCGCGATTGGCGTGGTGGCCATGCTGGCCGAGGGGGCAGCGGCCGGCTGGCTGATCATCGGCCTGCTGGTGATTTTCAGTTTCGGCCGCGGGCTCTGCTCGGTCGCCTTCAAGGACGTGCAGGGCAAGACCATCCCGAAAACCCGGCGCGGTCTGCTGGGCGGCTATAGCGCCAGCATCGCCGGCTACATCGGCCTGGCCGTGGGACTGGGATTCCTGCTGTTCGACCAAGACGCCGGTGCCGCTTTCTATGGCGGACTGCTGCTGCTGGTCGCACTGACCTGGCTGCTGGCAGCGGCCCTGTTCAGTGGCGTTGTCGAGGACAGTGGCGAAACCGGCGGCGGCGGCAATGCCCTGGCCGAGGCCCTGCAGCGCCTGGGACTGCTGGCCAGCGACCGTGGCTTCCGGCGCTTCGTCATCACCCGCGCGCTGCTGCTGTGCTCGGCGCTGACCGCACCGTACTACATCGTCCTGGCGCAGCAGGAGTCGCACGCTGGCGATCTGTCCCTGCTCGGCCTGTTCATCATTGCCAACGGCCTGGCCAGTAGCCTCAGCGCACCGTTCTGGGGCCGGCTGTCGGACCGTTCCAGCAAGACGGTGATGATTGCGGCGGCGCTACTGACCGGCGCGCTCGGCATCGTAACGTTCGTCATCGCCACCGGCGTGCCGTTGCTGCATGAAAGCCGGTGGACCTACCCGCTGCTGTTCCTGCTGCTGGGTATCGCCCACAGCGGCGTGCGGCTGGGCCGCAAGACCTACATCGTCGATCTCGCCGGCGGCAACAGGCGCACCGACTACGTCGCCGTCAGCAACACCGTGATCGGCGTCATGCTGTTACTGATGGGCGGTCTCGGCGCGCTCGCCTCGGCCACCTCGGCCGCCGGCGTGATACTGCTGTTCTCGCTGCTTGGCCTGGCCGGCGCGCTGGTCGGCCGTGGCCTGCCGGAGGTCGAGTAACGCGCCTCAGCCGGTCGCGGTCGGCTGCTGCAACTCGAGCCCCGGCAGCCACAGCAGATCGGTGACGCCCGGCTCAACCCCGGCCTGCTTGAGCAGCGTCGTCACCTGGCCGCGGTGGTGCGTCTGGTGGTTGAAAAAATGCAGTAGCGCGTCACCGCGCCGGAAGCTGCGCGGGTTCGGGCTGACCAGGCTGGTGAAGGTGAACGGCTGCGCCAGCCAGACGTCGTCCAGCGTCGCCACCCAGTCGCTGATCTCGGCATCCAGCCGCGCGCGGGCCGTGCTCAATTCAGCGAAATCCGCGTGCACCGTCTCGTCCAGCGCACTGAAACGGCGCCGCGGCGCGACCTGATAGAAGCGATCCAGCCACAGCATATCGGCCAGCAGAATGTGGTTCAGCGTGCCGCTGATGGAACCGAAAAACGCGCCGCGGTCACGTTCGCGCTCAACCGCCGGCAGCTCGCCACAGCGCGCGTACAGCCGCTCGTTCATCCAGCGATTGTAGTCCGCCAGGGTCTGGAAAATCGCCGCCTGCTGCATGCTCTGTCCTCCTTGTTGCTCATCGCTCAGGCTATTACAACCCTAAATATTAGGGCGTTCCACCATGCCCATCACCACTGCGCAATCTACTGATTAAAAAGCTGATTGGCACTGAATTGGCGTGCCGGAACTGACGTCTTCTGGAATATTTATATAGAACCCTATATAATTAGTAGCCATGAAAAACAGCCAGCCCCGTGAACAATTCGGTGACGACATTCTCGTCGCCCTGCGCCGTATCATCCGTGCCGTCGACCTGCAGTCAAGACAGCTGGTGCGCAGTCATGGCCTGACCGGCCCCCAGGCGCTGCTGTTGAAGGAAATCATCCTCGCCGGCGAACTCACCGTCGGCCAGCTGGCCGAGCGCGTCAGCCTGAGCCAGGCGACGGTCACCGATATCCTGCTGCGGCTGGAACGTCGCGGTCTAATTGAGCGGCAGCGCTCGCATGCCGACAAGCGCCGGGTGCTGGTCCATATTACCCTGGCCGGACGTCAGCTCATGAAAACCTCCCTGCCCCTGCTGCAGGAGAGTTTTCTCGATAAGGTCAACCAGCTGCAGGAGTGGGAGCAGACCCAGTTGCTCGCCTCACTACAGCGGCTTGCCAACATGATGAACGCGCAGACTTTCGAGTCTGATGACCGTTACGGCAGTGAAGCCGACAACGCTGAAGATCCGGCCCTGCGCCAGTCCGTTCAGTAGGCAGCGACGCACATCCCCCGTGGCTGGCCACCGGCCGGTCTCACGCAAGCAATATTTCTGAAAATACAACAGGGAGTTCAGGTAACCCATGTGTGGAATTGCAGGAGAAGTCCGCTTTGACCAGCGCCCGGCGTCGCTGGAGCGCGTCCAGCGCATGACCAACGCCATGCGCGCGCGCGGCCCGGAGGGCCAAGGCGTGGTCGGCCACGGCCGTTATGCCTTCGGCCATCGGCGGCTGAAAATCATCGATCTGAGCGATCGCGGCCAGCAACCGATGGAAGATCCGCTACTCGGCCTGACGCTGGTATTCAACGGCTGCATCTACAATCATAAGGAGCTGCGCCGCGACCTGGAGTCCAAGGGCTACCAGTTCTTCTCGACCAGCGATTCCGAGGTCATCCTCAAGTCCTATCACGCCTGGGGTGAGCATTGCGTCGAACGCTTCAACGGCATGTTTGCATTCGTCATCTACGAGCGTGACAGCGGCCGCGTATTCATGGCCCGCGACCGGCTTGGTATCAAGCCGCTGTATTACCAGAAAGCGCCGGGCGTGCTGCGCTTCGCCTCGTCGCTGCCGGCACTGCTCAAGGGCCGCCGCAGCGGTCTGGATATCGACCCCGGCGCCCTGCACCACTACATGATGTTTCATTCCGTGGTACCGGCACCGCGAACCATCATCAAGGGCATCTGCAAGCTGGCCCCGGCAACCGCAGTGACTTTCGAGCCGCACGGCACCGCGCGTGAGCGCCGCTACTGGGATCTCGACTTTGACCGCGAGCTGCCGCTGAAAAGCGAGGCCGAGATCAAGGAAGCCCTGCTGGAACAGTTGCGCAACGCCGTGTCGCGGCGGCTGATCGCCGACGTACCGGTCGGCGTACTGCTGTCCGGCGGTGTCGACTCGAGCCTGATCACCGGTCTGCTGGCCGAGGCCGGCGCCGAGGACCTGCAGACCTTTTCGGTCGGCTTCGAGGACGTCGGCGGCGAAAAGGGCAATGAATTCGATTATTCCGATATCGTCGCCAGACACTTCGGCACCACGCATCACAAGATCGAGGTCGACTCGGACACCCTGCTCGGCAACCTCGAGGCCTGCTTCCAGGCCATGTCGGAACCGATGGTCAGTCACGACAACATCGGTTTCTTCCTGCTCAGCAAGCACGTCTCGCAGCACGTCAAGGTCGTACAAAGCGGCCAGGGCGCCGACGAGGTATTCGGCGGCTATCACTGGTATCCGCCGCTGATGGACACCGACGATGCGCTGGAAACCTATCGCCAGGCGTTCTTCGATCGCGACCAGGATGAATATCAGCAGGCGATCGCCGAAGCTTACGCCGGCGATGACGTCAGCCTGGAGTTTGTACGCGAACACTTCGCGCAACCGGGCGCCAGCCATGCAGTGGACAAGGCGCTGCGCCTGGATACCACCGTCATGCTGGTTGATGACCCGGTCAAGCGGGTCGACAACATGACGATGGCCTGGGGACTGGAGGCACGGGTGCCGTTCCTGGATCACGAACTGGTCGAATTTGCCGCGGCCATACCGGCACAATACAAGGTCGGTAACAGTGGCAAGCATATCCTCAAGGAAGCCGCGCGCGAGATAATTCCCGATGAGGTCATCGACCGGCCCAAGGGCTATTTTCCGGTGCCGGCGCTAAAATATCTTGAGGGTGGCCAGCTCGATTTCGTCCGTGACGTGCTCAGCAACCAGGCGGCGCGCAAGCGCGGCCTGTTCAAACAGGCCTACCTGGACAAGCTTCTGGCCAACCCGGGCGAACACATTACGCCGCTGCGCGGTTCCAAGCTGTGGCAGGCGGCGACGCTGGAATACTGGCTGCAGAGCCACGGTATTGAATGAACGTATGAACTACACTCACTGAAAGTGCACCTGAAGCTGTACCATGACTGACCGCCGTTATTACAAGGACCGCATGCGCCGGCACAATACGCCGTCGCTACAACTGCTCGATAGCAATGACAAGATTGCCTATCCGGAAGAAGAGCAGCAAATGCCGAGCAATGTAGTCATCGAGTGCGGCTGGGGACGGTTGATCTTCGGTCATACCTTTGCCGACGCCCACAAGCTGGTATCGACCATCCGCGCCGAGGAGGAAGATAAGCGCGACATCGCCCTATACCTGCGCGATCCGCATGTCGTGTTATCGCTGGCGCCACAGTCACTGTTCCTGGATCCTTCGCATACCTACCGCCTCTGGTTCAGCAATTACCGAAGCTCGCGGGTACTGCCACAGGGTTACGAGATCCGCAAGCTGCAGAACCAGCGCGACATCAAGGCCGTCAATCGCATTCTGCGCACGCACGGCATGGTGCCGATTGACGAGGATTTCATTTACCGGCATCGCGATTCCAGGAGTTTCACCTATTTCATAGCCGTCAACCCGACGGACAGCTCAGTTATCGGTGTGATTACCGGCGTCGACCATGTCGAGGCGTTCAACGACCCGGAAAACGGTTCCAGCATGTGGTGCCTGGCGGTCGATCTGCAGGCGCCCTATCCCGGTATCGGTCGCGCGCTGGTGGCGCATCTTGCCGATCACTACGCCGCGCGTGGCCGTGCGTTCATGGACCTTTCGGTCATGCACGATAACGAGCAGGCCATTCATCTATATGAAGACATGGGCTTCGAGCGCGTGCCGGTGTTCTGCGTCAAACGCAAGAACCCGATCAATGAAAAACTCTATATCGGCCCGAAGCCGGACGCCGACCTGAACCCCTACGCCGCCATCATCACCAACGAAGCGCGCCGACGCGGCATTGCGGTAGATATCCTCGACGCCGAGGAAGGCTACTTCCAGCTGCGCTTTGGCGGTCGTTCGGTCACATGCCGCGAATCGCTGAGCGAATTGACCACGGCAATCGCCATGAGCCGCTGTGCCAACAAGAAGGTGACCTGGAAAATCCTGCGCCAGGCCCGCGTGCATGTCCCGGAGCAACAGATTGCCGGCGACAGTAATGCCAATGAAAAATTTCTCGATAATTACAAAAGTCTTGTCGTCAAGCCTCTGGAAGGGGAACAGGGCAAGGGCGTACATGTAAATATCGACACTTATGACGATCTCCATGCCGCCGTCAGTGACGCCAAACGCTACTCTGACAAGGTATTACTGGAAGAATTCGTTCACGGGGACGACCTGCGCGTCATTGTCATCAATTACAGGGTCGTGGCAGCCGCCGTACGCAAACCGGCCCAGATCACCGGCAATGGCCAAGACGATATCGAAACTCTGATCCACAAGCAGAGCCGCCGGCGTTCAGCAGCAACCAAGGGTGAAAGCCAGATCCCCATGGATGACATCACCGAACGCTGCGTCACTCGCCATGGCTATGGCATGAAGGATGTGCTCGCCTACGGCAAGACAATAACCGTACGCGATACAGCCAACCTGCACACCGGCGGCACTATCCACGATGTTACCGAGAAACTCAGCGAAGAATTCAAGCAGGTATCGGAGCGTGCCGCCCGGGCCATGGATATCCCGGTGGTTGGTCTGGACTTCATCACGCCGGATGTCACCGGTAACGAGTATGTTATTATCGAGGCCAACGAACGCCCGGGGCTGGCCAACCATGAGCCGCAACCGACCGCGGAACGTTTCATCGATTTTCTGTTCCCACAGACCGCCCCGGAAACAAACAAGTCATAAAATCCCACTGTTATGAGCGAAGAACAAGCCAAGTCGGCAACACCTATCCGTAAAATTGACATCGATATAGAGTACGTCAAGAAGACGCTGCTCGAACTGCTGGCGATCCCCAGCCCGGCCGGTTTTACCGACGAGGCGGTGCGCTATACCTGCAAGCAGCTCGAGGATTTCGGCCTGCATTACGAAATAACCCGGCGCGGCTGTATCCGTGCCGACATGAAAGGCCGCATCTATAGCCCGGATCGGGCCATCGTCGCACACCTCGATACCATCGGCGCGATGGTCAAGGGACTGAAGGACAACGGCCGTCTCGAGATCGTCCCGGTCGGCACATGGTCAAGCCGCTTTGCCGAGGGCGCTCGGGTCACTATTTTTTCCGACGAGACCCAGTACCGGGGCACGGTATTGCCGGTGAAGGCCTCCGGTCACACCTTCGATACCGAGGTCGACACCCTGGAAGTGACCTGGGCCAATGTCGAACTGCGTGTCGATGAACAGGCCTTTTCGAAACAGGATCTGGTCAGTCTCGGCATCAACGTCGGCGATTACATCGCCGTCGATCCGCAACCGGATATCAGTGACTCCGGTTTCATCAATTCACGCCACCTCGACGACAAAGCCGGTGTCGCCGTTCTGCTTGCCGTAGCGAAGGCGGTCAGTGAATACAAGCTGCATCTGCCGGTGGACTGCCACCTGCTGTTTACCATCAGCGAGGAAGTCGGCTCCGGCGCCTCGGCGGTATTACATCAGGACGTTGCCGAGATGGTCTCGATCGACACCGGGCCGGTGGCTCCCGGCCAGAGCACCGACGAGTTCGGCGTGACGATCGGCATGCAGGATTCAAGCGGCCCGTTCGACTACCACCTGACGCACAAGTTGATCAATCTGTGCAAGGAACACGGCATCAATCACAAGCGCGATGTATTCAAGTACTATCGCAGCGACAGCGCCTCGGCACTGGAGGCGGGTAACGACATCCGTACTTCATTGCTGTGTTTCGGTGCCGATGCCACCCATGGCTACGAACGCTGTCACATTCGCAGTCTGCAGGCCCTGGGCCAGTTACTGTGCTGCTACATCCAGAGCGAACCGACCTCCAAGCACGACCAGTACGAACTCGGCCCGCTGACCGGCTTCTCACACCTGCCAGTCGGAGACCTGCAAACAGAAGACTGATCAGAGACAAAAGCCAGTACATAAAAGCCGCTTCCTCCGGGAGCAGCTTTTATGTATGTAACAATGATATTGGTGCCGAGTATATTGCTATCCTGGCGAAACAGACTGGCAACTGACAATCGTCAGTCTGCGTGTTCTGAACTATACTGCATGTACAATACCTCACGGAGCAGTACTGATGGCTGAGAAAATGAAAGCGGCCCTGTTCATCGAGCCTGGCCGGATTGTTCTGGACGACAAACCGGTACCGGACATCGGCCCCAACGACGCGCTGATTCGCATCACCACGACGACCATCTGCGGCACCGACATTCATATTCTCAAGGGTGAATACCCCGTCGAACGGGGCCTGACCATTGGCCATGAACCCGTGGGCATCATTGAAAAACTCGGTTCCAACGTCGCTGGCTACGAGGAGGGACAGCGTGTCATCGCCGGCGCCATCTGCCCGAGCGGTTATTCCAATGCCTGCCTGGAGGGTCTGCACTCGCAGGACGGCCAGTCTGCCGCACACGGGCTAAAGCCGCTCGGCGGCTGGCGTTTCGGCAACACCATCGACGGCAGCCAGGCCGAGTATCTGCGCGTGCCCGATGCCATGGCAAACCTCGCTCCCGTCCCGGATGCACTCACCGACGAACAGGTGCTGATGTGTCCGGATATCATGTCGACTGGCTTCGCTGGTGCCGAGGCAGCCAATATCAAAATCGGTGATACCGTCGCCGTCTTCGCCCAGGGGCCTATAGGACTGTGCGCCACCGCCGGTGCACGGCTACGCGGTGCCACTACCATTATTGCCGTCGACCGCGTACGCGAGCGCATGGATGTATCGCAAAAGCTGGGCGCCGACGTAGTGATCGACTTCAGCAAGTCCGATCCCGTCGACGAGATCCTGAAGCTGACCAACGGCCGCGGCGTTGACGCCGCAATCGAGGCACTGGGTCTGCAGTCGACCTTCGAGGCCTGCCTGCGCGTACTCAAACCCGGCGGCACCCTGTCCAGTCTCGGCGTTTACTCCAGCGATCTGAAGATCCCCCTGGATGCCTTCTGCGCCGGCCTCGGCGATCACCGTATCGTCACCTCGCTATGCCCCGGCGGCAAGGAACGCATGCGCCGTCTGATGAACGTTATCGAGGCGGAACGGCTCGACCTCAAGCCATTGGTCACGCATCACTACAAGCTCGACCAGATCGAGGAAGCCTACGACCTGTTCGGTAACCAGCGTGACGGTGTCCTGAAAGTGGCCATAAGCACGTAAGGTCTATAGCACATAAAATGATTCATTCCGCTTAGCCAAAGCCGCTTTAATCGATAAGATGCGTTGAAACTAAAAAGCCGCTCAACAGAGCGGCTTTTTAAAGCTATCCCTGGCGAAGTCTCAGTTGGTGTTGGCACCACCCCTGGCACCAGCACTACCGCTGCTGCCCGCACCGACACCGCGTTCGGAAGCGCCGGCACTGCCGCTGGCTTCGGCCCCGGTTTTAGCCCGGTCGCGTGCTGAGTCCGCTTTATCGCGCGCGCTCATAGGCATCACCCGCTCTATCGCGACTATCATCGACGGCTTCTCCAGCCCGGTCGCTGGCCGCCGAACCATCGGCACGGGCGCCGCCTCCGGCGCGGGTCTCGCCGGCCGGCGTCCTGGCGGAACCTCCCGCCTCGGCCCCGGCACCAACATCCCTGCTTCGGGCGGATTCATCGGCGGCTCGCTCAATGGCACTATCGGCTCTGTTCATGGAGCGATCTGCGCCTTCCATGGCCCGATCACCGGCACGATCCAATGTGCGATCGGCGTTCGCACCTGCACCGACACCGGCTTCGGCCTCAGCACCGACGCCAACATCAGCCGCCGGCACGGTGCTGAATACCAGCAGACCGGTGGTCAATACACTTGCCTTGAGCAGACTCGTCTTATCAAGCTTCATTTCCATACTCCTCGCGGCTGCTTGCCGCATAGCAATTTACGAATAAGGCGTCTTACCCGTTTGCCATGTTGGAAGGCTGCGACGAGGGACTATTCAGCCAGATTACGTTAATCACTTCACATAGTGTGAATTGGACATGCGTCAATTTTGCACACCAACCTGGCCTGCTACCGTTCTTTACTTATAGAGCGCGCCGGGGAGGATGACTCGGCGCTTCGCGCCTCGCCCTGCGGGCCGCCTTGCTGACGCTCGGCGTTCAGCCGTGCAGGCGCGGCTGTCGAACCGGATTGTTGATGCGGTCGGGGGTTCGAAATATCCCGATACCACAAAATAAAAGGTAATACCTAACGAATCCGGACCAAAAGTGGTCGTATATCATTGTAGTTCAGGTGCTTCATAAGGCTTAAAACCGGGGGTTTCAGGTTCTCATGCCGGTGATTGAAACGGTAGCAAACTTCCCCCAGATAAAGGTGAAAGAATTTCCGGGGCACACCTCGGTAAGGATAGAGCCAGTGCTTGGCATAACTCCAGAATCCCTCGATGCCGTTGATGTGGTCCCGGCCTTTCGGCACACCGTCCTGTTTGTGGACCGTGATGTAGTCGCCACGAACGGCCAGGGCAACGTAGGCCTGCCAGTCGTCGGTGTAGTACAGACTGCCCGGCCGGGTGTGCGCCTGGATGAATCGAAGTACCTTCTGACCACTGCGGCGGCTGATCGGAAACACCTGCACCGTACCGTTGCGCTTGAGGACACCGAAGACGATGATTTTGCCGGCGGTGCCCCAACCGCGTTTGCCCTTTTTTCGGCCGCCAAACGTCGTTTCATCGCATTCGAGGTGGCCTTCGAAAGGCTCGCGCAACAGCTCCTCATAGGCGCAACAGGCGCGTGCGAGCCGGTAGAAACGCTCCACCGCGGCGAGACTCGCGTCCGCCAGGAAGCGTTGCCGGTAAACCGGCACGCCGAGGACAAATCGTTCCAGCAGCAGTTGTTTGGTGCGCTCGGGCAGGCGGCTCGCTTGCCAGACCGTCCTGACGCGATAACGGTGACCACATTGTCGGCATTTATGGCGGCCATCAGCCAGCTTCCAGCTGCGTGTGTAAAAACATTGAGGACACTTTTTCATCGCCAGAACAGTATAGTTCTGGTCCAGTTTGGTTAGGTATTACCAAATAAAAAGGGCCACCTGGTGGTGGCCCTTTGTATTTTGGCGCGCCGGGGAGGATTCGAACCCCCGACCTTGCGGTTCGTAGCCGCACGCTCTATCCAACTGAGCTACCGGCGCCTTTTTTTAAACCGGTACAGATAAAATCGCGAAGAGAATTATTCGGCACTGTATGCCTCACTCTCCGGAGTGCCGCGCCTAGCGCGATGTCGAACCCAAATTAAATAAATCGAGGGTTCGAATCCATTCTCAACATTTTTGATCAGGGCCCGCTTCGCAGGCCCTGATCAAAAATGGCGGAGAGGGAGGGATTCGAACCCTCGATGAGGCTATAAACCCCATACTCCCTTAGCAGGGGAGCGCCTTCGACCGCTCGGCCACCTCTCCGGTATCTCTACCCGGCCTGCCAGTAACAACCCGCCCGAATGCCGGGGCATTGTCTTCAGACCTGAGAAACGGGCGTAAGGATACCCGCAGCCGCCGCCCGGGTAAAGTCATTACCGGTAAAAAAGCTGTTGATTCAGCTGGTTGAATCCTTTTCCGGGCTGTCGTCCTCGCCTTCGGGCACCTCCCCCTCGGTACGAATGCGCTCGTAGATTTCCTCACGGTGGACGGAAACGTCCTTGGGCGCATTGACGCCGATGCGAACCTGATTGCCCCTGATGCTAAGCACGGTGACGTTTATTTCATCGCCTATCATAAGGGATTCACCGACCCTGCGGGTGAGAATCAGCATTTTACTACCTCCTGTACCATCCTTTTCAGTACGTTGACCCGGCTGGCCTCATGCCTTCTCGGGCTCCGCAGCATCGAGATCGAAGGCGGAGTGTAATGTTCTGACACCGAGTTCAAGATATTTCTCCGCGATAACCACGGATATTTTGATTTCGGATGTGGAGATCATCATTATATTAATCCCTTCATCGGCCAATGCGCTAAACATTTTACTGGCTATCCCGGCATGCGAGCGCATGCCAACACCGACGACGGAGATCTTGATAATCTTGTTGTCACCATTGACGCGCTTGGCGCCCAGGTCGCTGGCCACCTGGTTGAGGATTTCCAGCGCCTTGTCATAGTCATTTCTATGGACGGTGAAGGTAAAATCGGTAGTGTTGTCCACGCCAACGTTCTGGACAATCATGTCAACCTCGATGTTGGCGTCGGCGATCGGGCCCAGAATATGGGAGGCGATACCCGGTTTATCGGGCACACCGACAACCGTCAACTTGGCCTCGTCCTTGTTATGGGCGATACCGGAAATTACAGCCTGTTCCATATCCTCCACCTCTTCGGCAATCAGCGTGCCGCTGCCCCCCTGGAAAGAGGATAGCACCCGCAGATTCACGTTATACTTGCTGGCAAATTCCACCGACCGGATCTGCAACACCTTGGAACCGAGGCTGGCCATCTCGAGCATTTCCTCGTAGGTAATGCGTTCCAGGCGTCGCGCCTGCGGCGCAACCCGGGGGTCGGCGGTGTAAACACCGTCGACATCGGTAAATATATGACACTCGTCGGCATTCAGCGCGGCCGCCAGCGCCACGGCCGTGGTATCCGATCCGCCCCGGCCCAAAGTGGTAATACAGCCACTGTCGTTCACGCCCTGAAAACCGGCCACCACCACCACCCGGCCGGCCGTCAGATCCGCACGTACGCGCTGGTCGTCGATACCCAGTATACGCGCCTTGTTGTGCGCGCCATCGGTGTGAATGCAGACCTGCGCTCCGGTATAGGAGCGCGCCGGACAACCGCGCGCCTCCAGCGCCATGCTCAATAGGCCGATCGTCACCTGCTCGCCGGTGGACAACACCACATCCAGCTCGCGGCCGTGCGGGTGCGGATTGATTTCCTTCGCCAGGCTCAGCAGCCGATCGGTCTCGCCACTCATCGCCGAGACCACAACGACGATGTCGTCGCCGGCCTCGCGACAGGCCTGCACACGTTCGGCGACCGCATTGATGCGCTCAACGCTGCCGACCGAGGTGCCGCCGTATTTTTGGACGATGAGTGCCATTCACTACCATCGGGACGAGTAAAAGGCGCAGATTCTATCAAATTCTGCGTCGCGACAAAGCGAAAGTTCGGGAAAATGCGTCTAGACGCGGGCGCGCACCCAGTCGGGAACCTGATCCAGCGCCGCCTGCAGCTGGCTGGGATCGTTGCCGCCGGCCTGGGCCATGTCTGGCCGGCCGCCGCCCTTGCCGCCAACCTGGGCGGCGACGAAATTGACCAGCTCGCCGGCGTTGACGCGGTCGGCATGGTCCTTGGTCACGCCGGCGACCAGACTGACCTTGGATTCCTGCACGGTGGCCAGTACCAGCGCCGCCGAGCCCAGCTTGTTCTTCAGCTGGTCAACCGTCTCGCGCAGGGTTTTGGGGTCCGCGCCCTCGAGCGAGCGCGCCAGTACCTTGAGGCCATCAATGTCCACCGCCGCGGCCAGCAGGTCGTCGCCGGCCGAGCTTGCCAGCTTCGATTTCAGCTGCTCGACCTCCTTTTCCAGCTTGCGGTTGCGTTCCAGAAACTGGGCCAGCTTGTCCTCGATGTAATCCGGTTCGGCGCGCAGCAAATCGGCCACCCGGCCCAGCCGACGTTCGCTCTGGTTGGCCCAGTGCAGGGCGCCGCGGCCGGTCACCGCCTCGATGCGGCGCACACCGGCGGCGATGCCGGCGACGGCGACAATCTTGAACAGGCCGATGTCTCCCGTGCGGGCGACGTGCGTGCCGCCGCACAGTTCCTTGGAGAACTCGCCGCCGATCTTCAGCACCCGCACCTGGTCATCGTACTTTTCCCCGAACAGCGACATGGCGCCGTCTTCCAGCGCCTGTTCCAGTGGCATGACCTGGATGTCGGTTTCGACGTTGTTGAGAATCTGTGCGTTGACCAGCCACTCGATTTCCTGGATTTCGTCGTCGCTGAGCGCCTGCGGGTGCGAGAAGTCGAAACGCAGCCGCTCCGGCGCCACCAGCGAGCCCTTCTGCGTCACATGGTCGCCGAGCACCTTGCGCAGCGCCGCGTGCAGCAGGTGGGTGGCCGAGTGGTTGCGCATGGTATCGGCGCGCGCCTGCGCGTCGATGGCCGCATGCACGCGTTGGCCGACCTCGAGCCGGCCGCTACCGACCTCGCCGAGATGGATGTGCGCCTTGCTCTGCTTCTGGGTGTCGGACACGGCAAACTCGCCGCCGTCGGCGCGGAGCTGGCCGCGGTCACCGACCTGGCCGCCGGACTCGGCGTAGAACGGCGTGGCCGCCAGCACCACGCCGCCGAATTCGCCGGCCTCGAGCTGGTTCACGGTCTTGCCCTCACGGTACAGCGCGATGATCTCGGTCTGCTGTTCGGTCTGATCGTAGCCGGTGAACTCGGTCACCTTGTCGATCTTCGGGAATTTCGACATATCCATCTGGAAGCGACTGGCGGCGCGGCCGCGCGCACGCTGGGCGTCCATGGCCGCGCGGAAGCCGTCGTTGTCGATGGTCAGGCCACGCTCGCGGGCGATGTCGGCGGTGAGATCGATCGGAAAACCGTAGGTGTCGTACAACTTGAACACCGCCTCGCCGGGGATTTCCGTGCCGTCGAGCCTGGCGACGGTCTCTTCCAGCAGTTTCAGGCCCTGATCGAGGGTTTCGGCGAAGCGTTTTTCCTCCTGCAGGATGATCTTCTCGATCGCCTCGCGCTTTTTCAGCAGTTCCTGGTAGGCATCGCCCATCTTCTCGCCCAGCGGGCCGACGAGCTTGTGGAAGAACGGCCCGCGCAGACCGAGCTTGTGGCCATGACGGATGGCACGGCGCAGGATCCGGCGCAGGACGTAGCCGCGGTTCTCATTCGACGGCAGCACGCCGTCGGTGATCAGAAACGCGACCGAGCGAATGTGATCGGCGATCACCTGACGCGAAATCTGGTTGTCGGTATCGCCGGCGCCGAGCGCGTCGATCGCCTTGATCAGATGCTGGAACAGGTCGATGTCGTAGTTGTTGTGCACGCCCTGCATGACGGCGGCGATGCGTTCCAGACCCATGCCGGTATCGACCGACGGTTTCGGGATCGGGTGCAGGTGTCCCTGGCTGTCGCGGTCGAACTGGGTAAACACCAGGTTCCAGATCTCGATATAACGATCGCCGTCGGCCTCGGGACTGCCGGGCGGACCGCCGGCGACCTCCGGGCCGTGATCGTAGAAAATCTCGCTGCACGGGCCGCACGGGCCGGTATCGCCCATGGACCAGAAGTTGTCCTTTTCGCCGCAGCGCGAGAAGCGTTCCGGCGAGACCTGCAGATCCTCCAGCCAGATGTTGGCCGCCTCGTCATCGTCCTCGTAGACGGTAACCCAGAGCTTGTCCTCCGGCAGACCGAGCACGTTGGTGAGGAAATCCCAGGCATAACGAATCGTCTCGTGCTTGAAATAGTCGCCGAAACTGAAATTGCCGAGCATTTCGAAAAAGGTGTGATGGCGCGCGGTATAACCGACGTTTTCCAGGTCATTGTGCTTGCCGCCGGCACGCACACAGCGCTGCGAACTCACGGCGCGACTGTAGTTGCGTTCCTCCAGACCGAGAAAGACTTCCTTGAACTGCACCATGCCGGCGTTGGTGAACAGCAGGGTCGGGTCGTTGGACGGTACCAGCGAGCTGGACGATACCAGGGTATGGCCATGCTCCTGGAAATACTCCAGGAACGCGCTGCGGATGGCGTTACTGCTCCATTGTTGACTCATTGCGGCTTGTCGGTCCGGGTTCTAATAATCTAATAATGTTTGGATTGTTCTGTTCACACACTTATCGCGGGCGGCTCAGTCCCAGTCATCCAGCCCCTGCAGGGCACGGCGGACTTGCTCGCCGGAAAAGCCGCGCTGCTGCAGGAATCTGACCGCCTTAGCATAAGTCTGCCGGTCACCTGACTCAATCACGCCGAAGCGCTGCTCACCAACGTGGGCAGCCAATCGCGTCCATTCGGGATCGTTCGGATCGAGGTACTGGGCAATGAGGTGATCGTCGATACCGCGGCTGCGCAGTGCCTGACGAATATACAGCGGGCCGAAACCCTTGCCACTGCGCTCATTGACGTACGCCTCGGTAAAACGGTCGTCGCTTTGCAGGTTTTCGGCGGCCAGCTGGTCGATGACCGTGTCGATCAGTGCGTCATCGAAACCGCGACTGACCAGCTTCTGCTGCAACTCCTGGCGGCTATGCTCGCGGCGCGCCAGCAGGTCCATGGCCCGCTTGCGTAGTGTCAGCCGTTCGTCATTCAGGCTTTTTCGGCCTCTTCGTCCGCGGCCTCGGCCTCATCATTGTCAGCAAACTTGACGTCCGGCAGGGCCGCCTTGCGGATGCCCTTCTCGATTTCGGCGGCCTTGTCCGGGTTGTCCTTCAGGTACTGGCGCACGTTTTCCTTGCCCTGACCGATGCGCTCACCGTTATAGCTGTACCAAGCGCCGGTCTTTTCCACCAGCTCGTATTTGACGCCCAAGGTGATGAGCTCGGCCTCGCGCGAGATGCCTTCGCCGTAGAGGATGTCGAACACGGCTTCCTTGAATGGCGGCGCCACCTTGTTCTTGACCACCTTCACGCGCGTTTCGTTGCCGGTGACCTCGTCGCCGGACTTGATCGCGCCGATACGGCGAATATCCAGGCGCACGGAGGAATAGAACTTGAGCGCGTTGCCGCCGGTAGTGGTTTCCGGGCTGCCGAACATGACGCCGATCTTCATGCGAATCTGGTTGATGAAGATCACCAGCGTGTTCGAGCGTTTGATGTTGGCGGTCAGCTTGCGCAGCGCCTGCGACATCAGTCGCGCCTGCAGGCCGACGTGGGTGTCGCCCATCTCGCCCTCGATTTCCGCCTTCGGCGTCAGCGCTGCGACCGAATCGACCACGACCAGGTCAACCGCGCCGGAGCGTACCAGCATGTCGGTGATTTCCAGCGCCTGCTCACCGGTGTCCGGCTGCGACACCAGCAGGTCATCGACCTGGACGCCCAGCTTGCCCGCGTATTCGGGGTCCAGCGCATGCTCGGCGTCGACAAACGCGGCGGTGCCACCGGCTTTCTGAATCTCGGCGGCGCCATGCAGTGCCAGCGTGGTCTTGCCGGACGATTCCGGGCCGTAGATTTCGACCACCCGGCCGCGCGGAAAGCCGCCGACACCCAACGCCAGGTCCAGCGTCAACGAACCGGTGGATACAGCCGGCACGTGAACGGCGGTCTGGTCACCCATGCGCATGATCGAACCTTTACCGAACTGCTTTTCAATCTGGCCGAGGGCAACGCCCAGTGCCTGTTCTTTCTTGTCGTCCATAGTCCTGTCCGTCGCTGTTGAAGGGCCGCTGTGAATGGGCGGGATTATCACACAGAATGACGACACGAAACAGCCGCCAGACGGGCGGCTCAGGCGTTCAATGGCCAGCGCTGCAGAACCTCGTAACGGCCGCCCGCCGGGCCGGTTACGGACCGGCACAGCACGAAGTCTGCCGCCGGCCAGACAAGCCGCGGCGGCGCCGGCCAGTCCGGTTGTCGGCGAACTTTGCGTAACAGCGTGAGGTGGGGCCGATAGCCGCGCTGTTCAGGTCGGCAATCGGCAGCCGTGGCCACCGCGCGCAGATCGGCGGCGAGCTGCAACAGCTCTGCGGGCGGCTCGGTTGGTGCCAGCCAGGCCACCGCCGGCCCCGGCCAATAGCCGAACCGATCCAGCCCTAAGCGAAAGGGCTGCCTCGCGATACCGGCGGCGGCGGTTTCAAGCGTTTGCCGCTGAGACGCGTCGACATTACCGATAAATACCAGTGTGATGTGATAATGCTCGGCGGGTACGGGCCGGCCAACCCCGGACGGCAAGCCGGCGGCGATAGCGGCCAGTTGCGCGCGGAGTTGCTCGCTCGGCCACAGGGCGAAAAACACGCGCTGCTTCGAGGCATTCATGTCGGCTGATCAACCCTCATCACCACAGCCCGTGATCAGCGGAATTTGACAACCATTAACCAGTACAACATCGCGAGGACAATACTGCCATGTGCCGTTACCTGACTCTGCTCGGTTTACTGTTCCTTTGCCCGCCCCTGCTTGCCGGGCCGGCGGCAGACTTCGACCTGGCCGAGGAACGGGTCACGGACGGTGACCTGCGTGCCGCGCTCGACATCTATGAACAGCTTGCAGCCGACCATCCTGACAACGCCGATTACCTGCTGGAACTCGGCCGCACCCAGCTGGCAATGAACCGCGCCCTGCCGGCCAGTCGCACCCTGCGCGAAGTCACCGAGCTCGATCCGGACCGCGAGGCCGCCTATCGCCTGTTGCGACAAGCCTACTACGCGTCCGGTCAGAGTGAACAGGCCTACGCCGTCATCCAGGAAGCGCGTGAACGTTTTGGGGACCGACCCTGGCTGAGTGATTGAAGCGCCGTGCCAGGTACGGCGACCGGTCATGCGGCTGACAGTCGATCCTGGACGCCGTACAGGGCCAGTGCCGCCGATTGCCGGCGGATACTGTCGCGATCGCCACTCAGTTGCACGCGGGCACTGTGCACCAGACCGTCGCGATCCGCCCAGGCCAGACACACGGTACCCACCGGCTTGGCCTTGCTGCCACCATCCGGCCCGGCGATACCGGTCACCGCCACGGCAATATCCGCACTGCTGTTATTCAGCGCACCGATCGCCATTTCGCCGGCGGTTTCCTCGCTGACCGCACCATACTGATCCAGCGTTGTCTGATTGACGCCCAGCAGTTGTCGCTTGGCAGCGTTTGAATAGGTTACCAGTCCACAATCGAACCAGCCGGAACTGCCGGCCACCCGTGTCAGCCACTCGGCAATCAGGCCACCGGTACAGGATTCGGCCGTCACCAGGCTCTGATCGCCGGCCATCAGTAGGCGACCGGTACGACGGGCAATCTCCAGCGGCCGGATACGCAACGCCGCCTGTCGCTGACGACGTCCCTTATCGGTCTTGCGGGTCTGCGCCATATTCTGTCTCCCTTGCGATCCTGCCGAACTGTTCCCTTGAGCCAGCAAGCTGTTTTGCACCCACCCGGCGCGGCTGTCAGGACACCACCGAACGCCGCTTTTGGAAAAACGCCGACAATTGCCGGCCGCATTCCTCGGCCAGTACACCACCGGTTACGTCCACACAGTGATTAAGCTTACGCGTACCGAGAATATCGAACACGCTACCGGCGGCACCGGTCTTCGGATCGGTGGCACCGTACACCACCCGGTCGACACGGGCATGAATGATGGCGCCGGCACACATGGTGCAGGGCTCCAGCGTAACGTACAGCGTGCAACCGGGCAGACGATAGTTGGCCAGCCGCGCGGCGGCGGCGCGCAAGGCAATGATCTCGGCGTGACCGGTCGGATCATGACTGCCGATCGGCCGGTTCCAGGCCTGCGCCACCAACTCACCATCCCTGACAATCACCGCACCGACCGGTACCTCACCGGCAGCCTCAGCTTCGCGGGCCTGGGCTATGGCCTTTTGCATCCAGTCTTGATCATACATTGGCGCGTATTTCGTCGTTCGTATATCGCATCACAGCTACAGTTTAAATATATAACCTGTCGCCTGAAAAATGTTGAGAATCTTTCAACAAGCTATTTACAAATACGAGATATGCGATTCCCTGCTATTGTTAACGAGCACTTTTTACCCTTTTATAAAGTTATTCATCGTAGGTGATGCCAATGCCATGAAAAATACCATGTTAGAAAATTTCTTGAAAATACTTTTGACATGGGTGTAACGCTTATCATCAAACCATATTCGACCACGGCTACGGGGGATGCACGAAACACAAGAACCGCATGGGAGGTCTTTCAGGAAAAAAGGGAGTATGCCGTGACTTTGCACACCTCGCCATCGCACTCTGCCGCTGCATGAATATACCGGCCCGTTACTGTACGGGTTACCTAGGTGATATGGGCATTCCCCCACCTATGGAGAAATGGATTTTGCGGCCTGGTTTGAAGCCTGCCGGTAATAAGTGGCGACCATGGAGTCTAACCACAGTCGCAATGAGCAGGATTAACTCCGGCCTTTGCGCCCAAGTCGCTTTGAGTTTGCCACAGCACGTCGGCGTATCGGGCCGAGGGATTTCTGCATGCTGGTCGTGGCGGCGTTACTGAATCGCTCTACCGCAGTATTCACTGAGCTCCCTTTTCGGTACAAAGGAGACCACGCTAAACGCATCACGTCGAAACTGAGACCTATGTACGCGCGCGTCATCTGCGTCGCTGTGTTGTTCCATGACTCGGTGAGCGCAGCGACCTTCTCCGCGCTCATGCGCTTCATTTCCTTGCGGTCACTCGCTGATGGCGAGGTACCGGCTAGCGCCATACGCATCATCCGCTGAGCAACCACCACCGGCGCGGCCATTGCCAGCTGCATCATGTCATCAGTCATTTTATTTTTCTTTCGCCTTACCATGGTATTACCTCTGTTTTCTCATGTTACGGGGGCATCTCGGAGCCGTTGCGGGAAGTGAGCGCATGAGTTTGCTGGGGACGGTCATGCCACGCTCGATCCTCATTTGTGGTCTCATCCATGTCGATGCTACAGAAAACGGGACATAGAATCCGTACGTCAGCGCACGGTAACCATGGAACGGCTGCCGTAGGCTTCATCCACTGGCGCATTGTGCGTCAAGATTATCAGGAGATAGTAAAATCATGGGTATCATCATGTGGCTCGTCATTGGCGGTCTGGTCGGCTGGATAGCGAGCATGATTATGGGCACTAACGCCCAGCAGGGCATTATCCTCAACGTCGTGGTCGGCATTGTCGGAGCACTGATCGGCGGGTGGCTGATCGGGCCGTTACTCGGCGCCGGTTCCATCAACGACGGCATTACCGTCATGAGCTTCATCGTGTCGCTAATCGGGGCGGTAATATTGCTCGCCATCCTGCGCCTTTTCCAACGCAGCTCCATAGCCTGAGGGATGTCTCCGGCCGCGTAGTACGAATGCGTGGTAAGCCGTTGGGCGGACTAAATTAAAGACAGGCTCAGGATCTGGTTGCCGACTCGTGCCGGCGGGAGCGAAGGCATCCGGGAAGGCAATGGGCGACGCCACGGGCTCTGCGGACGAGATCCACGCAGGTGTAGACCGGGGACAGGCCGTCCTGGTGCCATTTTAGTGTATGCCGCCGCACCGATCATTCCGCGACATGCTGTCATCATTGAACCCAATCTCACTAGTAACTAGAGAAGGAACACCATGTATCCCATCAATACAATCTGCGTCTTTGCAGATTTCGGTGTGGATCCTGTGTTTTTCAGCAACCAACCCGGAGCGAAAAAACATGAAACTCAACAAAACCATTCCAGCCGCCCTGCTCGTGAGCGCCCTATTGATCACGTTATCTGCCTGCGAAGAGCAAGGTCCTCTTGAGGAGGCTGGTGAAGAAATTGACAATAAAATCGAGGACGCGGGCGATGCCATCGAAGATGCAACCGACGGCAACTGATCCGTCGCTTCATCACAATTGGATGCCCCACCAACCGCTCAAATGGTCAGCAAAGTGATTCTGATACTTCAGTTCAGTTAGTACGCATATTCCAAGGCATCACGCACGAGCATTGTCTTGCAACCGCACAGGAACGGTGCGTAGTGACACGAGGTAACTGTATGGGCTCGCGAGGATTATTAAACGAGATACGCGACTATTCCCACTCGATGGTGGCGGGCGGCTTGCTGGAGATGTCGTAAGTGACGCGCGAGATGCCGTCGATTTCATTGATGATGCGCCGGGCGACGTGATCGAGAAATTCGGCCGGCAGGCGCGCCCATTGCGCGGTCATGTAGTCGATCGTCTCGACCGCGCGCAGGGCGATGACGTAGTCGTAGCCACGGCTGTCGCCTTTCACGCCCACCGAGCGCACCGGTAGGAATACAGCGAAGGCCTGGCTGGTCCGGTCGTAGAGATCGTAATTGCGCAGTTCCTCGATGAAGATCGCGTCGGCGAGCCGCAACAGGTCGGCGTATTCCTTTTTCACTTCGCCGAGGATGCGCACACCCAGGCCCGGTCCCGGGAACGGGTGCCGGTAAACCATGTCGGCGGGCAAGCCCAGGCTGACGCCGAGTTTACGTACCTCGTCCTTGAACAGTTCGCGCAGCGGTTCCAGCAGCTTCAGCTTCATGTGCTCGGGCAGGCCGCCGACGTTGTGATGCGACTTGATCACGTGCGCCTTGCCGGTCTTGGAACTGGCCGACTCGATGACGTCGGGGTAGATCGTGCCCTGGGCCAGCCACTGGATGTTCTCGAACTTGGCGGCCTCATCATCGAACACGTCGATGAACATGCCACCGATAATCTTGCGCTTGGCTTCCGGATCGTCGGTGCCCGCAAGCGCGTCCAGGAAACGATCCTCGGCATCGACGCGGATGACACGGATGCCCATGTTGCTGGCGAAGGTGGCCATGACCTGGTCGCCCTCGTGCAACCGCAGCAGGCCGTTGTCGACGAACACGCAGGTCAGCTGGTCGCCGATCGCCTCGTGCAATAACGCGGCAACGACGCTGGAGTCGACACCGCCGGACAGACCGAGCAACACGTTGTCACCGCCAACGGTATCGCGAATGTTCTGGATCAGATCGGCGGCGATGTTGTCGGTAGTCCAAAGCCCCTGGCAACCGGCGATGTCGTAAAGAAACCGCTGCAGGATCGCCTTGCCTTGTTTCGTGTGCGTAACCTCGGGATGAAACTGCAGGGCGTAAAAACGCCGGTCCTCGTCGGCCATGCCGGCGATCGGCGCATTGTCGGTAGTGGCAATGACCTTGAAACCGTCGGGCAAGCCGGTGACGTGGTCGCCATGACTCATCCAGACATCGAGCAACCCGTGGCCTTCGTCATTGACATGATCCTGAATGTCGCGCAGCAATACGGAATGGCCGCGGGCGCGCACGCCGGCAAAGCCGAACTCGCGTTTCGTCGACGGCTCGACCGCGCCGCCGAGCTGCACCGCCATGGTCTGCATGCCGTAACAGATACCCAGCACCGGCACGCCGAGCTCGAACACGATCTGTGGCGCGCGAATGTCGGGACAGGCGGTGACCGACTCGGGACCGCCGGACAGAATGATGGCCTGCGGCGCGAATGTCCGGATGTATTGTTCATCGACATCCCAGGCGTAGATCTCGCAGTAGACATCGGCCTCGCGCACACGCCGCGCAATCAGCTGGGTGTACTGGGATCCGAAATCCAGGATCAGAACGCGTTCGGCATGAATATCAGTCATTGAATATGCGTCATTGCGGGGGAGGCACCAGCCGACCGCGGCAACCTCGTTGATAAACCCGTTAAAGCCGAATTAACACTGCGACCGATGCACAGGATGGCCGTGCACCTGGCGGCGCTCGCCATGACTTAATCAGTCCAAACGATAGTTTGGAGCCTCTTTCGTGATCGTCACGTCGTGAACGTGGCTTTCGCGAATGCCGGCGTTGGTCAGGCGGACGAACTCGGCCCGGGTGCGCATTTCCTCGAGATTCTGGCAGCCGGTATAGCCCATTGACGCGCGCAGGCCGCCGAGCAGCTGGTGCACGATCGCGGTCAGCGGGCCCTTGTACGGCACGCGGCCCTCGATACCTTCCGGCACCAGCTTGTCGATCTCGCTGTTTTCCTGGAAGTAGCGATCCGAGGAACCGTCCTTCTGCGACATCGCCCCCAGCGAGCCCATGCCGCGGTACGACTTGTAGGAACGCCCCTGGTACAGCTCGACCTCGCCCGGCGCTTCCTCGGTACCGGCAAACAGGCCACCGATCATGACCGCGTGTGCACCGGAGACGATCGCCTTGGCGATATCGCCGGAGTAGCGAATGCCGCCGTCGGAGATCACCGGCACGCCACTGTCATGCAATGCTTCGGCAACGGTGGAGACAGCGGTGACCTGCGGCACACCGATGCCGGTCACAATGCGGGTCGTACAGATCGACCCCGGACCGATGCCGACCTTAACGCCGTCGACGCCGGCCTCGACCAGCGCCTTGCCGCCCTCGGCCGTGGCGACGTTGCCGCCGACGATCTGGCTGTCCGGATATTCCTGGCGCACCCAGCGCACCATGTCGATCACGCCGCGCGAATGGCCGTGCGCGGTATCGACCACGATGACGTCAACGCCGGCGGCCATCAGCGCCGCGACACGCTCGTAGCTGCCCTCGCCGACGCCCACCGCGGCACCGACGCGCAGGCGCTCGTGCTCGTCCTTGCAGGCGTTGGGGAATTCCTTTGATTTCTGGATGTCCTTGACGGTGATCAGACCGCGCAGTTCGAACTGGTCGTTGACCACCAGCACCTTCTCGATGCGGTGCTGGTGCAGCAGCCTGACCACTTCCTCGCTGGCGGCATCCTCACCGACGGTAACCAGCCGTTCCTTGGGCGTCATGATGCGCGACACCGGCGAGTCGTAGTGGCGTTCGAAACGCAGATCGCGGCTGGTGACGATACCGACCAGCTCCTCGTTCTCGACCACAGGCACACCGGAAATGTCGTGCTTGCGGGTCAGATCGAGCACTTCATGAATGGTGGTGTTCGGGCCGACGGTGATCGGGTCGCGGATCACGCCGCTTTCGTATTTCTTGACGCTGCGCACCTGGCGCGCCTGCTCTTCCGGACTCATGTTCTTGTGGATGACACCCAGGCCGCCGGCCTGCGCCAGGGTAATGGCGAGTCGGCCTTCGGTGACGGTATCCATGGCCGCCGAGGTGATGGGAATGTTCAGAGTAATGTCCCGGGTCAGTCGGGTCGCCAGGCTGACCTCACGCGGCATCACCTCCGAGTAGGCGGGCTTGAGCAGAACATCGTCGAAAGTGAGTGCTTCTTCAGGAGCGATCATAGCGGGTAGCCACATCAGCCGGGAAATAAATAGCCGTGCATTATAGGGCCTGGCCGGGAAGCGGTAAACGCTCATCGTCATGGCCGCCCGATCGGTTATCCTGTGTCCATGTCAGAATCCGATAACAATACTGCCGCGGGCGGCCGGCACATTTTCAGCGTCAGCGAGCTGAACCGCGAGGCGCGCGACGTTCTCGAGGGCAGTTTTCCCAGCCTCTGGGTCGAGGGCGAAGTCTCCAATCTCGCCCGACCGGCCTCCGGGCACCTGTATTTCAGCCTCAAGGACAGCCGCGCCCAGGTGCGCTGCGCGCTGTTCAAGAACCGCGCCATGAAGCTGGCCACGCAGCCGGAAAACGGCATGCAGGTGCTGGTGCGCGCCGGCGTCAGCCTGTACGAGGGGCGCGGCGAATTCCAGCTGATCGTCGAGTACCTGGAGCCGGCCGGCGCCGGTGCCCTGCAGCGCCAGTTCGAGGAGCTGAAGAAGAAACTCGACGCCGAGGGCCTGTTCGACCCGGCGCACAAGCAAGCCATTCCGGCCATGGCCCGACGCGTCGGCGTCATTACCTCGGCTACCGGCGCGGCCATCCGCGACATTCTCAGCGTCCTGCAGCGCCGTTACGCCGGTATCGAGGTCGTGATCTACCCGGTGCCGGTACAGGGCGCGGAAGCGCCGGGACGCATCCGCGCGATGCTGGCGCTCGCCGAGCAACGCGCCGAGGTCGACGTGCTGATCCTGGCGCGCGGCGGCGGTTCGCTCGAGGATCTGTGGGCATTCAACGACGAGCAGTTGGCGCGCGCCGTACACGCCTGCCGGCTACCGACCATCAGCGCGGTCGGCCACGAGATCGACTTCACCATCACCGACTTCGTCGCCGACCAGCGTGCCGCCACGCCCTCGGCCGCCGCCGAGCTGGTCAGCCCCAGCCGTGAACAGCTGGAACGCCAGCTGGCACGCTACGAGAACCTGCTGGCGCGGCAGACCGGCCAGCTGCTGCGCCGCCTGAAGGACCGGCTGGCCGGCCTGGAACGACGCCTGCCGCATCCGCGGCGCACCCTGCAGCAGTATAGCCAGCGACTGGACGAACTCGGACTGCGCGGCCAGCGGGCCATCAAGCATCATCTGCAACAGGATCGCGCGCGGCTCAACCGGCTGGCGTCGCTATTGGCCGTACAGAACCCGCGCCGCCAGTTACAGCAGCAGCAACAGCACTGCCGCCAGCTCGACAACCGGCTACAACGCGCCATGACACTGAACCTGCAGCGCAAAAGCGAGCGCCTGTCGCGACTCAGCCATAACCTCGACACCGTCAGCCCGCTGGCAACGCTGAGCCGCGGTTACACCATCGTGCAGAAAGGCGACGGCGCTATCGTCCGTGATGCCGCCTCGCTCAGCCACGGCGAGCAGGTCCGTTCACGCTTTGCCCGGGGCACGGCCGAACTGAGTGTGATCGCGGTCAGCCAAGACGACAGTGAATGAGAAAAGTGGCCACCGGACAGCGATGTATCCTGTGGCGGGCGTATTATTGTCTTTGTCGCGGTCCTAGAATAACGAATGTGCAAACCGAACGGAGGGTTATGCCATGGCTGAAAACGACACCGATACCGCCAAACTGAAAGCGGAAATCGAAAAGCTGCGCAAGGATTTCGCCAGCGTCGCAGAAACACTGAAGGAACTGTCCAGTGAACAGGCGCGCGAGTCGGTCGCGCATTTGCGCCATCAGGCCGAGCAGACCGGTGAGAAGATCGAGGCGGAAATTCGCGAACGGCCACTTACCAGCGTTGCCACGGCCTTTGCTCTCGGTTTTATCCTCGCCAGGCTGCTCAATCGCTAGCGCCTGTCCAGCCTAGCGATCGATCTCGTTCAGCGTCTGCCGGGCGAGCCGTTCTATCGTCTCCAGACTGATGTCGGCGCGTGTCAGAAAGGTGTCGTCATAGCGTGCCGGGTCGGCCCACTGGGCACCGCGGATCTCGCAACGCTTGGCGAGCTTGTACAGCCCCAGATCCTTGAGCCGGAAACCCAGGTCGGTCCAGAGTGCCGACAGCACCTGTTCCTGTTTCACGGAGCGTTTGTTGCGCTCGTGCACGTGGCGCATGTACACGTTGGTACGCCGGACCACCTTGACCACGTCACGCAGGGCGGCAATGGATTCCTGCTTGCGTTGTTGGCGCGCCCGGCGCAGATTCGCCAGCCATCGGACCAGATGCGTAAACAGGACTTCCCAGCCTTTTTGCGTCACCGGCACAGGCCCCTTCTCGCGAATCGAATCAGTGGATCAGCATTGCGCGCGGATACCCGCCGCGCCGTCATGGTCGCCGTAAACCATCCGGTAGTACAACAATCCCAGCCATTCATGCAGCGCGGTGCGGCTGAGCTGTAACGCCGTCAGGCTCGGCAGCCAGCGTTCCAGAACGCTGGCATTCCTGAATGTATCTTTCAGATAACCTGTCGGTGCCGGTATTGCTTCGATCCCGGATTTCTCGAATGCGTACAGTGCCCGTGGCATGTGCGCGGCGTGCGTGACCAGTAACACGCGGCGGATGCCCTGACCGTCGAGAATGAATTTCGAGCAGATGGCGTTTTCGAAGGTGTTGCGGCTTTTGCGCTCGGTCCAGCGCGCCAGCCCGTCAAAATCCGATTTCAGGGCCTGATCCATGAGTTCGGCTTCGGCATACAGCTCGCCATTGGGGCGGCCGCCACTGGCCAGGATCGGCAGACCGGTCTGCTCACGCAACCGCTCGGCATAACGCAACCGCACCAGTGCCAGCTGGCCGACACTGTCGGCGCCGCCATATTCCGGCGCATTGTTATAGCGACCGGCGCCAAGCACCACGATTGCGCCAGCATCCTGTTTCTGCACCGGCGTCGACAATACCGGCGCGGTCTCGACCCAGGCGATCAGCTGGCCCGCCAACGGTGCCGTCGACAATGCATAGACCAGCACGAGCCCGGTCAGAAACAGCCACACGGCCAGCTTGCGCGCTACCGGCAGCAGCAACAGTCCCAGGCCGAAGAAAACGACAAAAATACCCGGCGGTAACAGCAACGAGCGCAGCAGCTCGATCATGGTGGCCCATCCCCTGTGTGGCGCCGAAGCGCGGAAGCGACAAACTAGCATCCGCCGACGCAAAGGTCAGCCACCCCGCCCGCTTGCGCACGGCAACAAAACCTTCACCTGGCCGACATGCTCGTGTCATCGCCCCTGCCTACGGTATGCGTAAACCTAATCGAAACGGGCATAGCCATTATGAAGCGTAATGACCCAGCGACCACCACAGCCGAATCCGCGACAGACAGCGCGATGATCCGCCTCGATGGCGTCGGCGTCACCTACCCGGATGGCACGCTCGCCCTGCATCCGCTCGACCTGACTTTCAGACAGGGCGAATTCACGGTGCTGCTGGGTCTGTCCGGCGCCGGCAAGTCGACCCTGCTGCGCACGCTCAACCAGCTCGTAGTGCCCAGCTCGGGCACCATCAGCAGCGACGAGCTTGGCGTCATCCACGGCAGCGCCCGCGTCCGCGCCCATCGCCGCCACACCGCCATGATCTTTCAGCAGCACCAGTTGCTGCTGCGCAAAAGCGCGCTCACCAATGTTCTGACCGGGCGGCTGGCCGCGCATTCCGCCTGGCGCACACTCCTGCCCATGCCCGCGGACGACGTCACGCTGGCTTACCAGTGCCTGCAACGGGTCGGTCTGGCCGACAAGACTTTCGTCCGTGCAGACAACCTCAGCGGCGGCCAGATGCAGCGCGTCGGCATCGCCCGGGCCCTGGCCCAGCAACCGCGCGTGATCCTGGCGGACGAGCCGGTCGCCAGTCTCGACCCGAACACCTCCATGCAGGTGCTTGAGCAGCTCAGCCGCATTAGTCGCGAAGACGGTATCACCACCATCGTCAGCCTGCATCAGCTCGAACTGGCGCGGCGCTTTGCCCAGCGCGTCATCGGCCTGGCCGGCGGCCGGGTTGTATTCGACGGCCCGCCGTCAGCGCTCGACAGCGCCACGCTGGATCAGATCTACAACAGTGGCAAACAGGACGGCCACCAGCCCGATACGGAAACGCCTTCTGTCCACCAATCTGGAAGTGGTGATCACGAAGAACCCATGCGTGCCGCCGTTTAACAACCTCGACCCTATCCATTCAGGAGATTCGTCATGATAAAACGACTTGTAACCTTTCTAACAGGCCTGTTGCTGGTTGTCTCGACAACTGTTCAGGCCGAAGGCCGCAATCCCGACACGCTCAAGGTGGCGTTGCTGCCGGACGAGAATGCCTCCAAGTTGATCCAGCGCAATCAGCCTTTAAAGGCGCATCTGGAAGACACGCTCGGCAAGGACATAGAGCTGGTCGTGACCACCGACTACTCTTCCATGATTGAAGCGATGCGTTTCGGCCGCATCGACATTGCCTACTTCGGCCCGCTGTCCTACGTGCTGGCAAAAAGCAAATCGGAAATCGAACCGTTTGCCGTGCTGGTCACCGATGGCCGACCGACCTATCGCAGCGTGATCATCGGCAACCGTGACATGGGCATAGAAAGCTACGCCGACCTCAAAGACAAGAACGTCGCGTTTGGCGATCAGGCTTCGACTTCCAGTCACCTGATGCCGCGGCGCGAGCTGATGAACAATGATCTGAAGGCCGACGCCGACTATAAGCCACGCTATACCGGTGCCCATGACGCCGCCGCTATCGCAGTCCAGAACGGCAACGCCGCCGGCGGCGCGCTGGGTGAGCACATTTTCAATTACATGCTCGAAGACGGCCGCATGGACAAGAGCAAGGTCAAGGTGCTCGGTTACTCCGACTACTACCCGCAGTATCCCTGGGCGATGCAGTCAGACCTGGCGCCGGCGCTGAAAAAACAAATCCGCCAGGCTTTTCTGACCATCGAGGACCCGACCATCCTGGAAAACTTCAATGCCGAGGGATTCGTGGCGATCAGTGACAGCGATTACGACATCTATCGCGAAATGGCCGACATCCTCGGCGTCAACCTCGCGCAGCAGTAACCCCCAGGCAACCGGGCCGGTCAGCGGTACCGCTGACCGGTCTCATTCATGGAGCAAACCATAATGACCAATGTCTCTGCCGACACCGCAGCCAGCGTGCCGGCCACCGACATCATCGAGCGCTATCGACGCGATAACCGGCGCACGCTGGTGCAACTCGCACTGCTGAGCGGCGTCATCATCCTGTGCTGGTACCTGGGTGAATTACTCAGTCCGCAAACCTACATCGACGGACTACCGGCCATCGGCCAGCTCATCGTCGATTCCGTGCCACCCGATTTCGCGCGCTGGCAGCAATGGATCATGCCGCTGGTGGATACGCTCGTTATGAGCATCGCCGGTACGGCCCTAGCGGTGCTGTTTTCATTGCCGCTGGGTTTCCTGGCCGCCGCCAACACCAGCCCCAACCGGGTTGTTTTCCAGGTGTCGCGACTGGTTCTGAACGGCCTGCGTGCCGTGCCCGAGCTGATCATGGGCATCATTTTCGTCGCCGCCGTCGGCTTCGGCATATTGCCAGGCGCGCTGGCCGTGGGCCTGCATTCGATCGGTATGGTCGGCAAATTCTTTGCCGAGTCGATCGAACACGTCGACGAGCAGCCGGTCGAGGCCGCCCGCGCCGCCGGTGCCAGCGGTTTCCAGGTGCTCTATCACGGCATCCTGCCGCAGGTGTTGCCGCAGTTCGCCGATGTATCCATCTACCGCTGGGAGTACAACTTCCGCGCTTCGACGGTCATGGGCATGGTCGGCGCCGGCGGCATCGGCTTCGAGCTGATGTCGTCACTGCGCATCATGGACTACCAGCAGGTCAGCGCGATTCTGCTCGTCATCCTGGTCATGGTGACGCTGGTCGACAGCTTGAGCGGCCATCTGCGCCGTTACTTTAAATAAGCCGCTGCTTTTTAGATCAAGGGAGTCATACCATGGCGGACAAGGTTGTCATTTCCCACTGGGTGCATCGCGAAGTCAGCGACTATCTGCGGCAACAGGGTTGCGAGGTGATCGGCAACGACGGCCTCGAACCATGGCCGCGGTCGCAATTGCTCGAGCTGCTCGGCGATGCCGATGCCTTCATGGCGTTCATGCCGGACCATGTCGACGCCGACCTGCTCGCGCACGCGCCGAAACTGAAGGTCATCGGCTGTGCGCTGAAAGGTTATGACAATTTCGACGTCGCTGCCTGCAGCGCGGCCGGCGTCTGGCTCAGCATCGTCCCGGACGCCCTGACCGAACCGACCGCCGAGCTGAGCATTGCCCTGCTGCTGGGCGTCAGCCGGCACGTGCTGGCCGGCGACGCTTACATCCGTACGGGCGCGTTCCGCGGCTGGCGGCCGCACTTCTACGGCTGCGGTCTGGCCGACAGCACGATCGGCATCATCGGCATGGGCGCGGTCGGCCAGGCCATTGCCGCACGTCTGGCCGGTTTTCGCGCGCGACTGCTGTACAGCGACATCGAACCCCTGAGCGAACACACCGCCAAATCGTTGCGCGTGCGCAAGGTCGGCCGCCGGGTGCTGGCGGAAAAAAGCGATTACATCGTGCTCGCCATGCCGCTCAATGACGGCACCCTGCACACCATCGACGACGGCTTTCTTGCCACGGTCAAGACCGGTGCCTACCTCATCAACCCCTGCCGTGGCTCGGTCGTGGACGAGGCCGCGATCGCCCGCGCCCTGCGCGCCGGTCGCCTCGCCGGCTACGCCGCCGACGTCTACGAGATGGAAGACTGGGCCCGAGCCGATCGACCACAGTCCATTCACCCGGACCTGCTTGCCAATCACGCGCAGACGCTGCTGACACCGCACCTGGGTTCGGCGGTCGACGCCATACGCCGTGACATCGCCCGGCGCGCGGCCGAGAACATCGTCACCGGCCTGCGCGGCCAGCGCCCGGCTGATGCGGTCAACACACCGCAGTCGCAGCCGGCCGCCATGCGAAGCGGCGCCGGCGCATGATTAACCTGACTCAACTGGCGACGCTGGTGGCGATCATCGACCACGGCAGTTTCGGTGCCGCCGCCACCCGACTGGGCATCACCCAGCCGACCGCCTCGCAACACATCAAGCGCCTGGAAAACCAGCTCGGCACGGCGTTGTTCATTCGCGCCAGTAGCCGCACCCAGCCGACCGCCAGCGCCCTGGCCATCCTGCCGCATGCGCGCAACATGCTGAGTGTCTATGAACGGCTGACACGCGTCGTGCAACACCCGTCGCTGAGCATCGGCGCCAGCTCGAATATCGGCACCTACATGATCCAGCCACTCATCCGTCGCTGGCTGCAGAACGGCCACGACTGCGACATGGTCGTGCGTCCCAATCCGGACATCGCTCATCTGCTCGAAGGCGGCGAAATCGACATCGGTCTGATGGAGTGGTGGGACCGCCGCACCGGCTTTGAGTATCTGCAGTGGGGCGAGGACGAACTGCTGGCCGTGGTGCCGCCCGAACACCCCTGGACCGGACTCAATTGCGTGACCCCACAACAGTTGAGCGATGAACCGCTACTCGGCGGTGAACCCGGTACCGGTACCGGCCGGCTGCTCGCCACCTACCTGGCCCGTCACGGACTCACGGCCGCCATCGGCATGACCTTCAGCAATACCGAGGCCGTCAAGCGCGCCGTACGCCACGGCCTCGGCGTATCGCTGCTGCTGCGGGGCACGGTGGCCGAGGAAGTCAGCCGCGGCGAATTACACGCCGTGCCGCTGGCCGACGGCGGCCTGCGCAAGGCCCTGTATGCCATCTGGCGGCAACAGCCGGACGCAACCGGCGAACAGATCCATTCGTTCCGCAAATTGCTGGCGCCACCACAAGCTTTGCCCACCCGCTACTGCGCGCTGTAATCAATCAGCGCACAATAATTCATGTCCCGCGGCCGCTGTCCGCCTGCCGCAGGCGGCGAAAATAATCGCGCGCCGCCGCCATGACTTTCGGTGCCAGCACCATGCTGGCCAGCATGGTGGGCAAGGCCATCAGGCCGAAGCCGGTGGTCATGAGGTAGATCATGACCTCCACCGAAACCATCGCGCCGATAACAATAAACACGACGTAAAAATAGCGGTACCAGTGCTGGTGCTCGGCACCGATGAGATAGCCCAGACACTTTGATCCATAGTACCAGTAGCTGAACATCGTACTCAGGCTGAACAGGACGACCAGTCCCAGGATCAGCCAGGTCCCGGCCGTGCCCAGGGCCTCGGCATAGGCTGCCGTCGTCAGCGCCGCCCCCGACACGTCTTCACCCCGCTGCCAGACGCCGGTGCTGAGAATCACCAGTGCCGTGCAGGTACAAACAACAAGGGTGTCAATCACAGGACCCAGCATCGCCACCAGACCTTCCCGCACCGGTTCCCGCGTGCGCGCCGCACCATGCGCCATCACTTCGGTGCCGAGGCCGGCCTCGTTGGAGAATGCACCCTGGCGCACGCCGACGATCATCACGCCCAGCAAGCCGCCGGCGGCTGCCTGGCCGCTGAAGGCATCGCTGAAGATCAAGCGGATCATGGCGGGGATCCGTTCATGCTGTTGCAGGAGTATGGCGAGCGCCGTGACGAGATAAATCAGCACCATGACCGGCACCAGCCGCGCGGCTACATAACCGACCCGTTCGATGCCGCCGAAGATTACCGCCGCCACCAGCATTGCAATGATAACGCCGAACAGAAAATTGAAAGCGTCTGCCTGTTGCGCATCGATGATGCCTTGCGGCATGAGCACGGCCTCGCGCAAAGCCTCGGTAAGCTGGTTGATCTGAAACATCGGCAGCGTGCCGATCAGTCCCGCGAGACAGAAGAATATTGCCAGCCCCCGCCAGCGCCGCCCGAGCCCTTCGCGAATGATGTACATCGGCCCGCCCTGCAAGCGGCCACGGCTGTCCATGCCGCGGTACATAATCGCCAGCGTGCAGGTGAAGAACTTGGTGGCGACGCCGACCAGCGCGGTGATCCACATCCAGAAGACGGCGCCCGGCCCGCCCATACTGATCGCCAGGGCCACACCGGCGATGTTGCCCAACCCCAGCGTTCCGGACAGCGCCGCCGATAACGCCTGAAAATGGGAGATGTCGCCGGGGTCGTCCGAGCGATCGTAGTCGCCGCGCAGGATACGCAGTGCATGGCCAAGGTAGCGATACGGCAGACCCTGCGAATAGATCAGGAAAAAAAGACCGCCGCCGACGATCAGGGTGATCAGTGGCGGCCCCCAGATGAAGTCGGAAATCGCGGCGAGGACGGTTTCTACGCTTTGCATCCAATGATCCTTCGCAGCGGTGTCGTAACCGATAGATGATCTGTATCGAAGTCAGAAAACTGTGTAACCGACAGCCAGCGATTTATGTGCGCCCGTCGCGTACGGTGGCGGCATTGACTGTATGGCATCGTAACCAGTGGATCACCTGATCAGCATTCTCATCGGGTGGAAACACGGGATAGAAGGTCTTTACCACCCTGCCTTTATCCGCGATCAATGTCAGACGCCTGTAGAGCACCCGTCCGGTGATGACAAATGTCGGCAGCTGCAGACTCCTGCCAAGCAACAGTCCCGTATCGCTCAATAGTTCGAACGGCAGGTGCAGGCGCATTTTCGCCTCGTACTGGTCAGCGACAGATTGCGTGCTGATGCCATAAACACCTGCATTCAGTGCCTGCAACTCGGCATGGTGATCGCGAAAGGCACAGGCCTGCGGCGTACAGCCACGCGCCCCGGGAATCCGATCCCAGCCGTCGGGCAACGGCTCATCCGGCCGACCGGTCATGGGATAGACGTACAGAACCCACAGGCCTTCGAGTTCGGCGAGTGCCACCTGCTCGCCGCCGGTCGCGGTCAGCACAACCGCAGGCAACTGGCACCCGATCAGGTGATCTGCGGCGCCGTCGTCCACTGGCGCCGGCAGATCCGGCGGCAGTTCAGAAAGACTCACCCGCAGCCTGACGATCGGCGTGATACGACGAGCGCACCATCGGGCCGCTGGCGACGTTGCTGAAGCCGAGGCCACGGGCATAATCGCCGAGTTCGTCGAATTCGGCCGGCGTAACGAAGCGCGCCACCGGCAGATGATACTGGCTCGGCTGCAGGTACTGGCCCAGGGTCAGCATGTCGACGTCATGGGCACGCAGATCGGCCAGTACCTGTTTGACCTCGTCGATGGTCTCGCCGAGGCCAAGCATGAGGCCGGACTTGGTCGGCATCTGCGGCAGACGCGCGCGGACCTGCTTGAGCAGCCGCAACGAGCCCTCGTACACTGCCCCCGGCCGGGCGTAACGGTACAGCCGCGGCACGGTTTCCAGGTTATGATTGAACACGTCCGGCGCCATCTCGGTGAAGGCGTCGATGGCAATCGCCTCGCGCTTGCGGAAATCCGGGGTCAGCACCTCGATGCGCACCTCGGGCAGGCGCCGGCGAATGGCGCGCACGCAGTCGACGAAGTGTGCCGCGCCGCCGTCTTTGAGGTCGTCGCGATCGACCGACGTGATGACGACGTAGTTCAGTCCCATCTGCTCGATGGCGTCGGCCAGATGCTCGGGTTCGTTCGGGTCGAGCGGATCCGGCCGGCCGTGGGCAACGTCGCAGAACGGGCAGCGCCGCGTGCAGAGCTCGCCCATGATCATGAAGGTCGCCGTGCCGTGGGCAAAGCACTCGCCCAGGTTCGGGCAGGCCGCCTCCTCGCACACCGTGTGCAACTGCTTCTCGCGAATCAGTTTCTTCAGCGCCAGCACTTTCGGGTCGGTCGGCGCCTGGGCGCGTATCCAGTGCGGCTTGCGCGGCATCGGTGCGCCCTCGACCCGCACCGGGATCTTCAGCGGCCGGGTCTTGGCTTCGCCGCGGCTGGCGCGGGGCTTGCTGTCGGACGGGCTCTGCGCTTCAGTCATGAGCAACGTTCTCCATGGTTGGTGATAGTATCGGTTGATCCGGCGGTGCCGCCTCGAGCCGGCCACGCAGATGGCCGAGCAGTTCGTCGGCAATCTGCGGCATTGTATCAGTGACGCCGTGGTCGCTGAGCCGGGTAACGGCCAGCCCCGGGTAACCGCACGGGTCGATGCGGGCAAACGGCGCCAGGTCCATGTCCACATTGAGGGCAAGGCCATGGTAACTGCAGCCGTTTCTCACGCGCAGCCCGAGCGCGGCGATCTTGGCGTTATCGACATAGACACCCGGCGCACCGCGGCGCCGCGATGCGACGATCGACCGGCTTGCCAGGTAGTCGATCAATGCCTGCTCGATCCGCTGCACCAGGCTGCGCACACCGTAACCGCGGCGCCTGAGATCGATCAGCACATAGACGATCAACTGGCCGGGACCGTGATAGGTCACCTGACCGCCGCGATCCGTCTTCACCACCGGTATTTCACCAGGCTGGTGCAGATGACCGTCACGTGCACCGCGACCGAGCGTATAGACCGGCGGATGCTGCAGCAGCCAGAACTCGTCGGGCGTTACTTCATCGCGCGCGGCCGTGAAGGTCTGCATGCGGGTATAGGCAGTCTGGTAATCGACATGGCCAAGCTTTCGGATTCTCATCAACCAAGCCCCCCCGCCGATAATGATGGTTCAGCACGCCCCTTGTTATGCCTCTGTCGTTCCTCGTTCATGGCAACCGATTCGTGCATTGTTGCATTTCAAATGCACTGCGAGGAACGAGAGACGAGCGACGAGATACGCATTTCAAAGCGCCATCACCACGCGCACTTCCTCGGTCAGTTCCCGGTAGATCGCATCCAGTTGTTCCCGGCTGGTGGCATTGATGGTCACGGTGACCGACATGTAGCGGCCGCCGTTGGACAGGCGGCTGTGAACATTGGCCTCGCCCAGATCCGGCACATGCCGGCGCACGAGGCTCACGACCAGCGCGTCGAAATCGTCATCGGCCGCACCGAAGGCCTTGATCGGGAATTCGCAGGGGAATTCCAGCAGGGATTCCTGCGCTTCGGCCGCGGGCTTGTTATCGGAAGGGCTGGATGACATGGCACAAAACTCGCTTGCAGACTTTGTAAACGGATGCGTGCATTCTAACAGACAAGCCCGGTGGCCTCAGGCACCCGGCTCGGGGCGCTGCGCGCACGGCGGTGTCATCGCCGCGAACGGCCTGTCCGTGCCATACTTCCGGTACGGGCATTGTTCCGCGCCGTGGCGGCAAAACGGTCATGTGACGTGCCGGATATGGCGGTATCATTGAACACACTACTTACCGGAAGGCGGGGTTGATGCATTTCAAGGACTACGACAGCAAAAGCACCTACGACGAACTGATTGGTCCCGGCGGCCGCGCGCGGCCGCATGCGCGGCAGTTGATCAAGTACCTGCGCTCGCTGTCGCAGGCCGAACTGCAGGAACGCAAGGAAGCCTCGGACCTGGCCATCACCGTCATGGGCATCACCTACACGGTCTATACCGAGGAAGGCCAGACCGACACCATCTGGCCGTTCGACATCATCCCGCGAATCATCCCGCGACGCGAATGGGACGGCATTGCCGAGGGACTGAAGCAGCGCGTGCAGGCATTGAACATGTTCATTGCCGACGTCTATGACAGGCAGATGATCCTCAAGGACAAGATCATACCGAAAGACCTGATCCTCCAGTCGCGCAACTTCCGCAAGCAGGCGGTCGGCATGAAACCGCATCTCAACATCTGGGCCCACATCTGCGGCAGTGACCTGGTACGCGACGAGCGCGGCGAAGTCTTCGTGCTCGAAGACAACATGCGCGTGCCGTCGGGCGTGTCCTACATGCTGGAAAATCGTCAGGTAACGAAGCGGATATTCCCGGAACTGTTCGAGGACTACTCGATCCTGCCGATCGACGACTACCCGTCACAGTTGTTCGATACGCTGGCGTCAGTGGCACCGGAACCGAAGGAATACCCGGAAGTCGTGGTGCTCACACCCGGCATCTACAATTCGGCCTACTTCGAACACGCCTACCTGGCCCAGCAGATGGGCGCGGAACTGGTCGAAGGCCGTGATCTGATCGTCGCCGAAGACGACTGCGTGTACATGAAGACCGTGTCGGGGCTGTCACGGGTCGACGTCATCTACCGGCGCATCGACGATCTGTTCCTCGACCCGGAAGCCTTCAACCCGGACTCGCTGCTGGGCGTGCCCGGCCTCTTGCGTTCCTGGAGCCGCGGCAAGGTGACACTGGCCAACGCCCCCGGCTGCGGCGTCGCCGATGACAAGGTGGTGTGCTATTACGTACCGGACATGATCCGCTATTACCTCAGCGAGGAACCGATACTGCCGAACGTCGAAACCTACCTGTGCGAAAACAAGAGCGAGCGTGACTATGTGCTCAAGAACCTCGACAAGCTGGTGGTCAAACCGGCCAACGAGGCCGGCGGCTACGGCATGCTGATTGGGCCCAAATCAACGGCAAAGGAACGCAAGGAAATGGCAGCGCGCATTCGCAAGACGCCGCGCGAATACATCGCCCAGCCGACATTGTCGCTGTCGACAGCGCCAACGCTCATCAACAACAGCCTGGAACCGCGACACCTGGACCTGCGACCGTTCATTCTGTCCGGCGAGAATACCGCAGTCACCACCGGCGGCCTGACCCGGGTGGCGCTACGCAAGGGCTCGCTGGTGGTGAATTCATCCCAGGGCGGCGGTAGCAAGGATACCTGGATCGTCGACATGGAGGGCCAATAATCATGCTGTCACGTGTCGCCCAACAACTCTACTGGTTTGCCCGCTACATCGAACGCGCCGAAGACATGGCGCGCATGATCAACGTGCATACGAACCTGTTGCTGGATCTGCCGCGCCAGCACGAATTCGGCTGGGATTCACTGCTGGAAATCACCGGCAGTGATGAACTGTTCAACGAACTTTATGACGAGGCAGACGAGCGCAACGTTATTCGCTTTCTGATCAGCGACAAGGCCAATCCCGGCTCCATCCAGTCGTGCCTGTTTTTCGCCCGCGAAAACCTGCGCACCACGCGCGACATCATTCCGCGCGAGGCCTGGGAACTGGTCAACGATATGAATCTGTTTCTGAAGAACAACATGCCCAGCGGGCTGTCACGACGCCGGCGCTGGGGCTTCATGAAGAATGTCATCGGCGGCTCGCACCAGATCACTGGTCTGCTTGCCAGCACCATGAATCACGACGCCGGTTATGACTTCCTGCGCCTCGGCCGGAACCTCGAACGCGCCGACATGACCACGCGTATAGTCGACGTGCGCTCGGCCGACCTGCTGCTGGAACACGACGTCCTGACACCGTACGAAAACATCCAGTGGATGAGCGTGCTGAAGTCGCTGACGGCTTACCAGATGTATCGTCAGCACGTGAAAATGCGCGTGCGCGGTCCGCAGGTCCTGAAGTTCCTGCTGCAAAGTGAAAGCTTTCCACGCTCGTTCACACACTGCCTGCAACAGGTTCATCAGTGCCTGGAAACGCTGCCCGGCAACGACTCGTTGCTGCGTCAGGTACTGAGCCTGCGCCGCAATATCAAGGAAGCGGACATGGACAAGTATGCCCAGGCCGGCAGTGGCCTGCATGACTATATCGATCAGCTACAGGCGCAGTTGGCTGAACTCCATACGCTCATCACGGCACGCTATTTCTCGCTGGATGTCAGCCATGTCAAAATGGAAAAGACAGCTGAGTCATGAAACGCTTTCAGTGCGCCCATAATCAGGTATTTTTCGAGAATACGCATTGCCTGGCCTGTGAGCGCGGGCTCGGCTTCATCCCCGAGTTGCTCGAGATCAAACCACTGTTACTGGCCGACACTGGTAACTACCGACTGGCCGATCATACCCTCGAAGGTCGCGAATTCCGCAAATGCGCCAATTACAGTGGCCCGAATGTCTGCAACTGGATGATACCGGTCGAGGACAATCATCCATTCTGTATTGCCTGCCGTCTGAATCAGACCATCCCGGACCTGTCCTACCCGCAGAATCGCGACTACTGGCGCGAGATCGAGCAGGCCAAGCGCCGGCTGCTATTCACGCTGCTGTCGCTGGAGTTGCCCATCATCGGTCGCGACGAGGATCCGCAGTACGGGCTGGCGTTTGCCTTTCTCGCGGACCAGACACTGCAGGCGGAATCCGAATTTACCGATGATTCGGCCGCGGGCAGCCCGATCATGACCGGACACAGTCAGGGGCTTATCACCATCAACATCGCCGAGGCGGATGCCGGTTACCGCGAACGCATACGCCAGCAGATGAACGAGTCCTACCGTACGCTGCTGGGACATTTCCGTCACGAGGTTGGCCACTACTACTGGTATCGACTGATCTTCAACAGTCACTGGCACAGCGACTTCGTGCGCCTGTTCGGCGACGAAAGCAAGCATTATCAGCAGGCGCTCAAGGCTTACTATGATCATGGCCCGCCGTATAACTGGCAGGATTTCCACATCAGTGCCTACGCCACCGCGCATCCGTGGGAAGACTGGGCCGAGTGCTGGGCGCATTACCTGCACATCATGGACACGCTGGAAACGGCGCACTGCTCGCGCCTGCTGTCACGCGACAATCCGTTGAGCAACATGCGCCGGCGCAGCGACCAGTCACTGCTGCTGGTAATGCAGCAAATGTCGATTCAGGACATTCTCGGTGTCTGGATCGATCTCAGCGTGGCCTTGAACAACATCAACCGCAGCATCGGTCTGGGCGACTTCTATCCGTTTGTCATCAGTGACAGTGTCATGGACAAACTGGCTTTCATTCACCGACTGGTCGGGGAGCAGGCTGCCAGCCGCCGCAAGGACTCAGTCGTCCCGTTCCCAGTCGAATCGCGGTAACCCGTAAAAGGCAGTCCGCAGGTTTTCGGCCCAAGCCTGGCGCAGACGCTGATAGTAGTCCGTCTCCAGATCGTACTTGAAACGTTGTTCGATACGCAGGCTGTCGCGGCGATACATCAGCACTTCGAACGGCGGCCCGACACCGACGTTGCTGCGGCTGGTTGAATCGAGTGACACCAGGGCACAACGGGCGGCATCCTCCAGCGATAGCGACGGTTCGACGATACGATCGAGAATGGTCTTGCCGTACTTGAGTTCGCCGATCTGAAAAAACGGCGTCTCGGCCGTAGCCAGCAGGTAGTTGCCCTGGGGATAGATAAGCGCCAGCTTTGGCCGCTCTTGGCCGATCTGCCCACCGAGGATAAAGGTGGCGCCGACGTTGACACTGTTCTGCTGGTCCTCGCCGGCATGCTGTTTCTGCACGCCCCGGCTGACCTCGCCGACGTAGGCGCAGGCTTCGCTGAAGTCGGCCGCCTTGAACAGGCTTTGTTCAGCAGCAGTGTTCTTGATGTCTTTCTGCAGGCGGCTGACTACCGACTGGCTGGTGGCCAGATTGCCCGAGGACAGCAGCACCAGCATCACCTCGCCCTCCTTCACGAACGGGTGCATCTTGCTGAAAGTGCCGATGTTATCGACGCCGGCATTGGTCCGTGAATCGGACGCGAACACCAGGCCGGTATTGACCTGAATACCGACACAATAGGTCATGAAGCGGCACCCGCGGCTGGCGCGACGCGCTGTGACTGGCGGTTGGGGGACATGTGCAAAATCTCGGGCTGGCTTTAGTGGCTAATTTATCATTGATCGCCGGCCATGCCAGCATGCATTGTCGAATGATCGGCCCCAAGCGGTCGCCGCCGGCTTTATTGGCCGCGATCCGTGGAAAAGAGATGCTGAACGCGCGCATGCCTTTTATACTCTGACATAACCGGCAATGATTCCGACAAGGGGGACCTGGTTCATGAATGCAAAAGAAAATCTGACCAACATCAACACCTGGCTGCGGGTAGCCTTCATCATCCTGTTCGGGGTGGTGTTCTATATCGCTTTCGGCTGGCTGATTTGGCTGCTGGTGCTGTTCCAGGTGGTGACCAAGCTGCTGACTGGCGGTGTCAACCCGCAACTGCTGGAATTGAGCCCGAAGATCACCAACTATGCCAGCGACATACTGCGTTATGTCACGTTCCAGAGCGATACCCGGCCGTGGCCGCTGGACAAGGCTGCGTCGACCAAAAGTAACGAGCAGGAGGAGCCGATCCCGTCGGCCAGCGATTCCGACGGCAATAACGACGGCGCCTGAGCGTCCAGCTCAGACAATATTGTTCAGGGGTCCGGTCACTTCGGCGGCCGGACCCTTAATAATTTTAACTTCTAAAAATATGTATAATAAGCAGTTTTAATTATACATTGACTCATTATACAGTGCGTGCGGTCAGTGACTGGCCGTACCATTACGTCGACGCAAAACATCGTTTTTTCGGTACCCGTTATCCCTATGAACCAGGCTCAGCAAAACTCCCGACAGGCAGCCGCCCCGCAGGCTCCCGCCCTCACACTCGGCATCGACGGTTTCGAATACGCCGACCTGTACGATCCGGATCGGCTGGCCGATCTGCTCGCCGTGTTCGAACAGGAAACGGCCACCAACCACCCGGAATTGTTCAAGGAATTCAAAGAGTACCGGGATACCCAGGGAGCCGAACTGACGGCCGAGCAGGTCTCCGACCTGCTGGTGCGCATGGCGGCGCTGGTGGGCGACTTCACCGCCCGGCTGTTCAACGTTACCGATGTACGCGCCGCGCAGGCGGCCGCCATCCGCCGCGAGGTTGACGTCGTATTTGGCTTCAAGAACGAGGTCGTGGCCAAGGCCAAGTCCGGCGTAAAGAAGGAAAAGGCGGCCGACTGGGACGTCGACCATATCCGGGATGCCGTCGCCGGCCTGGCGCGGCTGCTCGGCGAGCAACCCGACGACGGCGCGAGTGATGCCGAATTCCTGACCGCCAGCGCCGCGCTGCGGGTCAAGCGCGCCGCCGATGAACCCGAGGCGGACGCCGCCACCCAGGTGCTCACAGCGCTTCGCGACGACGACGAGGCCGCGCGCCTGTTCGCCGACGAGCTGGCCGCCGAGGCACCCCTGGCCGAACTGCTGAAGGTCGTCCAGCGCTGGTGCCTGCTGGCACAGCAGGGCGGCGCACTGCACGCCAGCGTCTGCGGCTGGTTCAGCTTCAAGACACCAAAAAAGACCGATTTCGATCACCTGGTCGAACACGATGTGGTCGACTACGACGGCTACTCGGCCTGGGTCGGCCCCGAGGACGAACGCCGCCGCCGTGACGGCTTCGCCCTGACCGATCACCGCGCCGGCCAGCGCGAGACGCTGTATGAGGTCGACCACTGCATCTACTGCCACGAGCGCGACACCGACTCCTGCTCCAAGGGCATGCGCAACAAGCGTGCCGTGGAGGCCGCCAGCGAGTCCGGCGACAAGCATATCTTCAAGACCAACCCGCTGGGCGTGACCATCAGCGGCTGCCCACTGGGCGAGAAGATATCGGAAATGCACCTGGTCAAGCGCCAGGGCGACAATATCGGGGCGCTGGCGCTGGTCATCATCGACAACCCGATGTGCCCCGGTACCGGCCACCGCATCTGCAATGACTGCATGAAGGGCTGCATCTACCAGAAGACCGAACCGGTCAATATCCCGCAGATCGAGACCAACGTGCTCACCGACGTGCTGTTCATGCCGTGGGGCTTCGAGATCTACTCGTTCCTGACGCGCTGGAACCCGCTCAACATCGAGCGCCCGCACACCCTGCCCTACAACGGCAAGAACGCCCTCGTGGTCGGCATGGGCCCGGCCGGCTACACGCTATCGCATTACCTGCTGAACGAGGGCTTCGGCGTGGTCGGCATCGATGCGCTCAAGATCGAACCGCTGCCGGCCGAACTGGTCGGCGACGCCGACACACCACCGGCACCGATCCACGACTTTCATGCGCTCTACGAGGACCTCGACAAGCGCACCCTGATGGGCTTCGGCGGCGTCGCCGAGTACGGCATCACGGTGCGCTGGGACAAGAACTTCCTCAAGGTCATCTACCTGAACCTGGCCCGCCGCCACGCCTTCCGCTGCTACGGCGGCGTACGCTTCGGCGGCACGCTGACCATCGAGGAGGCCTGGGAGCTGGGTTTCGACCACATCGCCATCGCCTCGGGTGCCGGCAAGCCAACCATCATCGGCCTGAAGAACAACCTGATCCGCGGTATCCGCAAGGCCTCGGACTTTCTCATGGCGCTGCAGCTGACCGGCGCGGCCAAGGAAAACTCCATGGCCAACCTGCAGGTGCGGCTGCCGGCCGGCGTCATTGGCGGCGGCCTGACCGGTATCGACACCACGACCGAAGTGATGGCTTACTATCCGATCCAGGTCGAGAAGATGCTGAATCGCTACGAAAAGCTCACCGCGATGCAGGATGAGGCGACGGTGCGCGCCGCGTACGATGCCGAGGAACTGGAAATTCTCGATGAATTCCTCGAACACGGCCGCGCCATCCGCGCCGAGCGCGAGCGCGCCGCAGACGCCGGCGAGATGCCGGACTTCGCGCCCCTGATCGAAAAGTGGGGCGGTGTGACCATGTTCTACCGCAAGAGCATGCACGACTCGCCGGCCTACCGGCAGAACCACGAGGAAATCGCCAAGGCGCTGGAGGAAGGCATCCGCCTGGCCGAGGGCATGAGCCCCAAGGAAGCCGTACCGGACCAGTACGGCGCGCTGCAAGCGGTCAAATTCGAGCGCCTGGTCAAGGGCGAGGACGGCCAGTGGGTGAAGGACGCCGATAACGTTGAGGTCCCCATGAAGAGCCTGTTCATCGCCGCCGGCACCTCGCCGAACACGATCTACGAGCAGGAACACCCCTACACCTTCCGCATGGACGCCAAGTTCTTCCAGCGCTACGAGCCGCAGTGGGGCGAGGGCGACTTGCCGGAACTGGTGGCCGTCGACGACGACGCCCAGCCGAAGATTGGCAAACCGGCACCGCTGACCTCGTACCACAAGCACGGCAAATACATCTCGTTCTACGGTGACAACCATCCGGTCTACGCCGGCAACGTGGTCAAGGCCATGGCCAGCGCCAAGGACGGTTATCCGTACGTGGTCGACCTGTTCAAACACGAACTGGCACAGCTCGATCCGGCTGACCAGCCGCAGCGCGAGGCGGCTCTACAGGCTCTGTACCAGCGTCTTGACGAACAGATCACGGCCAGCGTCGTCGAGGTCAACCGCCTGACACCAACTATTATCGAAGTCATCGTCAAGGCGCCGATGCAGGCGGCCAAGTTCCACCCCGGCCAGTTCTACCGGGTGCAGAACCTGGAACAGCTGGCGCCGGTGGTCGAGGACACCAGCCTGACCGCCGAGGGCATCGCCCTGACCGGCGCCTGGGTCGACAAGGACAAGGGCCTGATCTCGCTCATCGCGCTGGAAATGGGCACTTCGTCGCGGCTGTGCGCGCTGTGGCAGCCCGGCGACCCGCTGGTGGTTATGGGCGTGACCGGCGCCCCTACCGAGGTCGAGAAGAACGAGACGGTCATGCTGGTCGGCGGCGGCCTCGGCAACGCCGTGCAGTTCTCCATCGGCAAGGCGTTCCGCAACGCCGGCAGCCGCGTGATCTACTTTGCCGGCTACAAGCACCGCGAGGACCTGTTCAAGGTCCGGGATATCGAGGAAGCTTCCGACGTCATCGTCTGGGCCGTCGATCCGGGCCCCGGCGTCGAGCCGATCCCGACGACCCGGCCGCAGGACAAGACCTACATGGGCAACATCATCGAGGCCATGCTCGCCTACGGTCGCGGCGAACTCGGCGAGCCCGAGATCCCGCTGGACGAGGTCGACCGCATGATCGTCATCGGCTCCGACCGCATGATGGCGGCGGTCAAGGAGGCCCGCCACGGGATGCTACAGCCCTATCTCAAGCCGGAGCACAAGGCGATCGGCTCGATCAACTCGCCCATGCAGTGCATGATGAAGGGCGTATGCGCGCAGTGCCTGTGCAAGCACATCGACCCGAAGACCGGCGAGGAATACTTCGTCTACTCCTGCTACAACCAGGACCAGGAACTAGAGCGGGTCGATTTCCCCAACCTGAACGCCCGCCTGCGCCAGAACAGCGTCCAGGAGAAGCTCTCCAATCAGTGGTTGAATCACCTGTTCGAGCTGGAACAGTTTCCGCATTCGGCGGCCACCAACTAGGTCACACCCCGGCGGGTGGCCCCTGCCCGCCGGGCTACATTCTGCTACGATATTCCTTTAGGCAGCTTGCTGGCCGGCCGTTGGCAGCCCTGATAAAGGAACATGCGTCATGATGACCAAAACGGAAATTGCAGCCATTCTGAAGTCACTTCGGAACATCCCGTTGTTCCATTCGCTCAACGACGCCGAACTGCGGGCCATACTCGAGGCACCGGAGAATCGGATCGAGGATTTCGCCGCCAAGAAACTCATTATCCGCGAGGCCGAGCTTGGTGATTGCATGTATGTCATCATCGACGGCAGCGTCGAAGTAATGGTGCGGGGGGAATCCGGCGGACGCGAAATTACCATCGCCACGCTGCACAACGGCGATTTCTTCGGCGAGCAGGCCCTGCTACCGGGCGGAACCGGTCGACGCAATGCCACTGTCCGTGCACTCTATGACTGTCGGCTCTTTCGCATCGCCAAAAAGCACGTGCTCTTGCATGTACAGCAGGATGAAAATGACGAGGAAGAGTCCGAAGCGCTCACCATGTCCAGTTATCTGGACCGGCCTGAGGACGACGACATCAAGAAGCTGCTCAAGAGCATGCGGCTGTTTCGCAGCCTCAAGCCACAGGAGATCTCCAATTTCCGTGACTGGGCCGAGGTCGTCGATGTAGGACCTGGCGATTTCGTCATCAAGGAGAATCAGCCCGGTGATTATCTTTACGTGGTGCTGGATGGTTCGGTAGAAATCTTCCTGCTCGATACTGATGGCAAAATCGTCACTTTGGCCGAACACAAACGGGGCAATTACTTCGGCGAACAGGCCCTAATGCCGGACAGTGATGGCAAACGCAACGCCTATGTGCGCATGGAGCAGCAGGGCCGACTACTAAAAATCCCGAAACAGTATTTCCGGCTACTGCTGGACCGCGACAGCAAGCTCGCGGAAACATTAAGCAAGATTGGCAAACTGCAAAAGGATGTCAACACAAAACTGATAGAATAACCTTCCACACTGTCGCAATTACTAATTGCGGCGTTTTTTACATCTCCCTCGAGGTATCCAAACTGTCGTCATGAAAGCTCTGCAAATACAGGGGCTCAAGAAAACCTATGGCAGCGGCCTGCAGGCCCTGCGCGGCATCGACCTGGATGTTGAAGAAGGCGATTTTTTTGCCCTGCTGGGACCCAACGGGGCCGGCAAATCAACAACCATAGGCATCATCACCTCGCTGGTACGCAAGACAGCCGGCCGGATTTCGGTTTTTGGCCATGATCTCGATAGTGATATCGCGGCAGCCAAAGCTTGTATTGGTATCGTCCCACAGGAAATCAACTTCTCACAGTTCGAAACCTGTATGGAAATTGTTCTGAATCAGGCTGGCTATTACGGTATCCCGCGCCGACTGGCAGAACAGCGCGCGGAAAAATATCTCGACCAACTGGGTTTATGGGACAAGCGCCACACACGTTCACGGACACTCTCGGGCGGACTCAAGCGAAGGTTGATGATCGCCCGGGCATTGGTGCATGAGCCGCGTCTACTCATACTGGACGAACCTACTGCCGGTGTAGACGTTGAATTAAGACGATCGATGTGGAGCTTTCTTTCCGGGCTGAACCTTAATGGCACAACAATTGTATTGACCACGCATTATCTTGAGGAAGCCGAAAATCTGTGCAAGAACATCGCCATTATCAATCACGGGGTAATCATCGAGAATACCAGCATGAAGAAATTGTTAGGCAAGCTGAATACGGAAACACTGATTCTCGATCTGAATAGTAAGCTCGAATATCCTCCCGAATTTACAGATTGCCAGACCCGGTTAATCGATCCTTACTGTCTCGAGGTCGAAATCAAGAAGACGGCGGGGTTAAATACTCTTTTCAAGGAAATCGAACAGTTGGGCATACAGGTCCATAGCATGCGAAACAAGAGTAACCGTCTGGAAGAACTGTTCATGTCTCTCGTTGACAACAAAAAACAGGCGGTAGCATGAATTTCCAGAAACAATGCATTGCCTATCAGACCATGGTGGTCAAGGAAGTCGGCCGCTTCATGCGGATATGGGTGCAAACCCTGGTTCCACCGGCAATAAGCATGACCCTATATTTCGTCATTTTCGGCAATCTAATCGGCTCTCGTATTGGCGAAATGGGCGGATTTACGTATATGCAATACATCGCACCAGGTATCATCATGATGTCAATCATCAACAATGCCTATTCCAATGTTGTTTCATCATTTTTTGGTGCCAAGTTCCAGAAGCATATTGAGGAGATGCTGGTTTCCCCTATCCCCAATCATCTTATACTGGCCGGTTACATAACAGGTGGAGTCACACGGGGGCTTCTTGTAGGCCTGATCGTATCGATCGTGGCACTTTTCTTCACCGAGCTGCAGGTATACAGCTATACACTCATGTTTGGCGTAGTTTTGTTCACCTCGATACTATTTTCCCTTGGCGGGATGATAAACGGTATTTTTGCCAAGAAATTCGATGATATTTCTATCATACCGACCTTTATACTTACGCCATTGACCTATCTGGGCGGCGTCTTCTACTCCATAGACCTGTTGCCGGAATTCTGGCAGAAAGTCTCTTTATTCAATCCCATACTTTACATGGTGAATGCATTCCGCTACGGCATGCTGGGGGTTTCCGATATCAATGTTGGCTACGCCTTCAGCATGATCTGCCTATTCACAGTGGCATTATCAGTTTTCTGCCTGTTTCTTCTGAATCGCGGCACGGGCATCAAGCAGTAGGGCTGGTGAGTGGTGAGTGGTGAGTGGTGAGTGATGAGTGGTGAGTGGTGAGTGGTGAGTGGTGAGTGGTGAGTGGTGAGTGGTGAGTGAAATAGCGTGATCCAGCGTCATAGTTTGTCAAGGTGCCGAATATATTCGCGCAGCAAACTGGGCTCCTACAGTTGCGAAAACTACTTCCCGTAGAAGCCGACTTCAGTCGGAGAAACACACCCTGATAGGTTCGCGGATCGCAGTCAGCTCTATAAGAGCCGGACCCTGCCAATCACGAATCACCAATTACCAGTCACTGATCCCCCGCATCAGGTAAATAGTCCGGCAGCCGATCGACGATTGCCCGGGTATATTCACGCGTGCCCAGACGACCATTGATATCGGGGGTGCACTCACCATCATTGATTGCGGACAACAACGACAATCGCAGAGCGTGGCCCAGATCATAACAATCGATATGATCCAGCAACATACCGAAGGCCAGTAATATGCCGGTTGGATTGCATTTGTTCTGCCCGGCGATATCCGGTGCCGTACCACCTGACGGATCGAACATGGCAATATCAATCTCATCATCCTCGGTAAAACTGAAGTTGCCACTCGCGCCAGTGCCTATACTGCCAGCCAGTCCGCTGGCCATATCTGAAAGGAAGTCACCATACTCGTTCAGCACCAGTACGACGTCGTAGTCTTCGGGTCGCATGGCGATCTTGGCCAACAGTGCGTCAAACAGCTCGACATTATGCACTACGTCTGGATATTCCTTGTGCACTTCCTCGACAACGGACTGAAACAGGCCATCAGTAACTTTCTGGATAGTATGCTTCGAAGATGATGTAACTCTTAGGCTCTTGTTACGGGCGAAATCGAAAGCAAAACGTGCCGCCTGCTGGCAGGGCTTGCGCTCCACGATACGTATAGAAATTGCAGAGTCCTGGCCTATGAGTCGGCCCGGGTCATCGTAGGTTCCGCCAGTAGCAATCCGTACAATGTAAAGGAAAAGATCTTCCTTGAAATTCGATGTTATACCCTTGATCGAGATTACTGGCCGCAAAATTACACTGAAATTACACATGCGACGGATAAGTGCATTGGGACTAATATCTTTCGTGATCGTGGGATACTTCAAGGCAACCTTGTTTTTATACATCGACTCCTCGACCTTTTCAAACAGCTTGCGGTCGAGTTTCTCCCGGTTTGACAATGACAGGTCTAGGGTTTCAAAAGTGAACTTCATGGGCATAGCCGAAGCCACGGAATATACTGACTCCTGTAACTCGGTAGCGATACCATCGCCCATCAATTCTGTAATCGTTAGCTTGCTCATAAGACTCACCGACTGTTACTCAACTTTCACCCGTATAAACGCAGCCGCTGTTCTGATTTTCCTGTATGACAATGCGGCTGAGACCCGGCACGGTCGGCTGTAGTCTCTGCCATATCCAGCGTGCCAGAAGTTCAGTTGTCGGGTTCTCGAGTCCAGCTATGTCGTTTAGAACTCGATGGTCCAGTTCACCACGCAGGTCCTGAACATGTCTATCAAGTTCAGAAAAATCCATGACCCAACCAGTTGTAGACTGAATCGGACCCTGAACATGAATCTGAATACGGAAGGTATGACCATGCATGGCAGCACAGGGATGACTTTCTGGCAGGTTTGGCAGACGCCGGGCTGATTCCAGTATGAATTCACGAAAAAGCTCGATTGCCATAATATATCTTCTACACGTCGGAAGAGCGGTGTTGTGAAAATTCCTGTTTGAAATCGCGATATATACGTGCTGCATGCTGCCACAGTGGTCCTGGTTGCCCACTACCAACCATCTCGCCATCTAGAACAGTTATCGGAACAATTTCCTGGGTCGAACTGGTAATCCATATTTCATCCGCACTACGCAGTTGCGTCTCTGGTACAGGATATTCACTACATTCAATACCATTCTGCTGCAGAAGTTCTATCACTAGATCACGCGTAATTCCTGGCAGCAGCTGTCGGCTCTTGGGCGGCGTGAGCACCTTACCAGACTCACAGATAAACACGTTACTAGCGGCACCTTCAGTCACCAAACCTTGGTTGACAAGTATAGCCTCTCTGGCACCAGACAAACTCGCCTCATGTCTCAATAAAACACTGGGTAGCAAGGTAATTGCCTTTATATGACACCATTGCCAGCGTATATCCGGGCGCACTATAGCCGCTGAACCGGCGCTATTGTCTGGCTGTTCCAGCGGTTTCGTCATTATGAATACAGTCGCCTGCATTTCATCATTAAACACATGATCGCGCGGCGACACGCCCCGGGTTACCTGCAGGTATATAGATTGATCATCACCGGCATTCTCGGTCACCAGTCTGTCAAGAATACGTTTCCATTCTTCTACAGGAAGGGGGTTACGCATGTATATGAGTTTAAGGCTATTTTCGAGTCTCTCAAGATGTTCTTTCAGTCTGAATACCCGGCGGTTGTAAACCGGGATCACTTCATAGACACCATCACCAAATGTAAAACCACGGTCCAGAGGGGATATACGTGCTTCTTCCAGAGCAACAAAGTCCCCATTGAGATAAACGAGTGACACCGGTCCTTTACTCCAGCATCAATTTCACACTATCCAGAAGACGGGAAAACAGACCAGCCTGCTCAACAGCCTGCAATGTTACCAACGGCTGTTGGAGCAACGTCTCATCACCGAGTCCTAGGGACAGTGTACCGATGGGTTCGCCGGCGGCTACCGGCGCTATCAATGGTTTTTTCAACTCAACAGTTTGCTGCAATTCTTCGGCATCACCGCGTGGTACAGTAACAAAAACATCATCGACCAAACCGTAATTGACATGCTCGTTAGTACCCTTCCATATTCTGGCCTCACCAAGTTTCTGATTGCCATCTGCGATCTTTCTGGTTTCAAAGAACCTGAAACCATAATTCAGAAGCGACTTTGTATGCGATGTACGTGCCTGTACACTGTTCGCGCCCATAACTACAGAGATAAGCCGCATATCGTCGCGTTCAGCAGACGCAACAAGACAATATCCTGCCGCCTCGGTATGACCGGTTTTTATTCCATCAACGGAATTATCCCGCCAGAGTAACTGGTTGCGATTCGGCTGAGTAATATCGTTATAGGTATATTCCTTAACCTCATGCAAACCATATAATTCGGGATAATCGCGAATCAGGGCAGCAGACAGTTTCGCCATATCCTGAGCTGTTGTAACGTGACCCGGCTCTGGCATTCCCGTACTGTTTGTAAAGTGGGTATTTTCCAAGCCCAGAGTCTGAGCTGTCTGATTCATAAGCTGAGCGAACACCTCTTCAGAACCAGAGATGTGTTCCGCCAAGGCGACACTGGCATCATTACCAGACTGAATAATAATGCCATTCAGCAGCTGTTCCACAGTAACGCGCGTGTTTACTTCTATGAACATCCGAGAGCCGGGCATACGCCATGCTTTCTCGCTAACCAGCACTTCATCATCAAGCTTTATATGACCTTCCTGAAGCTCTTCGCCTGCGACATACACTGTCATCATTTTTGTCAAGCTGGCTGGTTCTACTTCCTCGGCGGCATCTTTTTCAGCAATAACCCGCCCGCTGGCATAGTCAACAAGCAAGTACGACTGGGCATCGATACTTGGGGGGGAGGGACGCGCCGGATTCTGGGCAGTGACTAATTCCGGTAACAGGGATACTGCTACAAGAACTAACATCAGTGTTTTTTTTCGGATATTCATTTCCTATAACAACTCCATAATAAAGAGAGCCCGATTAGTGGTCTCATTACTCAAATACTATGTGATGATTATCAATACCATAATTGGATAATTTCGAAACAATACGATCGGCTGTGGCAACATCAGTTAGAGGGCCTATCCTCACCCTGTAAAGAGTAGTGTTATCGACAACAGCCTGATAAATTTTCGCATATTTATCTTCAATACTACCCAGCCGTGCACGGAGTCGCTCAGCATTACTCAGATCGCTGAAAGCACCAATCTGGATAAAGAACTCATCAAATTCTTCGATCGATTTAACAGTATCCGGTCTTACATTCCGGCCGGATCCTTCAGAAACATGACGAACTTCATTATTTTGATAACGATCAGGCTCAATTGTACGCACCTCTACCAGTGCTGTGCCCTTATCCAGCATGCCCAACTTACTCGCAGCTGCATATGACATATCAATGATGCGATTCTCATGAAATGGGCCGCGATCGTTTACTTTGACAACGACTGAATTCCTGTTTTGTAAATTGATGACTTCAACATATGTAGGTAATGGTAAGGATTTATGTGCTGCAGTCATTGCATACATATCATAACTCTCACCGCTGGAGGTACGACGACCATGAAATTTCGTTCCGTACCATGAGGCAATACCTCTCTCTACATAGCCACTGCCATCCTGCATGACATGATACCGCTTGCCAAATACCTCGTAGGATTCCGGGTTACCATAGCGGCTGCGAGGCTCATCTTTGGGAACAGCATCAGGAATATTACTTACATCACGCGGCCGTGCCGGCGCCCTGTCCTGCTCTGGAGATTTAACTGACTTGCTGCCGCCGCAGCCCTGTAATGTAGCTGCCACAATGATCAACCCCAACAGGTAGAAGCGAAACTGATAACCCATATTGATATTGCCTACATTAGGTTCTCGTAGCGTTCACGTATTTCCTGAGCCAGCAAATAAACAGCCAGTGCATACAAGCGACTGTGATTATATCTTGTAATCACATAGAAATTATCCAGACCTAGCCTGAATATGGGACCATTCTCGCCCTCGAACTCAAGCAAAGCCACACGTGTGTCCGGATCAAGAGTCCCATCAATCTCAACGCCAGACTGCTGTAACTGAGCATAGTCGATGTTTGGCTTTAGTTCAGAACGCTCAAGTTCAGTATAATTAGACGGCATATCAGTAACCGCAAAAATTACTGGCTCACCAGGCTGCCAGCCATGACGTCTAAAGTAATTGGCAACGCTACCAATTGCATCAATATCATTAGCCCAGAGATCGACCCGATTATCATCGTCAAAGTCAATTGCGTAGTTCCTGTAGCTGCTGGCGATAAATTGGGGGATACCCATGGCGCCGGCATAGGATCCCTTTATTGACAGGGGATCGACATCCTGTTGCCGTGCCAGAATCAGGAATTCCTTCAATTCTGAGCGGAAGAAATCAGCCCGTTTCGGATAATGAAAAGCCAGTGTGGCAAGTGCGTCCACCACGCGATATTTTCCGGTGTAGGCGCCATAGCGCGTTTCCACACCTATAATGGCAACAATAATTTCCGTAGGCACACCGAATTCACGTTCTGCATCTGCCAATGTATCGGCATGTTTGTGCCAATAATCTACTCCAGCCCGTGCCCGATCATCGGTTACAAAAATTTTCTTGTAACGATACCATGGCATTTTTTCTGCCGGTCTCGTTATAGCATCAATAATGGATTGTTTATATTCTGCTGAATCAAATATGCTTTGCAGACGGATTTCCTCAAAGCCATGATCTCTGACCATATCGGCTATAAAGGAACTAACAGCCGATGAGTCAAGATCATTCTGCTCGGCTTCGTTTGCAGCATGCACACATGACGTACACAGCATTGCTGCCATCGCCAGTGTCAATAAATTAGCAATTATATTTTTCAATGGGATAACAACCTTCTGTGTGTATGAATTGACATCATGAAACCAAACGCGGCCATGATTGTAACCATGGATGTACCCCCCTGACTAACCAATGGCAAAGGCACACCCACTACCGGTAATTGCCCGGACACCATGCCGATATTTATAAACACGTAGACAAAGAATATCGCAGTCAGGCCCGCAGCCAGCAGCTTACCAAATGTGTCCTGAGCCCGAGCAGCGATATACAGCCCTCGGGCTATGATAAACAGGTATAGACTCACCAGAACCAACACGCCCATCAAGCCGAATTCCTCGCTGAATACAGAGAATATAAAATCGGTAGAACGCTCGGGCAGAAAATCCAGATGTGACTGTGTACCGTTCAGCCAACCCTTGCCATGAAGCCCACCCGAGCCGATCGCTATAGTAGACTGGATTATGTGGTAACCGGTTCCGAGCGGATCCGTTTCCGGATCGAGAAATGTCAGCACCCGGTTACGCTGGTAGTCGTGCATGAAGTAAAACCACATGACCGGCAGAAAGGCGACGCCCATCAGGGCGATGCCTATCATCAGCCGCCAGCTGAGACCAGCCATAAAAAGTACAGTAAAACCCGCGACTGTCACAATCACTGCTGTCCCCAGATCGGGTTGAACAGCAATGAAGCCCACTGGTACCAGAACCACTATGGCGGCCAGAAATACCTGGTACAGGTTAGGAGGCAGGGTACGATGGCCAAAGTAGCCTGCCAAAACCATCGGCACTGCAATCTTCAGCAATTCCGAGGGCTGGAATGTCAACGGCCCTAAATCCAGCCAACGCCTTGCCCCCATCGCCATCTCACCCATTACCAGTACAAGTGCCAGCAGTAGTAGACTAAATACGTAGAACCAGACAGACCAACGCGACAGCAGTGCCGGCGGCAACTGGGCCAGAACCAGCATGCCGGCAAATGCAATGGCCATGCGCACAGCCTGCCGTGTGACCGCCTCCATGCTTTCACCGCTGGCGCTATACAGGGTCACCAACCCGAGTATGCACAAGGCAAGAATACCGAGCACCAACCAGATATCCAGATGCAATCGCTGGGCAAAAAACTTATTCATGGAAACTAGTCATCAGTTTTCATTAGAGCATGATCGAAAATTGCCCGCGCCATCGGTGCTGCTGTACCCGAACCACTGCCACCATTCTCTACAATAATAGCCACTGCTAATCTGGGTTCCTCGACCGGTGCATAAGCCACGAACAAGGCATGGTCACGGTGGCGTTCAAGTACTGTTTCTTCGTCATATTCTTCACCCTGGGCTATACCGATAACCTGTGCCGTCCCGGTTTTGCCGGCAATCTCGTAGTCGGCACCCTGACCAATACGACGGGCTGTGCCACGATCGCCATGGACAACGTCACGCATGGCCTGCTCGATTCTGCCCCAGTCAGCAGGTTCTGTCAGCTCAATCCGGCTTTCCTTGGGCTCATAATCCTTGATAACTTCTCCACTGACCGGGTCATAGGTTTCCTCTAGTAAATGCGGTGTCACGACCTTGCCATGATTTGCCAGTATGGCTGTAGCGCTGGCAAGTTGCATGGGCGTTGCAAGCATGGCGCCCTGTCCGATACCAGCAATGACGGTTTCCCCCGGATACCAGGGTTGACCATATACGCGCTTCTTCCACTGTCTTGACGGTACATTACCGTCTGATTCAGGGCCAATTTCAATACCCGACTTTTTGTTAAAGCCAAACCGCTCCAGGAATTCATGCATACGCTCAATACCCAAATCATTGGCTAGCGAATAAAAATACACATCACAGGACTGGGCTATGGCTTCATTCAGATTCATCTGACCATGACCATGTTTTTTCCAGCAACGATAGCGATGACTGCTGTTGGGTAACGAGAACCATCCGGGACACCAGGTATCTGTATCAGGTACTCTGACGTCATACTCCAGCCCGGCCAGACCAACGAATGGCTTGAGGGTCGAACCCGGTGGATATTGCCCCATTAACGCACGATTAAACAATGGTCGGTCGGGAGAGTCCCGCAGTGCGTTATAAATTGCCGGACGAATCCCGTCGACAAACAGATTGGCATCGTAACCCGGGTTGCTGACCATAGCCAGAACCTCGCCGTTGCGCGGGTCAATCGCTACAATCGAGCCGCGTCTGCCGGACAATGCTTCCTGCGCCGCACGTTGTAGCGAGATATCCAGTGTCAGGCGCACATTTTTGCCCGATACCGGCGGTGTCCGATCAAGCACACGCAACACTCGACCGGCTGCATTCACCTCGACCTGTTCATAACCAACCTTGCCATGCAGTTGATCCTCGTAACTGCGCTCTACCCCTGTTTTGCCAATATGGCTGGTACCGCTATAGTTAGCCAGGTCGATACGCTTTTGATCATTCTTGTCAATGCGACCAACATATCCGATCACGTGCGAGGTCAATTCTCCCAACGGATATTCACGCTTGAGCCGTGCGCTCACATCGGCGCCCGGAAACTCGTGCCGGCGTACGGCAAACCGCGCCACCTCGGCATCGGTAAGATTGAGACGCAGCGGTACACGCTCGAACCGGCGAATGCGCTTGAGTGTATCGTAGAAGCGATCGACATCATTCTGGTCAATCGCCACGATCTGGCCCAGTCGTTCAATAGTTCGATCGAGGTTATTTATACGCTCTGGTATCAGTTCCAGATTGTAGGAAGGCTGGTTTTCTGCCAGTAACACACCATCACGTGAGTATATCAACCCCCGCGTCGGTGCAACGGGCAGGATCTTGACCCGGTTATCCTGTGACAGTGTCGTGAAATGGTCATGTCTGACGATCTGTATATAGGCAATACGGCTGACCAGCAGGACCATGAGTAGGAGAATCACGCCACCGGTAAATAATATGCGCCGGTGAATAAGCCGTGACTCCCGGTCTGTGTCCTTGAAAACAAACTCAGGAGGCATGCGTCGTGCCGTTCAACTTTGTTATGAAACCCGGTATTTCCTGCGCAAATCACGCATGATGATGAATAACCATGGCCACAGCAGCATGCTGGTCAGTGCTGGCATCCAGTAGGTCCATTGCCGGGGTGGATAACCGACCATGGTGCGTATCCAGAGCGAAATCAACAGATAGATTAACAATAAGAAGGCTACCATCAGGGCCTGTTTGGCCAGTGAACAGACACGCAAACGTTGATAAAGCGTGAGCGTAATAAAGGCAATGAGGGTAAAGCCGAGGGCATTCTGGCCCAGCAGAGTACCCTGCTGGACATCAAGCAATAGCCCCAGACACCAGGCTACGCCCACGCCAACTCGTTCCGGCAGGGCCATACACCAGTAAACCAGTACCATGGCCGGCCAGACAGGCCGCCAGGGCTGGGCCCAGTCCGGTAATGGCATCGCCGTCAGCATGAATGCAGCGATGAAACTGAGAATGATGATGCTGGTACCGTGACGGGGATGATCAGTCATTGCTGTATTGTGCGGTGAATTCCTGTTCGTTTCCGGGTAGTGACTGCCCCGGCTTGTAGGGCCATATCATCATGACCTCCCGACTCTGCTGTAGCCGGGCGCTTGGAACCACGCTGACTTCGGTAAACGATTCGCCTGCAGCCAGATTGATGTCTTTCACCCGACCAACCGGATAGCCGGCTGGAAAGCGGCCATCGAGCCCCGACGAGACCAGCAGATCGCCTTCACGGATATCGGCATTGCTGGGAATATGTTCCAGACGCAGCATGTTGTCCTCACCGTTACCAATCGCAATCGCGCGCAGACCATTGCGATTGACTTCCACCGGCAATGCATGGCTGGGATCGGTTATCAGAAGAACCGTACTCGAGAATGGTCCAACATGGGTGATCTGCCCCATGATGCCACGGGCATCAGCAATCGGCTGGCCATTGTAGGCACCCTCGCGGCGCCCCTTGTCGATGACGACCTGCCGGCGGAATGGTTCGAGTTCAACCGACAGCAGTTCGGCCACCAGTACCTTCTGGTTCAGTTTGAGCGATGATTCAAGCAACTCGCGCAGACGGCGATTCTCCGCCTCGACTACGGCAAACCGCTGCAATTTTGACTCGAGCATGAAGCGCTCTTCGCGCAGACGTTCGTTTTCCTCTATCAGCGCCTGACGGCTTTGCAGGTTTTCGGAGGACCAGGAAGCAATATCGACGGGCAGCTCGACCAGTAACTGTACCGGATAGACGACAACCGACAGGGCAGATCGGATGTTATCAAGATGATTCTGACGATGGTCCACCGTTAGCAGGGCGACGGATCCCATGGTGAAAAACACCAGCTTAATTAGCAGGGGCGTCTTTTTCTGAAATAGTGCTTTGATCGTCAGCTCCCGGCCGCATTATCTGCGGACCGTCCTGTTATTCACCTCGGCCTTATTCAACGGATAGTATATCCTTGCCGTACTCTTCAATCATTTCCAGGTACTTGCCGCCACCCCGCGCAACACAGGTCAGAGGATCTTCGGCAACAATGACCGGCAGGCCGGTCTCTTCCATCAGCAGGCGATCCAGATCGCGCAACAACGCGCCACCACCGGTAACAACCAGACCGCGTTCGGCGACATCGGAACCCAGTTCCGGCGGCGTCTTCTCGAGTGCTGTCTTCACCGCGCCGACGATACCGGCCAGTGGTTCCTGCAGCGCCTCAAGAATTTCATTGCTGTTCAACGTAAAGCTGCGGGGAATACCCTCGGCCAGATTACGGCCGCGAACTTCCATTTCCTTGACTTCATTGGCCGGGAAAGCACAACCGATCTCGTGCTTGATGCGCTCGGCCGTAACTTCACCGATCATCGTGCCGTAATTGCGGCGCACATAATTCATAATGGCTTCGTCAAAGCGATCGCCACCGACACGAATGGATTCTGAATAAACAATGCCGTTCAGGGAAATAACGGCTACTTCGGTCGTGCCGCCACCGATATCGAGCACCATGGAACCGCGTGGATCGCTTACCGGCATGCCGGCCCCGATCGCGGCCGCCATGGGCTCCTCGATCAGGTAGACAGCACTGGCACCGGCGCCGGCCGCGGATTCACGGATCGCACGGCGTTCAACCTGGGTCGAGCCGCAGGGCACACAGACCAGTACCCGGGGACTCGGCTTGAAAAGCGTATTGCCATGGACCGCATGAATAAAATACTGCAGCATTTTTTCGGTAACGGTGAAGTCGGCAATAACACCGTCCTTCAGTGGCCGGATCGCAGTTATATGTCCCGGTGTACGGCCCAGCATGCGCTTGGCCTCAGCACCGACAGCACAAATGGTCTTGCTGTTATTGCCCTCGCTCTGGCGTATGGCTACAACTGATGGCTCATTGAGTACAATCCCCTTGCCGCGGACGTAGATCAGTGTGTTGGCAGTACCCAGATCGATGGAGAGATCATTGGAAAACAGTCCGCGTATTTTATTCAGCATCTTGTCAATTCACCGTGAAGGATGGGCCAGTGGCGGCCTGCAGGAAGACAGCTACGCCGGCGGAACTGGACTAAAAACAGCGTGACCGGTTATTCATGTGTAAAATGGCAAGCATGAATCATGCCCCGGATGCTCTATCGATAGCAGACTGGCAGCTGCGGGGCCGGTAACAGGCGTTTGCTGGTCCTTGGTTGTTCCCTGCGACGTGACCAAAACTGCGCTACTGTAACAACGCGCAAGATTTTCAGCAAGATAGGGTCTGTGATAAATTTCCGCAATTTCAAGGATCAACCAACCATTCATCGCGAGACCACTCAACATGGCGCTTGATAAAAACACGGTCGACCAGATTGCCACCCTGGCACGCCTGTCAGTGGACGCTGACGACAATGCCGCCTACCAGGACGAGCTGGGCCAGATCCTGGCGCTGGTCGATCAGCTTGACGCGGCCGCCACTGGTGACGTGGCGCCGCTGGCGCATCCCCTGGAGCTGACCGCGCGCCTGCGCGCCGACGAGGTCAGTGAGACGGACCAGCGCGACGCCTTCCAGGCGACCGCCCCGGCGGTTGCCAGCGGCTACTACCTTGTACCTAAAGTTATTGATTAATAAAGGATAATTTATCGGACCGGCGCCAGCGCCGGCCACGGAACAGCCATGTATCTGAATACCCTAGTCGCACAGGCCCGGGCACTGGCTGCCGGCGAGATCAGCAGCACCGAACTCACCCGGCTGCATCTGGATCGCTGCCAGCAGCTGGACAGCCGCCTCAACGCCATCATTACACTGTCAGCGGAGACGGCGCTCGCCCAGGCCGAGGCCGCCGACGCCCGCCGGGCCGCCGGCCAGGCCGGGCCACTGACAGGTATCCCATTGTTACACAAGGATATTTTTTGTACACAGGGGGTACGCACCAGCTGCGGCTCGCGCATGCTGGATAATTTTGTTGCGCCCTACGACGCCACTGTGGTCCGGCGCCTGCAGGACGCCGGCATGGTCATGCTCGGCAAAACCAACATGGACGAATTCGCCATGGGCTCGTCCAATGAAACCAGCTACTACGGCCCGGTGACCAATCCCTGGCGCGCGCAGACGGTTCCCGGCGGCTCTTCCGGCGGTTCGGCAGCGGCCGTGGCAGCCCGCCTGGCGGCGGCGGCCACTGGCACCGATACCGGTGGCTCCATTCGCCAGCCGGCGGCGTTGTGCGGCATCACCGGCATCAAGCCGACCTACGGCCGCGTGTCGCGCTATGGCATGATTGCCTTCGCCTCGAGCCTCGATCAGGCCGGGCCGATGACGCGCACGGCCGAGGACGCCGCGCTATTGCTGTCCGCCATGAGCGGCTTCGACCCGCTGGATTCGACCTCGATAGAACGCGACAGCGAGGATTACAGCGCCCAGCTGGGAGACAGTCTGGAGGGACTGACGCTCGGCCTGCCGAAGGAGTTTTTCGGCGCGGGCCTGCATCCGGATGTCGCCGCGGCCATCGAGACGGCCGCCGCGGAGCTGGAAAAGCTCGGCGCCCGGCTCAAGGAAATCACGCTGCCCAACTCCAGCCTCGGCATCCCGGCCTATTATGTCGTCGCGCCGGCCGAGGCGTCGTCCAACCTGGCGCGTTTCGACGGGGTCCGTTACGGCTACCGCTGTGCCGACCCGGCCGACCTGCAGGATCTCTACTGTCGCTCGCGCTCCGAGGGTTTCGGCCGCGAGGTCAAACGCCGCATTATGATCGGCACCTACGCCCTGTCGTCGGGTTACTACGACGCCTACTACCTGAAAGCCCAGCAGGTGCGGCGACTGATCCGGGACGACTTCCAGCGCGCGTTTGAAGCCGTCGACGTCATCCTCGGCCCAACCACGCCGGCACCGGCCTTCGGGCTCAACGAGAAAACCGCCGATCCGGTCAGCATGTACCTCAACGACATCTACACGGTCACCGCCAACCTGGCCGGCCTGCCGGCGATGTCATTACCGGCCGGTTTCTCCGGCGAGCTGCCGATCGGCATGCATCTGATTGGCAACTATTTCAGCGAAGGACGGCTTCTGAACGTCGCGCATCGCTATCAGCAGGTTACCGACTGGCATGAGCGGGTACCGGAAGGCTGTGAGTAAAGATGTGAACTGTCCGCAAATGAACGCGCATAAAGGATATCAGACTCTTCCAATACTTGGGCCTCAGATATGCAAGCAATTGAAAACAAACTTTATCTTGTTCGATTCGTATGTATTCGCGTTTATTCGCGTTCATTTGCGGACCATTTTTCCAGCATAAACGACTAGCCGATATAAACAGTCATGGAATGGGAAACCGTCATCGGGCTGGAAATACACGTCCAGCTCAATACAAAAAGCAAGATTTTCTCCGGCAGCTCGACAGCTTACGGGGCAGAGCCAAACAGCCAGGCGAGCGCCGTCGACCTCGGTCTGCCCGGTGTACTGCCGGTACTGAATCGTGAAGTGGTCCGCAAGGCCGTCAAGTTCGGTCTGGCGATCAATGCCGAACTCGCTGGCCAGTCGGTTTTTGCGCGCAAGAATTATTTCTACCCCGACCTGCCCAAGGGCTACCAGATCAGTCAATACGAGTTACCGATCGTCGGCCGTGGCGCCATCGATATTGACCTGCCCGACGGTACGCGCAAGACCATCAACATCACCCGCGCACACCTCGAGGAAGATGCCGGCAAGTCGATACACGACTTGTACAGCGACAGCACGGCTGTTGACCTCAATCGAGCCGGTACGCCGCTGGTGGAAATCGTTTCCGAGCCGGAAATGCGCAGTGCCGCAGAAGCGGCTGCCTATATGAAAACCCTCCATGCCCTGGTCCGCTACCTGGATATCTCCGATGGCAACATGCAGGAAGGCTCGTTCCGCTGCGATGCCAACGTGTCGGTGCGCCCGGCCGGCAGCGAGCAGTTCGGCACCCGGGCCGAGCTGAAGAACCTGAACTCCTTCCGCTTCGTTGAACAGGCCATCAATTACGAGGTTGAACGACAGATTGCCCTAATAGAATCCGGTGGCGAGGTCATTCAGGAAACACGACTGTATGATCCGAACAAGGGCGAGACGCGTTCTATGCGCGGCAAGGAACAGGCCCACGACTACCGCTATTTTCCTGATCCGGATCTGCTACCGGTCGACATCGATGACAGCTTCATCGAGGAGATCCGCGCCGAACTGCCGGAACTACCGGCCGCACGACGCCAGCGCTTTATCGAGCAGTATGAACTGTCAGACTACGACAGCGGCGTTCTGACCGCCAGCCGTGAACTGGCCGACTACTTCGAGACATCCGTGACGACAGCCGGCGGCCATGCCAAAGTCTGTGCCAACTGGACCATGGGTGAACTCTCGGCCGCGCTCAACCGCGACGGCGTTGAGCTGTCGCGGTCAACGGTCAGTGCACGGCAACTGGGTGAGCTGGTTGCCCGAATTCAGGATCAGACCATTTCCGGAAAAATCGCCAAGACCGTATTTGATGCGCTCTGGAATGGCGAGGGCGAAGTGGATCAGGTTATTGAAGACCGCGGCCTGAAACAGGTAACCGATACCGGCGCCATCGAACAACTGGTCGACGACGTGATCGCTGCCAACCCGGACCAGTGTGAGCAATACCGTAATGGTAACGACAAGGTTCTGGGCTACCTAGTCGGCCAGGCGATGAAGCAATCACAGGGCAAGGCGAATCCACAGCAGGTCAACGAACTGCTGCGCCAGAAACTCGACTAGCCGGATAACGCCACCACGAAACTGCTGCCAACCTCCAGGTCCAATGCCGCCTCCGCACTGCCCTGGTTCACAGCGATTTCGACGAGTCCGTTCGAGTTTTCGTACCAGAAGGCAACACCCGGCTCGACTTCAGCAAAGGTGGCCGCATGACACAATGCGTCACCATTGATGACCAGTTCGGCGCTCCGATCGAGGCTGGTGGCACGCATCCCTGTCATGGCATTGCCGAATGCGTCGATATATATAACCTCGTTGAGATCATCCGGCCATTGATGGCGCGGCTGCCAGTTGCAGGCCTCGGCCGCCGGATGCCGGCCCTGTGCCAGCTCCGCAGCAACCGGCGCGTACAGGTCACGGCCATGAAAACTGTTACTCAGCACATCGGGCCGCCAGCTAATCACATAACCGCTGCACTGTCTGGCGCGGCGGCCAACGATGTCGAAGAGCCCGTTATCCGGCCCGACAAACCATTTACCATCCAGGTTCAGCATGACTGGCTGGTCGGTCCAGGTGCCAACGCCAGGATCGACCACACATAGCCACACGGCCGCTTGTGGCAGCGACTGCCGCAATGCCGCCAGCAGGTAGGCCGCTGCCTTTGGATCCTGTCGCGGTACATCGGCGCAGAGGTTGATGACCGGTGTGTCGGGAGCGCACGAACGCAGCATGATCTCGAGCTGGCCGGTATAAGGGCCGGTTAATCCGTAGTCTGTAAAAAGGACGATCATTGGTTCGTATCTCGTATCTCGTATCTCGTATCTCGTATCTCGTATCTCGTTTGTCAACGAGACTTGGCCGCTAAAATCATCCTGTCAATCCCGAGTTCCGCCCACGAGATACGTATACGCGCTTGCAAATGGCACAAACAAAAAAACCGGGGCACGCCCGGTTTTTTTAATAGATTGTCTGGCAGTCGACTACGTCTCGGCAGTTTCCTTCGTGCTGGCCTCCGGCTTGTCGACCAACTGGACGATCGCCATCGGTGCCGCATCACCGGGACGGTAACCGCACTTGAGGATGCGCAGATAGCCACCCGGACGCGCCTGATAGCGCGGCCCCAGTTCATTGAACAGCTTGGTAACGGTCTCGCGATCACGCAGACGATCAAAGGCCATACGGCGCTTCGATACGCTATCATTCTTGGCCATGGTGATCAGCGGCTCAACCACACGGCGAAGTTCCTTGGCCTTGGGCAAGGTCGTACGAATCTGCTCGTGCTGCATCAGCGACACGGCCATATTACGAAACATACTACGACGGTGGCTGCTGTCGCGACTGAGTTTTCTGCCACTATTACGATGACGCATGATAATTATCCTGTAATACCTTAGGCCGAAGCCGTTTTGTCCTGATCATCATACAGACCTGTCGGTGGCCAGTTTTCCAGGCGCATACCCAGCGACAGGCCACGAGAAGCAAGTACGTCCTTGATTTCTGTCAGGGACTTCTTGCCCAGATTCGGGGTCTTGAGTAATTCGACTTCGGTACGCTGAATGAGATCGCCGATATAATAAATACTCTCCGCCTTCAGGCAATTCGCCGAACGAACGGTGAGTTCAAGATCGTCAACCGGCCGCAAAAGAATAGGATCGATTTCCGGCTCCTTCATTGTCTTCGGTTGAGATTCTTCCTGCGCTTCCAGGTTCACGAACACTGAGAGCTGGTCACGCAGAATACCGGCTGCTTCGCGCACGGCGTCTTCCGGATCAATCGTACCATTGGTCTCAATTTCGATAACCAGCTTGTCCAGATTGGTACGCTGCTCGACACGCGCGTTCTGCACCTCATAGGAGACGCGACGGATCGGGCTATAGGATGCATCGAGCTTCAACCGACCAATAGTCTGGTCAGTTTCTTCCGTCGTTGCCTCAATCATAACCGGATGATAGCCACGGCCACGCGATACCCGCATGGTCATGTTGAGCTCACCTTCCTTGGTCAAGTTGGCAATGAAATGATCCGGATTGGCTATCTCCACATCATGGTCCAGTGTTATATCACTGGCTCTTACCTCGCCGGGACCCGTTTTTTTCAGGGTCAGTGTTGCCTCTTCACGGGCATGCATACGAATCGCGATACCCTTCAGGTTCAACAACACATCGGTCACATCTTCCTGAACGCCTTCGATGGTCGTGTACTCATGCAGGACACCATCAATCTCGACTTCAGTAATGGCGCAACCCGGCATGGACGACAACAGCACTCGACGCAGGGCATTGCCGAGCGTATGACCGAAACCACTGTCCAGCGGTTCGATGATAATTTTCGCGCTACGATCGTTGACTGGGTCAACGTCGACGCGGCGTGGCTTCAACAATTCGCTGACGGCTGAGTGCATGAATAAACCTCTACTGATTACTTGGAGTAAAGTTCCACCACCAGATTCTCATTGATTTCGCTAGATAAATCACTGCGATCTGGTACGTTTTTGAAGATGCCTTCCATCTTCTTGCCATCAACATCAACCCATTCCGGTGCGCCATGTTCCTCGGACATAGTCAGAGAATCCTGTATCCGCGACTGTTTCTTCGCTTTTTCGCGAATCGCGATAACATCCTGCGGCTGCACCTGATAAGAAGGGATATTTACGGCCTTGCCATTAACCAGTACGGCTTTATGGCTAACCAGCTGTCGTGCCTCATTACGGGTTGTGCCAAAGCCCATGCGATAAACCACATTATCAAGGCGGCACTCCAGTAATTTCAGCAGGTTTTCACCGGTTGACCCCTTAAGTCTGGCAGCTTCCTTGTAGTAAATACGGAACTGCCGTTCCAGTACACCATAGATACGCCGCAACTTCTGTTTCTCACGCAGCTGGGTGGCGTAGTCCGACAGGCGCTTCTGGCGCGCACCGTGCTGTCCCGGCACCTTGTCGATCTGACATTTGGACTCGATCGGGCGGGCACGGCTTTTCAGCATCAGGTCGGTGCCTTCGCGCCGGCTCAGTTTGCATTTGGGTCCGAGATATCTGGCCATCTTGCTGTTTGCCTCTATTAAACTCGCTTAAACTCGACGCTTTTTCGGCGGCCGGCATCCGTTATGCGGAATCGGCGTCACGTCAGTGATATTGGTGATTTTGAAACCGGCTGCGTTCAGCGCGCGCACGGCAGATTCACGGCCGGGACCGGGACCCTTGATGAATACTTCCAGTGATTTCATGCCGTATTCCGCCGCCACTTCGCCAGCCTTGCCGGATGCGACCTGGGCCGCAAACGGGGTGCTCTTGCGCGAACCACGGAATCCGCTGCCACCCGAAGTCGCCCATGCCAGGGTATTACCCTGACGGTCGGTGATCGTGATGATCGTGTTATTGAAAGAGGCATGGACATGCGCAATGCCGTCCACAACCGTCTTTTTAATTTTCTTGCGCGTACGCGTTGCAGCCTTAGCCATAATCGTAACCTATCTATCCTTATTTCCTGACAGCCCGGCGCGGCCCCTTGCGGGTACGAGCATTCGTGCGTGTGCGCTGGCCGCGCAACGGCAGGCTGCGACGATGACGTACGCCCCGGAATGAACCCAGATCCATCAGACGCTTGATATTCATCGAGACCTCTCGGCGTAGATCACCTTCTACCTCGTATTTCTCGATTTCCTGACGGATAGCATCAAGGTTTGCCTCATCCAGATCACGGACTTTGGCAGTCGGTTGCACCCCCGCATCCTGACAAATCTGCAGGGCCCGTGTCCGGCCAATGCCATAAATATAGGTGAGCGAGATGCTCACATGTTTGTCGACCGGGATATTGACGCCGGCTATACGTGCCATAGTTGCGACTCCAGTTAAACCTTTTTCAACCCTGCCGCTGCTTGTGGCGCGGATTCGAGCAAATCACTCGAACTGCACCGCGCCGCCGGATAACCCGGCAGTTGCGACAGATTTTTTTGACCGATGCCATGACTTTCATAACAGCTCTCCGCTCAATTCTAAGCGCTGGGACCTTAGCGCCGGCCGTAGCCTTTCAGATTAGCCTTTTTCAGCAGCCCTTCGTACTGATGCGACATAAGATGCGACTGCACCTGCGCCATGAAATCCATGACTACGACCACAATAATCAGCAGCGATGTACCACCGAAATAAAACGGTACCGAGAATTCAAGAATCAGGAACTCCGGCAACAGGCAGACCAGCGTAATGTAGGCAGCACCGGCCAGAGTCAGCCGTGTCAGAACCTTGTCCAGATACTGGGCCGTTTGGTCGCCCGGACGCATGCCCGGAATGAATGCACCTGATTTCTTCAGATTGTCTGCCGTCTCACGCGGATCGAATACGATCGCGGTATAAAAGAAACAGAAAAATATAATCGCCGCTGCAAACAGTCCGATATATAGCGGCTGTCCCGGCTGCATGGTATTGGCGATGGTGCTGAGCCAGTTGGCGCCACCATCACCGCCCTGTCCAAACCAGCCCGCGAGCGTTGCCGGAAACAGAATAATACTCGATGCAAAAATCGGCGGAATCACGCCGGCCATATTCAATTTCAACGGCAGGTGACTGGACTGCCCGGCATACACCTTACGGCCAACCTGGCGCTTGGCGTAGTTCACCGTAATTCTACGCTGACCACGTTCAACGAAAACGACAAAGCCGGTTACTGCAATCGCCAGTACGAACAAACCGATAAGCATCAGCACGTTCATCTCGCCGGTCCGCGCCAGTTCCACCGTACCGCCAATAGCTGACGGCAGGCCGGCGACAATACCGGCAAAAATGATCATCGAGATGCCGTTGCCGATGCCGCGTTCGGTAATCTGCTCACCCAGCCACATCAAAAATAATGTACCGGTGACCAATGTCGTCACGGCGATGACCTTGAAACCGATCCCCGGGTCCATGACGACATTCATGCCGGCTGCCTGCTGACCTTCCAGGGCAAAGGCGACGCCAAATGCCTGGAATGTTGCCAGCACGACGGTGCCGTAACGAGTATATTGCGTGATCTTGCGACGACCCGCTTCACCTTCCTTTTTCAGCTGTTTCAACCGCGGTTCAACCACGGTCAAAAGCTGCATGATAATCGATGCCGAAATGTACGGCATAATGCCCAGGGCACATACCGAGAACCGCTGCAGCGCGCCACCCGAAAACATGTTGAACATGTCGAGAATGGTGCCGCTTTGCTGGTTGAACATTTCCTGTAAGGCAATCGGATTGATGCCCGGCACCGGCACATGCGTAAACACGCGGTATACAAACAGCGCAAACAGCACGAACAGCAAGCGCTGACGCAGTTCTGTCAGCTTGCCGAGGCCGGCCAGACCGCCGGGAATTGCCGGTGACTGCGAGGCCAAGTTACTCCTCCACCTTGCCGCCGGCCGCTTCAATAGCGGCACGGGCACCCTTGGTCACCTTCAGACCCTTGACGGTCACAGCCTTCTCGATCTTGCCACTGGCAATGACCTTGGCGCGCTTGTAGGCGCTGCTGAGAATCCGTGCTTCGTGCAGGGCATTCATGTCTACGACTTCACCCTCTACGGCGGCCAGTTCATGCAATCGCACTTCGGCCGTTTCCCGGGACAGGCTGGTCTTGAAGCCGAATTTGGGCAGACGCCGCTGAATGGGCATCTGACCACCTTCAAAACCGACCTTGTGAAAACCGCCGGAGCGCGCTTTCTGGCCCTTGTGGCCCTTGGCCGAGGTTTTACCCAGGCCCGAACCGATACCGCGGCCGAGGCGCTTGGCTTGTTGCTTGGCACCACGGGCTGGCTTAATGGTATTCAGACGCATGTTCAGGCCTCCTCGACTCGGACCATGTAGTTGATCTTATTGATCATGCCACGATTTTCCGGCGTGTCGGCGACGGTCACCGTCTGCCACATGCGGCGCAGACCGAGACCCGCGACACACTGGCGATGCTTCAGCTGACGCCCGTATTTACTGCGCGTCAGTGTAACTTTGAGTTGTCCCTGTTTGCTGCTCATGACCGTCAGCCCGTAATCTCTTCAACATTTTTACCGCGCTTGGCGGCGATACGCTCGGGTGAGTTATAGCTCTTGAGACCATTGATGGTTGCCTGCACGACATTAATCGGGTTGGTCGAACCATGCGATTTGGCCAGCACATTGTGCACACCCAGCACTTCAAAGACAGCACGCATCGGTCCACCGGCAATAATACCGGTACCATCCGAAGCGGGCTGCATATAGACCTTGGCAGCACCATGACGCGCATTGGTCGCGTAATGCAGGGTGCTGTCTTTAAGCGGAACGCTGACCATGTTACGGCGTGCGCTTTCCATGGCTTTCTGAATCGCCAATGGTACCTCGCGCGCCTTGCCGCGGCCTACGCCAACCTTGCCCTTGCCGTCACCGACAACGGTCAACGCCGCAAAACCGAACTGGCGGCCACCCTTGACAACCTTCGCCACGCGGTTGACCGAGACCAGCTTCTCCTGCAGGTCTTCATTACCCGTATATGAATCAGACATCGCCATAATCAGTGTTCCTTAAAATTCCATACCGTTTTCGCGCGCGGCATCAGCCAGGGCCTTGATACGACCATGGAACCTGAAGCCGGAACGATCGAAAGCGACCTTGGTAATACCCGCCTTCTGCGCGCGCTCCGCCAGAATTCTGCCAACCGTCAACGCGGCCTGCACATTACCGCCATAACCAACTTCGGCGCGCACTTCCTTATCAAGAGTGGAGGCGCTCACCAGAGTCTTGCCACCATCCGGTGAGATAATCTGCGCGTAAACATGCCGTGGCGTACGATGCACACACAAACGATGTTCACCCAGGTAGCGAATATGAGCGCGGCTGCGACCGCGTCTGCGAATTCGTGTACTTTGCTTATTAGCAGACATCAGCTCTTCTTCGCCTCCTTCTGGATAACGCGTTCATCAGAATAACGCACTCCCTTGCCCTTGTAGGGTTCGGGTGGACGATAGCCACGAATCTTGGCTGCCACATGGCCGACAAGCTGGCGGTCCATTCCCTTAACAACAACTTCGGTCTGGCTTGGTGTCTCGACGGTAATACCTTCGGGCACGTCAAAGACAACCGGATGCGAAAAGCCCAGCGTCAGATTCAGTTTCTGACCTTGTGCCTGTGCCCGGTAACCAACGCCGATAATGGTCAACTTGCGTTCGAACCCATCACCCAGACCGGTCACCATATTCTGCAGACGGGCACGCGTAGTGCCTGCCTGGGCCCAGTCCTTTTTGCTGTTTTCATCACGAGCAGCGATTTTAATCTGACCATCCTCAACCGTGACGACAACATCGGGATTCACCTCATAGGATGACTCGCCCTTTTTGCCCTTGATCGTGACAATGCCATTGTCGAGCTTGGCCTCAACGCCATCCGGCAGGGTGATTGGATATTTGGCTATACGCGACATATCAGTAAAACTCCATCAGGCAACCATGCACAGGACTTCACCACCGACACCCTGCTGACGCGCAGTCTTATCGGTCATGACACCCTTGTTGGTGGAGATAATCGCAACGCCCAGACCATTCATAATGCTGGGCAGATCATCCTTGGACTTGTAGATACGCAGTCCCGGACGGCTTACCCGTTTCAGAGTCTCAATTACAGGCTTGCCCTCAAAGTACTTCAGGTCGACCGTAAGAATCGGTTTGGATTCATCACCATCATCACGATAGTCGACGATAAAACCTTCATCCTTAAGGATGGCGCAGATAGCCTTTTTAAGCTTGGAGCTGGGCATGCTGACCTCGCGCATGGCCCGCGCCTGCGCATTGCGGATGCGGTTCAACATATCCGTGATTGGATCCTGCATGCTCATAGCGTATTTCCGGGTCTCTTTACTCGTTGCTCGTTAATCTGTTCAGACAACTGTTACCAGCTTGCCTTGACCAGCCCTGGCACGTCGCCGCGCATTGCGGCCTCGCGCAGCTTGTTGCGGCCCAAACCGAACTTGCGATAGTAACCATGTGGCCTTCCGGTCAAGGCGCAACGATTGCGCAACCGGATCGGACTACCATTACGTGGCAATTTGTTCAGCTTAACCACCGCTTCACGTTTGGCTTCATCACTGGACTTGGGATCAGCAATAATCTTCTTCAACTGATCACGCTTGTCAGCCTGACGCTTAACTTCCTTCAAGCGTTTGTGTTCGCGGTTTATCATCGACACTTTGGCCATAACTATTCCTCAGTCAATCTCTATACGCTCAACTACCACGGAACGGGAAACTGAAGGCACTTAACAGCGCCCTGGCTTCCTCGTCGGTCTTGGCGGTCGTCGTAATTGTAATATCCATTCCGCGAAGCTGATCTACCTTGTCGTAGTCAACTTCCGGAAAAATAATCTGTTCCTTGATGCCCATGCTGTAGTTACCGCGACCATCAAACGACTTGCCACTGAAACCACGGAAATCGCGAATACGCGGAAATGCAACGTTAACCATGCGATCCAGAAACTCGTACATACGGTCACGGCGCAGCGTCACCTTGACGCCAATCGGGTATTCCTCGCGAATCTTGAAATTCGCGACCGATTTGCGAGCCTTGGTCATCACCGGCTTCTGGCCGGCGATCTTGGTCATGTCATCGAGCGCATGATCCAGAACCTTCTTGTCTGCCACAGCTTCGCCTACGCCCATGTTCAGGGTGATCTTGCTGATCTTGGGCACTTCCATCGGGCTCTTGTAACCGAACTGTTCGGTAAGCTGCTTGATGACAGTGTCTCGATAAAATTCTTGCAGTCTGGCCATATCAGCTCACCTTAGACATCGACAACTTCGTTATTGGACTTGAAGTAGCGCACCTTGCGGCCGTCCTCGAGAATGCGAAAGCCAATACGATCGGCCTTTTGCGATACCGGGTTATAAATAGCCACATTCGAAATATCCATGGGCGCTTCCTTCTCGACGATACCGCCACCTTCCCCGCGCATCGGATTGGCACGGGTATGACGTTTGACCATGTTAACGTTTTCGATAATCACCTGATTATTCTCAGGCAATACACGCAACACGGTACCTCTCTGACCATTGTGTTTGCCGGTCAGGATTATGACTTCGTCGCCTTTTCTAATCTTCGCCATACTCATCGCTTACAGAACCTCTGGTGCCAGCGACACAATGCGCATGAATTTTTCATTACGCAGTTCGCGCGTTACCGGGCCGAAAATACGTGTACCCACCGGCTGTAACTGATTATTCAGTAATACAACCGCGTTGTTATCAAAACGTATCAGTGAACCATCCTGGCGACGGACGCCTTTTTTGGTTCGAACGACCACGGCATTGTACATTTCACCTTTCTTGACCTTGCCGCGCGGAATTGCCTCTTTCACGCTGACCTTAATCACATCACCGATGTTCGCGTAGCGGCGCTTGGAACCGCCCAGCACCTTGACGCACATCAGTTCACGCGCACCGCTGTTATCGGCCGCGTTCAGTATTGTCTGCATCTGAATCATCCGGGCTCTCCTGTCTTCGCCTGTATACCGGTCAGACCTTCACGGCCCGGGTGACGACTTCTACCAGCCGCCAAGCCTTGCGTTTGGACTGCGGGCGCGACTGCTCGATAATCACGGTATCGCCTTCCTGACACTCATTGGCTTCGTCGTGGGCCAGCACCTTGGTCGAGCGACGGATGAACTTGCCGTACAGCGGGTGCTTAACCAAACGGTCAATACGCACGCTGATGGTTTTATCCATCTTGTTACTGACGACCTGCCCGCTCAGGGTCTTGGCCGCATTGGTGATCTCGGTGGTCATCTGCTTTATTACCTGTTCAGAGCCTGTTGCTGGCCTAAATCCTTAAGCCGACTGTTCGTTAATAATCGTTTTTACGCGCGCAATTTCACGTCGCACGCGCTGAACTTCGCTGGGCTTTGTCAGTTGCCCCGAACCCGCCTGCATGCGCAGGTTGAATTGCTCGCGCTTAAGCTCAAGCAATGCTTTATTCAGTTCATCGGCGTTCTTGCCGCGGTATTCACTTGCCTTCATCACAGCACCTGTCTGGCTACAAAGCTCGTCTGCACCGGCAGTTTGGCAGCTGCCAGTCGGAAGGCCTCGCGGGCCTGTTCTTCGGTCACACCCTCGATTTCATAGAGCACTCGACCCGGCTGGATCTGGGCAACCCAGAATTCCACGTTACCCTTGCCACCGCCCATGCGGACTTCAAGGGGCTTCTTGGAAATCGGCTTGTCCGGAAAAATCCGTATCCAGATGCGCCCGCCGCGCTTCACATAGCGCGTCACGGCACGACGTGCAGCCTCGATCTGGCGCGCGGTAATACGTCCGCGAGTGGTCGCTTTCAGGCCGTACTCGCCGAAGCTAACCTTGTTGCCAGTATGCGCCAGGCCGCGGTTGCGACCCTTCATCTGCTTTCTGAATTTTGTACGTTTAGGTTGTAACACCGTTCAAATCCTTACGCTTGAATGCTTTACGATGCAGCCTTCGTGGCAGCCGAGGCATCGCTCTTGGATGTTTCCTCATCTTCAGCATACTGCATGCTGAATTTTTCACCCTTGAAGATCCAGACCTTGACACCAACGATGCCGTAGGTCGTTCGGGCTTCCGCCAGGCCGTAGTCAATATCGGCACGCAGTGTGTGCAGCGGCACACGGCCTTCGCGATACCACTCGGTACGCGCGATCTCAGCGCCATTCAAACGGCCGCTGACATTAATCTTCATGCCCAGTGCGCCCAGACGCATGGTGTTGGTTACCGCGCGCTTCATGGCGCGCCGGAACATGATGCGGCGCTCAATCTGCTGGGCCACGCTTTCAGCGACAAGATAGGCATCCAGCTCCGGCTTGCGGATTTCTTCAACATTAATGCTGACGGGCGCACCCATCATGGTGGAGACATCCTTGCGCAGACGATCAATATCCTCGCCTTTCTTGCCGATGACGATACCCGGGCGCGCAGTATGAATGATGATCCGGGCATTATTGGCCGGCCGCTCGATCTGGATACGGCTGACCGAGGCATTCGAGAGCCGCTTGCGCAGATATTCACGCACCTTCAAATCGGTGTGCAGATAATCCGCATAGTGCTTGGAATCGGCATACCATTTCGACGTCCAGTCCTTGATGATGCCCAGTCGCAGGCCGATTGGATGTACTTTGTGTCCCATACTTTCCTCGCTTGCTCGCTGGACTATTCAGCCTCGGCGACGGTGACCGTCACGTGGCTGGTACGCTTCAATATACGATCGGCCCGACCCCGGGCACGCGGCCGCAGTCTTTTCATGGCCTGTCCCTGGTTCACCCACACAGCGGACACTTTCAGCGCGTCAATATCGGCGCCATCATTGTGTTCTGCATTGGCAATGGCAGATTCCAGAACCTTTTTCATGATCGGCGCGGCTTTCTTATTACTGAAAGCCAGAATGTTCAACGCGCGATCAACCGGCAGGCCGCGAATCAGATCAGCCATCAACCGCATTTTCTGCGGTGACAGGTGTGTATTTTTCAATGTCGCCTGAGTGGTCATGGCGTCATAATCCTCAATATTCCTTACTTGGCCTTTTTATCCGCAGCATGGCCACGGAAGGTACGGGTCGCCACAAACTCACCCAGCTTATGGCCGACCATGTTTTCACTCACATAAACCGGCATGTGCTGACGACCGTTATGCACGGCAATCGTCAAACCAACCATGTCCGGTAACACCATGGAGCGGCGTGACCAGGTCTTGATCGGACGCTTGTCATTGCTGGCGCGGGCGGCATCCACCTTGGCGGCCAGGTGATGATCGACGAACGGTCCCTTTTTGATTGAACGTGGCACGTTGCTTACCTCAATTATTTATTTTTGCGGCGCCGGCGCACGATCATGCCGTCAGTGCGCTTGTTGCTGCGAGTCTTGTAGCCCTTGGTTGGCTTGCCCCACGGTGACGTCGGATGACGGCCACCCGAGGTACGACCTTCACCACCACCATGCGGGTGATCGACCGGGTTCATGGCAACGCCACGGACAGTCGGGCGAACACCGCGCCAGCGCTTGGCGCCGGCCTTGCCGAACTGTTTGAGTGAATGTTCGCTGTTGCCAACTTCACCAATGGTGGCACGGCATTCCACCGGCACCTTGCGCATTTCGCCGGATTTCAGGCGCAATGTGGCATAACCGCCCTCGCGTGCGACCAGCTGCACCGAGGCACCGGCACTGCGTGCCATCTGCGCACCCTTGCCGGGCTTCATTTCAATGCAATGCACCGTGGTACCTACCGGAATATTGCGTAGCGGCAGTGCGTTACCCGGTGCTATCTCGGCATCAATACCGGACATGAGGCCGGCACCGGCCTTAATATTTTTCGGCGCGATAATATAGCGGCGCTCGCCATCGCTGTACTTCAGCAGGGCGATATGTGCACTACGGTTCGGATCGTATTCAATGCGTTCGACGGTTGCCTTGATGCCATCCTTGTCGCGTTTGAAGTCGATAAGGCGATAGCTCTGTTTGGCACCGCCGCCGCGATGACGAACGGTAATACGGCCCTGGCTATTACGGCCAGCGGTCTTGTTCTGCTTTTCCAGCAGCGGCGCATACGGTTCGCCCTTGTACAGGTCGGTCGTAACGACCTTGACCATGGACCGGCGACCGGCTGACGTGGGTTTTGGTTTAACCAATGCCATATCGCTAATTCCTTACTTTGCGCCCATAAAATCGATGTCAAAACCGGATTTCAGCGTAACGTAGGCTTTCTTCCAGTTATCACGTCTTCCCATGCTGGTACCGAACCGCTTGGTCTTGCCATGTACGTTCAGTACCTGCACGCCGCTCACCTGCACATCAAAGAGCTGCTCAACGGCGGCCTTAATTTCCGGTTTGCTCGCATCACGGGCAACCTTGAACACAAACTGGTTATTGTCCTCGCCAATGCGCGTGGCTTTTTCGGTGATGCGCGGCTCCAGCAGCACATCCAGCAAACGTTCTCTCATTACTTTCTTGTCACTCATGACAGGCGCGCCTCGATTTCTTTGATCGCTGCTTCGGTCATGATTACTTTTTCAAAACCGATCAGGCTGTAGGGATCGACCTCGGTGTGGTCAATCACGTCCACTTTGCGGATATTCCGCGACGCCAGGTACAGGTTTTCGTTCAGTTCATGCGTCACGATCAGGGCTTCGGGTGCGGACAGGCTGCTGAGCTTTTCGATCAGAGCCTTGGTCTTCGGCGAATCCACATTGATATCGTCAACGATAATCAGGCGCTCCTGACGTGCCAGTTCAGACAGAATCGACCGCATCGCACCACGATACATCTTGCGGTTCACCTTCTGTTCATAGTCACGCGGCTTGCTGGCAAAGGTCCTGCCACCGCCGCGCCACAGCGGACTGCGAATGGTACCTGCGCGCGCACGACCAGTGCCTTTCTGACGCCAGGGCTTGCGACCACCACCCCTGACTTCAGCACGCGTCTTCTGCTCGACCGTGCCCGAACGGGCCGCCGCCAGATAGGCAGTCAGAACCTGATGAATCAGCGGCTCGTTAAAGCCGGCCGCAAACACCGCGTCCTCTACCTTGACCTTGCCGGTGCTCTTGTTGCCCGATTTATGCAGCGTGAGTTCCATAATCGTTCCTTACTCGCTCTATACTACTCGGCGGCCTGTGCCTGGGCCTTGTTGCGCATCTTGATGGCAGAACGAACCAGCACTCGACCACCTTTTGCACCCGGCACGGCGCCACGGATCAACAGCAGGTTGCGCTCGGCATCGACACGCACGACTTCCAGACTTTGAATCGTACGGTTCTTGTTACCCATATGCCCGGCCATTTTCTTGCCCTTGAAGACCTTGCCCGGCGACTGGTTCTGGCCGATTGAGCCCGGCACGCGGTGTGACAGCGAGTTACCGTGGGTCTTGCGCTGCCCCTTGAAGTGGTGGCGCTTGATAGTACCGGCAAAGCCTTTACCTATCGTGGTGCCGGCCACATCAACTTTCTGACCTTCGCTAAACAGATCCAGCTTGATTTCACTGCCCGGCTGCAGGTCATCACCCTCGCCGTCCTCAAGCCGGAACTCGTGCAGACCTTCGCCCGCTTCCACCTCGGCCTTGGCAAACTCGCCAGCCTCCGGCTTGCTCAGACGATTGGCACGCTTACTGCCCCAGGTAACCTGCACGGCACGATAGCCGTCGGTCTCCGGGGTCATGACACGGGTCACGCGGTTCGGCGCAATCTCGATAACGGTCACCGGAATGGAATCACCATTATCGGTGAAGATCCGGGTCATACCGCGCTTATGTCCAATGATCCCTAAAGCCATGATCGTTCTATCCAATAAAAATACTTAAATTAATTAAGCTTGATCTGGACATCCACACCGGCGGCCAGGTCGAGTTTCATCAATGCATCAACGGTTTTATCCGTCGGATTGACTATATCCATCAAACGCTTGTGCGTACGCAGCTCGTACTGATCGCGGGCGTCCTTGTTCACGTGCGGAGAAATCAGCACGGTGAAACGCTCCTTTTTCGTCGGCAACGGAATCGGTCCCTTGACCTGAGCGCCGGTACGGCGCGCGGTATCGACGATTTCCCGTGTCGACTGATCGATCAGTCGATGATCGAACGCTTTCAAGCGTATGCGAATGACCTGTTCAGCCATGATCTAATGTCTCTGTTCGTAACTCGTTTCCGCGGCCAGTGCCCCATACGGGGACGAACTGTAGTCCGCGATTCTTTATTCGATAATCTTGCTGACGACACCGGCGCCGACGGTACGGCCGCCCTCGCGGATCGCGAAGCGCAGGCCCTCTTCCATCGCAATCGGCGCAATCAGCTTCACCGACATCTTCACGTTGTCGCCCGGCATCACCATCTCCGTGCCTTCCGGCAGCGTCACCGCGCCGGTCACGTCCGTCGTCCGGAAGTAGAACTGCGGCCGGTAGTTGTTGAAAAACGGCGTGTGACGGCCGCCTTCTTCCTTGCCCAGGATATACACCTCGCACTCGAACTGCGTGTGCGGCGTGATCGAGCCCGGCTTGCACAGCACCTGACCACGGTCCACTTCGTCGCGTTTGGTGCCACGCAGCAGAACGCCCACGTTGTCACCCGCTTCGCCCTCGTCCAGCAGCTTGCGGAACATCTCCACACCCGTGCACGTGGTCTTGATCGTGTCCTTGATGCCGACAATCTCGATTTCTTCGCC
>NZ_JANUCT010000007.1 GCF_024808875.1 Methylohalomonas lacus
GGACCGGGTCGAGCCCGTCGGCTTCAACCCGTTCGCATCAAAAGTGTTACCCATGTCCTCGGAATAAAGTGTTACCGATGTGTCCGGTAAGCACCGGAGAAATAATGGTGCGCCCGGCAGGATTCGAACCTGCGACCTACGGCTTCGGAAACCGTCACTCTATCCAACTGAGCTACGGGCGCAATTACGTCTCATGATAGCGTAATCTAGGTTGCCTTTAAATCGGGCAGGAATTGAAGCGGACCGAACAATGGCATCACAATCCGGCATACTGGATTGATATTGCGGCCAGTTTGCCCGGCGCGCGCCAGCAGGTATACTTGCCCCACCCAAAACAAACGGCCCAAATACCGGCCAAGAGCCCGTCGGGGAGAGCACATGAGCCTAGAAAAAGACCAGGTATTTTTTAAGAATTTTTCCATCGTCGTCGGCCTGCTGGGGCTGATGATGGTCATATTCCTGATAGCCGCCATGATCATCGGCGATATCGACTACGCCGGCGATGCCAGGGACGACAAGGTTGCCGAGCGAACCGCACCCGTCGGTGAGGTTCGCGCCGACGGCGAGGCCATGCCGGAGCAGAAGACGGCCGCCGCAGACACCGGCGAGGCCGGTGCCAGCGACGAGCCGCGCTCCGGCAAGGCGGTTTACGAAAGCGTGTGCATGTCCTGCCACAGCGGTGCGCTGCCCGGGGCACCGGCGATCGGCAAGGCCGGCGACTGGGCACCGCGTATCGACAAGGGTATGGACACCCTGTATGACAACGCCATCAACGGCTACCAGGGTGACGGCGGCATGATGCCAGCCCGCGGCGGCGATTCATCGCTCAGCGACGACGAGGTCAAGGCCGCCGTCGACTACATGATCGAACAGAGCGAATCCTGACAAGCCACAGATCAGAAACAGGCAGGAACGCGGCGGCCGGTGAGCCGCTTTTTTGATCCCGGCTTTATATCCCCGCCTCTTGAACTGGTTATCTCCCCACCAAGGTCGTCGAGATCAGACCGTCTCCAACGGCGCATAGGCCGCCACCAGCCACTTGGAACCGCCGTGCTCGAAGTTGACCTGCAGCCGTGTCTGGCTGCCGCTGCCTTCCAGGTTCAGCACCGTACCCTCGCCGAATTTCGCATGGCGAACGCGCTGGCCCAGCGTGAAGCCGGTCTCCTCACGGATACTGGCCGTCGGCCGTGTCGTTTTATTCGCTCCCGAACTGCCGCGTGAGGCTAAGGGCTGGGCGGCAAAGCCGCCGAGGCGTACCGGCTCCAGCAGCTCTTCCGGCAGCTCGCGCAAGAAACGTGACGCCGGCGCGTAGAAATCCGAACCGTGCAGGCGCCGGTGCTCGGCATGACACAGGGTCAATTGCTCCTGGGCGCGGGTGATGCCGACGTAGCACAGTCGCCGCTCCTCCTCGAGCTGAGTGGCGTCGCCGCTGGAGCGCTGGTGCGGGAACAGGCCTTCCTCCATGCCGATCATGAACACGAGCGGAAACTCCAGGCCCTTGGCAGCATGCAGCGTCATCAGCTGTACGCAATCGCTGTTGGCGTCACCCTGCGCCTCGCCGGCCTCGAGCGCGGCGTTGGCGAGGAACTGCTGCAACGGCGTCATCTCGTCCTCGCTGTCCTCCGGCATGCGGAATTCGCGCGCCGCGCGGACCAGCTCGTCGAGGTTCTCCAGCCGCGCGATGCCGCGCTCGCCCTTTTCCTTCTTGAAGTGCGGGATGAGGCCGCTGCGGTTGATCGCCGCCTCGACGGCGTCGGCCAGGTCGAGCTGCTCGATTTCCTCGCCCAGGTCGTGGATGAGGCGCAGAAAGCTTTCCAGCGACGACAGCGCCCGCGCGGCGAGCAGTTTATGCTCGCGCATATACAGTGCCGCACGCCACAGGCTGATCTGCTGCTGGCGGGCGGTGTCGCGCAGTTCCTGGATTGTGCGCTGGCCGATGCCGCGCGTCGGCACGTTGACGATGCGCTCGAACGAGCCGTCGTCGTCCTTGTTCAGTGCCAGCCGCAGATAGGCGAGCGCATCCTTGATCTCGGCGCGCTCGTAGAACTTCATGCCACCGTAGATGCGGTAGGGGATCGAGGACTGCACCAGGCCTTCCTCAATCACGCGCGACTGTGCACTGACGCGATAGAGAATGGCGAGATCACGGTAGGCACGGCCGCGCGATTTGGCATTGGCGATCTCGTCGACGATGTAACGCGCCTCGTCCTGCTCGTTGTAGGCGGTGTAGAGCTTGATGCGCTCACCCTCGTCGCCATCGGTCCACAGCTGCTTGCCGAGCCTGCCGGTGTTGTTGTCGATCAAGTGGTTTGCCGCCTTCAGGATCGTCGCCGTCGAGCGGTAATTCTGCTCCAGCCGCAGCATCTGCGTGTCGGCGAAGTCGCGCTGGAAGCGCTGCATGTTCTCGACCAGTGCCCCGCGCCAACTGTATATGGAGTTGTGCGTGACCACACCCGAGGCGACAAAATTATGCGTGCGATCGACGTTGAGATCGTAAACCGCGACCTCGTCCTGCTCGTATTCCAGACGCTCCACCACGCTGAACTGACCGGCGGCTGTCGCCATGACCATGCCCGGACGGATTGCCGAGGCAGTGATGAAAGGCAGTGAGCGATCCAGGATATGGCCCTGCAATACATAACGCGCGTTATCGAGTCGCTCGCGTATGCGCCGGGCGATCCGCATAAGTTCACCGAAATCACGCCGCACTGTTTCGAAACGCCAGCTGCTGGTATCTGCCTTGGCGGGACGTATGCTCAAACCCAGCGCCTCCAGTTCACCACGATCCCGTTCGTTTACGCCAGCAATCGATATCCGGTGCATGGGACTGGCACCGCGGCGATCAGCACACAACGTGATAACGATATTCCGGCGGTTGGAATTGCGCGCCTGTGGTACGTGATGCGGACGCTCAGGGTCGAGCCCCACTGACTCCAGCAACTGTTCTGCGCTTTCCTTGGTATTCAGCGACTTATAAAGCCGGCCAATGATTTCCGCATCATGGACCAGACCGTTTTTTGCCTTGCCCTTGCGCGGCACGAACGGCAGTGTCGGCAATCCGTAACGCAACGAGGTCTGCATTTCATCCAGCCGGGCGTCGTTTTCAGTACCATGCGTGCGAACGATCCACAGGGCATCGGCATGTTCATGCAGTGCACGCTGTTTGAAACCGACAACCGGTTTTACCTGCCCCCTCGTATACACCTGCGAAGTACCTAGCCTGTAGCCCATCCCCTCCTTATACATCAAATAAAGGAAATAGGTCTGCGGCGCTTCGCCGAGTACGTAGCCGGCAAAATGCGTATGTTCCGGCGTGCTACGGATGACTTCACCCGAGTTCAGATGAATATTCACAACGGGTCGCCGGCGCCGGTGCTTAAAGCGCTCAGTAACAGTAGCCGACCGGAACTCGCCGCGACCATAGCTCGACAGCACCTGCTCACCAGCCTGGATCGACTCGATAGCTTTGCTGGAACCATCCGCCATGGCGACTTCGGTACCCGCCGCCAGGCACTGATCATCGTCACCAACAGCGAACAGTGATCCCGTATCACCGGCGAGCAGCTTCAGCCAGGCATACTGCAGGGCGTTGGTATCCTGGAACTCGTCGACCAGGATGTGCCGGAAGCGCTGGCGATAATGATCCAGCAACGAGGCATTGTCGCGGAACAGCTCGAAGGCGCGCAGCAGCAGTTCGGCGAAATCCACCAGCCCGCCGCGATCGCAGGTCTGCTGGTAGGCCTGGTAGATGCGCACCATCTGCATCTGGTTCGGGTCGCCGTGGTCGTTGATGTGACTCGGCCTCAGGCCCTCTTCCTTGCGCGCGTTGATGAACCACTGCGCTTCGCGCGGCGGCCACTGGGACTCGTCGAGGTTCAGGCCGCGCAACACTCTTTTGATGGCACGCAACTGATCGTCGCTGTCGAGGATCTGAAAGTCTTGCGGCAGGTTCGCGTCCTGGTAGTGCGCGCGCAGCAGGCGATGGGCGATGCCATGAAAAGTGCCGACCCACATGCCGCCGGCCGGAATGCCGAGCAGCTGTTCGGTGCGTGCGCGCATCTCGCCGGCAGCCTTGTTGGTAAAGGTCACCGCCAGGATGCCATGCGGCGTGGTCTCGCCGGTACGCACATACCAGGCAATGCGATGCACCAGCACGCGCGTCTTGCCGCTGCCGGCGCCGGCCAGAACCAGGATATTGCCGGTGGGTGCGGCGACGGCTTCGCGCTGGGCGGCGTTGAGGGGATCAATAATGTCGGATACGTCCATGGGCGGCGATTGTAACCTCGGCACCGGTTTTTTTCACGACGCAAAAATCAACACCGCCAATGCACGCGAATAAACGCTAATACATTTTCAATTATAATCCGTGTTAGTGCTGTAAGCTGATCGCCTCGTTCTCAAGAACCAGCGCGGCATTCCTTAATCTTCTTTATATTTGCGTGTATTTGCGTTCATTTGCGGATTCTTCAATCTGTTACAATTGACTATAACGCTTATAAGTCCAACTCTGATGCAAACCATGTCCGCAACCGCCAGCAATCTCGTACCGCTGCGCGATCAACCCGACGCGCTGCTGGAACTCATCGACTTCGTCATCAAGGAAGCACTGCGCCAGGGCGCCGACGCCGCCGAGGCCGACATCAGCGTCGGCGACGGCCTGACCGCGACCGCGCGCATGGGTGAGGTCGAGACCCTGGAACACCAGCGCGACAAGGGTCTGAGCCTGGCCGTCTATGTCGGCGAACCGGGTAACCAGCGCAAGGGTCAGGCCAGCAGCAGCGATCTGAACAAACCGGCGCTGATCGAGACCGTGCGCGCGGCGCTGAGCATCGCCCGCCACACGAAAGCCGACGCCTGCAGCGGCCTCGCCGATGCCGGGCTCATGGCCGCCAATGTGCCCGATCTGGACCTGTACCATCCCTGGAACATCGATCCGCAGGCGGCATTGGAACGGGCACTGGCCTGCGAGCAGGCGGCGCGCGACTTCGACGGCCGCATCGAGAATTCCGACGGTGCCAGCGTCAATACCATGGCCGGCGCCGGCTACTACGGCAACAGTCACGGCTTTCGCGGTGGCTGGCCGTTCTCCCGGCACAGCCTCGACTGCGCGGTCATCGCCCGCGACGCGCACGGCATGCAGCGCGACGGCTGGTACAGCGTGGCGCGCGCGGCGGCGGATCTGGATACGGCCGAAAACGTCGGCCGGCGCGCCGGCGAACGTACCATCCAGCGGCTGAACGCCCGGCGCCTGGCAACTTCAAGCGCGTCGGTCATTTTCGAGGCCGAGGCGGCGCGCAGCCTGTTCGGCCATCTCGTCGCCGCGGTCTCGGGTGGCAATCTTTACCGGCGCTCGTCGTTCCTGCTCGACCGGCTCGGCGAACGGATATTCCCGGAGTTCGTGCACATCCACGAGCAGCCCCACCTGCCGAAGGCGATGGGCAGCGCCGCCTTCGACGACGAGGGTGTCGCCACCCGGGCGCGCGATCTGGTCAGCGACGGCGTGCTGCAGGGCTATGTCCTCGGCAGCTATTCGGCGCGCAAGCTGGGGCTGCAGACCACCGCCAACGCCGGCGGCGTGCATAACCTGACCATAGAATCCGGCCACCAGAGCCTGACCGATCTCATGCAGGCCATGGGCAGCGGCCTGCTGGTCACCGATTTGATGGGCTTCGGCGTCAACCTGATTACCGGCGACTACTCGCGTGGCGTGGCCGGTTTCTGGATCGAGGACGGCGCCATCGCCTACCCGGTCGAGGAAATCACCATCGCCGGCAACCTGGCGGACATGTTCCGCAGCATTGTCGCCGTCGGCAACGACGTCGATACCCGCCACAATATCCGCACCGGCTCGGTATGGCTCGAGCGTATGACCATTGCCGGTGAATAGCCGGTGACTAAACGCCCCCGGTACTTGGCGCGCTGCGGCGGCAGGGGTAGGATTAGTGTCAGAGAAAGCGTCTCGTCCAAATATAAAAAAACCGCCAAGAGACTGTCACCATGAGCGTACCGCAGCAGGCATTCGCTCGTTCCGTGCGGGACGAGTTGCAGGGCGTTATCAGTGAAGCCAATGGGATTATCCTGGGTAAGGAACATGTCATCCGGCTGGCACTGACCTGCCTCATTGCCCGTGGCCACCTGCTGATCGAGGACCAGCCCGGCGTCGGCAAGACGACCATGGCACACATGCTGGCCAAGACCCTGGGGCTGAGCTTCCAGCGCATCCAGTTCACCAGTGACCTGCTGCCGGCCGACATCCTCGGCGTGTCGATCTACAACCGCGAATCATCGGCGTTCGACTTCCACCCCGGTCCCATCTTCTCGCAGGTAATCCTGGCCGACGAGGTCAACCGCGCCACGCCGCGTACGCAAAGCGCGCTGCTCGAGGCGATGGAGGAATACCAGGTCACCACCGAGGGCGAAACACGCCCGCTACCGAAACCGTTTTTCGTCATTGCCACGCAGAACCCGGCCAACCAGATCGGCACCTTCCCGCTGCCGGAATCGCAGCTGGACCGTTTCATGATGCGTATCGAGCTCGGTTACCCGGATGCTCGCGCCGAGCGCGAACTGCTGGCCGGCCGCAGCCGGCGTGAACTGCTCGAGGACATGCAATCGGTGCTGCAACCGGAACGCCTGCTGCACATGCAGCAGGAAGCCACCAATATCCACGTTGCCCCGGCGCTGCTCGACTACCTGCAGGACCTGCTCGAATTCAGCCGCGAATCACGTCACTACGTCAGCGGGCTGTCGCCACGCGCCGGCCTGGCCATACTGCGTTGCGCCCAGGCCTGGGCCTTGCTGCACGGCCACGCCGAGGTGCTGCCCGACGATATCCAGGCGGTGCTGCCCAGCGTGATCGGCCACCGTCTGCAATCCAGCCTGGAACAGAACGATCCCGGTGCCGGCGCCCTGGCACGCAATCTGATCGAGCAGGTGCCTATTCCCTGATGGTGACTGGCTTGATTGGTAACTGGTGATTCGTGATTGGCGATACTTGCTCTTTGTGGGAGCGCATTAACCAAGAGCGCGCAGCGTACTTCTGGTCCCTTCCCCCTTGACGGGGGAAGGTTAGGATGGGGGTAAATTAAACATCCTCGATAATTCAATCACCCCCACCCCGACCCTCCCCCGTCAAGGGGGAGGGAATGGAATGTGACTGGTGATTAGTGATTGGTGGGGTTTAACTCTTGTGGGAGTGAATTGACCAATAGCGCAAAGTGCACTTCTGGTCCCTTCCCCCTTTGATGGGGGAAGGCAAGGATGGAGGTGAATGAAACAGCCTCGACAATTCAACCACCCCCACCCTGACCCTCCCCCGTCGAGGGGGAGGGAATGAAAGTAGGAGCGGCGACCGCGCCGCGAAGAAATACTGATTCAATGCAATCCAATACCATGCCCCTGAAACCCGACAGCCCTGCCAGGGCAGATTAATTTACGATGGCGGCATCCACATTGTCTGCCGGCTACGCTTCACTCAGACAGCGTTTTGGTCTGAACCGGCGCCGCATCTTCATCCTGCCGACCACCGCTGGCCTGCTGTTTGCCGCCACTCTGACGGTCATGCTGCTTGGCGCGATCAACTACGACAACAGCCTGGCCTATGGCCTGACCTTTCTGATCGCCAGCCTGATGCCGGTCGCGATCCTGCACACCTATCGCAACCTGGCCGGGCTGGAACTGAGCAGTGCCGCGCCACAGCCGGTGTTTGCCGGCGAACCGCTGCACCTGCCGGTGGTGCTCGACAATCGCGGTCTGCCGGCGCGGGCCGCCATCGAGTTGCATCACCTCGCGGGCAGGCGCCCCTGGCAGCGCGCCCGCTCCGGCGCACGGACACTGTCACTGGAAGCCGACAGCCTGCGGACGGTCGAGCTGCCGGTGCAGCATCTCGACCGCGGCATACACACGCTCGGCCGCGTCCGTATCGGCAGCCGTTTCCCGCTCGGCCTGTTTTATACCTGGTCGGATTTTGCCTGCAACTGCACAGCCGTGGTCTACCCGAAACCGGCCGGCAATCTGCCCCTGCCGGCGAGCACCCACGACCAGGGCGAGGATCTGATCGGCGAGTTGAGTGGTAGCGATGATTTCGTCGGCTTTCGCGGCTACCGGCCCGGCGACTCCATGCGCAGCATCGACTGGAAGGCCGTCGCCCGCGGCCAGGAACTGCTGGTCAAGCGCTTCAGCGGCAGCGGTACGCGCCAGATCGATCTCGACTGGGACACGACCCGCGCGCTGGGCAATACCGAGGCGCGGCTCAGCCAGCTGTGCCGCTGGGTACTGGATGCCGAGCGCCAGGGTCTGCGCTACCGTCTGCGGTTGCCGGGCGTCGAACTGTCGCTGGACAACGGCCCGCAGCACCGCCACGCCTGCCTGCTGGCGCTAAGTCGTTATGGTCACTGAAGCGGACAACACCGTTGCCGCCAGCGGCCGGACCGGCAAGCGTGTCGGGGCATACCTGCGTGGTCTGCACCTGCCGGCCAACAGCTACTGGCTGTGGCTGGCACTGGCAACACTGCTGGCGGTGCTGCCACACAGCCGCCACGCGCCGATCTGGATCCCGGTCAGCTGCATCGTCCTGGTACTGAGCAAACTCGTACTGGTCTACACCAACCGGCCACGACACAGCGGCTGGGCGCTGGCGATCATCCGCAATCTGCTGGCGCTGGGACTGGTCATGGGCGTCTACCTGAACTACGGCAGTCTGCTCGGCCGTGATGCCGGCGTCGGCCTGCTGATTGTGCTCAGCGGTTTCAAGTTTCTCGAGGCACGCCGCGACCGGGATCTGTACGTCAGCACCGCGCTCGGCTTCTTCCTGATCGTTACCAATTTCTTTTATTCGCAGACCATCGGCACCGCCGCCTACATGGCGCCGGTCGTGATCCTGCTGCTGGCGGCGCTGCTGGATCTGAACGATCCGCAACAGGCCCTGTCGACGCCGCGCAAGCTACAACGCGCCGGCGCCATGCTGCTGCAAGCCGCGCCGCTGATGCTGATCCTGTTTTTCCTGTTTCCGCGCGTATCCGGGCCGCTGTGGGGGATCCCGGACGACGCCTTCTCCGGCCAGACCGGACTCGATGACATCATGGCACCGGGCAGCATCAGCCAACTCAGCGACTCCAACGAGGTTGCCTTCCGGGTCGAATTCGCAGGCGACCCGCCGCCGACCAACCAGCTTTACTGGCGCGGCCCGGTGCTCTGGGAGACCGATGGCCGCGTCTGGCTGCAGGGCAAGCAACGCGACCGCGGTGACGTCAAGGCGACCGATTACAGTGACGGCATCGACTACACGCTGATGCTGGAGCCGCACAATCGCAAGTGGATCTATGCCCTGGAAATGCCGACCGAGGCGCCCGACGATACCGGCTTCAATCGCGACTACCAGCTGCTCGCCGAGGACAAAATCCGCAAGCGACGGCAATTCGAACTGACCGCCCATACCGACTACCGGCTGACCGGTGCCGACTCGATCGATTTCGAACGCGCGCTGGCATTGCCACCGGCCCAGCATCCGCGCACGGTGAAACTCGCCCAGGAATGGCGCGACCAGGGCCTGGAGTCGCGCGAAATCATCGACAAGGCACTGGCGATGTTCCACAACCAGACGTTCTATTACACGGTAACCCCGCCGCTGCTCAGCGGTGACCCGGTGGATGAGTTTCTGTTCGAGACCCAGGAAGGTTTCTGCGAGCACTATGCCGCCGCGTTCACCGTACTGATGCGTGCCGCCGGCATCCCGACACGGATCGTTACCGGTTACCAGGGCGGCCGCCTGAATCCGGTCGGCGGCTATTATGCCGTCTATCAGCGCGATGCCCACGCCTGGACCGAGGTCTGGCTGAATGGCAGCTGGCAGCGCGTCGATCCGACCGCGGCCGTCTCGCCGGCACGTATTCGTGACGGCCTGGATGGCGCCCTGCCGGAGAGCGCCGATTCTGCCCTGGGCGTCAATCGCGATTCATGGATCGGGCAAACCCTGCAAAGCATTCGCGACAACTGGGACGCGCTGAACACGCAGTGGAATCAGTGGGTACTGGGCTACACGCAGTCGCGACAGCGCGATTTGCTGAACCGCATGGGCATCGATTACCGCAACTGGCAGGAACTGGCGATATGGCTCGCGGCCATTGTCACAATCGCGATCACGACCATGGGACTGTGGCTGCTCGCCCGCCGACGCGACAACACCGACACGGCCCGGCGCCTGTACAACCGTTTCTGTCGCAAGCTGGCCCGTGCCGGTTTACCGCGCCGCAGCTATGAAGGACCGCGCGATTTTGCCGGCCGCGCTGCGCAACGCTTTGGCGCCCAGGCAAATGCCATCCACGCCATTACCGAACGTTATGTTGATATTCGCTATGCCAACAAGAGCACGGATGTCACCGGTCTGCGCCAGGCCATCCAGCGTTTCCGGCCGGGAAACGCTGGCCGTTAGTGCACTACTGTAAAACCCGCGGGCCCGTTCCTGTCACCCAGTAAAACCGGTCCTACACGGTATTCAGTCGCGCCAGTAGTTGTTCGCTTCGGCAATCGTGCGAAAGTTGACCGCAACGACATGCGTAGCCGCGATGAGGCTGTCCGGATCATGGGCATAGGCCGGGCGCAGTTTCTTCAACACTTCGACATCCGGCTGGATGGTCTTGACGCTGGTCCGCGACATCTTCACGGCCAGCTCGAAGCCTTCTTCCGGCGTGGCCGTGATCAGGCTCGGCAACCAAGATGCTTCATCATCTGTGCCTGCTTCCTGGGCCTGCAGCACTGGTGCGAACAGCAACGTCACTATCAATAGCAGACTGCTTTTATACTTCATAACAATACCCTCTTTCCGTGCCTGTTTGCTTTACAGAGTCGTGCCTGTGATCACCGGTTAACTCAGGCTTCCAGCGCCTCGGCCGGGCCAAAGAATTCGTAATGAATATCGTCGGCCGGCACCTGTTTGCCCCTGAGCAGCTTGTTGACGTGCTGGAGCATGGGCTTGGGACCGCAGAAGTAATATTTCGCCGACGCCCCCGCCTGCAGGTCGTCGAGCAGCTCGCCGTCGACAACACCTTCGCTGTCGAAGCGGCCCGCCGCGCGATCCTCGGGACGCGGATCACTGTAGCGTACGTGCAGTTGCAGGTTGCTGTACTGCTCTTTCAGCAGGCGCAGTTCCTCGGCAAAAGCATGCACCGTCCCGTTGAGCGCGCCCTGGATGAAGACGATCGGCCGTGCTTTCGACGAGCGTTCCAGCGCCGAATGCAGCATCGACAGGATCGGCGTGATCCCCACACCACCGGCGATGAACACCAGCGGCCGGTTTTCCTCGCTTGGCAGATCCAGTCTGAACTCGCCGCACGGCGGTCCCAGTTCCAGGCTGTCGCCGGTCTGCAGATGATCGTGCAGATGATTCGAAACCGCCCCGGCCGGAGCGTCCGGTGCCGGCGCCGGCTCGCGCTTGACGCTGATGCGGTAGTACGGCGTGCCCGGTGCATTGGACAGACTGTAGTTGCGCATTGCGACCTGGCCGTCGGCAAGCGGCACCTTCACGGTAATGTACTGACCGGGTTCGTGCGCGGCCAACGGCTGGCCGTCGGCCGGCTCCAGATAGAACGAAACGATGTTGTCGCTGGCCGGTTCGCGCCGGGCAACCGTAAATTGCTTGAACCCCTGCCAGCCATAGCTTTTTTCCTGGGCGTCATAAATCTGCTGCTCGCGCTGGATGAAGATATCCGCCAGTACGCCATAGGCCTCGGCCCAGGCGTCGATGACCTCGTCGGTCGCGGCCTCGCCCATGACTTCACGAATGGCCGCCAGCAGGTTCTCGCCGACGATCGGGTAATGTTCCGGCTTGATTTGCAGTGAGACGTGCTTTTGCGCGATGAGCTCCACCGCGTCGGCCAGCGCGGCCGGATTGTCGATGTTCTGGGCATAGGCACAGATCGCCCCGGCCAGGGCCCGCTGCTGGGTGCCGGCCTGCTGATGCGCCGGATTGAAGTACGGCTTCACCTCCGGGTTCTCGCGAAACATGCGCGCGTAGAAATGGCGCGTCAGGGTCTCGCCGTTCGCCTGCAGGGCGGGGATGGTCTGTTTAACAACGGCAATGGTTTCCGGCTTGAGCATGCGTGTTCTCCTGTCTCCATGTTTAAATTGGTATCTTGCATACCTATTTTATTCGGTATATTATTTACCTGTTTCCTTGGAGTCAAGTTCTTATGCAGCTGACCACGCACACCGACTACTCGCTGCGCCTGCTGATCTATCTGGGGATCCATACCGGCGACGGGCCGGCGACGGTGCATGATGCGGCGACCCGCTACCGCATCTCCGCCAACCACCTCGCCAAGGTGGCACAGACACTGGTGCAACTCGGCTATATTCACAGCCACCGTGGCCGCGGTGGCGGCCTGGAACTGGCATGGCCGGCAGACAAGATCAATATCGGCGCGGTGGTCCGGCAAACGGAGAACCTGCAGCTGCTGGAGTGCTTCGGCCCGAACTCGACCTGCCCCATCGACCCGGCGTGTCATCTCAAGGGCGTACTCGGCAAAGCGCAACAGGCCTTCCTCGAGGTGCTCGATGGCTACTGCCTGAGCGACCTGATCACCAACAAGGGCAAGCTGCGCAAACTGCTCGACGTCGCCTGACGGGGATTGCCGCTGTTGAGTACCCGCATCGCCAGCAAGCGCATCTATGCACCGAGCGAGCCCGGCGATGGCTGCCGCGTACTGGTGGATCGGATTTGGCCGCGTGGCGTGCGCAAGGCCGACGCCGCCATCGATCACTGGCTCAAGGACGTCGCACCGAGCAAAACGCTGCGCCAGTGGTTCGGCCACGACCCGGAACGCTTTGCCGAATTCCGGCGCCGCTATCAAACCGAACTCGACAACAACCGTGACGCGGTCGATGAACTGATCGATCTGGCTCGCCAGAACAGCGCGCTGACGCTGATCTACGCCGCCAGAGACAGCGAACACAATCACGCGGTCGTGCTGGCCGACTACCTGCAGCAACAACTGGAATCATCGTGATGTCCGTGAATGAACCCAGCTCGCCCGTCTGCTACGCCGCTGAAACGGATTGGCAGACGACACCGGAAAACCTGCGCATTCTGGTACTCGGTATGGGCGCCATCGGCGGCTATGTCGGTGGCCGACTCGCCGAAGCCGGCGCCGACGTGACCTTCCTGGTCCGCGAACGGCGCCTGCACGCGGCGGCGAAGCAATGGCTGATCGCGCGCAGTCCACTGGGCGACCTGTGTCTGCAACCGCGCCGGGTCGGCGCCGGCGATCCGGGCAGCGGCTACGATCTGGTGATACTGGCATGCAAGGCCTACGACCTGGACAGTGCCATCGACGCCATAGCACCAGTTGTCGATGACGACACGACGATCCTGCCGTTGCTGAACGGACTCGTGCATCTGGACGCGCTCGATGCACGCTTCAGCCGACGCCAGGTCATGGCCGGATTTGCCCACATGGCACTGGAGCAGCGCAGCGATGGCGTCATTCATCACCTGAACGATTTTCATCGTGTCGTGTACGGCACCCGCCATGCCTCACAGAAAGCCCACGCGCGGCGCCTCGCGGCGTTGGGTGACAAGGCAAACCTGGATAGCCGCTGGGCCGAGCCGATTGAACAGCCGCTGTGGGACAAGTTCGTCTTCCTGGCGACACTGGCCGGCGCCACCTGCCTGTTTCGCGCCACGCTGGGCGAGATACTGCACACCCGGTCCGGCGAACGCTTCATACTGGACCTGCTGCAGGAATGCACGGCGGTGGCCAGCGCCAGCGGCCAGCCACCGACGGCGGAGACACTGGCAGATTACCGCGAGCTTCTTACCGATCACACGGCGGCCTATACGGCCTCGATGTTGCGCCACATGCAACGCGATGCGCCCACCGAGGCCGAGCACATCCTCGGTGACATGCTCCGGCGTGCAGACGCCCAGGGCATCGAGGCCAGCGCACTGGCGCTCGCCTATTCCAACCTGCAGGCCTACGAGCACCGGCTCCAGGGCAAAGCCGTCGGCTAAACCGAAAGCGCTGTGAAACGTGACGGGGACAGCTGTCGGTTCTGCAACCTGTAACCCGCCATGCAGCAGCCTGTCCTGACGGCAATTCGCAAGGCCGGATGGCTATATCTTATAGTTATAAAGTCTATTTAAAATACTTTTAAGTCAAAAAAAGAATTAATATTCTTTAGTCCAATAAACTGTCTCACACTCTATTAATCTGGAACACGCTCAAGCCCCATCTGTGTATCACCCGTCAGCCCGATTAGCGGGCATCGCCGGCAGTGCCGGCGCCGCGCCCCGGGCCATATTGGTTCGGGGCGCGGCGCTATGCATCATTCACATTGCACGATGGAGCAGCCAGACAACCTGTTTTGAATACCATGAACGGAGCCAAACTCGAACCCGGAACCAGCCCGCTGACGGCAGAGCAGCTGCAGCAGCTCAACCACCTGGTGCAGACGCTGTCGCCGCAACAGGCGGCCTGGGTCAGCGGCTATCTTGCCGGCCTGCAGCAGTCCGGCAGCGGCGCCGCGGATACAGCGGCGGCAAACGCGCCGACGTTGACCGTGCTGTATGGCTCCGAAACCGGCAATAGCGAAGAGGTCGCCCGGCAGCTCGGCGAGCGCGCCACCGCCCAGGGCTTCGCGGTACAAATTGCGGACATGGCCGAATACAAGCACAACCGCCTGCGCCAGGAAAAGCACCTGCTGGCCATCGTCAGCACTCACGGCGAGGGCGATCCGCCGGAACCGGCGCAGGAGTTCTTCGAATTCCTGTCCAGCAAGAAGGCACCCCGGCTCGACGGCCTGCAGTTTTCCGTTCTCGCGCTGGGCGACGCCAGCTACGAACATTACTGCCAGGCCGGCAAGGATCTCGACAGCCGCCTTGAGGCGCTCGGCGGCCAGCGGCTGCAGCCGCGGGTCGATTGCGATGTCGACTACGACGATCCGGCCGAAAACTGGATAAACGGTGCGCTGGAGACGCTGGGCGAGGTCAGCGGCGAGCCGGCGCCGGCCGCCACCGAGGCCGCCGGCACGCCATCGGTGCTGTACACGCGCAAGAATCCCTACCCGGCTGCGGTGCTGGAGAACATCGTGCTCAGCGGCCGCGGTTCCGCCAAGGAGGTGCGCCACGTCGAACTGTCGCTGGCCGACTCCGGCCTGAAGTGGGAGCCGGGCGATGCCCTCGGCATTGTGCCGGTCAATGATCCTGAACTGGTCGACGCGTTACTGGCCGCGCTGGCGTTCGACGCCGAAACCCCGGTAACAAGTCCCCGCGACGAACAGGTGCCGCTGCGCCAGGCATTGCTGAACGACTGTGAACTGACCACGCTGACGCGCCCGCTGATCGAGCAGCACGCCGAACTGGCGGCGACCGACGAACTGAAGACGCTGCTCGGCGACGACCAGCGCGAGGCACTGAAGCAGTACATGTATGGCCACCAGCTGATCGACCTGGTGCGCGACTATCCGCCGGCGAAGGCCAGTGCCCAGGACTTCGTCAGCATCCTGCGGCGCCTGCCGCCGCGGCTGTATTCCATCGCCTCGAGCTGGCGCGCCAATCCCGACGAGGTACACCTGACCGTGGATACGGTGCGCTTTGAGGTCAACGGCGAGTACCGCCACGGCGTGACCTCGACCCTGCTCGCCGATCGCCTGGCCGAGGACGATACGGTCAGCGTCTATATCGATCACAACAAGAACTTCAAGCTGCCCACCGATCCCGACACCCCGATCATCATGATTGGACCGGGGACCGGCGTCGCGCCGTTTCGTGCCTTCCTGCAGGAGCGTGAGGAAGCAGGCGCGAGCGGCAGGAACTGGCTGTTTTTCGGCGACCAGCACTTCCGCTGCGATTTCCTCTACCAGACCGAATGGCTGCGCTGGCGGCGCGCCGGCCTGCTGAACCGCATCGATGTCGCCTTTTCCCGCGATCAGGCGGACAAGATCTACGTCCAGCATCGGCTGCGCGAACAGGCGCGCGACGTGTATGACTGGATCGAGGCCGGTGCACACGTCTATGTTTGCGGCGACGCCGAGCGCATGGCGCCCGACGTTCACCAGGCGCTTGTCGATATTATCAGTGAGCAGGGCGGTCTCGAGTCGACCCAGGCCGAAGGCTATCTCAAGCAACTGCAAAAGAATCGCCGCTACCAGCGCGATGTCTACTGAGGTGCAACATGGTTGAACTGAAACCCGAACATTCCCCCGTCGAGCACATCAAGGCGAACAGCAACCGCCTGCGCGGCAGCATCGCCGAAGGTTTGCTGGACAAGGCCAGCGGCGCGATCGCCGATGACGACACCCAGCTGACCAAGTTCCACGGCATCTACCAGCAGGATGACCGGCGCCTGCGCGATGAGCGCCGGCACCAGAAACTGGAACCCTATTACCAGTTCATGATTCGCCTGCGGTTGCCCGGCGGCGTGCTCAGCCCGCAGGAGTGGCTGGCACTCGACGATCTGGCGCACCGCCACGGCAACGCCACGCTGCGCCTGACCACGCGCCAGACCTTCCAGTTTCACGGTGTCCTGAAGGAACACCTGAAGCCGCTCATGCAGGGTATCAACGCCGCCGGCCTGGACACGCGCGGCGGCTGCGGCGACGTCAACCGCAATGTCATCGCCAACACCAACCCGCACCGCTCGGCGCTGCACGCCGAGGTTCACGATTACACCCGTTCGCTCAGCGAGCGGCTGTTGTGGCACTCGCGCGCCTACGAGGAACTGTGGCTGGACGCCGCGCCGAACGAGGCACCCGAGTACGAGCCGCTGTACGGCGAAACCTACATGCCGCGCAAGTTCAAGATCGCGATCGCGGTGCCGCCGGAAAACGACTGCGACGTGTTCGCCAACGACATCGGCCTGATCGGCATCGCTGACGATGACGGCGGCCTGGCCGGTTTCAACGTCGCCGTCGGCGGCGGTTTCGGCATGACCTACGGCGAGCCGGAAACCTACCCGCGACTGGGTTCGGTCATCGGCTACATCGACAAGCAATACGTCGTCGACGTGGCTGAGCAGATCGTCGCCATCCAGCGTGACTTCGGCGATCGCGTCGAGCGCAAACATGCGCGGCTCAAGTACACCATCGACGATCGCGGCCTCGACTGGTTCCGCGACACCCTTGCCGAACGCCTCGGCTACCCGCTGGCAGCGGCGCAGCCTTACGAATTCAAGCACAATGGCGATCGGTACGGCTGGATTGAGGGAACGGACGGCCATTACCACCTGACGCTGTTCATCGCCGCCGGCCGTATTGCCGACTTCGACGACTACGCGCTGATGAGCGGCGTGCGTGAACTCGCGTCGATCCATCACGGCGAAATCCGCCTGACCGGCAATCAGAACCTGATCTTCGCCAACGTGCCGGCTACTGAACGCGAGCGTTTTGACGCCGTCATCGAACGCTACGGTCTCGATGCCGGCCAGCGCAGCAGTGCATTGCGGCGCGCCTCCATGGCCTGCGTCGCCTTTCCCACTTGCGGCCTGGCCATGGCCGAGGCGGAACGCTATATACCGGCATTCATCGACAAACTGGAAGCAATCATGAAAGCGGCCGGGCTGGGCGACGACGAACGCATTACCGTGCGCATGACCGGCTGTCCGAACGGCTGCGCGCGGCCGTACCTGGCCGAGATCGCACTGACCGGGCGGGCGCTGGGCAAGTACAACGTCTACCTCGGCGGCAACCCCAGCGGCGAACGCCTCAACAAGCTGTACCGGGAAAATATCGGTGAAGAGGAAATCCTGGAGACGCTAGAGCCGCTGATCCAGCGTTATGCCAGCGAACGCAACGCCGGTGAAGCGTTTGGCGACTTCGTAATCCGCGCCGGTATCATCGCCGCGACGCGTGAAGGCCGCGACTTTCACGAGCAGACGCCGAGCCACACCTGAAGCGACTGATGGCACTGCGGTTCAGGCATTGAGGTAACCGTGCGCCCCCAGCACGGCCGCGGCCACTGTCACCATACTGAGCGTCAGCAACAGCCCGTGCAGTCGCTGAATCAGCTGCAGCCGGGCACCAGCTTGCGGCGCCGTCAGCGCCTGCCGATGGCGCCGCTGGTGCAGCGGCTCGATAACGAACAGCACCAGCGTAAACAGCAGCCAGATCGCGGCCATGGCATGCATCCACCAGTAGCTGATATCCAGCAGTCGCTCCCACGCCGCAAGCCGGTGCGTGAGGTAGAAACCGGTCAGTCCGGCAACCGTAACCGAAAGCTTCGCCTGTCGGGAAAACCCCGCCTCCAGGTCGGCGAACTGCGCCAGCGCCATGACCGCGTCTGCCTGGCGCCGCAAAGCCGGCAGCAGGACCAGTGTCACCAGGCTGACCCCGCCAATCCAGTGCACGACGGCGAGCACATGCATAGCCCGCGCCAGAGTAATGTCCGTTGGCACGCCACTATCCCCGATCGGAGACAGCGTCCGGCCGCGTGACCAGAAACACGCCCACCGCGGTGAAGATCGCCAGCTGCAGCAGTACAACCCAGGCCGGCACACTTAACCAGAGACTGCACAGCAGGCCTGCAGCCATGACAATGAATGCTGCCCACTTGGCGCTGCGATTGACGGCGCCGTAACGACGCCAGTCCGCGAGCACCCGGCCGAGCGTCGGATGCTGCAGCAGCCAGTCGTGCAGGGTGGGCGAACTGCGCGCAAAGGCAAACGCCGCCAGCAGCAGAAACGGCGTGGTCGGCAGCAGCGGCAACACGATCCCGGCGATACCGGTACCCGTCGCGGTCAACCCTACCAGCACCCATAGCGGCCGCATCAGCATGCTATTTCCCCACGCCGCTTCAGGCCCCTGCCTGGCGTCAGTGCGCCGAGCAATAGTGCCAGCAATAACAGGTAGGCCAGCGACCAGGCGCCACTCGCCAGCCACAGGCTCGTCATGGTGTAACCCGGCAGATGGACGGCCAGTAGCCGCAGCAACGTGGCCAGCGCGATCAATACTGCCGTCGCGTAAAAAAACGGTCCGGCGGCCGCGGCCTGCTGCAGATTGATCAGATGCACGCGCGCGGCAATCGTGATCGACAACGTCCCCAAAGCACCGATGGTAATAACATGCATGGCGCCGCTGTAACCATTGCCAAGCAGCAGTGTCGCGCCCAGCGCGAGCAGGCCGATCGCCAGCCAGAAATAACCGGCGCCAAGCGCAAACAGATCCGCTCGCCGGCACTGCCAGAGCCGCCAGCGAATCAGGCGCAGTCCCGCGATCAGACCGGCTGTCAGCAGGACCAGCCCCGTTGCCATCCGCCAGCCCGGCACCACACTCAGTACGGCAGCGAGCACCAGTAGTATGATAAGCGCCGCTTCCAGTGACGGCTGCACGCGGGCAGTCAGACGGCCGCCGCGGCGCTGAACCTCACCGGCAGCAGCGGCGGCAATAATCCGCCCGCCCATGAACAGCATCAACAGGCTCAGCAGGATAATGCCGAACAGTAGCAGTGGCGCCGGCGCGAACCACTGCAGGTCGACAAGGACCTGGTAGCCTATGGGTAGCAGAAACAGCACCAGAACCAGCGGCGCGATGCTGCGGTTGCGCCACTTTTTCGCTGCCAGCAGCTTGGGCACGACAAACCAGGCGGTCACCAGCACGAAGGCCGGGGACAGAAATCCCGTAACCACGCTGGCGGGCGCGACCAGGGCCGCGATCCGGGCAGCCAGCCACAACGCGAATATGCCATACAACCGTGGCCGCGGTTGCGGCCCCAGCAGGTAGCCGGCGATCAGCGCCAGGACAAACCCGAACAGCATCTCGCGGCCGTGGCCGGCGGCCAGGCCGGCCGGCCAGGACCAGCCGGCCAACAGATTGGCCATGGACAGGGGAATGAGTACGGCCGCATGCAACGCCGCCGCCGGAAAGAACAGCCTCTGGGCTGGCAGTTTCGATCGGGCCATGCCGGATCGGTTTACTGACACGCCGGATGTCACCTGGCTGTATCCCTCACCGCTCCAGCAATTTGAGCTTGTCGGGCACACCGTCCCATTCGTCGGCATCCGCCGGCGGATCCTTCTGCTCGCTCAGCACCGGCCACTCGCGACCCAGTTCCGCATTGACCTCCAGGAATTGATACTGGTCATCGGGCACGTCATCTTCGGAATAGATGGCGTTGACCGGGCATTCGGGCTCACACAGGCTGCAGTCGATGCATTCATCCGGGTCGATGACCAGCATGTTCGGGCCTTCGTGAAAACAGTCCACCGGACAGACCTCGACGCAGTCGGTGTACTTACACTTGATACAATTTTCGGTCACGACGTAGGTCATGTGTCAGCTCTCATTCATCAATCCGTTACACCGCCCCGCGGCATTAGTCGCCGTCCGTCTCCGGAACAGGCGGGACAGGTTGACTCGTACTGCTCCTGCAGTAGCGTCGGATCGGCGCCCATGGCCTGCAACGTCTCTACCAGCAGATCGTATTCCCGATCAGCCTGGGCGGCGAACAGCGGATCGGCGCGCCATTCGAAGCGGGTCAGCAGGGTCATCCAGTCGGACTGCATCAGGCTGTCGATCAGGGCCGGGAATACGTCTGTCTCCTCGCATTCGAGATGCTGCCGGTAGGCGGTCAGATAGGCATCCCCCTGGCGAACCAGGTCAGGACGCGCCACCGGCAAGTCATTAAGCACCGACTCGAGCAATGAACGCAACTGCACTCCCTGGTTCGTCATAGTCTCGTGCTGACCGGCGAGCGTGTCGATCACCGGTTTCAGGTCCGTTCGCCGGCTTACCAGGCGCTCGAACAGCAGGTCCTCGAAGACGTGATGATAGCGATCCGGATAGTAAGTCAGGTAATGCATGACCTGATACATCAGCGCGTAATCCGGTCGATCGCCGCGATCGACGGCTGCTATCTGGTGTTCAAGTACGTTCAGCAGGGTCTCGATCTGGCGGTGATCCTGCTGCAGACGTTCTAGGGCTGAATGGGGCATGGTCCACTACCTCGCAATCCGGTGAAGTCGCTTTACTCTAAATGAGTATGTAATATACCAGTTTAAAGTCAAGTCACCGCCTGGCGTTTTTCCATCAGGAGGGGTGTGTATACCAGCGCATACAGCAAAAGCGCCAGGCTCCAGAGCAGGCCCGCCCCGACAAGCAGCGTATTGATGCCAGGATAGACGCCCGCCAGAACCCGCAGAACGGCGGCCAGCGACATCAGCACGAAGGCAACGGTGACCGCCGGATGCGCGGCCAGCGGCCGACCGCTGTGGCCGAGCGCCACCCGCGCCATCATGCCGAGCGTCAGGCTGCCCATCGCACCGACCATGAGGGCGTGAATACCCACGGACCAGACCAGCTCCGTCGTACTGTGCAGCGCGAGCAACAGCAGACCCGCCGGCACCCAGGCATAGCCCAGATGCAGCACCCAGAGCAGCGGCTCCGCCAGCGTGTGCCAGGGTTTCCAGGCCAGCCAGCGCAACAGCACCAGTACGGCGGCAATGACCAGTAACGCGGCCAGCGCTGGCGTACGCCCCAGCCACAGATAGGCGGGAATCAATGCCAGACAGGCGAGGGTTGCCGCCCAGTTCAGCCAGGGCCACTGCAGCGGCGCGGCCACGGGCAGGCGCCGTTCGGTAAAGAACGGAATGACGCGCCCGCCCATGAACACCAGCAGCGTCACTACCAGCAGCACGGTCACATCCTGCACCGCAGCAGTGACACCAGCGACGATGCCGTGCCACTCCAGATGCAGCAGCAGATTGCAGCTCCAGAAAGCCAGCAATAACAACAGTAAGCTGTAATTGCGCCGATTGCCGGCCGCGATCAGCGTGTGGCCGGCGATACCGGCCAGCAGTGGCAGAAAGGCCAGGTCGATGATACTGACCACCCCCAGCGGCAGTCCGCCGGGCATGACAAAGGCCAGACGTCCGGCCAGCCACACGCCGAACAGCAGCGCCAGCTGGCGGCGCGTGACGAGCCGCAGGCCGGTCCAGTTCTGCATTGCCGTCAGCAGAAAACCGGCCAGCACCGCCATGACGTAGCCGAACAGCATCTCGTGTGCGTGCCATTGCAGCGCCGGGATCGCCCTGTCAATGGCCAGCCCGAACTGCAATAGCAGCAGCCAGAGCAGCATCCAGGCGACACCCAGCCAGGCTGCCCCCAGGAAAAACGGCCGGAAGCCGTCCGCAAGCCAGTCATTATTCATGCGCAGAAAACATCTCCACCAATAAAGCCCTCAGTCAGGGGCCGGCGATGCAAACGCTGCGGAATATTTCGCAGCCCGCGTCATTGCCGTGCCAGCCAAGTCAACTACAGTTGTCATTATCGTTCGTTCGAATTCTGCTTGACGTACCGCCTTAAATCAGTATCTAATTTACCTGTTTAAATTCGCGGGTCAACCGCTGCCCGCCGGTAAGGCAAAACCAGCGCCCGCGATAACCGGAACAATCCGCATCAGGGGTTTTTGAAGATGGCGCCAGGCAATTCAGAAACGCAACCGGCATTTCGCGGCAGTCCCGTCCAGGCACTGGTCGACGCAACCATCGGCTTTGGCGCCGGATTAATGGCTCCTACGACTGCAAGCGACGACCGGAGGAAGTGAAAAAATGCAGCCGTTGGATGGGGTGACACCGCGGGACCAGTACCAGGCACTCGGCATGAGCACACTGGCGTTCACGGTGTGTTTCGCAGTCTGGACGATTTTCTCCGTCATTGGTGTGCGGATTCAGCAGGATCTCGGCCTTTCGGATACCCAGTTCGGTCTCCTGGTGGCGACACCGATATTGACCGGTTCCATCAGTCGGGTTTTCCTCGGCATCTGGACAGAGCAGTTTGGTGGCCGGCTGGTATTCACCCTGCAGATGCTGCTCACCGCTATCTGCACCTGGCTGCTGGCCAGTGTTACCACCTATGAAATGTTCCTGGTAGCAGCGCTCGGTGTCGGCCTGGCCGGTGGCTCGTTCATCGTCGGCGTAACCTATACCTCGCACTGGTTCAGCAAGGAAAGACAGGGCACCGCACTGGGGATTTTCGGTGCCGGCAATGTTGGCGCGGCGGTCACCAATTTCGGCGCACCGTTTCTGGTCGTCGCCTTCGGCTGGGAAGACACAGCCCGGGTCTATGCCGTCGTTCTCGCGGTAATGGCAATCACGTACTTCCTGTTTACGCGTGAAGATCCCATGACGATCGCCCGCCGCCGCGGCGAACGGCAGACGGCCTCGGTCCTGATGCAGCTCGAGCCACTGAAGTACCTGCAGGTCTGGCGTTTCGCGACGTATTACTTCTTTGTCTTTGGCGGCTTCGTGGCGCTGGCTTCGTGGCTGCCCAAATATTATGTCGGCACCTACGGACTGGAGCTTCAGGCGGCCGGCATGCTGGCCGCCGCCTACTCACTGCCCGGTTCGGTATTCCGGGCATTGGGTGGATGGATGTCGGACAGGTGGGGGGCGCGGTTCGTCATGTATCTGACGTTCATCGTTTCACTCATCTGTCTGTTCATTCTCAGTTACCCGGAAACCCGCTATGTAGTCAGTGGCATCGAAGGGCCGATTGAATTCTCGTTCGGCGTGAATGTTGCGCTATTTGCCTTTCTCACGATCATACTGGGCTTTGTCATGTCACTGGGCAAGGCCGCCGTCTACAAGCACATCCCGGTTTACTACCCGGAACATGTCGGCTCGGTCGGTGGCCTGGTCGGCATGATCGGCGGACTCGGCGGTTTCTTCCTGCCTATCGCCTTCGGCGCCATGAATGACCTGACCGGTGTCTGGACCAGCTGTTTCATGCTGTTGTTCGTAATCGTCCTGATTAACACCATCTGGATGCACCTGGCCATACGGGCGATGGAAAAACGCAAGTATCCGGCACTCGCCAGGGCACAGGAACTCAGCGATTTGCCGGATCAACCTTATGTCATGAGTGATTCGCCCAGAACCGGCATGCATAACCATCGCAATACCCACACATAAAGAGAAAAAACACTCATGTCGAATCGCATTAACTTGTTGACCCCCAAAGGCGCCGTGTTGAACGACTGGCGTCCGCAGGACGAACAGTTCTGGGAACAGGAAGGGCAGCGGATCGCACGGCGCAATCTCTGGATCTCGATCCCGGCCCTCCTGCTGGCCTTCTCGGTCTGGATGGTCTGGAGTGTGGTGATCGCCAAGCTGCCGGCGATCGGTTTCGATTTCAGCACCAATCAGCTGTTCTGGCTGGCCGCACTGCCGGGGCTGTCCGGCGCCACGCTGCGTATCTTCTACAGCTTCATGGTGCCCATCTTCGGCGGCCGCCGGTGGACCGCGCTATCGACTGCTTCCCTGCTGTTACCGGCAATCGGCATAGGCTTTGCGGTACAGAATCCGGACACGAGTTATGTCACATTCCTGCTTCTGGCACTGCTGTGCGGCCTGGGTGGCGGCAACTTTGCTTCGTCCATGGCCAACATCTCGTTTTTCTTTCCGAAAAAGGCCAAGGGTAACGCCCTGGCGCTCAATGCCGGCCTGGGCAATCTCGGTGTCAGTGTCATGCAATTTGTCGTGCCGCTGGTCATTACTGCGGGCGTATTCGGAGCCATCGGTGGCGAACCGCAAACCCTGAGCGATGGCGAAAAAATCTGGCTGCAGAACGCCGGCTTCATCTGGGTTCCGTTTCTGGTTCTGGCCACTGTCGCCGCCTGGTTCGGCATGAACGACATTGCCTCCGCGCGCGCTTCCTTCAGCGAACAGGCGATCATCTTCAAACGCCGGCACAACTGGATCATGTGCGTGCTGTATACCGGCACCTTCGGCTCGTTTATCGGTTATTCGGCGGGCTTCCCGCTGCTGGCAACCAATCAGTTCCCGGATGCCGGCGCACTGCGATTCGTCTTCCTCGGCCCGTTGATCGGCGCCCTGTCGCGTGCGGCCACGGGCTGGATTTCCGATCGTTATGGTGGTGGCCGCGTCACCCTGGCGGTATTCATCACCATGATTCTGGCGGTATTCGGTGTGTTGTTTTTCCTCGGGATCAAGGAGCAGCCGGGCACCTTCTGGGGCTTCTTTGCCATGTTCATGCTGCTGTTTTTTGCTACCGGTGTGGGTAATGCCTCGACCTTCCAGATGATACCGGTGATCTTCCGCAAGGAGGTCGCGCGCCTGATGCCGGAACTCAATGAACAGCAGCAGATTCGCCAGGGCGACAAGGAATCTGCTGCCACAATCGGTTTCACTTCGGCGATTGCCGCCTACGGCGCCTTCTTCATCCCCAAGTCCTATGGCACTTCCATCGATGTTACCGGCGGGGCAGAAGCCGCGCTTTACGCATTTATCGGTTTTTACGTGCTGTGCCTGTTTCTGACCTGGTGGTACTACACCCGACGTAACGCCGAAATCCGATGCTGATATTTCATTTTTTCAAAAAGTTATTGCTGAATGCTGACCAAGCGGAGTATATGCGATGAGCCATTTCCTCGATCGACTGACCTTCTTCCGTCACATCACCGGCGAATTCGCCGATGGTCACGGCCGCACCACCCGCGAAGATCGCGCCTGGGAAAAAGCCTATCGCCAGCGCTGGCAGCATGACAAGGTCGTGCGTTCCACCCACGGCGTGAACTGTACCGGCGCCTGTTCCTGGAAAATCTACGTCAAGGACGGCCTGGTCACCTGGGAAACCCAGCAGACCGACTACCCGCGCACGCGCCCCGACCTGCCCAATCATGAACCGCGTGGCTGCCCGCGCGGCGCCAGCTATTCCTGGTACATCTACAGTGCCGCACGGCTGAAATACCCGATGGTGCGCGGCGTCCTGCTCAAACTCTGGCGCCAGGCCCGCACCGAGCACAGCGATCCGGTCGACGCCTGGGCCGCCATCGTCGGCGACGACCACAAGCGCCGCAGCTACCAGCAGCGCCGCGGTCTCGGCGGCCTGGTGCGCTCAAGCTGGGACGAGGTCAACGAAATGATCGCCGCGGCCAACGTCTACACGGCGCGGCAGTGGGGACCGGATCGCATTCTCGGCTTCTCGCCGATTCCGGCCATGTCGATGGTCTCCTACGCCGCCGGCAGCCGTTACCTGTCATTGATCGGCGGCGTCTGCCTGTCCTTCTACGACTGGTACTGCGACCTGCCGCCGGCCTCACCCATGACCTGGGGCGAGCAGACCGACGTGCCCGAGTCGGCCGACTGGTACAACGCCAAGTTCATCATGATGTGGGGCTCGAACGTGCCGCAGACGCGCACGCCGGATGCCCATTTCATGACCGAGGCACGCTACAACGGCACCCAGATCGTGACCGTGTCGCCGGACTACGCCGAGGCAACCAAGTTCGCCGATCTGTGGCTGTCACCGAAACAGGGCACCGACGCGGCGCTGGGCATGGCACTGGGTCACGTGATTCTCAAGGAATTCCACGTCGATAACCCGACGCCCTATTTCCAGGACTACTGCCGCCGCTATACCGACTGGCCGATGCTGGTCGAGCTCGAGGAGACCGGCAAAGGCCTGGCGCCGGGGCGCTTCCTGCGCGCCAGCGACCTCGACGACAGCGCCGGCCAGCAGCATGCCGACTGGAAGACGCTGGCCTTCGACGAACTGTCCGGCAACCCGGTCTGCCCGCAGGGCGCGATCGGCTTTCGCTGGGACGAGAGCGGTCGCTGGAACCTGGAGGAAAAAGAAGCCAGCGACGGTCACGACGTGCGCCTGCAGCTGTCGTTCATCGACACGCACGACGAGGCCGCCACGGTCAGCTTCCCCTACTTCGGCGGCGTCGAGCATGAACACTTCAGCGCCAATACCCAGGAAGCAATCCTGCAGCGCCGGGTCCCGGTGCGGCGCCTGCAGCTCGCCGACGGCCGTAGTGCCCGGGTTGCCACCGTCTTCGATCTCATGGCCGCGCACTACGGCGTCGATCGCGGCCTCGATGACCCGGCAACGGCCAAATCCTACGACGACGACACGCCCTATACCCCGGCCTGGCAGGAAAGCATCACCAGCGTGCCGGCCGAACAGGTCATCCGCGTCGCCCGCGCCTTTGCCGACAACGCCGCGAAGACCGGCGGCAAGTCCATGGTCATTCTCGGCGCCGGCCTCAACCACTGGTATCACATGGACATGAACTACCGCGGCATCATCAATCTGCTGATGATGTGCGGCTGTGTCGGCGTGTCCGGCGGCGGCTGGGCGCACTACGTTGGCCAGGAGAAACTGCGGCCGCAGACCGGCTGGCTGCCGGTGGCCTTCGCGCTGGACTGGGCACGGCCGCCGCGGCACATGAACGGCACCTCGTTCTGGTACGCCCACTCCGATCAGTGGCACTACGAAAAACTCGACGTCAGCGAAATCCTGTCGCCGCTGGCCAACCCGGCCGACTGGGGCGGCAGCCTGATCGACTATAACGTCCGCGCCGAGCGCATGGGCTGGCTGCCGTCGGCACCGCAGCTGAATCGCAATCCGCTGACTATCGCACGTGAGGCTGCTGCAGCCGGCAAGGACCCGAAGGACTACGTTGTCGAACAGTTAAGAACCGGCAAGTTGCGACTGGCCTGCGAGGATCCGGATGCACCGGAGAATTTTCCGCGCAACCTGTTCATCTGGCGTTCGAACCTGCTGGGTTCGTCCGGCAAGGGCCACGAATACCTGCTGAAACACCTGCTCGGCACCAACGACGGTATACAGGGCAAGGAGCTGGGCGAGCCGGATCAGAAGCGCCCCGAGGAAGTCGAATGGCGCGGTCAGGCACCGGAAGGCAAGCTGGATCTGCTGGTCACGCTGGACTTTCGCATGTCGACGACCTGCCTGTATTCCGACATCGTGCTGCCGACGGCGACCTGGTACGAAAAGAACGATCTCAATACCTCCGACATGCATCCTTTCATCCACCCGCTATCGGAAGCGGTGAACCCGGCCTGGGAGTCACGCTCGGACTGGGACATCTTCAAGGGCATCGCCGAGAAGTTCTCCAGCCTCAGCGCGGGTCATCTGGGCGTGGAGAAAGATATCGTCACAGTACCGCTGCTGCATGACACTCCCGGCGAACTCGGCCAGCCGTTCGACGTTGCCGAATGGAAAAAGGGCGACTGCGAACCGCTGCCCGGCAAGACCATGCCCAACTTGGTCGTCGTCGAGCGCGACTACCCGAACACCCATGCCCGCTTCACCTCGATCGGGCCGCTGCTGGAGCAGCAGGGCAACGGCGGCAAGGGCATCAGCTGGAATACCGATCACGAGGTCGAGTATCTCGGCCGGCTCAACGGCACGCATGTGCCGCAGGGCGCCAACCAGGGCCGGCCGCGGATGGAAACCGCGATCGACGCCGCCGAGACAATTCTCTCGCTGGCACCGGAAACCAACGGCCAGGTCGCGGTCAAGGCGTGGCAGGCGCTGTCGAAATTCACCGGCCGCGAACACGCGCACCTGGCGATTCACAAGCAGGACGAACACATCAGCTTCCGCGACATCCAGGCGCAGCCGCGCAAGATCATCTCGTCGCCGACCTGGTCCGGCATCGAGTCGGAAAAAGTCTGCTACAACGCCGGCTGGACCAACGTGAACGAACTCATTCCCTGGCGCACACTGACCGGACGCCAGCAGTTCTACCAGGATCACAAGTGGATGCGCGCCTTCGGCGAGGGCTTCGTGCTCTACCGGCCGCCGGTCAACACCAAGACCTGGCACCAGATTCACAACACCCGTTCGAACGGCAATCCCGAGATCGTGCTGAACTGGATCACGCCGCATCAGAAGTGGGGCATTCACAGTACCTACAGTGACAACCTGCTGATGCTGACGCTGTCGCGCGGCGGCCCGATCGTCTGGATATCGGAAACCGACGCGCGCAAGGTTGGTATCGAGGACAACGACTGGATCGAGGTCTTCAACGTCAACGGCGCGGTCGTCGCCCGGGCAGTCGTTTCGCAACGGGTGCGCGAGGGCATGGCGATGATGTACCACGCCCAGGAACGCATCGTGAACACGCCCGGCTCCGAGATCACCGGCGCCCGCGGCGGCATTCACAACTCCGTCACCCGCACCGTGGTCAAGCCCACGCACATGATCGGCGGCTACGCCCAGCAGAGCTACGGCTTCAATTACTACGGCACCGTCGGTTCCAACCGCGACGAGTTCGTCATCCTGCGCAAGATGCAGAATGTCGACTGGCTGGAAGGTGACGATGAAAGCATTCTCCAGCAGGAGTACGTACGATGAAAGTAAGAGCGCAAATCGCCAAGGTCCTCAACCTGGACAAGTGCATCGGCTGTCACACCTGCTCGGTCACCTGCAAGAACGTGTGGACGTCGCGCGAAGGCATGGAGTACGCCTGGTTCAACAATGTCGAGACCAAGCCCGGCATCGGTTATCCCAAGGACTGGGAAAACCAGGACCGCTGGCAGGGCGGCTGGGTGCGCCGTGACAGCGGTGACATCGTGCCGAAACAGGGTGGCAAGTGGCGCCTGCTGGCGAAGATATTCGCCAACCCGCATCTGCCCGAGATCGACGACTACTACGAACCGTTCAACTTCGACTACCAGCGCCTGCACAACGCGCCCGACTCCAAGGCACAGCCGACAGCGAAACCCTATTCGGCCATCACCGGCAAGCCGATGGAAAAGATCGAATGGGGACCGAACTGGGAGGAGATCCTCGGCGGCGAGTTCGCCAAGCGCTCGCGGGATTACAACTTTGAGGGCGTACAGAAGGAAATGTACGGCGAGTTCGAAAACACCTTCATGATGTACCTGCCACGCCTGTGCGAACACTGTCTGAACCCGAGCTGCGTGTCGAGCTGCCCGTCCGGGGCGATCTACAAGCGCGAGGAGGACGGCATCGTACTCATCGATCAGGACAAGTGCCGCGGCTGGCGCATGTGCATTTCCGGCTGCCCGTACAAGAAGATCTATTTCAACTGGCAATCCGGCAAATCGGAAAAATGCACCTTCTGCTACCCGCGCATCGAGGACGGCCAGCCGACCGTGTGTTCGGAAACCTGCGTCGGCCGCATCCGCTACCTGGGCGTGGTGCTCTATGACGCCGACCGCATCGAGGAAGCCGCCAGCGTCGCCAACGAAAAGGATCTCTACCAGGCCCAGCTCGACATATTCCTCGACCCCAACGACCCGGAAGTCCAGAAACAGGCGCGTGCCGACGGCGTACCCGACTCGTGGCTGGAGTCGGCCAAACACTCGCCGGTCTACAAGATGGCCATCGACTGGCAGGTGGCGTTCCCGTTGCACCCGGAATACCGCACCCTGCCGATGGTCTGGTACGTACCGCCACTGTCACCGATCCAGTCGGCCGCCGACGCCGGCAAAATCGGTTTCGACGGCCTGATCCCGGAAGTCGAATCACTGCGCATACCGGTGCGTTACCTCTCCAACATGCTGACCGCCGGCAACGACCGTCCGATCATCGACGCGCTGCGCCGGCTGCTGGCCATGCGCATCTATAAGCGCGGCCAGACGGTCGACGGCAACGCCGATCCGGCCGTGCTGGAACAGGTGGGGCTGGACGAGGCACGGCTGGAAGACATGTACCAGACCATGGCGATCGCCAATTACGAGGATCGTTTCGTCATCCCGACCAATCACCGTGAGCTCAGCACTGAAGATGCCTACGGCGAACGCAGCGGCTGCGGTTTCAGTTTCGGCGACGGCTGCCATACGTCCGGCATCAGCCGGACCAACCTGTTCGGTAGCAAGAGCCCGCGCCAGCGCGAGCACAGCCAGCCCGTGTCGGTCTGGTCGCCGCGGTCGAAATCCACGGAGCACGACTCATGAGCCACAACGATGACGCCACGCTGCAGCGTGCATTGAAGGCCATAGCCTTGCTGCTGCACTATCCTGACAGCACTCTGCAGGCAGCGATTGATGAAATCGACCGGGTTCTTGAAGCGCGGCCGGAGCTGAACCATGACGACCGTGATCGGTTGCGGCAGCTCATCGCCCGCCTGCGCGACAATGACATTCTGGATCTGCAGGCGGAATACGTCGCCACCTTCGATCACAGCAAGAAGGTCTCGCTGTACCTGTTCGAGCATGTCTACGGCGAGTCGCGCGATCGCGGCCCGGCGATGGTGGAGCTCAACAATGCCTACCGTGAGAAAGGCCTGGCGATTGATGCGCAACTGCTGCCGGACTACCTGCCACTGTTTCTGGAATTCTGTGCCGGCCTGGACGAGCACGAGGCGCAGGACTGGCTGGCCGACACCGATCACGTCCTGCAGCAGATCCACGTACGCCTCAGCAATCGCGACAGCCCGTATGCGCTGCCGCTGCACCTGCTGCTGCGGCTGCTGCAGCGCGAGTCGGCACCGGCGGAACTGGTCGCTGAGCTGAGCGACGAGGCGCGCGACGATACCCGCGCGGCCTATGACCAGGGCTGGATGGAGGCACCGGTCACCTTCGGCCCGGATCAGCCGGCCAGCGGCTGCGGTCAGACTGCCGGCGGCCGGGCGCAGCCGGTGACCTGGAAACAACAACCTGCCGGCAAGAGCGGACCGGCCTGATTCGAGGACAGGATCATGGATTATCTGAACAATCTATTCTTCGGCTATTTTCCCTACATCGCCGGGACGGTATTCCTGTTCGGCAGCCTGGTGCGGTTCGACATGAGCCAGTACACCTGGAAGACGAATTCCAGCCAGCTGCTCGACAACTCCGCCACTTTCCGCATCAGCAACAACCTGTTCCACATCGGCATGATCTTTCTGTTCTTCGGCCACTTCTTCGGCCTGCTCATGCCGCACAGCTGGTATCCCTATCTGGGCCTGACCGCCGGCAGCAAGCAGATTATGGCGATGGTCTCGGGCGGCGCCTTCGGCCTGCTGGCGCTGGTCGGCGGCAGCTACCTGCTGTACCGGCGGCTGTATCACCCGCGCGTGCGTGCCCAGTCGACGCGCATGGACATATTCATTCTCGCGTTGTTGTACGTGCAGCTGATCCTGGGTCTCGCCACCATCGGCGTATCGAAAGATCACCTCGACGGCGCGGTCATGATCCAGTTGTCCAACTGGGCGCAGGCGATCGTGACCTTCAGTCCGGCGGCTGCCTACATGGCCGACGCGCACTGGATTTACAAGGCACATGTCTTCCTCGGTCTGGTTGTGTTCTTCGTTTTTCCGTTCACGCGCCTGGTACACATCTGGAGCGCACCGCTGGCTTATATCACCCGCCAGTACCAGATCGTGCGCCAGCGCCAGGCCTGAGGGAGGGAGGTAGCCATGCCCGTCGTCATCAACCGCACCCTGATCACCGACGCCGAGATCATCGAGGAGTCGGCCCGTGTCGAGGCCGAGGGGATCAGCGCACGGCGCGAGGAAGCTGCCCGTCAGTTGGCCGTCCGCGAACTGCTACAGCAACAGGCACGCGCACTCGGCCTGGACACGAAAACCGACCTGGACCAGGCCATCGAACAGCTGCTGGCGCAGGAGGTATCGCTGCCCGAGGTCGACGAGGCCGCCTGCCGGCGTTACTACGACTCGAATCCGGAACGTTTCTGCACGCCGGTGACGCTGGAGTTGCGGCATATCCTGCTCAAGGCCGCACCGGACGACCCGGAAGAACGGGCGACCGCCGAGCAGCAGGCGGAGCGGCTGGTCGCCGAGCTGCAGGCCGATCCGTCATGCTTTGCCGCGCTGGCCGCACAGCATTCCGCCTGCCCTTCGGCCAGCGACGGCGGTCACCTGGGGTTCATCAACCGCGGCCAGACGGTCCCCGAGTTCGAACAGGTCGTCACCCGACTGGCGTCGGGACTGGCCGCAAGACCGGTGGAAAGCCGCTACGGGTTCCATGTCGTCGAGGTCCTCAGCCGCACGGGTGGCGAGCCGCTGGCTTTTGCGGACGTCCAGCACCTGATCGCGGATTATCTGCAGGAAGCCAGCTGGCGCCGTGCGGTGCATCAGTATATCCAGGTGCTGATCGATAGTGCCGAGATCAAGGGCGTCGATTTCCCGGAGAACAGTTCACCGCTGATTCAATAAAAGACTGACAATCCGGATTGGCTACAACAATACGCGAAGATTTCGCCACGCCCCTGGGACAAAAATCATCAAACATCAAACAACAGCAATATGACAACCAATAACGATCTAGTTGAACTGAAAAACAGGGTTATAGAACGCAGTCCCGCCGAACAGGAATTTCACCAGGCAGTTGAAACCATTTTTGACACACTGGAACCGGTCATCAGGAAACATCCTGACTATGCGCAGGCCAAGCTTCTGGAGCGCATCTGCGAACCGGAACGACAAATCATTTTCAGGGTTCCATGGGTTGATGATCAGGGATATGTGCAGATCAACAGAGGCTACCGGGTAGAATTCAATTCTGCCCTGGGACCGTACAAGGGCGGTTTACGCTTTCACCCTTCGGTCACTCTTGGCGTGGTTAAATTTCTTGGCTTTGAACAGATCTTCAAAAACTCCCTGACGGGACTGCCGATCGGCGGCGGTAAAGGCGGGGCCGACTTTGACCCCAAAGACAAGTCGGATAACGAGATCATGCATTTTTGCCAATCATTCATGACGGAACTGCACCGTCATATTGGTGAGTACACGGATGTGCCCGCTGGTGATATTGGCGTCGGAACGCGCGAAATCGGCTACCTTTTCGGTCAATACAAACGCCTCACCAATCGCTACGAATCCGGTGTTCTGACAGGGAAGGGGTTGTACTGGGGTGGTGCCCGTGTTCGCACTGAGGCAACCGGCTACGGCACGGCCTACTTCGTCAATGAAATGCTATCTGCTCATGGTAATGGCCTGGACGATCGGGACGTGGTTGTATCGGGTTCAGGTAACGTTGCCATTTATGCCATGAAAAAAATACAGGAGCTTGGGGGACGGGTTATTGCCTGCTCTGACTCAAGCGGCTATATACATGACAGCGCCGGCATTGATGTCGAATTGATTAAACAAATCAAGGAAGTCGAGCGCGGCCGTATTTCTGAATACCCGAAGAGAAGTCACCATAATGCAACCTTTGTTCCGGGCAGAGCAGTATGGGAAGTGCCCTGCCATGTTGCCCTGCCGTGCGCCACACAGAACGAGTTGGACGCGCATGCCGCAAAGAACTTGATTAAAAATGACGTTATCGCAGTGGCTGAAGGGGCCAATATGCCATGCACGCCCGAGGCTGTTGAGCTGTTCCGTGATGCGGGAATCCTGTTCGGCCCCGGCAAGGCCGCCAATGCAGGCGGCGTTGCCACCAGCGCCCTGGAAATGCAACAGAATGCTTCGCGCGATTCCTGGACTTTCGAATATAGCGAATCCCGCTTAAAAGAGATCATGACAAACATTCATGCCAATTGTTACGAAACAGCCGAGGAATATGGCCGTCCTGGCGATTATATCAGCGGGGCCAATATTGCCGGTTTTACCCGGGTCGCTGAAGCGATGCTGGCATTCGGTGTTATTTAAAAAATTGATCGCTACTCTATCGAAGTAAACTGCAGGCTGTGCAACCGGGCGTAGGCGCCGCCCTGCTGCATCAGTTCGGCGTGGCTGCCGCTTTCGACGATACGGCCGTGGTCGAGAACGATCAGGCGATCGACCTGCTGTACGGTCGACAGGCGATGCGCGATGATGATGCAGGTTCGGCCTTTCATCACCGCTTCCATGGCGCGCTGGAACTGTTGTTCGGATTCCGAATCCAGCGCCGAGGTGGCCTCGTCGAGGATCAGGATCGGCGCGTCCTTGAGCAGGGCGCGGGCGATGGCCAGGCGCTGGCGCTGACCGCCGGACAGACTCGTACCACGGCTGCCGATCTCGGTATCCAGACCCTGTGGCAAACTGTCGATGAATCCCATCGCCTGCGCCGCCTCTGCCGCCGCCTTCACCGCTTCCCGGTCGGCAGTCGGTTTCAGTGCGCCGTAGGCGATGTTGTTGCGCACGGTGTCGTTCAGCAGAACGACGTCCTGGCGCACCATGGCAATATTGTCACGCAGTGATTCTAGGGTGATGTCGCGGATGTTGTGGCCGTCGATCAGAATGCGACCATCGTTGACGTCGTAAAAACGCGGCAGCAGGCTCACCAGCGTACTCTTGCCACTGCCTGAAGCGCCGACCAGTGCGACCGACTCACCCGGCTCGATGGTCAGGCTGATGCCGTCCAGCGCGTTGCCACGCTCGCCGGTGTAGCTGAAACTGACGTGGTCGAATTCGATCGCGCCGCGGGCACGGCCCAGCTCCTTGTCACCGCTATCCGGCTCCGGCGCCTGGTCGATCAGCCCGAACACGGTTTCGGCCGCCGCCAATCCACGTTGCAGGTGTTCGTTGACCGTGGCCAGATGTTTCAGCGGTGTCAGCAACAGCGCCATGGCAGTGAAAAAGGAAATGAATTCACCGGTGGTGATATTACCGGCAGCCGCCTGCCGGGCGCCGAGATAGACAATGGCGGCCAGCGCGATCGCCGCCACCAGCTGCACCGCCGGGCTGCTGGCCGCCGCGGCAATGCCAAACTTGATGTTGTAACGGCGGTTCTTGTCCGCGGCGCCGACAAAGGATTCGCTCGCCTGGTCGTAGGCGCTGTACAGGCGCATCTCGCGGGTCGCCTGAATCGATTCGTCCAGGGCATGATGGATATCGCCCATGGTGTCCTGCACCGCCCGGCTCATGCGCCGCAGGCGCTTGCGGATCAGGGCCATGATGCCGACGATCAGCGGTGCTGCCAGCAATACCGCCAGCGACAGCTGCCAGTTGAGGTAAAACATCCAGGCGAGCAGGCCGACGACGGTCAGCGCATCGCGTAGCAGCACTGTCAGGGCGTAGGTGCTGGCGTCCTTGAGCTGGGTGACGTCGTAGGTAAACCGTGACATCAGGCTGCCGGCGGTGTGCTGATCGAAGTACGGCAACGGCAGGCGCATCAACTGCTGGAACATCACCCGGCGCAGGTCGCGGATCACCTTGTTGGCGACAACATGCAGCGCGGCGGTGCTGGCAAACGTGCTGACGGCGCGGACGAAAAAGATACCGACCAGCAGCAGCGGCACCATCGCCATGGTCTGCGGGTCTTTCTGGATGAAGGCGCCGTCGAACATAGGCTCCATCAGCGAGGCCAGCGCCGGGCTGGTGATGGCGACGACGATCATGGCCAGCACCGCCAGTAGAAACACCGGCCGGTACGGGAAAACATAGCCGAGCAGGCGCCGGTAAAGCCGAAAATCGGACGTGTCGGGGGAGCTGGAAGCGGACATAGGCCCGGGATTATAACGTAGTGATGCCGCTGACTGGTGCCGGGAAAACGAATTCACCAGCCCGGGGCGGCTATCGGCGCCGGTCAAAACCGGCTACGCTGGGATTCCGGTCCAAGCGCTAAAACCAGAGCATGTCGAAAAAACATCCCATCGTCGCCGTCACGGGTTCTTCCGGCGCCGGCACTTCCAGCGTCAAGCGCGCATTCGAGGAAGTCTTTCGCAGCCAGGGCCTGCATCCGGCAATAATCGAGGGCGACGGTTTCCATCGCTACGATCGTGCGCAGATGGATGAGGAAGTGGAAAAGGCCGAGACCGCGGGCCGTCAGCTGACCCACTTCGGCCCGGAAGGCAACCTGTTCGAGGAGCTGGAAGCGCTCTTCCGGGAGTACGGCCACCACGGTACGGGCCGGCGCCGCTATTATATCCATGACGATGCCGAGGCGGCCCGCCATGGCTACCCGCCCGGCTCGCTGACACCCTGGGAGGCGCTGCCGGAAGGCACCGATCTCCTGTTCTACGAGGGCCTGCACGGCGGTATCGTCACCGACAGCGCCGACATCTATCAGCACGTCGACCTGCTCATCGGCGTCGCGCCAATCGTCAACCTCGAGTGGATCCAGAAAATCTACCGCGACCAGGCCGTGCGCGGCTACAGCACCCAGGACGCCACGGCGCTGATTCTCAGCCGCATGCATGACTACGTGCACTACGTGGTACCGCAGTTCTCGCGCACCGACATCAATTTCCAGCGCATACCGACAGTCGACACCGCCAACCCGTTCGCCGCCAGCCACATCCCGACCGACGATCAGAGTTACTGCGTGATCCACATCCGCAACCAGAAAAAGCTGCCGGTCGACTTTCGCTATCTTCTGGAGATGCTCGAGGGCTCGTTCATGTCGGCACCGGACACCATCGTCATCCCGGCCGGCAAGAAGGCATTCGCCACGCAGCTCATCATCAACCCGGTGATCTACCAGATGATCGCCGAACGCGACGACAACTGACCGGCCACACTCGGCAAGCCGGGCAAAAGGGCGTTATACTTTCCGGCATTGTGCCGTTTGCGGGTCATGCCAGCGGCATGACTACAAGCAGGGATTTCAACAGGGTAGCCGTATTTCCCGACCGAACGTAGGGGAGAAAAATGCGCTCGATACTGGTACTCAATCCCAAGGGGGGCTGCGGCAAAAGCACCCTGGCCATGAATATCGCCGGCTGGTTCGCCGCTGAACAGGGCGCCAGGGTCGCCCTGGCCGACTGCGACCCGCAGGGCTCCAGCAAGGACTGGCTGGCCATCCGCCCGGAACACCGGCCACCCATCGACAGCGCCACGGTGACCGCCAACAAGACCGAAACGCCGCGCGGCACCGACGTACTCGTCATTGACTCGCCGGCCGCCAGTCACGGCGCACGGCTGGCCAACCTGATGAAACAGGCGCAGACCGTGGTCATCCCGGTACTGCCTTCGGCCATCGACATGCGTGCCGCCGAGCACTTTCTCGCCGAGCTCATCGACATCCGCAAGGTCACGCAGAAGAAGGTCAAACTGGCCACCGTCGCCAACCGCGTACGCGAGGACACCCTGGCCGCAGCCAGCCTCGACGACTACCTGGATCACCTGAAACTGCCCAACGGCACCAAACTCAAGTACCTCACCCTGCTGCGCGCCAGCCAGAACTACGTCCATGCCGCCGAGCAGGGCCTGAGCATCTTTGAACTGCCGCCGTCACGCACCTACTACGACATGGAGCAGTGGGAACCGCTGGTCAAGTGGTTGAACAGCGCCCGCAGCGTGCCGTGATGTGGTGACTGGTGACTGGTGACTGGTGACTGGTGACTGGTGACTGGTGACTGGTGACTGGTGACTGGTGACTGGTGACTAAAAAAGCATGATAGACACTGTTTTGGTGTCAAGGAAAAATCAAAATTCAATGACCAATTAACCGGTTAACGAATTAACCAGTGAACCAGAAATCTTCGCGGCGGGGGCGCCGCTCCTACGTCATAAAATCAATCATTGTGGGAGCCGATTAAAATCGGCGACACATGCATTGGAAGGGTCACGGATTGTGATCCGCTCCCACAATGGCAGGCCTTGCCAATCACTAATCACCGGTCACCAATCAACCAATTAAACCCGCTGGCCCTCAATCTGTAACGGCCCATCCTGGCGCGCACCGCCGGTCGCAGCGATCAGTCCCTGCTGGTAATAGCGCGAGGCTTCGGCATGCTCACCCTGCTGGCGCAGCAGATCCGCCAGTTCGCGGTAGGTCTCGGGTTCCGCCCGGGCATCGATGCTCTGTATCAGATAGGCCTTGGCCTTGCCCCAGAGCCCGCAGCGCAGGCTGAGACGGCCCACGGCCAACAGCAGCGGCGCGTTCTGTGGATGCGCGTCGAGAAACTTCTCGGCGAAATCGAGCTGCTTGATCGGATCGGCGCTCTCGATCTGGCTGTAGAGCTCCATCAGCTGCGCCGACCATTGCTTTTTCAGCGCCGATTTCAGCAGCGCCTCGCAACCGTCGGTATGACCGACGCGGATACACTCGGTGACGTAGGCGGCAAGTAACTGTGGATTGTCACGCAGCTTGCGCGGCGTATCGCGCCAGACGGCATCGATCGATTCGCGCTGGCGACGGCTGCCGGCACGCTGCAACAGACCGATATAGGCCTTGAGTTCCAGGTCGCGGCGCTGTTCGGTCGAGATGAGCCGGTTTTTTGCCAGCTGCGGCAGCAACTGCAATACCGATTCCCAGTCACCCACCTGGCTATAGGTCTGCACCAGCATCTGCTGGATATGGCCCTGGTCGGGCTTGCGATCGTAGAGGTGCTTGAGTGTCGCCAGCGCCTGCTCGGTCTGCTGCTGGTTCATCTGCAACTCGGCCTGGGCGATACCGATGATGATGTCGGCGTTGGGGCTGTGCTGGTGCGCCAGCCGCAGGTAGTTGTCGCGGCGTTCCAGGTCACCCTGCTCCTGGGCGGCGCGGGCTGCCGCCAGATAGTTGATCAATGGCGCCCGGCTGTCACCGGCCCCCTTCTGCAACATCTTCTCGGCACGCTTCCAGTCGCCCTCGATCAAGGCCAGCAGGCCGCGGCGCATGTAGCCCTCGCCACGCAGACGCCGGCGATCGGCGCGCCAGCGCAGCGCCCGACCCGGCAGCCGCCACAGCCCCGTGACCAGACGCAACAGTACAACCACGACAATGATCGTCACCAGCAGCGCAACAACGAAAAAGCTGAACGACGTTTCGATACGCCAGCCCGGCAGGCGCAGGACCATGTGACCGGGATAGTCGTGTGCGAACAGGCCAATCGCCACCGCTACGGCCAGCGCCAGCAGGATCAGGAACAGGATTTTGATACCGGGCAAACGCATGGCTATTCACCCGCACCGTTGGCTTCGGAGCGCTGCCGCTGCCAGGCGCGGACCGATTCCATCGAACCGCTGATGTCGGGCAGCTCGGGATCCAGTTCCAGCGTCGCCATCTGGCTCAGACTGTCCTGGATGTTGGCCACCGCCTCGGCGTCGGTATTGAAATAGCGCTCGAGCCAGTCCTGGATCAGTTCAATGGACGCCTGGAGATTGCGGCTGTCACGCTGCAGCACTGCGGCCCGGGCATTGGCCAGTTCGATACGCAGGTTCTGGTACAGGAAATAACGCTCCTCCGGTGCCAGCAGTTCGGTGGGCGGATCATCCGCGCGCTGGATGACAACCAGCTGGCGAATTTCAGCCCAGATGGCCTGCAGCATGCCGCGCCAGCCCTCGACCGGTTCTTCGCCGGCATCGGTGTCTGCCGGCAGGGGCCGGCTGGTCGAATCGTCGGCCAGTGGCAGCTGCTCGGCACGCTCGACCAAGTCCGCCAGATACAGCGCCATGCCCTCGATATCGGTCTCCGGCACCGCACGCAACGCATTGATATCCTTGGTGAACTGCTCACGCACCGGGATCAGGGCGGGATTGTCGATGTCCTTGACCCGGCGTGCCGCCGCCTCCAGCGCCGCCAAGGCGGTATCAACGTCCTGCGCCAGGTTCAGGCGCTGCATGGCAATGATGGTGAGGTACTCGACTTCGGCCATGGCCCAGTCGAAGTTGTCCATGCGCTCGCGCTCGGCGAGTCGATCCAGAGCTGCCTGGGTGGATTCCTGCACCTGCTCGAGGCCGGCCAGCGCATCGCGTGTCTGGCGCTGCTCCCTGCTGATCTCCGTCAGGTCATCGGCCAGCGCCTGCTGACGGGTCGCGGTCTCGGCCTGCGATGCCTGCAACTGGTAACTGAGGTAGAAGGCATAGCCGCTGAGCGCCACCGCGACCAGCGCCAGCAGGGCGAGCATGGCGATCACCAACCCGCGGCCGCCACCACTGTTTGCCGTAGCGCCGGTCGCTGCTGCCGGTTCTGTCCTGGCGGACGTCTGTGAATCCGTGGATTCGGTCACTGCCGACTGTTCGGTACTGTCGCCTGCATCCTGTGCTTTTTCGTCAGTCATAGCTCTCTCTCGCTTGAATCAGATCATGCGGGCGCTGGCGTCTATTCGTGGCCGACCGCCAGACTTTGCCGCAGTGCCGCCACGATGCCGGCATCGCCACCGCCGGCGGCTACCGCCTGACAATGACGAAACCCCAGCGCCGCTGTCGTTGCGGCCAGGCGCTCACCCAGACAGATGAGCGGCGTGGCCCGCAGACGCGGCTGCCATTCGGCCGGCGTCATCGCCCGCAAGGCGTCGAGCCCGGCGCGGCTGCTGACAACAATCGCCGCCGGCGGCTGCTCGCGCCACAGTTGCGGCAGGCGCGCCTGCGTCGTTTCGTCATGCTGGCGCACGTAGACTTCCAGATAGTCGACCTGCGCACCGCGTTCGCGCAGCGTTGTCGCCAGCTTCTCGCGGCCGCCGCGGCCGCGCACAATCACGATATTCTCGCCGGCCGGTGTCGCCAGTTCCGACCGTGCCAGCAAGGCCTCGCTATCGGCGCCGGCATCAGGCATTACCACATCATTAAATCCGCGTTCGCGCAACGTCGCCGCCGTGCCCGGCCCCACGGCCAGGAGCCGTTTGCCGGCCAGCAGCGCGGCGGCGTCATCGCCAAGAACCCGCCACAGCCAGTCTACCGCATTCCGGCTTATAAACACGGCCGCATTGGCCGCCGCCAATTGCCCGCGCGCCTGGCGTTGCAGCGCGTCGCTGTCTGCCGCGGCAACGATCGCCAGTGTCGGCACCGCCACGGCCGACCAGCCTGCCGCTTCCAGCGCCGCGAGCAGGTTGGTTGCCTGCGCTGCCGGCCGCGTGACCCAGATGTCAGCGCGCGACGTCATCAACCAGTTCGGCGAGTATGCGATCGGCACCCTGAGCCAGCAGGTCGTCGGCCACCGCCAGGCCGACGGGTTCGGCGTCGGCCGCCGGACCACTGTGGCTGGCGCGCAGTATCTCGCTGCCATCAACCCGCGCGACCAGCCCCTGGACATGGATTTGATCGGCGTCGAGTACAGCATGACCGGCGATCGGCAGCATGCAACCGCCGTACAGCCGCCGGCTGATGGCGCGCTCGGCCGCCAGGCAGATCTCGGCGCCGGGATCGTTGAGCGATTCGATCAACGACGTGACAACCGGATCATTGCGCCGCGTTTCGACCCCGATCACGCCCTGGCCCACCGCCGGCAGCATGGTATCGGCGGCGATGTACTCGCTGACGCGATCGCTCAGCTCGAGGCGCTTGACGCCGGCAGCCGCCAGCATGATGGCGTCGTATTCACCGCGATCGAGCTTGGCAAGGCGGGTACCGACGTTACCGCGCAGATCGGTAACCTCGATATCCGGCCGCAGGCCGCGCAGCTGCGACTGCCGGCGCAGGCTCGAGGTGCCGACGCGGGCACCGGCCGGCAAGCCCGCCAGCGTCGTTCCGGGCGGCGCAACCAATGCATCGCGCGGGTCCTCGCGCCGCAGCAGTACACTGATGGCCAGGCCATCCGGCAGATCGATGGTGACGTCCTTCATCGAGTGCACTGCCATATCGGCGCGGCCGTCGATCAGACTCTGTTCCAGTTCCTTGATGAACAGTCCCTTGCCACCGGCTGCCGACAGCGGTCCATCAAGAAAGCGATCGCCGGCCGTGGTCATCTCCAGCAGACTGACCTTGAGACCGGGGTGCTGACGCCTGAGCTGATCGGCGACATGGTTGGCCTGCCACAACGCCAGCGGGCTTTTGCGGGTGGCGATGCGTAAATGCTGATCTTTCATGGCAACGACTTCGGTAATTCAACGTGCGTTTCATGATACACGCCTGCCGGACTGATTGAACGCACCGGCAAAACCCTGAGTGGCACGCCAAGCTGCTAGAATGCGCAGACTGCATTCGTCATAAATGACCCACGGAACAGCCCCAGGGAATAGTTATGAAACTCGGCATCGTCATGGACCCGATAGGCGGCATCAAGCCGGCCAAGGACAGCAGCTTCGCCATGCTGCTCGCGGCACAGGCGCGCGGCTGGGAAATTCATTACATGGAGCTGGCCGATCTGTACCTGCTCGACGGTACCGCCTGCGCAAGCAGTCGCCCGGTGCGCGTCGACGATAATACGCATGACTGGTATCAACTCGGCGCTGCGCAAACCATCGAACTGCGCGCACTCGACATCCTATTGATGCGCAAGGATCCGCCGTTCGACAGCCAGTACCAGCTGGCCAGCTACATTCTCGAGCAGGCCGAGCGCGATGGCCTGCTGGTGGTGAACCGGCCGCGCGGTCTGCGCGATGCCAACGAGAAACTGTTTACTCTGCATGTACCGCAGTGTGTACCGCCAACGCTGGTCACCCAGGATGCGCAACGGATTCGCGCGTTTCTCGACCAGCACCGTGACATCATCGTCAAACCGCCGGACGGCATGGGTGGCCACGCGGTGTTCCGGCTGCAAAGCGGCGATGCCAACACCGGTGTGATCATCGAAACCGTTACCGCACGCGGCACGCGTTACGCCATCGCCCAGACTTACCTGCCGGCGATACGGGAAGGCGACAAGCGCATTCTGGTGATCGACGGCGAACCGGTACCGTACGCGCTGGCGCGCCTGGCCAGTGGTGGCGAGGCACGCGCCAACCTCGCCGCCGGTGGCAGCAGCCGCGGCGTCGAACTGAGCACCAGCGATCGCTGGATCTGTGACCAGGTACGTCCGTTATTAAAGGAACACGGCATCTATTTTGCCGGTCTCGATGTCATCGGAGATCGTCTGACCGAGATCAACGTCACGAGTCCGACCTGTATTCGCGAACTGGATCAATACTATGATCTCGACATCGCCGGCCAGTTGCTGGATCGCCTCCAGGCACTGCGCAACAGCTGATAGCACCCGGCTATCCGCGATCTGTCCCGCAGCATGCCAGCGCGGGCCACTCGGCGCCCTGATCTCGGCCTGTGTCGACGGTATAATCCTTCACCAGATGCTGTATCACCTGCCAAACCCGTGACGCCGACCAACCAACCGACACCGCCACCGGTCACGCCGACCGATCGGCTCGCGTTGACGCTGTGCCTGGCGATCATCGTTCATGCGGTGGTCATCCTCGGCGTGACCTTCGCGCCGCAGGACAAGTCCTCGCCGCAGTTCGATCCCATGGACGTTATCCTGGTGCAAAAGGAAAGCGAGGCGCCGGACGAGGCGCAAATGCTGGCCCAGGCCAACCTCGAGGGCGGCGGCGAAAGCGAGGAAAGCGAGCGCCCGGCGACGCCGATACCGGCGCCGTTTCCGGAACCGATCGCCCGGGTGACGCCACCGCCGCCGGCGCAGGTCGAGCCACTGCCCGAGCCGGAGGTGCCACCGGCGCCCGAAAAAGTGCCCGAACCGGCGCCGGCACCCGAACCGCCCGAACCCGTCGAGCAGGTGGCGGTAGAGACTGAAGCCCCCGCCGAGATCAAGCAACCACCGGAGCCGCAGCAGACCGATCCCGAGCCGGAACCGCAGCAACCGACGGAGTCGGAACAGCCGCCGGAACCGAGCAAACCGGAAGCGGAAGTCGCCGAGGTGCCCGACGAACCGGAACAACCGACACCGAGCGCCTCCGAACTGGTCAACAAGAGCCTGGAGATGGCGTCGCTGAACGCCGAGATCCAGCGCAAGATGAAAGCGCGCGCCGAACGGCCGAAGCGCACGTTCATTTCCGCCAGCACCAAGGAATACAAGTACGCCTCGTACATGGAAGCCTGGCGCACCAAGGTCGAGCGCATCGGCAACCTGAATTACCCGGAAGAAGCACGCAAGCGCGGCCTGACCGGCAGCCTGATCCTGGATGTCGCCCTGAAACCGGACGGCTCGGTCGACGAGATCACCATCCGCCGGTCGTCCGGCACCAAGCTGCTTGACGATGCCGCCATCCGCATCGTCGAGCTGGCAGCGCCGTTCGCACCGTTTCCGGACAACATCCGCAAAGACACCGACATTCTGCACATCACGCGGACGTGGCAGTTCATGCAGGGCAATCGCTTCCGTTGACCGCGGTATACCTTGTAGTTTGTCGGCCAAGCCCCGATACTGGATAGCATGCAGTCAACGAATCTCACCAGCCATTTTCTCATCGCCATGCCGAGCCTGGCGGACCCGAATTTCCAGCACACGGTGACCTTTATCTGCGCGCACAATGACGATGGCGCCATGGGCATCGTCATCAACCGGCCGCTGGATTTCAGCCTCAACGAGGTGCTGTCACAGATGGATCTGACCCCGGCCAGCGCAGCGATCGGGCAGACCACCGTCTACCAGGGCGGGCCGGTCCAGACCGATCGCGGTTTTATCCTGCACACGCCGGACAAGCACTGGGAGTCATCGATCCAGATCAGCGAGCAAATCAGCGTGACCACGTCGCGCGACATACTCGAGGCCATCGCCCATGGTGAAGGGCCGCGTTCGGCGCTGATCACGCTCGGCTACGCCGGCTGGGCCGCCGGTCAGCTGGAAAAGGAGATCGCCGACAACGCCTGGCTCAGTGGCCCGGCCGAAACCGACATCATCTTCACCACCGCCTGCGAGGAACGCTGGGCTGCGGCGGCGAAAATGCTTGGCGTCGACATCCAGATGCTGTCGTCGGACGTCGGCCACGCCTGAACCGTGCCGGCCGACCGCGCGCAACCCGACGCCCGGACCTTGCTCGGCTTCGATTTTGGCGACAAGCGCATCGGTGTCGCCGTCGGCCAGACGCTGACCGGCAGCGCCAATGCCCTGACCACGGTGCGGATGACGCAACAGAAACCCGACTGGGCGGCGATCAGCCGGCTCATCGATGAATGGCAGCCACAGGCGCTGATCGTCGGCATCCCGCTGACCATGACCGGTGACACACAACCGCTGACCGATCGCGCCCGCGCCTTCGCCCGCAAGCTCGAGGGTCGTTATCATCTGCCGGTTCACGGCGTCGACGAACGCCTGACCACGCGCGCCGCGCGCGATCACCTGCAAAGCAGTTATGATGTCGATCCGGAAGCAGCCCGGATCATTCTCGAAACCTGGCTGCAGGAAAACGCCGATGGTACGGCGGCGCAGACCGCGGTATCGCACCAGCGCAGCCACGCCAACACCGACAAGAGCTAAGGCATGACCGACAGCGCAATCGACATTGAGGCCACCCTCGATGACATGACGCAGCGCCTGCGCGCGCTCCTGACCGCCAGCGGCCGTGACGATGTCGCTCTGATCGGCATCCACAGCGGCGGCGTCTGGATCGCGCAGGCATTGCATGAACGACTGGGCACAACAACACCGCTCGGCGAGATCAACATCACCTTCTACCGCGACGATTTCAGCCGCATCGGCATGCATCCGCGGGTGAAGCCGTCGAACCTGCCGTTTCCGGTGGAAGACCGGCACATTGTTCTGGTCGACGACGTGCTCTACACCGGCCGCACGATACGCGCCGCCCTGAACGAGATATTCGACTACGGTCGCCCGGCCAGTGTCACGCTCGCGGTGCTGGTCGAGCGCGGCGGTCGCGAGCTGCCGATCCAGGCGGACATCATCGGCCAGACCATCACCCCGGCCCAGGGCGAACATGTTAAACTCCTTGGCCCGGAGCCCCTGGTCCTGGTTACAAAAGGCACTGGTCAATAAACAGACTGCATGACGACGCCGCAACAACACGACCCCGACAACAACAGCCAGCTCGATGCCCAGGGTCGCCTCCGTCATTTCCTGACCACCGAAGGCCTGAGCCGCGATCAGCTCACCCAGATCCTCGACTACGCCGAGACATTCGCGGGCGTCGGCGAGCGGCCGGTGAAAAAGGTGCCGCTGCTGCGCGGCAAGACCATCATGAACCTGTTCTTCGAGCCGAGTACGCGCACGCGCACGACCTTCGAACTGGCCGCCAAACGCCTGTCAGCCGACGTGCTGAATCTGAACATCGAAGCCTCGGCGACCAAGAAGGGCGAGACGCTGGCCGATACGCTGCACACGCTCGAGGCCATGCACTGTGACATGTTCGTCGTGCGTCACGCGCAAAGCGGCGCCGCGCATTACATTGCCCGCCAGGTTGCGCCGCACGTCAGCGTCATCAATGCCGGCGACGGCAGCCACGCGCATCCGACCCAGGCGATGCTGGATGTATTCACCATCCGCCAGCACAAGCCGGATTTCAGCCAGCTGACCGTGGCCATTGTCGGTGACATCGCCCACTCGCGCGTTGCCCGCTCCGAGATCCACGCCCTCAAGGCGTTAGGCGTGAAAACCCTGCGCGTAGTCGGTCCGCGGACGCTCATCCCGGCCGGCGTGGAGCAACTCGGCGTCGAGGTCTTTCATGACCTCGACCAGGGCCTGCGCGACGTCGACGTGGTGATGATGCTGCGCCTGCAGCGCGAGCGCATGGCCGGCGCCTACATTCCCAGCGAACACGAGTACTTCCGCCGCTACGGCCTGACCGAGGCGCGACTGGCGGTGGCAAAACCCGACGCCATCGTCATGCACCCGGGGCCCATCAACCGCGGGGTCGAAATCGACTCGCAGATCGCCGACGGTCGCCACTCGGTGATCCTGCAGCAGGTCAGCCACGGCATCGCCATCCGCATGGCCGTCATGGCGATGACACTCGGCCGCCAGGGCGGCGAGAATACCGCCGACGAGGACGCTGGCTGATGCGCATTCTGATCCGCAATGGCCGCGTCATCGACCCGGCCAACGACATCGATAAAACCGCCGACGTTTACATCAGTGACGGTCGCATCGCCGCCGTCGGCTCCATGAACGACTTCCAGCCGGACCGCACCATCGACGCCGATGGCTGCCTGGTCGTGCCGGGACTGGTCGACCTGAGCACGCGGTTGCGCGAACCCGGCGCCGAACACAAGGCAACCATCGGCAGCGAGCTGCGTGCCGCCGCCGCCGGCGGCGTAACCACGCTGTGCATGCCGCCGGACACCGACCCGGTGATCGACACGCCGGCGGTGGTCGACATGATCCAGCGCCGCAGCCGCCAGCTTGGCCTGGTCGGCGTCTACACCCTCGGCGCACTGACCAAAGGCCTGGCCGGGGAAACGCTGGCGGAAATGGACACTCTCAAGGCCGCCGGCTGCGTCGGCGTCGGCAACGCGCTGCGACCGATCGCGAACAGCCAGGTGCTGCGCCGCGCGTTCGAATACGCCGCCAGCTGCGAACTGAAAGTCTTTTACGACGCCGAGGACGCCGCGCTGCGCGCCGGCGGCGTCGCCCACGAGGGCGCGGTCAGTACGCGCCTGGGTCTGCCCGGCATCCCGGAAACCGCGGAAACGGTGGCCATCAGCCGCGCGCTGCTGCTGGCCGAGCAGACCGGCGTCAGTCTGCACATCTGCCGTGTCACCACGGCGCGCGGCCTGGAACTGATCCAGGCGGCACGCGAACGCGGCCTGGCCGTAACCGCCGACGTCGGTATCTGCTACCTGCACCTGACCGCCGACAACCTGCTGGACGCCAATCCCGACTGTCATCTGCTGCCGCCGCTGCGCGATGCCGCCAACCGCGACGCGCTGCGCGCGGGTCTGGCCGACGGCGGCGTGACTGCCATCTGTTCGGATCACCAGCCGCACGATGCCGACGCCAAGGCCGGCCCGTTCGTCGCCACCGAACCGGGCGCGGCGACGCTGGAGCAATGGCTGCCGCTGACGCTACAGCTCGCCGGCCACGCCGGGCTCGAACTGCCGCGCCTAATCGCGGCCGTAACTAGCCAGCCGGCGCGCATCCTCGATCTGGCCGCCGGCACGCTGACGGTCGGCCGCAGCGCCGATATCTGCGTCGTCGATCCGCTGGCCCCGGTTGAAGTCACGGCGGACCAGGGTCTGAGCGCCGGTCGCAACACGCCGTTCGCCGGCCACACCCTCAAGGGCCGGGTTCGGTATACAATGCGCCGCGGCAAATTCACCCACGCTGACGAATCGCACTCCGCATGAACGAACATTCCCGGCACGCCGCCGCGCATCCGGCAACGCGCGATACCATTTTCCCGGAGCAGGCGCCGATCCTGCTGCACGAGGCCTTCGCCGGTGACCAGCACATCATTCGCCTGCAGGCACCGGAAATCGCCGCCCACGCGCAGCCCGGCTCGTTCGTGCACATGCAGGTACATCCGACCCTGCTCATGCGCCGGCCGATGTCGATCATGCGCGCCAACCCGAAAGCCGGCTGGATCGAGATCCTCTACAAGGCGCACGGCGAGGGCACGCGCCTGCTGAGCGAGCGCCGCATCGACGAGCTGGTTGATCTCATCGGCCCGATCGGTACCCCGTTCAAGCTCGACGGCTATCGCCGCCGGCCGCTGCTGATCGGCGGCGGCGTCGGCATGCCACCGATGATCTTTCTCGCCGAACATATCCGCCGCCAGGCAACGGATAACCAGCCGCTGGTCATCCTCGGTTCGGAAGTGCCGTTCCCGTTCAAGGCACGACCGTCGCAGATCCTGGTGCCCGGTCTGCCGGCCGAGGTGATCGCCGGCATGCCACTGCTGGAAGACTGGCACATACCCAGCCGCCTGTGCAGCCAGCAGGATTTTCCCGGCTGCCACCAGGGCTTCGTCACCGATCTGGCACGGCTGTGGCTGGACAGTATGGAGCCGCGCCAGCATGGCGAGGTCGAGGTCTTCGCCTGCGGCCCGACGCCGATGCTGAAGGCGGTCGCGCAGCTGACGGCGGAATACGATCTGCCCTGCCAGGTGTCGCTGGAAGAACACATGGCCTGCGCGGTCGGCGGTTGCGCCGGCTGCAACGTGCGCGTGGAAACCGAGACCGGCCCGGCGATGAAGCGCATCTGCGTCGACGGCCCGGTGTTTGACGCCCGCCAGGTGTTTCCGCAAGCCGGCTGAACCCGGCCGGGGTAAATGGCTGGCTACAACCAGACTGCTGGTTTCCAGTAACCATGTGGTCGTAACCAGCCCACCATGGCAGCTCGCTAATTAAAATATAACTTACTGAATATAAAGGTAATTAATGCATGGTGCCGACATGGCACGGGAACTGCATTATTCAAGACAGACGCTGATTAAAGCGTAGACATACAAATCTCAGAACAGGAGTGATTATCATGAAATGGGCAACCCCGTCTTATAACGACATCCGCTTTGGTTTCGAAGTGACGATGTACATCAACAACAAGTAAGTCTCTTGCTTGGTTGTGATAAAAACCCCGCCCCGGCGGGGTTTTTTAATGGCCACTCGATCGCGCCGCCCGCCGACAGCCACAATCCTTGCGCGTTATTTCCATCCTCCGTGCAAGGTTGGCGCCTATAAATAACAGTAACAGCCGGGTTCTCCCGGCGCTTCACGGTATCGAACCGTTGTTACATAGGAGGCTGTCATGCAGATTCACAAGACAATCCGCCACGCGCTGATCGCCGCGGCACTGGTAACGCTGGCCGGTTGTGCCGGCCACGGCATGAACAAGGAAGGCATTGGCACGCTCGCCGGCGCCGGTCTCGGCGGCTGGGCCGGTTCCACCGTCGGCAGTGGTAGCGGCCAACTGGTCGGCGTCGCCGTCGGCACACTGGCCGGCGCCATGATCGGCGGCTCGGTCGGCCGTAGCATGGACGAAGTCGACCGCATGAAGATCAGCCGGGCACTGGAAACCAGCCCGTCCTATTCCGAAACCCGCTGGCGCAATCCGGATTCGGGTGCCGCCTACAGCGTGACCCCGCAACCGGCCTACGAGACCGCATCCGGCCCATGCCGGCCCTACGTGGTCGACGCCTATATCGATGGCCGGCCAACCGAGGTCGAGGGCACCGCCTGCCGCCAGCCGGACGGCGCCTGGGTGACCCGTTCGTAAAACCCGGTAATCCGAAATAAAAAGGCCCGCGAATGCGGGCCTTTGGTTTTGCCGGTTAATACTTGTTACAGGAAATCATGCCGGATGCTGATACCCGCGTAGGCGTTGATTTCCGGGGCCGGTTCGTAGAAACGACTCGACGTATCGTTGATTCGAATATTAGAGAAATATTCCTTATCGAAGATATTGTTGATACCTATGAAGGGCTCAATCTGCGTGTCTCCCACACGGGTCGAATAACCGGCGCGCAGGTTGGAAACGCCGTAGCCGGCAACTTCCGTGTTATTGGTATCGTCCGTAAATAATTCGCCAACCAGCAGCGTATCCCAGACTCCATAAAAGCCTGACGGATGTTCATAAGCCAGTTCAATCTGGCCAAAGTGCTTGGGGATCCCGGGCAAACGATTACCATCAAAATTGGCCTGCACGGGCGGCGTAGTGAACCCGGTTGATATTTCCGGCCTGAAAGTATCGTACTTGAAATCGGAGTATGTATAGGCAAGTGAAGCCGTCAGATTGGCCGTGGGCTGCACGCTTAACGCCAATTCAAAGCCTTCCCGGGTGGTCTCGCCAGCATTATTGAACAGGTTCTGATCGACGTCGTCGACAACCAGCTCATCCTCACCATCGATACGGAATACAGCAGCATTATAGGTAAAGCCATGCCACTGCGGCACTGCCCCCTTGATGCCGATTTCATAATTGGTGGCCGTCTGTGCATTCAGACTGGTATTAAAACCACCCGAACCGGCAACGTTACTGAACTCGGTGGTGGACGGCGTTTCAAACGAGCGTGAGACGTTACCGTAGATGTTGAAATTACGAATCGGCGACCAGAGCAGTCCAACCAGCGGACTGACCTCCTCGTAGTCAACCTTGCCGGAATCATCGCCATCAGACAGAAACTTGTCATCGACATCGAATTCGACCTTGTCGTAGCGGATGCCGGTCGTCAGCGTGATGGTGTCGGTCAGATACTGTTCGTTCTGTGCAAATAGACCGATACTGCTGACATCTTCCTCCTGGTCCAACACCAGGGCGCCACGTTGACCGCCCAACAGATTGTTGAAGTTCTGACGATCATCTTGCTGGGACTCGATATCAAAACCGGTTGTGAAACGATTGTTCGCGCCCTTGAAAGTATACTGCGCACCACCCCCAACAAAGAAACGATCGAATGCAACCTGCCCTCCCGTGCCTGCGCCGACACCCGGACCGAACGGCAGGCTGTTATCGAAGTCCGTGAACACGTAGTAGTTGCGCAGCTTTATTTCATGCTGTGGCGCCAGATCCTTGCGATAGACAAAACCAAGGCGCTGCTCTTCCTTACTCTCACCGGTATTCAACAGATCCGCACGATCCCTGGCTTGCTTGCGATCCTCGCGCACTTCTTCAATCGTCAGTCCGCCCGGATCATTGGCGCGGGGCGAGTCAGAGAAGTTGATGATCGTGGTCAGATCAGATGTCTCATCTATGTCGTACACAAGTTTGGCGTTGCCGATGATGCTTTCGGTCTCGGAATGATCGCGGTAACCGTCAATCTCGTAGCGGCCGATATTGAACAGGTAATTGAGATCACCCTTCTGACCGCCCGTTTTCAGGTTGTACTTGTGAAAACCATAGCTGCCATAGGAATAGCGACCTTCGACAAACGGATCCGCTGGTCCCTCCTCCGATATGATATTGATGACACCGCCCGAGGAGGCGCCGTACAGCGATGATGACGGACCGCGTATTACCTCGATGCGCTCAGCCGAGGCCAAGTCGATGGTATCGATATTACCTTGCCCGTCCGGCAGGGTCTGCGGTATGCCATCGACAATGATCTTGATACCACGAATACCGAAATCCGCGCGTGCCCCGAAACCGCGAATGGCGATGCGCAGATCCTGGGCGAAGTTGTAGCGATTCAGCATGAACACACCCGGGATCTTGGTAAGGGATTCGTCCAGGCCGAGTTGCTGGGTGCCGCGCTGGATATCGTCCTTGCCGACCAGGTCGATGGCGTAGGGCACCTTGTTGATGGGTGTCTCGACGCGCGGCGATGTAACGGTAACCTCGTCGAGTTGCTCGGTCTCGCTATCGGTCTGGGCCGACAGTGCCAGTGGCAGGCCGCTCATTACCAGCGCCACCCCGGCACCGGTTAAACCATGACGGTGAATTTTCATCTTTACCCCTCTCTTGCAAATGTTTTTACGAACAGCCCCATCACGCGACGGTGTGTGACCTCAGGTTTTATCGTTGTTATATCTTTAATTGACAGAAAAACAAGCAGGAAATGTACCGCTTTGATGCGAACCGCCCAATACGCCTTTATTTCAGGCGCATTCTGGCAATAGGCCTGCTGCGACCGGCCGATATACTGTCGCCGTACTGGTTGTTATGCTGCATGGTACTGGTTATAGACGAGCAATTCAGCGTCGACGCCGGGATTGTCTGCGCCGCTGCTCGGCAAGATGGGCCGGCTTGTGCATGGGGCCGATTAATACGAGGCCAGCGACGAAACCGCCGACGTGCGCCCAGAACGCCACGCCACCGGCTGAATCACCCAGGCTCGGCAGCCCGCTGAGGATCTGCAGGCCAAACCAGTAGCCGAGCATGAGCCAGGCCGGTACGGCAATCGTCGTAATGTAGAATCCAAGAAAGATAAGCGTGTTGATTCGCGCCAACGGGTAGAGCCGGGCGTAGGCCCCCATGACACCGCCAATGGCACCGGAAGCACCGACCATCGGAATGCTACTGGCCGGATTGGTAAAAACCTGGGCGGCAGCAGCAGCAAGGCCGCACAGCAGGTAGAAGATGAAGAACCGCACGGCGCCCATGGCATCCTCGACGTTATCGCCGAATACCCACAGGAACCACATGTTGCCTATGATGTGCAGCCAGCTGCCGTGCATAAACATTGACGTAAACAAGGTCACCCCACCACCATCGCCGAGCGTGCAGCCGGCCTGCTGACCCAGTGGCACGACAGTGCCCGGCGCCTGCTGGCCCATCAGCTCGGCCGGGATAAGGCCATACTGACAAATCGAGCGCAGCAGAAAGGCCTCGTGTCCCCAGCCCTGCAGGAATATCCAGGCCAGGGTATTGAGCGTGATCAAACTGACCGTCACGATTGGTGGCCGGACGACCGGGTTTTCATCACTCAGCGGAAACATGGATATGCGCGGCCTTGATCGGTAGAAACTTGCGCCAAAAGACTGATTTCAGGGTGGAACTCATATTCTGGATTTAAAATCTGAGTAGTAGCGCACATATCAGAACAAGTCTGAAAAGTATGATCTCCGATGATACCCGCCCGCTGGTATAGTGAGCGAATTGCCGGGGCGGGTTTCTCTCACCATAACAACCATCGAGGGAATAACATGAGCCTAATCAGAAAACTACAGAAAATTCTGGCAATGCCGCTAGCGGTCCTGATGCTGTTCAGCATGTTTTCGGCCAGTGTTGCTCAGGCCAAGATGGTCGGCACGGATGAAATCATCGCCGAGCAGAACATCAACGCCGATCGCGAAAAGATCATCAACTTTATCGAACGCGATGAGGTCCAGGCCGAGATGCAGTCACTGGGCGTGGATCCGGACGAGGCCAAGAGCCGTGTCGCCGTCATGTCCGACAGCGAAGTCCAGCAGATGGCTGGCAAACTCGATCAGCTCCCCGCCGGTGAAGGCTTTGGCTCGGTCGTCGGTGCCATCGTGCTGGTCTTTCTGGTTCTGTTGCTGACCGACATTCTGTGCCTGACCAACGTCTTTGACTTCACGCGTTGTGCCCGCTAGCACTGCGTTATAATCCGCTCATGCGGCTCAAGGTAACCGGCGGCAGAGCGACGTTGCGCGCCGCGTCTGCCGCCGGTTTACTGTTATTACTGGCGGCCTGTGCCACGCCGCAATACCGCGCTATTGAACAGCAACCCGGTGATTTGCCGCCCCGGGCCAGCGTCGATGATGTCCCCTTCATTGCCCAGGAGGTCCTTTATTGCGGTCCCGCGGCGCTCGCCATGACCCTGAACTGGGCCGGCGTCGACACGAGTCAGGCCGAAGTCGCCGACCAGGTCTATACCCCGGGCCGCGACGGCACCCTGCCCAGCGATCTGCTATCCGGCGCCCGGCGCAACGGTGTACTGGCGGTAAAGGTCGCCTCGCTGCGGGACTTGCTGGCAGAGATTGAGGCCGGCCATCCGGTGCTGGTGTTCCAGAACCTGGGCCTGTCGTTCTGGCCGCAATGGCATTTCGCCGTGGCCACCGGCTACGACCTCGAGCAGGACACGCTGACACTGCACTCGGGCACTCAAGCCGATCACGTCACCGATCTGAACAGCTTCAGCCGCACCTGGCAGCGGGCCGACAACTGGGCCATCACGGTCACGCCGCCCGACCGCTTGCCGCAACGCGCCGATGCAGCGGCCATACTCAGCGGCGCCGCCGGACTCGAGCGTGCCGGCCATTCGTCGGCCGCCCGCCAGGCCTACCAGGCGCTCAGCGAGCGCTGGCCGGAGAACGTCACCGCCTGGATGGGACTTGGTAATACCAGCTATCAGCTTGAACAGCATGATCGCGCCATCGAAAGCTTTCGCGCCGCACTGGACATCAAACCGGAATACGCCCCGGCCTGGAATAACCTGGCCTACAGCCTGCTGCAGGTCGGTCAACATGAGGCCGCGGTAGCAGCGGCCCGGCGGGCGGTTGAATTTGCCGGCGACGAAGCTGAACGTTACCGGCAGACACTGGCAGAGATCGAAACCGGCACGGGCAATTAATAACTCAGGTCGGCCGCTTGCGTTCCTTCACATCGACCTGAATGCGGGCCAGCTTCTTGAAACTGTCGGCGGGCAGGGTAATGCGGCGGCGGGCATCCTGGCTGGCGCGCTGCTCCAGGATCACAACTTCCAGCGCCTCGTGCAGTACTTCCCCTTCCTCATCCACAAACTTGACCGTCAGCGTGCCGTCATAGGCGGCATCGCAGCTGTTATCGATATGGGCGGTCCATTCTGCCGTCGTCATGCCGTATTCGGTATTCAATTCCTCGACATTGTTCTCCGAGACATCGAGACAGGAGCTGGCGTCTTCCGCCTGCACCGCCGAGGCTGACCACAATAAGGCGAGGGTCAGTAACCAACGCATAAACTTCTTCCGGACGAATATTTGCATACAGTTTAACAAAGCCTCCAGGGCATTACGGTAGTACTGCGTAAAGGCAATCAATAAACATGCCATTTTTACAGACAAAATCAGCACTTAACGATCAGTACCTTAGCGCCGGAACTCGCCGGTGGCGGCGTCGTCATATGTGTAATTATGGCACATGTATCACTTTTTCAAGATTTAATGCTACCAACCTGACCTGACGGAAACCCGTTTTGCGACCACCTGCCCTGCTACAACGCTATACGCTGCGCACCGCGCTACTGTTATTCGTCCTCATCCCGTTCGTGCTGCTGATGGGGGTCGGCGGTTATTACAGCCTGCAGCAACTGGAGCAGCAGGTCGAAAAACGCATGCAGGAAGACATCGAGCTGATTGCCCGTGCCATCCGCCTGCCGCTGAGTCATGCTCTCGAGCGCGGTCGCATTGGCGGCATCGAGCAGGCACTGGCCTCGGCGTTTCACATCGACCGCGTCTACGGCGTTTATGTTTATGACGAAAACGGCAAGCAGATCGCGGCCAGCGGCACGCGCGATGCGCAGGTACCGAGCGATCGCGCCGCCGAAATCGCTTCCACCGGCGGCCTGCAAAGCGAGTACGACGAGGCCGGCGGCCAGCAGATCTTCTCGTACTTCCTGCCGCTTACCGACAGCGGCGGCCGTATCAGCGGGCTGCTCCAGGTCACCCGTCGCGGCAGTGATTTCCAGACCTACGTCAACGAAGTACGCATGGAGGTCCTCATGGGGCTGGGCATTACCGCCCTGGTGCTGACACTCATCGTGTTCTTCGGTCATTACGGTGCCATCGGTCGCTACCTGCGCAGCATGGAAAACAGCATGGCGCGTATTGGTGCCGGCGAAAGCGAATTACGCGTCCCCGAGGAAGGGCCGGCAGAACTCAGCACCCTGAGCCACGGTATCAACAAGATGCTCGATCGCATTCATGCCTCGCAGCAGCAGATCGAGCAGCAGCGTGAACGCGAGCTCGAATTGCGCCTGCGCCTGCAGCAATCGGAAAAGCTGGCGGCCATCGGCCGGCTGGCCTCCGGCGTCGCTCACGAACTGGGCACGCCCCTGAGCACCATCGATGGCAATGCGCAGCGGCTACTGCGGCGCGACGATCTGCATGAGCGCCAGCGCCAGGCCATCGAGCAAATGCGCGGCGAGGTACAGCGCATGGAAAAAATCATCCACCAGCTGATGGACTTCGGCCGGCGCAATCCGCTCCAGCAACGACCGGTACGGGCCGCCACACTGGTCCACTCGGTACGCGATCAGTGTCAGCGCGATATTGAATCCGGTGCCGTCGACATCGAGTTACTCGGCGACAACCCGGGTCCGCAGGTCGCCGTGGATTCAATGCGCATTGAACAGGCGCTTGGCAACCTGCTGCGCAACGCCATCCAGGCGGCGAGCAGCAGGGTCAGGGTGCAATGGACAAGTACCGATGAGACGGTTGTTTTCACCGTCGAGGATGACGGCCCGGGTATCGACAGTGAACACATGTCACGACTGTTCGAGCCGTTTTATACGACCAAGCCCGTGGGCGAGGGTACCGGCCTCGGTCTGGCCGTGGTGCATGCAGCAGTCAATGATCACAACGGTCGTATCGAAGTGGACACCAGCCCCGATCTTGGCGGGGCACGCTTTTGCATCTATCTGAACGAATATATCGGCAGCGAGAATGCTGCGGAACACGAGGTGGTATGAGTCATGTCAGACGACGGCGATAAACAGACCGCGAACATACTAATCGTCGAGGACGACGAAGCCTTGCGGAGCCTGCTTGAAGAGGAACTCGGCGACGCCGGCTACCAGGTTAGCAGCGTCATGGATGCCGAAAGCGCCTGGTCACATCTGCAGCAACACCCGGTCACGCTGGTCTTGAGTGACTTGCGACTGCCCGGCGCGGATGGCATCGAACTGCTGCTCAAGAGCAAGCAGCTGGCCTCACCGCCCGGCTTCATCATCATCACCGCCTTTGGCACTGTCGAGCAGGCCGTCGATGCATTGAAACAGGGGGCAGACGACTTTCTTACCAAGCCGTTGAAACTCGATCATCTGCGCCTCAGTGCCGAGCGTGTGATCCAGACCAAGCGCCTGCAGGATGAAGTCCGCCACTACCGCAAGTTATTGGCCGAGGAAGGCTTTCACGGCATGGTCGGGCGCAGCGAACCGATACACAAACTGGTCGACAATATCCGCCAGATCGCCCGTGCGGCCGGACCGGTCCTGATCATCGGCGAAAGCGGTACCGGCAAGGAGCTGGTTGCGCAGGCGGTACACAAGGAAAGCGAGCGTGCCGACAAACCCTTTGTCGCCGTCAACTGTGCCGGTATACCGCCGGAACTGCTGGAAAGCGAATTGTTCGGCCACGTCGCCGGGGCCTTCACCGGCGCGCAAAAGGCCCGCAAGGGCCTGTTCGCCGAGGCCGACGGCGGCACCCTGCTGCTCGACGAAATCGGCGAGATGCCCCTGGAGATGCAGTCGAAACTGCTGCGTATCCTGCAGGACGGTCAGATACGGCCGGTCGGCGCGAACCGCGAGGTCGCCGTTGACGTGCGCATCATTGCGGCAACCAACCGCTCGCTGGAACAGGAAGTCAGTGAAAAGCGCTTTCGCGAGGACCTCTATTACCGCCTCGAAACCTTTACGCTCAAGGTGCCCGCACTGCGCGATCGCGGCGACGATATCGAACTGCTGACCGCGCACTTCATTAACCGCTTCAACGCGCACCTGCGCAAACAGATACACGGCATTCGCCCGGCGGCACTCGAGCGCCTGAAAGGCTACAGCTTTCCCGGCAACGTGCGCGAACTTTCAAACGCCATCGAACGTGCGGTCACCTTCTGTCAGAAAGAGGAAATCGATGTCGACGATCTGCCGGAACGTCTGCGTGCCAGCCAGGCCGGCCAGGCCCGCAACCAGTCACTGGAGGATAATGTCGGCGACGGCGGCCACCAGCTGCTGAAGGGTAACGAGTTGCCGACGCTGGAAGAACTGGAACAGCGCTACATCCAGTATGTGCTGGATCAGCTCGACGGCAACAAGCGCCGGGCAGCGGAATTGCTCGGTATCGGCCGGCGCACGCTATACCGGCGGCTGGAAAACGAGTCTGTGCCGGAATACGACTGATGGCGTGCCCGGGCGCACATGTGCCTGTATGACACAGCCATGGATGCTTCGTGACCCGCCATGATTTATTGATATTAATATTGTTTTCAATAGCTTATAAATATATCTGGCTGTTGGCATAGTGGTTGCTTCTATTTAAGCGAACATCTCAATGACGCCAACAAGAGGAGCAAGTCATGAAAGATATGATGCTGAACTACTACAAACATCTGGCCCTGCCGGCTTGCCTGGCACTGGTTTTCGGTATGCCGCTTAGCGCCCAGGCGCAGGGTGCCGGTGCCCAGCCGTCCGATCAGGGCCCGCCGACGGAAGGCGCCCCGGCCGAGAACGCCCCCGCCGAGGGTGGCGCAGGTCAGCCCGGTGGCGGCGTCGACCTGGATGATCAGACCAAGGAAAAATTCGTCGGTGCCTATGTTGAAATCAAGGATGTTCAGCAGAAGTACACCAAGAAGCTGGAAGACGTGAGCAACGAGGACAAGGCTCGCGAACTGCAGAAGGAAGCGCAGGCCGAAATGGTCGAGATCGTGGAAAGCAATGACATGAGCGTGAACGAGTACAACGAAGTTGTTGGCGCCATCAGCAGCGATCCGGAACTGCGTATGGAAATCGAGGAAATGGCCCAGGCTCGCAGCAACTGAGTCTGAGCCGGCTATGCACTTAGCAGTATTGAGGTACTCCTAGTAAATAGAGTCTATCTCTCCCACGGGACACACCCCCATGTCCCGTACAGCCCCCTTGGCCCCGTCCACCCCGCGGGGCCTTTTTTTTATCCGAATATCGGCCCGATGGGCCCGGTCATGGGCCATCAGGCCGATGCTGTAGAGCACAAACCGCCAGGTCAGGCTCTACCATATCCTGAACGCACGTAGCCAGGTGACTTCCAAGTTAATCCCTCTTTATCACCTTATATGACCTGCAGCCGCACTCCCGCCTGACCATTGCTTATTCTCCGGCCATCGCCCGGGCCAGGACTTCATCTCGGCCGGCTGTCGTGAAATACTTGGCCGACAACAATAAACAAAATGCCGCGGGAGTGGACGTAATGCAGGATCTTTACCGTGCCATCCACAATCATCCGGAATTCAAGCGCCTCGAGGCCGAACGCGCCAGGCTCGGCTGGTCGCTGACCGGTGTCGTGCTGGCCATTTACTTCAGTTTCATTCTGGTCATCGCTTTCGCGCCCGAACTGTTTGCGCAACCGATTCATGCTGGCAGCGTCATCAGCTGGGGCATCCCGCTGGGCATCCTGGTCATCCTGATCAGCTTTCTGCTGACCGGTTACTATGTCTATCGCGCCAATACCCGGTTCGATCCGGCACGCGAGGCACTGATACGGGACATCCGCGCGAGCAATCCCGATTTCCGGGAGCCGTCATGATACGCGCGTCCCATCTGCTCTTGCCCCTGCTGTTACTGGTGCCGGCGGGTAGCGGCCTGGCCGCCGAACTGGAAGGTGCGCGGCCGGTTAACTATACCGCCATCGCCATGTTTGCACTGTTCGTGTTCGCTACCCTGGGTATCACCTGGTGGGCAGCCCGGCGCACGCGCACGACCAAGGATTTTTATGCCGCCGGCGGCAGCATTACCGGGCTGCAGAACGGCCTGGCGATATCCGGCGATTTCATGTCGGCGGCGTCGTTTCTCGGTATTTCCGGGCTGGTTTTTGCCAGCGGCTTCGACGGCCTGATCTACTCGATCGGCTTCCTCGTTGGCTGGCCGATCATTCTGTTTCTGCTGGCCGAACGCCTGCGTAACCTGGGCAAATACACGTTCGCCGACGCTGTCTCATATCGGCTGCAGGCACTGCCGATCCGCAGTCTCGCCGCCTGCGGTACGCTCGCCGTCGTCCTGTTGTATCTGATCGCGCAAATGGTCGGTGCCGGCCAGCTTATCCAGGTGTTGTTCGGCCTGCCGTATCCGGTCGCCGTGATCCTGGTTGGCCTGCTCATGATCCTGTACGTGACTTTCGGCGGCATGATCGCCACCACCTGGGTCCAGCTCATCAAGGCCGTATTGCTGCTCTCCGGAGCAACCTTCATGGCCTTCATGGTTCTTCTACACTATGGCTTCTCACCCGAGGCGTTGTTTGCCGACGCGGTACGCGTGCATGACAGTGGCCGCGACATCATGGCACCGGGCGGTCTTGTTTCGGATCCAATTTCGGCCATCTCACTGGGACTGGCACTGATGTTTGGTACCGCCGGCCTGCCGCATATCCTCATGCGCTTCTTTACCGTCGGCGACGCCCGCGAGGCACGCCGTTCGGTGTTCTTCGCCACCGGCTTTATCGGCTATTTCTACATCCTGACCTTCATCATTGGCTTTGGCGCCATCGTTCTGGTTGGCACCAACCCGGAATTCCGCGACGCCGCAGGTGATCTGCTGGGTGGCAACAACATGGCCGCCGTGCACCTGGGCGAGGCGGTCGGTGGCGACATTTTCCTCGGTTTCATCTCGGCTGTTGCCTTCGCCACAATTCTGGCCGTGGTTTCCGGCCTGACCCTGTCGGGGGCCTCGGCGCTGTCACACGATCTTTATGCCAGTGTCTTCCGGCATGGTCGCGTCAGTGAACGTGACGAGGTGCGGGTCTCGCGCATCGCAACCATTATTCTAGGCATACTTGCCATCGGTTTGGGTATCGTCTTCCAGGAACAGAACGTCGCCTACATGGTTGGGCTGGCATTCGCCATCGCCGCCAGCGTCAACTTCCCGATCCTGTTTCTGTCGATGTACTGGCGCCGCCTGTCGACACGGGGTGCCGCTGTCGGCGGCTTTATCGGTCTGGCCACAGCGGTGCTGTGCATGTTGCTCGGACCAACCATCTGGGTAGATATCCTTGGCAATGACGAGGCCATATTCCCCTACAAGCACCCGGCCCTGTTTTCCATGAGTGCCGCATTCATCAGCATTGCCCTGTTTTCGCTACTCGATCGCAGCCGCCGTGCGCAGGACGAACAGCAGGCCTTTGACTGGCAATATGTGCGCTCGCAGACCGGTATTGGCGCTGAAGGGGCCAGCAAGCATTAATCAGTTATCAGGATCGAGCTGGCTGTAGCGGAAACAGCTGGTCAGATGATCGTTCACCATCCCGACCGCCTGCATGAAGGCGTAGCAGATGGTTGAGCCGACGAAACGAAATCCCTGCTGTTTCAAATCACGGCTCATCTGGTCGGATACAGCGGTCTTCGCCGGCACCTGACGCAGATATTTGCAGCGGTTTCGAATCGGTCGGCCGTCGACAAAGCGCCACAGGTACCTATCAAGACTGTCGTGAGTCTCGATAATCCGTAACGCGGCACGAGCGTTATCTATAGTTGACTCGATCTTCAAACGATTACGCACGATGCCGGTATCCGCCATCAGTCGCTGCACGCTTCTGCTGTTGTAGCGCGCTATTGTTTCCATATCGAACTGATAAAATGCCCGGCGATACGCCGGACGCTTCCTGAGAATGGTCAGCCAGCTCAAACCTGCTTGCGCCCCTTCCAGTATCAAGATTTCGAACAACCGTCGATCATTATGTACCGGCACACCCCATTCATGATCGTGATAAGCCACATAGTCAGCATCCTGACCACACCAGGGGCAACGCTTGACCGCGGCTGGAACCATCTCTAGCTGCGCTGCTTGAGCAAGTCACGTATTTCCTTGAGCAATACTTCCTGAGGCGGCGGCACGGCTGCAGCTTCAGTGACCTGCTCTTCCTTGCGCTTGAGTTCATTCATGAATTTGATGGCGATGAATATTGCTGCGGCCACTATCATAAAATCAATGCAAGTCTGAATGAAGGCACCATACTTGATTGCCACGGCCGGGATATCACCGCTGGCGGCCTTCAAGATGATGGCCAGATCACCAAAATCCACACCACCTATCAGAATGCCAATCGGCGGCATGACCAGGTCATTCACAAAGGATGAAACAACCTTGCCGAAAGCAGCGCCAATGATAATACCCACAGCCATATCAATAACATTACCCCGTACCGCAAATGCCTTGAACTCCGTCAATAAGGACATGAGACTCTCCTCTTGCTACCCGATAGTACCCCGGTGGTTTAAAACACTTTAATCACTCAGATAGTAATCAACTGTTGAAACAACGCGCACGGTCTTGTCAATCTGGCTGGATTCATCAATGCCCGGCGCGCGATCGCGGGGCTGAATCACAAACACGCCCTGATTCGCTCTGCGAATGCCGCCGAGCCGGCTGCCGGAGCCCTCGGCAAACTGTTCTGCCGCAGTACGCGCATTGGCTGTCGCTTCAGCTATCATGTCCGGCTTAAGATCACTCAGTTGTGTAAACAGATAGGTAGGCCCACCCTGCATGGCACCTTCATAGCTCAGTATCACGCCTGATTCGACCAGATCACTCACATTCTGGCTGGCCGCTGCAATCAGCGCGGGTTTATTAGTGCGTACCATCAGTGTCTGCGCAATAATGAACCGGTTTTGATAATCACCACTACGCCAGGCATTGGCCGTCACATCGGTCACCTCGAGGCGGTCCAGTTGAATTGATTCCTTTGGAACACCTTGCAGCGTTAGGAATGCTATTACCGTTTCACGACTTTTATTGATCGTCGCCTGGGCCTGAGCCAGATCGTTATCAGCGGCCACGTAACGCAACGGCCACAAGCCTACATCTGCCTGCACATCGCGCTCGGCAATACCCTTGACGGTCACATATCGGTCGGTGGCCCGTCCCTCCTTGAAACCATTACCGATGAACCAGCCGGCGAGCGCTATGGCCAGTGCCAGCAAACCTGTCATGAGTATATAATCGCGCTGCATCAATCATCTCCTGACAATACTTGAGGCAAAGAGTAAGCTAAATGGTTAATAATCGGAAGAGTCCATGTTCATGACAACTGCCGACTCATGACAGTATAGACGGCTTGTAAAAAACGATGATCCGTTTTGATCGCATTGTAGATCGGGGAACCGATGCTGAACGTGAACGCCTGGGGCAGGTGCTGGAGCTGTTTCGTCGGGTATTCCCTCGTGAAGCCGAGTATGCCGAAGAGTTGGTCCACGAGATCAATGATGTACGGCAGAGTGGTTGCGAACCGGTTTTGCTGACCGCAGCCGATAGCCACGGGCACGTCATCGGCTTTGCCCATTTCTACTACTTCACCGCCGTACGCTGTGGTTATCTGAATTATATTGGCAGCGATCCGGATCGCCCGCGGCGCGGTATAGGGCGGGCGCTTTACGAGAGTGTTCGCGAATACCTTAACCATCGCGGTGCTGTCGGATTATTACTCGAATTTCCGCCGGACGATCCCGACGCGGTCAGCGAGCCGGCGCGACTAAAGGCGAATCGCGATCGTGCGCGTTTCTACGAATCCTTCGGCGTACGACCGATACTCGGCACCTACTGGCAGAATCCGCCGCAAGACCCCGGCTACGATCCGCCCTGGCTGGCGTATGACGCGCTAGGTCGCAAGCAGCTATTGCGCCGCCGTACCCTGCGCGAGGCCATGCGGGCAATACTTCATTATCGTTATCGAAAAGCCGATGACGACCCATTAATGCGCGCGATGCTCGAATCGGTCAACGATGATCCGGTACGCTTGCGGCCGGCCCGCTATGCCCGCAGCCAGCCGCCACTACCGGTGTCCGCCGGCAAGCTCAATCCGATCAAGCTCTTGGTACCCAGTCAGCATGCCATCCATCATGTACGCCAGCGCGGCTATGTCGAACGGCCGGCACGTGTGGGCGCCATACTGCAGGCATTGAAGGATCTGCCGGTGCAGGAGCAACCAACGCGTCATTTCGGTGAAGATGTCATCAAGGCTGTACACGCGGTCGACTACGTCAACTACCTGCGCCGCGCCAGTGCCAATCTGCAACCAGGCCAAACCATATATCCGGAAGTGTTCCCGATCCGCCGGCCAAATAACCGGCCACGCGAAATGGCCATTCGGGCCGGCTATTACTGTATTGATACTTTCACGCCACTGTCGCTGGCGGCCTATCGTTCCGCGCGTGCGGCCGTCGACTGCGCCGCAACTGGCACGCGCCTGCTGATCGGTGGCGAACCGTTTGTCTATGCCCTGTGCCGGCCACCGGGCCACCATGCCGAACACCGCGCCTATGGCGGTTTCTGCTACTTCAACAACGCCGCCATCGCTGCGCAACTGCTGTCTGCGCGTGGTCGTGTCTGCATTCTCGACATCGACTATCATGCCGGTAACGGGCAACAGGATATTTTCTATTCGCGCAGCGATGTACTCACCGTGTCGCTACACGGCCGGCCGCGCGATCACTATCCTTACTTTGCCGGTTACGCAGATGAAAAAGGTCAGGCTGACGGCCGTGGCTTCAATCGCAACTATCCACTGGCCGATCTGATCGGAGATGATGCCTATACCGAGGCACTCAACAAGGCCCTGCAGGGTATTCGTGAGTACCGACCGGACTGGCTGGTCGTGGCATTGGGTTATGACACAATGCGCGGCGATCCGACCGGCAATTTTGACCTCAGCCCCGGTGGCATCAAACGCATCGGCGAACTGATCGGCCGCATGGCCCTGCCGACACTCATCGTTCAGGAAGGCGGCTATTCACTGAATAACCTGCGCCAGGGTGCGCGTGCCTTCTTCAGTGGCCTGGTCAGCACCTGGTAACCTGGCTATTGAACCCGGCAACCGGTTCCATGGTCGTATACTTTAATTGATCAATAGAATACGCTTCAACAAGGACCCATCATCATGCGTCTTGGAATTGTACTGAACCTACTGTTTGCCACCCTGCTATTGGGCGGCTGTGCGACACACCCGCAACAGCCCCTGGAAACTGTCGATCATATCGATCTGGAGCGCTACATGGGCGACTGGTATGTCATCGCCCATATCCCGGCCTTTATCGAGGCCAACGCCTACAACGCGGTGGAATCCTATCATCTCGATGAAGGGGGCAGGATCCAGACGACCTATACCTTCCTGGACGGCGGCTTTGACGAGGAAATGGAAATCATGCAGCCGGTCGGCACGGTCAAGAACACCGACACCAATGCTGAATGGGGCATGCAGTTCATCTGGCCAATCCAGGCCGAATATCTGATCACCTATGTTGACGACGATTACAGAACGACCATAGTAAGTCGCAGCCGCCGGGATTATGTGTGGATCATGGCACGTTCGCCGGAAATTCCGGACGAGAAGTACGAAAAGCTGGTCCGTATCGTTGAACGACAGGGTTATGACATCAGTGAACTACGCAAAGTACCACAGCGCTGGCCGGCCAAGCAGTAATTACATTCTCTGCGTGGCGCGTCTCAACCGAAGTTGATCTTGGCTTCCAGGTTGGTGCGTGAATCGGCATTACCAAGCGCTTCCTCAAGTTCGATGCGGCCCTCCTTGTAAAGATTGAATAATGCCATGTCGAACGTTTGCACACCCTGAGAGCCGCTTGATTCCATTGCCGTACGCAATTCGTCGATCGCACCTTTAAGGATCAGCTCGGCAATATGTGGTGTATTGATGAGGATTTCCACGGCGGCCACACGCATGCCATCTATACCAGTGACCAGGCGCTGCGAGATCACGGCGCGCAGATTCAATGACAGGTCCATGAACAATTGCTTGTGCAATTCCTGGGGGAACAGGTTGACCACTCGCTCCATGGCCTGTGAGGCATTGTTGGCATGCATGGTGGATATTGCCAGGTGGCCGGTATTACAGAGTTCCAGAGATGCTTCCATCGTTTCACGATCACGGATCTCGCCAATCAGAATCACGTCCGGGGCCTCGCGCAACGAAGAACGCAGTGCATTTCGATAGGAAAACGTATCGACACCGATTTCACGCTGATTGACGATGGATTTCTTGTTCGGATGACTGAACTCGACCGGATCCTCGATGGTAAGAATATGGCCTGACAGGTTCTCATTACGATGATTGAGCATCGCTGCCAGAGTTGTCGACTTGCCCGAACCGGTTGCACCTACCATCAGGATGAGACCACGCTTGTGCAGGATCAAATCCTTTAGTACTTCTGGCAGACCAAAGTCATCCAGTTCCGGTATCTTGTTCGGGATCAGTCGCATGACCACGCCGATCTCGCCACGCTGACGGAACACGTTGACGCGAAAACGCGAATCGCTTTCGGGTAATGCTATTGCGAAGTCACACTCCATGTGTTCTTCGAAGTATGCGATCTGCTTATCGTTCATCAGCCCGTAGGCGACAGATTTGCACAAATCGCTGGTCAGAACCGTCTTGCCAACCGATGTGATCTTGCCCTCAATCTTGATCTTGACTTGCGTGCCCACGGTAAAAAACAGATCCGAGGCCTTTTTGTCGACCATCAACTTGAGGTAGGGCGTTATATCCATAATGCTTTATTATCGTATGCGGGCAGGAATGGGATATTAATGAATGTCGTCTATAACAGACGGCGATTATCGCATCATGCCGCCTTTGGATTCATCTTCGGACTCATCCAGACTCAGATGATCAAGCCCACCTAGCTTGTCCTTGCCCTCATTTTCCTTGCTTTCAAGCTTGATGCGCAGACGCAGCTCGTTCATGGAATCGGCATTGCGCAGGGCATCTTCATAAGTAATGCGACCCGCCTCGTAGAGATCGAACAGGGCCTGATCAAAAGTCTGCATACCGAGCTCGCGCGATTTCTGCATCAACCCCTTGATTTCGTGCACTTCACCCTTGAGGATAAGATCGGCCATCAATGGTGTATTGAGCATGATTTCAATGGCAGCAACACGGCCCTTGCCATCCTTGGTCCGCAAAAGACGCTGTGATACAACGCCCTTGAGATTGAGAGACAGATCCATAAGCAATTGCTGGCGACGCTCTTCCGGGAAAAAGTTGATAATGCGGTCCAGAGCCTGGTTGGCACTGTTGGCATGTAACGTGGCCATGGCAAGATGGCCGGTCTCGGAAAAAGCGATACCGTATTCCATTGTTTCGCGATCGCGGATTTCGCCCAGCAGGATCACGTCCGGCGCCTGACGCAGACTGTTCTTCAGGGCAATATCCCAGTCATCCGTGTCAACGCCGACTTCGCGTTGCATAACGATCGAGTTCTTGTGCGGATGCACATACTCGATAGGATCCTCGATCGTAATAATATGACCATAAGTATTCTCGTTGCGGTAGTCGATCATCGCGGCCAGCGACGTTGATTTACCTGAGCCGGTACCACCAACCATGATCACCAACCCGCGCTTGGTCATACAGATTTCACGCATCACATCCGGCAAACCCAGTTTCTCAATCGTCGGCACGTCGGTATTGATGGTACGCAATACCATGCCACAGTGACTTTGCTGCACGTAGGCATTGACGCGAAAACGCCCAATGCCCACTGGTGCAATGGCAAAGTTACATTCCTTGGTCGCCTCGTACTCCTTGAGTTGCTTGTCGTTCATGATGGCATAGGTCATTGCCTTGGTGTTCTCACTCGACAACTGCGTTTTCGACACCGGCGTGACTTTGCCGTCAATCTTGATCGCTGGCGGGAATCCCACGGTAATGAACAAGTCCGAGCCACCTTTCTCAACCATCAGCTTGAGCAGGTCGCGCATGAACTTGATAGCTTGATCTCTTTCCATACCTGAGCGCCTCGATCCGCACCAGCAGGCTGTGCGAATTCAATGATGAATCTATGACTGTCGCCGGCGGCGCAGCCCGATCAGAAGTTGTCCTTGTTGGCAGCCTTGGTACGCGCCTCATCACGTGTCACCAGGCCTTTCTGCACCAATTGTTGCAGATTCTGATCCAGAGTCTGCATGCCCGCCTGTTGACCCGTCTGGATGGCCGAGTACATCTGCGCGATCTTGTTTTCACGGATCAGGTTGCGAATGGCCGGCGTACCGATCATGACTTCGTGGGCGGCGACGCGGCCACCACCAATCTTGCGCAGCAGCGACTGGGAAATCACGGCGCGCAGTGACTCGGACAGCATGGCGCGGATCATGTCCTTTTCCGCGGCCGGAAAAACGTCGACAACACGGTCTATGGTCTTGGCGGCCGAGCTGGTATGCAGTGTGCCGAACACGAGGTGACCGGTTTCGGCAGCGGTCAGTGCCAGACGAATGGTTTCCAGGTCGCGCATCTCGCCAACCAGAATGACATCCGGATCTTCGCGCAATGCCGAGCGCAGCGCTTCATTGAATCCCAGTGTGTCCCGGTGCACCTCGCGCTGATTGATCAGGCATTTCTTGGAATCATGCACGAATTCGATCGGATCCTCGACCGTGAGGATATGACCGTATTCGTTTTCGTTCTTGTGATTGACCATGGCCGCCAAGGTGGTCGATTTACCGGAACCGGTCGGCCCGGTAACCAGCACGATGCCGCGCGGATAGTCGGCAATGGTTTCGAAGGTTTTCGGCGCGTTGAGATCTTCCAGCGTCAGAATCTTCGAGGGAATGGTACGAAAAACGGCAAAGGCGCCGCGGTTCTGGTTGGCGGCATTGACACGAAAGCGGGCCAACTTCGGGATTTCGAAGGAAAAGTCACACTCGTAGAATTCCTCGAAGTCCTTGCGCTGCTTGTCGTTCATGATGTCATACACCATGTCATGAACGTCCTTGTGATCCATTGCCGGCACATTGATGCGGCGAATGTCACCATCGACACGGATCATGGGTGGCAGACCGGCGGACAGATGCAGGTCGGAGGCATTGTTCTTGACACTGAACGCCAGCAGTTCACCAATATCCATTCAATTCCCCTAATTGATTCCGGTGTTTATTGTTCTAGCGCGTACAATGACCGGGCCTGAATCGTTGTTATCGTTATGATGCCCACTGCCGATATTCGCTGCATTAAAGTGCCAGCGGATATACCCAATACGTATACTAATACATGCTGTGGCACAGTCAGGACACTATCCGGATCAATCCGGATATAACCCGGAAGCAACAAATTCTGTCCGGTAGCCGGATGCTTGGCAAACATGCTACTAACTTTTTAAAGTATAGACTACTGTAATAGCGTGAAAAACATCGCACAAAGCCTGACAGACCTGCGTCACGAAATTGCAGCCTGTGCTCGTGAACACGGCCGCGATGCGACCGCGGTCAGCCTGCTGGCGGTCAGCAAGAAACAACCCGTCGCCGCCATCCGCGCTGCGCTGGATGCCGGCCAGACCGATTTCGGTGAAAACTACCTGCAGGAAGCCCTGGACAAGATGACAGCGCTGGCCGATAGCCACGCCTGCTGGCATTTCATCGGCCCGCTGCAATCGAACAAGACGCGCGCCGTCGCCGAGCATTTCGACTGGGTCCATACCCTGGATCGCGACAAGGTAGCCCGCCGCCTGAGCGAACAGCGACCGGCTGACCGGCCGCCACTGAATGTCTGTATCCAGGTGAATATCAGCGCCGAGGCGAGCAAGTCCGGCGTCGATCCCGCGCGGCTACCGGAACTGGCAGCGACGATCAGCAGCCTGCCAGGCCTGCGCCTGCGCGGCCTCATGGCGCTACCGGCGCCAACCGTGGACTTCGAGGCCCAGCGGCGACCCTTCCGGCAGTTGCGCGAGACGTTCGAGCAGCTGCGTGCCGGCGGGCTCGAACTGGACACCCTGTCGCTGGGCACCAGCGCCGATTTCGCTGCGGCCATTGCCGAGGGCAGTACGCTGGTGCGACTCGGCACCGCCGTTTTCGGCGCCCGGCCGGGCTAGATCGGCGTCGATCATGCAACGCCGCGGCGCTGTTGTTACACTCGCACGCTCAAGTCAGGAGAAGCTAACACATTGAGCGATCAGACAAATCATCCGCGCATCGCGTTTATCGGCTGCGGCAACATGGGCGCCAGCCTGATCGGCGGCCTGGTTACCAGCGGCTATCCGGCCAACCGGATCACCGCGGCCGACCCGGATCCGGAAAAGCGCACGGTCATGGTCAACCGCCACGGCATTGCCGCCTACGACGACAATGCCACCGCCTGCGCCGGCGCCGCCGCCGTGGTCCTGGCGGTCAAACCCCAGGTGCTCCGCGAGACACTGCAGCCGCTGGCCGCCAGGTTGCGCGGCAGCGACACAGTCATCATCTCGGTCGCCGCCGGCATCGATTCGGCGGCCATCGACCGCTGGCTGGGCGGTAACGCCGCGGTGGTACGCGCCATGCCGAACACGCCGGCGCTGATCGGCGCGGGGGCAACCGGCCTGTTCGCCAATGATCAGGTCAGCAGCCGCCAAAAGCAGCTGGCCGACACCATTATGCAGGCCGGTGGCCTGACCCTGTGGCTGACGGACGAGTCACTGATCGACGCCGTCACCGCCATCTCCGGCAGCGGCCCGGCCTATTTCTTCTTCTTCATCGAGGCACTGGAGCACGCCGGTATCGAGCTCGGTCTGACCGCCGAACAGGCCCGGCAGTTGGCGTTGCAGACCGCCTTTGGGGCAGCCCGCATGGCGCACGAGTCGGATGTCGACGCCGCCGCTCTGCGCGAGCGCGTCACCTCGCCCGGCGGCACCACCGAACAGGCGCTGAAGCAGCTCAGCGACGGCGGCCTTGAAAACCTCATCCAGCAGGCCGCCACCGCAGCCCGTGACCGTGCGCGCGAACTCGCCGCCACGCTGGGCGGCGAAAGCTAGGCAGCCCGGGATCGGCAAAGCACATCATGCTGGGAACACTGCTCAAAGCCGGCGCCCTGTTCATTGTCGCCAACCTGCTGCTTACCCTGGTGCCGATCCACGATTTTGACCCGACGTCGATCTGGACATTGCTGCTGCCGCTGGCCGTGGCCGGCGGCTTTTTCATACATCAGCTGCTGACCCGTGCCTGCCCGCATTGCGACAGCAATTTCGCGCTCCAGCGGCAGACGACCCGCCGCGAAATCGTTGTGGAACGGCCCGCATTGTTAAAGTACCGTTGCCGATTCTGCGGCGAAACCAGTTACCTGGAAGCCAGCTATGGCGGTAATCCGGGTGGTGGTGCCGGTGGTGGCGGGTGCTAGCCGCGCCGTTTGAATATGACAGAATAGGAACCCGATCATGAGCTACTTTCTTCAGGCACTGATTTTCCTGGTCCAGACACTGTTCGGCCTGTACCTGATTGCGCTGCTGCTGCGTTTCCTGATGCAGCTGTCGCGCGCCGATTTCCGTAATCCGATCGCCGGCGTTCTGGTGCAGATCACCAATCCGGTATTGCGGCCGCTGCGCCAGCTGATCCCCGGCTTCAGCGGTATCGACTGGGCGCTGGTACTGCTGATACTGGCAGTACAGCTGGCCGAGATCGTCATCGTCACCCTGCTGGGCGGCGGTGTCGCACCCGCCCTGCCGGGCCTGTTACTGCTGGCCGTCGGCCGCGTCCTGCAGCTGGTCGTCTACATTTACATCGTCGTCATCCTGATCGAGGTCATTCTCAGCTGGGTCAATCCGCACGCCCACAACGCCGCCACCGTGCTGGTCTACAGCCTCAGCGACCCGATCCTGCGGCCGGCACGGCGCATGCTGCCGCCCATGGGCGGGCTGGACCTGTCGCCCCTGATCGTGCTCATCGTCCTCAATCTGCTGCTCATCGTGCTGGTCGCGCCGATCCTCGACAACGCCTACAGCCTGCTCGGGCAACGCCTGCCGTGAATCCCGCTGCCTGGTACCGCTGGCGCGCGGATCAGCTGCTGCTCGACTGCCGGCTGAAACCACGCGGCCGGGCGAACCGTGTGCTCGGCCTGCGTCAGGGCCGGCTGCAGGTCCAGGTCAAGGCACCGCCGGTCGATGGCAAGGCCAACGCCGCGCTGTGCAGCCTGCTGGCGACCGAATTCCAGCTGCCCCGACAGCACGCCGAGCTCGTCAGCGGTGCCCGCGGCCCGAACAAAACCGTTGCCCTGCACCAGCCCGCGGTTCTGCCGGACTGGTTCAGCGAACTCAGCCAGTCGCCGGCCTGAATACCGGTCTGCCGCGACACCCCGAACCGGCCAATAGTCGTTATAATGCACAGCTCATACTGACCGCGACATGAAGGAAGCCTTGTCAGCCAAACCCGCGCAGCCCGCGAATTCCGTCGGACTGGTAAGCCCCAAGACGCAGCACTTCAACGAAGCGCTGACGCTGGAGTCCGGCTCGACACTAAACGGATTCGATCTCGTCTACGAAACCTACGGTCAGCTGAACGCCGACAAGAGCAACGCGATCCTGATCTGTCACGCCCTGAGCGGTGACCACCATGTCGCCGGCTACCACAGTGACAGCGACCGCAAGCCCGGCTGGTGGGATAGCTGCGTCGGCCCGGGCAAACCGATCGATACCGACAAGTACTTCGTCATCGCGCCGAACAATCTCGGCGGCTGCAGCGGCTCGACCGGCCCGACCACCATGAACCCCGACACCGGCCAACCCTACGGTCCGGAATTTCCGATCGTCACGGTGGGCGACTGGGTGAAGAGCCAGGCCATGCTCGCCGACGTGCTCGGCATTGAACGCTGGGCGGCGGTCATCGGCGGCAGCCTCGGCGGTATGCAGGTCATGCAGTGGTCATTCGACTACCCGGACCGGATACGCAATGCCTTCGTCATCGCCGCGGCGCCGAAACTGTCGACCCAGAACATCGCCTTCAACGAGGTCGCCCGCCAGGCGATCATGAACGACCAGGACTTTCACGGCGGTCATTACAACGAACACAACGTCGTGCCCAACCGCGGCCTGATGCTGGCCCGCATGCTCGGCCACATCACCTACCTGTCCGATGACGTGCTCGACGAAAAATTCGGCCGCGAGCTGCGCGATGGGCGCATCAAGTTCGGTTATGACGTCGAATTCCAGGTGGAAAGCTACCTGCGCTACCAGGGCCGTTCGTTCGTCGACCGCTTCGACGCCAACAGCTACCTGCTACTGACCAAGTGCCTGGATTACTTCGATCCGGCCAGCCGCTTCGGTTCGCTGGCCAGCGCGTTTCGCGGCGCAACCGCCAAGTTCTATGTCATCTCGTTCAGCAGCGACTGGCGCTTCTCGCCAGCGCGTTCGCGCGAGATTCTGCGCGCCCTGCTGGACGCCGACCAGGACGTCACTTACGCGGAGATCGAATCGAAGCAGGGCCACGACTCGTTTCTCATGCCCATTCCGCGCTACCACGAAGTCCTGCGCACAGCGCTCAACCGGATCCATCGCAAGCTATGAGTGAAATGCAACTGCGCACCGACCAGGTTCTGATCGCTGAATGGATTCAGCCGAACGCGCGCGTACTCGATCTCGGTTGCGGCGACGGCACCCTGCTGACCTATCTGCACGAACAACGCCAGATCACTGGCTACGGCCTGGAGATCGATCCGGACAACATCACTGCCTGCATCGATCGCGGCGTCCCCGTAATGCAGTCTGACGTCGACGCCGGCCTATCCGACTTTGATGACGATTCATTCGACTACGTCATCATGACGCAGACCTTGCAGGCGGTGCACTATCCGCATGAAGTACTCAATGAAATGCTGCGTGTTGGCCGCGAGGGCATCGTCACATTCCCGAACATGGGCCACTGGCGCGCACGCATGCAGGTCGCCCTGCGCGGCCGCATGCCAATGACCATGGCACTGCCCTACAAGTGGTATAACTCACCCAACATTCACCTGTGTTCCGTGCGCGACTTCGAGGCCCTGTGCGAGGAAGAGGGCATTGAAGTGCTGGAATGCACGACGGTCGATCACGCGCATCGCACCAGCCTCGGCATGCGACTGCTGCCCAGCCTGCTCGGCGAGATCGCCATCTATCGCTTCCGCCGCGAGGCCGGACTTGGGTGATTGGTGATTGGTGATTGGTGATTGGTGATTGGTGATTGGTGATTGGTGATTGGTGATTTAAAAAAAGTGACCGGCACCGTTTCAGTGTCAAGGAAAAATTCAATCTCAATAACCAATTAACCAGTGAGCCACATCCGTAGGAGGCCCGACCTCGGGCCGAACAGAAAACCGATTATGCCGTGATATCTAAACCTTTACTTCGCGGCGGGGTCGCCGCTCCTACCTGCCCCATCAAGGGGGAAGAAGCTGAAGTGCACTTCGCGCTGTTGGTTGATGCACTCACACAAAGGGCGGGCTTCGCCAATCACTAATCACCAGTTACCAATCAACCTCATAATCGATCGTCAACGGCGCATGATCGGAAAAACGTGCCTCCCGGTAAATGGAAGCATCCCGAATCGCGTCCTGCAGACCCGGTGAGACGATCTGGTAGTCGATACGCCAGCCGACGTTCTTGCTCCAGGCCTGGCCGCGGTTTGACCACCAGGTGTATTCATCTGCGGACTGGTTGACCCTGCGGAACGCGTCGACGTAGCCGACCCTATCGAACAGTTTATCCAGCCAGGCGCGCTCTTCCGGCAGAAAGCCGGAGTTCTTCTGGTTGCTGCGCCAGTTTCTGATGTCGTTTTTCGTATGGGCGATGTTCCAGTCACCGCATATGATGAACTCGCGTTTCTGGCGCCGCATGCGGCGAAACAGATCCATGAAGTAATCCAGGCACTCGTACTTGATGTCCTGACGTACGTCGCCGGTCGTGCCCGACGGCAGATACAGGGATATGACGCTGAGCTTGCCGAAATCGGCACGGATGTAGCGGCCCTCGTCGTCCGCCCGCGGCCAGCCGAGCGTATCGTGAACCTTGTCCGGCTGGCGCCTGCAGTACAGTGCCACACCGCTGTAGCCGGGCTTTTGCGCATCGCGGAAATAGCCGTAATAGCCGTCCGGCTGGCGGATGTCATCCACCAGCTGATGCACCTGGGCCTTGGTTTCCTGTATACAGACGACATCGGCGCCCTGCTGCGGCAGCCAGTCGAAGAAACCCTTGCGGTGGGCCGCGCGGATGCCGTTGGCATTGAGTGTCATGACACGCATGGACTGTTCCTTATAGTGACAGCCGGTTATGATAACGAATCAACGAACACATTCATCCCTTCGATCGGATCAGCCACCCCATGCAGGACCCCAGCAGCAATTATCGCCAGGAATTTCTCGAATTCGCGCTTGAACGCCAGGCCCTGTGCTTCGGCGAATTCACCCTGAAGTCGGGTCGCCAGAGCCCGTACTTTTTCAACAGCGGCCTGTTCAACAGCGGTGCGGCACTGGCGCGGCTGGGGGCGTTCTACGCCCGCGCGATCATCGCCAGCGGCGTCGAATTCGACATGCTATTCGGTCCGGCCTACAAGGGCATTCCGCTGGCCTCGGCGGTCGCCATCGCGCTGGCCGAACAGCACGATCGCGACGTGCCGTACTGCTTCAACCGCAAGGAAGCCAAGGATCATGGCGAGGGCGGTATTCTGCTGGGCGCACCACTGGCCGGCCGGGTGCTGATTATCGATGACGTCATCTCCGCCGGCACCTCGGTCAACCTGTCGGTAGAGCTGATGCGCGAGGCCGGCGCCATACCGGCGGGCGTCGCCATTTCCCTGGACCGGCAGGAAAAGGGCAGCGGCGAACGCTCGGCGGTACAGGAAGTCGAGCAGCGCCACGGCCTGCAGGTGATCAGCATCGCCGCGCTCAGCGACCTGGTGGGTTTCCTGGAACAGCGGCCCGATTATACCGATCGTCTGGCCGCCATCGCCGCCTATCGGCAAAGCTACGGTATTGATTGAACCGTGACGCAGTTGGCAGTTCTATACTAGAGGTTGACGACAATGATCACGGTACTGCTCAGGTAGACAGTTCATTCCATGATTTAGCGATTTTCTTTACAGGCCATTACAAATCGGGGGGACCTCGGTCGAGGGCGATTCAAGGCTTATGAATAACAAAAGATTCAAACGATCACTGGCGACGCTGCTTGCCGCGGTACTTGCCGCGATGTTGCTCGGTCAGCCGGTAACGGCGAGCATTAAATGCTGGACCAACGACGAGGGTGTGCGCGAATGCGGCAACAGCGTACCGCCGGAATACGCCCAGCAGGGTCACAGCGAACTCAGCGAGCAGGGCATCGTCATCGACCGCAAGGAACGCGCCAAAACCGACGAGGAACTGGCCGAGCAGCGCCGGCAGGCGGAAATCGCCGCCGAACGTGAACGCGAACTGCAGCGCCAGCGGCGCCACGATTCCATCCTGTTACAGACCTTCAGCAGTGAGCGCGACATCATCACCGCACGCGACGCCAAGCTGTCTGCCATGGACGGCCAGATCGCCCTGGCCCAAAGCCGCATTGAAAAACTGCGCGAGGATCTGGACAAGCGCGAGACCAAGGCCGCCTCGGCCGAACGCAGCGGCAGGGATCCGTCAGCGGATCTACTTGAGGATATTGCCTCGCTCAGGCGCCAGATCCGCAGCAACCAGACCTTTATCGAGGAAACCCGCGCCGATCAGGACGAACTGCGCGAAATCTACAACAAGGACCTGGAACGCTTCCGCGAGCTGAAGGCGAAAGAATAAAGGCAGGCGAGCTACACGCGCGACGCAGCAACTAGCCGTCGCGGAACAGACCCTGTGCCAGTAGCGGCCACTGCTCGCTCCAGTAGCGGGTCGGTTTATCGCTGAAACCGCTACGCGCGTACTGGCTCAGCTTGCCTTCGATCAGGGCCAGCATGGTATCGGCCGCGGCATCGATGCTGACCGCGGCACGTTCACCGCCACTGAGGTTGGCCTCACGCAGACTCTGTTTCAGTTGTGTGCGAATGCGCTCGAAAAACTGGCCGACGCGCACGCGCAGGCGATCATTCTCGCCGACCAGCGCCTCGCCCAGCAGAATGCGCGTAATGCCGGGATTGTGCTCGGCAAAACCGAGCACGACCTGAACGATCTTTTCGCAACGATCGCGGACACCGTTTTCCTGCACCAGGATCTTGCTGATCAGGCCGAACACGCTCTCCTCGGCAAAGTCGATCAATGCCTCGAACATCTTCGCCTTGCTGGCAAAGTGGCGATACAGCGCCGCTTCGGAAACCCCCACGGCCTTGGCCAGACCGGCAGTGGTAATACGCGAACCGGGATGGGTTTCCAGTTCGCGGGCCAGCGTCTCCAGGATTTGCTGGCGACGATTCGGCTTGTTCTTCTGTTCGCTTTCGGACACCGGCTCCTCCCTCACAGCACCGTCTGAATTCCCGCCGGACACGCTGGGCATGCCCGACCATTAACGTTCACCCTGCCGGCTTGCCGCCCGCCTGGATGAGTGTACCCACACCCTGATCAGTAAACACTTCCAGCAATACAGCATGTTCAACCCGGCCGTCGATAATGTGCGCGCTTCTGACGCCCGCCCGCACGGCATCCATGACCGCGCCGATCTTCGGCAGCATACCGCCGTGGATCGTGCCGTCGGCGATCAGGGCATCGACCTCGGCGGCGGTCAGGCCGGTCAGCACCTCACCGGCGGTATCGGTCAGGCCCGGCATGTTGGTCAGCATCATGAGTTTCTCCGCACACATGACCTCGGCCAGTTTGCCGGCCACCAGATCAGCATTGATATTGTACGACTGGCCGTCGTCACCGACGCCGATCGGCGCGATGACCGGGATGAAATTGCCGTGGATCAGCATGTCGACGACACTGGTATCGATGCTGGCGACCTCGCCAACATGGCCTATATCGATGATCTCCGGCGCGTTCAATTCCGGGCTCTGGCGCGAAAACTTGAGCTTGCGCGCGCGGATCAGGTCGCCGTCCTTGCCGGACAGGCCAACGGCACTGCCACCGTGCTGGTTAATCATGTTGACGATCTGCTTGTTGACCAGGCCGCCGAGCACCATCTCGACCACATCCATGGTCTCACTGTCGGTCACGCGCATGCCGTCGACGAACTCGCTCTGCTTGCCGATGCGCGCGAGCAGGTCACCGATCTGTGGACCGCCGCCATGGACGATCACCGGGTTCATGCCGACCAGCTTCATCAGCACGACGTCGCGCGCGAAGCCCTGCTTCAGGGTCTCGTCGGACATGGCGTTGCCGCCGTACTTGATCACCATGGTCTTGCCGCTGAAGCGCTTGATGTACGGCAGTGCCTCGGTCAGCACCCGGGCGATATTCAGGGCATCAAAGGGTTTATGGTCAGTCATGCTTCGTTTACGCATTGGCGTCTTCGCGCGCCTTGTTTGGGCCATCGGTTCAACCAGGCTGGCAAGCGCCCGCTTACCGGCTACTCGCCGTATAGCCTATCAGAAAGGCACTTCCAATGCCGGATCTACCGCCTGGAGCGCATTGCGGAAGACGGCCTGGATGCGCTCCAGCGCCGGCTGGTTTTCCGCCTCGAAGCGCGTGACGAGAAACGGCGAGGTGTTCGATGGCCGGATCAGGCCCCAGCCGTCGCTGTAATCGATGCGCAGGCCGTCAACATCGTTGAGCTCGCCGCTTTCGGCGGCGAGCTGGTCCTTGAGCGCCTGCATGACCTCGGCGTGCCGCGTCTCCGGCAGTGGCACGCGCAGCTCGTGCGTCGAGATGGCGTCCGGCAGCTCGGCCAGCACTGCGGTCGGCGTATCGGCATGCCGGACGAGAATCTCGAGCAGACGCGCCGCGGTGTAGATGGCATCGTCGAAGCCGTACCAGCGTTCCTTGAAAAAGATATGACCGCTCATCTCGCCGGCCAGCGGCGCGTTGACTTCCTTCATTTTCGCCTTGATCAGCGAGTGACCGGTCTTCCACATCAGCGGCTGGCCGCCGGCCGATTCGATGATCGCCTTCAGGTAGCGGCTGCATTTGACGTCGAAAATGATCGATGCACCCGGATTGCGCGACAGCACATCCCGGGCCAGCAGCATCAGCTGCCGATCCGGCCAGATGATATTGCCGTCGGCATCGACCACGCCGAGCCGATCACCGTCACCGTCGAAGGCGAAACCGAGATCGGCACCGGTCTCCTTCACCCTGGCGATCAGGTCCTGCATGTTCTCCGGCTGACTCGGATCCGGATGATGGTTGGGGAAGTTGCCGTCGATGTCGCAGTACAGCTCGATGACTTCATGGCCCAGCGCCCGATAAACCTGCGGCGCGATTTTCGCCGCCGCGCCGTTGCCGCAGTCGACCACGATCTTCAGCGCGTTGCCCAATGCCACCGGAATGTCCTCGGTCGCCCGGCGGATGTAGTCGGCAGTAATGTTGGCCATCTGCAGGTCGCCGGCGCCGCTGCTGAAATCCTGCGCCTGGATACGCTGATATAGCGCCTGGACGGTATCACCCGACAGTGTCTCGCCACCGAGCACCATTTTCAGGCCGTTGTACTCAGGGCCGTTGTGGCTGCCGGTGATCATGACGCCGCTATTCGGCTCGAGAAAATGCGTGGCGAAATACAGCACTGGCGTGGCCACCAGGCCGATGTCGGTGACATCGACGCCGGCGGCGCGCAGACCGCGGCTCAGCGCCGCGGCCAGGTCCGGGCTGGTCAGGCGGCCATCGCGGCCGACCACCATGCCCTTGAGATTGCGCGCGCGCACCTCGGAACCGAGCGCGCGGCCGAGCTGCTCGACCACCGCCGGGGTAAGTTCGGTTTCAACCAGGCCGCGGATGTCGTAGGCCCGGAAAATGCCGGCGGGCACCTGCGCCGCCTGGGCTGCTTCGGCGACTTCGGCCACGGCGGCTTCGGCCTTGACCACACGAGTAATGTCTTCACGTTCTGCCGCTGCACTGGTTTCGCTGGTGTCTTTCTTCATGGGTTGTTGCGACTGCTTTTTCTGGGTGGGGCGGGGCAGGTTCGGAATGAGCTTGCCCAGCGATGGATGCGCGCCATCGATGAAGGCCTGTACCGCGCCACCGTAACTGATGGTGCTGTCATTGTCTGTGCGCTTGCCGCGGCGCCAGAGCAACACGACAAGCAGGACGAACACGCCGGCACCGGCCGCAATGATCACCAGCGATGCGTTGATCGCCGGTAACAGCGACGTGCTTCCGCTCGGCGGTGGCCAGTAGCTGACCGTCCAGGTACTCGCCGGGATGGGCCGGGTGATCGAGACAAAATTCTGTTTGAACGCCGGGTCGCCCTGCTGGAGCAGCACGACCGGCTTGGCGCCCGGTACGAACTGCTTGATTTCCAGGTAGCCGGGCACGCCCTCGAGCGCGCCGACAGCCTGCGGCAGCAGGCCGGGCTCGAGACTGGCGTGGAGCAGGCCCAGCAAGTCGCCGGCGCTGTCGGTCACCTGCCGGGTCATGACGATGTGAGCACGCTCGGTGCCGGGCATGTGCAGCTCGGCGGCTACCGGGTCATCACTCTGGCGAGCCTGTTTGAGCATGTCCAGTGAGGCATAACTGAGCGGTGACTCGCTGTCCGGCTGGCGTTCGATCGCATCGGGCAATAGCAGGCGAACCCTGAGCAGGCCGTCGATTGCCGCGGCGTGATCGGCCGCGGCCGCGGCCAGCACTGTTTCCGGGTCGGAATGTGTCGCGGCCGTGGTCAGCACCTGCCTGATCGCGGCACTGGCAGCCAGTGTCTCCAGTTGTTTGCCAACCCGGGCGAGCCGTTCGGTGACCTTTGCGGCGACCGTATCAGCCACCTGTTCGGCGCGGGCGACTGTGGCAGCATGTTGGGCCGCGGCGCGCCGGTCGAGGTGAGACTGCAGCACATACCAGCCGACCACGCCCACGATAAGACCCATCGCGGCGACAATGGCATTGCGCAGGGTGCGGCGCCTGATACGCCGGCGTTTAATCGGTCCTTCCATCGAGCGCGGTTCGATTATTGTGTTCTCGTCGTTCGGCTGGACACTAGACGCCGGTATGACCGAAGCCACCGGCGCCACGGTCACTGGCAACAAACTCGTCCACCACTTCAAACGCCGCCCGTACCACCGGCACGAAAACCAGCTGGGCGACGCGATCCCCCGGTTCAATAGTGAAGCTATCGCGGCCACGATTCCAGCAGGAAATGAACAATTCGCCCTGGTAGTCGGAATCGATCAGGCCGACGAGGTTGCCGAGCACGATGCCGTGCTTATGGCCCAGTCCCGAACGCGGCAGGATCACCGCCGCCAGTTCCGGGTCCTCGATGTTCAGCGCGATGCCGGTCGGGATCAGCTCGGTCTCGCCCGGGCCCAGGATCAGCGTGGTCTCCAGGCAGGCGCGCAGGTCCAGGCCGGCGGAACCATCGGTGGCATAGTGCGGCAGCTCGATGTCGCTACCGAGCCGCGGATTGAGAATCTTGATCTGGATGTTGCGCATAAAATCGCTCGACGATGAGGGTAATCAGTGCGCGCGCCAGCTGCTCCTTCGGCGCGCGCTCGAGTTCGCGGCTGCCGTCGGCCCAGTAGACACTCAGCGCGTTGTCCTCGACACCGAAACCGAGGCCGTCGCCGACCTGGTTGGCGGCGACCAGGTCGAGCCGTTTCCGTGTGAGTTTGGCGCGGGCATAGGTTTCGAGCTGCTCGGTCTCGGCGGCAAAGCCGACCGTGAAGACGTCCGGGCGCCGTTCGGCGACCTGGCCGAGGATGTCCGGTGTCTTTTCCAGCGACAGGATCAACCCGTCGGTGGATTTCTTCATTTTCTGCGCCGCCGGCTGGGCGCTGCGGTAGTCCGCCACCGCGGCCGTGGCTATGAAAATATCAGCGTCATCGATGACCCGGTTCACCGCCGCTTCCATGTCCGCGGCGCTGGTGACATCGACGCGCTCGACCCCGGCCGGGGTGCTCAGGGTCACCGGGCCGCTGATCAGGGTCACGCATGCACCGGCCTCGGCCGCGGCACGGGCAACGGCGAAACCCATGCGCCCGGAACTGTGATTCGACAGGTAGCGTACCGGATCCAGCGCCTCGCGGGTCGGCCCGGCGGTCACGACGACGTGGCGGCCGGCCAGGACAGCGCTTTTGAAAGCCTGGACGACGTGCTCGACCAGTTCCACGGGTTCGAGCAGGCGGCCGGCGCCTTCCTCGCCGCAGGCCTGATCGCCGACGCCGGGCCCGAGCATGGCGACGCCGCGATCCTGCAGCGTGGTGACGTTCGCCTGCGTCGCCGGGTTGTCCCACATGACCCGGTTCATGGCCGGCGCCAGCAGCAGCGGCGACTCGGTTGCCAGACAGATGGTGGCGAGCAAATCGTCGGCCAGACCGTGCGTCAGCCGGGCGATGAAACTGGCGCTGGCCGGGGCGATCAGCACCGCGTCGGCCCAGCGCGCCAGCTCAATATGGCCCATGCCGGCTTCGGCCTCGACATCGAACAGTTCGCTGCGCACGCGCTTGCCGGACACCGCCTGCAGGGTCATGGGCGTGATGAACTCGGCCGCACCGCGCGTCATCACCACCTGCACCTCGGCACCGGCCGCACGCAGGCGGCGGCACAGATCGGCGGCCTTGTAGGCGGCGATACCGCCGGTGACGCCGAGCAGGATGCGTTTGTTGGCGAGCGCTTGCATAGGCGGTAGAGTTTACCCTAGCTGATAGCCTGTAGCCCATAGCTTATAGTGACTGGGCTTATAGTCACTGGCAGTCGCGGATACAATGCGCTACAGCCTTGAGGAACGAAAGGGATTCAGATTGTAGGAGGCCCGCCCCCGGGCCGAATTATTCGCGGCGAGGGTTCGCGGCGAGGGCGCCGCTCCTACGATCAACCGTTAACCCATCAACTCGACGCAACACGGAGGTTGCCCATGTCCATCACCACCTGGCCGGTGGCCGAACGGCCGCGCGAGAAACTGCTGCAGCGTGGCCCGGCCGCGCTGTCCGACGCCGAGATCCTGGCCATTTTCCTGCGTACCGGTGTCGCCGGCAAAAGTGCCGTCGACCTGGCGCGCGATCTGCTGGGCGAATACGGCGGCCTGCGCGGTCTGCTCGACGCCGACCAGGCCAGCCTGTGCCGGCACAAGGGTCTGGGCACGAGCAAATTCGCCCTGCTCGCCGCCGGCCTGGAACTCGGCCGCCGCTATCTCGCCACCACGCTGGAGCGCAGCGATGCCCTGAGCAGTCCCGCCGATACCCGCAACTTCCTGCGCGCCCGGCTGCGCGGTTATCCGCACGAGGTGTTTGCCTGCCTGTTCCTCGACAACCGTCACCGCGTGATCAGCTTCGACGAGCTGTTCACCGGTACCATCGATTCGGCCTCGGTGCATCCGCGCGAAGTCGTGCGCCGGGCGTTGAAGCACAATGCCGCCGCCGTGATCCTGGCGCACAACCACCCGTCCGGCATCGCCGAGCCGTCGCACTCGGACGAGGCCATCACCCGCCGGCTGAGCGACGCGCTGGGCTTGATCGACGTGCGGGTACTGGATCACCTGGTAATCGGCGATGGTGAGGCGGTGTCCTTCGCCGAACGCGGCCTGCTGTGAGAATGCGTTGATCGTTACCCGTGCCGCGTTGTTATTCCGCGTTTTTCGAAAATCCGCCCACGCCTGCGGGACAGGCGTGGAAGGCGTTTATTCAATGTCTTTCTTTTAGCAGTAGACCAGGCACTACTCCGGCGCCGGAAACCAGAGGCGCAGCAGCCATTTCTCAATCTCCAGCACCAGAAACAGCACCAGGCCAGCGGCGACCACCCAGGCCAGTGACAGCAACGGCAGCGGCCGGCTGTCGAACAGCGCGTTCATGAACGGCGCGTAGATGAACAGCAACTGCAGGCCGATCACCAGTGCCAGGCTGATCAGCACCGGCCGGGTACCCTGAACACCTTCATAGGTGAACGACGGCGAACTGAGATAGCGCACGCTGAACAGGTACCAGACCTCCATGGCCACCAGCGCGTTGACCGCCAGCGTCCGGGCGACTTCTACATCCAGCCCGACCGCGATCGCCCCGCCGAAAAGACTGTAGATGCCGATGGAAAAGAGCGTCGACACGAGCACGATGCGCCAGACCAGAAACCGCGACAGCAACGCCTCGCCGCTGGCACGTGGCGGCCGCTGCATGATGTCGGGCTCGGCCGGCTCGAACGCCAGCACCAGTGCCAGCGCCACCGAACTGACCATGTTCACCCAGAGGATTTGCAGTGGCGCGATCGGCAGGGTGAGACCGAACAGGATGGCGATGATCAGACTCAGCGATTCGCCACCGTTGACCGGCAGCAGGAAGCCAATCGCCTTTTTCAGATTGTCGTAAACCGTGCGGCCCTCGCGCACGGCGGCGACGATCGAGGCGAAGTTGTCATCGGCCAGGACCATCTCGGCGGCCTCCTTGGCCGCCTCGGTGCCCTTGCCGCCCATGGCAATACCGATGTCGGCGCGCTTCAGCGCCGGCGCGTCATTGACGCCGTCACCGGTCATGGCAACCACCGCGCCGTCGCGCTGCAGTGCCGTCACCAGCCTGAGTTTATGCGTCGGGTTGGTGCGGGCGAAGATATCGACACGCTCAACCACGCCGGCGAGCTCGTCCTCGTCCAGCTTGTCGATATCGGCACCGGTCAGAACCTCGTCGCTGTTGGCAAGACCGATCTGCGCACCGATCGCGCGCGCCGTTTCGGCATGATCGCCGGTGATCATTTTCACCCGAACACCGGCGCTGTGACATTCCCCGACCGCTGTGATGGCCTCCTCACGCGGCGGGTCGATAAGACCCAGTAAGCCGACCAGGATCAGATCGTCGGCGACATGTTCATGGGCCAGCTCCGGCGGCGGCGGGTCCACCGGTTTACGCGCCAGGGCCAGCACGCGCTGGCCCTGTGCCGCCAGTTCGTGGATACGTTCCTGCCAGTCGGCGGCCAGCGGCTCGCTGCCGTCCGCCGTCAACTGCCGGTTGCACATCGCCAGGACCTGTTCGGGCGCACCCTTAACGACCACGTAGTGTGCGTCGTCGTCATCCTTGTGCAACGTGGCCATGTAGCGATGGGCGGCATCGAACGGGATAAGGCCGTGCCGGGCCGTGGCATCTTCCAGTCCCGCCTTGCGCGCGGCGACCACCAGCGCCGCCTCCATCGGATCGCCCACGGCCTGCCAGACACCGTCGGCCTCATGCAGCTCGGCATCGTTACAGTACAACGCGCCCCGCAGCAATTCGATCAACACCGGTTCCCCGACCGGCTCAACGGTCTGCTCAGCCTTACTGAAGGTGCCCTGCGGATCGTAACCGCTGCCGCTGATGTCGTAGCGACCAGCGCCGGTAATGACGCTGCTGACAGTCATCTCGTTGCGCGTCAGCGTACCGGTCTTGTCGCTGCAGATGGTCGACACCGCGCCGAGCGTCTCCACCGCCGGCAGGCGGCGAATAATGGCCTGGCGGCCGGCCATGCGCTGCACGCCGATGGCCAGCGTCACCGTCAGGATGGCGGGCAGCCCCTCGGGGATGGCCGCGACCGACAGACCGACCACCATCATGAAGACATCGTTGGGATTCAGATCGCGCAGCAGCCAGCCGAACAGGAACGTGGCGAGACCGACGACGAGGATGGCAAGGCTCAACCAGCGGGTGAAAGTGCCCATCTGCCGCAACAGTGGCGTCGTCTGGGTATCGACCCGTTGCAACAGGCTGCTGATGTGGCCGATTTCGGTATTCGCGCCAGTGGCGACCACCAGTCCGCGCGCCTGGCCGGTGGTCACCAGCGTACCGGAAAAGGCCATGCCGGCGCGGTCGCCCAGCGCCGCGTCTGCCTCGACCGCCGCGGTCGACTTCTCCGCCGGGACCGACTCGCCGGTCAGCACCGACTCGTCGATCTGGACATTGTGGGCCTGCAACAGACGCACATCCGCCGGCACCCGGTCGCCGGCCTCGAGCAGCACGATGTCGCCCGGCACTAGCGCTTCGGCCGCAACTTCCTGGCGCCGACCCGCGCGGATGACCCGGGCGCGCGGGCTGAGCATGGCGCGTATGGCGTTCAGTGCCTGCTCGGCACGCCCCTCCTGGATATAACCGAACACGGCGTTGACGAGCACCACCGCCAGAATGACCGACATGTCGATATAATGTCCCAGTAGCGCGGTAATAATGGCCGCCGCGACCAGGATCTGGATCAGCAGGTTGTTGAACTGGGCGGCAAAACGCTGCAGGCGGCCGCGCCCCTGCTGCTGCGGCAGGCTGTTGGGGCCATACTCGGCTCGGCGCTGGTCGATGGCAGCGGGCTCGAGGCCATTGGCAGCGCCGCCCAGACGAGCCAGCGCGGTATCGGCGTCGAGGGTATGCCAGGCGGCTTCGTTAGCGTTTTCGGCAGTCTGCTTGGTCATGGTTCATCGCTCAGGGTCGAAGGGGGCGGGGCAAGCCCGCCGACAGGGGCTTGGCTAAGACGCCGTTTCCGGTTATGATCCGCGGTCTTTTCGAATCCACTTAATTGATTTCAGTCTAGCAATTCAGGAATATTGCCATGTCGCGCGTCTGTCAGGTAACCGGCAAACGTCCCCAGGTCGGGAACAACGTTTCGCACGCCAACAACAAGACCAAGCGCCGCTTCCTGCCCAACCTGCATGTCCGCCGGTTCTGGGTCGAGGGCGAAAAGCGCTGGGTGAAGCTGCGCCTGTCCCGCCAGGGTCTGCGCATGATCGATAAACTCGGCATCGAGCAGATCCTCGCCGATCTGCGTGCCCGCGGCGAACGCGTCTAAGGAGGTCAGTCATGCAGGAAAAAATTCGTCTGGTTTCCAGCGCCAATACCGGTCACTTCTACACCACGACCAAGAACAAGAAGAACATGCCTGAAAAGATGGAGATCAAGAAATTCGATCCAACCATCCGCAAGCATGTCATGTACAAGGAAGCCAAGATTAAATAAGCAGGCCTTGTAGTCGTTCATGATAAAAACCCGCCCCTGGCGGGTTTTTTATTGTCTATAAATACAACCGCAAATGAACGCGAATAAACGCTAATAGGTAACTGGATTTTACTGCTCCAGGGCCTATTATCTGGGCAGCTGCCAAAACTGCAATGGCAGGTCGTATTGTAAGTACCAGCAACTGCCCGCCTGTTCACTTCATTATTACTTACTGTTTCATTACTTTCATTTGCGTGCATTGGCGTTCATTCGCGGTATTCAAAATAAATAACCCGCCTTGCGGCGGGTTTTTTCGATCAATGTCACCGGGTTATCGAGGTTGCCTATCGGCGTCCTCGCAACGACAGCGGCACTTATGCCGCTGTCGGCTGCTGGGTGTAGGCCCGCAGGTTGCGGGCAAAGTCCTGCAGCGCCTTGATGCCAGTGGCCTCGGCCTGCTGGCACCACTCCTGCAGTGACTGCATCAGCGCCTCGTGGCTGGCGGACTTCTGCTGCCACAGCTGGCGCAGCTGCTGCTTGTAGTAGTACACCGTTTCCAGCGTATTGTTGCGTTCCAGCACCGCCTGCAGCTTGCTGCGCGAGTGATCATCCATCAGTGTCTCATCGCGAATCAGCAGGCGCTTGCCACGCTTGAGCATATCGCGCGTGTAGCTGTCGGCCTTGGCGAGCTCATCGCGATAGACCTGACCGACCACATCACGGGCGTAGTGCGAAAACACGTGCAGGCGATGGTTGATCACGGCCTTGACCGTATCCATGTCGATACTCGACTTCTCCGGCGCAATGGCCGGCTGGCTGGCAACCTTCTTCACCTTGGCCAGACCGATCGTCTCGAGCATGCGGATGTACATCCAGCCGATATCGAACTCCCACGGCTTGTTCGAGAACTTCGCCGAGCTGGCAAACGAGTGATGGTTGTTGTGCATCTCCTCGCCACCGATCAGGATGCCGAACGGCACGATGTTCGAGGACGTGTCCTCGGTCTCGTAGTTGCGATAGCCCCACCAGTGACCGATGCCGTTGATGACGCCGGCGGCAAAGAACGGGATCCAGGCCATCTGAATGGCCCACACGGCGACGCCGGCAAAACCGAACAGCGCGAAGTTGATGACCAGCATCGTCGCCGGTCCGGCAACGCTGGAGCGCGAATAGATATTGCGCTCGAGCCAGTCGTCCGGCGTGTTGTGACCATAGACGCGCATGGTTTCCTTGTTCGGTACTTCAGCACGATACAGTTCCGCGCCCTCCCACAGCACCTTCTTGATGCCGTAGATCTTCGGGCTGTGCGGGTCTTCTTCAGTTTCCACCTTGGCGTGATGCTTGCGGTGAATGGCAACCCATTCCTTTGTCACCATGCCGGTGGTCAACCATAGCCAGAAACGGAAAAAGTGACTGACGATGGGATGCAGATCCAGCGCGCGATGCGCCTGGTGTCTGTGCAGATAAAGGGTTACCGACACGATCGTGATGTGGGTCAGCACGAGGGTCAGTACGATGTAGCCCCAGACGGGCAACGGCAGCAGGCCGTTCAACATAAGCAGGATAACTCCCTAAATGTAACGAGATAAAAACACATTACTACACCGCGCATGCTAGCCCATATGGCAGCTACAAATCTACCATTGGCAGGCATTTAGCAGCTATTTCCTTAATTCAGCGCCAGCCGCAGGTTGCCGACACGGTCGACGCTGGCCCGCCAGCCCGGCGCCAGGTACAGCGTCGACACAGCTTCTGTGATAACCGCCGGACCGAACAGTTCCCGCCCGGCCGTCAGCGCGGCGCGCGGCCAGACCGGCACCTCGGCCGCAACACCGTACAGCCGGGTCGTCTGCGGCCCGGCTGCAGACTGCGGCTGCCAGTCCGGCAGTGCCAGCGTTTCCGCCGGCGCGCGCACGGCCTGGCGCACGTTGACCAGTTGCACCGGCGCCCGCAGCCGATGGCCATAACGCTGCTCATGCGCGGCGTGAAAGGCCTGCTCGCAGGCGCGAATTGCGGCTGCGCCGTCATCATCGCCCCACGCGATGTTGAGGGTATACGACTGGCCGCGATAGCACAGGTCCAGGCTCGGCTGACAATCCAGCCCCTCGGGCGACAAACCCTCCGCAATCAGGGCGTTGCGACCGCTATCGGCGAGCTCGGCGAGCGCCTGCCGGATGCTCTCGGGGTCGGCACTGGCCAGATCCACCGCCAGGGTACGCGACAGCTGACGGCCGCGCGGTGCGGCCAGCATGCCCAGCGCCGACAGCACGCCGCCGTGGATCGGTGCCAGCGCCCGCTGCATGCCGAGCATCTCTGCCAGGGCGCAGACGTGCAAGCCGCCGGCACCGCCGAACGACACCAGCGCGAAGTCGCGCGGGTCCAGTCCGCGCTGCACGGATATCACCCGCAGCGCCTGGGCCATATGCTCATTGGCGATGCGGATCACACCCTCGGCAGCCTCTTCAGGCGAAGTGAGCCCCAGCTTTTCGGCCAGTGCGCCGAGCGCGCTACGGGCTGCCGCCGCGTCCAGGGCCATGCTGCCGCCCAGCGACTGGCCGGCCGGCAGGCGACCGAGCACGACATTAGCGTCGGTAACGGTCGCTTCAGTCCCACCGCGACCGTAGCAGGCCGGCCCGGGGTCGGCACCGGCCGAGGCCGGACCGACCGCCAGCAGGCCGCCGGCGTCGACCCCCGCGATCGAGCCGCCACCGGCGCCGATGGTGTGCAGGTCGACCATGGGCACGGCCGCCGGGTACGGGCCGACGCGCCCCTCGCTGGTCAGCCGGATGTCGCCGTCGATCATGGCGACATCAGTCGACGTACCGCCCATATCGAATGTGAGTACTCGCTCATTATCGCTGGCGGCGGCCAGGTGGCGGGCCCCGGCGAGGCCCCCGGCGGGCCCGGACAGCAACAGGTGCACCGCCTCGCCGGCGGCCTGGCCGGCGCTGCAGGTCTCGCCCGAGCTGCGCATGACCGCGAGCTTCGCGCTGCCGGCCTCGCGCTCGAGCGTCTGCCCGAGCCGGTTCAGGTAGCCCTCGACGCGCGGGCCGACGTAGCTGTTCAGCCAGGTGGTGATGCCGCGCTCGTACTCGCGGTACTCCGGCAGCACCTGCGACGACCGGCTTATAAATAAGGTGTCGCCGAAGGCGTCGCGCAGCGCCTGCTCAATCCGCCGCTCGCTGCGGTCATCGAGGAACGAGAACAGCAGGTTGATGGCCACCGCCTCCGGCTGGCGCGACCGGATTGCGGCCACCAGTTCCTCCAGATCGGCGTCGGTCAGCGGTTCCAGCACCTCACCGTCGGCGCTGACCCGGCCAGCGGTCTCCAGGCACAGTTCGCGCGGCACCGGCGGTGCCGGCTTCACCGGCTGCAGGTTGTAGAGTTCGGCTCGGGCCTGGCGGCCGATGGTGAGCACGTCGCCAAGACCGCGATTGGCGATGTACGCCGTCGTCGCACCCTTGCCCTCAAGCACCGCGTTGGTGGCGACCGTCGAACCGTGGACGATGCGCAGCTGCTGGCCGCCCAGATCCAGATCGCGCAGGCCCTGCAGGATCGCCTCTTCCGGTGCCGCCGGGGTCGACAGCACCTTGTGAATGCGCAGGGCGCCGCGGTCGTCGAGCAGGACGAAATCGGTAAACGTACCGCCGGTATCAATACCCAGCCACATAGGCACTCTTCAGCAAAATGAAATGTCACCACTTGCAAGAATCAATGTGATCGGAATAATACCAGCCTGAAGCAACGATGGCTGAACCACGCCTTCAGTCGCCGGTCCATACAAACGTTGCCCACACCCGGCCGACAATCGGCCAGGGTTCCTGACCATAAGCATAAGCAGGCCAATGAGCGCCCAGCCGAATACAGCCTCCGCCAAAGAAGTCCTGATCGATGTCGACGGCGTCTGGCGTTACTACGGTGACGACTGCGCGGTTCGTGATATCAGTTTCCAGGTCCAGCGCGGCGAAGTGCTCGGTTTCCTCGGCCCCAACGGCGCCGGCAAGACCACCACCATGCAGATCCTCACCGGTGTACTCGCCGCCAGCCGTGGCCGCGTGTCGGTCGCCGGACACGATATCGTCGACCAGGCACGCCGGGCGCGCACGCATATCGGTTATCTGCCGGAACAGCCGCCGCTGTATCCCGAGCTGAGCGTCGACGAGTACCTGCGTTACGCCGGCAAGCTGCGCGGTCTCAAGGGAACCGCCCTGGCTGCGGCGCTGGCCGACAGCAAGACGCGCTGCGGTCTGGATGACGTCGGCCGGCGCCTGATCCGCAACCTGTCCAAGGGTTACCAGCAGCGCGTCGGCATCGCCCAGGCAATCATTCATTCACCGGCGGTGGTTATTCTCGACGAACCCACCGTCGGTCTCGATCCGATCCAGATCCGCGAAATCCGCGATCTGATCCGCGAGCTCGGCCGCGACCACAGCGTCATCCTGTCGACGCACATCCTGCCGGAAGTGCAAACCATCTGTGACCGCGTACTGATCGTGAACCAGGGCGAACTGGTGCTGGATCGCCGGCTCGCCGATCTCGACAGCGGCGAGTCGGCCTCGATCATCGTCGGCCTGCGCAATGCACCCGATCTGAGCGTGCTGCAGCAACTGCACCAGATCAAGCGCATCAGTTCGCTGGCCGGCGATCGCTATCGCATCGAACACGACGGCACGCCCGACTTCGCCCAGCAGTTTGCGCAATTCGCCGTCGATCGCAAATGGGGACTGTTTGAACTGATGACCGAATCCGATTCACTGGAAGCGATCTTCATTCGCCTGACCGGCAGCGACCAGACCACCGTCGTCAACGATCAGGCCGCATGAACAGCGTATTTGCCATCGCCGGCCATGAACTGCGGCGCCTGTTCGTCTCGCCGCTGGCCTGGATTACGCTCGCCGCCGTCGAACTGCTGCTGGCGATCTTCTTTTTCGTACTGGTCTACCAGTTCCTGAACGCACCGGGCGTGGCGGAAATCGGCGTGACCAATTTCGTCGGCGCCGGCCTGCTGCAGGTGACCGGCATCCTGCTGTTGCTGGTGACGCCGTTTGTGACCATGCGCCTGTTCAGCGAGGAATACCGCAGCGGCAGTCTGAAACTGCTGCTGTCATCGCCGGTCACGCTGACCCAGATCGTGCTCGGCAAATACCTCGGCATTTATACGTTTCTGCTGATCATGCTGGCAATCATTGCCGCCATGCCGCTGTCGCTGGCAGTCGGTACGACCCTGGACTTCGGCCAGCTCGGCGCCGGCCTGCTTGGCCTGGCATTGCTCATGGCCGCGTTTGCCGCCATCGGCCTGTTTATCTCCACGCTCACCGCGCAACCGGCGGTCGCCGCCATCACCACGTTCGCGGTGCTGTTCATTCTCTGGATTCTTAACCTTGCCGCCAGCAGCGCCACCGAACATGTCGCCGCGGTGCTGTCGTACCTGTCGCTGCTGCAGCATTACAACGCGCTGCTCAAGGGCGTGTTCAACAGCGTCGACGTGGTGTTCTATGTGCTGCTGGTGCTGCTGTTTCTGATCCTGACCATCTGGCGGCTCGACGGCGAACGTCTGCATGGATAAGCCGACGGCATGAAGCAAAGCAAACGTACACGCCTGCAATCACGACTCAACAGCCTGCTGTCGCTGGTGCTGTTGCTGGTGCTGTTCGGTCTCTTTGCCTGGGCCAGCACGCAATACACGATCGAGCAGGACTGGACCCGGACCGGCCGCCATTCGCTGTCGGAAGCCAGCAGGCAGGTCCTGCAGCAGCTCGATCAGCCGGTGCGCATCACCGCCTACGCGCGTGACGACATGGCGCTGCGCGAGGCGATCCGCAGCTACGTCAATCGGTACCGGCGATTTAAGGACGACATCAGCCTCGAGTTCGTCAATCCGGAGCGCGTGCCGGATCAGGTGCGTGAGCTTGGCGTCAGCGTCAACGGCGAACTGATCCTTCGCTACGGCGAACGCAAGGAACACGTCAAGAACATCAACGAGGAAACACTGACCAATGCATTGAGACGGCTGGTGCGCGGCAGCGAACGCCTGCTGGTCTTCATGAGCGGCCACGGCGAGCGCAATCCGCAGGGCGAGGCCAATCATGACCTCGGCGCCTGGGCGAGCCAGCTGACCGACAGCGGCTTCGCCATCCAGCGCATCGATCTGAACCGCGCGCAGACCCTGCCGGACAATATCAGCGCCCTGGTGCTGGCCGGCCCCGAGGTCGAGGTGTTTCCCGGCGAAATCGCCATCATCCGCGAGTACATCGAAAACGGCGGCAACCTGTTGTGGCTGAGCGACCCCGGCGCACAGCAGGGCCTGGAAAAACTGGCGCCGGATCTGGGTATCGAGCTGCAGGACGGCGTGGTCATCGACTTTGCCGGCCAGATGCTCGGCATCGACGACCCGACCATCGTCCTGACCACGCCCGGTCTCTACGGTGACAGCGCGATTACCGCGGACTTTGAATACGCCAGCATTTACCCGGTCGCCGGCGGCATAACGGCACGGCCAAGCAGTGACTGGACCGCCACACCGTTTGTGACCAGCGGCGATCACACCTGGCTGGAAACCGGCGAACTGAACGAGGAAGTCAGCTTCAACCAGGGCGAGGAAGTGCAGGGGCCGATCAACATCGCCATGGCGCTGACCCGCGAACTTGAACACGGCCAGCAACGCGTGGCCGTGATCCGCGACGGCGACTTTCTGTCCAACAGCTATTACCAGAACGGCGGCAACCTGGAGCTCGGCAACCGCATCGTCAACTGGCTCAGCGCCGACGACGAAATGATCAGCATCCCGGCACGTACGGCGCCGGACAACCAGCTGCAGCTGTCCAACACGGCGGCGGTGGTCATCGGTTTCGGCTTCCTGCTGGTACTGCCGGCCGGCCTGTTCGCCTGCGGCCTGATCATCTGGTGGCGCCGGCGGCGACGTTAATACAATGCGCCCGCGCCTGCTGCTGAACCTGCTGTTGCTGCTCGGTATCGGCGTGCTCGGCACCTGGTTCTGGCTGCAGCCCGCTTCCGAACAGGACCGACCCGAATCGATCAGCCCGCTGAACATCAACGCCGTGCAACACCTGCGGATCGAGCGCCCGGACCAACCGACCATCGAACTGGAAAGACGTAACCGGGACTGGCGCGTAATCGCGCCACTGCGGGCGGACGCCGAGGACAGCCGCGTCGAGAGCATTCTGCTGCTACCGCTGAGCGCCAGTGCCGGCCAGTTTCCCGCCAGTGATGCGAACCTGGAAGAATTCGGCCTCGAACCGCCGCAGCTGACCATCACCTATGACAGCGAGACGTTCGTCGTCGGCGACACCAGCCCGCTGGATGAGGAGCGCCGCTACGTACTTTACGACGATGAAATCCACCTGTTCGATGCACGCCTGTACCAGCGCCTCAATGCACCGCTGAATTACTACATCAATCCAAGCCTGACGCCGACGGACAGCGAGCTGACCGGCATCCGCCTGCCGGGCGGGCAGATCCGCAAAGACGACGGCGACTGGCGGGCCGAGCCCGACAACCTCACCCATACACCGGCCATCACGGCCGACGCCTGGCAACGGACACGCGCCAGTTACGTCAAACAGCACGAGAATAACGACGCTGAGTACGACCAGAGCGTCAGCCTGGAATTCGCCGGGCAGGATCCGATCCGCTACCGCGTCGTCGCCACCGATCCGCAGATCATCCTCGCGCGACCGGAACAGGGCCTGCAGTACCACCTGCCGGCCGAACTGCTCCTGGACCTGGGATTGACTACAGGCAAGACAGCCGACACGAACGACGCCGGCGAATACCGAACAAGCACCGATGAACCGTAACGCCCGTCTGCATCGCTGGATATCCGTGCAGGAACGAACCGGGAACCAATAAGCCGTGCCCGAACTGCCCGAGGTCGAAACAACCCGCGTCGGCATCGCGCCGCATGTCAGCGGCCGCACGATCAGCAAGGTCGTTGTCCGCAATGCCAGCCTGCGCTGGCCGGTGCCGAGCAACCTGGTCCGCACCCTGCGCCGCCAGACGGTGCAATCGCTCGAACGCCGTGCCAAGTATCTGCTGTTCAGGCTCGACCGCGGTCATCTCATGCTGCATCTCGGCATGTCCGGCAGCCTGCGCATCAACCCGATCGATATCGAGGTCGGCCCGTACGATCATTTCGAATTGCAGTTCGCCGACGGCCAGTGCCTGCGCCTGCGCGATCCGCGCCGGTTCGGCTCGGTGCACTACGTCACCGGCGATGTCAGCCAGCACCCGCTGCTGGCGAGCCTGGGTCCGGAACCGCTGGACGAGCATTTCAGCGGCGACTATTTGTATCAGCGCTCGCGCAAGCGCCGGCAGTCAGTCAAAACCTTCATCATGGACAGCCGCACGGTGGTCGGTGTCGGCAACATCTACGCCAGCGAGTCCCTGTACGAGGCCGGCATCCTGCCCGGACGTCAGGCCGGCCGCGTGTCGCGCGCGCGTTACGACCAGCTGGCCGGAGCCATCAAGTCGGTATTGCAACGTGCCATCGCCAAGGGCGGCACCACCCTGCGCGATTTCATCAGCTTCGCGGGTCAGCCCGGCTATTTCCGCCACGATCTGCAGGTTTACGATCGCGCCGGCGAGCCCTGCCGTGGCTGCGGTCAGCCCGTACGCAACAAAAGACTCGGCCAGCGTTCGACTTTTTACTGTTCCCGTTGTCAGAGCTGATATGCGTAACCAGCCGTTCAAGATACTGACCTATAACATTCACAAAGGCTTCGACCTGGCTAACCGCGAATTCGTCCTGCACGACATCCGCGACGAACTGCATGCCTCCGACGTTGACCTGGTCTTCCTGCAGGAGATCCACGGCGAGCAGCAGCGTCACGAACAGCGGCTCGACAACTGGCCGGCGGTCTCACAGTATGAATTTCTCGCCGACCAGCTATGGCCGCACTTCGCCTACGGCAAGAACGCGATCTATTCCAAAGGCCACCACGGCAACGCCATCCTCAGCAAGCACCCGTTCCACAGCTGGGAAAACATCAATCTGTCCAGCCTCAAACGCGCCAGCCGCAGTCTGCTCCATGGCGTCATCCACCACCTTGATGATGAAGACAGCAGCCTGCACATCCTCTGCGTGCACCTGGACCTGGTCGGTTTCGAGCGCCGCCGCCAGCTGCGTATCGTCAAGCGTCATATCCGCGACCACATCCCCGCCGATCAGCCGCTGATCCTGGCCGGTGATTTCAACGACTGGAACGGCCGCATGCGCACCGGCCTGGAAAGCGAACTGAACCTGCGTGAAGTCTTCAAGTCGCAGTACGGCCGTTATGCCAAGACCTATCCATCCATGTATCCAATGCTGAGCATGGACCGCATCTACTACCGTGGCCTGGAACTTCTGGATTGCGCTTCCTATACCGGCAAGCCCTGGAAGAAACTGTCGGATCATTCACCGCTGTACGCCGAATTCAGCTACAGCGCGCCATGACACTACCCAACCTGCTCAGTCTCTTGCGCCTGCTGCTGTGCGCGCCCCTGCTCTACCTGGCCTACAGCGATCACCCGCACGTTTTCCTCGGCCTCCTGCTGTTCGCCTTTCTGCTCGATGCACTCGACGGCATGATCGCGCGCTGGATGCACCAGCTGTCCAGCTTCGGCGCACTGCTCGACAGCTGGGCGGACTTCACGCTGTACATGACCCTCGGTCTCGGTGCCTGGTGGCTGTGGCCGGAAATTATTGAACGCGAATTCGTTTACGTGGGACTCATTCTCGGCAGCATCGTCGTGCCGCCGCTGGTGGGCCTGATCAAGTTCCGCCAGATCACCAGCTACCACACCTGGCTGACAAAGCTCGCCGTCATCCTGACCGTGCCCGGTATTCCGTTGCTGTTTCTGGAGATTATGGTCTGGCCGTTTCATGTGGCAGCCTTTGTCTGCCTGCTCGCCGCGATCGAGGAAATTGCGATCACCCTGGCAGCGAAAAGACCGCCCGCCGACATCCGGTCGTTCTGGCAGGTTAAATAAGTAATCCCGGGAGTAAGTACCCGGAAGCAACTCTTCTGTATTCCTCGGCTTTCATTTCATTTTTCTGTAGGCATGCCAGGCCTGTTGACATTACTAGACGACCGGTCTAATGTATGTGCCATGACACGCACCCAGACCCGCGACGAACTGATCCAGGTCGGTACCGAAATCATTGCCCGGCATGGTTTCGGCACCACCGGCATCAATGCCGTTCTAAGCACCGCCAATGTGCCAAAGGGTTCTTTTTATTACTATTTTTCCAGCAAGGACGACTTCGGTATGGCGGTCATCGAGGCCTCGTCGCGGGCCTATGCCGAGCGCATCGACAGCTTCCTGAAGGATGCCAGCTTCAGCCCGGTCGAGCGTATCCGCAACTACATGAAGGACGGAATGGCGGCTGTCGGTGCCAGTGAGTGCAAGGTCGGCTGCCTGATCGGCACCCTGAGCCAAGAGCTGTCCAGCCACAACGAGAAATTCCGCGAGCGCCTGGACGAGGTGTTCCGCGGCTGGCAGCAGCAGTTCGTCGAGTGTCTCGACGAGGCCCGCGCCGCCGGCGAGATCCCGGCCGACAGCGACACGCGCCAGCTGGCCGAGTTTCTGCTGGCTGGCTGGCAGGGCGCGATACTGCGCGCCAAGATGGGCAAGTCGACTGCGCCGATGCAGGCGTTCATCGACATCGTCTTCAGCCAGGTGCTGAAGGCCGATTGAGGCTCACCGGAAATATATTTTTTGCCCGGTCACTAGTAGACCGGTCTAGACAAAGGCCGAATGGCTGTTGAAGCGAAGGGAGAATGCCCCAATGACAAGGAATCCAATAGCAATGAACAACGTGACGCGGTTTCTGTTCGAGTCCGCCATCTATCTTGACCTCGATCCGGCGCAAGCGTTCCGCAAGCTGTGCGCCGGTGCGGATGAGCGCACGCATGACGACGCGAGCGCCGGTGACGCCTGGCTGCACGACGCACTTTGTCACAAGCAAGCGATCACTTATTCACAACCCTGCAATCAATAACCGAGGAGCGATTCTGATGAGTGCTTTAGTTGAATTGAACGATGATTCCTTCGAACAGGAAGTTCTCCAGGCCGAACAACCGGTGCTGGTCGACTACTGGGCGCCGTGGTGCGGCCCCTGCAAGATGCTGATGCCGATCGTCGAACAGGTCGCCGGCGACCGTGACGGCGAGGTCAAGTTCGGCAAGGTCAATGTCGACGAGAACGAGAACATCATGACCAAGTATGGTATTCGTGGCGTGCCGACCCTGATGCTGTTCAAAGGCGGCGAAGTGGTCGCAAGCAAGTCCGGCGCGATGTCGAAGGCCCAGCTGGACGCCTTTCTCGACCAGAATCTGTAAGTAACGGCCGCGAACGGCCAAGGAGACAACATGAGCAAGGTTCATTCGCATCACGATCGGGTTGCGTCACCGGATCTGTTTACGCCGGTGCAGATCGGTGCCCTGTCGCTGCCGCACCGCGTCGTGATGGCGCCGCTGACGCGTAACCGGTCGAACCCGGACAACTCGCCGAACGATCTGAACGTCGAGTACTACTGCCAGCGCGCCGATGCCGCGATGATCATCAGCGAGGCCACACAGGTATCGCCGCAGGGTGTCGGCTATCCGCTGACGCCCGGTATCCACAGCGAGCCCCAGGTAGCCGGCTGGCGCAGCGTGGTCGATGCCGTGCACGACGCCGGCGGCCGCATGCTGCTGCAGTTGTGGCACGTCGGCCGCATCTCGCATCCAAGCCTGCAACCGAACAGCGAGCAACCGGTCGCGCCGAGTGCGATCCGACCTGAAGGCGAGGCGATCACCTATGAGGGCATTAAGCCGTTCCAGACGCCGCGGGCGCTCGAACTCGACGAAATCCCCGGCATCGTTGAGCAGTACCGCCAGGGTGCGGAGAACGCGAAGCGGGCCGGTTTCGACGGCGTCGAACTGCATAACGCGAACGGCTACCTGCTCGACCAGTTCCTGCGCGACGGCACCAACAAGCGTACCGATGCCTACGGCGGCTCGCTGGAAAACCGGGCGCGGCTGTCGTTCGAGGTACTGGAAGCGATACTGAGCGTCTGGCCGGCGGATCGCGTCGGTATCCGCATTTCGCCCAGTGGCGTGTTCAACGATATGAGCGATTCCGACCCGCGCCGGACTTTCGGCTATTTCGTCGAGCAGCTAAACCGCTACGACCTGGCGTATCTGCACGTCGTCGAACCGGACCAGGCGGACCGCGACGCCGGCGTCACGCTGGTGCCGTCGCGCGAGTTACGCTCGATCTTCAACAACGCCATCATTCCCTGCGGCGACTACGATCGCGACAGCGGCAATCTTGCCATTGCCAACGGTCATGCCGACGCCGTCGCCTACGGCAAGAAGTTCCTTGCCAACCCGGATCTACCCCGGCGCTTCATGCTGAATGCACCGCTGAACGAACAGGACCGGGCGACGTTCTATGGCGGCACGGAAGTCGGCTATACCGATTATCCGTTCCTGGAATCGGCCCAGGAATCAGCCCAGGAACCGGCCGAGGTCGCGTAATGACGAACCCGGCCGCCAACGACAATCTCAACGGCAAGGTGGTGGTCATCACCGGTGCCAGCAGCGGCATCGGTGAAGCCACCGCGCGACTGCTGGCGCGGTACGGTACCCGCCTGATGCTGGGCGCGCGCCGCGGCGAGAAGCTGCGCGAGCTGGTTACGGTGCTGGAGAGCGCGCATGACGACACCATGGCCGCCTTCGAGGTGACCGACGTAACGCAACGCGATCAGGTACAGGCGCTGGTCGATGCTGCCAAACAGAAGTTCGGCCGCGTCGACGTGCTGATCAACAACGCCGGTCTGATGCCGGTGTCGTATCTTGACGAGCTCAAGGTCGACGAATGGGACCGGATGATCGATGTCAACATCAAGGGCGTGCTCTACGGCATCGCCGCGGTATTGCCCATCATGCGGGCGCAACACGGCGGACATGTTATCAATGTATCGTCGGTGGCCGGTCATCGCGTGCTACCGACCTATTCGGTCTACAGCGGTACCAAGTATGCGGTGCGTGCGATCAGCGAGGGCCTGCGTCAGGAGTCGCGTGGCGAGATCCGTTCGACCATCATCTCGCCCGGTCTGACCAGCACCGAGCTGCCGTCACACATTACCGATCCGAACGCCGCCGAGACCATGGACAAGATGTTCGCCATCGCCATCGATGCCGACGCCATCGCCCGGTCCATCAAGTACGCGATCGAACAGCCGGACGATGTCGACGTCAACGAGATCGTCGTCCGGCCGACGAAGCAGGAACGCTAGAACCGGTTTCATGCCTGCCGGTCACTAGAGTACTGGCACGATCTGCACAAGAGTTTGTTCAGCGTCCGCAAGGGACGCACGGAGGTAACGATGAAAGTATTAATGGTCCTGACATCCCACGACGAGCTGGGCGATACCGGCGAGAAGACCGGCTTCTGGCTGGAAGAGTTTGCCGCGCCCTACTATGTATTCAAGGACGCCGGCGCCGACATCACCCTGGCTTCCCCCATAGGCGGTCAGCCGCCGCTGGATCCGAAAAGTGACCAGCCGGACTTCCAGACTGCGGCAACCGAACGCTTCAAGCAGGACTCCGAGGCGCGCGTTGCACTATCAAAGACGCAGCCACTGGCCAACATCAACCCGGACGACTACGACGCGGTGTTCTATCCCGGCGGTCACGGCCCGCTCTGGGACCTGGCCGAAGACGAACACTCGATCGCGCTCGTCGAATCACTCTACGCCGCCGGCAAACCGGTGGCCGCAGTATGCCACGCACCGGGCGTATTCCGGCACGCGCACACCGCTGACGGTAAGCCGCTGGTAGAGAACAGGAAGGTGACCGGTTTTGCCAACTCGGAAGAGGAAGCGGTCGGTCTGACCCAGGTCGTGCCGTTCCTGGTTGAGGACATGCTGAAACAGAATGATGGCGACTACTCCAAGGCGGCCGACTGGCAGCCGTATGTCGTCACTGACGGCCATCTGATCACCGGCCAGAATCCGGCCTCCTCGGAAAGCGCCGCCGAGGCGACACTGAAACTGCTGCGCCAACAGAACGATTAAGGAGTCGAGCCATGAGCAAGATCGTGCGTTTTCACGAGACCGGCGGCCCGGAGGTATTAAAGATAACCGACGAAACGATCGGCGAGCCCGGACCGAATGAACTGCGCGTCCGCATCCAGGCCATTGGCCTTAACCGTGCCGAGGCCATGTTCCGTTCCGGCATGTACCTGGAAGAGCCGCGCACGCCGGCGCCGATCGGCTACGAGGCCGCGGCCGTGGTCGAGGCACTGGGCGAAGCGGTGCACGGTTTCGAGATCGGCGAACCGGTCTGCGTCATTCCGGCTTTTTCCATGAACGAATACGGCGTTTACGCCGAACAGGCGATCGTACCGGCAAACGCGGTGGTTAAGCGGCCGCCAGGGCTGGACGCCAAAACCGCAGCGGCGGTGTGGATGTCCTACCCGACCGCCTGGGGGGCATTGTTCGATATCGCCAACATGACCTTCGGCGACACGGTATTGATCACGGCGGCATCCAGCAGCGTCGGCCTGACTGCCATCCAGATGGCCAACGCCGTCGGCGCGACACCGGTCGCGATCACACGTACCGATGCCAAGGCCGAAGCACTGAAACAGGCCGGCGCCGCGCACGTCATCGCCAGCGAGCAACAGGACCTGGTGCAGGAAGTCATGCGCATTACCGACAACCAGGGCGCGCGCATCGTCTTCGATCCGATCGGCGGGCCGATCCTCGAGTCCCTGGCCGCGGCCACGGCCCGGTTCGGCACCATCTTTCAATACGGGGCACTGAGTACCGAGCCGACACCGTTCCCACTGTTCGCCGTACTCGGCAAGGGGATTACGGTTCGCGGCTATACGCTGTTCGAGTTCATCACCAACCCGGCCAAGCTGGCGCAATGCGTCGACTTCGTGAACAAGGGCCTGGCTGACGGCCAGTTCAAGCCGGTTATTGCAAAAACATTTACGCTCGACAATATCGTCGAAGCACATCGCTACATGGAATCGAACGAGCAGTTCGGCAAGATCATTGTCGAGGTGCCGGGTCAATGAACGCGATTCCCGATCATCTTTTCACACAACGGAGGGATTCATGAAATCCGGATACCATTCAATCACCGCCGCCGCGGCGCTGCTGGGGCTGTCTGCTACAGCCGGCACGGCAACCGCGGACGTCGATGACAACCTGAGCAAACTGAACCTGCCGGACGGCTTCAACATTGAAGTCTATGCCGAGGTGCCCAGCGCCCGGCAGATGGCCTTGGGCCAGTCAACCGGCACCGTCTTTGTCGGCACCCGCGGCGAGAAGGTCTACGCCGTGGTCGACAAGAACAAGGACCGCAAGGCCGACAAGGTCGTCACCATCATGGACGATCTCAAGGTTGGTAACGGCGTCGCCATGTACCAGGGCAACCTGTACGTGGCCGAGCAGCACCGCATCGCACGTTATTCGGCCCCGGGCTTTGATCTCAACCTGCCGTTCTCGGAAATGCGCGACGTCATCTATGAGGACCTGCCGGACAAGTCGCACCACGGCTGGCGTTACATCGACTTCGGTCCGGACGGCAAGCTGTACGTCACCGTCGGCGCGCCCTGCAACATCTGCGAAGTCAGCGGCATTGAGGCGACAATCATCCGCATGAACCCGGATGGCTCCGACGCTGAAATCTACGCACATGGCATTCGCAATTCGGTCGGCATCGACTTTCATCCGGAAACCGGTGTGCTGTACTTCACCGATAACAACACCGACATGATGGGCGACGACAGACCGCCGGGTGAATTCAACGCCGCGCCCGAGAAGGGCATGCACTTCGGCTTTCCGTACTACGCCGGCGGCCGTGATCGGCACGAGGACTGGAAGGACAAGGAACCGCCGCAGGAAGTGACCTTCCCCGAAGTCGAATTCCAGGCACATACCGCCAATCTCGGCTTCAAGTTCTATACCGGCGACATGTTCCCGGCCGACTACCAGGGCGACGCGATCGTCACCCAGCATGGTTCCTGGAACCGCACCGAGCCGGTCGGTTACAAGCTGATGCGGGTCACCTTTGACGACAATAATGAGGTCAGTGGCAAGGAAGTCTTCATCGACGGTTGGTTGCAGGATGGCGAGGCCTGGGGACGCCCCACCGACGTGCTGCAACTGCCGGATGGTTCACTGCTGGTCTCTGACGACTACAACGGCGTGATCTACCGTATCAGCTATGGCGAGGAAGACACGGGCAAGACCCATTCGGTACGCGCGACGGGTGAGCAAACGCCTGAAGCCGTCAGTGGCCTGGCCATGCCGGAATCCGCCGTGGCCCACCCGGACGGCCGTGTCTTTATCTCCGAGATCGGCGAGTTCGGCAAGGATGGTGACGGCCAGATCAGTGTCATCGGCAGCGATGGCAGCAAGTCGACCCTGGCGCAATTCCTTGATGATCCCAAAGGCATCGATCTGTGGAACGACAGACTCTACGTCGCCGATAATGACAAGCTACTGGAAATCAACATGGATGGTGATGTGAAGGTCTTTGCCAAGCCGGAAGACTTTCCGGGGACACCACAGTTCCTGAATGACGTCGAGGTCGACGGTCAGGGCAATATTTATGTCTCTGACAGCGGCAAGGATAATGGTGATAACAGCGGCATATACAAGGTCACCCAGGCCGGCGAAGTCAGCGAAATCATCGGCAGCGATGCCGGGATCAAGCGCCCCAATGGTCTGTTGATGGATGGCCCCGGCCAGCTGCTGGTAGCCGATTTTGGTACCGGTGACCTGTATCGACTGGATATCAACAGCGGCAAGCTCACCGCCCTGAACAGCGGCTTCGGCGGTGCTGATGGCCTGGTCCGTGACAGTCGCGGCTACCTGTATGTATCCGACTGGAACAACGGCAAGGTCTGGCAACTGACCGAACCGAAGGCAACACCACAGTTGATTGGTGATGGCTACGAGGCGGCTGCCGATATCGGTCTGGCAACGGATGGCAAACACCTGCTGCTACCGGACATGAAAGCCGGCCAGCTGCATTATCTGTCTATCCGTTAAGCCATTACCAGAGCGTTAACCTGAAAGCCGGGGCCACAGCCCCGGCTTTTTTATGCGCTTACCGATCAGGATTCATACCATTGCGCTGCCGACCGGCATGCAATCGTGACAGGCAGGCGCCATAAAAGACGAACACGTAGCCGAACAGCTCCAGGCCTTCCTGAATCACGCTGCGGAAATGGGCTGTATAGCTGCTGCCCAGCGCCTCTTTCCAAACCAGATTGCCGCTACCGAACACGCGACTGAATACCAGAGTAATCAACAGACCGATGGCGAGAAACACGTAGGCGCGCGTTCCCATGAAGTGGGCCATTGGAAGCGGGATCGTGGCCCGATTGATGGCAGCATAAAGAATCGAGCCTATGGCCATGAGCATGGCCGGATAGAACCAGAACCCATGGACAACCTGATCAAAGACGTAATCCAGTTCGCGAATGAACATGCAGGAGAGCAGGCCGGCCACCAGTACCATGAAACCGCGGGCATGCGGCTCCCTGACAACGGCGACCCAGAACAACACGGCCGAGATGAACAGTAAAAATTCCTGGGTCACCTCGACAAAAGAAAGCTCGGTAATGGTCCTGTCACCGATCGTCAGATCCAGATAGACGGTGATGACCGGCAGCATCATCAACAGGCTCAGTACAATAACCTCGAGCAGTGAATGCAGCAGGCTGCGCTTGATGTCTTGCATAGTGGTACTTTGTTGTTTTGTCTTGTTTTGAAACGGATCAGTCATCAACGTTCACCACCCGCGGCGGCCGTGCAGGATTAACGCAACGAATAGCTGGCCTGTATGTCCTGGTGCTGCAGCACACCCAGGATACGATAGCTGCCTGCGCCGGCCGGGCGGCGTACATAAACGGCATCGACCTTGTACTCGTCCAGCAAGCGGCGAGCTTCGTAGAGCGTCGCCCGCGAGTCGACCGCCACGACTTCCTGGCGCTGGCCCGGCACTTCGCGCAACTGGATAGTCTCCGGAAGTGACTCGCTTTCCAGGTAAGCTGCCAGATTGGAGCCCGGCATCAGCAGGTCCTTGTCGCCGGATTGTCGAATAACAATCCACTGCGGCTCCTGCGACAATAGCTGGCGTGCGTATTTTGCCGTAATTTCCGCATCACAGCTAACGACCCGGCGATTCATGACGGCGGTAACACCGATGCGACGCAAACCGAGGGACACCGGGTCCGAACGGTAAACCATACCCGAGTCCTGCAGCATCTGCAGGAAGACCGAACGCTGGCCGAACAGCGATTTCGCCGCCATGTTGGCGCTGACGACGGCCAGCATCGCCGGCATGATCAGAGCCGGACTGGCGGTCATTTCCAGCAATGCCAGCAACGCCGCGAGCGGCGCCTGCAGTGCCGCGCTCATCATCGCGCCCATGCCGAGCACGGTGTACAGCACCGGGTCGGCGGTTACCGCCGGTAGCTGGCTGACAAACTGCGCGAACAGGCCGCCGGCCATGCAGCCCATGACGATGGTCGGACCGATGAGACCGCCCGGTATACGGCCGGACACGCAGATGGCACTGGCGACAAACTTCGCCAACAATATAAGCGCCATCAGTGTCATGCCAAGCTGGCCGCTGACCGCCAGGTTCACCGAATCGTAACCGGTACCCAGCACCTCGGGTATGAAAATACCAAGACCGCCGACGGCGAGACCCGCCAACGGCATGACCAGTAGCAGTGACCAGTTCAGTGAAATCCGGCGCAGGTGCCGGATCAGGCCGACAAAAGCCGCCGAAGCCGCACCAATGGCCACACCCATGACGGTGATGTAGAACAGGTCCGATAATGACGCCGAACCCACCGTCGGCACGATAAAGGCCGTCTCCTCACCGAACACGGCACGGCTCATGGCCGTCGCCACCACCGCCGCGAGGATCACCGGCGTGAAGCCGGCGATCGTGTATTCCATAACAATGACTTCCATGGCAAAGATGACACCGGCCAGCGGCGTATTGAAGGAAGCGGCGATTGCCGCGGCCGAACCGCAGGCCACGAGTGTGCGGATGCTGTTGTTGGGCAGGGATAGATAGCGCCCGGTCAGGCTGGAAACGCCGGCACCTAGGTGAACGCTCGGCCCCTCGCGCCCTACCGACTGCCCCGAGGCCAGGGCGACGATACCGCCGAAGAACTGCACCAGCAGATTGCGCAGTGGCAGATGGCCTTCGTGATACTGCAGGCGTTCAAGGACGTGGACAATACCGACCGAACGCGAGGCCACACTAATCAGCCAGAAACCGACACCGAGAACAACTGCACCGAACAGCGGCAACAGAAAACGCATCGGTGTCGACAGTCCTTCAAAAGTGTCAGCCGCATCCAGCGACAACAGTCCCAGTTGCAGTGTTTCTATGCCCAGACGGAAACTGATGATAAGACCCCCGGACAGGAGTCCGACGACTAGCCCCAAGAATGCCAGGGTGATTTCAGCCTGACGGGTCGCCAGAAAGTGACGGCGACGCTCGAGGGTGGTCCTGAGTTTTTCCCGGAATCGGTTCATGGTACTCGCCTATTCACCGCACTTGATTGCGTCAGGCAATCCGTGTCGGTTGCCGGGCTTAACCCCGCCTCAGCGTGGCGGCTGCTTTTCCGCGCTGCCCTCGCCACGAGGATCGCTCGCCGCGAAGATCAGGTTGGTCGGCCGGTGCCAGAGTATCGCCTGCATGTTGCCGTACTGACGGCCGACGCTTTCCAGGGTATGGCCACGTTCACGCAGTGCATTCATTAACCGGTCGGACAGGGCATCCGGTTCGTGCTGAACAACATCGGGCAGGTATTGATGATGATAGCGTGGCAGGGTCACCCAGTCGCCCGGCAGATCACCGTCGGCAAATGCAAGCGTGCCCAGCAGGACCATGCTGATAATACGGCTGCCGCCGGGCGTGCCCAGGATAGCAACCTTGTCATCCGTTTCCAGGAACGTCGGCGTCATGCTCGATAGCGGCCGCTTGCCCGGCTCAATCGCATTGGCTTCGCCACCGACCAGACCATAGGCATTCGGCTCCTGCGGCTGCAGGGCAAAGTCATCCAGCTCATTATTCAGCAACACACCGGTATCACCGGCCATCATCGCATTGCCGAACGGCAGGTTGATGCTCAGCGTGGCACTGACCCGGTTACCGTCCGCGTCGATAACGGAAAAATGCGTCGTGTCCGCACCGAGCCCCTGGTGATCGCTAAACGGCGGCATACTCTTGCTGTCCGTCGCCTTGTCTTCATCGATGTCGACGGCCAGGCCTGCCGCATAGTCCTTGTTCAGCAGACGCTCGACCGGCACATCGACGTAATCGCTGTCGCCGAGATAAGCGGCGCGATCGCGGTAGGCTCGCCGCATCGCCTCGATAATGACGTGCTTGCGCGTCGCTTCATCCATGCGCGGCAGGTCAAAGTTCTCGAGTATATTCAGCGCCTGACCCAGGACAATGCCGCCGGACGACGGCAGTGCTGCGGAAATGACGCGCATGTCATGGTAGCTCGTGACGATCGGTTCGCGCTCGACAACGCGATAGCTCGACAGATCCCGCAGTGTCCAGTCCCCGCCGGCGGCGTTGACACCATCGACGATGCGTTCGGCCAGCTCACCCTCATAAAATGTTTTGCTGCCCTGCCCGGCCAGCGCGCTCAGGGTGTCAGCCAGTTGCGGCTGTATGATCACGTGGCCCGTTTCCGGAACGTCATTATCCTGCAGGAAAATTGCGGCCGTCGCCGGGTTGCGGCGCATCACATCCAGCCGGAAGCCGGCCAGCTTGCGATAACGCTCGCTGACGGCAAAGCCCTCGCGAGCGTGTTTTATGGCCGGCGCCAGGGTCTCGGCCAGCGGCAGCTGGCCATACTCGCGGGCGAGGTGTTCCAGCGCCTTCGGAATACCGGGAATGCCGGCGGCCTTGGCGCTGTTGATGCTGATGTCGCGATCCAGGTCACCCGCGCTGTTCAGGTAATGCGCCTGTCTGGCACTCGCCGGGGCGATTTCGCGTGCATCGAGCATGATGTCGCGATCCTGATCGGCCTGATGCAGCAGATAGAAGCCACCGCCACCGATACCGGAACTGTACGGCTCGACCACCGCCAGCGTGGCACTGACCGCCACGGCGGCGTCGAACGCGTTACCACCCTGTTCCAGGGCCGCCAGCCCCGCTTCGGTGGCCAGTGGATGGGCACTGGCAATCGCCGCCTCGCCCGGCTTCTGCGCCAGCGCGACAGCAGGCAACAGGCAAAGAACAAAAACGAATATTTTCAGGTGACGGCTCAGCATTCGGACTCCGGAAACGGGTGATTAATCAATTAACCGCAAATACACGCCAATTAACGCAAATAAAAATAAAAGTTTGTATGGGCATGGCTATACAGCACAGGTTTTAGCGCAGTGCCCTGGCCTGGCGACCCTCTCGATCCGATTTACAAATATCCGGTTATGAGTCGATCGATGAAACCAGGATGGCGAATGCAGCTTCTATATGATTCTTCATTTGCGTTAATTGGCGTGTATTTGCGGTTAGACATAGTCACTGGTCCGTTCGGACAATGCGTTCGGCCAGTGCCTTCTGCACATCGGCGGTGACGAAATCGGAGACATCACCGCCGAGGCGCACGATCTCGCGCACCAGACTCGAAGAGATGCAGTTGTACTGCTCGGCCGGCGTCAGAAACACGGTTTCGGCATCGGCAAACAGCTTTCGATTCATGCCCGCCATCTGGAACTCGTAGTCAAAATCGGACATCGCCCGCAGACCGCGGATCAGCACCCGTGCGCCCTGGCGTTTGGCCAGGTCGGTAACCAGTGAATCAAATCCCATGACTTCGACATTGGCGGTCTCGCGCAGGGCACTGCGGGCCATGGTGAGTCGTTCCTCGTGTGAGAAAGCCGGTGTCTTGTTGCCGGCCCCGGCAACCGCCAGGATCACTTTATCGAACAACGATGCCGCGCGCCGGGCGATATCGGTATGCCCATGCGTGATTGGATCGAAGGTACCGGCATAGATCGCCGTTATGTTCATGGCTGAATCCCTGTTGCTGATGCTGCGTTATGCGTCCGGTGTGGCCTGTTTTAACAGACAGGCCTCGACCTGGCCGGCCCGCGTTTGCCGATGCAGCAACCAGCCATCGGCCAGCGGCGCGCCGCGTGACTGCTCGACATAGACCAGACCATCGGACCGCAGAATAGCCCGATCGGCTATGACAGATAAAGCCGCGTCAAGCAAATCACCGGCAAACGGTGGATCAAGAAAGATGATGTCGAACCGGGCCGGCGTCTGCTGCAACCAGCTGATGGCGTCGGCGGTTTGAATCTCGATATTGTCGGCCGCAAAGGCCAGCGCCTGCTCCTGCAGCAGTCGCGCCTGGGGCGGGTCGCGTTCGATCAGCGTGACCTGACGGGCACCGCGGGATGCGGCCTCGAAACCCAGCGCGCCGCTGCCGGCGAAAGCATCCAGGCAGTCGCTGCCGGGCAGGGTCATCTGCAGCCAGTTGAACAAGGTTTCGCGCACCCGGTCCGGGGTCGGCCGCAGACCGGTCAACGCCGGGACCGACAGGCGCCGGCCACGCCAGTCACCACCGATAATCCGGATCCGGCCGGTTGCCTGCTGTGCGCGTTGTCGGGATCGGGCCAAGAGGGTTACCGGTTTTATTCAGGAACGCTCATTCTAACGCATACGGCCGCTCAGGGGGGCAGACGCTGCCACAGACAGCAACGCCTGCCGTACGTCAGTCGTCGGCGTTATCGTCCGGTTGCCGCCCGACCATGATGGTATCGAACTCGGCGACATCCAGGCGCCGCTGGAATGCATCGACAATATCTTCCCGCGTAACCGCTTCAACCCGGTCGTTGAATTTGTCGAGATAGTCGAGCGGCAGATCGTAGAAACCGATCACGGCCAGGTAGGAGACGATGCTGCTGTTGCTGTCGATGCGCAACGGGAAGCCGCCGGTGATGTTCTGCTTCGACGCTTCCAGTTCGTCGGCGGTCGGGCCGTTCTCGATATAGTCGCGGATCTCGTTGCGCAGCACCTCCAGGGCGGCATCGGCCTGGGCGGTGCTGGTTTGCAGGCCGGCGACGAACGGTCCGGATTTCGCCAGCGGATAAAAGTAACTGTAGACGCTGTACGAGAGCCCACGCTCTTCGCGGATGGAGTTGAACAGCCGGGTAACCATGCCGCCCCCGCCAAGCACATGATTACCGACATACAGCGGGAAGTAATCCGGATCCTTGCGCTCGACCACGGGCGTGCCGATCAATATATGCGTCTGGCTGGATGGAAACTCGATGCGCTCCTCGCTGGATGTGGCCGCCGGCACATCCGCCAGCGCCGGCAATGATTCGCCAGCCGGTAACCGTGCCACCAGACGGTTCGCCAGATCCTCGACCTCGTCGCGCGTCAGTGCACCGACGACGGCGATCGTCGCGTTGCTGGCGGTGTAGTGTTTCTCGTGGAAAGCCCTGAGATCAGCGGGCGTCAGCGCCTTGATGCTGTCCTCGGTACCGGAGGTCGGATGGGCATACGGATGATCGCCGTAGAGCGCTGCGTAGAACGCGTCGCTGGCCACTGAACCGGGTTTCTGCTTCTTCGCTTGCAGACCGACCAGGCTGCGCTGTTGTTCGCGTTCGAAATCCGATTGCGGGAAGTCCGGCTCGCTCAGGACCTTGATCAGCATGTCGACCGCCGCCGTGCGGGCCTCTTCCTCGGCCAGTGTACGCAACTTTACGCTCGCCATATCGCGATCCAGGCTGGTGCCATACTCGGCACCGACCGACTCGAACGCCTGGCTGATCGCGTTGGCACTCATGCCGTCGGCGCCGTCGGCGAGCATGCCCAGCGCCATGCCGGCGACGCCGGCATGGTCGCCGTCACGCGCGCTGCCGGCATCAAAGACGACGTGGATATCGACAATCGGTATTTCATCGGCGGCGACAAAATAAACATCGACGCCATGCTCAGTCTGCCAGTGCTGGATATCCGGTGTCGCCTTGAGCACCGGCGCGGTAACCAGCAGGACCAGGGTCAATAGGTAATGCTTAGTGGACATGGTCATCTTCCTCGCTGGTGGGGGCCGGTAGCGCCGGCATCAGGCTTTCGCTGGCGAGCGGTTCCAGCTCGGCGATCGTCAGACGGTCGTCGGTGAGGTATTTTTTTGCCACCTCCTGCACTTGCTCCGGCGTTACCGCCTGCACCTTGCCCACGTATTCATCGATCATGCGCCAGTCGAGACCGACCGTTTCAAGCAGGCCGATCAGATAACCCTGATAGAACACCGAGTCACGCTGGTAGACATCGGATGCGACAACCTGGGTCTTGATACGCTCAAGCTCGGCGGCCTCCACCGGTTTGTCCTTGAGCTTTGCCACCTGCTCGCGCAACGCCTGTTCGAGTTCATCAACGTCATGGCCCTGCGCCGGCGTACCGGACAGGGTCAGCAGGCTGGTCGGCAACCGCGCGGTCATGTTGTAGCTGGCGCCGGCGCTGGCCGCGACGCGCGACTCGCGTACCAGGTCGCGGCTGAAGCGGGCGCTATCGCCGCCGTCGAGAATGCCGACCAGCACCTCGAGGGCATAGGGTTCCCACTCCGCCACGCCGGCGGCAGTGTCATCCAGCAAAGTGGTCTTCAGTACCGGGACCTTGTAGGACATCATCAGGTAGGGCAGCTGCGCCGGCCGCTGGACCTTGACGCGTTTCATGCCGCGCTGCTCGACTTCCGGTCGCGGCGCCGGTGGCGTGACTTCGGCGCGCGGGATATCGGCAAAGTGCTTCTGCGCCAGTTCGTGCACCGCGTCCGGCTCGACGTCACCGACCACCACCAGGCGGGCGTTGTTCGGTGCATACCAGCGGTCATACCAGTCGCGCAGGTCGTCAACCGTCAGGTTATGCAGATCGTGCATCCAGCCGACGATCGGCTGACCGTAGGGACTGGTCTGGTAGGCCGTCGCCATGGCCGTCTCATAGGTGAAGCTTTGCGGGTTGTCCTCGGTGCGCATGCGCCGCTCTTCCTTGATCACCTCGATCTCTTTTTCGAAGTCGGCTTCCTTGAGCAGCAGGTTACGCATGCGATCGGCCTCGAGCTCGAAGCTGATCGGCAACCGCGATGCCTCCAGTTTCTGGTAATAGGCGGTGTAGTCGGCGCCAGTGAAGGCGTTTTCCTCGCCGCCGTTGGCCGAAATGATTTCCGAGAACTCGCCATCCGGGTACTTGTCGGTACCCTGGAACATCATGTGTTCCAGGGCGTGGGCGATACCGGTCTTGCCCGGCAGTTCATAGCTGCCGCCGACACCGTACCAGACCATAGAATTAACAACCGGTGCGCGTTCGTCCTGCTGGACAAACAGCTGCAGGCCGTTGTCGAGTTCGTATTCCTGTACCTTGGTGGCCTGTGCCGGCGCGACTGCCAGCAGCAGGGCCGCCGTCAGGCCACCGGTGAGTAATTTGCGTGGCAAGGGGAAACTCCTTGGATAGCTCATTGATTCGGTCGTTATTAGCGAGTGCCCACGTTAGAGCCGGTGACGGCGGTCAAGTTCGACCGGCCAGAAGCGGTATCACGACTGGCACTCATTGACGGGAATAATGATACGATAATGCTTTATTCCAATCCTGTCGTCACCCAGTGTTCAGTAAAGGTTCCAAACAGAGCAATGATGCCCCGCCGGCCGCGGCGGAGAAATCCGGCGGCCTGCTGAAAAGTCTCAAACGCGGCCTGAGCAAGACCCGCGATCTGCTGCTTACCGATGTCGGCGACCTGGTGCCGCGCGGCGGCAAGATCGACGAGGCCGCGCTCGAGGAGCTGGAGAACCGCCTGCTGCAGGCGGACGTCGGCATCGATGCGACCAGCGCCATTCTCGACAACCTGCGCGAGCGCGCGCGCAAGGCCGGCGACGGCGATCCTGGCGACCTGTTGCGCGCCGCCATGCTGGACATACTGGCGCCGGTAGCACAACCGCTGGATGTCAGCACTGCAAACAAGCCATTCGTCATCATGGCCGTCGGCGTCAACGGTGTCGGCAAGACCACCACGCTGGGCAAGCTGGGCGCGCACCTGCGCGACAGCCATCACAAGGTGCTGCTCGCCGCCGGCGACACGTTCCGCGCGGCTGCCATCGAACAACTGCAGGAATGGGGCGAACGCACCGGCCTGCCCGTGATCGCGCAAAGCCACGGCAGCGACGCCGCCTCGGTCGTGTTTGACGCCATTCACTCGGGACGGGCACGCGGCAGCGACGTGGTGCTGGCCGACACCGCCGGTCGTCTGCATACCAAGGACTACCTGATGACCGAGCTCAAGAAGGTGCGCCGCGTGATCGACAAGATCGAGCCGCGGCCGGACTACGAGGTTTTGCTCGTCATCGACGCCAGCACCGGTCAGAATGCGCTGGTGCAGGCGAAGGAGTTTCACCAGGCAATCGGCCTGACCGGTATTGTGCTGACCAAGCTCGATGGTACCGCCCGCGGCGGCATTGTTTTTGCCCTGGCACAAAACCTGGGTCTGCCGATCCGTTATATTGGTGTCGGTGAACGGATCGAGGACCTGCGGCCGTTCGATGCTGAAAGTTTTGTCGATGCCTTACTGGCCCAATAGCGCAAACACGGACTGACAGACTCTCGATCATGATTCGCTTCAGCAACGTCTCGAAGCAGTATCCCGGCGGCATCGAGGCGCTCAGGCAAATCAATCTACATATCGAGGAAGGCGCCATGGCCTTCGTCACCGGCCGTTCCGGCGCCGGCAAGAGCTCACTGCTGCGGCTCATCGCCCTGATCGAACGGCACACCCGCGGCCAGATCATCATCAACAACCAGAACCTGGAGCGCGTGCGCGGCCGGCGCGTGCCACTGTTCCGGCGCAACATCGGCTTCATGTTCCAGGATCACCGGCTGCTGCACGATCGCACCGTATTCGACAACGTCTCGCTGCCGCTGGTCATCGCCGGCGCGCGCCACCAGGACATCGTCAAGCGCACCCATGCCGCGCTCGACAAGGTCGGCCTGCTGCACAAGGAAAAAGCCTATCCGGTCGCGTTATCCGGCGGTGAGCAGCAGCGCGTCGGCATTGCCCGTGCGGTGGTGCACCGACCGGCACTGCTGCTGGCCGACGAACCGACCGGCAACCTCGATCCGGCGCTGTCCTGGGAAATCATGCAGCTGTTCGAACAGTTCAACCAGGTGGGCGTCACCATTCTGCTGGCCAGCCACGATCTCGACATGATCAAGCGCATGCGCAAGCGCATCATCACCCTGCGCATGGGCCGCATACTCGACCAGGGTCGCGACGATGAAAAATAGGTTCATCGGCAAGGGCAAGAGCGAGCGGCGCGAAAAGCCCCGCAGCCGCCGTGGCGGTGCCTCGCGCCGACGCTACTTCGGCGAGCGTATCAAGGACGGCGGCAAGGTCTGGCTGCTGCAGCACATGCAGGCGGCGGTGTTCAGCTTCGGCCAGCTGGCCCGCAACCCGTTCGGCAGCATCATGACCATCGCCGTGATCGGTATCGCGCTGGCCCTGCCGGCCGGTTTCTACCTGATCCTCGACAATACCCAGCGCGTCGCCAGCGGTTTCGACACCACCCTGCAGATCGCCACCTACCTGAAGCTCGACACCAGCGCCGAACGCGCCGCACATCTGGCCGCGGAGCTGCGCGCCGATGAGGCAATCGGTGCGGTCGAGTACATCAGTCGCGACGAGGCGCTGAGCGAATTCCGCGAACGTTCCGGCTTCAGCGACGCCATCGACGCGCTGCGCGACAATCCGTTGCCGGCGCTGCTGCTGGTGCAGCCGGCCGGCAACGCACGCGACACGGCGGCCTACAACAACCTGCTCAAGCGTCTGCGTGGCATGCCGGAAGTCGACCAGGCGGACTTTGACCACCAGTGGTTGCAACGGCTGCAGGCGATCATCGAGACCGTGCAGCGTGCGGTACTGGTGCTGTCGGTCGTGCTCGGCATGGCGGTACTGCTGATTGTCGGCAATACGATTCGACTGGGCATTTTCAACCGCCGCGCCGAAATCGAGATCACCAAGCTGTTCGGTGCCACCGATGCCTTCATCCAAAGGCCGTTTCTCTATACCGGCTTCTGGTACGGGCTGCTCGGCGCCATTTTCGCCTGGCTGCTAATCACCGCCGCCGTACTCTTCCTGCGTGGCCCGGTGCAGGACCTGGCGAGCCTTTACGCCAGCGACTACCGCCTGCGGGCGGCGTCGTTACTGCAGCTGCTGGCACTGTTCGGCTGCGGCGTCGGCCTCGGCCTGGCCGGCTCCTGGATCGCCGTGCAACGTCATATCAAGGCCATCGAACCAGCCTGAGACCGCGCCCGAGACGGGCGCCGGTGCCCGAACTCATGCCGTGTTTAGCACTCTAAGCCAAGGACTGCTAAAATAGAGACATGATGTTTGAGGAAAACACGATGAATACCAAGCTCGCCAATCTGCAGCTGGCCCTGCCAAGCGGATCGCTGGAGGCCTACGTCCAGGCCGTCAACCAGATCCCGGTGCTTGGCGCCGAGGAAGAGCACGAGCTGGCCGAGCGCTACCAGCGCGACAACGACCTGGACGCCGCCCGCCAGCTGGTGCTGTCGCACCTGCGCTTTGTCGTCCGCGTGGCCCGTGGCTACCGCGGCTACGGCCTGCAGGAAGCCGACCTGATCCAGGAAGGCAATATCGGCCTGATGAAGGCGGTCAAGCGCTTTGACCCCAGCGTCGGCGTGCGCCTGGTGTCGTTCGCGGTACACTGGATCCGCGCCGAAATGCACGAGTTTATTCTGCGCAACTGGCGCATCGTCAAGGTGGCGACCACCAAGGCGCAGCGCAAGCTGTTTTTCAACCTGCGTTCGGCGAAAAAGCGGCTCGGCTGGATGAATCATGACGAGGTCGAGGCAGTCGCCAGGGACCTCGGCGTGACGAGCAAGGACGTACTGGAAATGGAATCGCGCCTGAGCGCCCACGATGCGGCCTTCGATGGCGGTGCCGACAACGACGACGATGAGCACGCGTCACCGGCGCCGATGAACTACCTCGAATACCAGGGCGATGGCCCGGAAGCGGAGCTGGAAAACACGGAATTCGAGTCGCAGCAACTGTCGCGGCTGACAACGTCGCTGTCGCAGCTTGACGAGCGCGCCCGCGACATCATCAAGCGCCGCTGGCTGGCTGACGACAAGGCGACGCTGCACACGCTCGCCGCCGAATACAATGTCTCCGCCGAACGCATCCGCCAGCTTGAGCAGCAGGCGATGAAGAAACTGCGCACCGGCCTGGCGGCCTGACGCCCGCAGCCGCGCAGCAAGACACTGAAAGAACGGCCTGCTGGCCGTTTTTTTTAGCGCTTTTTCCCGCCATCGCCGGCGTTCGGCGTCGACGGCTTGTCGGCCATGCCGGATAGCAACTTCAGCAACGCCGCCTGGGCTGAAGTGCTCAGGCGATCGAACAGCGCCAGCAATTCACGTTGCTGCGCCGTAAGCCGCTGGCCGGAGCGTTCATCAGAGCCCGTCATGAAGATATTCTGAACTTCACTGTCGTCGTGCCCGCCACTGTGGCCGGTGGCCAGCCATTCGTAGCTGATGTCCAGCAACCTGGCAATTTCGGCCAGCCGCTCACCGCGCGGTGAGGTGCCGCCACCCGAAAGCTCCCACTGGCTGCAGGCACTCCGCGTCACGCCCAGCAGGTTGGCTAACCTGACCTGGGAAATGCCGGCAGCCAGCCGGGCTTTCTTTATCCGAACCCCGATATCCATATATACACGTAGTGTATAACCGGGGACTTGTGCTCGAGAATGTTAGACTTTCTGTACAAATCTGTACAGCAAATCTAATCACCAGACACGGGCGGCCTGGCTCCTCGCACAGTGCCCCGTGTGTATTGTTACAACTGCTCCACTTATAAGTGTGGTAGAAAATTCGGCAAATGCGAACCCGATTCACGGGCTGCCATGTTGCACTGCGTCAAGGACGCCGGCTGGATACGCAGAGGGCGGGGTAGCAGTCCTATCCGGCCAGTCCCAGCATCGAGATGGCGGTAGGCACATGGTGGTCGACCAGCAGCACAGCGAACAGTGCCATCAGGTACCAGACCGAGAACTTGAAGGTCTTCATGGCCAGCCGGTCGCTGTGATCGAACTGCATGCGAATGGCGTAGTAGAGGAAACCGCCGTTGAGCAGCAGCGCGCCGATCAGGTAGAGCAGGCCGCTCATATAGATGAGATAGGGGAACAGGCAGACGATGAACAGTACGATCGTGTACAGCAGGATCTGCAGGCGCGTGAATTCGACGCCATGGGTGACCGGCAACATGGGTATATCGGCACTGGCATACTCATCGCGCCGGTAGATGGCCAGCGCCCAGAAGTGCGGCGGCGTCCAGGCGAAGATGATCAGGAACAGGAGCAGCGCGTGCGGCTCCAGCGCACCGGTCACCGCGGTCCAACCCAGCACCGGCGGTGCGGCGCCGGCGGCGCCGCCGATGACAATATTCAGCGGCGTTGCCCGTTTCAGGTACAGGGAATAGATGAAGCCGTAGCCGATCAGCGAAAACAGCGTCAGTAACGCGGTGAGCACGTTGACGTATTCGGCCAGCACGAACATTGCCAGGGCGCCGAGTATGAACGAGAACGCAATGGCCGACTGCGTGTTGACGTAGCCGCGCGGCAATGGCCGGCGCCTGGTGCGTGCCATGACCGAATCGATCTTGTGATCGACGACGTGATTGATTGCCGCGGCCGAGGCCGAGGCCAGGCCGATACCCAATGTCGCGAACAGCAATATGGACCACGGCACCATGCCCGGCGTGGCCAGGAACATACCGACCACGGCGGTGAACACGATCAGCGCCACGACCTTCGGCTTGCACAGCGCCAGGTAGTCTTCCCACTGGCCAAGAACACGCATTGTCAGGCTTGGTTGATCAGTATTCACGATCATCAGGATCCGTCGTTGGCTTTTTGCCGCTGGCTAGCGGTCGCCGCGTGCTGTCGTCTGGTGCAACAGGGTCACCGCCGCCAGCAATAACAGGGCCGCACCGGCATTATGCGCCACCGCCAGCGGCAAGGGCAGCATCCAGACAATGTTGGCAACGCCCAGTGCCAGCTGCAACAGCAACAGCAGCAGCAAGGCGATGGCGCTCTGCCGTAATGCTAGCGAGCCGCGAATCATAACACGTGCCGCCACCGCGCCCACCACCAGCAGAGTCACCACGGCGCCGATGCGATGACTGACATGGACCGCAGTCATTGCTTCGGGGCCAAGAACACCGTATTCGTAATCGACGCCGAGGCCGCGCCAGAAGGTGAAGCCATCAGCGAAATCCATCGGCGGCCACCACTGGCCCTGACAGGTCGGCAGGTCGGCGCAGATCAGTGCGGCATAGTTGGTACTCACCCAGCCACCCAGGGTAATCTGCGCGGCGATGACGACCAGGGCCAGCACGGCCAGCGGCGTTATCCGGCGATCGCTGTCCGCGCGGGTCGCGAGCGGCGGACCCGCCGGCGAAGGTGTGCGCAGAAAGCTCCACCAGATCAGCGCGAGCACACTCATGCCGCCCAGCAAATGCAGCGTAACGACCGCCGGTTTCAGGAGCAGCGTAACCGTCCACATACCCAGCGCGGATTGAAAAATGACCAGGCCGACCAGCAGCAGCGGCACCTTGCAGGGTTGCCCCGGCAGTGCCCGGTAGCGCCAGCCAAGCACGGCCATCGCGAGTATCAGCAGGCCGAGACTGCCGGCCAGATAGCGATGTGCCATCTCCTTCCAGGCCTTGTCGTGCTCATACGGCCTGTCGTAGCCGGATTGCGCCGCGATCTCGGCATGTCGTCCGGAATCGGACATGAACAGCTCGCCATAGCAGCCGGGCCAGTCGGGGCAGCCAAGCCCGGCGTCGGACAGACGTACGTAGGCGCCGAGCACAACCACGATCAGCGCCAGGGCAGTCGCCAGCCCGGCAATGAGCTTGAATGGCCGATTATCCAACAGGCCGCGCATCAGTCGATACTCGAGTTTTTCAGCAGACGCTTCACATCGCTGATGATGCCGCCCGGTTCGACCCCCTCGCGATAGCGCAATACCAGATAGCCCTGAGGATCGATCACATAGATCGCGTCTTCACTCAGCGGCTCGTTAACCGGCGGCATGGCGAAATCGTCCGGCGTCAGTTCAGTCGTCGCCCGGCTGTCCAGCACCAGCGTACCGGCGTAGTCGTTGAGCGCCTGCCGCAATGCGCTGTCGTCCTGCAGATCGGTCATCCACACGCGTTGCAGATTGCGCGCATAACGGCTTAGTGCAAGCCGAATCTGGCGCAGGCTGTATAGCTTGAAATCGCAGTCCTCGCCACAGGCGCCGCTGTTCATGTACAACAGCGACCACTTGCCGTAGAGCGTAGCATCGGTGTCTTCCTCGACGAGCGGATTGCGCAACTCGACGTTCGGTAACTTGACCATCGGATCGTACAGGTCGCCATGCTGCATGCCGCCACTGTCGATCAGGTTGGTATAGTTGAAGATGATCCACGAGCCCAGCAGCGGGGCGCTGAACAGCAGCACCAGCACGATGAAGATCAGCCGCGGATTGCCGCGCTTCGCCGCGGCCGTGTTATCTGTTTCAGTCATTGTCGGTTGGTCGTTTTTTCAGGTTAACAATCAAATAAATCAATAACAGGGTTGCGGCCAGCGCAAACCACTGGAAAGCATAGCCCAGATGGCGTTCACGGCCGAAGCCGCCGAGCGCGGCGGCCTGATCATCCTCGGCGTGTGCCGCGTCATGCAGACGTACGACATACGGCAATAATTCCAGGTCGCTGTGCCGGGCCAGTTCGGCGGGCTTGATGCGTTGCACGCGAAACAGCTGCGTTGCCAGCGGCTCGATACGATGCTCCGCCAGCATAATGCCGGTTGCCGGCGCCGGCACGACGCGACCGGACAGTTCCACGCGCCCGCCCGGTGTATCGAACTGTGGCACCTGCGAGCGATCGGCGCCCAGCGGCAGCCAGTCACGCTCGACCAGCACCGCGCCGTCGGCGGCCGCCAACTGCAACGGGCTGTACAGCCGATAACCGGGGTCGCCCTGGAACACCTGGTTGTCGAGCAGGTAGTGCGGCTCGCTAAAGTGTCCGGTCAGCGTGACTTCACGCCAGCGCAGGTCGTCAGCATCCTGATGCCCGATCGCTTCGGCGAGCGCCACAGCAGGCTGATCGTAACGCGCGCTGAATTCCGCCTGCATGGCCGCTTTCTGGTCCGCGCGGTCAAGCTGCCAGAAGCCGAGCGCCAGCAGGATCGGCAGCATCACCAGGGTGGCCAGGCTTGGCCACAGGCCCGGCCGGAATTGGTAGCGCTTTAACTGCATGTCCTAGACAGGGATTTCCGGAAGTCGTGTGTGGTCGAAACCGTGCAACGTTATAATGCCTGACACATTGACCAAGACGGACACAAAACCATGCTACCCACCGCCGTATCCAACACCATCATCATTCTGTTCCTGATCGCAATTTTCGGTTCCCTGACCAGCGGCCTTTATTACCTGATTCGCGATCGCGGCCAGTCACAGCGTACGGTCAAGGCCCTGAGCTGGCGCATCGGCCTGTCGCTGCTACTGTTCTTCCTGCTGATTATCGGTTTTGCTGCCGGCGTGATTCAGCCGCATGGCCTGTCCCAGCAAACACCGGCGACGCAAACAGAAAAGGCGCCGTCCTGAAACAGCGCCTTTCCTGCTGGCGAATTGGCTCCGACTGTCAGAGCCAGTAGACGAATATAAACAGGAACAGCCAGACCACGTCGACGAAGTGCCAGTACCAGGCCACCGCCTCGAAGGCAAAATGGTTTTCCGGCGTAAAATGGCCCCTGATGGCGCGCAGCATGATGATGAAGATCATCAGCGCGCCCATGCTGACATGAAAACCGTGGAAGCCGGTCAGCAGGAAGAAGGTGGCCCCATAGATACCAGAGTTCAGTGTCAGGCCCAGATCCTGATAGGCGTGAATGTACTCCTCACCCTGCAGGAAAATAAACAGCACACCCAGCGCCACCGTCGCGGCCAGCCACCAGACCAGCGGGCTGCGCTTGTTCTTGACCAGGGCCCAGTGCGCAAACGTAATGGTCGCGCCCGAAGTCAGCAGGATGAGCGTATTGATCGCCGGCAGGCCCCAGGCGCCGATGATGCCACTCGGTGCACTGTAGAAGGAGCCTTCCGGGAAACTCAGCATCGGCCAGGTATAAGCAAACTCGGGCCACAGAAATTCATTGGTCGCAAAACCCTTGCCCTCGCCACCCAGCCACGGCCCGGCATACATGCGGGCATAGAACAGCGCGCCGAAGAACGCAGCAAAGAACATGACCTCGGAAAAGATAAACCAGCCCATGCTCCAGCGAAAACTGACATCGACCTGATGATTGTACTTGCCGGTTTCGCTTTCACGAATGACCTCGCCAAACCAGCCGAACATGAAATACAGGACCAGGGCCACAGCCAGACCCAACACATAGGGATAGGCAGCGTAATCATTCAGCCACATCGCGGTACCGCCGAACAGGCAAAACAGGGCGATCGATGAAACGATCGGCCAGTGGCTCGATTGCGGTACGTAATAAGCGCCGTGAGAATCAGACATACAAATACCCCACTCTTTAATATCTGGTTATAGTTATTGCTTGAGGCAACACGTCAGCTCCTGCTGCCCGCCTCGGCATGTTCATCATCTGTCTTCTTTGCAGCCTTGTCGCCGCGGGAATCAGACGTTTCAAAAAACGTGTACGACAGGGTTACGCCCTTGATCTTGCGGGGCAGTTCCGTATCGATCACGAAGCGCATTGGCATTTCCAGCTTTTCACCCGGCTCCAGCGTCTGCTCGGTATAACAAAAGCACTCGGTCTTGCTGAGATAGATCGACGCTTCAGCCGGCGAAACGTTGTAGATGGCACGACCGACAATGGTTTCGTCCGAAGTGTTCTCGACCACGAAATGCGCTTCGTTCAGGGCGCCCGGGTGGATGCGCGTGGTACCGGTCAGTGACTTGAACGCCCATGGCAGATCGCCATTTGTTGAAGTCAGGTACTCCATCTTGATCTGACGGCTACGATCAACGCCGGCCGGATCGATCTGATCGGCTGTGGTCTGCTGAACGCCGCGACCACCGAGTCCGGTCAAGTCACAGAACACGTCATACAAAGGCACCAGCGCATAACCGAAACCAAACATGGCCACCGGTATAAGCGCCAGTTTCAGCGCCATCTTTTTGCCCTGGTTTGCACTCATATCAGTGTCCTGTAAACGAAGTAGCCCACATAGACCAGCACAGCCACAAGGCCCAGTATCAGCGCTGTGAGCTTGATCCGCCGGGCCTGTGCCTTGCGATCCGTATTTTCGGACTGCGTATCAGACATTATTACAGCTCGCCGTTTCCGATCAGCTATGGGCGACGGAGTCCGTCACCTTCGGCGGTGTCGTGAAAGTATGTGCCGGCGGCGGTGACGGCAGCGTCCACTCGAGACCATGCGCGCCTTCCCAGACCTGATTGGTCGCCTTGGCGCCGCCGCGGATGCACTGGATGACCACGACAACGAACAGCAACTGGCTCAGACCGAAGACGAACCCTCCGATACTGGAAACCATGTTCCATTCGGTGAACTGAACGGCATAGTCCGGAATACGGCGCGGCATGCCGGCTAGGCCGAGAAAGTGCTGCGGGAAGAACAGCACGTTCACGGAGATGGTCGACAACCAGAAGTGCCACTTGCCGAGTGTCTCGTTGTACATATGGCCGGTCCACTTCGGCAGCCAGTAATAGGCGCCCGCGAACAGCGCAAAGACCGCGCCGGTAACCAGTACGTAGTGGAAATGCGCCACCACGAAGTAGGTGTCGTGATACTGGAAGTCGGCCGGCGTAATACCCAGCATCAGACCGGAGAAACCGCCGATCGAGAACAGCAACACGAAGGCGACGGCGAACAACATCGGCGTTTCGAACGTCAGTGAGCCCCGCCACATGGTAGCCAGCCAGTTGAAGATCTTCACGCCCGTAGGTACCGCAATCGACATGGTCGCGTACATAAAGAACAGCTCACCGGCCAGCGGCATGCCGACGGTGAACATGTGGTGCGCCCAGACGAAGAACGACATGAAGGCAATGGCCGCGGTCGCGTAGACCATCGACTCGTAACCGAACAGCGGCTTGCGCGAAAACGTCGGGATAACCTGCGAGACGATGCCGAATGCCGGCAGAATAAGGATGTACACCTCGGGATGACCAAAGAACCAGAAGATGTGCTGGAACATGACCGGGTCACCACCGCCAGCGGCGTCGAAGAAACTGGTACCGAAGTACTTGTCGGTCAGCAGCATGGTCACCGCACCGGCGAGCACCGGAATCGAGGCGATCAGCAGGAACGCGGTAATGATCCAGGCCCAGACGAACAGCGGCAATTTCATGAACGTCATGCCCGGGGCACGCATGTTGAACACCGTTGCGATGATATTGATCGCGCCCATGACCGAGGAGAAGCCGAGGAAGTGAACGGCAAAGATCACGAACGGGAAGGCATCACCGGTCTGCAGCATCAACGGCGGATACATTGTCCAGCCGCCGGCAGGACCGCCGCCCGGCAGGAACAGCGTCACCAGCAGCAGCGTAAAGGCGAACGGCAGAATCCAGAAGCTCCAGTTATTCAGTCGCGGCAAGGCCATGTCCGGTGCACCGATCATCATCGGGATCATCCAGTTGGCGAAGCCGACTGCCGCTGGCATGACCACACCGAAAATCATAACCAGCGCATGCATCGTGGTCATGGAGTTGAAGAACTGCGGGTCCACAAACTGCAGCCCCGGCTGGAACAGCTCCAGGCGAATCACCATAGCCATGGCGCCACCGATAAAGAACATGACCAGCGAGAACAGCAGGTACAGGGTACCGATGTCCTTGTGGTTGGTGCCGAAAAACCAGCGCTGGATAAAACCAGGATGATGCTCGTGATGATCATCGTGATGGATTGCTGCTTCGCTCATCGCTCTATCCTCGGATTCTTTGTCGCTTCTTTAATAATAATTTTAATTGGTCATGCCGGCCTAGCGCAGATCGTTGACTTCGCTCGGCTGCACCATATCACCCATTTCATTGCCCCAGGCGTTACGCTCATAGGTGACGACGGCGGCAATTTCGGCATCACTCAGCTGGTCGCCAAAAGCGGCCATGGTCGTACCGTCGACACCATGCAAGACCACATCAACATGGTCTTCCTTCGGCCCGAAGATAATGTCGCTTTCGGTCAGTGACGGGAACGCGCCCTCGACACCCTCGCCGTTGGCCTGGTGACAGGCGGCGCAGTTGGTGCCATAAACTTCCTCACCCTTGGCCATCAGCTCATCCATGCTCCATTCGCGATCAGCCTCGGCGGTTTTTTCCTGCTCGGCCTTTTTCTCGGCCAGCCATTTCTCGTACTCATCCTTTTCCTTGGCCACCAGCACGATCGGCATGAAGCCATGATCACGGCCACAGAGTTCCGCGCACTGACCGCGATAGGTGCCCGGCTCCTCGATGACGGCCCAGGATTCATTGATAAACCCGGGAATGGCGTCGCGCTTCCAGCCGAGATCCGGCACCCACCAGGCGTGAATCACGTCGTTGGCGGTGGTCAGGAAGCGGATCTTGGTATCGACCGGCACGACGACGGGATTGTCGACGTCGAGCAGATAGTTCGGCACTTCGTTGGGGTCGAGTCCGGCGCGCAACTGGCGCGCCTGATTGCTCGCACTGTCGAGCGTGCTGAAGAAGCTGACGCCCTCATCGATGTAATCGTATTCCCACTTCCACTGATAACCGGTGACCTTGATGCTCATTTCGGAATCGCCGGTGTTCTCCATCGCGATCAGCACCTTGGTTGCCGGAATCGCCATGCCGACCAGGATCAGGATCGGGATGATGGTCCAGGCGATTTCCGCCTTGGTACTGTGATGGAACTGGGAAGCCACCGCGCCCCGCGACTTGCGGTGGTAGAAAATGGACCAGAACATGATGCCGAACACCACGACACCAATGGCCACACAGATCCACATGATGATCATGTGCAGATCATAGATATCCTTACTAAGCGGCGTCACACCCTGGGTCATGTTGAGCTGTTCGTAGCCCGCCATAGCAGCGCTGCTCAACAGCAACAACGGTAAAACTGCGACCCGGGCCAGCCTATCGCTCAGTGATTTAATAGACATGCAACTATCCTCAGCACTCGTCAGTCATTATGTTTTTATGGTTTCACGGCCTCGAGCGGCGTAATCATTCTGATCAGCAGCTGTGCGAGCCCCCGACGTTCCTCTTCATTAAGAAACTGCCCGACTTCCACCTGGCGGCCGTGCGAGCGAATCAGCAAACGGCTCGGATGCCAGCTAACCGGCGGATGTTCGAGTATCACCTTCGTCCAGCTCCGCTGGAATTCGTAGCGTTCAACCGGTTTGTCCCGGCCGACTTCCACGGCCACCGATTGATCATCGACAGTAACCACCTCGCGGATACTGTTGCGCCAAGATGTTACATAAAGCGCCGCACCCAGCGCCAGCATTTCCAGCCCGCAGAACGGCAACACCAGCGTTAAGCCGATGTGAAAATAGGCGAGTCCGATGGCCAAGGACACAAACACCATCAGTAGATATAACGATACCAGTGTTTGCCAGGACATGGATCGATTCGGCTCGATGACCAGACACTGGGTGTCGGCATCAGGCCCGCTCAGCGCCGATATCACTGCTTAAACAACTCCGCGAACGAAATAGGCTCCCTACGCATATTTCGGGTGCAAGGTTAACAATATGCCCGATTCCACTCGCTTGACGCAAGTCGCAATCCGCGCTAGGCCCCTGATTTGATTCAGATCAAAACACGTATCAGTCAAATACCCGCGCCTCGGCCAGCGATTGCCAGCAGCGCGCATCGGCCGTGGCGGCGTACGGCACGCGGGCCAGCAGCGGTGCCGGAATCGCTGCCGCCAGGGTGGCAAGGGTCGCCTCCGCTTCATAGTCCGGATCCAGAGTGTTCGCGATCCAGCCGCGTAAAGCCAGGCCGTCGGCACGAATCGCCTCGGCGGTCAGCAGCGCGTGATTGATGCAGCCGAGCCGCAGGCCGACCACCAGAACGACCGGCAGGTCCAGCGCCCGGACCAGGTCGGCAGTCTGCAACGTGACCGACAGCGGCACGCGCCAGCCGCCGACGCCCTCGACAACGACCCGGTCGCTGGCCGCGGCGAGCTCGGCGTAGGCGGCCGTCAACGGCTCCAGTGCCACCGTTACACCGGCCTGCTCGGCGGCGACATGCGGCGCTATCGGCGGTGCAAACGCGTACGGATTGATCGTGGCATACGGCCAGTCGCGGCTGGCCGCCGCCTGTAACGCCAGGGCGTCCTCGTTGCGCAGCTCGCCCTGGATAAGCTCGCTGCCGCTCGCCACCGGCTTCATGCCGGCAACATTCAGCCCGCGCGTGCGCCAGGCGTCGAGCAGGCCGACGCTGACCCAGGTCTTGCCGATACCGGTATCGGTACCGGTGACAAACACGCCGGCCGCGCTCATCGTTCGGCCCGCTTTTTCAGGCTTGTCAGCGGCACGTGAACGTCGCCATCGGCGGTGCGCTGTTGCGGCGGCTGCGCCGGTACCCAGGCATGACCGTAGACCACCTCGAAGCTCGCCGGAATGCGACCGTCGCTCTGCCGCCAGGCGGCGTTATAGGCGTCGACCATCGCCCGCAGGCGCTGCACACCGGTCAGACTGCGCCGCCGATCGCTGAGACCGTTCTGGGCACCGAGCTGCTTAAGCTCGCGCATCAGCGCGTGCACGTCGCTGTAGGTCAGGTGAAATGTATCCGCCTCCATGACCGGATCGCTGAAACCGACCTGCACCAGTGCATCACCGACATTGTGCATGTCGACGAACGGATTCACGTGCGGGCTGTCGTCCACCGCCGCCCAGCTGGCGCGCAGCTCCTTGAGCGTATCCGGACCGAAGCTGGCGAACTGGATCAGCCCGTCCGCGCGCAGGCTGCGGCGCAGCTGGGCGAATACGCCCGGCAGGTCGGCGACCCACTGCAGCATGAGACTGGAAAAGACGAAGTCGATGCTGGCCGGCGCGATCGGCAATTGCGCGACGTCGGCCTGAACAAAGCGCTGGCGCGAGAACCAGCGCGGTGCCCGGCGGCGCGCATGGCGCAGCATGCCATGGGCGATATCGAGCTGGATCACCTGCGCGCGCCGGTAGCGCCGTGCCAAGCCGGCGGCGGCGGCACCGCTGCCGGAGCCGAGATCGAGAATGCGTTCGGGCTTGAGACGGATCACGTCGAGCCGCTCGAACAGCCGCTCGAGTACGGCGCGCTGCAATACGGCCACCTTGTCGTAGGTGCCGGCGGCGCGATCAAAGTCGCGCGTTACCGCGCGCGAATCCAGCCAGTTGTTATCGTCGTTTCGGGAAGTCACTTTTACCTAAACCAGTTCCTGCATGATGTCATCAGCAATCCGCTGCGGCTGACTGACCAGCGGCGCATGGCCGCAGCCGCGCAGTTCATGAACCTGGCTGGCCGGGCGCAGACGCTGCACGGCGGCAGCAGAATCGCCACCCAGCAGGGCGTCGGCGTCACCCAGCCAGCAGCTGACCGGCAGCTCTAGCGCGGCGAACCGGGCACGGTGATCGGCCGCCGCCAGCTCATCCAGCCCGGCCGCCAGCGTCATGGCATCGGCCGTTGCGGTCTGCGGCAGAAAGCGCCGCAGCCGGCGCCGGTCGTCATCGCCCAGGGCCGACAGGGCGGCGACATGATCGCGCACCGCTTCGGGTTCGCACGCCAGGCGCTGGCGCAGCGCATTGAGTGTCGCCGGCTGCCAGCCGGCCGGCCAGTCCGGCTGGCGATTGAAACACGGCAACGCGGCGACGAGACCCAGCCCGTGGACCCGGTCGGGCCGGCGCGCCGCCAGCTCGATGGCCAGCAGTCCGCCCAGCGACCAGCCGACCAGGCAGACCGATGCATACCGGTCGATCAGTTCATCCAGCTGCAGCAGCGCATCGCCGGGCGGACTGTCGCCGTAACCGGGCAACGACGGTGTCAGCACATCCATGCCACTCGGCAGAGCCGCGCGCAGCGGCTGGCAACTGGGTGCACCAAAGCCCCAGCCATGGATCAGTATCAGCGTCGTTGTCACGGCTATAACGTTCTACAGTGACGCAGCCAGCGCCTGCACCAGCCGATCGATATCGGCTTGTTCATGCGCACTCGTCAGCGTAATGCGCAGCCGGGCCTCGCCCTCGGGCACGGTCGGCGGCCGAATGGCGCTGACCAGCAGGCCATGTTCCATCAAGGACTCGCTTACTGCCAGCGCGTCGGCGTCGGCACCGATCAATAACGGCTGGATGGCCGTATCCGATTCCAGCAGCGGCAGTTCTTGTTCATGGGCAACACGCCGCCAGTACTGCACCAGCGCCTCGAGCTTGTCACGTCGCCACTGTTCCGCGATAACGATCGTCAGTGCCGTCGCCGTCGCGCGCGCCAGAGCCGGCGGCGGCGCGGTAGAGTAGGTCAACGTTCGCGACCGTTGCAGTATCGTTTCGATCAATTCATGACTGCCGGCGACGAATGCGCCGGACACACCCAACGCCTTGCCGAACGTTGCCATCTGTAACGGCACCGCATCGGTATCCAGTCCCTGGGCCGAGCGACTGCCGCGACCCTGTTCACCGAGCACACCGAAACCGTGTGCGTCATCGAGATAGAACAATGCCTTCTGTTGCTGACAGCACTGCGCAATGTCGATCAATGGCGCGCGATCACCTTCCATACTGAAAACGCCTTCGCTGACGACCAGACGACGTTGCTGTTGATCATCCGCCAGCCGGGCCATCAGGTCAGCAACGCTATTATGCGCATAGCGCTGGTAACGCGCGCGACTCAGGCGTGTCGCGTCGATTAACGAGGCGTGCGCAAGGCGGTCGAGATACAACGACGTATGCCGATCGGCCAGGGCGGTGATAACACCGAGGTTGGCCATGTAACCGTTGCTGAAGAACAGCGCTCGATCATAACCGGTAAAATCCGCCAGCTGCTGCTCCAGTTGTTCATGCGCTTCACTGTAACCGGTGATCAGCTGACTGGCGCCACTGCCGACGCCATACTCGTCAGCAGCCTCTTTCAGCGCCTGAACGATGCGCTCATCCTGTGCCAGGCCGAGATAATCATTGCTGCAGAAGTTGATGAACGACCGGCCCTTGTACTCAACCCGCCCACCCGGCAATGGTTTCAGTGTCCGGCGCTGACGTCGTCGCGTCACTGCTATCGATTGCACATCGGCAAACAGGGATGCTGCATGATTTGTACGGGGCGCACACATACGGCCTGACCGGACGACGACCCGGTTACATCTGCGTACTAAGACCGAGGCGCTGGAACAACTGCCGATCGTGTTCTATCTCGGGGTTGTCAGTGGTCAGCAGTCTTTCACCATAGAAAACCGAATTGGCACCGGCGGCATAACACAATGCCTGGGCTTCGTCGGACAGTTCATCACGACCTGCCGACAACCGGACATACGATGCCGGCAGAACAATACGGGCCACGGCAATGGTGCGGACGAGTTCGATCGGATCGATATCTTCAACGTCTTCCAGCGGCGTACCCGCAACCTTGACCAGCATGTTGATCGGTACGCTTTCGGGATGTTGCGGCAGATTAGCAAGCGTCATTAGCATGCCGGCGCGATCGCGGGCATTCTCGCCCATGCCGATGATGCCGCCGCAACAGACAAGCATGCCGGCGTCGCGTACGTTGTGCAGTGTTTCGAGCCGGTCCTGGTAAGTACGCGTACTGATGATTTCCTCGTAGAAGCCGGGGGAGCTGTCTAGGTTGTGGTTGTAATAGTCGAGGCCGGCATCTTTCAGCCGCTGCGCCTGTTCCGCCTTGAGCATACCCAGGGTCATGCAGGTTTCCAGGCCAAGACCCTTGACCACTTCGATCATGTCGGCCAGATGATCGAGATCGCGATCCTTGGGTGAGCGCCAGGCTGCACCCATGCAGAAACGACTGGCACCGGCATCGCGGGCTGCCTCGGCGGCCTGTTTCACCGCATCGATATCCATGAGGCCGGTCGCCTCGACACCGGTCTGGTAACGCACGCTCTGCGGGCAGTAGGCGCAGTCTTCCGGACAGCCACCGGACTTGATGTTCACCAGCGTACTAAGCTGCAGATGATTCGGATCAAAGTGACGGCGTAGGGCCTGCTGGGCGGCAAACAGCAAATCGTTGAGCGGTTGCGTGAACAGTGCCTCGATTTCATCAAGCGTCCAGTCATGGCGCAGATCGCTGGATTCGTTACTGCAGTCGCTGGCCGGAACGGCCGGATCGGTAGCGGTGACAGACATGGATTCCTCTTCGTTATTATATGATGTGGGCGAACGGTCGCTGCTTGCCGGGCTCTGCAGCCCGGCCATCATAAAACCCGCCGACCGGTTGTCAAACATGGAAGTTAGACATGGTTAACAAAAGAACACTATTTAACTGGCTTTTACCACCCGGTAGTTGCCTGCTGTGTGCCGGCAACTCGAACAATCTTGTCTGCAACGCCTGCCGCGCGGACTTGCCCAGCCTGGACAGCTGCTGCCGACTCTGCGCGCTGCCCCTGCCGCAGCCCGGGCCTTGTCCGGAGTGTCTGCGCCGACCGCCGCCATTCACCGCGCGCGCTGCGTTTCACTACGATTACCCTTTGGCGCTGTTGATCAAGCGGCTGAAGTTTCGCGGCGACGCTGGCCTCGGCCGGTTTCTGGGTGAATGCCTTTACGCGGAGCTGACCCGGTGGCCGTTAGCGAATCGCCCGGAATGTCTGCTGCCGATGCCGCTGCACTGGCGCCGGCAGCTGTGGCGCGGTTTCAACCAGTCGCTGGAGCTGGCGCGGCCGATTGCCGCAGGGCTGGGTATTCCGCTGCGCACGGATCTCTGCCGGCGCGTACGTGCGACGGCACCGCAGACTTATCTCGGCCGCAGCGCGCGACGGCGCAATGTCCGTGCCGCTTTTCGGGTTGGTAGCGGGCCGCTGCCGCGGCATGTCGCCATCGTCGATGATGTCATGACCAGTGGCCACACGGTGACCGAGCTGGCGCGCTCGTTACGGCGCGCCGGCGTTGAGGAGGTACAGGTGTGGGCGCTAGCGCGTGCAGCGCCTGAATAGATAGTAAATACTTACTATGTATCCAGGTTGGCAACCAGAAGCGCGTTGGACTCGATGAAGTCCCGGCGCGGTTCGACCTGGTCGCCCATCAGGGTGGTGAAGATGTCATCGGCGGCGACGGCGTCCTCGATGCGCACTTGGCTCAGGCTGCGGGTTTCGGCGTTCATGGTGGTCTCCCACAACTGCTCCGGGTTCATCTCGCCGAGGCCCTTGTAGCGCTGGATATGCATGCCCTTGGCCGATTCGGTCAGCAACCAGTCAAAGGCTTCCTTGACGCTGCGGATCGCGTAGACCTGATCGCCGCGGCGGATACTCGCGCCTTCGCCCAGACTCACCCGCCGACCGGGCGCGATAAGCTGCTGGTAATCCCTGCCGGTGAAGAAATCCGGCGGAAAGACATTATCGGACTCCAGTCCGTGGATAGTCACGCGTACGCGGCCACCGTATTCCTGCGCGTCGGCGGAGCTGAACACCTCGCAGGCGTAATGCGCAGCGTCGGCGTTTTCACCGTTCAGTTGCCGTTCGAACTGCGCGAACCAGTCCTGAACGGCGGCCTCGTCGGCCAGTTGTTCGCTCTCCAGCGGCGGCAGCATGCGCATGGCGTCCAGCAGCGGCGGGTAATAGCGCCGCTTCAAGCGCTCGATCGCGCGGTTCATACGAATGTAGTCGCCGGCCAGTTCCTTTAACGACTCGCCGCTGATGGGCTCGGCATCAGTGGCCGGTTTGAGCGTAGCGTCGTCCTGCGCCTGCTCCAGCAGATAGGCATCGCGTTCCGATTCATCCTTGATGTAGCGCTCCTGCTTGCCTTTCTTGATCTTATACAACGGTGGCTCGGCGATGTAGATGTAGCCGCGCTCGATCAGCTCGGGCATCTGCCGGTAGAGGAAGGTCAGCAGCAGGGTGCGAATGTGCGAGCCGTCAACATCGGCGTCGGTCATGATGATGATGCGCTGGTAGCGCAGCTTGTTGATGTCGAATTCGTCCTTGCCGATGCCGCAGCCCAGCGCGGTGATCAGCGTACCCACCTCGACCGACGATAACATCTTGTCAAATCGAGCTTTTTCGACATTCAGTATCTTGCCTTTCAGCGGCAGAATCGCCTGGTTGCGGCGGTCGCGACCCTGTTTGGCGGAGCCGCCGGCGGAATCGCCCTCAACCAGGAACAGCTCCGACTTGCTCGGATCCTTTTCCTGGCAGTCGGCCAGCTTGCCCGGCAAGCCGGCCACGTCCAGCGCCGTCTTGCGCCGGGTCAGCTCGCGCGCCTTGCGCGCTGCCTCGCGGGCACGGGCGGCGTCAATAATCTTGTCCGAGATGGCACGTGCCTCCTGCGGCTTTTCCAGCAGAAATTCGGCCAGTTTTTCCACCACCACGGACTCGACCGACGACTTGACCTCGCTGGAAACCAGCTTTTCCTTGGTCTGCGAGGAGAACTTCGGATCCGGCACCTTGACCGAGACGACGGCCGTCAGCCCCTCGCGCACGTCGTCACCGGAGACGCTGACCTTGGCCTTGGCCGCGAGACCCTGGCTTTCGATGTAATTGTTGAAGCTGCGCGTCATAGCGGCGCGGAAACCGGAGGAATGGGTGCCACCGTCGCGCTGCGGAATGTTGTTGGTGTAGCAGAAGACGTTCTCCTGGTACGAGTCATTCCACTGCATGGCGACCTCGACCTGGATGCCGTCGCGCTCGGCGTTGATCTCGACCACACTCGGGTGCAAAGGCGTCTTGTTGCGGTTGAGGTGACTGACGAATGCGCTGATTCCGCCTTTATATTCAAAGACATCCGTCTTGCCGCTGCGTTCGTCATTGAGTTCGATGCGGACCCCGGAATTGAGGAATGACAGCTCGCGCAGGCGCTTGGAAAGAATGTCGTAGTGGAATTCGATGTTCTTGAAAATGCCGGGGCTCGGGTGGAAACGGATCTCGGTGCCGCTGAGTTCCGACGGTGCGACCTGCTGCAGGGCGTCGAGGGCCTTGCCCTCGCTAAATTCCTGGCGATAGCAGTAGCCGTCGCGGTAGATGGTCAGCTGTAAATGATCCGACAGCGCGTTGACCACGGATACGCCGACCCCGTGCAGGCCACCGGAGACCTTGTAGGAATTCTCGTCGAATTTACCGCCGGCGTGCAGCGTGGTCATGATCACCTCAGCCGCCGAGCCGCCTTCTTCGTGAGCGTCGACCGGTATACCACGGCCGTTGTCCGACACGGTCACGGATTCGTTGCTGTGTATGGTCACGCGCACCTGGCTGCAATAACCGGCCAGTGCCTCGTCGATGCTGTTATCGACGACCTCGAAAACCATGTGGTGCAGGCCGGTACCGTCCTCGGTATCACCGATGTACATGCCCGGCCGACGGCGTACCGCGTCCAGGCCTTTCAGGACCTTGATACTGGATGATGTGTAATTACTCGGTTCGGTCATGGGGCTCGCTCCAACGGGAAGCCGTATTATATCACCTCTGTCAGCTGACCATGTTCCACGTGGAACACCTGGTGTTCAGGCCAGCCAGCTAGCGGCAGTGTCTCCGGTTCAATGGCAGTTACAAAAGTCTGGCAGCCGGTTTCCGCCAGGTGCGCCATGAAGCGCGCGCGGGCCCCGGCGTCCAGTTCGGCCGGCAGATCATCCACCAGGATCAGCGGCTGCAGGCCATAATCCGCCAGGACGCGGACGTAGGCTATCATTAATCCGGCAATATACAGCTTGGTCTGGCCGCGTGAGAGCGTTGCCCGGACCTCGCCGTCCTGGTGGCGGAAGTCGAGATCGCTGCGGTGTGGTCCATACCGGGTAAAACCGCGCTGCTGCTCCAGGTCGCGCTGCTCGGCCAGCAATGTCCGATAGTCCTGTTCGCGCGGCCGGCCAGGCAGATACTCGATTTGCACCGTTCCCGGCAGCAGCTGCGACATCACGGCACTGAAGTGGCCGGACAACTGCTGAACCAGACCCTCGCGATACGCCTCCAGCCGATTGACGCAGTCGGCGAGCGATTCCTCCCAGCTGACGATCGTGGCCCGGCCGGCGCCATGCTTGAGTAGCGCGTTACGCTGACGCAGGGCATGAAAGCAGTCCTGCCAACAGCCCAGGTAATCCGGTTCCACGTGGAACAATGCCCAGTCCAGCCAGCGCCGCCGCTGCCCCGGACGGCCGCTGATCAGACCGTGACTGTCCGGCGTGATGAGGATCAACGGGACGCGGCGGGCATGTGCGGACAGGTTTCTGACATTCTCGCCGTCACAGCGCAGCCGGGTCTGACGACCGTCCCGCTCGATGCCCAGCATCAACGGCCGCTGCCCGGCGCGCAGGGCCCGGGCGGTGACCCGCAACTGCTGCTGGTGATGACTGATGAGTTCGCGGATCCGGTGGGTACGGAATGAGCGGCCGCGCGCCAGCAGGTAGATGGACTCCAGCAAAGCCGTCTTGCCACTGGCGTTAGCGCCGCTGATGATATTCAACCCGGCGCCGGGCTCCAGGCTCACGCCGTCGAGATTGCGGAGATGACTTATCCGCAGGTCAGACAGCTGCATGCAGGCCTACAGGCGCATGGGCATGACGACGTATTTACTGCTCTGGTCACTGTCCTCCGGCAGGATCAAACAGCTGCTGCTGGCGTCAGCGAACACCATCTGCACGCGACTGCCGCGTACGGCGCCCAGCGCATCGAGCAGATAGGAAACATTGAAACCGATCTCGATCTCGTCACCGCTGTAGTCGACCTCGATCTCCTCTTCGGCCTCCTCCTGCTCGGGATTGTGCGCCAGCGCGCGCAACATGCCCTGCTGCAGCATCAGGCGGATGCCGCGGTATTTCTCATTCGACAGGATCGAGGCCCGGGTCAGGCTTTGGCGCACCGTCTCGCGGTCAGCGCTGAGCACGTTATCACTGTTGGCCGGAATGACCCGCTGGTAATCCGGAAAACGGCCATCGATCAACTTGCTGGTGAACTGGATACGGCCGGTGTCGATGCGGATATGATTGGTACTCACCTGCAGCGTGATCTCGTCTTCGCTGTTCTCCAGCAGGCGCAGTAATTCCTGTACCCCCTTGCGCGGCACGATAATCTGGATGGGTGTCTCAACACCTGTAGTAAGTGAAGCCTCACTTAGAGCCAATCTATGGCCATCCGTGGCAACAGCCCGCAGATTATCCGGATTCAGTTCGAGCAGCAGGCCGTTGAGATAATAGCGCACGTCCTGCTGTGCCATGGCGAACTGGGTATCCTCCAGCAATTGCCGCAGAACGCCCTGGGCCACCGAAAACTGCGCCGACGGCTCGGTCACCTCCGTGCCCGGGAATTCCTGGGCCGGCAATGTCGCCAGGGTGAACCGGCTGCGGCCGCTTTTCAGGCGCGCCCGATCCCCCTCGAAGTCGAAGTTCAGCTCCGCCGCTTCCGGCAGGGTGCGGCAGATATCCAGCAGCTTGCGCGCCGGCAGCGTCGTCTCACCCGCATTACCGCCTTCCAGCGCCAGGCGCACCACCAGCTCGACTTCCATATCGGTCGCCGTCAGCGCCAGCTGACCCTCGTCCACAACCATTAGCGTGTTCGCGAGGATTGGCAGCGTCTGACGTCGTTCCACCACACCACCGATGATCTGCAGAGCCGGTAACAACTGTTCACGCGCAATAGAAAACTTCATATGTATATATACCTTGTTACTGTTATATTTATATCAATCCAATTCTGTGGATAACTGGTAATTAATATTAATTTTCAATAATCTATAATAAAAAGATCACTGTGTATAAGCTGCTTTCCGAGGGCCTGTACTGCTGTGATCAAAACGCGGACAAAAACCGACTCTCGAAAACACCCCTACTTATCCACAGGTTTATAGCATCATGTTGTGAGTATTCTCACCAGGTTATTATAATCCTCTTCGACCTTGTGTTCCGTGCCCCGAAGTTCGGCGATCTTGCGGCAAGCATGCAGGACTGTGGTGTGATCACGTCCCCCATAGGCATCCCCGATCTCGGGCAGGCTGTGATTAGTCAGTTCCTTGCACAGCGCCATGGCCATCTGCCGTGGCCGTGCCACGGAACGGCTGCGGCGTTTCGACAGCAGATCGGCAACGCGTACCTTGTAGTATTCAGCCACGGTTTTCTGGATGTTTTCCGTGGTGATCTGCTTGTCCTGCAGTAACAACAGGTCTTTCAGCGCCTGCTGGGCGAACTCCAGCGTGATCGGGTTGCCGGTCAGGTTGGAGTTGGCGATGACGCGGTTCAGGGCGCCCTCGAGTTCACGCACGTTGGAGCGGAAGCGCTTTGCAATCAGGAACGCCACCTCGTCCGGCAGGTGCACGCGTGAGCGACTGGCTTTCTGGTTGAGGATCGCGACACGGGTTTCCAGTTCCGGCGGCTCTATGGCGACGGTCAGGCCCCAGCCAAAACGCGACTTGAGCCGCTCCTCCAAGCCGTTAACCTCTTTCGGGTAGCGGTCGCAGGTGAGGATGATCTGGTGCTGGCCCTCAAGCAGGGCGTTGAAGGTATGGAAGAATTCTTCCTGGGAACGCTCCTTGCCGGCAAAGAACTGGATATCGTCGATCAACAGGGCATCCACGGAGCGGTAGAAGCGCTTGAACTCGGCGATCGAGTTGTGCTGCAGGGCCTTGACCATGTCAGCAACGAATCGCTCGGAGTGCAGATAGGCGATATTGGCACCGGGCTTGTGCTGCTGGATGGCGTGGCCGATGGCATGCATCAGGTGGGTCTTGCCAAGGCCGACGCCGCCGCAAATGAACAGCGGGTTGTAGGCGCTGCCGGGGTTCTCGGTGACCTGCATCGAGGCGGCGCGGGCGAGCTGGTTCGATTTGCCCTCGACGAACGAATCGAACGTGAAATCCGGGTTCAGGTTGTTGGTGTGCTTGATGCCGTTCTGTGGCAGCGGCCGCGCTGCGGCCGCGCTTTTTTCCGGCTGTTGCTGCTGGTGGTTGCCGGCCGGCGCCGGGGTGCTGCTGTGACTGCCCACTTCGAGACGAATCTGGAAATCGTCGTCGCGGATATCGCTGACGATCTGTTGCAGGCGACCGAGATACTGCTCGCTGATCCAGTCCAGAACGAACCGGTTCGGCGCCAGCAGTTTCAGCCCCTGATTGTCCTCGACGCCCTGTAGCGGCCGGATCCAGGTGTTGAATTGCTGCGGGTTGAGCTCGCCCTCTAGTCGCTCTTGGCAATACTCCCAAATAGACTTAGACACGGCAGCAAGACCCCAAGAATTATAGTTGTCGATTGGTACGGAAGGGGGATTGAGTGTATACCTGACACCGCCAGTTATCCACACCCAGTCCAGTGAAATAATACGCTGCCATTCAGTATATTAATTGACAATAGTTTTTTCCTGGCAGTATGATCCCGCCTTTTTCCGCCAGCCGATTCCGTCAGCCCAGCTCGATCGGTCGGCCGCCTCGTGTCGGATAGCGTAAACCATGAAAAGAACATATCAGCCCAGTAATCTCAAACGCGCGCGTACTCACGGCTTTCGCGCCCGCATGAAAACCAAGGCCGGTCGCGCCATTATCAATGCGCGCCGTGCCAAGGGTCGCAAGCGCCTGTCTGCCTGAGGGCAGCGGCGACAGGGTGGATCCGGGGCAGGCAGCGTTCGATCGCGCGCGACGGTTGACCCTCGCGGTCGACTACAAGCGTGTCTTCGGTCAGGCGCGCCGCTCCAGTGACAACCTGCTGCTGGTGCTGGCGTGTGATAACAACCTGCCGCGCGCACGCCTGGGCATGGCCATCGCCCGCAACAAGATTCCGCGTGCCTGTGCCCGCAACCGCGTCAAGCGCCTCATTCGCGAGAGTTTTCGCCATCATCAGCAGGATCTGATCGGCCTGGATCTGGTGGTTCTGGCCAGGACCAACCTGACCCATACTGACAACCAGGCCCTGTTTCAATCGCTGGCCAGGCACTGGCAGCGCCAGCAGCGGCTGAAAAGCCGGCCCGCCGCCAGCGAATGAATCGAGGCAGACAACGCCCGACCCCGATACCATCTGACTCAGTCGACTCTGCCAAGCGCCACAGCCCGGGAATAACATGGATACTAAACGCTTCATTCTACTGATCGCCCTGGGCCTGGTTTCGACCATGATCTGGCAAACCTGGCAGCAGGACTACGCGCCGGAACAGACCAGCCCGTCAACAACCGACACCCGCATAGACGCCGATGATGCCGGTCGCGACGCGAGCAGCGCGGATGAAGGTGCAGGTGACGATGCCGGCGTGCCGGGCATGCCGAGTGGCGACACCCAGGCCGCGGCAACCCCTAGCGATAGTGCCGCCAGCAGTGCCGCCAGCCAGGGCGAGACCATTCGCGTCAATACCGACGTTTTCGAGGCCGAGATCAACACCCGCGGCGGTACGCTGAGCAAGGTGCGACTGCCGCAGTACCCGGTTTCAGTCGATCAGCCGGATAATCCCTATACCCTGATCACCGACGATGGCCCGCTGCATTACGTGGCCCAGGGTGGTGTACTCAGCGAGCGTCCGGCGCCCACCCACAAGGCGGAATACCGGGCGGAACAGAGCGAATACACGCTGGCCGACGGCGAGAATGAACTGCAGGTGCGGCTTACCTGGCGCGACGACAGCGGCGTTGCTATCGACAAGGTGTTCGTCTTCCAGCGCGACAGCTACGTTGTCGACGTCCATTATGAGGTCAACAACCAGTCGGCCGATCCGTGGCGCGGCTGGGCCTATGGCCAGCTGGCCCGCAACAGTCTGGATGATGGCGGCATGCGCCTGATCTATACCTATACCGGTGCGGCGCTGTCGAGTCCGGAAAGCCGTTACGACAAGATCGATTTTGGTGACATGCGCGACCAGAAGCTGGAGCGCGAGATTACCAATGGCTGGGCGGCGATGTTGCAGCATTATTTCGTCACCGCGGTAATTCCCGCCGACCAGGACGCACCCTACCGCTATTACACCTCGGTACTGAACCGCGATGCCGGCAACAGCCGCGATAAACTTTATGTCATTGGCGCCACCTCGCCGGCCGCAGACGTTGCCGCCGGTGCCAGCGCCAGCCTGCCAGGCCATCGCCTGTACGTCGGTCCGAAGGAACAGCACCGTCTGGAGACGCTGGCGCCGAGCCTCGAGCTGACGGTTGATTACGGCATTCTCTGGTTCATCTCCAAGCCGCTGTTCTGGGGCCTGGAGAAATTCCACGCGCTGACCGGCAACTGGGGTGTGGCCATCATTCTGCTGACACTGCTCATCAAGATTGTCTTCTACAAGCTGTCGGCGGCCGGCTACAAGTCCATGGCCCGCATGCGCAAGGTCCAGCCGCGGCTGATGGCGCTGCGCGAGCGCTACAAGGACGACAAGCAGCGCCTGAACCAGGCGATGATGGAGATGTACAAGACCGAGAAGATCAATCCGCTTGGCGGCTGTCTGCCGATCCTGGTGCAGATCCCGGTATTCATCGCGCTCTACTGGGTGCTACTGGAAAGTGTCGAGCTGCGCCAGGCACCGTTCATGCTGTGGATCCAGGATCTTTCCATTCCCGATCCATTCTACGTCCTGCCGCTGATCATGGGCGTCACCATGTTCGTGCAGCAGAAACTGAACCCGGCGCCGATCGATCCGGTGCAGGAAAAAGTCATGATGACCCTGCCGGTGGTGTTCACGGTCTTCTTCGCCTTCTTCCCGGCCGGCCTGGTGCTCTACTGGGTTGTGAATAATATCCTTTCGATTGGCCAGCAGTGGTTGATCACACGCAATCTAGAAAAGAGCGGCGACTGATCCCGGCGGCGCCTCAATGAGCGCCGCCACGGACACCATCGCCGCGGTGGCCACGCCGTCCGGCCGCGGCGGCATAGGCGTGGTACGGCTTTCCGGACCGGCCTGCCGCAGCATCGCCACCAGCCTGCTCGGCCGCGTGCCCGAACCCCGCCACGCCAGCTACGGCGCCTTTCGCGACGCTGCCGGCGAACTCATCGATCGCGGTATTGCGCTGTATTTTCCGGCGCCACATTCCTACACCGGCGAGGATGTGCTCGAACTCCAGGGTCACGGCGGTGACATGGTCATGCAGCTGCTGCTGGCAGCGGCGATCGATCAGGGCGCGCGCCAGGCGCGACCCGGCGAATTCACCGAACGCGCCTTTCTCAATGATCGCCTTGACCTGTTGCAGGCCGAGGCAGTCGCCGATCTGATCGACAGTCACTCGGCCGCTGCCGCGCGCGGTGCGCTGCGCTCGCTGCAGGGCGAGTTTTCACAAACAGTGAACGAAATCAGGCAGGCGCTGGTTGATCTGCGCGTGAAGGTCGAGGGCGCGCTCGACTTTCCCGACGAGGATCTCGAGATTATTCTCGGCGACAGCCTGGACGGCGCGCTGCGTGCACTGCTGGCGCGGATCGCGAATGTGCAGCAGCAGGCCCAGCAGGGCCGGCTGCTGAACAGCGGCGTCGATATCGCCATCGTCGGCGCGCCGAATGTCGGCAAATCCAGTCTCATCAACCGCCTCAGCCGCAGTGACGCGGCGATCGTCACCGACATACCCGGCACCACGCGGGATCCGATCCGCAGTCACTGTTTGCTGGATGATCTGCCGGTGGTGCTGACCGATACCGCCGGTCTGCGCGACAGCACCGATGTCATCGAACAGGAAGGTATCCGCCGCGCCAATCGTGCCCTGGGGCAGGCTGACCTGGTGTTGTGGCTGAACACAACGGCGCAGCCGGATAGCGCGGCGCTGGAAGCCATCCACGCACAGATGGCCCCCGGTGCAACGCTGCTGCATGTGCATAACAAGATTGATCAGCAGAACCTGCAAGCCTATCGGTTACAGGATGAACGTGGCCAGACCCGCGTCGGCCTGTCGGCATTAACCGGTGCCGGCATCGATCTCCTGGTTGACGCGATCAAGGAACAGGTCGGTTACGGTGGCGGCAGTGAAAGCGTGTTCAGTGCCCGCGAGCGACACCTGCAGGCACTGGCCCAGACCCACGCGGCCCTGCAGCAGGCCGTGGCGATCGCGGAAACGGTACCGACGCTGGAGCTGGTGGCGGAAAACCTGCGTCAGGCCCAGGATGCGCTGACCGTGCTGACCGGCGAATTCAGTGCCGATGACCTGCTTGGCGAGATCTTCGCGCGTTTTTGTATCGGCAAATAGCGCGTCCGATTACTCGTCGCGCAGAACGAAGTCGCAGCCGCAGTACGGGCACTTGGCCTGGCCGGTGGTCTCGACCGGCAAATAGACCTTCGGGTGTGAATTCCACAGGCTCATGCTCGGCAGCGGGCAATGCAGCGGCAAATCGGCGTGCGTGATCGTGTACTGGTTGCGATCGTTTGGCGTGGCCTTGTTCTCACTTGTTGTCATCACTGCTACTCCCTTGCCGGTCAGGCCTGGTTATTCACGTAGTCCAGCCAGTCGGCGTACTTGTCGCTGCGGCCGTGAACCAGATCGAAATACAGCGTCTGCAGGCGTTCGGTGACCGGACCGCGCTTGCCGGAACCGATGACGCGGCCATCAAGCTCGCGGATCGGCGTCACCTCGGCGGCGGTGCCGGTGAAGAACGCCTCGTCGGCGATGTAGACCTCGTCGCGGGTGATGCGTTTTTCGATCACCGGGATATCGAGATCGGCGGCCAGGCGCAGGATCGTGTCGCGGGTGATGCCTTCCAGGGCCGAGGTCAGTTCCGGCGTATAGATCTTGCCGTCGCGCACCAGAAATACATTCTCGCCGCTGCCTTCGGCGACGTAACCCTCGTTGTCGAGCAGCAATGCCTCGTCACAGCCGGACGCCAGCGCTTCCTGCAGCGCCAGCATCGAGTTCATGTAGTTGCCGTTGGCCTTGGCCTTGCACAGGGTGATGTTGACGTGGTGGCGGGTATAGGACGAGGTACGCACCTTGATGCCCTGCTCCATGCTGTCGTCGCCCAGGTAGGTGCCCCAGGGCCAGGCGGCGATCATCAGATGCACTTGCAGGTTGTCGGCGCGCAGCCCCATACCCTCGGCACCGTAGAAGCACATCGGCCGCATATAACCCGCCTCGAGACCGTTTTCACGCACCACCGCGCGACAGGCGTCATTGATCGTGGTGGCGTCGTACGGCAGCTTCATGTTCAGGATATGCGCCGAGCGGCACAGCCGACGGGTATGGTCGGCGAGGCGGAAAATGGCGGCACCCTGATCGGTGTGATAGGCGCGCACGCCCTCGAAAGCCCCCATGCCGTAATGCAGGGTGTGCGTGAGCACATGCACCTTGGCTTCGCGCCAGGGCAGCATCTGTCCGTCGAGCCAGATGACTCCGTCACGATCCGCCATCGACATCCTGAAATCTCCTCAAAACTGGAAGCAAGCCGCGGCACAGCGGTTTCTGTGCGCGTTCGAAAGGGGCTTATTCCACCATAAATCGGGTCGCGGGGACAGTCTGGTCGCGGTCTGCGGTACTGCCGGCGCCGGTGCTTGCGGACCACGTGTCGCTGTGATTTCATCCAGGAAAAGAGGTGACACTATGAGTACGGTAAACATTCAGGACATCAGCCCAAACGAGGCCTGGGAGCTGCTGCAGAAACAACCCCAGGCGGTACTGCTCGACGTGCGCAGTACGATGGAATACGAGTATGTCGGCCACCCGGTCGGCGCCACGCATATCCCGTGGAAGGAACCGCCCGACTGGGAAAACGATCCGCAGTTCGTCGCCAAGGTAAAGGCAGCGCTGAGCGGGCGTGCTGAAGGCGAGCCGGAATCGCTGCCGGTGCTGACCATCTGCCGCAGCGGCAAGCGGTCGCTGGCGGCGGCCGAGGCGCTGTCGCGCCAGGGTTTTCGCGAGGTCTACAACATCGCCGAGGGTTTCGAGGGCGATCTCAACGAGAAGGGCCATCGCAACAGCCTCAGCGGCTGGCGTTTCCACAACCTGCCGTGGGAGCAGACCTGACAGGGCACCGTGGGCACGACATGCCGCCGTGACATTACCTGCCCGGTCGCTTGCTGTCTGGCCCAGAGCGGGTAACAGGTGATGGGCAATGCCGGCCGCCGCGAACAGGCAGCTGGCACGGTTCAGGCGTCGTCGTCGGGTGTTCTCACCGGCAGGAATCGCGCCAGCAACAGACCGACCTCGAACAGCAGCCACATCGGCCCGGCCAACAGCGTCTGGGAAATGACATCCGGCGGTGTCAGCAACGCACCGATGGCGAATGCGCCGATGATGATCCATGGCCGCTTGCGACGCAGCGCGTCCACCGAAGTAATCCCCGCCCAGATGCAGGCCAGCGTTACCACCGGGATCTCGAACGCCAGCCCGAAGGCAAAGAATATCTTGATGATGAAATCCAGATACCGACTGATGTCGGTCATCACCGCCACGCCGGTGGGTGTGACGCCGATGAAAAAGGCAAACAGCAGCGGCAAGACGAGGAAAAACGCGAACACCGCACCGGCGTAAAACAGCACGATGCTGGCGATCAGTAATGGCCGGGCGACCTGCTGTTCGTGGCGATAAAGCCCCGGCGCGATGAATGCCCACGCCTGGTACAGCATGTACGGCATGCTGATGAACAGGGCCAGAAACAGGGTCAGCTTGAACGGTGCCAGAAACGGTGCCGCCACGTCGGTGGCGATCATCTGGCTGCCCTGTGGCAGGCGCTCGATCAGGGGTGTGGCGATCAGCGTGTACAGCTGTTCGGAAAACGGCAACAGTGCGGCGGTAACGACCAGCAGGCAGACCACGGCATACAGCAGCCGCGAGCGCAGCTCGATCAAATGGCTGATCAGGCTTTCTTCATTGCTGGCATCAGCACTGCTCATGGTTGGCGCGTGCCGTCGTCCCTGGAAGTGTCGTCGGCCGGCTGTTCGCCGGTGTCTGTGGCAGCGTCTTTCGCGCTGTCGTCAGCGGGCTTCTTGCGGCCGTCGGCGGTGTATTCGGATTGCCAGCCCGGCTGGCGGTCGGGCGCCTGTTGCATGAGCTGGTCGAGGTCGTTGAGCTTCTGACCAAGTTCATTTTTGGCCCTGGCGACATCGCGGCGCGGATCGTCTTTCTCGTCCCACTGCAGTTCGCGTTGCAGTTCGCGCCGCGCGTCACTGCTCAGATGGCGAATCTTGCGCACCCAGCGGCCGAGTTCACGGGCGAAGCCCGGCAACCGGTCCGGTCCGACGACCAGCAGGCCGACGATACCGATGAGGACGAGCTCCCAGAAGCCAAGATCGAACAAGCGATTGCCCTAGGAGTGGCGCTTGTCGTCCGGATTGCCGGCGTCCTGCTGGGCGTCGGCCTTGTCATGCTCAGCCGGCCTTTCGGTGGGTGCCTCGTCAGAGTCGTCCTTGAGGGCGCTGCGGAAACTCTTTAGTGCGCTGCCGAGATCACCACCCATGTTGCGCAGCTTGGTCGTGCCGAACAGCAGCGCGACGATAATCAATATGATGAGCAATTCCCAGATGCCGAAATTCATAACAGCCTCCTCCTGCGTGGGTGGCGCCGCTTACGTGTTGCGGGCGGCCTTTTCCGCGTGGCCGGATGTGCCAAAGCGGCGTTCGAGTTCCTGTAGTACCGCGGCCGGCTCGAGACCGGCGTCGATCAACAGCACCATGCTGTGAAACCAGAGATCGGCAACCTCGCCGACCAGCGCCTGATCGTCGTCGCCACGCCCGGCGAGTACGACTTCCAGCGCCTCCTCGCCGACCTTGCGCAGCATTTTCTCACGACCGTCGCGATACAGGCTGGCAACATACGAGCTGTCCGCATCCGCCTGGCGGCGCTGCTTCAGGACTTCGGTCAGTTGTTCGATAATGGCGTCGTTCATTGCTTATAGATCGTCCGCGGGTCTTTCAGGACCGGATCGGTATCCTGCCATTGTCCGTCACGCAGGACGCGATAGAAACAGCTTTCGCGGCCGGTGTGGCAGGCGATGCCGCCAACCTGCGTCACCAGCAGCAGTACGGCGTCGGCATCGCAGTCGATGCGCACCTCATGCACCTGCTGAACGTGGCCGGATTCCTCGCCCTTGCGCCAGATTTTGGCGCGCGAGCGCGACCAGTATACGGCCCGGCCCTCGGCGACGGTTAACGCCAGTGCCTCGCGGTTCATCCAGGCTTGTGACAGCACCCGGCCGCTGGCCTGGTCCTGGGCGATCGCCGCCACCAGGCCGTCGCCATTCCAGGCGATGTCGTCAAGCCACGCCGGTTCGCTCACAGTCGTACCTCGATACCCTGGTCGTGCATGATCTGCTTGGCTTCGCCAACGCTGTGTTCACCGAAGTGGAAAATGCTGGCCGCCAGCACGGCGTCGGCGCCGCCGTCGCTGACCCCGGCCGCCAGGTGCGCGAGCGAGCCGACGCCGCCGGAGGCGATGACCGGTATGCTGACCGCATCGCTCACCGCCCGCGTCAGTTCGATGTCGAAACCGCTGCGCGTGCCGTCGCGATCCATGCTGGTCAGCAGGATCTCGCCGGCGCCGTAGTCGGCCATCTGCCGCGCCCACGCGATTGCGTCGAGACCGGTCGCCTTGCGGCCGCCGTGAGTGTAAACCTGCCAGCCGCCGTGATCGTCGGCCTTGGCGTCGATGGCGACGACAATGGCCTGGGCGCCGAACATGTTTGCAGCTTCACGGATGAAGTCCGGGTTCTTTACCGCCGCCGAATTGATGCTGACCTTGTCAGCACCGGCGTTCAGCAGTCGGCGGATGTCCTCCAGCGTGCGCACGCCGCCGCCGACGGTCAGCGGAATGAATACCTGCGCGGCGACCTGCTCGACTACCGGCACCAGGGTTTCGCGCTCGTCGCTGCTGGCGGTGATGTCGAGAAAGCACAGCTCGTCGGCGCCCTGCTCGTCGTAGCGCCTGGCAACCTCGACCGGGTCGCCGGCATCGCGGATATCGACGAACTTTACACCCTTGACCACGCGGCCGGCGTCAACGTCGAGACACGGAATGATGCGTTTCGCCAGGCCCATGCCGGTTCAGTTGCGGTCCGGCGGCGCGAAGGCGTCGAGCCGGCTGCGCTCGTGCGGGCACAGCTCGTCGGCCAGCTTCTGGCCGGCGGCGAAGTCGAGCGTGCCCTCGTAGATGGCACGCCCGGTGATCGCGCCCTCGATGCCCTCGTGGGCGACTTCGCACAGGGCGCGGATGTCGTCGAGGTCGCTGATGCCGCCGGAGGCGATGACCGGGATTGCCACCGAACGGCTGAGCTCGGCGGTGGACTCGACGTTGACGCTGTTCATCATGCCGTCGCGTGAAATATCGGTGAAGATGATTGCCGCCACGCCCTCGTCCTCGAACTGTTTCGCCAGGTCGATGACATCGTGGTGCGACAGCTTCGACCAGCCGTCGGTGGCCAGCTTGCCGTTCTTGGCATCGAGCCCGACGATGATGTGGCTGGGAAATTCCAGACAGACATCGGCGACGAAGTGCGGCGTGGTCACCGCCTTGGTGCCGATGATGACGTAGCTGACACCGGCGTCGAGATAGGTCTGGATGGTGTCCTCGTTGCGGATGCCGCCGCCGACCTGGATCGGCGTATCCGGGAAGGCCTGGGCGATGTCGTTGACGACATCGGCGTTCTCCGGCTTGCCGGCGACTGCGCCGTCGAGATCGACCAGGTGCAGGCGCCGCGCGCCGGCCTCGACCCAGCGCCCGGCGACCTCGACCGGGTCATTGGAATACACGGTGGATTCATCCATGCGGCCCTGACGCAGGCGCACGCACTTGCCATCTTTGATGTCGATAGCCGGAATAAGCAGCATGATGGTGGTTCCTTCGGACGGGAGGTTGTTGCGATAAAGCGTATGGTTTACGGGAATGGCCGTCGGCTGACTGATGTTTTTCTGATTGCTCGGTTCGAATGAATACTATCAGGAGCTTTTCCAGAATGTTAGCACATGTCCCGGCGGGCGACAGCAGGGTCGGTATTGTTGCCGGCCCGGGCGTTGCCCCGTCCGTTGCCGAAGAATCGGCTGTTTCTCTGCATGAACGGGGCGAATGGGGCGTGAATATGGTGACTGGTAATGGGTGAATGGTGATTGGCAAGGTCCGGCTCCTGTGGAAACGGGAGCCTGTAAATAATTCTGTGTAAGTGCCCGTTCAAAGATATTGTGTCACGCGTTCACCGTATTCGATGATAAAGCGATTGAGTGCGGGCTTCCA